>JAZDMU010000031.1:0-69203 GCA_043800695.1 Bacteroidota bacterium
GTTCCTGTTATAGTTAACAGCACTGGCAATACCGGGTGCTGTAGTCAGGGCACCTATATAATTTAGAGAACCACCCAGATTTAAAGTATGACCAAAGCTGCCTGAGCTCATATCGATAGTACCATCACCTGAAAGGTTGCCAGTTACATTTAAGGTTCTGGCGGCCGCAGCGTTATATGCCAGGGTTGTCCCGGCTGCAACATCGAGATTGCCGTTTATCGTAACAGGCGATCCGGCACTAAATGTTTTAATGCCGCCAAATCCACCACCGATATTTAAGTTCTGGTACCTTGTGCTGACAAATACCCCCTGGTCGCCGATGCGCGTATAGTTTACCGTACTGCCTGAACCATCTGTGGTTGTAAATGTTCCGATGCTGTTACTTACGCCATCAAGAGTCAGGCTGTGGGCCATTACTCCTCCACTCATGTCAATAGCTCCTGCTCCACTGAGATTCTCGGAAACGATTACATTTCTTGCAACACTGTTCCCAAAATCAAAAGTACCCAGTGTTATAGTAAGATTATTATTTACGACAATATCACCCTGTATTGTTCTTACCTGGTTATTGGTCTGTGTGGTCAGATTGTAATAAGTGCCTCCGAATATCTGCTGGGCTACATTTCCACTGTATATAACAGTACCTGAACCGCAAATGAAATTACCGATTGAGTTACTTGCCCCATTCAGAGTCATCTGATGGGCCAATGATCCTCCGGAAGCCATATCAATTGCACCTGTACCGCTTAAATTTCCCGCAACAGACACGGTCCTTACACCAAAGTTGCTGAAATCAAGAGTACCTGCATTTACTGCCAGGGTGCCACCAATTATAATACTTCCCTGAAGCGTTTTGTTATTATCCGTTCCGGAGATTGTCAGGTTATAGTAGGTATAAGGCCCAATATTCTGAGTACCACCATTATAATTAACAGTGCTGGTTCCGCAGGTAAAACCTCCCCCGGTGAAATGTCCCCCTACATTTATTACTCCTGCACCTGAAAAAACTATATTATTTCTGTCAGAACCACCTGTCATTATTATATTTCCGGTAGCATTAATAATCCCGTCACTCCCGGTTATGAGTAAGTCCCAGCCGGCATTCCCGGTTGAAGGCATAGATATTGATGCACAGTTTATCGTACCTGTTCCAAGTGTTATAGTCTGGTCGCCGGGGTTTGCAGTAGGAGCACCAAATGTAACAGCTCCTGTTATACTAAGTGTCTGTCCATTTATAACTAAACCAGAAGCCGTAGAGTTATTTGCAAATGTCAGTGCACCGATAGTTAACGGACTAACATCCATTGTCACCGTGTGACCATTCCTGATATTAACAGTTTGCGTACCGGCAGCTGCACCCGGGTAATCTAATGCACCGCAGGGATTCCATGATGTTCCGTTATGTACCTCCCATATAGCATTATTGCTCCAGTTTCCCGAACCTGTTGTCTGATAATCACCTGAAACCTGACCTGACAGTGATACTGATACAATGAATAAAAGAGCCAGTGAGTACAGTGATTTAAGGTATTTTTTTAAATCCTGAATAAGCCAGGACTGGAAGAGACGACCCGTAAACTCAATCTGATGTGGAAAGAATTTACACTCACGGAAGGGGAATTTCTTCATACTTGAAAAAGGATTTCTGGCTTCCATATATGATCAGGTTCAAATTTTCAAAACTTGTCTATCAGTCAGTATATCAACCAAATATGATTCTGCAGTATATAATTCTCCCTTTCGAGCTGCAGAGTTCATTTGCTCAATTCATTTTATGGGGTGAATATATGTAAATTTTAAACACCTCTAACGCGTTATTTTTCACGTGTTTTGAACACTTTAACAAGACTTTTCAATAGCTGTTTTGGTTGCTTCCTGCAACTCACTTGTTATGTTGAACTTAAAACCCCTTCGAATGGGCATGTGAGACCATTTTTACTGTTGCTTCTTTTGACCAACGGACATTTTTGCCTGATTAGCGCATATTATTATTTGACAGAATTATAACCTTCTGTCGGTAATAAAAACAACCGGAAGCTTTTAAGATTATTTTGCATAAATGAAAAATGAGGCTATATTTGCAGTCGCAATTTAAGGGGGTTTAGCTCAGCTGGTTCAGAGCATCTGCCTTACAAGCAGAGGGTCGGCGGTTCGAATCCGTCAACCCCCACGATATTATCCTTGAAGGATATTCCTCGCTGATGTTTTCTGTTTATATTATTTACTCTGAAAAACTCGATAAGTATTATATCGGGTATTCATCTGACATTGAGGACAGGCTCCTGAAACACAACAGAAAGTCAAAAGGATCCTCTTCCCCCGGAAGACCCTGGTCTCTTGTCTGATCTTTATACACATCTTTTTAGTAAACACCTGGTAAAGCAGGAGATTCCTCACTATCCCGAGTACTCGGGATCGGTTTCGATCGGAATGACAGAATAAATATTGTCATTGAGGGAAGAATCGAATCTTTGATTAAGTCTGGTTCAAAGCATCACCTCTCCAAAATGAATAAAACATCATTATGAATTGTCTGTAATTCATAACCTGATAACGAATTCTTTATCCGTATTCTCTTAAATAATGTTAAACGCTGTCAGACTATCATTAAAACAGATATTTTTATATCGCCTGTTTTGTATCATTAAAACCAGCTTCTGATTATCAACCAATTTAAATCTCCACTTATGAGTAAGGAAAACCTCTTCAAAAAAAATCCAAAAAACCTTTCAAGAAGGAATTTTCTGGGAACAACTGCCGCAGCTGCTGCCGCATTCACCGTGATCCCGCGATCGGTGATGGGCGGTAAAGGGTACACAGCCCCTAGCGACATGATCAACGTTGCGGGAATAGGCGTAGGAAGCCAGGGTGGCGGCGATATCCAGCAGATATGCTCACCCGATGTGCCTATCGTCAGGCCACAGAGAAACAGCAACGGCACTCCCCTGACCAAGGAGCAAATCGCAGCCCAGGAAGCCCGCAGGGCTGAGATGATGAAACGCATGCAGGCACAGGGCGGCGGACGCCCGGGACAGCCCGACACTAATGCAACCATGCAGATGGGAGCAGCTGGACAGGGAAATGTAATCAAGCTTGCAAATATCTATGCAATCTGCGATGTGGATCACAATTATGCAGGACACATAATCAAGGGTTATCCCAAAGCAAAGGTCTACACCGACTGGCGCGAAATGCTCGATAAGGAGAAATCAATCGATGCAGTTGTCATAGGGACCCCCGACCATAATCACGCTCCTATTGCAGCAGCTTTCATGCGGGCAAAGAAGCATGTTTATGTCGAAAAACCCCTCGCAAAGACCATCCAGGAATGCCGCAAACTTGCAGAAATAGCAAAGGAGACCGGAGTGGTATCACAGATGGGTAACCAGGGACATGCCACTGAAGGAACACGCAGGACAGTTGAATGGATACAGGGCGATGTTATCGGCCGTGTCAGGGAAGTACAGCTCTCAACCAACCGCCCTATGGGGTTCTGGCCGCAGGGCGACATGAAACGACCTGCAGGCGTTACACCTCCGAAAGATGTCAATTATGATGTATGGCTCGGACCAGCTCCTGAAAAACCCTATAATCCTGAAGCCTTTCACTTTAACTGGAGAGGATTGTGGGACTATGGTACGGGTGCAATGGGCGATATGGGAGCTCATATTTTTGATGCTCCTATATGGGCGCTCAATCTTGGGTATCCGACTAAAATACATGCTACAAGCGCACCCTACAGCACTGACTATATGCCTCTGTGTGAACTTGTTACATACGAATTCCCTGCAAGAGGCTTCATGCCTCCCGTAAAAGTTACCTGGTGCGACGGCGGTCTGAGACCTCCACGTCCTGAGGGATTGGAAGCCGGAAGGGCAATGAGAGATGCTACTTACTATGGTGACAAAGGTATTATTGCCCATGGCAGTCATGGTGCAATGCCTGAACTGATACCGGCCGACAAATCATTCACGGGTCCCGATCCATGGCTCCCGCGCACCGGCAACATTTTCGAGGACTGGATTGATGCGATCAAAAACGGAAAGAAATCTTGCAACGATTTCTCGATAGCTGCCAAAGTAACCGAAATAATGCTGCTGACGAATATCGCAGTGCTTAACCAGAGGGCAAATATCACACTCGAGTATGATCCTGTTAACCTTAAGATCACCAATCTGCCTGAGGCCGATAAACTGTTCCACTACGAATACCGCAGCGGTTGGTCTTTATAAATCAGCTAAATAACTAAATCATTAAGCAATAGAAAAATGAACAAAAAGATCTTATTCACAGCTTTGATACTGATCCCTGTGCTGTTCTCATGCACCAGTACAAAGGAATCTGGCTCCAACTTCGGAGGCGTCCAGATTGGTGTCATTACATACAGCTGGCGCGACATGCCCGGCGGTGTTGAAAACATTCTCAAGTATTGCAAGGAGAGCGGAATAACCTCAATAGAGCTTATGAGCACTGACGTTGAAACTTATCTCGGCGCTCCTGAAAATCCAATGAGAAGACTCAGAGCTGCCATGCAGGGCGCGCCCCAAGGTCCTGGTTCTCCCCAGGGTCCCGGTACTCCTCCTACCGGCGCTCCTCCTCAGCAACAGCCTGCACCTCCTGCAACTCCTCCTGCAGCTCCGCCTCAGGGTGCTGGTCCTGCACAGGGTGCGTCCCCTGCCGGTGCTCCTCCGGCCGGGATGGGGAGAAGATTTGAAATGACCCCGGAAATGCAGGCTGAAGTGGATAAATACAACCAGACCCTCAAAGAATGGCGTCTCTCCCTGCCAATGTCAAAATTTGAAGAGGTCGGCAAGATGTTCAACGACGCCGGGATAAATATCCATATCGTCAAATTCTCTCCTGCCCGCTGGTCGGATGAAGAACTTGATTATGCTTTCAAGGCTGCAAAAGCCATGGGTGCAAAGGGTGTTACCGATGAAATAGGTGAAGAGTCGGTTAAAAGAATGGCTCCATTTGCTGAAAAGCACGGCATGTATGCTATCTTCCACAATCATATGCAGTTTGCAGAGCCAGGTTTCACTTATGACACATTTCTTTCAATTTCACCTGCGGTTATGATGAATTTTGATGCCGGTCATTTCTATGGATCAACAGGAATACATCCCAATACCATCATTGAAAAGTATCACGACAGGATATTCAGTGTCCACCTTAAGGACAAAACCGGACCGAATACCACTCCTGCCAATGAAAACCAGGTTTGGGGACAGGGTGAAATGCCGATCGAAGATGTGCTGCTCCTCATTAAGGAGAACAAATGGCCGATCTATTGCGATATTGAGCTGGAATACCCGGTAAAACCATGGTCCACATCAGTAAAAGAAGTGAAGAGCTGCGTTAAATATGCAAGACAGATACTAATGTAATCTATACCTTTTTAATTCCTGATACGGGGAGGGTGGACTTATTCACCCTCCTTTTTTTTGTAAGGAAGTGTGAATTTGAAAACACTTCCTTCCCCTGGTTGTGAGGTTAACCAGATTGTGCCTCCGAGAAGTTCAACATAGGCCCTGCAGATAGAAAGTCCCAGACCGGTTCCGGAATAATGTCTCGAAACTGCGCTGTCAACCTGGTAAAACCTGTCAAATACTTTTTTCTGATGTTCAGGTGCAATGCCCACTCCCGTGTCCCTGACAAAGAACTCCAGGCAGTTTTCTTTCTGAGAATATCCGAAGGTGATCCTTCCCTTCTTCGTAAACTTGAAGGCATTATTGATCAGGTTCGAAAGGATCTGGATAAGCTTTGTACCATCGGTAGTGATGTGAGCATTTTTATCCGGAAACGGAGTATCAAGGATGAGCGTGATATCCTGGGGTTTTTGCTTATATCCGAATTGTTCGCTCAGCTTCCTTAATTCTGAATTAAGGTTTATTTCTCTCATATTCAGCTTCACCTGGCCGCTTTCAATACTTGCAAGATCTACAATATCATTTATGATAGAGAGAAGCTGATTTCCGCTCTGGAATATCACATCCACAAACTGTTTCTGTTCATCCGCGTTAATACCCGTTTCGTTTAAAAGGGAAGAGAATCCCAGGATAGCATTCATCGGCGTACGTATCTCATGCGATACATTATGCAGGAATGCCGTTTTGAGCCTGTCGCTCTCCTCTGCTTTTTCCTTGGCGGATATAAGCTCAGTTTCAGCTTTTCGCCGGGCTGTAATATCCTCAATCATTGCAAAATAAAGGACAGCCTCTCCCCTGGTATTCCTGATTATGTTAACTGTTGTTGACCCCCAGATGACCGAACCGTCTTTCCTGATATACCGTTTTTCGGTATGGTAAACCGGTATTTCCTGCTTTACAAGACGTAAAATATTCAGTTCATCCTGTGAAATATGTTCAGGATGCGTGAAATTCCTGAATGTCAGTCCAAGGAGTTCTTCTTCGCCATAGCCAAGCAAATTGCAGAAAGCCGTATTTACACTGATAATTCCCATGTCCTTTCCCGTCATCACCATGCTAAAGGGACTCTCTTCAAAAACCTTCCTGAATTTCTCCTCACTCTCCCTAAGGATTTCTTCAGCGATCTTCCGTTCCGTAATGTCACGCCCAATCGACTGGTAGTAAGGAATTCCCTCAATCTCGACTCTGCGGGCACTTATCTCTATGGGGAATTCCGTACCATCCTTTCTCCTGTGCACAGTTTCATAAGTCAGGTGCCCGGCATCGCCAAGTATCTGATAATCATTTCCTATCCTTCCGGTAAATTGGGAGCGGAGCTGATTTGCATTTTTACCGATCAGCTCCTGGCGGTCAAACTGGTATGTCTCGCAAGCTTTATCATTCGCCTCCACAATAATAAAATCCTTATCCACGAGAAGAATAATATCATTTGCATTCTTGAGGATATAATCAAAATGTTTTACCAGGGCCATTCTTTCGCGTTCAGACTCATACCTGTCCTTGTAAAACCTGATCCGCTGTCTGCGCCAGAGGAAGCCTAAGAAGAATCCTGACATTAAAATAAACATGACAGTTATTAAAATAACCTGCCCCCTGCTGTTATATAACTGGGAATAAGCTTCTTCCCTGTCAATTTTGGCTATCAGAAACCATGGTGTCCCGGGCACTTTTTTCATGGCTGCCAGCACAGGAACACCACGATAGTCTATGGCATCTGTTGTTTCCATAATTCCCTGAACAGCCATTACAGCAGAAAGATTCTGCCGGGTAAGCGGTTTTCTTAAAGCCAGTTCGATATCCTCAGCATGCCGGAGCTTATTAAGATAAACAACCTCTTCACCTTCAACATGAATCAGGAGAGCTTCTGCAGTTCTGCTTACAACCGGCCATGATTGCAAAATCGGGTAAAGGATTTTGTTTGGATCTATCCTTAAGACGAGAGCAGCAAATACAGTGCTGTCATTAACACCAGGTCCCTTCAGGGGTACTATAAGATCAAGATGAACAAAGCTTACATTCCCGGTCTGATGAATATCAGTTATAACCACCTTCCCTTTTTCAATAACACCAGAAAGCAATTCCTTGAGATAGTCGCCAATTATTGTATCCTGATCAGGATAAAATAACCTTACATTCTGATACTTGTCAATCAGCACGGCATTCCTGAAATCATAATTATCAGTATATGATCTCAGGCTCCGGAGCAGGTCGGCCTTAAGAGATTTGTTAGCCGGATCTTTTATAAATCCGGAAAACTGCCTGACGTGAGGCGTATTTGCACTCAGAAAAATTCCATCTGACAGACGTTCGTCCCGCCATTGCATAATCTGTCTTACCTTAAGATCAGCGATCGCTGACAACTGGTCGATCGTATCAGCCAGCAGGTTCTTCTCAATGCTTTTATAGTATATAAAACCAAGAACCAAAGAACTGGATGCAAGAACATAGAAGAGAACTATAAAAGGCCAGGGAGTGCCATGGTTTTGATTCTTAGAGTTCATTATTCTGCTCTTTGATCCTGAATGAAAATACTCATGTGTTTTCTACAGACATTGTAAAAATAACACTTTCCGGAAAAATATTGATGCCTGCAGGGCAGATGGTTAAGAATTTTGTTTCTTTGGGATCAACACTGATGCGATTACTGAAATGAGGAGGATTGTAACAATGATCGCCAGGGAGAGGAATATCGGTATTTCAAGATTAAAAAATGATGCAAGCATCTTAAATCCGACAAAAGTGAGGATAAATGACAATCCCACCTTGAGGTAACGGAAGTAGACCATAATTCCTGAGACTGCGAAATAGAGAGACCTCAATCCAAGGATCGCGAAGATGTTGGAGGTATATACTATGAAAGTCTCCCGGCTGATCGCGAGGATCGCAGGGATTGAATCCACCGCGAAGATCAGGTCCGATGATTCGATCACCAGCAGTACCAGGAAAAGCGGTGTTGCATATGTTTTGTGATCGATCTTCATAAACAGCCGACCTCCATGCGGTTCATCGGTCACAGGAATAAATTTCCTGAACATACGCAGAAGCGGGTTCTTACCCGGATCTACCTGGATTTCTTTCTGAAGCATCATTTTTATGCCTGTAAAGACCAGGAAACCGCCGAAGATTATCACAATCCAGTGGAACCTGTGAATTAGGGCAACACCGGCAAAGATGAATATCCCCCTCATCACCAGAGCACCAACGATCCCCCAGAAAAGGATCCTGTGCTGGTATGCATCCTTTACAGCGAAATATGAAAATATCAGGATAAAAACGAAGATATTATCGACACTCAGCGAGTACTCAATGACATAACCCGTAAGGAACTCAAGAGCCCTCTCCTTTCCGAATTCTTTGGAAATGAATATACTGAACAACAGAGCCAGCGTTATCCAAACTGAACTCCAGATTAGCGCTTCTTTAACAGGAACCTTATGTGCTTTCTTATTGAAAATTCCCAGATCAAGGGCAAGCATAAGAAAAATAAAGATGTGGAATCCTATCCAGAAGTAAATACTGACCTGCATCATCGAGCCGAATTAGTCCGCAAATTTATAAAATTCCCGCTCAGTTCAATATTTAAGATTATAAATCAGGTTCTGCCACACCTGTTTAAGAAATCTTTTTTACCTTTAATGCCCATATTCAGATTATAACTCAGGTAAAATGAATGCCACAATAAATAAACTGATAATAAGTGTGATATTTACACTTATTATACTTCCTGCAGCTTCGCAGAAGAAGATATCGCCAGATGACGTGATCACGTCCGATGATTTACAAACCTATATTTCATTTCTTGCTTCGCCTGATCTGAGGGGCAGGGAAAATGGTGAACCGGGGCTTGAAATTGCACAGCATTTCATCGTGTCGCAGGCCAGGCTAATGGGACTTAAACCTGCAAACGGCAACAGCTATTACCAGCCATATACAATTGTAAAAAATACGATTGATCCTGACAGGTCAACAATTCAGATTATATCAAATGACTATGATACTGTTATGATAAAAGGGCCTGTTTATCAGCTTGTCCCGACCACACCTGCCGACTTCACCCTTGAAGGCGAGGTGATCTTTGCAGGTTATGGACTTAAACAGGACAAATACGGGTATAATGACTTTGAAAGCATAAAACCGGAAGGCAAGATACTTCTTGTCATGAACAGGGCACCGTCGACGGAAGACGGAAAGTTTCCATTCGAAACTGCCAACTGGGACTCATTTATGAGCATCCAGGCCAAACTGACATACATGCTCTTTACAAAGGCAAAAGCGATATTGTTCGTAATGGATCCGAAATCAGGTGTCAGTTCACTGGAAGAGAGGTACCCTGGTATTTCAGGGGAACTGGGTTCCTCCAAACATCTCAAGGGTGAGAAACCAATGGGTCTCCAGATGCCCGGAATGCCGAAAATCCTGTATGTGCACAGATCGGTTGCTGATGAGCTCCTGAAGGGCACAGGAAAAACACTGGAAGAACTTCAGAATGAAATAGATTCCAGCCTTAAGCCTCAATCGTTTGAGATTCAGAGCAAGAAACTCGTATTCACTGAAACATCAAAAACTGAAGATATCATTTTAAATAATGTCGCTGCCGTGATCGAGGGAAGTGATCCTGAATTAAAAAATGAATATGTTATTTTTTCAGCGCATGCAGATCACATAGGCACCCAGGGCGGAAGCATTAATCCCGGTGCCGATGATAATGCTTCAGGGTGTGCAGCATTGCTCTCAATAGCCGAGGCATTCCAGAGCCTGGAAAAGAAGCCTCTCCGGTCAGTTATGTTCCTCTGGGTGTCGGGTGAAGAGATAGGTCTTTATGGTTCAAAATCCTATGTGAATAATCCGCTTGTACCCCTCGAAAAAACTATTGTCGATCTCAATATCGATATGATAGGAAGAACCAAGGGAGTTGCCGACACTACTCCGGATACTCCTATGACAGGAATTAACAGAGTATTCGTCATTACAGGCAACCAGAGCAGTGAACTGGGATCCGTTGCCAGCGAGATCGATAAGTCAGTCAGGCTTGATTTTGATTACAGCCTCAGCGGAAGAAAACATCCTCTCCAGCTTTTTTCCAGAAGCGATCATTACAATTTTGTAAAACACGATATCCCGGTGCTTTTCTTTTCTTCAGGAATTCACACCGATTATCATACTCCGGGGGACGTGGCAGAGAAGATCGATTTTAAAAAGACTGAGATGATTACCGAAACCATCTTTAAGATAGGGTTTACCGTAGCTGACAAAAAAACCAGGTTTCTGGTTGACAATCCCTACAGCAAATGGTAGGGCTTTCTTACTGATAATTTATTATCAGGGATTTTTTTCAACAAAGAAGGTCTGGATTGCTTCCTTATATTTTGTATCAATATCCGGAATGCCATTGCCGTTAATGTCTTTCATTGATGACAGGTATTCCATTAAAGCCAGCCACTCCTTTCCCTCCTGAAGACCATCACTGGTCTCATCAAGGTCAACCACGGCACTCTTCATGTCAGAAATGGGGATACCTTCAGCATTTTTCGGGACCACATTTATCAGACCGAAGCTCATCTTCTTTATTATTCCAATAAACTCAAGCATATAAGAGTTGGCAGTGATAGAATAAAGGTCATCGCTCTTCTTTGAGAAATCCACCTTCTTTATACTGCCGTCAGGATTTATGATTTCTATTTTACTTATCTTTTTAAGCATCCCCATGTCAGGATCAAATTCTGCTCTCATTCCTGAATAATAGCAATAATTTCCCGGAGTTGATTTATAGGCTACCTGGAGGATTTCCAGGATACTTTTAAGCTCTTTACCTGTAACATAAAGCCTTGCAAGCGGGTAACCCGGCACGCCATCCTTTCCCTGTCCCATTGACATGAGCCTGAAAACATCGGGTGCTGATTGAAGGCCCGGGACAATTTTATCGCGGATAACTCCCACTGCCACCATGCTGATATCAGTGCCTGATTTTGAGTGTTTGTTGATATAGCTGTGAATAGCATCGGCAACCATAGGCCCGAGATTACTGCCCTGAATATCTCCCTGTTCATTGCATTCAAGCAGGAAGTCTGTTTCAGCAACGCTCTTTTTGTAGTCCATTCCCAGCGGTTTCAGGATTTCTGAGGTAATTTTGTCCTTCTGTTCTTCAATCAGCTTATGAACATCTGCATCGCCTTTAATCCTGTCGTCAACCGGAATGAGTATATAATCACTGAGATTCAGATTTCCGCTTTTAAAGGTAAGTGTCAGTTTGCCAACGTTCTGACCATATTCACCTGTCTGGACTATTGGTGTTCCATTAACAATAACAGGTTTATCAAGCCTTGTATGCGTATGTCCGCTTATTATCACATCAATGCCTTTTACTTTGCGGGCCAGTTCGTAGTCTTCTCCTTCCCAGGTTTTATCATTGGTGTATGACACACCTGAATGTGACAGACATATAATAATATCACAATTCTGTGCCTGAAGCTCCTTTACCATTTTTTTTGCTTCGGTTGTCTGCTTTGAGAATGTAACAGGAGGTGCAAAAGCAGCATTGTCATCAGCAACCTTTCCCAGCAGCGAGAAGAAGCCGATCTTCAGGTTATCACGTTCAAGGATAAATTTTCTGGAAACAACACCCGATTTGAAAAGATCCTCAAGTTTATTGTCCTCAGGCTTGTTTACATCAAATTCTGCATTACTGAGAAGGAGTGGGGGAATTTCTCCTCTGTTCACAGCAGAAGTAAGGATATCAGCAAGCTTTTCCGGTCCGTAATCGAATTCATGGTTACCTATGCATACTGCATCATACCCCATGGTTTTCATCAGGCGGAGCTGAAAACCCGTACTGGTCTCGAGCCCCTGGAATAATGTGCCCATCAGAAAATCACCCGCATCAACAACAAGGGTTGTCCCGGTATTTCTCTCTTTTTCCTCTTTTATTATTGCAGCAATCCTGGCAAAACCGCCGATGGTATTATCATCATTTACAGAAAACGGTGAATATTCTGATTCAGGAGCATAACCAGTGAGCCTCGAATGAAGGTCATTCGTATGAAGGATCACGATCTTCTTTTCGTCCTGTGCTCCAAGCTGTTGTAAAAGCAACAGGAATAGAATGAGAACCGGTGTTCTTTTCATAGTATATGATTTAAAATATTAAATATACATATTTTATATTACCTCTGCCACAACAAATGTGCTTCCACCTATAAATATCATATCTGAATCAGAGGCTTTTCGTCTTGCTGCCTGGAGAGCCTTTTTAACATCAGGGTAACTGGTCCCCTGCAGCCCCGATTCCAGAGCCTTTGCAGCAAGAAGCTTTTCATCCATGGCTCTCTGCACTGATGCCTTCGTAAAGTAGTAATCTGCCTCAGGCGGAAAAAGCGGAAGAATTGACTCAACATCTTTATCATTTACAAATCCAAGCACAACATGCAAACCTGTTTTGGGTATCGTGCTGATCTGCCTGATCACATACTCGAACCCTTCCCGGTTATGTCCGGTGTCGCAGACAACAAGGGGTTTCTGACCGAGTATCTGCCAGCGCCCTTTCAGTCCGGTATTTGTCACTGTATTCTTTATTCCGCGGGTCAGGCTGCGTTCGCTTATGTCAAATGAACTCCGAAGAAGGTAAGATGCCTGCAGAACAGTCTGAAGGTTTCTGCTCTGGTAATCGCCTCCGAGCGGGACAACTCCGGCAATCTTGTTTTTTTCGCGGAGGTCTTCAATTTCAAAACGGCGCTCACCTTTTATATTTATACTTTTATCAAGGACACAGCGGAACCGTTCATCAGCAAAACAGATTTCAGCGTTCCTGTCGGCAGCGGATGATAAATAAACATCTTTTACTTTGTCCTGGGTCTCTCCTATTACTACAGGAATTCTTTCCTTTATTATGCCTGCTTTTTCCCCGGCAACTTTCTCAAGGGTATCACCAAGAAGGTCCATGTGATCATGACCTATGTTGGTGATCACCGAAAGCACAGGCATGATGATGTTTGTAGAATCGAGTCTGCCTCCCAGCCCGGTTTCGATAACGGCCGCATCAACATTCTTCCTTTTAAAATAATCGAGTGCCAGAGCCACCGTCATTTCAAAAAAAGAGGGGCCCACCGAATTGATTATATCATGATGTCTTCTTATAAAATCCGTCACATCCCTTTTGGGTATCATCTCTCCGTTCACCTTTATCCTCTCCCTGAAATCCCTGAGATGAGGTGAAGTGTAAAGTCCGGTCCTGTATCCGGCTTCCTGAAGGATCGACGCAATTATGTGCGATACTGATCCCTTTCCGTTGGTTCCGGCTACATGAATTGTCCTGTATGATTCATGGGGATGACAAAAGTATTCATCCAGCTTAATTGTGTTATCAAGATTTGCCTTATATGCAGCCTTCCCGATCCTGTGGTAGGCAGGAAGTCGGGAGTAGAGAAATGCAAGAGTCTGTTCGTAGGTCATAATTAGATACAAATTAACATACTTTCAACATGCAGACAAACTATTGTCATATTTTGTTATTTTTGCCTTCTGTGGGGAACTTTATTTTGTTGATCATATTTTATTGATCTTAAACAACTTGAGGATGACAAAGAAACAGAATAAGAAACTTTTCATAATTGATACGAATGTTCTTCTCCATGATTATAAATGCATTTATAATTTCGAGGAGAATGATGTTATAATTCCGATAGTTGTTCTTGAGGAGCTTGACAAATTCAAGAGAGGCAACGATCTTATCAACTTTCACGCCAGGGAGTTTACACGGGAGCTTGACAAGTTGTCGGGCGATATGCTTCTCACAGCCAATATCCCGCTCGGAGAAAATCTGGGGAACCTCCATATTGAAACAGGTAAGGATTTCTCAGAGAAGGTGAACCAGTCATTTCCCGAAAGAACATCCGACCACAGGATCCTTGCAATAGCAGAGTATGTCTGCAATGCCAACAAGAACAAGACAGTAGTCCTGATAACCAAGGATATTAACCTCAGAATGAAGGCCAAATCCCTTGGTATTATTACCCAGGATTACCAGAACGACAAGGTCGCCAACATCGACGATCTCTATAAGGGGATAAAGGTTCTGGAAGGTGTTGACCAGTCCCTGATAAGCAAGCTCTATGAGCTGCCTGAAGGTGTAAGCGCCGGTGATTTCAGTCTTGATCCTGAACTTAAGGGGCATCAGTTTTATATAATGAAGAATAACGGAGCCAGCGCTCTGGCCCACTACAATCCTGTCAGCAAGCTTCTTAACAGGGTTATCAAACAGACGACCTATGGTATTGATCCCCGTAACGCCGAGCAGACATTCGCGCTTGAAGCCCTGGCCAATCCTGACGTACAGCTTGTTTCACTTACAGGCAAGGCAGGAACGGGCAAGACCCTTCTTGCACTTGCAGCAGCTCTGGCTCAGCATAAGAGATACAAGCAAATATTCCTTGCACGCCCGATAGTTCCCCTTGCTAACCGAGACCTCGGTTTCCTGCCGGGCGACCTGAAAGAGAAAATGGATCCCTACATGCAGCCGCTTTATGACAACCTTACGGTTATCAAGCATAAATTCAGCCATCAGAGCCCTGAATTTCTCAGGATCAACGATATGATGAAAGAGGAAAAGCTGGTGATCACACCCCTGGCATATATCAGGGGAAGGAGTCTCTCGAGTATTTTTTTCATAGTTGATGAGGCTCAGAATCTTACTCCTCATGAAATAAAAACGATCATCACCCGTGCAGGTGAAGGAACAAAGATGGTCTTTACCGGGGATATAGAGCAGATCGATTCACCCTACCTTGATACAGCTTCAAACGGGCTAAGCTACCTGTCAGACAAGATGAAAAATCAGGATATCTTTGCACATGTGAACCTGGTAAAGGGAGAAAGGAGCTTTCTGGCTGAGCTGGCCAGCAAGCTGTTATGAGCAGACTATTTAGAATGATTCTTAAAAGAGAATGATTATCAAATGAGAATTACTCTCAAATAAGAACGACTCTTAAAGGATAATTGATAAGTGAAAACATTAATTAACTCTAAAATGAAAACCAGAAATACCTTAATCACTGCAATACTGGTCCTGGTAATATCAGGACTTACCCTGACAGCTTTCACCCAGCCGAAAGCCGTAAAAGCAAAATCCAAAGGGAAAAAAATCCAGCTCTTCAACGGCAAAGACCTCTCTAACTGGGTTTTCCACCTGAGAGATGCCTCAGTCGACCCTGCAACTGTTTTTACTGTTCAGAACGGGGTCATTCATGTCACCGGCAATCCATTCGGCTACATGCGCACAGAAGATCAGTATGCCGATTATCAGCTTCACGTTGAATACCGCTGGGCAGACGAACCCACAAACAGCGGGATCTTCATCCATGCCCAGCTGCCCGATACCATCTGGCCAAAGACTATTGAGTGCCAGCTTGCAGCAGGAAACGCAGGCGATTTCATCTGCAGCGGAGGCACCGATATGAACGAACGCACCGACAAATCGGTGAGAGTGATCCGGAAAAAAGCCTCCTCAACAGAGAAACCTGCCGGCGAGTGGAATATTGTTGAGGTATTATGCAAAACCAATACTATAGAGGCGTACGTAAACGGGGTGCTTCAGAATGAAGGGACAGGACTATCGGAAAATTCCGGGTATATCTGCCTGCAAAGCGAAGGAAAAAATATTGAGTTCAGGAACGTGTATCTGACAAAACTAAAAAAATAGTACTCCCTCATTCCTGATGAATAACCAGGCAAGAAAAAAGGTAGCCTTCCATACTCTGGGCTGTAAGCTCAACTTTGCCGAGACATCAACAATGTCAAAGCTCTTCCCCGAAAAGCAATTTGAAAAGGTACCTGCCAGTCAGCCTGCTGACATTTATGTCATCAATACCTGCTCAGTTACAGATGCGGCAGATAAAAAATGCCGCCAGGCAATAAAGCGGTTCATCCACCTGTCGCCTGAAGCCTTCATCGCAGTAGTCGGTTGTTATGCCCAGCTCAGGCCGCAGGAGATATCTTCAATTCACGGGGTCGACCTCGTCCTCGGCACAAACGAAAAATTCGATATCGCAGGCTACATGAGCCGGCTTGAAAAAAGACCTTCAGCCGAGATCCATTCCAGCACCCTCTCCGAAAAAGATCACTTCAATCATTCATGGTCGGCAGGCGACAGGACAAGGTCTTTCCTGAAAGTACAGGACGGATGCGATTATGGCTGCTCCTACTGCACAGTTCCCATAGCCAGAGGCCGGAGCAGAAATGCTGATATTGCATCCCTGACTGCTGAAGCCAGAGAAATAGCAAGCAGGAGTGTAAAGGAAATAGTACTCACAGGTGTAAACATCGGCGATTTTGGAAAATCTACCGGTGAAACATTCACACAGCTTATCAGGGAGCTCTTACAAGTCAGCGGCATTGAAAGATACCGGATATCGTCAATAGAACCTAACCTGCTGACAGATGAGCTGATAGAAATGACATCGCAGAACAGGAAAATAGTGCCTCATTTCCATATACCTCTCCAGAGCGGATGCAACAGGATACTGGGTATGATGAGAAGGAGATACAGGCGTGAAATATTCGCTGACAGGGTTGAGAAAATAAAGCAGGCTATTCCCATGGCAGGTATCGGGGCTGACGTGATCGTCGGGTTCCCCGGGGAGATTGAAGCCGATTTTAATGAGACTTATTCGTTCATAAGCAATCTTGAGCTGACATACCTGCATATCTTTACATTCTCGGCAAGGCCAGGAACAGCAGCCTGGGATATGCCGGACAGTGTAAGCAGACAGGAAAAGGAAAGAAGAAGCAGTGAGCTTATAAATCTGTCCGGTTCAAAACACCGCGAATTCATGAAGAAGAATACCGGTCATGAAGCAGAAGTGCTTTTTGAAAAGTCGCGTGCAGACGGAATGATCACAGGCTTCACGGGAAATTACTTAAGGGTCGAATATCCATGGCAGTCAAAACTGGCCGGACAGATACGCAAAGTAAAGATGAGAGATATTTCACCCTCAGGAAGAATGACTATTGACTTAATTGACAGATAAATGATTAACTTCAGGGATATCTGCACACTGGCCGTTGAAGCAATTCAGGAAACGGCCCGCTTCATTAACAAGGAATCTTCGGGCTTTGATATTGGCATGAAAGAGAGTAAGGGCCTGAACGATTTCGTAAGCTATGTCGATAAGGGATCGGAAAAAATGCTAGTCGAAAAACTTGGACAAATTCTACCTGAAGCCGGCTTTATTGCGGAAGAGGGAACCTCCACGAAGCGGGGCAGAAGATACAACTGGATTATAGACCCTCTTGACGGGACGACAAATTTCCTTCACGGGATACATCCCTATTCAATAAGCGTTGCCCTCACGGAAGAAGACGAAATTGTAACCGGTGTTGTACACGAAGCCGGAGGGAACGAAACATTCACAGCATGGAAAAACGGAGGTGCATGGCTGAACAGAAAGCCTGTAAGGGTCTCCTCTGCTCCTTCCCTTGCAGACAGCCTTGTCGCAACCGGATTTCCATATTATGATTTCAACCGCCTTGGAAAATTCATGGAGAGCCTTTCGCATTTTTGCAAGACAACCCATGGCATCCGAAGACTCGGTTCCGCATCGATAGACCTTGCGTATGTCGCCTGCGGCAGATTCGAAGCATTCTATGAATACGGGCTCCATCCCTGGGATGTGGCGGCCGGCATACTGCTCGTCAGGGAAGCCGGAGGTAAGGTAAGCGATTTCTCGGGGAACGAAAAGAATATTTCAGGCGAAGAAATAGTTGCAGCCGGTAAAATCATTTTTCCCGAATTTCTGGAAAATGTGAGTAAATTTATGTGCTCTTAATTCTACCTCCGGGATGGGAACCATTGGTTATTATATCTTTTACGGCCTGAACTGGATGATGACTCTGCTGCCGCTCAGGGTTTTGTATATTTTTTCAGACATTATGTTTTTCTTCCTCTATTATTTACCGGGGTACAGGCGCAGGGTTGTGGAGATAAACCTCAGGAATTCATTCCCAGGAAAGAGCCAGGAAGAACTCAGGGTCATTGCCAGGAAATATTATCACCACCTCTGTGACCTTATTATTGAGACGCTTAAGCTCACCCACATCGGAAAGGATGAGCATATGAAACGGATGCGGCTCAGTAATCCCGAGGTTCTTGAGAAATTTTATGATGAAGGCCGGGATGTAGCGGTTGTTCTCGGGCATTATTGCAACTGGGAATGGCTAAGCATACTTCCGCTGTATACCCGGCTAAGAAACGTTCCGATTTATAAGCCTCTGCAGAACAGGCATTTCGATCTTTTTATGCTTAACCTGAGGCTCACAAATGATTGTGATCCTACGCCGATGGCAAATGTTGTAAGGGAGTTGATCAGAAACCGCAAGATAAACAGAAGAGCACTATATGGATTCATGACCGACCAGACTCCTCCCAGGGGAGAGATAAAATACTGGACAAATTTCCTTAACCAGGATACACCGGTTTACCTTGGTGCTGAAAAAATTGCCATAAAATTTGATATGGCTATCGTTTTCTTCAACATCCATAAAATAAAAAGGGGCTATTATTCATTCACCGCGGAGACACTTTTTGAACATGCCGCAGGGCTGCCCGAGGACCAGATCACCGAAACACATGTAAAGCGTCTCGAGGAAATAATCCGCGAAAAGCCTGAATACTGGCTCTGGAGCCACCGCAGATGGAAACATAAAAGGGAAAATACCAATGGCTAAAACGGCTGTCGTTATATTAAACTTTAACGGCCTGAAATTCCTGAAGATGTTCCTTGGTGAGGTGGTCGCCAGAACACCAAGTCAGGAGACTGTCATATATGTGGCCGACAACGGTTCCACAGATGGATCTGCAGAGTGGGTATCAGGTACTTTTAAAGATGTAAGGCTGATCAGGCTGACCGAAAACCGGGGGTTCTCGGAAGGGTATAATCTTGCACTGGCCCGGATAGATGCAGAGTACTATGTATTACTTAATTCCGACATGGAAGTCACCCCCGGATGGCTGAGCCCGCTGATAACTCATCTCGATGATAATCCTGATGCCGCATCATGCCAGCCCAAAATATTGTCATACCATAAAAGGGACCACTTTGAATATGCAGGCGCTGCAGGCGGATTTATCGACAAATACGGCTATCCTTTCTGCAGGGGAAGGATACTGAATCACACTGAAAAAGATACCGGGCAGTATGACAGGCCGGCGGATATTTTCTGGTCTAGCGGGGCATGCATGGCCGTGCGCGCTGAAGCCTGGAAGAAGTGCGGCGGCTTTGATCCCGCCTTCTTTGCTCATATGGAGGAGATCGACCTCTGCTGGCGTTTCCATAAATCGGGATATCGCGTGTCGTACATACCCCTATCTTCAGTTTATCATGTCGGAGGAGGAACCCTCTCCTACCAGTCACCCTTTAAAACATTCCTTAATTTCCGCAACAACCTGTTCCTGCTCTACAAAAACCTTCCGGCCGGCAAGCTAAGAAGAATTATGATGACAAGGAAAATACTCGATGGCGTTGCCGCAATGTTCTTCCTCCTCAAAGGAGAGTTCAGAAGTACGGGGGCAGTGTGGAAGGCCCATATGGAATTTTACAGGCATAAAGCTGATTTGAAGGAAAAGAGAAAATCCGTCAGTGATCTCACGATAATCGAAAATCCTGCCATGATTTTGAACAAGAGCGTTGTTTTTGAGTTTTATGTTAAAAGAACCAAAACATTTACCCGGCTGACGGCGAAATCTGCAATTCAATGAAGACTTCACAGATGGTTATTTTTCTACTAGTTGTGCTTTCCGTTTATTTCATCGGAAACGCCTATATATTTTTCAAGGGATACAATATCCTTCCTCCGGTCAGGGAGAAGCGATTACTCTATACCATTATATTTATAGCTTTAGCCGTAACCTTCATAGCTGCCAAAATACTTGAATCACGCCATTCATCAGTCCTGACCGATATCCTGAACATTATAGGCGGATTCTGGATGGCATTCCTGTTATACGGGTTCCTGTTCTTTATCATATCAGATATTGTGGCGCTGGTTCTCCGGATACCGGGAGTGCTGAACAGCAGCAATATAATTCACTACCGTAAGTGGGCTTTCCTGACAACGACAGGCATCTCAGCCGTACTTATTCTGGGAGGATTCATCAACGCGGTTATACCTGTAGTTAAAAATTATGACATCACAATAAATAAAGATGCAGGAGAAGTAAAGACACTTAAGATAGCTGCAGTGTCAGACATTCATCTCGGAAGCATTATCCGGAAAAGAAGTATAAGGAAGCTTTCGGACATCCTTGAGGAGATAAAGCCCGATGTTGTATTTCTCCTTGGCGACATTGTCGATGGCGAGATCGGCCCAGTGCTCAGGGGCGACCTGCTTAAATATTTTGTCATGCCCCACACTGTTGACGGTCTCTATGCCATAACAGGAAACCACGAATTCATAGGCGGAGGGAGCCGCACTATTCCGTACATAGAAAGTAAGGGCATTCGCGTCCTCAAGGACGAAACGGTGACCCTTCCCGGGGGAATTCAGCTTATCGGACGGCTTGACAGGGACTCGCGGAGATATTTCGGAAAAGAACGTACACCTCTTAAGGAGCTGTTTAAGAATATTGATCTGTCAAAACCTGTAATTGTGCTTGATCACCAGCCTTTCAGGCTTGAAGAGGCTGCGCAGAATGGTGCCGACCTGCAGATATCGGGACACACTCACAACGGGCAGCTATGGCCTCTTAACCACCTCACCAGGCGGATGTATGAACTCAGCTACGGGTACCTCAGGAAAGGCAGCACGCACTTTATAGTCTCGTCGGGATACGGATTATGGGGGCCGAGGGTACGGTCAGGAAGCAGATCGGAAATAGTGCTGGTGAATGTGACTTTTACCAGAAGTCCGAAGCCGACTGATTAACGGTCAGAGCAGGTCGTATATCTGTTCAAGCGCCATGCCTCTTGATCCCTTTATAAGTATATAACACCCTTTTACAGGTTTACTCTTAAGAAATTCCTTCAGCCTTGCAACATCACGGAATATTTTGAAACGGAATCCTGCTGACACCTTGCTGAAGACAGGCCCGGTGAGGTATACATTCTGAAGGTTATGGTCGGTCAGCACCTTATGTATCCTTATATGTTCCTCTTCGCTTTTATCGCCAAGCTCAAGCATATCCCCGAGTATGCATATCTTGTTTTTTGCATCAATGCGGGCAAAAGACTCGATTGCCATCTTCATGCTCGAAGGGTTTGCATTATAGGAATCGCAGATCAGTGTATTGTTTTTCGTGACCATCACCTGTGACCTGTTGTTGCCCGGAATATAATTCCTTACGGCATCGGCGATGTCGTTCATTTCCACGCCGAAGAAAAGGCCGGTTGCAATAGCTGCCCTGATATTTTCAATGTTGAAAAGGCCGAACAGCTGTGTATCTATTCTGTATTCACCATGGTGATATTTTACACTTACCGACAGGTGTGTGTCTGACTGCAACGGACTGATAATGAATGGAATGCCGGTCGGATCGGAGAATGGCACTGCCCTGTTGACGATCCTGTATATTCTTTCCAACAGCAGGGAGTCCTTGTCATTGAAGAGTGCTATTCCGTTTACTTTCCGGAGGTGTTCATACAGTTCCGTCTTTGTTTTGAGCACGCCTTCAAGCGATCCGAAGCCTTCAATATGCGCGGCGCCGACATTGGTGATGATCCCGTAGTCAGGCTTTGCAATGGTGCACAGCGTGCGTATCTCTCCCACATGGCTTGCTCCCATTTCTATCACCATCAATTCGGTTCCTTCAGGTGCTGAAAGAATTGTCAGGGGGACCCCTATCTGGTTGTTCAGGTTCCCTTTGGTTGAGTGTACCATGAATTTTCTGGAGAGTATTGCGGATATCAGCTCCTTGGTTGTTGTCTTGCCGTTTGTTCCGGTAATTGCAAGCACGGGGATATTCAGCTCCTTCCTGTGAAGGGATGCAAGGGCTTGCAGTTCAAGAAGGCAGTCATCGACAAGGATCGTCTTTTCGGTCTCAAATGCCTCATCATCGATGACAGCCCAGGAGGCTCCTTTTTCGAGAGCGTCGGCCGCATACTTGTTGCCGTTGAACTTTTCTCCCCAGAGGGCAAAGAAGATCTGATTCTTCCTGACGCTCCGGGAATCAGTCGATATGCCTGATGAGCTCCTGAAAAGATCGTATAGCTGTTCCGTTTTCATATTTTCAAAAAAATGCCTCATTATGCAACCATAATGAGGCTATTATGCGTGGCAATTTCTTTTAAAATCCTGCCGGACTTCCTACCCTGATCATAGCGCATCTGAATCCTATGTCGTCGCGTGATTCTTCCTGATCGAGGTATCTTCTGGTTGACGGGTTGAGCCAGTATGCCCTGTCTTTCCAGGAGCCGCCTTTATATACTCTTGCGTTGTCATTAATAAGCGTAACAAAATCAGCTTGTCCTTCCCCTTCGCCCGGATCCTGTGCATACATCCTCAGTGATGCTTTCTTTTCATCGTCAGCATTCCAGTTGTCGCCGGGCATTATTGCTGACTGGATGTCTCCGTCCCTGTAGTTTCTGTAGTCGCCCTTCTGGTAGTTATACCTGTTAGCCACGTCCAGATCCTTGACGGTATCAACATAAAGTCTTCCCAGGTTGCCCTTCGTCACCACGTTGCCGTTGGCATCGCGGCGCAGATCAGTGTATACGTTGCCTCTGAACGGATTAAATCCGTCAACATCCTCTGCTGTAAGAGGCCTGTACACATCCGCCACCCATTCGTTGACGTTTCCGGCCATGGAATAGAGTCCGTAGTCATTGGGCCAGTACGATTTCACTTCGCTGGTTATGCTCGCATTATCGTTTAGACTTCCGGCAACACCCATCATATCGCCTCTTCCGCGGACAAAGTTAGCCATCATCTCACCCTGGTTATTCGGGGCTGCATTCCTTACGTTATGCCCGTCCCACGGGTATATTCTTCTTTCATATATCCTCTCTTCAAATGTGTTCCCCCTGAGAGCATATGCTGCAAATTCCCATTCGGCTTCAGTTGGCAGCCTGTAACTCGGAAGCAGCAATCCGTCCTCAAAGTTGGTCTTTCGTTCTGTCTGGTTGGGGTTAAGGCTTTCCCTCAGCTGATTAACCACTCCTTCATACTGTCCGGCCAGGTAAGCTTCGGTATTGAAGTTGTCCTGGTTTTTCTGTTCAGGATTAGGATTCAGTTCTCCCTCATCAACAAGAAGCTGTTCGTTCACCCTGTCGCTTCTCCACTGGCAGTAATCGTTAGCTTTCAGCCAGTTTATACCGACAACAGGGTAATTATTATACGACGGGTGACGGAAATAATACTGAACATAGGGATCGTTGAAACCCATCGGACTTCTCCAGACCAGTGTATCAGGAAGCGACCTCCTGTAAACTTCCGGGTAATCAGTATAGACTCGTCTCAGCCAGAACAGATACTCCCGGTAGTCGACATTTTTGACTTCAGTTTCATCCATATAGAATGACGATACTGTAACCGTTCTCGGTTTATTGTTCCAGTCAAACAGAACATCCTGCTGTACCTGTCCCATAGTAAAGCGCCCTCCTTCAATGAGAACCAAACCGGGACCTGTCTGTTGTTCTGCCTCCAGAGTGACCTCAAATCCTCCATTATCCGGGTCATTATAATTCCATCCAGTGGTCGATGACACATTCGGATCACCCTTGTCTCCTTTGAAAAGACTGCAAGATGCCACCATCAGTGAGATTGAAATTACAACAGCAAAGATTTTGAATTTATACATAACTCCTTAGTTTTATCGCTATTAAGAAATCCAAATATAATAACTTATTACATAAAATTCCTATTTCGAACACCAAATATAACTACAAAATGGGAAATTTTATTGTTTTAATGATTTTTCTTTTATCAACATTATTTAAACGCAAAGCCATGCCAGTATGATGCTGAAGTGAAAATGGCAGGAGGCTCTCTCCGGATATAATATTGAACCTGTAATTGTAAAAAAGGCTGACAACGCCGGCGCCCACCGAAAAACCTGACTGCAGATCCATGTACCTGCCATTGCCGGTAAGCAACATTGCGTTGAATGAAAGATGATTAAGCGAAATTGCAGCGCCTGCAGCACCTGAGAAACAACCCTTCTGAACCTCAGCGGTAAGCAGTGGCAGCACTGAAAGTTTATTACTGACTCCGTTCTCAAAATTACCGGCCAGATGCATAAAAAGAGTTCTCCCCAGCTTGCCCTTCCTCAGGTCATTCAGTGACAGGTCAGGCTCTGCCAGGTGGTTTACAGCAAGTCCGCCTGAAAATTTCCCGGAATAAAAAACAAATCCCGCTCCAATGTCAAAAACCGTCCTTCCCTCCTGTGCCAGCGACTCTCCGGAAGGCAGAACGGAGCCCCTGAGAGGGTCGATCTGATCAGGAAGGACTATGCCTCCGGTACTGAATCCCCTGTGGTAAAATGACGCTGAAAGACCAGCACTGAACCACATATTTCTGCCGGCCTGAAAGAAATATGAGTAGGAGAATCCCGCTTTCAGGTCGTTCACAATCCCGCCCAGGTATTCATTCGAAATGAAAAAGCCGGCGCCTCCGTGAATTGAAGGGAAAAATCCATCGAATGAGACAGACGCTGAATGTAGATCATATGCGCTTCCGGGATATAGGTTCAGGTATGAAAGCCTCAAATGACCATCTCCCGCACTTCCTGTAATGCCCGGATTCCTTGCTAAGGATGCCTGGTAGCCGGGCCCAAAGCCAGAGAGCTGCCCCTTCAAATCGTGCTGCATAAAGAAAAACAATAAAACCAGTGACAGGAAATACCTTTGCATATTCGTCCGTACTGCAATATCAACGCAATGATAACGTTATTATTTTAACCTGTAACCTGATATAAAAAAAACAAAATAAGCGACCAATCATAAAGTACATTTCTATCTTTGTCCGTTGATAATGAACAGGATATTCCTTATACCGGCATTAATTCTGTGCCTGCAGCCGAATGTCATTGCCCAGACAGACAGTGAGAGTTTTGCTCCATCTTCTGTTCTCTCATCCGGGACATGGTTCAGAATGGCTCTTCAGAAAGACGGCATTTACCGGATCGATTATTCTGCCCTCAGACAGCTTGGGATTTCTGATCCTTCCGTGGTAAGGCTCTTCGGCAATAACTTCGGCCAAATGTCATATTACAATGACGATCCGAAACCAGATGATCTTTCTGAGCTGGCTGTTTATGAAGAGGCAGGGTCAGACGGAGTTTTCAATGAAGGCGATTATATCCTGTTTTACGGACAGGGAACCGGAAGGTGGAAATATGATGCTGTTGCAGATACCTATATTCACACCGGTCATAATTACTCAGATACGGCATTCTATTTTATAACATCAGGAAGCTCGCCGGGAAAAAGAATTCAGGCTTATTCAGCTCCTCCGGAGCCCGCAGACTATTCGTCGTCCGAATCAGATGCCCTCTTTGTTCATGAGATCAATAATGAGAACCTCATAAAATCAGGAAGAGAATGGTATCAGAAAATTACAATGCTTACAGGTATCTCGATAAAGCCTCAGTTTACTGATCTGACAGCCGGTGAACAGGTAAAGGCAAGGATCAGGGTTGTCGCCAGGGCTCCCGTATCAACAGTATTCAGATTCTATGAATCTGAAAAAGTGCACAAGAATATCCAGGTATCGGCAGTAAACCTGTCAGCCTACACCGGCACCTATGCACAGATAGCTGATTCATCTTTTTCATTGATCCCCATTTCATCGTCCCCGGAATTCGAGATCAGGTTTTTCAGCAACGGGGAGACTTCAGCCTGGGCATGGGTTGATTTTGTAAGCCTTCATGCAAGAAAAAACAATGTTTTTAATGGTGCAGTCACTTTTATAAGAGATTACAGGTCGGCAGGTCCCGGAAAAATAACCGAGTTCAGGATCAGCAGCCCGTCATCCAATCCGGTGATCTGGGATATTACAGATCCGATCAATCCATTGATTGTCAGTTATATTAAGAACGGCGACAACATAATTTTCAGAGCAGCAACTGATACTATCAGGTCATACGTGCTTTTTACGGCATCAAATCCGGTTGCTCCGTCTATAAGGCAGAAACCGGTCACAAACCAGGATTTGCATGGCTCCGGAACAGCCGACATGATAATATTGACACACCCGCTCTTCAGAAAATATGCTGATGAGCTTGCCGGGCTTCATGAGTCATCTGATGGTTTGATTTCCCGGGTAGTCACCCCCGAGGAGATATTTAATGAGTTTTCAGGAGGAGTACCCGATATTGCTGCAATCAGAAATTATATGCGGATGAAATATCTGAGGCAAACCGGCACCGGTCATCCTCTAAAATACCTCTTGCTGTTCGGCGACGGCTCATATGAAAACAGGACCCCTCCACCAAAAAATCCGAATTATATCCCTACCTGGCAGTCGCAGATATCGAATATTGTGGTATCATCATTCACCTCCGACGACTTTTACGGGCTACTTGAAGATGGTGAAGGCGAAGCAACCGGAACAGAGGATATAGGTATAGGCCGGCTGCCGGTTTCAGATACAACCCAGGCCCGTATTGTTCTGTCAAAGATCAGGCGTTACATGTCATCTGACAACCTTGGCGACTGGAAAAACTCTATCTGCATAGTGGCTGATGATGAGGATGGCAATACTCACATGTCGGATGCTGAAGGGCTGTCAGCACTCATGAGAGACAGCTCCGGAGTCTACAATGTTGATAAGATCTACCTCGATGCATTCAGGCAGGTTACTTCCGTCAACGGACAATCCTATCCCGAGGCGGTTAAAGCAATAAATAACAGGATAAATGCAGGCTGTCTGATATTCAATTATGTAGGACACGGCAGCGAGAACGGCCTGGCTCATGAAAGGGTGGTTAAGACCGACGATATTAACTCCTGGAGAAACGGGTCAAAGCTTCCGCTCTTCATCACGGCAACCTGCGAATTCAGCAGGTTTGATGATGCAGACAGGGACCTTGGTTCCGGCGACTGGTATGGTAAAACATCTGCAGGCGAAATGGTTCTGCTCAACGAAAACGGGGGCGGGATAGCCCTTATGTCAACAACCCGGGTGGTCTATTCAGCACCCAATTATTTTCTAAACAAGAACATATATAACTATGCATTTGACCGTGATGCTGATGGAAATCCATTGAGGCTTGGCGATATAATAAGGCTTGCCAAGAATGCCTCCGGGAGCGGCTCTAACAAGAGGAATTTCTCACTTCTTGGCGATCCGGCGCTTATACTTGCATATCCATGGCACGGTAATGTGGTTACGGACTCAATAAACAATATAAGCCTGGCTGCAGGGAGCGACAGCCTGAAGGCTCTGTCGCAAATAACCATTTCAGGACATATTGAAGATGCCTCCGGTGCCGCCATGCACGATTTCAACGGAGTCGTGTCACCGGTTGTTTACGACAAGGCGTTTTCAATAAGAACCCTGGCAAACGACGGCGGGTCAACAATGCAATTCGATCTGAGGAGCAATATCCTTTTCAGCGGCAAAACCTTAGCCGAAAACGGACGATTCAGGTTTACCTTCATCGTCCCCAGAGACATAGATTATTCGTACGGAGCCGGCAAGATAAGCTATTATGCCAGTGACACGCTCCGCGACATGAACGGCCATCGTTCCGATATCATCGTGGGAGGATTTGCCGAAACCACCGTGACAGATACAACCGGACCTGTTATCTCCATCTTCATGAATGACACACTTTTCAGGAACGGTGGAATTACCGGGAGCAATCCCCGCATGCTTGCGATCATTGAAGACAAGGGAGGGATCAATACAACAGGAGCAGGGATCGGACATGACCTTACAGCCTACCTCGAGAATGACAGAAACAAATCATTTGTCCTTAATAATTATTTCGAAAATGATTTCGATAATTACATGAAAGGGAAGATCATGTACGATCTTTATGACCTCGGTGAAGGAAGCCATACTCTTACCCTGAAGGTATGGGATTACTATAATAACTCCTCCGAGGAAACGATAATGTTCTTTGTTGAGAAAGAAGGAAAATTCATTCTTAAAAACCTGCTCAACTATCCGAATCCGGTACTGGCTGAGACCAGGATCAGCGCCGGTCACAACAGGCCTGACGAGGAATTTGAAGTCACAATTACAATCTATAATATGAGCGGAAGCGCAATCAGGATCCTGAAAACGTCAATGTACTCCACCGGATACCAGCTTGAACCGGTGGTCTGGGATGGCAGGACTGAATCGGGACTAAGGGCAGGGAGAGGCATTTATCCATACAGGATAACTATTAAAACTGCCGGAGGAGAAGAAGCAACAGGGTCGGGCAGAATGATCATTTTATAAAAGACACACAATAAGACAGCTGAAAAATTGTTATATATTTGCACTTTCTCAATAACGGAATGAAAAACAGGAAAATACTGATTCTTCTGGTTTTAGGGTCCATGGCGGCCAGCCCGGCAATTTTCGGACAGGACGATGGCGGAGAGCTTAATGCCATTCAGACAGTGGTACCGTTCCTGACCATTGCGCCCGATTCAAGGGCAGGAGCGATGGGCGATGCAGGGGCAGCTACCTCTCCTGATATTTACAGCATGCACTGGAACCCTGCCAAGTTTGCTTTCATAGATGGCAAGGGAGGTGTCGGTATATCATATTCGCCGTGGCTGAGGAATCTCGTTCATGACATAAACATAGCCTATCTGTCGGGGTACTACAGGTTCGACCAGAGGCAGGTAATCAACGGAAGCCTTATTTATTCTTCCCTTGGCAACGTATCCTTTACAGATGATTTCGGCAACCTTGTAAGGGACTATAAACCAAATGAATGGTCTTTCGATCTGGGATATTCGAGGATATTTACAGATAATCTTGCCGGCGGCATAGCCTTCAGGTTCATCTACTCAAATCTTACCGGCGGCTTCCCTTCGGGAGAAACCGACACAAAACCCGGCACTTCGGTGGCAGCCGATATTTCACTGTTTTACCAGAAAGAGCTCAACCTGGCAAGCAAGGATGTCCTTCTGGCTTTCGGAGGCAATATCTCCAACATAGGTTCAAAGATGAGCTATTCTGAGTCTCAGACGTCCGATTTCATACCAATTAACATGCGCCTGGGAACAGCGTTCACCATGAACCTTGACCCGTACAACAAGATAACTCTTACCATAGATATTAACAAACTTCTTGTTCCCACGCCGCCTTACTACAGCATCACGAGCCCCGACAGCATTATTGCAGGAAAGGATCCTGATGTTGCCGTCCCCATTGCAATATTCCAGTCATTCGCTGATGCCCCCGGTGGTTTTAAGGAGGAGCTTCATGAGATCACATATTCTTACGGAGCAGAATACTGGTATAATGACCAGTTCGCGATAAGGGCAGGCTATTTTCATGAGAATGAGACCAAGGGCAACCGGAAATATTTTACAGCCGGCGCAGGCATCAGGCTCAGCGGATTCACAATCGACTTTTCCTATCTTATGCCTCTTGTCCAGAACCACCCGCTGGCACGTACACTTCGCTTCTCCCTTTCATTTGATGTGAGCGCTTTAAGGAACGCAACCAAATCTAGCTCATGAATCTTAGGATCGGCCAGGGTATCGACTTCCACCGGCTCGAAAAAGGTTTGAAGCTGTGGCTCGGAGGTGTCCTGATCGCTTCGGAAAAAGGTTCTGTCGCCCATTCCGACGGCGACGCCTTGCTTCATGCGTTATGCGATTCGCTTCTCGGCGCTGCAGGACTGCCTGATATCGGATACCATTTCCCCGATTCGGACACTGAATTCAGGGGCATCAGGAGCACCATATTACTCGAAAAGGTATATAATATTATACGTAAAAAAGGCTGGAATGTTTCAAATATCGACTGCACAGTCTGCCTTGAAAAACCTAAAATAGCCCCCTATATACCTGAGATGAAGTCAGTTATCTCCGGTATTCTGAAAATTTCGCCTGATGATGTTTCTATTAAGGCCACTACTGCCGAGAGGCTTGGTTTCATAGGCCGTGAGGAGGGTATTGCAGCAATGGCAGTTGTGCTGCTTACAAACTAGATAACACCGTCAATTATCGTATCATCCGCAATATACGGAACAGTAACCTGAAGGCCGGGGGTTCGCTGCATCTCTCTCTCAAGTGTAAAAAGCGCACCTTCGCTCCTTGCCCAGCTACGCCTGGCGATGCCATTGTTAACATCCCAGTGAAGCATCATCCTTAGCTTTTCAGCTGTCTCCCCGGTTCCGTCAAGAACCATCCCGAAGCCTCCGTTTATAACCTCGCCCCAACCCACTCCTCCTCCGTTGTGAAGCGATACCCATGTGGCCCCGCGGAAAGAGTCGCCTATCACGTTGTGCACGGCCATGTCAGCAGTATATTTTGAGCCGTCGCAAATATTTGATGTCTCCCTGAAAGGAGAGTCAGTGCCGGAAACATCATGATGATCTCTGCCGATAACTATCGGAGCCGATATCTCTCCGTCAGCCACTGCATTGTTAAATGCATCAGCAATAGCGATCCTTCCTTCTGCATCAGCATAAAGAATCCTTGCCTGTGAACCAACAACAAGCCTGTTCCTTCCTGCCTCTTTTATCCAGCGAATATTGTCGGACATCTGCTGCCTGATCTGCCGGGGCGAACTCTTCATAATAATTTCAAGAGTTGTCATGGCAATCTCATCACTCTTTTCGAGATCGGCAGGATCGTTTGAACAGCACACCCACCTGAAGGGTCCGAAGCCGTAATCAAAATAAAGCGGACCCATTATATCCTGCACATAGGAAGGATAACGGAACTCTCCGTCAGGACGCAGGATGTCCGCCCCTGCCTTTGATGCTTCAAGGAGGAAAGCGTTCCCGTAATCGAAGAAGTATGTTCCCTTCCCTGCATGCCTGTTGATTGCATCAACCTGGCGCACAAGAGATCTTTTCACCAGGGTTTTAAATCTCTCCGGATCCTCCGCGATCATCCTGTTTGTCTCCTCAAAGCTTATTCCTGCCGGGTAATATCCTCCAGCCCACGGGTTATGAAGGGATGTCTGGTCCGATCCGATGTCGATCTTTATATTCTCATCCGCGAATTTCTCCCACACATCCACAATGTTGCCATGGTATGCAAGTGATACAACTTCTTTCCCGGTCACTGCCGATCTTGTTCTGGTGACAAGCTTATTAATATCAGTTATCACCTCATCCACCCATCCCTGCGAGTGGCGCGTTTTTATCGCTTTCAGATTCACCTCGGCAATCACCGATATTGCTCCCGCGATGGATGCTGCCCTGGGCTGAGCCCCTGACATGCCTCCGAGTCCCGAAGAGACAAACAGTTTTCCGCTCAATCCGCCACCTTCCTTATTCACCAGCCTGCCGGCATTGAGTATGGTGATCGTTGTACCGTGCACTATGCCCTGAGGCCCGATATACATATATGATCCTGCCGTCATTTGTCCGTATTGCGAAACACCGAGTGCATTGAATCTTTCCCAGTGATCCTGCGAAGAGTAATTCGGAATGACCATACCGTTGGTTACGACCAGCCTGGGTGCATCCCGGTGCGAAGGAAACAGGCCGAGGGGATGACCTGAGTAGACCACAAGTGTCTGGTCATCGGTCATTTCCGAAAGATACTTCATCGTGAGGCGGTACTGAGCCCAGTTCTGGAATACTGCTCCGTTGCCTCCGTATGTTATCAGCTCATGGGGGTGCTGAGCCACTGAGGCGTCAAGGTTATTTGAGATCATAAGCATTATTGCTGCTGCATTCCGCGAACTGTGGGGGAATTCATCAAGGTGCCTTGCCCTGATCTCATAATCGGGACGGAACCTGTACATATAGATCCTTCCGTACTCCTTAAGCTCATCAGCAAACTCCCGGGCAAGCACCTGATGGAACTTCTGAGGAAAATACCTTAGCGCATTTTTCAGGGCAAGTTTTTTCTCCTGAGGCGTAAGGATATCTTTTCTGCGGGGAGCATGATTTATGTTCTGATCATATGGTTTCTGGGGAGGCAACTCTGCAGGAATGCCTTCAGAAACCAACTTCTTGAATTCGGTACTCGACATATATAAAATTTATTATGATGCAAAGTTAAAGAAATAAGAAAGAAGAACATGTACCAAGAAAAAAGCCGGCTTTGTATCAGCCGGCTTTAAGTTTAAATATATTAAAATTATATCTTCCCCTCCCTGATAATCTCGTCATCAACAAGTATGCGGCCGCAATATTCACACACTATGATCTTCTTTCTCGATTTAATATCAAGCTGTCTCTGCGGCGGGATCTGATTGAAGCAGCCTCCGCATGCATCTCTCTGCACAGGCACCACTGCAAGTCCGTTCCGAGCATTTGATCTTATGCGTTTGTAAGCCGTCAGCAGCCTTTCCTCAATTATGTTCTGAACCTTAACGAGCTTCTTGTAAAGCCCCTCTTCTTCCTTCTGGGTATCTGCGATGATCTCATCAAGCTCGGCTCTCTTGCTTTCCAGGTCGGATGTCCTTTCACTCAGTGTACTTTCAGCCTCGGCAATAACAGCATTCTTCTCCTCGATCTGGACGTGAAACTCTTTGATCTTCTTATTAAAAAGCTCAATTTCGAGCCTCTGGTATTCAATCTCCTTTGAAAGCGAATCGAACTCCCTGTTGTTGCGTACATTTTTCTGCTGCTCCTCGTATTTTTTTATCAGCCCCTCGGCGTCAGCGATCTCATTGTTCTTCTTTGATATTGATTTTTCAAGGTTTGCAACCTCTTCACGGATATTGCCGAGCCTGGTTTCAAGACCAGCTATGTCATCTTCCAGGTCCTGGACTTCAAGAGGCAGCTCGCCTCTCAGTGTCTTGATTTTATCTATTTCTGAATCAACCAATTGCAAGCTATACAATGCTCTCAGCCGTTCTTCAACCGAGATCTCGGTATCGTGTGCCTTTGCTTTTTCCATATTAAAAATAGTTAACGGGATTCGTGTTTACATCTGAAAACCGGAGTGCAAATGTAGGGAATTTTTTGATAATTAGATCGTATAATATCTCCACGGAGAATTTTTCGCTCTCATAATGGCCGATATCAATGATAATCATTTTGTTTCCCGCCTCAAAAAAGCTATGGTACCTTATATCAGCCGTAACAAAGGCATCGGCGCCCGATGCAAGGGCATCGTTTATAAGTGATCCGCCCGCGCCTCCGCAGAGGGCAACCCTCCTGACCTTTTTGCCGGTAAGCTTTGAATGCCTGATGCCCCTGGCAGTAAAAAGGGTCTTCATGCTCTCAAGGAATTCCTTATCGTCTGCGGGTTCGGGAAGTTCACCAGTACATCCCATCCCAACTGTAATATTATCATTTTCAAGCGGATATATGTCATATGCCGCTTCTTCATACGGATGGTTCTCCAGAAGCGCCCTCACAACATTATTCTTAAGGTGTGAAAACATTATTGTCTCAAACCGTATCTCCTTCTCAAGGCTTAGCTCTCCCTTTTTCCCTGCAAACGGCTTTGTATTCGCATTCCCCCTGAAACTCCCTGTGCCCTGTACCGTAAAGCTGCATTGATCATAATTGCCTGTAACTCCTGCACCTGCCGAGAAAATTGCATCCCTGACCTTATCGAGATGGCTTTCAGGAATAAATGTAACCAGCTTGCAAAGCCTGTTCTTCAGTGGGGAGAGGATCTTGATATTCTGCAACCTTAGTATTTCAGCCATCTTCCTGCTTACGCCGTTCCCGATGACATCAAGGTTTGTGTGAGCTGAATAAATTGCAACATTCTGTTTTATTGCCATGAGTACAAGACGTTCAGTCAGGGTTTTACCTGCTAGTCTTTTAAGCCCTGTAAAAATAAGAGGATGGTGAGAAATGATCATATCACATCCCGAATAGCCTGCTTCATCAAGCACTTCATCCGTAACATCGAGGCATATCAGTGCCGACCTGATCTCCTTATCGGGCAATCCGACCTGCAGTCCCGAGTTGTCGTATCCTTCCTGGAACGACAGCGGTATTGCAGTATCAAGAAATGTACAAAGATCTTTCAGTTTCATAATTTATTCCAAATCCTTTGTGCTCTTTGTGTGTAAGCACTAAGAGCACTAAGTATTATTTATATTGTCTCTTAAATCCAGTAAAAGTTCTTTTATCTTCTGAAGCGATTCGGCGATCCCGAATTTGTAGTCGGTCTCTTCCCATTTTCCGGTGAGACGTTTTTTCACGCCCTGGAGAGTCATCCCCTCCTCTTTGAGAAGATGATGGATTATCTTCAGGTTTTTGATGTCGTCAGGAGTGAACATCCTGTTCCCCTTTTTATTCTTCATGGGCTTCAGTACATCAAACTCATTCTCCCAGAACCTGATGGTCGAGATCGGAACATCAAGCATCTTTGCTGTCTCTCCTATTGAATAATAGAGTTTTTCCACCGGTTTTTCCCTGTAAGGCATATCGTTTATTTATAAGTTATTTTACCATCTTCGGAGATCGCAACAACCGAAATGGGAAAGTCAAGGGCCGTAAGCTCCCGTATCTTCCTGATCACGCGGCTTTCCGGATCTGGTCTTACTCCTGAGCCTGGTACCTGGTAAACAGGAATGATTTTCCCTGCTATAAATTTACCTGAAATATCAATATCCAGCCTAATAATGGGAGCTATTCCGTTCGGGCCCTGCAGATTAAATCTTCCGTAGGTGCAGAAATTTCCCAGGCTGTATGCGATAAAACGTTCTTTATAAACTTCGACAGCGCGTGTCACGTGCGGACCGTGTCCGAAAACCACGTCAGCGCCGGCATCGATCACTGTGTGCGAGAACTTCCGCACATCGCCCCTGTTCTCCGTGAACATCATTTCATCGCCTTCGGGAACGCGCTGATAATCTGCTCCCTCAGCACCTCCGTGAAATGAAACGATCACGATGTCGCACGTATCGGCAAGATACTTTATAATAACCTCTGCCGCAGCCATGTCATGAATGCTGACTGTTCCGGCATTGGGTGCAAAGGCGCAGAACCCATAAAGGATACTATCTTTTCTTATCATAGAAAACGGATGGTCAGCAAGTCCCCCATAGATAATACCCAACGAATCTAGCAACTGCATAGTCCGCCTCCTGGCTGCAGGACCAAAGTCGCCAAAATGATTGTTAGCCAGGCTTATCATGTCAAAACCAGCGGCTGCCAGAGCTGAAGCATACCTTTCCGGCATCCTGAAAAGATAGCATCTGGTTGAATCCCTGCACTTCTTTGCAGGTTCGCCATCATCGAGAAATGATCCCTCGAGGTTGCCGAAAGCAATGTCTCCGGAAGCAAGGGTGTCGGCAAGGCTACCCAGCAGCAATAAAGGATTATCGTGGGGGGGCAGGTATTTTGGCGAGGGGAAAGATGTGCCTAACATTATGTCTCCGACACCGGTTATAGTAATCTTTCTTCCGGCAGTTATCGTATCATTCGGGAATGCGTTGCATTCGGCGCTGTAAAATAAAAGGAATACCGGGAGCAGTAAAGCTATAATGGGGTCGCTCTTCATAAAAAGGTTTAATGAAGATCTAATCAAATGACTGACCTGTTTTTGAAGCTATCTCTATCATCTTCTCATACTCTGCGGCAGTCAGGTCATTGAAATAATAGTTAACCGGATCGACATTGGTTCCGTTAAGTTTTATTTCATAATGCAGATGGGGCGCAAGCGACATGCCTGTGCTTCCCACAAATCCTATTACATCGCCTCTCCTGACTCTCTGTCCTGCCCTCACATTGAACCTGTCGAGATGAGCATATATTGATGTATATCCGTATCCATGATTGATTATTATGTGATTCCCCAGCCCGCGTTTCGATGATATGACGGAGGCCACCGTGCCATCACCTGTAACATAGACATCGGTCCCGGAAGGTGCAGTGAAATCCATGCCCGCATGGAACTTGATGATCTTATAAATAGGGTGTATCCTGAGTCCGTAACCCGATGCTGTTCTGGTCAGATCCTTGTTCGATATCGGCATTATTGCAGGGATAGACCGAAGCATCTCCTCTTTCCTCATGGCAAGGGATATCAGGTCGTCGAACGACTTTGACTGGACATAGATCTGTTTTCTCAGCTGATCAAGCCGCCTGGTGGTTTCGATGACTATGCTGGAATTTTCAAATCCTTCCAGCTCCTTGTAACGGTTGATGCCTCCTACTCCTCCTTCGCGTAAAGTCGCAGGGACAGGCTCAGCTTCAAAAATTGTCCGGTATAGGTTGTCATCAGTTGTCTGCAGCTGGTCGATAACCTTTTCGATATTATTCATTTCGCGGTGGATCATGTCGTACTGAAGCGCAAGCTGGTCGATCTCCCTGAGCAGTGCCTTTTCCTTGGGAGAGTCGAAGAATGCAGCGAATATCACATAATAAAGGATTGCGATCAGCAGCGATCCTACCAGGTATGCAAGCCCCCTCAGAAGAATTTCACCAAGGCCAAGCCTTATTCTGTCAAAGCTCAGCGATTCGGGATTGAACTTATATCTCGAGTTTGGCATAACGGAGCAAAGATAAGAAAATCATAAAAGAAAACAGCCCGGTGCGGGCTGAATGATCATCTGAATTTCGTGCTTGAGGTAAGCAGCTGGATCATATCAAAATACTCTTCCCTGGTTAGATCATTGTTGAAATAGTAAAGAGGATTTTTATGCTGGCCGTACTGATCAATCTGGTAGTGAAGATGCGGACCTGAAGATGTTCCTGAACTGCCCGTAAGGCCTATCAGGTCGCCGCGTTTAACATTCATTCCCTTGCTGACTTTTATGCCGCTGAGATGTCCGTAGATGGTCTGGTAGCCGTAACCGTGGTCGATCCTTACATGATTACCGAAACCTCCCGTATTCCATCCTGCATCAATGACTGTTCCTGAACCGGTGGCATATACTTCTGTCCCGTAGGTTGCCTCAAAATCCTGTCCGTAGTGCCATTGCGGATTGCCGTGGACCGGGTGTATTTCTCTGAATTTCACTCCGTCACCAAGTCTTATGTCAACATCAACAGGGCTGATCATCGGAAGGTATTCATACATTCGCTCCCATTCTGCCCTTTTTTCCTCGATTGCCCTGAACGACTCATCCTGAACATTGACCATGTTCTTCAGCTCCTCTATCCTGGTTCTTGTCGACTTCATCAGGATTGAGTTAAAATAACCGTCAAGCTCCCTGAACCTTTCAATACCACCGAAGCCCGGTTTCCTGACCGATCCGGGAATGGTGTCCATTTCAAGCACTGACCTGTACCTGACCTCATCTGACAGTTTAAGGCTATTCATCATTTCGTAGGCATTATCGAGCTCTTTCCCGGCAAGGGTATACTGAAGCTTCAGATTGTCAATCTCGCTGTTCAGCATCTTTTCCTTCGGCGACCCGAACATGTTCTCGAAAACTGAACCATAGATAAGAGTAACCCCGACTGTTATCGCAAACCACAGAAATATCCTAAAGAGCTTTTTGCTCCATGGAAGCCTGACCTGCTTGAACTGCAGGTCATTATGGTCTAGAAAATATTTCCGGTTACGCATTGATCCGGTAAGAATTTCTATTTTTTGTTACAGGCAATGGACAAATCTAAAGTAAATAAATTAATTTTACAAGCCAATTTTCAGGTATATTAATATATTCCACTGACCGTTAAACGATGAAGGCACAGGAACTGAGACAGTTATTCCTGGATTATTTCAGGGGAAAAGGGCATGAAATCGTTCCATCAGCGCCTATGGTGATAAAGAACGATCCCACACTCATGTTCACCAACGCAGGGATGAATCAATTCAAGGATATATTCCTGGGGAACACTCCTTCGAAATACAGGAGGGTGGCTAACTCACAGAAGTGCCTCAGGGTTTCCGGAAAGCATAATGATCTGGAAGAGGTCGGCCATGACACTTACCATCATACCATGTTTGAGATGCTTGGTAACTGGTCGTTCGGTGAATATTTCAAGAAGGAAGCGATTGAGTGGGCATGGGAGTTCCTTACAAAAAAGCTTGGCATACCCGAAGACCGGCTATACGCTACAATTTTCCAGGGTAGCCCCGAAGAAAATGTTCCGCGCGATGACGAGGCATTGGGTTACTGGCAGAGATGCTTCTCCGGCGAGTCAGATCACATCCTTGAAGGCCCGAAGAAAGACAACTTCTGGGAGATGGGTGATACAGGGCCATGCGGACCCTGCTCGGAAATACATGTTGATATAAGGGAAGAGAAAGAAAGGGATAAAGTTCCGGGAAAGAACCTTGTCAACAAAGGCGACCCGCAGGTAATCGAGATATGGAACCTGGTTTTCATCCAGTACAACAGGAAATCTGACGGATCGCTTGAAATGCTTCCTTCAAGGCATGTCGACACGGGAATGGGCTTTGAGAGGCTCTGCATGGTCGTCCAGGGGAAGAAATCAAATTACGATACCGATGTTTTTCAGCCTGTAATAAAAGAGATCTCCCTGCTCACTGAAAAGAAATACGGCGAGAAAGAATCATATGATACAGCAATGCGGGTAATTGCCGATCACCTCAGGGCAGTATCTTTTTCTATAGCCGACGGACAGCTTCCCTCAAACAACAAGGCAGGTTATGTTATCAGAAGGATATTGCGCAGAGCTGTCAGGTACGGTTACAATAACCTCGGGATGGAGGAACCGTTTATATACAGGCTTGTGCCAAAGCTGGCCTCCGTGATGGGCAGCCAATACACGGAGTTAAATTCGATGAAGGACCTCATCTCAAAAATAATCCTTGAAGAAGAGACAGCCTTCCTGAAAACACTGGGTAAAGGGCTTAAGATGCTGGAAAAAATGATATCCGGTATGAAACACGAAAATAACAGTATCCTCTCAGGGAAGGTGGCTTTTGAACTTTATGACACCTTCGGGTTCCCTGTTGATCTCACCCAGCTTATACTCAGGGAAAACGGAATGGAACTGGACATCAGCGATTTTGAGAATGAAATGAAGAGCCAGAAGGAGAGGTCGCGTGAAGATGCGTCACTCGATGCCGGCGACTGGGTGTCAGTAAATGAGTCGGGCGATACGGTCTTTACCGGTTATGAAAAAACAGAAGACGATGTAGTTATTGTGAAGTTCCGGAAGGTAAAGGCCAAAGGAAAAGAGATCTGTCATATCGTGCTTGATAAGACTCCATTTTATGCCGAGTCGGGAGGACAGGTCGGCGATATCGGATTCCTTGAATCGAAAAAAGAGAAAATTGAGATCACTGACACCATAAAGGAAAACAACCTTATCGTTCATATTGCAAGGAAAGCACCGGCAGAACCTGAGGCATCATTCAGGGCCGTGGTTGATGTTGAAAAGAGAATGATGACAGCCGGCAACCATACTGCCACGCACCTCCTTCACTTTGCTCTCCGTGAAGTACTGGGGAAACATGTCGAGCAGAAGGGCTCGCTTGTCACTCCTGACCGCCTCCGGTTCGATTTCAGCCATTTCTCAAAACCCTCGAGAGAAGAGCTGCTGAAGGTTGAGGAGATTGCAAACCGTCTGGTTTGGCAGAACAATCAACGGCATATTACCGATAACATCCCTCTTAAGGAAGCGAAGGCTATGGGCGCAATGGCTCTCTTCGGAGAGAAATACGGCGAAACCGTAAGGGTGGTTACTTTCGGCGATTCGGTTGAGCTCTGCGGAGGAACACATGTGGAATCAACCGCAAGCATAGGTATCATTAAGATCGTATCAGAAGGAGCAATTGCCGCCGGGATCAGGAGGATCGAAGCAGTAACGGCTGAAAAGGCAAATGAGTATATAAATAATAAACTCACTGCTGCTGAGGAAATTGCTGCGATGCTTAAAAGCACCGGGAACATTGTTGAAAGCGTCGAAAAGATAATATCCGAGAACAGCGCACTTAAAAAAACAATTGAAAAGTACCAGTCAAAAATTGCAATGAACTCGCTCAGGGAGATTGAAAGCAACGCTGCAGACATAAAGGATATAAAATTTATCTCAGGTCTGATCGAGGCTGATTCCGTCGAGACATTAAAAACAATCGCTTTTGAGGTGAGGAAGAAATATGACAACAGCATTCTTGTTATCGGATCATCAATTGCCGGCAAGGCAAACCTGGTTGTTATGGTGAGCGACAGGCTGATCAAAGAAAAGAACATTAATGCAGTCAATATAATTAAGGAAGTTGCCGGGGAGATCAGCGGGGGTGGCGGCGGACAGCCATTTCTGGCCACTGCGGGAGGGAAAAATCCTGAAGGCCTGCCAAAGGCACTGAAGAAAGCAGAAGAATACCTTAAGAAAATATGACCGGTCTGAAAAAAAATAACATCGCCGCGATCATCATTGCAGTTTTATTAGAAATCGCATCATGCACACCTGAAGCATGCTTCGAAGAGACTGTGGCAAAAGTTAAAGTCCCGTTTTATCTCAGCAGCACGCAAAAGGTAAAGGCACCCGATAATCTGACCATATACGGATTGAACAAGGGAACAGATAAAATATATGCGGGCTCAAAAAGTGTCTCACGTGCCGAAATTCCGCTGAATCCTTCAACAGACAGCTGCGGTTTTGTCTTGATTATCAATGGAGTTTCAGATACTATCATGGTAGTCTATGATTCATACCCACATCTTATTTCCGTCGAATGCGGATATACATATTACCATACTATTAGCCGCCCCCCGTCGTATACAAAGAATATAATAGATAACATAATCATTACGAACAAATTTGTGACCACAGGTGATGAGGAAAATTTCCGGATACTGTACTAGCATTCTTATTATACTCCTTTCAGTTTCTTGGGAGGCTTCCGGTCAGACAGAACCGCCCGACACCGTGGAGATACCTTTGAAGATAAGGATAGGCGCGGAGGTCACAGGTCCCGTAATCTATCTTTTTAACAGGAACAATCTGAATGCTGAAGGATTTATATCTGCCGACCTGAATGAGAAGTACGGTGTATTTATCGGCGGAGGATATTCCGATTATAAATACTCGCAGTATAATTACGATTACCTGAGCAGGGGGTTTTTTATCAAGGCCGGCATCGACATCAATTTTCTCCGTCCTGAAAAGGCTATGGGAAAATACTGGGCCGGTGCAGGTTTGAGGTACGGGCTCTCGTCATTCAATTCCGAAGTACCTTCCTTTGAGTACGAAAACTACTGGGGCAGCGTGACTTCCTCAATACCTTCATCAGCATGCTTCGGCCATTACCTTGAAGCCTCTCCGGGATTCAGGGCCGAGATGTTCAGAAATTTCACAATGGGATGGTCGGTGAACATCAGGAGGCTGATCTATTCAGGAGCAGGGAAGGATCTCAGACCGATTTATCTCCCGGGCTTCGGCTCCGGAAGTGAAAAAGTAAGCTTCGGGATAAGTTATTTTTTCGTCTGGAACATTCCTTATAAAAAGATAAGCGTCATAGTTAAAAAGGACCAACCGGCAGAATCGGAAGAGACTGCTACTCAATAAGCTGCTGCTTCCTGCTGAATAACCATAATCCGGTAAATGTCAGGAATCCGTTCACCAGGATCATTTCAAATCCGAATTTATAACCCCCGAGCAGCTCTTCTGAAAATGTGTTCAGCATGATGCACAGGAGGGGTGATACAATGGCGATCCACGGAGTCATCATGTCATTTACCCTGCGCTTTGTGAAGAGGCCGAATGTAAACAGTCCGAGCAGAGGTCCGTAAGTATAGCCGGCAATAGTAAAGAGTTCATCGATAACGGCTTTATTGTTAAGGGCGCTGAAAAGCAGAATGCTGATAAAGAACACGAGGGCAACAGTCAAATGCACTCCGTATCTTATCCTTGTAACTTTCCCCGGATCCGGGTCTTTTCTTTTATCAAGACCCAGGAAATCGATGCTTACCGAGGTGGTAAGGGAGGTGAGAGCTCCGTCAGCGCTCGGGAAAGCCGCGGAGATGAGCCCGATCATAAAGACAAGGCCTGCAACAGGTCCCAGGTAATTAATAGCAATCGTGGGAAACAGCTCGTCGGAGGCAGTAACGTTTATACCCATTTTCTGAGAATAGATGAACAGGAATGCTCCGAGGAAAAGGAATAGCAGGTTGACAAAGACCAGTATGCCGCTGAAAGTGAACATATTCTTCCGGGCTTCCTTTATGTTCCTGCAGCTGAGGTTCTTTTGCATCATCTCCTGGTCAAGGCCTGTCATGGTGATGGTAATGAACATCCCTGAAAAGAATTGTTTCAGGAAATGACGTTCGTGGTGCCAGTCGGTTATGAACATCCGCGATACATCGCTTCCTTTTATTTCCGAAAAAAGTTCCCGGGCCTGAATGTGGAGTCCTCTGCTTATATATATAATGGAGAGAACGACAGCAAGAAGCATGAAGGTCGTCTGAAGCATATCGGTGTACACGATTGTCCTGATGCCCCCCTTGAATGTATAGAGGATTATCAGTACTATGAAAATAAGCGCGTTGAGCCAGAAAGGGATATTCCACGCATCAAAAACGAATACCTGCAGAACGTTGATCACAAGAAACATCCTGAGCGAGGCTCCCAGTGTCCTGGAAAGAATGAAGAAGGCTGCACCCGTCTTGTACGACCAGAATCCAAAGCGCTGGTCAAGATATGTGTATATGGTCGTCAGCTTCAGCCTGTAATACAGAGGCATAAGCACAGTTGCGATGATGAAATAACCGACAAGGTAGCCCAGCACCACCACCATATAACTGAACTGAGTATCTCTTACCCAGCCGGGGACCGACATGAATGTAACACCCGAGAGTGAGGCGCCTATCATCCCGTATGCCACCACAAACCAGGGCGATTTCCTGTTCCCTATGAAGAATGACTGGTCATTTGCCTTCCTGGCCGTGATCCAGGTTACAAGGAATAACATGGTGGTGTACAGAATGAAGATTCCAAGTATGAGGCCGGGCGACATAACCATTGCGATTAATTTGCAAGGATAACAAAAAGAATGGATGTCAAAAAATAGTACTGTCATTAAAAAGAACAATAATTGGATTAATTTTGTCTGAAACGACCTGTCATGAGTTTTACTGAGTTCCCATCAAGGCTTCTGGAAGATGCCGTGAATGAATTTGCATCGCTTCCTGGCATTGGAAGAAAAACAGCCTTCAGGCTGGTAATGACTCTCTTAAGGAGAGATCCTGAAGAGGTCAGAAGATTCGGGGAAAGCATTCTTAAGCTGCATGAAGGGATTCATTACTGCACTATTTGCAACAACATTTCAGATACTGATGTATGCAGCATATGCAATGATGAGAAGCGCGACAGGTCGGTCATATGTGTCGTGGAAAACATACAGGACGTAATAGCTGTGGAAAATACAAGACAGTACAGGGGAGTATATCATGTTCTTGGAGGCATCATTTCCCCAATTGACGGAATTGGCCCCTCTGATCTCAAGATCGATTCTCTCGAGGAAAAATTAAAAGCCGGAGGGATCAGGGAGCTTATTCTCGCCCTCAGCACCACAATGGAAGGCGACACCACCAATTACTATCTTTACAGGAAACTTTGCAATTACAGCACTTTGATAACTACGCTTGCAAGAGGTGTTGCTATCGGTGATGAACTTGAATATACCGATGAGATAACACTCGGGCGGGCAATAACCAACCGTAATCCCTACCTGAAATGATTACAAGCGCAGACAGATTCCTTTCAAATTCAGGCAGGAGCATGAAACGCTCAGTCATAAGGGAGATATTGAAGCACCTTCAGAATCCTGACATGATCTCCTTCGCAGGCGGTCTTCCGGCTCCTGAGACATTCCCTGTGGAAGACCTTAAGGAAATTGCTCTTGAAGTGCTGGAAAAAGACGGAGCGAACGCGCTTCAGTACAGTACAACGGAAGGCGATATGCTCCTGCGCAAAATGCTTGCAGAAAAGCATAACCGCGAAGGCCTGAACCTTACTGCCGATAACATCATCATAACAACCGGATCGCAGCAGGCTCTTGACCTTACAGGAAGGATATTCATCGACAGCGGTGATTATGTACTGTGCGGACTGCCCTCCTACCTGGGAGGGTTGAATGCTTTCACCACCTACGGAGCAAAGCTGAAAGGTATAACACTTGATGAAAAAGGCATGAAGCCTGACGAGCTTGAAGAGACGATCATAAGCTTAAGGGAGCTTGACAGGAAAATCAAATTCATCTATATCATACCTGATTTTCAGAATCCGGCAGGCATCACCCTTCCTGAAGAGCGGAGGATCAGGATCATTGAAATAGCAGAGAAGTATGATCTGCTGATTGTTGAAGACACTCCTTACCGCGATATCCGGTTCAGCGGTGAAAGCCAGCGAATGATGTACCAGCTCGACACTTCGGGAAGAGTGCTGACATTGTGCACCTTCTCGAAGATCTTTGCACCCGGATTCAGGGTCGGTTGGATGATAGGGAATCCGGTCCTGCTCGAGAGGATAGTAATGGCAAAACAAACAGCCGACCTTTGCACCTCGGCATTTGTACAGAAAATCATTGCGCGATACCTTGAAAAGGGTCTGCTTGAAAAAAACCTTCCCGGGACTATCGCACTCTACAGTGAACGGCGGAATTGCATGATAGAATGCTTCCGGAAGTATATGCCGGCAGGAGTCGCCTGGACAGAACCTGAGGGCGGCTTGTTTCTGTTTGTTACGCTTCCTACTGGAATTGATACGGACAGGATCTTTAAAAGAGCGATTGAGAAGAATGTTGCCTTTGTTTCAGGATCAACATTCTTCTGCAACGATGCCGGCCATAATACTATGCGCATCAACTTCTCCTTCTCAAAACCTGAAGTGATTGAGGAAGGGATCAGGCGTCTTGCAGGAGTAATAAGAGAAGAACTGGCAGGAATACAATAATGGACATTTCGGTTATCATCGTAAGCTACAACGTAAGGCACTTTCTTGAACAGTGTATCCTTTCTGTAAAAAAAGCGTCGAAGGATATTTCCTGTGAGGTTTTCGTGGTCGACAACAACTCAGCCGATGGCTCCTGCTCCATGGTCAGAGTAGAATTCCCGGAGGTAAAGCTTTTAATGAATCATGAAAACAGGGGATTTTCTGCAGCCAATAACCAGGCATTGAAGCTTACGCAGGGCAGGTTTATTCTATTGCTGAATCCTGACACCATAGTTGATGAGGACACCTTAAAGAGATGTATGGATTTCATGAATGATCACCCGGATGCAGGAATAGCAGGTGTAAAGATGATCGATGGCAAGGGCAGGTACCTGCCGGAATCAAAAAGAGGAATTCCCACACCTGAAACCGCATTTTACAAGATGATAGGGTTTTCAAGACTCTTCCCGAAATCAGAGAAATTCAACAGGTATTACCTTGGCAATCATGACAATAACGACACATGCATGGCAGAAATAATCTCGGGTGCATTCATGTTCATGCGCAGGGAAGCATTCCTGAAGACAGGATTTCTCGATGAGGAATTCTTCATGCATGGTGAGGATATTGACTATTGCTACAGGGTGCTTCAGCAGGGATACAATAATTACTACTTCCCCGGTACAAAAATCATTCATTATAAGGGAGAGAGCACCAGAAAAGAGGATCTCAATGTTTTTATTGCCTTACACAGGGCAATGATAATATTTGTCCGCAAACACTTCAGCAGGGGAGAATTCAAGGACTATATCCTCATCATCCAGGCAGCAATCATTCTCAGGGCAGTATTATCGCTGACGAGGAGATTTATCAGGAGAATCTTTCTCCCGGCTACAGACAGCATCATTATTTACTTAATATTCAGATTAATAGCATCTGCATGGGGGCCGTATAAGTTCGGGCAGGGATATCTCTTTCCTGATACTTTCCCCGGGGTTATAATGCCCGTTTATACAACCATTCTCGTCCTGTCGGTGGTGTTCCTTTCAGGATACAAAATGCCTGCAAAAACAAGCAACGCCATCAGCGGTCTTTTTGCAGGGACGGTCATTGTGCTGGTATTCTATGCCCTCCTTCCGGCAGACATGAGATTTTCGAGGGCAATTATAATCCTGGGAGGACTGGCTTTTTTCATTGCCATCCCGGTATGGAGGTTCCTTATCTCCCTAATATTTCCGACAATTTCCGACAACCCGTTCTCAAAGGCCAGGAGAACAATTATCGTGGGTGATGAGGAAAACTACCTTAACCTCATTAAACTGATATCCGCATCTGCAAACGGTAACAGGATCGCCGGAAGGGTAAGTATTGACAAGGAAGACATGAAAGAAGAGGTGCTGGGTAACATCGGACAGATAAAAGAGGTAATAAGGATAAACAGGATCAAAGAAGTGATCTTCACAACAGGGAGCATGGCTGCTGCCCAGATAATTGAATCAATGCATCTTATTACCGATTCCAATATCACCATCCGTATAGCTTCGGCAGGCGAGAAATATATCCTGGGGAGCCGCTATGTGAATCCCGAAAGCGAACTGTTAACCATTGGTAGCACAGACCTTAAAAATAGAATATCATCCTGGCTTCGGCATCTGTTCAGATGAGTGTTTTAGAAAACCACAGCCTGTTTAAACAATTCTCTTTTTCGAATGTTAATTGTATAAACCAAAACAATTAACAACAGTGCAATGGCAAAACTGAACATACTGCTTCCTGCCATGGGAGAAGGGGTTATTGAAGCTACTGTCAACAAATGGCTTGTTTCTGAAGGTGCAGCGGTAAGGGAAGATGATCCTATTGTGGAAGTCGCAACCGACAAGGTCGATTCCGAGGTCCCCTCGCCTGCTGAAGGGAAAATAGTATCAATAGTTGCCCCCAGGGGATCTGTCGTCAAAGTAGGCCAGGTGCTGGCAGTCATTGAAAGCAGTATTACCACTTCGACTGATGCTGAAACGAAAATTGACAAGGAAGTTGAACGTATCCGTGAAACAATCATTGAAACCAGAAACGAGAAGAAGGAAACGGAGGAAGTATCACGAAACCTTAAAAGCCGCACGCCCACAGGTAAGTTCATATCTCCACTCGTAAGATCCATTGCCGCCCGCGAAGGTATAAGCCATGCAGAGCTTGACGCTGTCACAGGAACGGGTATGGACGGCAGGATCACCCGCGATGACATATTGAAAATGCTCGATGCCCGGAATAAGGCAAAGAAGACTGCAGTTACGGCCCAGAGGAACGGTACAGCAGAGATGCAGCATAAACCTGATAATCAACAATCCTCAGGAGATGAGATAATAGCAATGGACAGGGTCAGAAAGCTCATTGCAGAGCATATGGTGCTTTCAAAAAAAAGATCCCCGCACGTCACATCATTCATCGATGCAGACATCACAAAATTGGTTCTCTGGAGAAATTCGGTCAAGGGCAGGTTCCTCGCCGCTGAGGGGCAGAAGCTTACCCTCACTCCCATTTTCATTGACGCTGCCGCGAGGGCATTGTATGAATACCCTATGATCAACATATCTGTGGAGGGGGACAATATTATAAAAAGAAAAAATATCAACATTGGTATGGCAACAGCCCTTCCTGACGGTAACCTCATAGTGCCGGTCATCAAAAATGCCAATGAGAAGAATCTCACAGGACTTGCGAAAAGTGTAAACGACCTGGCTGAGAGGGCAAGGAACAACAAGCTAAAACCCGACGAAATTACCGGAGGTACATTCACGATAACAAATTTCGGAAGCTACAATAATCTTGCAGGTACACCCATAATAAACCAGCCACAGGCAGCTATTCTCGGAATCGGAGCGGTAAGAAAGGTGCCGGCAGTCATTGAGACCCCCGAAGGTGATGTTATCGCAATAAGGCATATTATGATACTTTCCCTGAGTTATGACCACAGGGTTATTGATGGCGCTCTTGCCGGAAAGTTCCTGAACAGGGTGAAGCAAATACTTGAAAATTACAGGGGCGAAATAGCCTGAAAAGACTTTTCTGCAAAAAAGCACAGCTACAATTTGCCCAATTCCTAATATTTCTGTTATATTAGCATCTTTAAAAATGAGATTAACAGGGAGAAGACCTCTTTCCGGTATTTGCCTGGATACCAACATAAGGATCTGAAGTCTCCCGTATGATTTAGACCTGTATAAGATGATCAAAAGGGTTTTTCTTTTAACAACATTCCTGACCTTCCTTACAGGCAGTTTTCTTTTTTCCCAGGCAAAGCTGGAGATCAGGAATATGTTCTATGAGGCTGAAATGTGGATCCTTTTCGAAGACTATAAGGAAGCCCTGCCCAGCTATGCAAGACTTCTGACATTCTTCCCTTCAAATTCAAATATAAAATATCGTCTTGGTCAATGTTACCTGAACAAATCGGGAGAAAAAGATAAAGCAATAGGGTATCTTGAAGACGCTGCCAGGAATATTAACCCCACCTATAAGGAAGGAAAGTTTAAGGAGACAAGGGCTCCATACGATGCACTTTATTACCTTGCTAATGCATACAGAATCAATAATCAGCTGGACAAGGCAATTGAGACTTACGAATTGTTTAAGATGAACCTTAATCCAAAGATTTATAATCCCGAAGTCGTGGAGGAACAGATCCAGTCCTGTCTTCATGCGAAAGAACTTATGAATAATCCTCTTTTTGTCAGGGAAGTGAATCTTGGAAGTGTTATAAATGACACAAGGTCGGAGTTCAACCCTGTTATTACCGAAGACGAAAATATGATGGTGTTTGCTCAAAGCCTGGCTTTTTATGATGCAATTCTCTATTCTGTAAGAAACAACGGAAGCTGGAGTGGTCCTGTAAACCTGAATGAAGCACTTACAATAGACAGGGATATATATCCAACTTCAATTTCAAGGGACGGCAAGACACTTTATCTTTACAGTTCAATAGACTATGACGGCAGCATATTTACATCAACCCTTGAAAACGGAGTATGGGGACAGCTTGTGAAGATGAACGAGAAAATCAACACAAAATACTGGGAGTCGCACGCCACAATCTCACACGACAATAAAAAGCTCTATTTCACCAGCAACCGCAAGAACTCGCTGGGCGGACTCGATATATACGTTTCAGAGAGAGACAGCCTGGGAGACTGGGGTGAGCCTGTGAACCTGGGTCCGGTTATAAACACAAAGTACCACGAGGAAACCCCTTTCCTCAGCAAGGATGATAAAACACTCTTCTTTAGTTCAAGGGGGCATTACAACATGGGAGGATATGACATTTTCTATTCAACATTGCTTGAAAACGGGGAATGGTCTGTACCCCTCAATGCCGGCTATCCTCTAAACTCAACTGACGATGATGTTTTCTACAGGCCAATAAATGATGGTTATGAAGGCTACCTTGCTAAGTTTATCCCGGGGAATTTTGGTGAACAGGATATTTACAGGATTGAGATTTTTTCCGGTGAGCATCCCAGGAAATTCACCGTCAGGGGAGTAGTAACCATTGCCGACCTCCTTCAAAAGAACGTAGACAGCAGAATAAAGGTCAGCGCCCTCAATTCCTTAAAGCCTGATCAGCTTGTAGTCGTGTATTCAAATCCCCAGACAGGGGAATACGAGCTGCAGCTGCCGCAGGGAAATTTCGAGGTCACCTATGAAGGACCCGGAGGAGAGCGGATACAAAGGAATCTTGAACTGTCGCTGATGAATCCGTTCGACAGCATTGTGATACCCGGAACTATCCTTCCCATATCCGATTTCGTTGCAGAGCTCACGGTTGACAGCGATAATGCATTAACTGTTGCGAAGGGTGACACAATAATCATCCCGGTAAAAGCAGAACCCGGATCTGTGCTGGTGGTAGAGCACTGGCTGGGCGATTCTCTTCTGTACACCGAATCTTTCCCGATGACCGATTCAACCTTTTATTATAAGGCAGTGCCGCAGGTTGGAGATAACAAGCTCACATTCAGGGTAACTGACAAATACAGCAACACAACTACGACAGACGTATTCGTAACACGCATGCCGGATGAGGCAGTGGCAAAAGTTGTCAGGCCTGAATACGAGAGGGTGATCTCGGAGAAACAGATAAAAGCATTGACCGAAATGCAGAAGAACCGTGCCGGCGATGATCTGAAGAAGGTCATCTCCGACCTGGATTTCGGAAAATACGATTTCGCAAAGATTGACGACCAAATAGCATTCCTCAAGGAGGAAGCCATTAAGAGAGGCATAAATGGTGAAGAGGTCGACAAGCTGGCCTTTGAGATAGCACTCAGGGATAATGTACTCTCCCAGGCTGCCGTTGATTACCTCGCCCGAAACGTTTTTGATCCTGAACTTAAAAAGCTGCTGAGCGATATTGATATTTACACATTGTACCTCAAGACCTGGAACGACCTTCAGGATTATATTGCTAAAGAAACCGGCGGCAAAACAGGCCCTGATCAACTCGACAGGATTGCTGCTGCCATCCTTGCTGCACCTGATGTTACAATCTCAACACAAAAAGAGAAGCTCATGGCCTTTGGTGATGATCCTGCCATCGGCTCTGTCCTGAAACAGGCTATTTCTTCAACTGAGAAAAAAGGGATCACCGATAAAGGAGCCTGGCTGCGGTCTGTTTACAACGAATCTGTTGATAAAGAGATGGCAGATAAGGAGTTAGCCAGATTACTTGCCTCGGTCAGCACCCTGCCCGGTGCAACTGCAGAACAATTCCGCAACGACCTTGCCGCCACCGCCGAAGAACCGTTCCGTTCGTGGCTCAATTCGATCAATCTGAAGAAAGAAGGAATCAGGACACCAGAAGAACTGATCCTGTTCATACTTAAAAACATGGGTAAGGCAGGAGTTGAAAAATTATTCTTCGATGCCATGGCAAACCTCATTAATTCAAAAAATATCCCGGTTGAAACAATTAAGCCAGTTGTCAAGCCGGAAAAAGAATTTAAATGGTGGATCATCTGGCTGCTGCTCGGAGCAGGTATGCTGTTCTGGTTCATCATCTGGTACCGCAGAAGGAACATGGATAAAAAGAAAGAATAAACTGCAATTGTTTTTCTTCTCGATTTTTTAATAAATTTGTTAGCAAAACCAATAGTGATGGGCAAAAGTATTGTCACTCTGCTGGCTGCGCTTCTTCTGGCATTTTCCCTTTCAGCACAGGACTTTAAAATAAATCAGGCAATATTCCTGGAAGCTGAATATTTTTTTCTGCAGGGAGAGTATCCCGATGCTCTTTCATATTACCTTCAGCTTTACGAAACCCTGCCTCAGAATGCCAATATCGCTTATCGAATTGGTGTCTGCTGCCTCAATATAGCAGGGAAGAAAAACCTGTCTATCGATTATCTCGAAACTGCAGTAAAAAACATGTCCCCGGAACACCGGGAAGGAACCATAAAACAGAAAACAGCCCCTTATGATGCACTGTACAGCCTGGCTTATGCGTATAAGATCAATCATAAGTTTGAACAGGCAAAAGAAACATTCTTAAAATTCCGGGGAACTCTCGACTCAGATAACTGGGAAGATACAGAATTCGTGAACTTCCAGATCACCTCCTGTGATGATGCTGCAGAACTCATTGCAAACCCTGTGGGGTTTACTGCCATAAATGCAGGAAGAAGCATTAATGATGACAAATCAAATTTCAATCCTGTTATCTCTGCGGATGGAAATACCCTGGCCTACATGGTTTCCATGAAATTTTACGATGCAATAATGCTGTCAAAACTGACCGACAATAAATGGACCGATCCTGTAAATATAACCCCTGAACTTCAGTCGGAGGGTGATATGTACATTTCCTGCCTCACTTCTGATGGGAATACTCTCTATCTGTCAAAAGACGATGATCAGAACAGTGATATATACACCTGCACTTTTGATGGCTTCAAATGGGGGAAAAGCGTCAGGCTGAATAAAAACATAAATACAAGATACTGGGAATCACATGGATTCGTTTCTGAAGAGGGGAAACAACTGATCTTTGCTTCTGACCGCCCGGGAGGACTGGGAGGACTTGATCTGTATATATCAAAAAAGACAGGCGGCGACTGGGGAATACCTGTCAACCTCGGACCGGCAGTAAACACACCATTCAATGAAGACCGCCCTTCCCTTGTGAATAACGGGAAGACTCTCTTTTTCAGTTCTCAGGGACACAGGAACGCTGGCGGATATGATCTTTTCCGGGCTGATCTTGTTTCAGGCAACTGGGACACTCCTGTAAATCTTGGATACCCTCTGAATACACCGGATGATGAAATATTCTTTATGCCATGCAATGACGGCACATCAGGTTATTATTCCATTTATAAGGAGAATGAAGGATTCGGGAAAGAGGATATTTATATGATAACGTTTGACAAATAAGCTGAAACACTGCTCTTTTCATTCTTAAATTATTATATATTTGTTATGATGAATAATTTCAGAGTTGAAATATACCGCAAAAAGCTGCAGCTGATAACTCTGGTTCTTTTTTCAATGACTGCTTCGGCTCAGTCAACAAAAGAGATGAAGGAGATTTTTACACAAGCTGAATCATATTACCTCTACGGAGAATATGAACTGGCCAATCAGCTTTTTCTTCTTCTCGAAACGCCTGAAAATCTTAATATTAAGAATAAGATTGGAGAATGTTATCTCAATATACCCGGGGAAAAAGAGAAAGCTATACCCTACCTGGAGGAGGCAGTAAAAAATGCCAGCTTTGATGCAAAATCAGGCTCATTCAATGAGAAAGTAGCTCCTCTTGATGCCTATTTCCTTCTGGCAAAAGCCTACATGATCAACAACGAACTCGAAAAAGGATTAAATACACTTCAGGTCTTTGACAAGCTATCAAGACAGGATGCAAAAGGAGAAATGAAAAACCTGGAATTCATTGATCAGCAGATCCAGGCTTGTAAGAATGCTATGCTTCTGGTTGAAAATCCACTGGAAATCAGTAAGAAAACCATGGGGAAAGGATTCATGCAAGGCTCAATGAACGAGAATCCTGCCGCGAGTTTCGACGGCAATTCAATAATTTATACCGAGCGCAGGGGGATGGTCAACGTTATCATGTATTCAAGGAAGGAAAGAGATGTCTGGCAAATGCCGATTGATATCACTCAGGTCCTGAATGCCGGGGAAGATTGTTCGACCTCCAGCCTTAACAGTGACGGAACAGAAATGTTTCTTTATAAAAATGACGGGTATGACGGTAATATTTACTCTTCACAGCTTGTTGACGGTAACTGGACTCCGATTAAAAAACTGAATAAAAATATAAACACAAAATTTTACGAGTCTCATGCTTCAGTTTCTGCTGATGGAAACAGGTTATACTTTACCAGTAACAGGGAGGGGGGATATGGAAGCCTTGATATTTATTATTCCGAAAAAGATGGAAACGGTGACTGGGGTCCGGAAGTGAATCTTGGGAATACAATCAACACCCCATTTAACGAAGATACTCCCTTTATTACAGAAAATGACTCAACATTGTTTTTCTGCTCTGAAGGACATATCTCAATGGGCGGTTATGACAATTTCAGGAGCAGGAGAGTTGGAACTGCCTGGAAAATTCCGGAAAATCTGGGATCCCCCTTAAATACAACTGATGATGATAAATTTTTCCAGCCGGCAAATAACGGGGATAATGCATATTATTCACTGACAACTGATTACAAAAAGAAAGACATTTTCTTTCTTGGGCTGGGAAGCACAAATGTTAACCTGTCTTTCGAAATTACCGGAGAATACAGCCTTGCCGATACTTTAATTGCTTTCGACGAAGACTATTCCATCCACCTTATAGACCGTCCCTCGGGGGATACAATAGATGTAGGTTACCCGAACAAATATACCGGTCGTTATAATTTTGTTGTATCTGCCGGCACTTTCAGGATTGTATATACCGGTCCCGGTTATCTGTCGCAGGCTATCGACACAACTATCACACTGGATAACGCGGTCACTGTTATTTCTCTTGATGTAATTCTTGAAAGAGATACATCTTTAGCCGAGCCCCCCCCTGTTATTTATGAAAAGATTAATCTGTCAGAAATTCCAGTTGTTGAAGCAATCGATTCCAGTCTGCTTATCATGAACATGAATGTAAATGATGTTAATGATACAAACATCGCAGATACTGATGTTCTTTACTATACCGTTCAGGTTATGGCTCTGCGTAATCCTGTTGATGTAACCTATTTCAAATACATTACCGACATGAAGGTAATGTACAATGAAGCTGACTTGTTCTACAGGTATATGACCGGTCAGTTCCCGACCCGGGAAGAAGCTGCGGTGTGGAGACTGGCATTGATCAAAAAGGGTTATCCCGATGAGATCTTCATTAAAAAAGTATCAAAATAATGACCCGTCAGTATGTATGTGTTATCTTCTTCACCCTTCTTAACAGTTTCCCGGTATCTCTCCTTTCGCAGGAAACTGCAAAAAGAGATCTAATCAGATCTGTCCAGGAAGCTGATATCCTGTTCTATTATGATGAAGATTACGAAAAGGCTGCACCTCTTTATGATGCTTTGTGCAAGGCCTACCCTGGAAATGCTAATTTTTCAGCTAAGCTTGGCTTATGCTGCCTTAACCTCGATGGCAGGAAAAAAGATGCTCTGAGGTTTCTTAAAGACGCTTCATCAAACGTGGTGGTGGAGGAAAAAGAGTATACCGAGCATGGAAACAAGGCCTCTTTTGATACATACCTTTATCTCGCTTCTGCATACCATCTGAACGACAGCCTTGAAAAAGCTGTATCGCTTTACAAATTTACAAGAGAAAGGTATAGCGGGAACGTCGCAAAACTGAAATATATCGATACCCAGATAAGGTATTGCAGTTATGCCATGGAAATGAAGAAAAAGCCCGTGACTGTAATCTCTGATCTCTTCATCCCATGGCTTAGCGAGTATCCGGGAGCTGAAAATCCGGTTCTGGCTAAGAATGATTCTGTCTTCATCTTCACTCAAAAAAGCGAAGGGAAAACAATGATTCTGTGTTCATACAAAAAAGATCAATGGTCTGCCCCTGTTGATATTACCCGTCAACTTGGAGGATATACAAGGTTATACTCCAACTCAGTTACCGGCGATGGCAAACTTCTTATCCTCTTCATGGATGATGGCGGTGATGGCAACCTCTACTTAAGCGAACGAACAGACACAACCTGGTCCCGGGCAAAGAGCCTGGGCAGAGTTATAAACACAATATACTGGGAATCGCATGGATTCATAACACCCGATGGCAATACTCTGTTTATCTCGAGCAACAGACCGGGAGGGAAAGGTGAACTTGATATCTGGAAGTCGGAAAAAAAGGAAGATGGCATATGGGGTCTGCCCGTAAACCTTGGAGATATAATCAACACACCCTACAATGAAGATACACCCTTTTTCGATCCCGGGACGGGAGTTCTGATTTTCAGTTCAGCCGGACATATCAGCATGGGAGGATACGATGTTTTCAGGTCAGTGTCAGAAAATGGGGGATGGACTGATCCTGTCGGAATGCCTTTTGCTCTTAACACAACCCAGCCTAACACTTTCTTTATTCTGAAGAATAATGGACCGGGTTTTATAGCAGGCCGATATGATGAGAAAAAAGGTTCAAGGAATATTTATTCGCTGGCAGCAATTGATCCTGCTGATGAAATAACAGTCGCGGAAGGAGTTATGAAGCTGCTGGATGCAGATGGAATTGATAAATCCAAAGCGGCTGTTAAACTTACAGATTTAAAAACCAGAGCTGTAAAGGATATCCCGGTTAACGGGGAGGGAAGATTCGGTTTCGTAATTACACCGGGCGATTACCATCTGATTGCAAGTTATCCCGGGTACCAGTCAGATACAGTAAAAATAAATCTTCCACTCTATTCCTTAAATCACTATCTGGCTGTTAATACAACACTAATCCCCGATGTGGTTGTAACAGGGATCTTCCTTACTATGAAGACCATCTTCTTTGAATTTAACAGCTTCGAACTGGATGAGAAAGCCAAAGCAAGCCTCGATGAAGTAAAATCAGTACTGATCACCAACCCCGGACTTAAAATTGAAGTTGCCGGTTATGCTGATTCAAAAGGAAGCACTGAGTTCAATTATATCCTTGCGGAGAAAAGGGCACAGGTTGTTATAGATTATATGGTTTCCCTCATCAATCCTCCATCCCGCTTTATAAAGAAATCATTCGGCGAGTCGCAGTATACATCAGTAAATACAAACCCTGACGGATCGGATAATCCAGAAGGAAGAAAATATAACAGGAGAGTCACTTTCGGAGTGGTTGATCCGCAATCAGGCATCGTACTGAGGCAGGAAACATATACACCGGAACATCTGCGTCTGCCTTCATCAATGAAATATAGCATCATCCTTAAAGAGGCAACTGAAAAACTGCCTCAGAAGGATTTCGATGTTTTAAACCTGAGTGGAAAATTGTTCCTCAGGATTATCGAATCAGGATCGGTGTATCTTTATGCAGTCGGCGTTTTCTACAACGAATCAGATGCTATTACATATTTTGGTTATGTCAGGGAAAAAGGATTTAATGATGCAAGCATTATCAATCAATATGAATTGAATGAAAGATCAAAGCTTTCTGCCAGAGCAAATGTGGTCTCTGTATCAGCTACCGGGAAAAGAGTTTATACCATCCAGCTGACAACTGCAAAATCACCTGTCAATATGGATATGTTCAGGGAGATGAAAGGAGTGAGGGAGATCCTTGATGATGACGGTTATTACAAATATCTGTTCGGCGAATACGAAAGCCAGGCGCAGGCGCAGGAAGCTCTTAAAGCTGCACTGGAGGCAGGTTTCGCTGGAGCAGAAATAAGAGAGATTAACTCGCTGGTCACAGAGTAATAAAACAATGAAAAGGTCATCAGCATTATTCCTTGTAGTGTTCTATTTACTCACCGGGTTTAATGTTATTTACCCCCAGGAGAGGACAAAAAGCGAATTCACCAGGACAATCCGCAATGCAGACATTTTTTATTACTACGATAATGACTACGAAAAAGCAGCCCCTCTTTATGAGACCGTTCTGAAAGCTTATCCTGATAACTGCAATATAGCTGCCAGACTTGGCGTCTGTTACCTGAATATCGAGGGTAAAGAAGAGGATGCTCTCAGGCTTCTTTCGGCTGCATCAAAGAATATGACAGCCGATGAAAAGGATTATTCAGAAGATGGAGAAAAGGCCCCGGCATATACCCTGACGTATCTCGCTGCTGCATATCATGTAAACGACAGCTTGGATAAGGCTCTTTCATTATATTATGAGCTGAGAGAAAATGTCAGGGAAAACGAAATCTCAATGAAGGAGTATTTCGACAACCAGATCCGTGACTGCATTTATGCCAGGGAAATGAAAAAGAGGCCTTTAACAATACTTTCAGAACTGTTTGTACCCTGGTTGAAAGATTACCCGGGAGCTTGCAATCCGGCAATTTCCAAAAACGATTCGGTGTTTATCTTCACTCAGAAAAATGAAGGAAAGACTCGTATCCTGTGCTCTTTCAAAAACAAGGACTGGAGTCCTCCTGATGATATAACAGAGCAGCTGGGAGGCTATGACAGGTTCTATTCAAATTCAATTACAGGCGACGGCAGACTGCTTGTACTGTTCATGGATGATGGCGCTGATGGGAATCTTTATTTCAGCCAGAGAACAGATACAACCTGGACCAGAATAAAAGGAGCAGGTAAAATTATCAATTCAATCTACTGGGAATCCCATGGTTTTATAACTCCTGACGGAAAAACACTCTATTTTTCAAGCAACAGGTCTCATGGGGAAGGCGAACTTGATATTTGGTCATCAACAAGAAATGATGATGGCTCCTGGAATGACCCTGTAAACCTGGGAAACATAATAAATACACCATATAATGAAGATACACCATATTTCGATACAGAGAACAATGCATTGATCTTCAGCTCTGAAGGACATATCAGCATGGGAAAATACGATGTATTCAGATCTGTAATGAAATATGAAGGCTGGACAAATCCGGTCGCAATGCCCTTTGCATTCAATACCACTTCCGATAATACTTTTTTTGTTCTTAATAATAATGCTCCCGGATTTATAGCCAGCCTTTATAATGAATCTGGTGAATCAAGAAATATTTATACGGTTGTTGCACGTGATCCGGCAGACGAGATTTCTCTGCTTGAAGGATTCATTACCCTCAGGGATGATACGGAACCTGACCCGGGAAAGGTAACTGTGAATCTGATAAATATTAATAAAGTTGAAACTCCTGTTGTTCTGGGGGTTGATACTGAGGATAAATTCAGAGCCGATATCACTCCGGGAGATTATCTTATTTATGTAAGTTATCCGGGGTATAAAACTGATACAATAAAACTTAACCTTCCCCTCTACTTCCTGAGCCGCTACGTGCAGGTACGGTCAGAACTGATCCCTGAAAAAGCAGCAGAAGAAAGATATCTGACACTCAAGAATATTTTGTTCGATTACAACAGTTGTGTACTCGATTCCACGGCAATGAAAATCCTTGAAGAAATAAAAGCTTTGCTCATTTCAAATCCTGAGCTTAAAATCGAAATTGCAGGATATGCTGATGCGAAAGGACCTTCAGATTACAATTTCCTGCTTTCCAGGAAGAGAGTAAACGCCGTAACGGAATATCTTACTTCAGGCGGGATACAGGTTTCACGCTTTTTAAGAAAAGCGCTCGGAGAATCTAATTTCATTGCTGTTAATACCAATAACGACGGAACTGACAATCCTGAGGGCAGAAAATACAACAGGCGGGTTGCATTCGGTATCATTGATCCCAAAACCGGAGTCACATTAAGGAAAGACGTTTACACCCCCGAACATCTCAGGCTTCCGTCTTCAATGAGATACAGCATTGTTCTGACGAAATCTGTCAGGGTGCTTCCGGAGGAACACTTCAGCTCCCTGAGCCTCGAAGGAAGGCTTTTCCTCAGGACTATAAAGTCTGACTCTGTATTGTTATACGTGCTGGGAGTGTTCAACAACAGGATGGACGCTGCAAAATATCTTTCATATGCAGTTGAAATGGGATTCGGCGAGGCATACATATTAAATCAATATGAGCTCGATGGAGAAACAAGATCTCTCTACAACCGCATCCCGGTCATAAGCAATACAACCGGTAAAAAGATTTACACCATCCAGCTTAAAGCTGCAAGGTCGCCCGTAAAGATGAATACATTCAAAGAAGCTCCGGGAGTCAGGGAGATCCTGGGCGAAGATGGTTTCTACAGATATATTACGGGAGAATACAGCACTCTTGCCGGGGCAAAAGAGGCTCTGAAAGCCTTGAGGGATGAAGGTTATAAAGATGCTTTTATCCGCGAACTCAGTCTGCTTATTAGTAAATAATCAATAGAATTAATGCTCGTATTATGAGGCATGATAAAATAAAGTTAAGGGCTCTTGAACCTGAAGATCTGGGACTTCTGTATGAATGGGAAAACAACAGCAAGTACTGGACCATAAGCAATACGGTAACTCCGTTCTCAAAATATACCCTCAAGAGGTATATGGAAAACTCACATAAGAGCATATATGAAACTGGACAGCTGAGGCTTATGATTGATATCGCGGATGAAAAAAAGACGATAGGCACGATCGATGTTTTTGATTTCGATCCTTTTCATAAAAGGGCAGGACTGGGCATTCTCATTGCTGATGAGGACCAGCGGAGAAAAGGATATGCCTCAATGGCGCTGAAATGCCTTATTGACTACTGCTTTAAAACCCTGCAGCTTCACCAGCTTTACTGTAATATCCTTGCCAATAACTGCGAAAGCATGGACCTGTTCAGAAAACAGGGATTTGTCCAGGCCGGAATTAAAAAAGAATGGATCAAGGCTTCTGAAGGGTACCTTGATGAATATTTCTTTCAGTTGATCAGTAATTCTGATTAATAAACTTGAAGTTATTGGTTATTGGTTATTAGTGAATTGTGGATGATCTCAGCTTACTCTGAACCACCCAGAAGTCCGCATGCTGCAGATATATCCGCACCACGCGATTTCCTTATTGAGGCTGATATTCCGCTGGTTACAAGCCCGTGTTTAAAGCGCATTATTGTTTCATCAGGGGAGGATTCGCGTGTGTCTTTCCCGGCCCTGTGATATGGCAGAAGGTTAACCCTTATACCAGATTCTGCAAGCAGATTCTTCAATCCCTCCAGGTGCTCCGCGGAGTCGTTGACACCCCTGATCATCACATATGCGACGCTGAATCTCCGCTTTCTGGCAACAGGAAAGGCTCTCATCATATTGATTATCTCACTGACCGGATAAACTGACTCTGCCGGTACCACCTCTCTGCGCTCATCACTGAAGGGCGAGTAAAGGCTTATGGCAAGGTTGCAGGATGATCTCCTGAGGAATTCAGCGATCGCAGGAGTGATCCCTACCGATGAGATTGTTATATTCCCGGGGCTTAACGCAAGACCCCATTCAGCTGACAGTATTGCACAAGCCTTTAAAACATTCTCAAGGTTATCCATCGGTTCTCCCATACCCATGAAAACAACATGGGTCGGTTTGTCACCATGAGGAGAACTCAGTACCTGGTTCACAATATCCCCGGCAGTCAGGTCGCCATGAAAACCATATTTCCCCGTGACACAGAAAGGGCACCCCATTTTACAGCCTGACTGAACCGACACACATACGGTTTTTCGCTTCCGGTCAGCCATCCATACAGATTCAAACTTCCTCCCCTCCGGAGAAATAAAGAGATATTTGATTGTTCCGTCTGAAGAGATCTCTGAGGATACAGGAGAATAAATACCTGAATCAACTTTTTCTCCAATAATTATTTTCAGGTCTTTTGATATCCCATTCATCAGAGATATATCTGAAATGGATTTTCTGTAAATACTGTTGGCCACTTTTGTTGCATGAGAAATAGTATATCCTTCAGGTTGGATCAATCCGAAAATCTCATCAATTGTCAGTCCGCAAAGTCTCTTCCTGTCCATAATCATTGTCAGCAGACAAAAATACTCCTATTATCAATATCTTTTACTACTTTTATTTCACGGACCGGCACGGTAAAATCTCCCTGGAAATGCAAGACTGGGATTCTCTATACTTATATTATATTTCAGGAACAGGGAATACGGAAGTAACCTCCCACTGGATAGCTGCTGAAGCCGGCAGAAGAGGATTAAAAACAGTCGTGCAGCAGATAGACAGGCTGGAGAACATCGCCATGCCTGACGCCAGTGAAAAGCCTCTTATCGGATTTGCCTTTCCTACACACGGGTTCAATGCTGCACCGATAATGCTGAAATTCATTGCCGGATTCCCAAAGGAGCTGTGTAAAGATGTTTTCCTGGTGAACACACGGGGATGTTTAAAACTGTATAAAATATTCGTACCTGGTTTTAACGGACTTGCACTCATGTTACCGGCATTAATGCTCTGGTTGAAAGGCTACAGGTGCATTGCATTAAGGTCGATCGACATGCCGTCAAACTGGGTTCCCCTCCATCCGGGACTGAAGAAGAAAGTCATAGAATCCATAATAGCAAAAGCCGAACCGAATATCAGGAATTTTGCAATTAAGATCCTGTCCGGAAAGAGAATCTTCAGAGGACTGTTAAGCCTCCCTGCGGATCTGCTTATCAGTCCGGCTGCAGCCGGATATTATATTGGAGGAAGATTTTTTCTCTCAAAAACGTTTATAGCCAGCAACAAATGCAATAACTGCGGGATTTGTATTAAAGAGTGCCCGACTGCTTCTATAAAACTTGTAAGGAACAGGCCCTACTGGAAGCTCACTTGTGAAAGCTGCATGAGATGTCTTAATCATTGTCCGCAGAAAGCCATTGAGACTGCCCATGGAATGGCCGCCGCTTTCATGCTTATAATCAGCGCAATAAGTACCTGGTTTATAATGCTCCTGGTAAACTCAATGAACATTCAGTCGGAAGCTTTGTGGTGGAAAATACTCTCACAATTTGTTTTGATTGCTGCCATGGTAGCTTTAGTAACCTTACTGTACCTGATAATGCATTATGCCATGGGATTCAAACCTTTACATTACATTATCAGGTTCACATCTCTAACAACATTACCTTTCTGGAGAAGATATGTTTTCCTTAAGGGTAAAAAAATGAACATCTTTAAAGAAAAGATAAATGAGACAAAATGAACAGAGCAATAGCCTTCTTTGTGATAACCATTTCTCTCGCCTCCTGTGGCAGCAGGGATAAAGGTAAGAATGACAAAACCGTGAATGATATGAAAACAGATACTGCTGACCTATACGGCTTTAACAGGGAATTCCTGAAGAAGTATGTTGATGTTGTTGAGCTTAAATCAGGAAATTCAGCCATTGCGCTTGTACCGGCATGGCAGGGAAGGGTGATGACAAGCACTGCTGATGGTGACGAAGGTTTCAGCTTTGGCTGGATAAACCGGGGTCTTATCGCCTCAGCGGTCATACAGCCTCATATAAATGCTTTCGGCGGTGAGGAGAGATTATGGCTGGGGCCTGAAGGAGGGCAATTCTCACTATACTTTAAAAAAGGGAGCAGGTTTGTCTACGATGACTGGCAGACACCTGATTATATGGACACGCGGCCTTTTGAAATCGAAGTACTGACTGACTCTTCTGCTTTGTTCACCTGTGATGTTGAGACTGAAAACTACAGCGGAACCTTATTCATGTTCAGGCTCGAGAGAAATGTAGTCATCCTACCCGGGAATGAACTGAAAAAACTGACAGGGGTCGAAAATACCGGGGTGATAAGTGTGGCTTACAGATCTGAAAATACAATTATCAACGAGGGAGCGGATGAATGGATACTGGAGAAAGGTCTTATTTCCATATGGATGCTCGGAATGTTCAATCCCTCTCCTGCAGTAGTTGTGGTAATCCCTTTCAGGCAGGGGGATGAAAAGGTCATGGGATCTCCCGTGAATGATAACTATTTCGGTAAAATAGCTGCTGACAGGCTGAAGGTAACCGGCAGCCATATTTTTTTCAGGGCCGACGGAAAAAGCAGGGGTAAAATAGGATTACCTCCCCTGAGGGCAACAGGAATAATGGGCAGTTTTGACTCTGACAACAATATCCTCACGCTTCTGATCTGCAAGCTGCCGGAAGGCGAGACAACATATGTAAATTCTGCCTGGGAGTTTCAGGATAATCCGTATTCAGGCGATGCTATCAACTCGTATAATGACGGTCCGCTTGAAGATGGCTCACAGATGGGACCCTTCTATGAACTGGAGACCTCCTCCCCTGCTGCAGCTCTGAAACCGGGAGAAAAACTTACTCATACCCAGCTTACAATCCACCTCACAGGTGACAGGGCCAGTCTTAACGATGTGTCCGTTAAGGTTCTCGGAGTATCTCTGGAGCAGATAGAAAATTCCTTTAAATAGGTCGTGCAGGTCATGCCGGTCCATGATTACTAAATGACTGGCAAGACCTGCAGGACATTCTACTGAGGCATCAGCCCCCTGTTCTTAAGCAGAGGCTCAATAGACGGTTCGTGTCCCCGGAAGTTGATATATGACTGCATCGGATCCATAATGCCGTTATTTGCCAGTATATTGTTCCTGTAAGATTCTGCCGTTGCCTTATCGAATACACCTTTTTCCTTAAAAGCTTCAAAAGCATCATGGTCGAGAACAGCAGCCCAGGTATAGCTGTAGTATCCTGAGTCATAGCCATCCATGATGTGGAGGAAGTATGTACTTCTGTATCTTGAAATAATTTCAGGTATCAGCCCTAATTTCATCAGGTATTCCTTTTCAAATTTCTGGACGTCAACTGTCGCAGGCGCTTCAAGTGAATGGTAAGCCATATCGAGCATTGAAGCGGCAAGTACTTCCACATTGTCAAAACCCTGATTGAAGTAAGCACTGTTCCTGAGCTTCTTTACAAGTGAGGCAGGTATGACCTCCCCTGTCTGATAATGATTTGCATAAATATTAAGCATTTCCGGTTCGGTCACCCAGTGCTCCATTATCTGCGCCGGGAGTTCAACAAAATCCCAGGCTACATAGGTTTGATTGTATGTATTCCTGTTGAAGAGCGCGTCAAGGGCATGGCCGAATTCATGAAAAACCGTTGATACTTCCTCAAGGCTGAGGAGTGACGGAGAATCCCCGCTCTGAGGAGTGAAATTGAATACCGTGGTGACTATCGGCTTGATTGTCTTCCCGTCAGCAATATGGTGACTCCGGTAAGTAACACACCAGGCTCCCTGCCTTTTGCTTTCCCTGGGAAAGAAGTCCATAAACAGGACTCCAATATGGGAACCGTCAGCATCCTTAACTTCAAAAGCATGGGTATCCGGATGAGGTAAAGGAACATTGTCAAGTGCAGTGAATGTTATTCCGAAAAGCCTGTTGGCAAGTGTAAAAACACCATCACGCACATTCTCCATTTTAAAGTAAGGTCTCAGCTCTGTATCATTGAGATCAAATTTCTGCTTTCTGAGCTTCTCAGCATAATACCACCAGTCGGAAGGTTCAAGGTTGAAATTACCTCCCTCCTTTTCGATAATCTCCTGCATCTCTTTTACTTCATTTTTTGCTACGGGCACGGCTTTTTCCCAGAGGTTGTTCAGCAGGCTGAATACATTTTCTGGCACCTTTGCCATCCTTGGTTCAAGAACGGTGTGCGAGTGTGTCTTATAACCAAGCAGTTTTGCCCTTTCAGCCCTGAGCCTGACTATATCTGACATGAGCTGATTATTATCAAATTCGTTCCCGTTATTACCCTGGTTTATATATGCATTGTAGATGGTTCTCCTGAGGTCGCGGTTGGGAGAATATGTCATGAACGGGAATATGCTCGGGCGCTGGGTGGTGAAAACCCATTTGCCTTCATTACCTGATGCTTCTGCAGCGTCAGCAGCTACGGCGATAACCGATTCAGGCAATCCTGCAAGATCTTTTTCATCAATAATAAGCTTGTAATTGTTTGTCTCATCCAGGACATTCTGGCTGTATTTTACTGTCAACACCGAGAGCTCCTGGTTTATCTTTCTGAGCTCATCCTGATCCTCCTTGCTGAGGTTGGCCCCGTTCCTTACAAATTCCTTGTACAGGTTTTCAAGAATATACAGCTGTTCAGGATTCAGGTTGAATTTTGCCTGATTGTCATAAACAGATTTAACCCTGCTGAATAGCTCAGGATTAAGCCTTATCTCATCATTGAAGGCTGACAGTTTCGGAGATATCTCCACTTCAATCGTCTGAAGCGAATCATTTGTATTTGAATTGGACTGGGCATAAAAAACCAGCGATACTGTGCTGAACAGTTCGCCTCCTTTATCGAAAGCCTCAATGGTATTCTCAAATGTCGGTTCCTCCCTGTTGTCAATTAATTGCTGCAGCTCTTTTCGCGCGTCTGCCATCCCCTTTTCAAAGGCCGGCATATAATGCCTTGCCATTATCTTTTCAAAAGGCGGGATGTTGAAAGGAGTATTAAATTCGCTGAAGAATGGGTTGGTTTTGTCAACCGGCTGTTCGTTCTTGCATGATGGTAATGCCATTGCAATTAAAGCTATGGTAATGAATAACTTATAAATATTTTTCACGGTGACGGGTTTTAGTTGGGTAAAGAAGACCTGATTTTTTCGCTAAGGTAGGATTTTCTATAAAATTCTTTTCTGATAATTGTTTTTTTAGTAATTTAGTGTGTGCTAATTTTTAATGGAATAAATATATATCAAAATGAAAAGTCCGCTGCTTTTTACCAGACTGGCTACGGCCATTTTTTTATTATCTGCATCACTTTATCTGTCAGCTCAGACCGCAGTTTTTTCGGAAGATTTTGCAGGCTTCAGTACCGGTACCCACTCCAGTCCATCAACTCATGATCTGTCGGCATCACTTGATACAAAAACATCTGTTCCGGGATGGACAGGATACAAAGTTTATTCTGCAGCAGGCGAAATCAAGCTCGGGACCGCTGATGTCCCCGGATGGATTGAAACCCCGGAGATCGACTTTGCGGGACATGAGGGAGACCTGTTCGTAAAGTTCAATATAGCAAGGTGGCCTGATGATGCATCAGTTGTCAGAGTAATGCTCAACGGATCTCAGATCGGAAATGATATTGCTCCGGGAAATGATTTTCAGACGATCGATATCCCTGTAACAGACGGAATAACATCAGGTAAGGTTAGATTTGAATCCCTGGCAAAGAGGTTTTACCTTGATAATATAAGGGTTGTTGCTCAATACCCTACAGGAAATGAAGTTGCAGCGGTTGAAAAGGTGAAAATCAGGATATATCCGAACCCTGCAGCCGGTGTTGTTGTAATAGACAATATATTATTTTATGACAGGCTCGAAGTCCATAGCATTTCGGGAAGATTGATAGAATCAGTGGAACTACTTGATAATATGAGTATTGAATATTCAATGTCAGGATATGATCGGGGTTTATACTTATTCAGATTCCTTTCGCAGAGTACTGTTTTTACGGTAAAAGTGGCAAAATATTAAGAAATTTGACCAATTTTGCTGATTGTCCTCCTTCGCCAAGGCTATGGAGGACAGAGGGAGAGATGGCAGAGTGGTCGAATGCGGCGGTCTCGAAAACCGTTGTCCTGCTTACGCGGGACCGGGGGTTCGAATCCCCCTTTCTCCGCAAAGCTTCAATGAACCCCGCCGAAAGGCGGGGTATTTATTTTACCTAAGCTCCGTTAAAAGCTTGCTTTTAAAAGGAGATGAGGTAAAATAAATAACACCCGAAGGGTTCATTGAAGCTTTGCAGTTCCTCCCCGTGGGATCATTCCCGAACGCAGTGAGGGCATAATCCCTTTAAGTCACACGTACCCACCCCCCAACCCCCTCCCTACTTCGTCAGGAGGGGGCGTAATGCATTGTTATAAAATCTGTTACAGAGTCTATACTGGTTTTAGTAGTTCATCCCCAGGGTCTTGGACGAATTGTGTACGGGATTTCTTTTTTCAACATCTTATCAGAGCGTCTCCTCAGTCCGGAATAGCTTGTTATCTTTGTAAATTATTGAAAAAATAATCTCAAGCTATGGGACTCAGGGGCCGGCTTATCATCATGAACTTCCTCCAGTTCTTTATCTGGGGATCGTGGCTTCTAACCATCGGGGCATATTGGTTTCAGAATAAAAACTGGTCAGGGACCGATTTCGGAGCTATCTTTTCAACAATGGGACTGGCTTCACTCTTCATGCCGGCCATTGCAGGGATCATTGCCGACAGATGGGTTAACGCCGAGAGGCTGTATGGCATTTTTCACATTGCAGGCGCCGTCCTGCTTTCACTGATACCGTCCATCAATAATCCTGACACTTTTTTCTGGATCCTGCTGCTTACGATGATGTTCTACATGCCTACCCTGGCCCTGGCTATAACAGTGGCATACAGCTCAATGAAAAACAGCGGCATGGATATCATAAAGGATTACCCGCCGGTGAGGGTCTGGGGAACGATTGGCTTCATAGTGGCGCTATGGGTGGTAAGCCTGCTGGGCTTTGAAACCTCACCCCTGCAGTTCTATGTTGCGGCTGCTGCCTCTCTCCTGCTTGGTCTCTATGCCTTTACCCTCCCGAAGTGTGCGCCACTGGGCAGGGGACACAAGAAGAAACTGGCAGAAGCGCTGGGGCTCAATGCCTTCAGGCTTTTCAAAAGTTCCAAAATGGCTATATTCTTCATCTTCGCCATGCTGCTGGGTGGCGCTCTGCAACTGACCAACGCCTACGGCGACACCTTTCTGCATGATTTCTCCGTCATACCGGAATACAAAGACCTTCTCGCAGTAAAGTATCCCGCAATAATAATGTCAGTTTCACAGATTTCCGAAACACTCTTTATTCTTACCATTCCATTTTTCCTTAAAAAGTTCGGGATAAAGAAGGTGATGCTTATGAGCATGATGGCATGGATTCTACGTTTCGGTCTCTTCGGATTCGGGAACCCTGCCGATGGTCTCTGGATGATCATCCTCTCATGCATTATTTACGGTATGGCCTTTGATTTCTTCAACATCTCCGGTTCCCTCTTCGTTGAAACCCAGTGTACCCCTGATATACGTGCCAGCGGCCAGGGTCTATTCATGATGATGACTAACGGCTTCGGTGCTTTCCTTGGCAGCAGGATAAGCGGAATCGTGATTGACAAATACTTTACCATGGGAAGCGGGGCATTCGACTGGAAGGGGATCTGGTTTACCTTTGCGGGTTATGCCCTGGTGGTGGTAATCCTCTTCGCCATACTCTTCAGGCATAAGCATGTTCAGGAGTAAACAGCTATCTGTCCCCGCTCAGGAAGGGCCCTGTAAATAATCTTTGCATCAGTCCTGGGTATCCTGAGCTTAATATACGGCTGATAATCAGGCACTCTGAAGGAAATGACTCTGAGAAATGTTTTGAATGAATACCGAATCCTGTACCGCAGGTCGAATATGAAAAGACGTATCCCGTCAGCCGGCCTTAATTTCTCTTCCTGGTAAACACAGAACCTGGTTCCGTTATCCATCTCCATAATGAAATTGACCGGTTCGTAATCTGCAGTATCAGGAATAATATCAGGTACATATTCGGATGTATCTTTGGGGGCCATCCTGATCATCAGGGGTTCCTTTTCGATGGAAGCAAAGTTCCTGTTTATGGTCAGGGGAACGGAAAGCATTGACAGGATTACATAATCGTTCTCTGCCCTGAACATCCTACTCATATGTATCCTTTTTATCTTTGCTTTATGTACAACCACACCATTTATCTCAAGATTAACCATGCTGTCAGGTATGGTGACAGTAAGATAAATGGAATCGCTCTCAGCCATTGTAACCCTTGACTGAAGGAATGATTTCGCCTTTAATAAGTCAAGATATGATGAATCGGCAAATATCCTCTCGTCGACAGGATTTTTCTCATCC
>JAZDMU010000020.1:0-4195 GCA_043800695.1 Bacteroidota bacterium
GCTATGGCCAGGGCTGTCTTGCCATCTTTGTAATGATCCACATAGGTCGTTCCCACACCGTTCTCATGGAGAAAATTATCAATCATGCTACCGACATCATCATCGGCATATTCGCTGATAAGATAAACGGGTAATCCTATACGTCCCAGCGAAACAGTGCTGTTTAGCATTGCCCCTCCCGGTTTGGCTGCCTGAGGCTGGCTGTTTTTAAAAATTATATCAAGAAGGGTTTCACCTATGCCATATATCTTTCTCATCAGATCATCTTTTAAAATTGTGAATTTACATCTTTTTTTAAAAGGTACAACGGTACAATGGTGCAACGGTGCAACGGTATAAAGGTGCAACGGCATAACGGCCCAACGGCAAATGTTTTTATTAAATAATATAGTGATTTCGCTACATTTGTAAAAACTAATGCTGAAGAGATGAAAGCGATGATGCTTACCGGGATCCGGCAGATGGAGATGAAGGAAGTTCCGGATCCGGCTATTTCGAATCCAACGGACGTAAAAGTAAGGATGTCGGTGGTCGGGGTCTGCGGGTCGGATATTCATTATTATACCAGGGGAAATATCGGATCTCAGGTTGTCAGGTATCCCTTTACGGTCGGACACGAAGGCGCAGGTATTGTAGTGGAGACAGGTTCCGGTGTAAAGAGGGTGACACCAGGCGATTCAATAGCGATTGAACCGGCAATATCATGCCATGAATGCGATCAGTGTCTTGCAGGAAGACCTCATACCTGCAGGAAACTAAGATTTCTAGGATGCCCCGGGCAGGCTGAAGGCTGCCTGTCCGAATATATTGTGATGCCTGAAGAGAGTTGTTTCTTTCTCACAGGAGGACTTACCACGGATCACGGATCCATTTCAGAACCGCTTTCTATCGGGATCTATTCCGTAAAAAAGGCAGTCAATATAAAAAGAGCACGGATTGCCATACTTGGATTCGGCCCTATAGGAATGAGTGTTCTCCTTGCAGCAAAAGCCCGGAGCGTTAAAAATATTTATATTACCGATAAGATTGATGAACGCCTTGCTATTGCCGGGAAGGAAGGTGTGTCTTTTACAGCTAATCCGCTGAAAAAGAATATTACTGATTGGATAAAGCAGGAAGAGCCCCTTGGTCTTGATGCCGTATTTGAATGCTGTGGTCAGCAGGAGGCACTCGACCACGCAGTTGAGATCCTGAAGCCGGGAGGGAAGTTGATAGTTGTCGGTATTCCGGAAACAGAAAGGTGGTCATTAAGTGCTGACAACACCCGACGGAAGGAAATATCAGTATTCTTTGTCAGACGCGAAGCGGACTGCGTCGGACCAGCTCTTGAAATGATGAAAAGCGGGAAGATCAATATAAAAAGTATGATAACTCACCGTTTCCCGTTCATCCGGACAAAAGAGGCTTTCGACCTTGTTGCAGGATACAGCGACGGAGTCATGAAGGCGATGATAGATTTTTAATTAAGCATATTCCTGTATCTCATCAGAGCCTCAATAAAATAGTAGTCAGCATAAGTAAGCGGGACATCCACTTCACTCTTTCCCGGGATTGAACCGACACTATGTTTCAGGATAAAATTGCCATTTTCTCCATATTCAGCGCGATATGCGGATGAGGAAAGGGACCTCAGCTGTTTTTCGGCAACCTGCAGATATTTCCTTCCTGATACGGTATCGGCCAACCTGCTCAGCTCAATGAGAGCTGATGCCATTATGGCACCTGCTGATGCATCTCTCTTTGCATCCGGAATTTCAGGGGCGTTAAAATCCCAGTATGGAATCATATCCCCGGGCATATTCGGGTGGTTGATCATAAAATCGGCAATATGCACAGCCTGGCTGAGATACCTGTCCAGCCCGGTCTCCCTGTACATGACTGTGTATCCATAAAGACCCCAGGCCTGTCCCCGGGACCAGGCAGATCCATCAGCCGCTCCCTGGCTCGTCTGCTTGACCTGCACTTTTCCTGTAATCGTGTCATATGAGACCACATGATAAGAACTGTAGTCAGACCGGAAATGATTTTTTAATGTCGTGTCTGCATGAGAGACACAGATCTTATAGTAGCTGGAATCACCTGAAATATTAAATGCCCACATCAGGAATTCAAGGTTCATCATGTTGTCAATTATCACCGGGCATTGCCAGTTCCTGCTGCTTCCCCACGACTGGATACATCCGGTGACCGGGCGGTAACGTGTTGATAATGACTTTGCCCCGGTAAGCAGTATTTCTTCATAACTCTTATTGTCAGTGAGCCTGAGCCCGTTACCAAAGCTGTTGTAAAGCATAAATCCAAGATCATGCGTACCGGTGTTGCCTTTCTCCTTTTCTATTCCTGATGTCATCAGCATGGCGGCATCTTTTATCTTTTCTTCATTTGAGTACTCGTACAGGTACCACAGGCTTCCCGGGAAAAATCCGGAGGTCCACCAGCCTGATCCGGCAGTTACAAGGGTACCGGCCGTATCAATTGTCCTTGGCAGGAGGTCAGGCTTGTTCTTCATAACCTCAGTCATCAGGTTATATTGCTTTACAGAGAAAGAGAGCGATTCATCAATGATCTTTTCAATTGGTTCCGATTTTCTGCATGATGAAAAAGCAATCATGCATAAGAGTACCGGTAATAATATGGATTTTTTCATCATATAGAGATCAACGCATTACTCTTCCGGAGGCATCGCCTTTCATCAGCTGTTCAACCTCCTTCACGGTGACAAGGTTGAAATCACCATGAATGGTATGTTTAAGACATGAGGCTGCCACGGCAAAATTAAGAGCTTTCTGATCATCTTCAGGATAGGTTAACAGCCCATAGATCAGTCCTGCCATGAACGAATCGCCCCCGCCAACCCTGTCAACAATATGGGTGATCTGGTAAACAGGAGCTTCAAGAAGTTCCTTCCCGTCATAAAGCACACCTGACCATGTATTATGATCAGCGCTTATTGAGCCGCGAAGAGTAATGATTATTTTCTTTGCCCTGGGGAACTGTTTCTTCATCTTCTTGCAGACTGATTCATAGCTGTCGGCCCTCACATCTCCGCGGAAGACATCAGCGCCTTCCGGTTTAATTCCAAAGACTTTTTCGGCATCTTCTTCATTACCAAGAATAATGTCGCATTCCTTCACCATTGCAGGCATAACATCGGAAGCGCTTTTTCCCCATTTCCACAGGTTTTTTCTGTAGTTAAGGTCGCAGGAAATAATAATGCCATGGTTTTTAGCAGCAGCTATGGCTTCCTGGCAAACTGCTGCAGCTCCTTTAGAAATCGCAGGAGTGATGCCTGTCCAGTGAAACCATTGAGTTTCTTTAAATACAATGTCCCAGTCAATCGTGCCGGGAACAATATCGGCAATTGATGAATGAGCCCTGTCATAAATTACCTTGCTTGGCCTTGTTACCGATCCGGTCTCAAGAAAATAGATCCCAAGCCTTTTACCTCCCTGGATTATATAGTTTGTTCCGACTCCGTGCTTCTTCAAATCCATTATGACTGAATTACCAAGATCGTTATCGGGGAGACGAGTCACAAATTCTGCGTTCAGACCGAAATTAGCCAGTGAGACTGCAACATTGGCTTCTCCTCCGCCAAATGAAGCACAGAAGGAGGATACCTGTGAAAACCGCTGATGCTCAGGTGTTGCGAGACGGAGCATAATCTCTCCAAAAGTTATTATTTTATTATTCATAGTGTGATTATTGAATCCGGATTATAAGCCTAAAGTTAAAAATAAAAAAATAAGCACAGAAAGCAGGCTGATTTTTATCTCATGACCAAATGCATTAGAAATTACAGAATTCTTCCTTATCTTGGTTCGTATGGTAAATACTTAGCATAACTATGAAAAAAATACTGGTTATTGGTAGTTCTAATACCGATATGGTAATTAAGACTGATAAGCTTCCTGCACCTGGAGAAACAGTCCTCGGCGGAACATTTTTCATGAATCCCGGAGGTAAGGGAGCTAACCAGGCTGTTGCTGCTGCGCGGCTTGGAGGGAAGGTCACTTTTATCACCAAAGTCGGGAATGACTTGTTTGGAAGTCAGACCATTGGCATTCTGAAAAAAGAAGGAATTGACACAAAGAACATAGTTAAAGATGAAGACTCCCCTTCAGGTGTTGCACTGATTACTGTCAATTCCGTCGGGGAGAACAATATCGTAGTAGCCCCTGGGGCAAACGGGGCT
>JAZDMU010000025.1:0-30784 GCA_043800695.1 Bacteroidota bacterium
CGCCAGCTGCATCGCAGGGTAGCTATGTTTGGAAGAGATAAGCACTGAAAGCATCTAAGTACGAAGCTCGTCTCAAGATGAGATCTCCCTTAAGGGTCGTTGAAGACTACGACGTTGATAGGCTGCAGGTGTAAAGACGGTGACGTCAAAGCCGAGCAGTACTAATAACCCGTGAGCTTTCTGAGTCAAGTTTTATTAACTTAAATTCCGGTGTGTTACAATATTGAAAGGCGGAAGGCGGAAGGCGAAAGGCGGAAGGAAAACAAATCCGCAATCAGCAATCCGAAATCCGAAAACGCCTTGAGGTGACTATAGCGGCAGGGCTCCACCTCTTCCCATTCCGAACAGAGAAGTTAAACCTGTCAGCGCCGATGGTACTGCAATCGCGGGAGAGTAGGTAGTCGCCTAACTTAAATAAAAAGCCCCTTGACACATTCAAGGGGCTTTTTTATTATAATCGTTTGAGTACCATCTATTAATAGAACTTATACCTCTTGTCCACTATCTCGGCACCCTTGCGCAGAGCTTCGTAAGCTTCATAATTGCCTCTCATCTGGAATGTGGCTTCAAGCCGTTCCCGTAGAAGCGTGAGGTCCTCTGATTCCTTTGTTGCCAGGCTGTTCACAAAAAGCATGTAAACACCGTTCTCTCCCCTGACAGGACCGGCAACCACACCCTGTTTTGCTGCTGACGCAGCTGCAATCAGGGCAGGTTCGCTTCCTGCTCCGGGTACTGAATATGACCTGAAGGTTACCTGTGTAGCCTCCTGCACATTGAGCCCCATGGAGTATGCAATATCTTCAAGGCTCTTTCCTTCCTGGTTAGTCTTGCCGAATTCTTCAGAAATAACTTCAGCTTTTTTGTCTTTCAGCAGGATGAACCTAATATCATTTTCAACATCTGCAAGCGGTGAAGTACCCTCTTCCCGGGCATCCGTGCAGTATGCAACCACATATTTATCATCCACCTCAAAAACTGCCTGCTGGCTGGCATCCAGCACTATTTCACCTTTTTGTGCAGAGAAAAGAGATATTATCAGGCCTCTCGGGTTTTCAAGTCCCGGGAGGGTCTTCTGCCTGGGAGTTACGTTGTTTGCCACTCTCTTGTTAAGGTTCTGTTCAGCAATGGCACTGTTGAATTTATCATAGGTGTTGCTGGTTCCGGCAAACTGACTTGCCTGACTGTATATTCTCTGGTTTGTAGTTGAACTTGCAATGATCTTCCTGTCAATTGTCCCGAGATTGTATTTCCGGGATTTTTTCGACTGGTCAAGGATCTCAATAATGTGCACGCCGAATGTAGTCTCAGCTGTAACAATATCACCTTTTTTACCGGTGAAGCATGCATCATTGAACGGGGTTACCATCATTCCCTCGCGGAACCATCCGAGATCACCTCCAAGCTGGGCAGAACCCTGATCTTCAGAAGTTGTCATAGCCAGAAGCTCAAATGGCGTCCCTGTCCTGATCTGCCTGAGAATGCTGTCGGCAGCAGTTCTTGCATCCTGAAGAGTTCTTGTTTGTCCGGCTGTTACAAGAATGTGGCGGGCATGCACTGAATCGGGTCTCTCTGCAACATCTATAAGCCTTGCTATCCTGTAGTTATCTTCTTGCCTGTAAGGTCCGAATATGGTTGATTTGTCCTCTTTCCTGACAAAATCCCTGAGGTTTTCGGGAACACTGCTCAGAGAGAGATATACTCCTATGTGGCGTGTATCAGCGTTCAGGTTTACAAACTGTGCCGGATCATCAGCTACTGCAAAATCACCGCTTATCCTGTTTATCCAGGCTTCAGTCTGGTTCACATCGTCTTCCGACGGGACCACATCAAATATCACGAACTCAATATCCCTGAGGGCATTGCTTTTGAAATCATCCTTGTGTTCAGCATAGTATGATTCGATTTCAGCGGCAGTGACCGTGACTGAAGAATCAGGCACAGACGCATAATTCTTCTGAATGAAGCTGAAATCAACGATTGAACCGGCTGCCTTGCTGTCAAATTCAGCCTGTTTTGAGGTTACATATAATCCTTTGGATACAAGGTTATTATATTTGGTGCTCATCCTGTCTGTTACTATTTCGTCTTCAAAGAAGAGCCAGTATCTCCTTGCCGACTCATCCGTTTCAAGATTTTTGAGGAAGTTGACCAGGAACGATTTGTTGAATAGGCCTGTTGATCGGTCGGTGAAAAGCTGTGTAACTATCGGATGGGGATCATTTCCGAGGACAAGTTCGTCAACTTCTTCTGCGCTGACCCCTATTCCGAGATCCCTGTACTGGTTATCCTGGATCCTTTCCCTTACCATCTGCTCCCAAATCTGTTCCCTTACCGATTCGGCAGTTGCTTCATCTATTGTTGTGACCCCGTAGAGCTTATAGATCTCGAAAAGATTCTGCACCCTCTGTTCATACTCCTGATAGGTAATCTGTTCACCTGCTATCTGGCCGATCTCATAATATTTTCTTTCCTGCCTTCTCCGGCCCCTGCCGTTTCCGAAGAAATCACTTACAACAAAAAGAAAAAGCGAAACACCAATAATTCCGGCAACCAGAACGCCTGCCCTTTCCCTTAAAAACTGAATTGCTGACATTAAACAAAGATATTTTAATTATTAATAGAATTATGCTTTTTTAAATCAGGCGACAAATATAACAAAAATCCGATAAATATAAGGTCAAAATGTTACAGGCAAAACTTCTGACCAGGGAAAAAACCCCCTTTCTAATTTCCCCCAAGGGGGAAAGGTTTCTTAGCTCCTGCCCCCCTGGGGGAAGGATGGGAAGGGGGTTGATATCTGGAAAACAAAAGGAATAAAAATTACATACTAATGTTCAATCTGTTACCAATATTTTGAAATATTGTATATTAATCGGTATAGAGAAGGTCCTTGGGTGGGTTGGGGGGTATAAACTATAAAAATACATAAAAAAATTGAAAATACCTAATAGAAATGGGGGTCAATAACAAAAAAATACATAAAAAATGGGAAATATGTATAATAAAATAGTGTAATTATTGAAAAATACATATTTTTGGAAAAAATTTCATTATGGCAGAATTAAGATTTAGTGCATTAAGAGAAGTGTTCAACAGGGAGGCTGTTGAAACCGTACCACCATCACCTGTAGTTTCCAAATACTTTGGAACTGATGTGTTCAACCTTCATAAGATGGAGCATTACCTCTCAAAGGATGCGTTCAGGATTGTTAAGAGAGCTATTGAAGAGGGGAAATCCCTTACAAGAAATGAGGCTGATCAGGTAGCAATAGGACTCAAGGCCTGGGCTCTCGAAAGAGGTGCAACACATTTTACACACTGGTTCCATCCGCTTACCGACGGTACTGCAGAGAAACATGACAGCTTCCTTGAGGTGGGAGATAACGGGCATATGGTTGAGAATTTCTCAGGGGCTGTTCTTGTTCAGTCAGAACCTGATGCTTCGAGCTTCCCCAGCGGAGGCATAAGGAATACCTTTGAAGCAAGGGGCTATACCGCCTGGGATGTCTCTTCACCGGTATTTATTGTCGGATCAACCCTTTGTATACCGACAATATTTGTATCATATACCGGCGAGGCTCTTGATTACAAGGCTCCACTTCTGAAAGCACTTTCAGAACTTGACAGAGCTGCCGTTGAAGTATGTCAGTACTTCGATAAGGATGTTACAAAAGTAATTGCAACCCTGGGGTGTGAACAGGAGTATTTTCTTATTGATGAGGCATTGTATTATGCCCGCCCTGATATTGTCCTTGCCGAAAGAACCCTGATGGGACATCAGTCGGCCAAGGACCAGCAGTTGTCTGACCATTATTTTGGCTCTATTCCGGAAAGAGTGATGTGTTTTATCGAAGATTTTGAATGTGAGGCATATAAACTTGGTATCCCTGTAAAAACAAGGCATAATGAAGTAGCTCCAAACCAGTTTGAATGTGCACCGATACATGAGGAAGTTAATCTTGCAGTTGATCACAATCAGCTGTTGATGGATGTTATGAGACGGATTGCCAGAAAACATAAATTCAGAGTCCTGTTTCATGAAAAGCCATTTGCAGGAATAAACGGCTCAGGAAAACATAATAACTGGTCGATGGCAACAAATACGGGAGTGAATCTTTTATCACCAGGAAAGAATCCGAAATCAAACCTTCAGTTCCTTACTTTCCTGGTAAATGTTATAAAAGCCGTAAATGACAATAATGATGTTATAAGAGCTTCAGTAATGAATGAGTCAAACTCATATCGTCTAGGGGGACATGAAGCTCCACCTGCAATAATATCTATTTTCCTTGGCACATACCTGACGCAAATGCTTGAAAATATAGTCAGCAAGGTCACAGAAAGAAAAATGACCCCTGCTCAGAAAACCGAACTGAAACTCGGAATCGGAAAAATTCCGGAAATACTGCTCGATAATACTGACCGTAACCGCACATCACCTTTTGCTTTCACCGGCAACAGGTTCGAATTCAGAGCTGTTGGATCATCAGCAAATTGCGGAGCCGCCATGATAGTTCTTAATGCATCAGTCGCCCTGCAGCTGACAAAATTCAAGCAGGAAGTCGACCAGATCATCAAAAAAGGCAGGAATAAGGATGAAGCAATCTTCCAGGTTCTGAAAAAATATATTATTGAATCGAAAAGAGTATTATTTGAGGGTGATAATTATAGTCCCGAATGGCATGTTGAAGCGGCCAGAAGAAAACTATGCAACATCGGGAGCGTTCCTGAATCCCTGAAATGCTATCTGACACCGGCTTCAAAGGAGGTACTCATAGGTTCAGGTGTATTTACTGAAAAGGAACTGGAAAGCCGTGTTGAAGTCGAATTTGATAAGTTTATCAAGAAAGTTCAGATTGAAGCGAGGGTTCTTGGTGACCTGGCAATAAACCATATTGTCCCTACTGCAATTAAGTATATGACAATATTGCTTGATAATGTCAAAGGTTTAAAGGAAGTATTTAATGATCTTGAATATGAGCGGCTTGCAAGCGCCCGGAAGGAAATGATAGTATCTATATCCGACCATATCAGCAGCATCAAGAAGTTGACCAACGATATGATCGAAGAACGAAAAAAGGCAAATGTGATTGAGGATTCATTTAAAAAGGCAATAATCTATGAAAAGAAGGTTAAACCTTATCTTGAAGAAATCCGAACTCACATCGACAAACTGGAAATGATTGTCGATAATGAGATATGGCCGCTACCGAAATACAGGGAATTGCTCTTTACCAGATAGGTTTTTACAGGTTAGGTGTTTTAACAGAGACGTTGCCTGGCAGCGTCTCTGCTTTTTTATAATAATTGCGCCAGGCAACCGTTACTATTTAACGCCATTCTCAATTATTTGACTATTTTTATTGCCGTATAGAAAGGGGTAGAATGAAGAGGTTTCTTTTTCTTGTTATATTATTGTCAGTCATTGCAATGCCAGAGCTGCCTGCTCAGAAAAGGAAAGCTGAAAGGGCTTATTCATCCTTTCAGGCAGGTGAATACTATGATGCCATAGACCTCTTTAAGGATACCTATTCAAAAACAAAGAAATCAGATAAAGCTGAACGCACCGAGATAGTTTTCATGATAGCCGAGTGCTACCGGCTTGTTAATGATCCGAAAAATGCCGAAACATGGTATAAGTTGGCGGTGAGATCGTCGGCTACCAAACCGGAAGCCCAGTTCTGGTATGCATCCTCCCTGAAAAAGAACGGAAAATACCAGCCGTCTATAGATGAGTTCAAAAAGTACAAACAGATAGCACCCTCTGACGCAAAAGCCGATCAGGAAATCAGGGCATGCGAACTGGCCCTTGAGTGGATGAGGAATCCTGAAGTTTACAGGGTAACTGAACTTAAGGACCTCAATTCCAGGGAATCTGACTTCAGCCCTGCATACGGGCGCGATGATTTCGGAGTTCTTTATTTCACGTCATCACGCGAAGATGCCGAGGGAAACAAAACACACGGGGCAACCGGTCAGGGATACACCGATATTTTTGAGAGCAGGCTCGACAAGAAATCCAAATGGAGCACGCCGGTACCTGCAGGGGGGTTAAACAGTGAGTTCGAGGATGGAACGCCATTCTTTACAAGCGATTACAAGGAAGTTTATTTTACCAGGTGCGAAGCAGGCAAGCGTGAGAAAAAAGGGTGTATCATCATGACATCAAAACGGTCAGGCGACAGCTGGAGCGAACCCACAAACATCGAAATACTTCCCGATTCCCTTGTAGCTGCACATCCCGCTCTCACAGCTGACGGACAGACCCTCTATTTTGTTTCCGACATGGCAGGAGGCTCAGGAGGAAAAGATATATGGATGGCCACTTGCTCCGCGGCAGGCGGCAGCTGGTCGCAGCCAAAGAACCTGGGTCCTGACATCAACACAGGGGGAAATGAGCTTTTTCCTTTCGTCAGGAATGACGGAACTCTCTATTTTTCTTCCGACGGGCTTATCGGTATGGGAGGACTCGATGTCTTTAAAGCCATTCCTCAGCCCGACGGTTCGTGGATCGTAACAAATATGAAGTCACCAATTAACAGTTCCGCTGACGATTTCGGGATAGCATTTGAAAACGAGAACGAAAAAGGGATATTCAGCTCCACACGCAAGGGAAGAGGCAATGACGAACTTTATGAATTCGTATTTCCGCCTCTTGTATTCAGCATAACCGGACTTGTCAAGGATGAAAAAGCCGGCTCTCCGATAACAGGATCCACAGTTTCCCTCATTGCGAGCGACGGATCAAACCTCCAGGCACAGACCGGAACAAGCGGTGATTTCAGATTCAGCCTTAAACCGGATGTCGACTATATCTTCCTTGCATCAAAACAGGGATACCTGAACGGAAAGGAGAGAGAAACTACAAAAGGCCAGGAGAAGAGCCGCGAATTCATGGTTACGATACTTCTGACAGCAATAGACAAACCAATTGAACTTCCGAATATCTTCTATGACTTCGGGAAATGGGACCTGCGCCCGGAATCAATGGTGTCGCTTGACAAACTGGTCGAGACGCTGAATGATAACCCGAATGTGACTATAGAGCTTATGTCGCATACCGACTCGCGCGATACGGAGGAGTATAACTATGATCTTTCACAAAGAAGGGCTCAATCGGTTGTTCAGTACATCATTGAAAAGGGTATTGAACCTGAAAGGCTCTCGGCAAAAGGTTATGGTGAATCAAGTCCCAAGGTGGTTGATGCATCTGTGGTTTCCCAGGCCGCTTTCCTTAAGGTTGGTTTAACACTTACTGAACAGTATATCAACACATTGCCGGATGAGGAGCAGAAGGAGATAGCTCACCAGATAAACCGCCGTACCGAATTCAGGGTGCTGAGGACCGATTATGAGGCGCCGAAGAAATAATTTATGCCAACCGAATCCAGATATAGTAAACGCGGCGTATCCTCACTGAAAGAGGATGTATACTCAGCAATCAGGAATATCGATAAAGGCCTCTTCCCCGGAGCCTTCTGCAAGATCGTTCCCGACCTTCTTGGCAACGATAAAGAATATTGCAACATCATGCACGCTGACGGTGCCGGGACGAAATCTTCACTAGCCTATATATACTGGAAAGAGACAGCCGACATGAGCGTGTGGAAAGGAATAGCACAGGATGCGATCGTTATGAACCTCGATGACCTTCTCTGCGTGGGCGCTTACGATAATTTACTTCTCTCTTCAACAATAGGCCGTAACAAAAAACTGATCCCGGGTGAAATCATCTCCTCTTTAATAAACGGCACTGAGGAGTTCCTTGAAAAACTCCGCAACCTCGGGATCGGAATTAATTCAACAGGGGGGGAAACAGCTGATGTGGGTGATCTGGTAAGGACAATTATCGTTGACTCAACCGTTACAGCCAGGATGAGAAGGGGAGACATTATATCCAATGATAAAATCAGGAGAGGAGATGTAATTATAGGACTGGCTTCATCGGGTCAGACGTCATACGAGGAGGAATACAACGGCGGAATGGGAAGCAACGGTCTGACCTCGGCCCGCCACGATCTGTTCAGAAAATACCTTGCTTCAAAATACCCTGAAAGCTTCGATCCGTCACTCTCCGGCGAACTGATTTATTCAGGAACAATAAAACTGACCGATCCTGTTGAAGGGCTTAATATCACTGCAGGTAAACTGGTCCTTTCCCCGACACGCACCTATGCTCCTGTTGTGAAAAAAATAACAGAAGCATTTAGACCGGAGATTCACGGCATGGTGCACTGCACGGGCGGCGGACAAACCAAAATCCTGCATTTTATTGATAATTTGCATGTTGTGAAGGACAATCTTTTCCAGCTTCCTCCTCTTTTCAGAATGATACAGGAACAGTCAGGTACCGGATGGAAGGAAATGTACCAGGTGTTCAATATGGGTCACCGGTTCGAAATCTATTCATCTGAAAAGCATGCTGAGGAAATGATCAGCATTGCTTCCTCATTCAACCTTGATGCAAAAATAATAGGGCATTGCGAGGCATCAGATAAGAAGAAACTGACAATAAAGTCGGAATTCGGGACATTTGAATATTAATCCACCCCCCCTCTCCCTCTCCCCCTCTCCCCCTCTCGCCTTCTCCCCCTCGCCCCCTCCATCTTTTCATGTCGTACATAATACATCATAAATTGCCTTAATGCCGCTAAGCCTTTGCGCCTTTGCGCCTTTTTCTTATCTTCGCACCCGAAAATTCAGATCATGGCAGGTAATATCATACTTGAGAGGCTTGAAGGCGTAAAGCAGAGGTTTATTGAGGTAGGGGAACTCCTGACGCAACAGGAAGTGCTCACCGATATGGAACGTTATGTAGGGCTGAACAAGGAGTATAAAAGTCTTCTGCCCATCATTGAAGCTTATGAGAAATACAAGCTCACCCTTACCAATATTGAAAGCACAAAAAATCTTCTTTCCACTGAAAAAGATGATGAAATGAGAGAGATGGCAAAAACCGAGCTTGAAACCATGAACAGCCAGATACCCGACATGGAGGAGGAGATAAAGATGCTTCTTATCCCGGTCGATCCGGAAGACGAAAAGAATGCTGTGGTCGAGATCAGGGCCGGTACCGGAGGTGATGAGGCAAGCATTTTTGCAGGTGATCTCTTCAGGATGTATTCGAAATACTATGAATCAAAAAGATGGAAGGTTGAAGTAAACCGTTATTCTGAAGGTACAGCCGGAGGTTATAAGGAGATTGTCATGAGTGTATCCGGTGACGGCGTATATGGTATCATGAAATATGAATCAGGTGTTCACCGCGTTCAAAGAGTCCCGCAAACTGAGACACAGGGTCGTATCCACACCTCTGCAGCATCGGTGGTGGTTCTTCCTGAAGCCGATGAATTTGACATTGTGATAAAGAACGAAGACATCAGAAAAGACACCTATTGTTCTTCCGGCCCCGGGGGGCAATCAGTCAACACCACCTATTCCGCGATCCGTCTTACCCATGTTCCCACGGGCATCGTCGTTACATGCCAGGATGAAAAATCACAGCTCAAGAACTACGATAAGGCCCTTAAGGAATTAAGAACAAGGCTCTATAACCTTGAATACCAGAAGTACCTTGATGAGGTGTCGCACCGGCGCAAAACGATGGTATCCACCGGCGACAGGTCGGCAAAGATACGTACATACAACTATCCCCAGGGCAGGATGACCGACCACCGCATCGGCCTTACCCTTTATAACCTGCCGTCAATTCTCGACGGGAACATCCAGGATGTTATCGACGCACTGCAGATGGCCGAGAATGCTGAACGGCTCAAGGATAGCAATATATAAACAACCGGTTTATGAACTATTTGCAACTGTTTGAAAGCATAAGGGAGAAAAGATCCTTCCTGTGCGTCGGCCTCGACACGGAAATTGAGAAAATCCCGGCATTCCTTAAAAAAGAGAAAGATCCGGTGTTTGAATTCAATAAAAGGATCATCGATGCCACCCACAAATATGCTGTAGCATATAAACCAAATGTGGCGTTCTATGAATCAAACGGATCATCAGGATGGAACACCCTGGAAGCAACAGCCAGGTACATCAAGAAGAAACATCCTGAAATACTGGTTATTGCCGATGCGAAACGTGGGGACATAGGAAATACATCAAAAATGTATGCAAGGGCTTTTCTGGAAAACCTTCCTTTCGATGCATTGACGGTCGCACCATACATGGGCGAGGACTCAGTGACTCCTTTTCTTTCATATCCTGACAAATGGGTTGTACTGCTTGCCCTTACTTCCAATAAAGGAGCCGACGATTTCCAGTATCACAATGAAGATGGGATAAAACTCTTTGAAAGAGTACTCACTGTATCCCAGAAATGGGGAACCATTGACAACCTGATATATGTCGTTGGCGCAACCCGCGCCGGAATGCTCAGAGACATCCGGAAGATTGTTCCGGAACATTTCCTGCTTGTTCCGGGTGTAGGCGCCCAGGGAGGAAGCCTGGCCGAAGTGGCCAAATACGGACTTAACAACAAATGCGGCCTGTTGGTCAATTCCTCCAGGGGAATAATATTTGCCGACAGCACGGAAAATTTCGATAAGGTGGCAGGCGAAAAGGCCAGGGAACTCCAGCTCGAAATGGAACAGTATCTTTCCGAGCGAAACCTTATTTAACTTCAGGTAGATTAGTAAGATTGCTTCGTCGTCCCGGGTCCCCGGGACTTCTCGCAATGACAGTATTCCTGAATGAATTCATCTGCCCATACACTGGGCTTTATACAGGATCCGGTCATTGCGAGGCGCGAAGCGACGAAGCAATCTTATAGCCTGACCACCATTCGAATAAAGAAATTTATTACCTTTATAACCTCGCTGTTTATCTAATACTCGTGCTCCATGAAAGAAGAATTCCTCCATTACCTGTGGAAATATTGTCTGTATGACTCAGATAAGCTGATTGATAATGAGGGCAATAGGGTAATAGTCATCCATCCGGGAGACTATAACCGCGACTCCGGACCCGATTTTTTCAATGCCAGGCTCAGGATAGCAGGGACCGAATGGGCAGGTAATGTTGAAATACATATAAAGGCATCTCATTACGATAGTCACGGTCATAACACCGATCCGGCTTTTGATAATGTGATCCTTCATGTTGTAGCCGAAAATGACAAGCCGGTTTTCAATACCAGGGGGGAGAATATACTTACGGTTTCCCTGGTATTCGCCCCTGGCCTTTACGAAAAATATGTTGAGCTGCTTAACAATCCGCTGGTTATTGCCTGCCAGACTGAAATTACAGGTCTTGACAGGTTTTTTATCCGGCACTGGCTGAACGCACTCGCCATAGAGCGCATTGAGGAGAAATCGGGTCATGTAAGGAAGATCTTCATGGAGACCGGAAGCGACTGGGAGGAGACATTCTACAGGGTGCTTACAAGGTACTTCGGTTTCAGGGTGAATACGGAACCGTTTGAAATGCTGGCTGCGTCGGTGCCCTTCAGAATAATCCGCAAACATTCGGAAAACAGGTTCCAGGTTGAGGCTCTGCTCTTCGGTACTGCGGGCCTGCTTGATGAAGGACTTTTCAGGGAGGCTATTAATGACAGCTATTATAAAGACCTTATTAAGGAATACAGGATATTGTCGGCAAAATATTCTATCCGGTCGTTGCACGGCTGGATGTGGAAGTTTGCGCGCCTGCGACCAACCAATTTCCCTACGATCCGCATATCACAGCTTGCAGGCATGCTGATTGTGACAGGTGGCATGTTCTCTAAAGTACTGGAGGTCAACAATATAAAACACATGAAAGAACTTTTTGAAGTATCGGCTTCAGAATACTGGAGTGACCATTTTGTATTCGGCAGGAAAAGCAGATCATCTTCCAGGGTAACAGGTTCGCAGGCAACTGACATCTTTCTTATTAATGCAGTTATACCGGTAATTTTTGTTTACGGGAAGTACCGGGATGAAATGAGTATTTGTGAGAGGGCTCTCTCTTTTCTTGAAGAGATCGATCCGGAGCAAAACTCAATCATTGATGAATGGCGTTCAGCAGGAGTAGCGGCGGAGTCAGCCTTCTGTTCACAGGCGCTCATTCAACTCAGGAACAATTACTGCAAGAAGAGGCGATGTCTCACTTGCCGTATAGGCGCAAAGCTGATAAGCCAGGGACGGAATTTGAAGAATCATAATGAATTGATACTGGAACCTACCCCCCCTAAAGTGACCGACCCCCCCATCCCCCACTTCGCTCCGCTCAGTGCGAGCTCTAAAGAGGGGCTAACATCCAATAAGTATGATACTTAGTAATAGGTATTAAACCCCCTTCAGAGGGTGCTCCGCTTCGGCGGAGCGGGGGTCTTTTGACGAATTATCGAATTTCTTTGATAAACAGACGAATATTTCCATAATCAAACGCAACGAATGGCCTGCTATTTGCGTCTTTCCTATGTACACGAGCATGAAAAAGCAAGAATAAATTAAAAAATATTCCAATTGTTTGATAGTTTACATAAAAAAGCCTTATTTTTGCGTTCCAAAATTGGAGACTCAATTTATATTTGGATTAACAACATTTTAGTCAGAGACATGTACTTAACAATTGAAAAAAAGCAGGAGTTTTTTAAAAGCTTTGGAACGTCAGAGATCGATACGGGAACCGCTGAGGGCCAGATAGCCCTTTTCTCATACAGAATAACCCATCTCACTGAACATCTCAAGAAAAATAAAAAAGATTTCAGCACCCAGCAGGCGCTTATTAAGCTTGTCGGCAAGAGAAGAAGGCTTCTTGACTACCTGAGAGTAAAAGATATCAACCGGTATCGTGAAATCATAAAAGCTTTGAAATTACGCAAATAAGAAGAAAGGCAATCAAAAATTGCCTTTTTTCGTCCATATTTGCATCCTGTAATTTCAAAAAATCATAAATCAAATTTGTAATGTTCAATGTAAAAGAAAAAACTATTGATCTCGGCAACGGGAGACAGATAGTATTGCAAACCGGAAAGCTCGCCAGGCAAGCTGACGGGGCTGTCCTTTTAAAAATGGGAAAAACCATGCTGCTGGCAACTGTTGTCGCAGCAAAAGAGGCAAAGGAAGATACCGATTTCATGCCTCTTTCTGTTGAATACAAGGAGAAGTACGCATCTTCCGGACGAATACCGGGAGGTTTTCTGAAGAGGGAGGCACGCCCGTCAGATTACGAGATACTCATTTCACGCCTGGTCGACAGGGCATTGCGTCCGCTTTTTCCCGATGATTTTCATGCAGAGACATTTGTCACAATAAACCTTATCTCTGCAGATATGGATATCATACCTGATGCACTTGCCGGACTGGCAGCATCTGCAGCACTCACAATTTCCGATATCCCCTTCAAGGGTCCGATGTCAGAGGTAAGGGTTGCAAGGATAAACAGTGAGTTTATTATAAATCCGACTGCCACTCAGCTTGAGGAGGCTGACATTGACCTGATGGTTGGAGCTACCTTCGACAACATACTCATGGTTGAGGGCGAAATGAAAGAAGTTTCTGAAGCAGACATGCTTGCGGCTCTCAAGGTCGCGCACGAAGCCATCAGGGTTCAGTGCAGGGCCCAGATGGATTTTGCCAGTGAGATCGGCGCTCCGGCAAAAAGGGAATACTGCCATGAGACCAATAACGAAGAGATCAGGAAGAAAGTCTGGGATGAGACCTACAGCAAGTGTTACCAGGCGGCAAAGTCGTCAACAGCCGACAAGCATAAGAGGCTGGATGCCTTTGAGGAGATCATAACGGAATTCCTTACACAATATACTGAAGAGGACGCAATTGATGAGAAGATGGTAAAAAGGTATTACCATGACGTTCTCAAGGAAGCTTCAAGACGGATGGTGCTTGATGAGAATCTCAGGCTTGACGGCAGGAAGCCTGATGAGATACGTCAGATAATGTGTGAAATAGATCCTCTTCCCGCAACACATGGATCAGCATTATTCACCAGGGGAGAAACACAGTCACTTACAACTGTCACTCTGGGGACCAAGCTTGACGAGAAGATCATTGACGATGTACTGAACCAGGGATCTGAAAAATTCACCCTTCATTATAATTTCCCGCCTTTCTCGACAGGTGATGCTAAACCAGCCCGCGGGATAAGCAGAAGGGAGATCGGCCATGGGAATCTTGCCCACAGGGCTCTGAAGAACATGATGCCTTCCGATGAGGAGAATCCCTATGCAATAAGAGTTGTTTCTGATATCCTTGAATCAAACGGGTCATCATCAATGGCAACTGTTTGCGCAGGGACACTTGCTCTTATGGATGCCGGGATAAAGATCCGTAAACCTGTTTCAGGAATTGCCATGGGCCTTATAACCGACAAGGATAAAAACAAATACGCAATACTCTCAGATATTCTTGGTGATGAAGACCATCTTGGAGACATGGACTTCAAGGTTACAGGCACGCGTGACGGAATTACGGCAACCCAGATGGATATCAAGGTTGACGGGCTCTCATTTGAGATTATGTCTCAGGCTCTTGACCAGGCCAGAAAAGGAAGAATGCACATCCTGGGTATTATGAACAACCTGATCTCAGAACCCCGTCCCGAGCTTAAACCGCATGCTCCGAGGATAGAGATGCTGTCAATACCGAAGGATATGATAGGGGCTCTTATCGGTCCGGGCGGCAAAGTGATACAGGAGATACAGCGCGTTACCGGGGCGACCATCATAGTAGAAGAGATTGACGGCCGCGGTGATGTAAACGTTTTCGGTGAAAACAAGGAGATAATTACAGCTGCAGTGGACTGGATAAAGAAAATCGTTACTGTTCCGGAAGTGGGCCAGGTGTACAAGGGCAAAGTGAAGACCATTGTTCAGTTCGGTGCTTTCATTGAGATACTTCCCAATAAGGACGGACTTCTACACATCTCGGAGATCGATTGGAAAAAGGTGGCGAAGGTTGAGGATGTACTGAAGGAAGGCGATGAGGTTGAAGTCAAGCTTATTGATGTCGACCCTAAAACAGGCAAGCTGAAGCTTTCAAGAAAGATTCTTCTTCCGCGTCCGCCTAAGCAGGAACACGACCACGACCACAAAAACCCTGACCATTAGAAATCTGTAGAGACGTTGCATGCAACGTCTCTACATGTTTTTATATTACGTTTTTCATTAAATTTGGGAAACGAAGATAGATTATTGTTCAGGGATGGATATCAGGTACAATTATGTTGTAATTGAGGGGAATATAGGTGCAGGAAAGACCACCCTGGCGACCAGGCTGGCCGATCAGTTAAACGGGCGCCTTATCCTTGAGCACTTTGCCGATAACCCGTTTCTCCCTAAATTCTATGAGGATCCCGGGAAATACTCTTTCCCCCTTGAGCTCTCATTCCTTGCCTCCCGCTACAAACAGCTCAAGGAGGAGCTGGCGCCGCAGGACCTTTTCAAGGCGTTCACTGTTGCCGACTATTATTTCATGAAGTCACTGGTTTTTGCTTCGTCAACACTTCAGGGCGATGAATATAACCTGTACAGAACAATCTTCTACATTATTTACGGTTCTCTTCCAAAGCCTGATATATATGTTTACCTTCATCTTAACCCTGACAGGCTCCTGAATAACATAAAAAAACGGGGACGTGATTATGAGAAGACGATAACACGGGACTATCTTCAGAAAATTCAGGAGAGTTATTTCGCGTTTTTCAGGCAGAATCCGGAGAATAGATACCTCGTCATTGATATCAACGGAATAGATTTTGTGGCTGATGAAAATAATTATAAAAAAGTTGTTGAAACCATATTCAGCCGGGAGTATTCTGAAGGGCTTAATATGGTGATCCTGTAAATATTTTGTGAAATTTATCGGGTACTTTGACTATTTTTTTTTAGATTTGCATTTATTTTTGTATATTGTTCAATTATTGTGAATTAAACCGATCATAAACAAATAACTTTTTTTACTATGAAAAAAATCAGTAGCTATTTTATCCTTATTCTGGCCGTACTTGTGATGACGAGCTGCAGCGGCCTGAATAAAATGAAACAGAATGCCGGTCTGGTCAAGTATGATGTTAACCCTAAGATACTTGAGGCCCACGGAGGTATGGTAAATGTTGAAATAACCGGCACATTCCCGGCAAGTTATTTCGACAAAAAGACTATCCTCACGGCAACACCTGTTCTTACCTATGCCGGGGGAGAATCCAGCTTCCAGACAGCTACGGCTGTTGTACAGGGTGAAAGCGTTCAGTCCAACAACCCGGTTGTCACCTATAATGGAGGGACTTTTAAATACAGTTCAACAGTTCCGTACCAGGATGCAATGAAGGTTTCCGAGCTGGTACTCAGGGTTAAAGCCGTAAGAGGATCTAAAAGTCTCGATTTTGATCCTGTCAAGCTGGCTGATGGTGTGATCGCAACATCAACACTGGTGAATAAGCACGCAAGGTCAGTCGCAATGAAAGACAATTTTGTGAGAATAGTACCTGAAAGCCAGGCTGCTGATATAAATTATGTTATAAATCAGTATGATATCCCTGGTACAGAGCTTAAAGCTGAAGATATCATTGCACTGAAAGACTATATTAAGAATGTTAGCACTGACGCCAACCGCCAGTTCAAGAGCGTGGGCATCAGCTCATATGCATCCCCCGACGGAGGACTTGACCTCAACACAAAGTTGTCAGGCAACAGGGGAACGACAGCTGACAAGCTTCTGAAGAAAGAATTTGAAAAGATCGAAGCTGCAAAAGCAACCGATTTCTTCAGTTCACTGACAACCCCGGAAGACTGGGAAGGATTCAAGGCTGAGGTTGAAAAATCATCCATCCAGGGTAAAGACCTTATCCTGCGGGTTCTTTCAATGTATGCCGATCCTGAAGTCCGCGAAAAGGAGATAAAGAACATGGCTTCAGCTTATGAAGCTCTCAAAACCGATATTCTTCCCAAGCTGAGAAGGTCAAAAATGATCATCAATGTAGATAAGATCGGAAGAAGCGATGAGCAGATACTTGCACAGGCCAAATCAGATCCTAAAGTCCTGAGTCTTGAAGAAATGCTCTATGCAGGAACCCTTACCAAAGATGCCAACGAACAGCTTGCATTCTATAAGGCAGCTCTTGAAGCATATCCAAAATGTATCCGCGCAGCTAATAATATCGGTTATGCCCTGATGTCACTGGGTAAAACTGATGAGGCAATAGTAGCTTATGAAGCTGCCATGCTGATAAACAGTAATGATGTTGTAAAGAATAACCTCGCATTCTGCTACCTCGTTAAAGGCGACTTTGCAAAAGCCAAAGAAACCTTTGCCTCCATGACTTCAGCAACCACAGAATCAAAATGGGGCCTCGGAGTTCTGTCACTTATCGAAGGGAAGTATGATGATGCAGTTAATTATTTCGGTTCCGAACCATGCTTCAACCTCGCTCTTGCACAGGTTCTTAAGAAAGACGTCAATAAGGCAAAAATTACCCTTGACAGTGCAAAGGAACTCTGCCCTGACGGAAGAGGCGCATACCTGAAGGCAATTGTTGGTGCCAGACTTGACGACAGGAATTATATGCTTGATGGTCTTCGCGAAGCTGCAGGAGTCAAGGCTGACTGGAAAGCTTATGCAAAAACAGACCTTGAATTTGCAAAATTCTGGAACGACGACACATTCAAGTCAATAGTACAGTAAGTTCGTACACCAATATATATGTAGAGGCGTTGCTTGCAACGCCTCTACTTTTTTTGTTTGTTCAATTCCCATAATACTATCCCGGCACTCACTGCAATATTAAAGGAATGCTTGGTCCCGAACTGCGGAATCTCTATAACATGATCGCATTCATCAATAACAAGCTGGTCAACACCTTTGATCTCATGTCCGAACACAAGGGCATATTTTATGTTTCTCTCCGCCCTGAAATCACCAAGCGGCGTTGAACCCTCTGCCTGTTCAATACCGATGATCTTGTATCCCGCTGTTTTAAGCTCTCTGACAGCTGCTGAAGTGTCCTTGAAGTATTTCCATTCAATTGATTCTGTCGCTCCCAGAGCAGTTTTTTGGATCTCCCTGTGTGGAGGTGTGGCCGTTATGCCGCAGAGATAAACTGCTTCAACCAGAAATGCATCCGCGGTCCGGAATACTGATCCCACATTACCCTGGCTTCTTACATTATCAAGGACAATGATTAACGGAAGCTTCCCGGATTTTTTGAACTGATCGATGCTCTTTCTTCCAAGCTCTTTATTTTGAAGCTTACGCATTCTTTTTTATTACAAAATAACACAAAAATCCTTTTAAACCTTTTATTTTGTATTTGGTGAATTATTTTAGTTAAAACTCTAAAACCATTACATGAATATTCATGAATTCCAGGGTAAATCGCTGCTTCGGGCATATAATGTTGACATACAGGAGGGCTTTGTTGCGGAGACTCCCGACCAGGCTTTAATGGTAGCCGGTCAGCTACGTGAAAAATTCGGATCGGAGTATTTTGTTGTAAAGGCTCAGATTCATGCCGGAGGAAGGGGCAAGGGCGGTGGTGTCAAACTAGCTAAGAGCATCGAAGAAGCAGGCGCCATCACCTCAAAGATGCTCGGGATGCAGCTGGTCACCCCGCAGACAGGTACTGCCGGCAAAAAAGTGAACAGGGTCCTGATCGCTCAGGACGTTTACTATAAGGGTGAATCGGAGATAAGGGAGTTCTATGTAAGCATCTTATTAAACAGGAACAGAGGCAGATACACGGTCATGTATTCACCCGACGGAGGTATGTCGATTGAAGAGGTAGCGGAGAAAACACCTGACAGGATCTTTACCGAAGAGATAGATCCTTCTGTGGGGCTGCGTCCATTCCAGTGCAGGACCATAGCCTTTAACCTTGGTCTTTCAGGCATTGCTCACGCCAGCATGATAAGATTCCTTAACGGTCTCTATGAGACATTCACCGGCTGTGATGCACAGCTTCTTGAGATAAATCCTGTGCTTAAGACCAGTGACAACAGGATAATTGCTGTTGACTGCAAATTCGTACTCGATGATAATGCCCTGTTCAGGCATCCTGATTTTGCCGGTATGCGCGACCTCAGCGAAGAAGACCCGGTGGAGGTGGAAGCATCAGACAATAAGCTGAATTTCATTAAGCTTGACGGAAACGTAGGCTGTATGGTGAACGGCGCAGGCCTTGCAATGGCAACAATGGATATCATCAAACTGTCAGGAGGCTCTCCTGCGAACTTCCTTGATGTAGGGGGCGGGGCCAATGTTAAGACAGTTGAAGCAGGATTCAGGATCATCCTTAAAGACCCGGCCGTGAAAGCAATTCTTATCAATATCTTTGGCGGAATCGTAAGATGCGACAGGGTGGCAAATGGCGTCGTGGAAGCATATAAATCGATAGGACAGATCAAGGTTCCCGTGATCGTAAGGATTCAGGGGACAAATGCAGAAGAGGCGAAGCAGATCATCGACAACTCCGGGCTGAAGGTGTTTTCTGCTATCTCGTTCCGCGAAGCAGCAGAGAAGGTAAAGGAGGTAATGAGTGTCTAAGAGGAAAAGGGTAAAGCCTTTAGGTTACCTGGTTCTGACTGTTGCGGGGCTGCTCATAGCTTTTTTCATCCTGTCGGCTGTCAGCCCGAAAGATAAAAATGAAGGTTTCCGCTGGTTTATAAATAAAACGATCGGCCAGGGATGCATCCGCTACGGACAGCCCATATTCAGCAGGAAGCTGAGGGATATGCTGCCTGACTATATTACCGTTTCAAAAACCACAGGAATCGAAAAATGCCGTGACGAGAAAGAACTCCTTGCCTTGGCAGCAGAAAGAAAAGTATTCAGGATCAGGAATGGCAGGGGATACATGATCGAGGATCTGTCGCACAGCTATCCTTATCTTACAAAGGATGGGAAAAAGCTTGTAAGGGAGGTCGGAAAGCGTTTCAGGAAAAAGATATCAGATTCTCCCCTGAGAGGGTCGGACTTCAGGATCACCTCGATGACCAGAACAGAAGAGATTGTAAGCAACCTGAGAAAAGCAAATTTTAATGCTTCTGAAAATTCACCCCATTTCTATGGCAATGCATTTGATATCAGCTATGCAAGGTTTACGGCAAAAAAATGGTTTGTCACTGACTGCGACAGGAGCTATCTGAAAGAATCACTGGCAGAGGTTATCTGGCAGCTCAGGGAGGAGAAGAGATGCTGGGCAACATATGAGATAAACCAGGGATGCTTTCATGTTGTTGCCAGGTAATGACTTAAAGCTTTTTATGCGATTCGTCGCAGAACGGCTTATCCGATGATTTTCCGCACCTGCACAGGTACACTTCTTTTGGAACAGATTCCTTGTCTCTCTGAAGGTCCTTAAGAATGAAGTTGCCTGATATCCTGAGAGGGCCAAAAGTAATTATTTCCACTTCAGCATCCGGTTTTTGTTCCTTGTTATCTTCCATCATATAAACATTAACCGTTGAACCCCGTTTTCCTGTGCCGGCCGTCACAGAATGGCTTATGATCACTTTCACCGCACCTGCAGATCGACAGGATCCCTTCTGTAATCTCCTTCCTGCCGCCACCGGATATAAGTGTAAAATTACCCTTTATTACGATGGGCCCGTCTTTCATAATTTTTACGCTCACCGGATGCCCTGTCTGTGCCGGATCATCCTGTTCCAAAAGTTCAGGCCTCCTGAATTTGATATGATTTGTATGTTCTGCACCAACCAGCCTGTTCTTATCTTCGTCGTTCCACTTCCATGCAAGGGCTTCAGTCGGGCACATATCAACTGTAGCAATTATCTGATCATTGGGGGCCGCATTCAGGTCGACCCATGGACGTCTTCCCGGGTCAAATACCTCAATAAGCTCTCTGTAACAGTACGATGCATGGACACAGGCATCCGGCTTCCAGTAAACGGTTATCTCCTTATTACTGTACTTCCGGTCGTTTGCTGATGTTCTTTCCTCATCCATGAGTGCCTTATTTTGTAAACGCAATTTAACATTTTTTGTGAAAAAAGTCAGGAATTACTACTTTATGATTACATAAATTTGCCACCGATTTTTATTGAAAATCAGGGGAATATTACTAAATTTATTATTTGTCTGTTTAATAATGAAAGTTCTCACCAAAAGTAAGAGGAAAAGCTATTTTGGCCGTTTGCCTGAGCTTATTGCTGTTATAACCATGATGCTGATTCCCGGACATCTTTACGGTTTGGCAGCCGTCAGCAATGCCCCTCAGTCAATCACCACAGCATCACTTCACCTGCTTCTGACAATACTTGGAGCTCTTGTTATTTTCTGTGCGGTTATTGTATATTTTTCGCTGAAGATGAGAAAGATAAACAGGGAGCTCAGGGAGAGAAACCGGACAATTGAAGAGATCAACTCAAAGCTCAAGGAAACAAACAGGGAGCTTGAGGAACAGAAAGAGCTTCTTACCAGGACATATTACGAGTCGGATAAATTTTACAGAAGCCTTATACAATCGGCTGATGATGGTATTTCGTTCTTTGACAGGAACTGGAACCTGAAATATGCCAATGAGGCGTTTTATTCGATAATAGGATATGACAGGGAGTCCTATCATTCAACCGACCCTTCATATTTCATGCACCCTGATGACATTGATTATCCAAAGAGACGGGTGAAAGACCTTAATGAGAAGGGTTTGTCTGTAAGCGAACTGAAGCTGAGGCACAAAGACGGACACTACGTAAACCTGTCCACCAGGTCGGTTATTGTGAGGGACGAATCAGGAGCTGTTTTCGGCGCTCTGACAGTATCACGCGATATATCAAAGCTCAAGCAGGTAAATGAGGAACTTGTGAAAGCCAACCTCGAAGCCGAAATGAGCAACAGGCTCAAGTCAAGTTTTCTTGCAAACATATCACACGAGATAAGAACACCCCTTAATAGCGTTGTGGGCTTTTCAAACCTTCTCCTTGCAGATGATATAACAAAGGAGGTCAAGGAGGAATACATAGAGCATATAAACCATAACAGCGAAAAGCTACTTCAGATCATCGGTGATATAATTGATCTTTCAAGGCTCGAAAGCTCCCAGATCGAGATAACCTATGAGGAAACCTCTGTGAACGAAATTGTGACTGAAGTGGCTGAAGAGGCAAGGAAGGGGATCAGAAGGAACGAAAAACCGATCCTGCTCAATGTCAGGAACCAGTTTGAAGAAGAGAGCGATCTGATTTTTACCGACAGGGTCTGGCTCAAGAGGGTTTTAACTCATCTGATGGATAATGCCGTTAAGTTTACTCTTGATGGTACAATTGAACTGACCTATTACAGGGAAGAGGGGAATTTGTTCTTCAGGGTCAGGGATACCGGAATAGGAATAAACAAGGAGAACCTGGGCAGGATATTTGAAGAATTCCGCCAGGAAATTGACGGGCATCACCGGCCCTTTGAAGGCCTCGGAATAGGGCTCACCCTGGCCAAGGAGGTGATCGAGAGAATGGGCGGTAAAATTTACGTCCAGTCGGAAAAGGGTGTTGGCTCGGAATTCAGCTTTTCAATTCCTTACAGGCCTGCCGGCAGTACGAAGGCCAGACTCAAAACCTTTCTGAAGGACCAACAGTCGGAACCCATAAACTGGGGATCAAAAAAATGCCTGCTGGTGGATGACAACAAGGATGTGCTCATATATCTGAAAAGAATACTCCTTGATTCGGGAATTTATGTTATGACTGCACGGTCAGGCATCGAGGCTATCGATATTATCAGAAATACACCCGATCTGGACATTGTAGTACTCGATATGCAAATGCCCGAGATGAACGGCATTGAGGCAACGAAGGAAATAAGGAAGATAAGCAGGAACCTTCCCATTATCGCGCAGACGGCATTCATATTCGAGGACGACAAGGATATTATACTTCAGGCGGGATGCGATGCATGTCTCATCAAACCGATCCGCAGGGAACACCTGATAACGGTGATGGGTTCGTTTATTAAGTCGAACTAGATCACATGTACCCACCCCCCGACCCCCTCACTGCAAGCTGGCTCCTCGCTAAAATAGCCCACCGGGCTATTTCTTAACGCTCGGCCCTCTACTTTGTAAGGAGGGGGATCAAGGGGGTGGGTACATGTGACTTCTTTTATTATTACCTTGCAAATTACTTTTACCCTATGGCCTTCACCTTTGCTGATATTATTCTGCCTCTCGCCGTAAAAGGAAGATTTACATACAGCATACCCCAGGAGATGGCTGGTTTTGTAAAGTCGGGGGTGAGGGTCCTCGTTCAGCTTGGAAACAGGAAGGTTTATTCAGGTATCGTTTGCAGGCTTCATAATGATAACCCCGTCTACGAAAACATCAAGCCGTTAATGAAGGTGATGGATCCCACTCCGGTGGTAAATGAAATCCAGCTCCGACACTGGCAGTGGATATCAGAATATTATATCTGTTCCGAAGGAGAAGTGATGAAAGCAACTGTGCCTTCAGCACTATTTCCTGAAGGTGAAACCGTGTCGCCGGTAGCAGAGAAATACAGGCCCAGGGAAGAGACATTCCTGGAACTGACCGGGAAATTCTCTGATAAAGAGCTTAATCAATTGCTTGATAAACTGCAAAAATCACCAAGGCAGGCAAAGCTCCTGGAGACCTGGCTGCATCTTTCGGGATACTCGGAGGGAAATGATATAAAACCAGTGCGCAAATCATTGGTTCTTAAAGAATCGGGCATCGCCCCGGGAATCGCTGATGTCCTGGTAAAAAAAGGTATTTTGTCAGCAGTTACCCTGGAGGTGGGAAGGCTCAGGGACTATGGCAGCAGGAGGGAACCATTACGACAACTGAGTGAAAATCAGATTGTAACATTTGATACAATCAAGAATTCATTCAGGGAGAAAGATATTGTGCTGCTCCATGGCGTGACCTCAAGCGGCAAAACGGAGATTTATATACATCTTATTGAAGAGCAGCTTAAGAAAGGCAGACAGGTTCTCTACATGCTTCCTGAGATTGCTCTTACGACGCAGATAATACTACGGCTTCAGAAGCACTTCGGGCCGGTTACGGGAGTATACCATTCCCGCTTTAACGACCAGGAGAGAGTGGAAATATGGAAACGCGTTGCCGATACGGATCCCGGTACCGGATACAGGCTTATACTTGGGGTCAGGTCGTCGCTCTTCCTTCCTTTCAGCGATCTGGGGCTGTTGATAATTGACGAGGAGCACGATACCTCATACAAACAACATGATCCGGCGCCGCGATACCATGCACGCGACTCTGCAATAATGCTGGCAGTGCTTCATAAGGCAAAAACACTGCTTGGCTCAGCTTCCCCGTCAATTGAGAGCTATTATAATGCGACAAGCGGCAAATATGGATATGCCTCATTAAAGGAGAGATACGGCCAGATCAAACTGCCTGCAATAGTAATCGCAAACACACGCGAAGCATACAGGAAGAAACTAATGGTTTCTCATTTTACGCCTGAACTGCTGGAAGCTATCGACCGGGCTCTCGGCATGAATGAGCAAATTATCCTGTTTCAGAACAGGAGAGGATTCTCGCCGTATATCGAATGCCCGGAGTGCGGATGGATACCTGCATGTAAACAATGTTCAGTAAACCTTACTTACCATAAAAACATAAACCGCCTGGTATGCCATTATTGCGGGTACATAGTACAGGTACCTTCGAAATGCGAAAGCTGCTCATACCCCACTCTTTCAACAAGGGGATTCGGTACAGAGAAGATTGAGGATGAGATAAAGATCATCTTTCCAAATGCCTGTGTTGCAAGGATGGATCAGGATACAACCCGATCAGGGAACTCTTTTAACAGGATCATTCAGGCCTTTGAAGAACACAGGACCGATATTCTCATCGGAACCCAGATGATCTCCAAAGGGCTTGACTTTGAGAATCTTACCGTTGTAGGGATCCTGAATGCGGATAACCTTCTGAACTATCCTGATTTCAGGGCGCACGAAAGGAGCTTCCAGCTCATGGAACAGGTCAGCGGCAGGGCCGGACGAAGGCAGAAGCAGGGAAAGGTGGTGATTCAGACTTCTGATCCTTTAAATAAGATAATACGGATGGTACTCCAGCATGATTATCCGGCAATGTTCAGGATGCAGGCCGAAGAGAGAAAAAACTTCAATTACCCTCCGTTCTGCAGACTGATCAGGATAAACATCAAACACAGAGATATCTTGCTTCTGAACAAATATGCCGACATCCTGGGGACACATCTCAGGGCGGCTTTCGGAAAGAGAGTCCTCGGACCCGAATTCCCGCTGATCTCAAGGATCCAGCTCTGGTATATAAAGACAATCCTTCTCAAGATCGAAAAGGAAAAACCTGCAGCAAAAGCCAGGGAGCTCATAATGGATTCGATAGGGAAACTGGAGAGGGAAAAAGGGGCAAGCTCGGTAAGGATTGCAATTGATGTGGATCCGTATTAGTAAGGCGCAACGGCACAATGGCATAACGGCTCAACGGTGTAAAAACGTAAAAATCCCCTCCTGGGAGGGGTGGGAGTGGGTTTAACACTGAAAAAGTTGTTATTTTTGAATGGTAAACAGGAAGATATGAAAATCGAGCTCTCCAACGGCGAGATCATTGATAAGCTGACAATACTCCGGATTAAGCTTGAGAGGATAAAGGATGAGGGCAAGCTCAGGAACCTGAGGAAGGAATATGAAGAGCTGGAAAAAGCTGCCTCATCAATTTTAAAAACCGATGACCCTCTTTATATAGCTCTTTATGAGGTAAATCTCGAGCTTTGGGATATTGAGGATCATATCCGCGACCTTGAGCGACGGAAGGAATTCGGAGTGGATTTCATTGCAACTGCTCGCTCAGTATATTTTAAAAATGACAGGAGGGCTGAAATAAAAAGAGAGATAAATATAAGGACATCATCTGGCCTGATTGAGGAAAAATCATACGAAAAGTATTGAAATGCATCTCCTTGTAATAAGGACATCGGCAATGGGTGATGTAGCCCTGACAACACCTGTCATTACTGCACTGAGTAAAAAATACCCTGACATTTCAATCACACTCGTCACACGTTCTTCTTTTGCTCCATTCTTCAGTTCTGTTAAGGGATTAAAACTATTCCTGGTTGATTTTACCGGCCGTCATAAGGGACTGGCAGGGCTATTCCGGCTTTATGCTGATCTTGTTATCCAGGGAAGGTCAGACCATATAATTGATATGCATGACGTTCTGAGAACAAAGATTCTGAGACTGATCTTCAGGATGTCAGGTAAACCGGTTTCGGTAATTGACAAAGGGAGACTGGAAAAGCAGGAGTTAATAAGGGGCAGGAATAAAGCTAAACTGAAACATACGGTTGAGAGATACTGTGATGTATTCGCAAAAGCCGGATTTCCTGTTGTTCCTGAAACAGGTTTAACAATTACGCCAACGTCCGAAGCTATAGGTACGGTATCGGATTTGCTGCTCTTTGCAGGTGTAACAAATATCGGAGTGGCACCTTTTGCAAGACACCCTCTGAAAATATGGCCTGAAGAATATATGCTCAGGCTTCTGAGTATGATCTCCGATGAACACAAGGTCAGGTTCTGGCTTTTTGGTGGTGCAGATGAGCATGAACGGCTGAATAAAATGCAGGCATCACTGCCTGGATCATATGTGGTTTCAGGCAGGCATAACCTGAGCGAAGAGCTTGCACTTATGACACGGCTCAACCTGATGATCTCGATGGATTCATCCAACATGCATATGGCTGCCCTCTGTGGGATAAAAGTCGTCTCAATTTGGGGAGGGACAGATCCTTTGACGGGGTTTGGAGCCTGGCAGCAGCCTGAAGAATTCGCAATAAGGATACCGGTTGAAGATCTCACCTGCAGGCCTTGCACAATCTATGGCAAAGGCGAATGCAGAAGAGGAGACTTTGCCTGCATGATGTGGCTCACACCTGAAAAAATATTTGAACGGCTTATTCATTTAAGTGTTTTATAAATTTCTTATAATATTTTACCACGGAGTGACACGGGTCTCCGCTTCGCTCTGACTGACACGGAGTAACACTGAAAAAAGCCGTGTAACTCTGAGATAACTCCGTGAAACTCTGTGGTTAATAATCAGATAATATGAAAACATACAGACATTTACTGTTATCGGGTGTTTTATTCGAAGCACCTCTTTTAATCAGTCTGATATTCTTTTCAGGGTGTGATAATTCAGTAAAAGATGATGTCTTTGATCCGGTTGAGCTGGTAAATCCACTGATGGGAACCGATTCGGATTACTGGCTTTCGCACGGAAATACTTATCCTGCGATCGCAATGCCCTGGGGTATGAATTTCTGGACACCCCAAACAAACGTTATGGGCAACGGCTGGTCATATACCTATGACGACAGAAAGATAATGGGCATCAAACAAACACACCAGCCCAGCCCCTGGATTAATGATTATGCAGCCTTCTCGTTCATGGCAACAACCGGCTCACTGAATTATGATGAAAAGGAGAGGGCCTCATGGTTCTCGCATAAGGCAGAAATTGCAAAGCCATATTATTATAGTGTATATCTTGCTGATTATGATGTTACTGCCGAGGTAACCCCTACAGAACGAGCGGCAATGTTCAGGTTTACATTTCCTGAAAGCGATTCGTCATTCATTATGATTGATGGTTTCAACGAGGGCTCAATGGTCAAAGTAATCCCATCGGAAAGAATGATTAAAGGGTATTGCAGAAATAACCAGGGTGGCGTACCTGGGAATTTCCATAATTACTTTGTCGTCACTTTTGACAGGGATTTCAGCATGATATACACATGGAACGGCGATAAGCTGACATCGGGCGATTTTGAGGAGGAGGGAGATCATACAGGTGCGATCCTTGGATTTAAAACTAAAAGAGGAGAACAGGTTAACATCAGAACTGCATCTTCTTTCATAAGCCATGAACAGGCAATGTTGAACCTTCAGCGTGAAACAGATTCAAAGGATTTCGACCAGGTGATGGCTAAGGCCGCGAAGGCATGGAACGCTGAGCTGGGCAAGATTAAGATTGAAGGAGGAACAACCGATCAGCAAAGAACATTCTATTCCTGTTTTTATAGAATGCTGCTTTTCCCGAGGATCTTTTACGAAATAAACAAGGATGATGAAATAATTCATTACAGTCCGTATAACGGCGAGGTTTTACCGGGGTATATGTACACCGACAATGGATTCTGGGACACCTTCAGGACTCTGTTCCCGTTTACGACCCTGATGTACCCGTCACTCAACAGCAAAATCATGGAGGGCCTGGTTAATGCCTATAAGGAGAGCGGGTGGCTTCCAGAATGGGCAAGTCCGGGTCACCGCGACTGTATGATCGGGTCCAACTCGGCCTCGCTCATCGCAGATTCTTATCTGAAAGGTATCAGGGGTTATGATATTGAGACTCTCTATGAAGCAATCCTGAAGAACACTGAGAATGAAGGACCCGTCTCATCTGTCGGCAGGGAAGGTGCGGTGTATTATAATAAACTCGGGTATGTTCCATATAATGTCGGAATAAATGAAAGCGCTGCCCGGACACTTGAATATGCTTATGCAGATTTCTGTATCTGGCAGCTGGCTAAGGAGCTTAACCGTCCGCAGGAGGAGATTGATCTTTTTGCAAAACGGGCGATGAATTATAAAAACGTATTTGATCCCGGGCGGAAGCTGATGCGCGGCCGGAATGAGGACGGCACCTTCCAGTCGCCTTTCAGCCCGTACAAGTGGGGTGATGCCTTCACCGAGGGAAACAGCTGGCACTACACATGGAGTGTTTTCCAGGATGTTGAGGGATTGATAAACCTGATGGGAGGAAGGGAGCAATTCATTGCGAAACTTGACTCAGTTTTTGAAGTTCCTCCCGTGTTCGATTATTCATATTATGGCCTTGTGATCCATGAGATCCGCGAAATGCAGATAATGAACATGGGAAACTACGCACATGGCAATCAGCCGGTTCAACACATGATCTACCTTTATAATTATGCGGGGGAGCCATGGAAAGCACAGTTCCGGGTTCGGCAGGTGATGGATAAGCTTTACAATTATACTCCCGACGGGTACTGCGGTGATGAAGACAACGGGCAGACGTCGGCCTGGTATGTAATGTCGGCACTCGGGTTTTACCCTGTTATTCCGGGGACTGATGAATATGTATTCGGATCACCTTTATTTGACATGGCAACACTTCAGTTTGAGAATGGAGATAAGCTGATTATAGAAGCCCCTGAAAACAGCAGAGAAAATGTATATGTTCAGGATATCAGGTTGAACAATGAGAGAGTTGACAGGAATTTCATCCGCCATGAAGAGCTACTGAAAGGGGGGAGGCTGGTGTTCAGAATGGGGCCCGAACCTGAGAAAAACAGTGGAACCGGAAAAAAGGCCTCTCCATATTCGATTAGCAGTAATTAAATCAGATCTTCAGTTTTATATTGACCCTTGCCAGCAGGGCTGTCAACCCGACCATCAGAAGAGCCCATACCAGTGAACCTGCTATAACCACAACAGGTTCAGACGATTGCTTGTATAAAAGCACAGGTATGCCTGTCATCCATATCAGGTAATAAAGAATATCCGGTGCAAGATAGGTTGTAAGTGAGTTTTCTCCGGCAGGTTCCAGGAATCTTGTCCAGGCTCTCTTCTTCAGTACATCAACAAGCAGGTATATCAGGATGAATACCAGGATGCTGATCCCTGAGCAGATCAGTCCCCAGCTGGGAGTAGCCTGTATCTTTGAGATAATAAACCACTGCCGGAGCATAAATCCTGCAGCCATGAAAAAAAGTCCGGCTGCAGTAAATATTATCAGCACCTTTCTGAATTCAGTGACAGGAATCTTCTTAACTACCAGCCCTGCCAGCAGACCGGTCAGTACGATAAGAGGATTATTGCCCTGGATTATTATCCCGAAGACTGGATTCACCGGATCCAGGAATTCCAGCAATCCTTTGTTTGATAGTATATTCAGGGCAAGGAAGAACAGGGTAACCAGCGAAGTCTTCAGGATTGAATCACGGCATAGAACGTATGTAAAAGCAGATACAAGGTAGGCCCAGCCGATAAGTCCCAGTATGCCCCACCAGCCTGTAATCAGTGATCCGTTATTTTCCGGCTGTCCCGATCTGAACTTGAAGATCAGTACGATGAAGATAGCCAGGGCGATCAGTTTGAAGCCTGTCACAGTATAAATCCGGTTTTCTTTGTCGCGGTAATCATTCCAGAACAGAAATACTGCGATGTACATCAAAAGAGCCCATAGATTTCTGCCCATCCCGGTCAGTTCAGGATCAACCCTGCCTGTGTTAAGCATGAGCACACCTATTATAATAAGACTGAGGGTTCTTGTTAAAATATGTTTGCTGATGTCGAACAGGCTCTGTCCGTCGGAGAATCTCCTTGAAAATGCGAAGGGAATTGCCATTCCCACTATGAAGAGGAATCCCGGGAATACCCAGTCGGCCAGTCCCATCCCGTCGTGACCGGCATCCGCATGTCCGAGCCAGGCAGGAGCCACCTGCATGTTCAGATCATTTACGAAGAGCATAAGCAGGAGGGTAAGCCCGCGCATTATGTCTATTGAGTAAACCCGGTTGTAGTTGGACATGTCTAAAGATTGACATGTAAAGATTGTAAAAATTTATTGATTCGGTTGCTAGTTTCTAGTTACTTGTTGCTGGTTATAAAAACCAGGAACAAGCAACCAGGAACCAGTAACTCTTTTTTATTGATACCTTCAAATTATTTTGTTATTTTTGCCAGCCAGTATTTTATCGGGGTGTAGCGCAGTTGGTAGTCGCGAGAACTCGGGATTCGGGACGTTTAAGTCGGAGGATTTTTAA
>JAZDMU010000015.1:0-21684 GCA_043800695.1 Bacteroidota bacterium
GGCCGTTCTATTTCTCCCGGTGTTTCTGATCACCGGTCCCGGCAATTTCCTGAATACGCCTTTTATTTTTAAAAGCTTTCTGCCCATTCTTGAGCTGTCGGTTTTTGCATCATGCGGAGCGTTTATCCTTTTCGCTTATTCTGTCAAGAATATGGGGATCACCAGGGCAAATGTTTTCACCAATTTCATCCCTGTTTTCACTGCAGTTTTTGCATTTATCCTGCTGGGAGACAAGCTGTCGGTCCAGAATATTGCAGGGATGCTCGTTGTAATTACCGGAATTTTCATGTCACAGATTAACGGCGGGCCGAAAAAGACCAATGAAGGGCTTATTCTCACCGGAAAAACAGCCTGAGCAGAATCCTCCATATATCTTCTTGATCAATACTAATTCAGAAGACTGGCCGTTTAATTAAAATCCCGTTATATTTGAGTGCGATCGCAGAAATGGTAAAAAGGATCATAAATGTTGTACTGGTAGTTTTGCTTGCTGCTGAACTGAATGCACAGACAGGAGGCGACAATGTCTATGAATTCCTTAATCTGACCCATTCGGGACTGGTAGCATCAACAGGAGGCTCAAATGTATCGCTGAACGCTGATAACCTCAACCTTTCATACCATAATCCCGCCCTTCTGAATTCAGTTATGGACAGGAATATCGCCCTCAACTATGTCAATTATTTTGCCGGTGTGAATTATGGTCTTGCAATGTATTCACAATCCTTCCAAGGTATCGGCAGTTTCGGAGCCGGCCTGACCTACCTGAATTACGGATCTTTTACCGAAGCAGATCCTTCAGGAGTGATCACAGGCACTTTCTCTGCTTCAGAATATGCCCTGCCGATAATATACTCAAGGGAGCTGGATACTCTTTTCAGAGTGGGGATTAGTTTCAAACCAATACTGTCACACCTTGAGAGATACACTTCATTCGGATTTGCCTTTGATCTGGGTGCATCTTATCATAATCGGTCCGGGCTCTTTTCGGCCGGACTTGTGATCAGGAACATAGGCCTGCAGATTACTAGATATGCAGGGGAAGATCGTCAGAAGCTGCCGTTCGAGATACAGGCAGGAGTGACGCAAAAGCTTGCACATGCACCATTCCGTTTTTCATTTACCCTGAGGCATCTCGAAAAGTTCGACCTCACCTATGATTATAATCAGAACGATACAATCGAGGTGAAAACCAACTTCTTTCAGTCCTCTGAATTCCTTGAAAACATGATGAGGCATGTAGTTGTCGGAATTGAAATCATTCCGCATAAAAACTTCTATTTCAGCACAGGATTCAATTATCAGAGACGCAGGGAGCTGCAGGTTGAATCAAGGATTTCAACAGTCGGTTTCTCATGGGGATTTGGAATCAACACTTCAATGCTGAACATAGAGATGGGGAGGGCAACATATCACCTGGCAGGATCATCCACCCATCTCTCCCTGATCCTCAAAACCAGCAGTATTTATAACCGGTTCCGGAACTGATGGTTTGGTTTTTACACCAAAAGTCAGTAACTTTATAGTTTACCCCCCACCCCCTAAGGGATTAAAACCCCCCTGCCCCCCTGAAGGGGGGTTAAAACCCAACTAACTGCTTATCAGTTATTTATCTGGGTTTATAGCCACCCTTTAGGGGGGTTGGGGGGTGGTTGCCGGAAGCAGGTGGGATGGGGGGCTGGAATGAAGATGAAAAAGAAACTCATTATAGCAATCGACGGCTATTCTTCATGCGGGAAAAGCACCTTTGCCAAGGCAATAGCAAAGGAGCTTAATTACATTTACATCGACAGCGGTGCAATGTACAGGGCCGTGACGCTTTACTGCCTGAGGAGAAAACTTGTTGCAGCCGGTATTATTGACGAACAATCCATAACAGGAGAACTGAAGGATATTCATATTGAATTTGTATATAACCCTGATATATCTGAATATGAGACGTTTCTGAACTCTGAGAATGTTGAGCGGGAAATCCGGGGTATTGAAGTATCAGCTCATGTCAGCAGGGTAAGTCAGATCCCGGAGGTTCGTTCCCGGATGGTGGAGATGCAGAGGCAGATAGGGGTCTTTAAGGGAATTGTGATGGATGGAAGGGATATCGGAACCGTGGTATTTCCCGATGCCGATCTGAAAATATTCATGACAGCATCTGTTGATATCAGAGCACAGAGAAGATATGATGAACTTAAAACCAAAGGGCTTAACATAGATTTTGAGGAGATCCGCAAGAACATAATAGCCAGGGACATAACTGATGAAAACAGGGATATCAGCCCCCTCAGGAGAGCTGATAACGCCGCTATCCTGGACAACAGCAGGATGAGTGTCGGCGAGCAGATGGACTGGGTCATGCGGATCATTGAGGATAAAATAAATGGAAGCAGAGATTGATAAACGATCCGGATTCTGTTTCGGCGTGCAGAATGCTGTTGAGGTGGCAGAAAAAGCCCTCCTGAATGGCGAAAAGATTTTTTCACTGGGTCCTATAGTCCATAATGATAAAGAGGTTGAGAGGCTAACAAATCTGGGGCTGACCTCAATTGACCATGAGCAATTTATAAAACTTAAAAACTGTAAAGTCCTTATAAGAGCTCACGGAGAGCCTCCCGAAACTTACTTTACAGCCGGGAAAAACAACATCATTATCATTGAAGCAACTTGCCCCATAGTAAAAAAACTGCAGTTAAGGATAAAAGAGAACTGGCTGAAATCAAAAGAAAACAACGGACAGGTAGTGATTTTTGGCAAACAGGGTCATGCAGAGGTAGTCGGTCTGCTAGGTCAGACAGAAAATGAAGGTATACTGGTCTCCGGGCCGGACGACATTTTTAAAATAGATGTTACAAGACCTGTAAGTCTTTATGCACAAACTACAATGTATACAGATGATTATCTCAATTTCGCCGGGCTGTTACAGTCAGAAATGAAAAAAGCAGGCGCTCTTGACCCTGAGAAGCATCTAAGTGTGCATAATACTATTTGCGGACAGGTTGCAAACAGAGAACCCCACCTGATGTCGTTTGCCCGGAAGCATGATATCCTGATTTTTGTGAGCGGCAGGGAGAGTTCAAACGGTAAGATGCTCTACTCTGTCTGTAAAAACATTAATCCGGATACTTACTTTGTATCTACACCCGGAGATATTGACATATCCTGGTTCATTGGAAAAAGATCTGCCGGTGTATGCGGAGCAACATCTACTCCAAAATGGCTTATTGAAGAGATTTATGATATAATCCTGAAAATATGAGCTCATCAAAAGTCTGGTTTACAAATCTCAGGACAAAGCCTTCGCAGAATCTTCTGAAAAAACTTGAAAATCTTATTATAAGAGCAGGTTTTGAAAAGATAGATTTCAAGAGGAAGATAACTGCAATAAAGATACATTTCGGTGAACCGGGTAACCTCGCCTACCTGAGGCCAAACTATGCTGCACATATTGTTAAAATACTTAAAAAAAGGGAAGCTGTTCCTTTTCTGACTGACTGCAATACATTGTATTTTGGCAGGCGTTCAAATGCACCCTCACATCTTGAAGCTGCATTTGAAAATGGTTATAATCCCATCGCAACTGACTGCCCTGTTATTATTGCCGACGGAATAAAGGGAACTGAATACCGGGAAATAGACCTTGGACTTGAATATTGTAAAACGGCTAAGATCGGATCAGCAGTTGCTGATGCCGATATTATAATAACCATGAATCACTTTAAGGGCCATGAGCTCACGGGATTTGGAGGAGCACTGAAGAACCTCGGCATGGGGTGTGCTTCAGTCGGAGGAAAACTATTCCTTCATTCAGACTCATCTCCAAAGATCCACGAGGAAAACTGCACAGGCTGCAGGATATGCGAAAAACATTGTGCACATGATGCAATCAAGGTCGGCCCCGATAAAATTGCCCGGATTGATTACAAAAAATGTGTCGGATGCGGACAGTGTGTAGCTGTATGCCAGTATGATTCCGCAAGGGTTGTGTGGAAGAATGCTTCCGATATTGCCTGCAAAAAGGTATCGGAATACGCGTTTGCCGCCATAATGGATAAACCATCATTCCACATAAATTTTATTTTAGATGTCTCACCGAACTGCGATTGCTGGGATGTAAATGATTATCCGATAGTTCCCGATATAGGCATAGCAGCATCATTCGACCCTGTTGCCCTTGATCAGGCAAGCGCTGACCTGGTCAAAGCAGCCCCTGCCCTTGCCGGAAGCAGGATTCGCAAGGACCATGAACATGCGGACCTCAGGGGCAAGGATAAGTTCAAGCTTTCGCATCCTGATACATTCTGGCAGGCAGGAATTGAACATGCCGAAAAAATCGGCCTCGGAAATATTTCTTATGAACTGATTAATGTATGAATCCTAAAGTCAAAACTGCCAGGCTTTCAATCATTTCTAACACTCTTTTAATAATAATGAAAGTGGTCGTGGGAATATTAAGCGGCTCGGTCAGTATCATTTCCGAAGCGATCCATTCATCGATGGACCTTGTGGCTGCGGTTATTGCCTATTTTTCTGTAAGGGTATCCGATAATCCTCCTGATTCAAAACATCCTTATGGCCACGGAAAGGTTGAAAATATCTCCGGAGTTATTGAGGCGGTCCTGATCCTTGCGGCAGCTGCACTTATCATAATTGAGGCAATCAAAAAACTTCTTGGTGAAGAAATTGTGCTGGAGAAACTATGGATAGGATCAGTTGTAATGGGCATTTCAGCAGTTGTTAATATTATAGTTTCCAAAAAATTATATAAAGTTGCCCGGGAAACCGGTTCAGTAGCCCTTGAAGCCGACGCGCTGCATCTGAAAACAGATGTTTATACTTCTGCAGGAGTAGCCCTGGGGCTCTTGCTGATACTTATTACAGATATAAGATGGCTCGATCCGGCCGTTGCTATCCTGGTTGCTCTTTTTATTATCAGGGAATCGTTTGAGCTTCTGCGAAGAGCCTTCTGGCCTCTTCTCGACTCCTCATGGGGAGAAGATGAGATCGCTAAGCTGGAGACAAAGCTAAAACAGATGGGAGTCAACTATCACGAACTACGCACGCGGAAGGCAGGAAATTACAGGTTCATTGACATTCATATTGAGATGCCCGGCACCGAATCGGTCGGGAATGCTCATAAGTACTGCGACATGATCGAGGATGAGCTTTCTGCTGCCTTTGAGAACCTGAATGTGACAATTCACGTTGAGCCACGGTAAAACCATGATAACCATATTTTCACCTGTCTTCTGATCTTTCAGAATCTGTACCTCATCTGTAAATATATCCTGTTATAGAGATCAGTCTCTTCAAGGGTAACTTCATAATTGACTCCGGCAAAGAGATTCCTGGATAGCAATAATGACAGACCTGTTTCTCCTGTGTTCTGAATAACTGACACAGAATTCTCAGGCAGTGTAAAATCAGATAAATGATAGCCGGCAAAAGCCTGCAGCTTCCCCTGCAGGTAATCTCCTGAAAGTTCAACTCCTGCTGTAAAACCGTTCATATAATTTGCCCTGAGATATGTCCCCCTTAAAGTAGCAGATATATTCAGAACCGGAATTTGCGAAATTGTCAGATATCCTCCAAGATTTCCGGATGGGCGAGGATCGGATTTCATGAACCGGTACCCTGATCTCATGCCAAGTATAATTTTGTCTGTCAATCGATAACTGGCATCCAGCCGGTAACCCTGTCTGGTTCCCGTATCAAGGATCCGATCAATATATGTTTTAAAGGTTTCATAGTATATAACATTTCTTCTGGCATCATAAGAGCCGGAAACATTGAACTTCTTTACCATATATCTCAGGGATAAATATGCTCCTGTCAGGTCAAATGTGTTTATGGGAAGATTATTTTCAAGCTTATAAAGATCTATCTCGAAAGTCCCAAGGAGATAGAAATATTTAAGGAATCTGCCCGATTGCTGAAAATAGAGGAATCTCCTGTCTGTTTTCTGTTTATTCATTTGTTCCATAAAAGCTATTGAGGTGCTGCTGTACCAGTTGGTTGACCTGGTTTCATAGGAAACATAGCCGCCAAACTGAAAAAGACTGAAGTTGAATCCGTAATCCGAATAATCCGGTCTTGAACCAGCGACAGTACCCATCGTGAATTTCCCAAATGATTTTTCTGCCTGAAAACCGTCAACAGAACCGATATTTGAAATCTTCGGATTTATCTTTCTGCCAAGTGCAAGATGCAGTGAATTGCCTATATCATAGCCTGCTGAAAGACTATAAATCTTAAGGGCATTAAAAATATTCTCTTTAATAGCTGCCGGATTGCCCGTTTCATGTTTGAATGAGATATATGAATTAAATTGAAATCCGGATTCTTCTGAATGCCTTGCATTTAAAGAAAATGTGTACCTGAACCTCTGCAGGTCTGAAGCAGCAGTGCCTGAAAAGTCGGAATAAGAGTTGGCAGAAATGGTACCGGTTATCTTATACTTTTTCTTTTCAGCTGCAGGAGCAATGCCTGTTAAATTATCTCTTACAACAGGTATGGGTTTTGCTGAATCTGCAGCAACAGTATTTTCTTCAGATTCTGTTAATCCATTCCTCTTTTTCGCAACAATAAGATGATCTGTCGTCAGGCTGATGTCAGAAATATTGTAACAAACACAGGATGTTGAGGATAAATTCCTTACAATCAGTACCGGGATCATTTTATTTTCTGCTGGCAGCATTAGCGTATCACCTGCTGAGATGCCATCTGTGGAAGAGAATTTTACATAAACATTCTGAGAGCTTATGAAAGATATCCTCCCTGTTATATTCTCAGGTTCTTTCTGAGCTATACCCTGCAGATTTGCGGCAATCAGGTAAAGTATAAGGTATGTTTTTCTCATATCTTTTATTCTGCATTCCCGGTCGGATGACAATGTAAGCATGCTGAACTTGTATACGAATAACCGTTCTCTTCCCTATGTTCATTGTCCATATCGGTTTTGTTATGAGCATGACATGAGAGACAGGTGAACTGAGAGTAATTTGACGTATTTTCATGACATTCAGAACAGTTTGTCCATGTTCCCTTATGCCTGCCTGAATATATCGGAAAAGACTTTGAGTCGTGTTCCTTATATGAAGCCGGTTTCCAACCGGGATTTGTTGTATGGCATGATGTACAGACTGTTGAAAAGTCTAAAGTGGAATGGACAGGGTTCGAGGTATTGCTGTAATCTGTATTATGACATGAGTAACAATCGTTTGGCGTGGATATGTAGTCCCCGTCTATATGGCAATCTGTACACTGCAACAATGAATGGCCGAGAGTAAGGGGAAATAATGAATGGTCAAAAGATGCTGGTTTCCATCCGGGTTTAAGATCGTGACAATCAGTACATGTCAGGGGGAATTTGGATTCAAGATGATTAGGATTGACAGTTGCCTGATAATCCGGATAATGACATGAAATACATTCCGGATTTGCATCTGAATAGCGTTCTGTTGTATGGCATTCTTTGCATTGAACCGACAAGTGCCCCTGCACAAGAGGAAAGAAATTGTGATTGAAACCGGCTCCCTGCCATTGCAGCGCATTAACGGGATGACATTTTGTGCAATCCTCTGAGAATCCTGCCTCCGCGTGATTCGGGATTGTGGTTGAAAGATAATCCTGACGGTGACAGTCGATACACTCTATACCCGGTACGTCAAAACGAGCCAGACTTTCTGATTTATGGCAAAGGTAGCAGTCTGCTGTACGATGAGCACCCAGAAGAGGGAAACGGCTGAGATTGTGAATCTCGGTTATATTCTTCACCAGCCATGATTCAGGTGAATGACACCTTGAGCAGTCACTACCAACGGAGTTCTGATGTATGTCTGTATGACAATCAATACACTGAGATGGGGCTTCAGAAAACACAAGGGATTTATGACACTCCCTGCATTCAGTTAAAGAATGCTGTCCGGAAAGGGAAAAACTGGAAGTGTTGTGATCATACGCGTATATCTCCCTGTCAAGATACCATCCTTTTGTACTGTGACAAAGGCTGCAGCTAATCTTGAAGCCGGATCCATGGGGATGGTTCTGGTTAAGATTCAGGAAGTATGATAGTCCGGCAATTATCAGTAATGGCAGGATTCGCATTTGAATTCTTTTAGTTTATACTTTACATAGACCAGGTTCCCCTCCTGTTGCGGCTTGTGACATTTTGCACACGGCACATTTATATGCTTCCCATCAAGTTTGAACGCAGTGTTATCATGATTAAATTTTGATGCACTCCAATTTTCCGTATCATGACACTCCAGACAATCTGTTAGCCCGTTCTTTTCAAACTGGCGATTATGGTTATCATTATGACAAGTTGTACAGGTCGTTGTCAGCTCATAAAATTTTTGTTGGATTATACCGCTCTTGTCAGGTCTGAAATGGCAGGCTCTGCAGCTTTGTTTCATGTGCTGCCCGGTCAGGGGAAACTTTGTCGCTGAATGATTAAAATTAATATCAGCCCAGCGGTTTTCATTATGGCAGACATTGCACTTTCCGTCAGGATAATACCTGGGTTCTATTCTCCCCTGGTGAATATCATTGTGACACTCTTTGCAGCTGAGCCCTATATTCCTGAAACTCCATCGGTCCAGCTTTTTATGGCAATCAGTGCACGGGACAGCCTGGTGTGAATAACGCAAAGGAAACGGCCCTGCATTATGCTGTTCAACAGAAAACGAAAACCTGGTAAAACCAGCAACTGAATGACACTGTGAACAATCAGGGGTTAATCCGTTTTTCAGAAACTGACCATCATGATAATCGGAGTGACAATCATCACATCGAAAGTGTCTTACAGGATCAGTCAGTTTTCCCTTATGACATGCTTTGCAATCAACAAGAAGGTGTTTTTCAACAAGGGGGAAGCTGGTCTTGCTGTGATCAAATCCCGGGGTGTTTTTTACTACAGTAAATGATTGCTCTGTATGACATTGCCGACAATTCTGACCGAATTTGTTTTTGTGCGGATCATTATGGCAACCGGTACAGTTTCCAAACTGCAATCCTCTGAATTCCTGAAACTTCATACCGTTAACCGTTACAATCTTATGGCATTTGATGCAATCCACTGTTTTATGTTTCCCGTTAAGCTGGAACTTCGCGCTTGTATGATTGAATTTTGTTGCAGGTTTAAATGCATCAGGATTGTGGCATGTAAGACATTGAGATGAAAGTGTCTGCCTGTGGTAATCCTCATGACATGTCAGGCATGACGTACCAGCCCCCAGGTAAGTATTTGTCTTTACTTTAAGTTTGGGATCACTTATATTTGAAGGTTTATGACAATCCCTGCATTCTCTCATGGAATGAGGAAGACTTAACGGGTATTCCGTGAGATTATGATCAAATCTGGTCACATCAAGACGGATAAGCCGGAAATTTATTCCATTGTGTTCGCTATGGCAGGAAAAGCAGAGTTTCCCTTTTACCTCCGATGAAGAATGATATCCTTTTTGACTTTTTATCCTGTCCCCGATTTCGGAATGACATGCCAGGCATTTATCGACAGATACTTTATTGCCAAGTACGTGGCATTGTGTACAGTTTGAGATTCCCTCATAAGCTGAATGGGCTTTTGAGAGCTCCCCCGGGGAGATCTGTGACAACAGAGGGCAAACCGCTGAAACAGCCAGGAATATTAAACCTATAGTCCTTCTATAAATGCCCATCATAACTGCAATAATTTCTCTCTCTGACACTTGCTTCACAAATATTAAAATTAATGCTTCATCAGCGTCTCACCAAATTTTTTTGTGATTTTTATCCCGGCCTTCTCAAGAAACCGGGTAGGCAGCTCCCCTCCGGCAAAAATAAAAACCAGGTCATTCTTCAATTTCTGAACTTCATCATTGTTTTCTCCTGACAACATAATGTATTCATCCTCAATAGACAGGAGATTCGTTTTAAGTTGCAGAGTAATTTTATTGTCAGCTATCGCCTGCTTCAGGGCATCACTGTTCCGGGGCTTGATACGGCTGAAAGTTTCACCTCTGTAAGAAAGGATCACCTGATTTTTATCAGCAAGCAACAGTGCAGATTCCACAGCAGAATCGCCTCCTCCAACAACCAGAATCTCTCTTCCGGATACTCCCTCAGGTTCAAGTAGCCTGTATGCAACTTTTTCTTTCATTTCGCCGGGAATATTTAGTTTGCGGGGAGTTCCTCTCCGTCCGATGGCAAGAAGGACATTGGCAGAGGTAAATTGATTGCCCTTGTCTGTGGTAACCTTTAGTTGCCCGTTCTCCCGGATAATAGTTTCTACTTTGCAATTCTCAGTAACTGCAATATTGTTCTTCACAAGCACGGTTTGCCACAGGTCAAGGAGCTGAGCTTTTGTTGTCTCAAATAGCTTCACCTTGCCAAACAAAGGAAGCTGCATGGGTGAAGTCATAACAATTTTCTTTCTGGGGAAAGTATAGACAGTTCCTCCAAGAGTATCCTGTTCAAGGAGGAGGAATTTCAGTCCGTGTTTTTTTGCATTAAGGCTTCCGGATATACCTGCAGGACCGGCTCCGATGATTATAAGGTCATAAGGTGCTCCGTGGTTTTGCCTCAACGATCTTACTATATTGTCAACTGCCTGTCTTCCTTGTTCAACCGCATTCCTGATAAGTCCCATACCGCCCAGTTCACCTGCAATATAAATTCCGGGAACGTTGGTCTGGAAATCCTGGTTTACATGAGGTAGTTCGACACCTCTCTGTTCTGTCCCGATACGAAGAGTTATAGCTTCAGTCGGACATGCATGGAAACAGGCACCGTGCCCTATGCATTGTGAAGCGTTGATGACCGTAGCTTTCCCGTTTATGATCCCAAGTATATCCTTTTCAGGACAGGCCTTTATACAGGCTCCTGTCTGAATACATTTATTGGGATCGACATACGGGTGGAGGGAAACAGGTTCGTGAAGGCCTTCTTCGTGAGCCATTCTGAGTTTCTTCTCAACAGTTTTTGATTCCCTGCTCTTTTTATGAAGGTAAAGCCAGACAACTCCTGCACAGAGCAATGCCGTGATCCCGTAAATGACAAGTTTCTCAAGGACAGATTCCATAGTCAGAAAATCCAGTGATAGCCAAAAAGTATGGCAACACCCACATGTATCGCCATAATTATCAGCATTACCATGGCGAAAGGAAGATGAATAACATGCCAGTACCTGAAAAGATTCTGCATGGTATCAAGTTCTTCTATTCTCCGGTTATGTTTAATATCATTTCTTACCAGGCTCATTATCTTAGAGCATTCCTTCGAAGGCAGCTTGCTATTCTTCAGTACATTTTTTACTGATCCTAGAGCAACCCTGTACTTCTTTCTCCTGTTCAGATAACGTAAAAATGGATTATTACTGTATGTACCCGATTTGTGGCTTACCGAACTGATAATTACATTATAGCTCTCATCATCGATATTGTAAGCGCTCCGGATAATTCCTGCAATATCTTTCCGTGTGTTTCGTATCTCATTAAGACTCAGCTCTCTGCCTTCAATCGAACGTGGGATCTGCAGATATATGAATCTCCCGATTATCCCGCTCAGGAACACAGCGACCATACACCAGAAGCTCACAGCTACAATTCCGCCGAATTTGAATGCCGTATGAAAGAGTATTAAAACCGGTCCAAGGGTACAGAGGAAGATATGAAACTCGAGCCAATGCTTCAGCAAACCCATCCTTGACATGAACCGGAATCTCTTTCTTGCCATATAAGATGCTATTCCGGTTATCATAAAGAATGTACCAAATATTCCTGCACCATGAGCTAACGTTCCGCTTGGTTTAAGTAATTCATGATCATTATGGAAAGCCCGCTCCTCTTTATTAGTCTGATAATAAGAAATACCTCTGATTAACAAAACAGTGAAAGCTGTTACGACTATCGCTGTCATGAGAATGATGAAGATTGCGTGGGATGTTTTTGTCATCATAAGATTTAAATCAGGTCTAGCAACCAGAGAAGATTTAAAGATATTCATTTTCCAGTACATCCGCTGGCATCATTACAGCAATGAAAGGTGGCGAGAAATAAAAAACCCGCTGCCGTCCCGAAACTACCGGGACTTCAGCGGGAGGAGCCAGGGTTAAATGAATTCCTGGTCTGGCTGTATTAAACTAAAATATATACCTGATTGAAATGGCGCCACCATCGGCCCAGAATCCCGTATATCCTGACAGGTTGTAGGATGGTTTCCAATCGATTCCCAGGTTTATCGGGATCTCCGAGAAGCTGTACTCCAGACCCAGTATCCCATCTATTCCGATAACAGTGTAGCTTACCGTTGGATCGCCCCATGGTGCATAATCCCCGTTCCAGAAACCGACATGACCACCGAAGCCAAAATACCATTTTAATCTTTCTGCATTGAAAGCCTGGTTATGGATTTCATAGAGCCCGGTGATCTCAAAACCTCTCCACCTGGTTGCAAGCAAGAACTCAAGTGCCGACTTCTGGCTGATAAACTGTTTTACTGTAAGTCCCTGGTTAAATCCAGCCCGAAGTCCGATCCCTGTATTGTAATCCTGTGCATTAATGATCGAAGCCAGGCAAAAAAGAATTAAACATGTCATTAAAAGTTTTTTCATCGTATAATTATTTAGTATTATTAATATCCCAGTACCATGTAATGCTTCAAATTGCTATTTATTTTTTTTGAGATGCCAAAAAGAGAATCCCTCCGGTTGCCATTACTGCAATACCAATCAATGGTGACCAGTTTAGGTGGTGTCGTTTGTTTGCCATAATGTTAATATCACCAATTTTTGCTACTCTCTCTCTTGTGAAGAAAGTGACAGCTGTAAAAATGGTCAGTATTAAACCAAGTATTGTGATGCCTATTCCAATTTTTTTCATAATAATTTTTTTTAGTTAATTTAATAAAGTGAATGAATTGAAAAACTGATTTCCCGGATTGTTACTGTTGCAATATAAGTAGTGTTAGTTACCAAACACCGGCATAGAAGAACTTCCTTACCTGATCTGTGAAAAATCTTTTAGTTCCAGGCCATCTTCGTTTTTATTTGTAATCTTGCGGGAATTATAATACCAAAGATTTCCTGCATTATCAAAAATCATTTCAAAACATTTTCCTGCAGCTTTATTCTGGATCGGACCAACATGAAAATGAAAAACAGTATTTGCAGGGTTTGCGGAAAGTTCATTCTCAATCTCAGGATATGTAATCAGTTTAACATAGTAAGGGTACACTGTATTAATTTTTTCAGTAGTATTAGCATCCGGTGCCAGCTTCTCTTTGTTTAATAGCAATACCTTATCTTTAAAATCTGCTGAACCATTATAATATTTTAATCCTTTAAGTGAAATGACTAACCGGTTCTTTTCCAGGTTTTTTGCATGTTTCTGCATAAAGTTAATTATTGCAGGCAGGACATAATCATAATCATTAATATTATTGTCATCGGAATATGACAGCGGTATACTGCATAATTCGGGCATTTTGGTCATGTCACTTTCCGGACCTCCCAGAACCAGGCTTATATAATTATAACTTACTCCACCCGGATCGTTATCAAAAACTCCGGTAAGGAGCACTAAAAAAGAGTAATGCGAATCAAACCTTCGTTTTTCGAACTCCAGCTGGTCGATAAACTCATACTCTGTTGATTTCCAGTATTTTTCAACAGCATCTTTTATTAATATGTTGTAGGAAATATTACCATTTTCATAAACAACACAGGTTTTCGAATTTATATACATTCCTATTTGCTGTTTTGAAGCCAGGGGAGGATTTGCCAGAGTCACAAAGCCGAAAGCCCCCAGGATAAGTAAAAATGTTAGTTTCTTAATTATTGTGTATTTCATGATATTAGTTTTAAATTTAGTATTATCCAGAATTCCTGTCATGTAGATCCATTTTCAGAAAACTTTCTTCCCTCGGATTACCCTTAGTATTACTGCAATAAGTGCAATAATTAACAGGATATGTATGATGCCTCCGGCATGGAATCCTAAGAATCCGACTGCCCAAAGGATGATAAAAATGACTGCAATTACATAAAGTAGATTACTCATGATTTCTGTTTTAATTGTTTATAGTAAAATGATCAGCAATATTAAAATGATTATTGCGGCGCCTGCTGAAATATAGATGCCACCACCTATTGCTTTAAGCCTGTGATTTATTGAACGCACTTCTTTTCGCAGATTTTTCTTTTCTGACGACTTCATTTCTGACATATCCGTCGCTTTAATTTCGTCTAACCTGAGAAGCAAGGTTTTAGCTTCTGCAGTTTCTGCCGGTTTTGGTTCAACCAAAACAGCGGGATCACTAATAGTTGCAGCATTTGATTGAAGAGGGATGAATGTTAATGACAAAAATGTTGCCATTAGGCAAAGAATGGTCTTTTTCATGTTTTTGATTTTAATTATAAAGGTATGTCTCCCTCCTCTTCCAACCATTACATAATTTCAGGAATATGTTACATCATTCACACATTCCTGAATCAGCTTCTTTTAAAACACTAATATCCTTACGGGCATTAAAGTATGAAAGATTTTTATTGCAAGTCAAATGTCTGCATGATGTCATATTATTAAGGTAAAATAGTGTTGGTTTTGTTGATACATCTATCGTTGCTGAAATTTCACCCTCTTTGCAATACATGCTGACAGGCATTGTGAAGCCTTCGGGAACATTCATCCACTTTGCTGCAACAAATGGCACATTATTCACGAGAGGACTGCCAGGTTTCCGATAATTATCATAAGGGACAAAGTACCAGTAAAGAACCGGGACTTGCCTGCTATAGAGATATACATCAAAGAACTTATCCCAGTCATTTCCTGTTTTCCGCTCCACTAATTCGATGAAATCGGAAGAAGTAACATGTGATGATATTGCATGTTCATGGTAGAAAGTTTGAAGGATATCGAAAAAGAGGGTGCTGTCATTTACGATATTACGTATGGTATGAAGTATCATAGCCCCTTTATTGTAAACATCGTTGTCTTTATTATTCCAATAGCTTACATCCGGCGGGCCTGCAACCGGCAGTTTATTATTTATCATACAGGCTATCCTGTTACTGGCATACAAAAGGGAATTATCGTATCCCTTCTTGTATTCTGTAAATATCATTTCGGAATATGTGGCAAAACCTTCCTGTAACCAGATATCGCAAAAATCACTGACAGATACCGCATTCCCCCACCACTCGTGTGAAGTCTCGTGTACAATTAGATAGTCGGCACCCAGTTTGCGAAGGTTGGCATACCCGCTTCCATATGCTATGGCTGTCTGGTGCTCCATTCCTCCGAATGGTCCTTCGACAAGCTTAAATCCCTCTTTTATCCATGGATATGGTCCGAATGAAGCGGAAAAAAATCTTATAATGTCTTTTACCTGGCTGAAATGTTCTTTTGCCTTTTTAAGGTTTTCCGGCATAACATAATAATCAAGGTCAACGATTCCCTGGTCTGTTGCTAAAGTATCTTTAAAATGTTCGAATTTGCCGGCATAAAATGTAATATTGTAGATATTAATAGGATAATGAGTGCTCCAGGTATAAGTCCCGGTGCCCGGTTTCGAAGTATGATTCTCCAGAATCCCGTTTGATACAACCTCTATACCTGAGGGAACCGTTATACTGAGTCTTACGCTGTCAGGTTCATCGGAGAGATGATCCTTGCAAGGGAACCAGATGCTTCCTCCTTCTGTCTCACATGATATGCCAATCCATGTGTTTCCGTTCCTGTCTTTACCCCATACTATACCTCCTGACCATGGAGGGTTTTTTGCTGTAACAGGTTCCCCTTCATAAGCGATTTCAATTGTATAATTCCTGCCAATTAACAGTGAATCAGGAAGAGATACTGTCACCGATCTCTCATTCCTCACAAAAGAGGCATCCTTGCCTGAAATTTTTAAACTGCTTATTGCAAAATTCCTGTAAAGGTCTATCCGGATATTTTTAAGCTTCTCAACTGCTCTGAAATGGATAGCCACTTCACCTCTCAGAAAATGTTTGTCCGGATCTAGGTGAAGGTTCAAATTATAAAAAGTGACATCATATCCGGCGCGATACTCATCAAGCTGTCCGTTCATATAATCCATTGAAGTAAAATGCGGGTAACTGCCGGGATTTCGGGGAGTGATCCCGAAATACTGATTATTGAAAATGGCACAGCTGTTAAAAAGAAGAGATGCAAGGATATTAAACAAAACTTTATTCATATCCGCTTTTGATGATTGTCGAAATCATCTTGAATCGTTCGTTTGCCCTGACAATACTCATCGAATGAGCCGGTATAATTATTGATTGTCCTGTCGCAAGTAAATTTGAGATTCCATCAATTATGATCTCAGCATTGCCTTCAATAATCTGAACAAAAGTGTCGAACAAGATTAATTTTTCGACCATGACTTCACCTGCATCAAATGAAACTGCGGTTATGTTACCGGTTGTCTTTTTTATAATTGATTTAATCACAACTGAATTAGAAACATACTCGATTATTTCCACAATAATATGCGCTTTTGCCTTTTCAAACTCGTTAATATCCCTCTGCCCTGGCATTTTTCCTGTTTTAACGTCTGAAATGAATACTAAAGACTGATTTTATGACCGGATTAAAATGAATTTTCTCCATGGGAATATCAAAATATGCAACAAAGGTGCAACCCTTTATTGTAAGAACTGTTACATATTTCTTTGAATATGTTACATTATTCACACATCACCCAGGGCGCTTCGCCTTTTGTTCTTAAGTGCTTTAAAGTGGGTAGGTGTAAGTCCGGTCATTTTCTTAAACTGATTTGACAGATGTGCCACGCTGCTGTAATGCAGCTTCCAGGCTATCTCAGTAAGATTAAGCTCATCATAGACCAGCAGTTCTTTTACCTTTTCTATTTTATGAGCCAGGTAAAACTGCTCAATGGTAGTGCCTTTTACTTCAGAGAAAAAATTTGCCAGGTAGGTGTAATTGTAGTCTAGTTTCTCACTTAAATAATCTGAAAGGTTAATCTTAATCTGTTCATCATTATAATGGACAAGTTCAATTATAATCGTCTTAATTTTCTCAATCAGGATGCTCCTATTATCATCCATCAGTTCAAGCCCGTATTTTCTAAGTGCTATGCCCAGATCAGACCGCTGTTTTTCTGAGATTTTTTCTGCGATTTCAACTTCACCCAGATCAACAGTAGTATAATGCAAACCAAGCTTTTCAAGCTCTGATTTCACAACCATTTTGCACCTGATGCAAACCATATTCTGGATGTAAATTTTCATACGAATATTTAAAGGTTTGATCATTGTGACCAATACAAATATATGATATTCTTTTTATTGGACAATGACTCCAATATCCGTTCAGGCTTACACGAATCGACCTTTTACTCTGATATTAAAATATTACGTCTTAACGGAAAGTGCTTCTATTCTGTGTTAAATTTTAAACTTAATCCTCTATCTTTATGCTGTTATTCAAATTAACCCAGAACAATTTAAAACTTCAATTATGTCACTTACCGGGAAAATTGCGGGCGATCTAATAAACGCCATGAAAGGAAAGGATAAGATTGCTCTTGAAGCAATCAGGGCTGCAAAAACGGCATTCCTTATGGCAAAATCCGAAAAAGGTACCGACACAGTTCTGACTTATGACGAAGAACTTAGGATAATCCAGAAGCTGGTGAAGCAGCGAAGGGAAAGTGCAGATATCTATAAGGCTAACGACCGGATGGATCTGTGTGATAAAGAAGTCGCTGAAGCAACCGTACTTGAGAAATACCTTCCTGCGAAGATAAGTGAAGCCGAGCTCGAAACAGCTCTTAAGGCCATTATTGAAAAAACCGGAGCTAAATCTCCTGCCGACATGGGCAGGGTCATGGGTGCTGCCACAAAAGAGCTTGCCGGGAAAGCTGACGGGAAAGAGATCGCTGCAAAGGTGAAACAACTGCTCGGGTGAAAACAGCATGAGAAAGGTTTTAATCATTATCCTTTTGCTTGCGGCTTTTGCTGAAAAGAATGCAGACAGGCAATGTTATTGATTACGAAAAAGCCTTCGATATCACTCTGAAGTGGATAAAAACCTATCCGGCAAAAACAAACAAATGGGGTCCGTTCTTTGAAGACGTTCCGCGGTGGTCAGATACCCAGATCAATGCCGTTACCTATGCAATGTACCTGATGGATTACCAGGAACTTGATCCTGACTGGATGATAACTGTAAAAAACATCGATGTCTGGCTCACAGACGGATATGGCGATTATGTCCGTCATTATATACGGGCCATGGCATCAGCTCCGGAGCTTGCACCCGATAACAGTGACCATATGCTCAGAACTTCCTCAATTGTCAGGGACATCAGCTATCAACCTTTTTATATCACTTATGAGGTCTATGATAACAACTCTGATGATCTGTTCAGGCTTGTATCAAAACCAAAAGAAGTTATTGTAAACGGCATTCAGCTTAAACAGGTAAAAGATGATACTGCCGAAGGCTGGGGATGGAGACCTCTTCCTTCCGGAGGTGTGCTGACACTGAAGCAGTCAATTGGGAATAAGATTGAGATAATTTATAAGTGAGAAGTATGCTTCTCCTGTTAAAGAAGGTCAATCATTATCTTCTTCAAAACCGAGAAAAGGTATGTCATCGTCGGGGTCCTTGTCAAACGGACCGACACCAGGAGGATTGAAAAGTCCCCAGCGGTCAATTATGTAATCCCATTTATCAAATCCTGCTACCCAATCGATGAACAGGAGCCTGTATTCTTCAATAAGTTCTCTTACCATCTGATAATACTCAACGTATTCGAAACCAAATGATTCGAGTGAATGCTGCGATACCACCAGGTCCCGTGCCGCTTTACGGATGATTGCAGCGTTTTCCATTTTGAGGTCATACAATCCGGCTGCCTCAGCACCGGCTACTTTTACAGTCAACAGGGCGGCATCATTTAACATGAATCCTTTTACATGCATAAAGTATTCATTGTCTTCCGGGATAAGAGAAGTAATTCTATTTACGAGATCAAATATCTCTTTCCCTTTACGGAAAATTGGAAGGCTTTCCGGATTTCTGATATCATCTTCTTCTTCCTGATTCATTTTTCCAGATTTTAACAGACGATAATTGATAGATTATTAGTATTTCTTTAAGCTCCGCTCAGGTTGTTTTGCTGGCAGGGCAATATTTTCCATTTCGCAGTATGAAGTGATGATTTCCAAAAGCTCATCACCGAAATCCTGAATTTTCCTTTTACCCATACCTTTAACACGCTTCAAATCTGCTATAGACTGAGGCAGGAAATTTGACAGATCAAGAAGTGTTTTCTGATGTAAGATCTGGAAATGAGCAACTTCCAGCTCCTGTGCCTTATTGTACCGCCAATCCTTCATCGCCTGAAATAAATGAGGATGAAGAATTGAAACAGTTGAATCTTCGGTAAGCTTTGTGGATTTAGATTTAGATACAGGTAGATCAACAACCGATTTCGCCCTGGCATTGAGATATTTACTTATCTGAAAACCAGATCTGACAGAGTTAAGGCATTCCAGCTTCATTACACTATCCTTTCTTACACGGTGAAAAGCCTCATTAACCGATCTTCTTATTATTTTATTGTCTGTTTCCACAGAATAACCTGCAAGGATCTCCCTGAGGAGACTTTCAAGCTTTTCCGAAAAGAAAACAGCTGCTTTCTTTACCCGTTCCTGCAGCGGATCATTTAATTCAGGGTCGGCTTCGCCACTCAATAGCTCCTTCATCTGAAGCTGAAATTTTCCTGACACCTCAACAATATCTGCCTTTAAGCCCGCAATGGCATTTTCAAGCATTTTCTGCGGATTTCCCACTATGCTGCCGGAGTGTTCATTCACAACTTTAAGGCAGTAACTGAGCCGGTGAATGAGGTCAGTAAAATCGAAAAGCTCTGAAAGCAGCTGCTGCTGGTAAGCTTTTTTTGATTCTGAAAGCTGACCGGGACCGGGCTGGTGCTGCATTGAATCTTTAATAAAACCGGAAATTACAGGATTATCAATGATGCTCCGGTGACTGATCCTGCTGCTCAGTACCAGTCCGTTAAGGTTCCGGCACCGGCTGAGAGCCACATACACCTGTCCGTGCGCAAAGGCAGCGCCTGCATCAATCACTGCCCGGTCGAAAGTAAGTCCCTGGCTCTTATGGATTGTAATTGCCCAGGCTAATCTGAGCGGATACTGCGTAAAGGTCCCGATTACTGTTTCTTTAATCTCCTTTGTATCATCATCAAGAGTATATTTCACATTCTGCCATTCAACCTTCTCCACACTAATGGGAAGATTGTCTCCGGGACACCTGACAATAACTGCATCGTCCTCAAAGGATTCTATCTTTCCTATTTTACCGTTAAAAAATAGCTTCTCTCCTGATGGGTCATTCTTTACAAACATAACCTGGGCGCTTTGCTTCAGTATCAGTTCACTGTCGTTAGGATATGACAGTTCCGGAAATTCATCTTTTACGATCGCTTTGAAAGAATGAGCCGGGCCGGGAAGCTTCTGAAGCTTCGATTCGTTTAAAGCACGAGCCTGAGAGTTATGGGTTGTCAGGGTTATATATCCCCCACCTGAATCAGGGTCAAAAACGGGAATATATCTTTTATTCAGCTCACCAAGAACCTCATTATCAACAATATTGTCGCGGATCTTGTTCAGCAGTCCGATAAAAACCTGGTCATTTTGCCTGTAGATATGATTCAGCTCTATTGTAACATAGTCAGTGTTTCCGAGCGCCCTGCTTCCGAAGAAAAAATAAGAATCATAATAGTTCTTCAGTATTTCCCTGTCCTCTTCTTTTACAACCGGAGCAAGCTGCTGAAGGTCGCCGATCATCAGTAACTGTACACCACCAAACGGAAGGTGGCGGCTTTTATATTTCCTCAGCACGGAATCAATGGCATCGAGAATATCTGCCCTCACCATACTTATTTCATCGATAACGAGAAGGTCGAGGCTCTTTATTATGTTGGTCTTTTCGCGGCTCATTTTATAGCCTGCCGGATCGTTCTGCCCTGGCTGGCTCCGTTGATTGTTGTCCGGCAGGTATAATGCCGGAATGCAGGGATGGAAAGGCAATTGAAAGAAGGAATGTATAGTAACGCCGCCGGCATTTATTGCAGCTACTCCTGTTGGGGCGACTACGATCATCCTTTTCGGCGATGATTTTTTCAGATTATGGAGGAATGTGGTCTTTCCTGTACCGGCTTTTCCTGTAAGAAAGATATTGCGGTTTGTGAATCGGGCAAAATCAAAAGCTAACTGAAGATCCTTGTTCGGGACAGTTTCCATAATAAGAATAAAATTATCAATTTAAATAACGCAGCGAGCGTATAAAGTAAAGATATAAAAAAGACTTAAATATGATTCTGATAAAAGGGTGAAAAAAAGAGGGAGTGTCAGAAAACAGAATGAGAGTGTGAGCGCAGCCGAACACTCGCTCCCGCTCACACTCTCACTCTTTTTTATGTCGGGGTGAGAAGACTCGAACTTCCGGCCCCTACGTCCCGAACGTAGTACGCTACCAACTGCGCTACACCCCGATATTTTAAAAAACTTCCGACTTAAACGTCCCGAATCCCGAGTACTCGGGACTACCAACCCCGCGCACGCGGGACTACACCCCGATATTTTAAAAAACTTCCGACTTAAACGTCCCGAATCCCGAGTACTCGGGACTACCA
>JAZDMU010000029.1:0-16166 GCA_043800695.1 Bacteroidota bacterium
AACAGCAATGATATAAAATGTAGTATCAGTCGTTCCCTGCATTGTACAGGCTAGTCTTCCGACAAATGAGTCGGGACCGTATGTCGTCATTGCATCAACCATAAGTCCCCTGGCGCCGCTGCCGCTGAGAGGTTTCATGAATGCCACGGGCAGGGCTCCTGTGAATCTCGTATCGAATCCAAGCCAGCTGAAGAATGCGGTGATTCCGGAGATGATGAAATCCATGGCGCCTGATGCCCTGAAGATGCCTATTGCAACAAGTATCGCAACCAGGAAAGGAATGATCTTTATTGCGATATTAAATCCATCCTTTGCTCCTTCAATGAAGGCATCATAGACGTTTACTTTTTTCAATACAGCCAGTACAATGAACAGGATGATAACCAAAATAAGAATGAAGTTAGCGGCAAAGGTTGAGATTTCGGATATCTGCTCTTTAGGCAGGCTGCTGAAGTACAAAATCATTCCTATTATAATAAGAGTAAGTCCTCCGAGATAAGCAATCACAACCTTATCGAACAGGTTAATTTTCTGCATAACCGCCACGCTTATCAGGCCGGTCATAAGTGCAAAGAATGTCGAAATAAGAATCGGGATAAATATATCGGCAGGGTTTGCGGCTCTAAGCTGCATCCTGTAGACTATCACACTTACGGGGATAATAGTGAGTCCTGCAGCATTGAGAACAAGGAACATTATCTGTGCATTTGAGGCAGTCTCCTTATCGGGATTCACCTCCTGCATCTCCTTCATGGCTTTAAGTCCGACAGGTGTTGCCGCATTATCGAGGTTAAGCATATTGGCGGCAATGTTGAGCATTATTGATCCGTATGCAGGATGACCCTTGGGCAATCCGGGGAATATCTTTTCGAACAGGGGCCCCATTGCCCGGCCCAGGATATTCACAACTCCTCCCTTCTCTCCCACCTTTAGCAGACCCATCCAGAGAGTGAGAGCGCCGGTAAGTCCTAATGATATTTCAAATCCGGTTTTCGCATTGTCGAAAACAGAACCAACCAGATCGTTGAATATCTGGGTGTTCCCGGTGAAAATGAGTTTTCCGAGAGCAACCAGGAATCCGATTACGAAGAATGCGATCCAGATGTAGTTAAGGGCCATGGAACCTGTTTTAGCTGGCTAAGATAATAAAAGATATTGTTGCTGGTTGCTGGTTGCTGGTTGCTGGTTATGGTTTGCGGGTTGGGCCCCCCTGGGGGTTAGGGGTGTGTGATGGAAGTTGCTGGTTGCCGGGTCCTTGGGATCTCCCCTCCTGGGAGAGCCTGTCCCGCGCAGCCTTGGCGAAGCGGGAGGCTGGGGGTGGGTTTTTCATGATATATGACACACTACTCACCAAGCAAAGCGAAGGGCACAAACAAAACTTCTTCTGCCTGGTTCAGTATACCGGGTTTTTGACAAAATCATTCCACGTCATAACTCTGATGTTCCTGATTGAAGTGGTTTCCGTTCCTCTGCAGATGACTGCTTTCCTGATCTCTTTTCCTTGATTCCTGTCCGGAAACAGAATAAGGTTCCTGAGGTAATCCGGGACAAACGTATGACCTGCCTTTATCTCAATAGCTGAGATACTCCCATCATCTTCTTCAACTATGCAATCTATCTCTGTTCCATTGCTCTCCCTCCAGTAATAAACCGAGGGCCTCCGTCCCCGGTGTACCTGGTTTTTAATTATCTCAGCTATAACAAGATTCTCGAACAACGCTCCATAAAGATAATGTGTAGAAAGAGCGTCTCTGCTCGTCAGCCGCAACAAAGATGAAGCAATCCCGGTATCAAAAAAATAGAGTTTTGGCGACTTAATGATCCTTTTATTGAAGTTGCGATGGTAAGGCTGCAGTAGAAAGATTACAAAGCTGGACTCAAGAAGTGAAAGCCAGGCTTTGGCTGTGTTCACAGCAATACCGGCATCATTTGCCAGCGATGATGTGTTCAGTATCTGTCCTGTACGGCCGGCGCATAAGCTGAGAAACCTGCTGAAAGTCTGAAGATTCTCAATTGATCTTAAAGTCCTTATATCCCTTTCAATATAAGTTTGCAGATAGGAAGGATAATAGTCAGAAGGTTCAATCTTCTGATCATGTAAACGCGGATAAAATCCTGATAAAATCAACCCGGAGGGCTCAAGACTGAAATGATCATACATCTCGCTGACGTTAAATGGCAGCAGAGTATTAACACTCACCCTTCCAGCAAGTGACTGACTGATCTGCTCGTTCAGAAGGAAACTTTGCGATCCTGACAGAATATATTGTCCGTTCCGTTTTCGCTGATCAGATATCACCTGGATGTAGCTGAACAATTCAGGCAGGTTCTGAGCTTCATCAAATATCACACCGGAACCTGATTCTTTAAGGAAGCCTACCGGGTCAGCCATTACCATTTCCCTGGTGTCGGGCCTCTCAAGATTGAAATATCTCAAATCCCTGAATGCATTCTGAAGCAGTGTCGTTTTTCCTGATTGCCTCGGACCTGTCAGGGAGACAACGGGGAACTTCTTCAGCATCTTTTTCATATGAGAGCTGATCTTACGTTCAATTATCATAGTATGTTATTTTGCACTGTAATTGCAAATATACATAATTTCTGTTTAATATCAAAATGAACATACAACATGCACCCCGCACCTTTCAAATTGGATGACCTGCAAGACCAGCATGACTTGAACGACTCATTTCTTATTCCGGTAAATATACCAGTAGGCCAGGGGGATAAAGAAAAGGCTGACAATGGTACCAAGCGACATCCCTCCTGTCAGTGCAAGCGCCATCGGCCGTTGAAGCTCCGATCCGATACCATGACTGAACAGGATTGGCGCTGTGGAAATCAATGATGCCAGCGCTACCATAATGATTGGTTTCAGTCTTCTGGAGCCTCCTGTATAAATGGCATCCTTCAGATTCAGACCCTCGGCCCTCAGATTGTTGATCGTATCGACTTTAAGTATTGAGTCGTTGATTATAACGCCCGACATCACGATCAACCCAATCATGGTCATGATATTGATGGTGCCTCCCCAGATCTTTACCAGCAGAAGAGCTCCGGCAACGTCAACCGGTATTTCAAGAAGGACAATGAACGGCTGGATGAGCGACTCGAACTGCGCGGCAAGTATAAAATAGAGCAGCAGCACGGCCACCACCAGTATTATTGCCAGCTCACTGAACAGTTTCTGCCCCGTTATCAGGGAACCGCTGAATGCAACTGAAAGTGAGGGATCTGCAGTCACCAGGTTCCTTATTTCACCGGTCAGAAGCGCCGGCTTGTTGGTTGTAATATTCATATTAACAGGCACATACTCACCCCGCATTCCACCCTTTATTGTTTTATAATCGTGCACATGCTGAACCGACACTATTTCCTTAACCGGTATTAAAATGCCTGATCGGCTCAGTACACTCCCGGAATAAACAATTTCACTGACAGACTTTTCCCGGTCAGACAAAACAATAGGAATCAGCTCGCTCGATTCCCTCAGATCTCCTATTACATACTTGTTGAGTGATGCCTTCAGGGTATTATAGAGAGTGAGGGGATCAACATCATACAGGAGCAGTTTGTCAGGGTTGATTCTCAGGTTTATCTTATCTTCAAGAGGAGGATAAGATATTCCTGCACCGGGCCACTTCTCCTGCATTTTGTCGACCACGACGGTCATTTGGTCAGACGGAGGCACCTCCTTCTCCCGCATCAGACTTACCTCGGCAACAAGCGGTGTTTCAGATGCTGAAAATATCTTCTCAAAAATATTCTGCTGAGCTTCAATGTTTATAAGAGCGCCGGGATGGTTCTTCCTTAGAAATTCATAGAAACGAATTTCAACAGTTTCCCTGAGCTTGTAATCCCTGGCTTTGATATAGATTCTCGATTGTGTGTACGACTGGTCATAGTCACGGTTGAAAAGGAACTGCTGTTCACCGATAAAGGAATTTGTCTGTAAAACCATGTCACCGCCTGCTTCAATCATGGCCTTAACCCTGCCCAGGTTTTCAGAGAGATCGATATTCTCATTCCAGTCAACGGAAACAACCAGCTCATCCTGCCGGACTGCAGGAAACCTCTCCTTCTCCATAATGATGAACAACCATACCATCACACCTATCAAAAACATGAAAATGATCATCGTCTGCTTCCTGAATCTGAAGAAGAAATTCATACCCCCTTCGTATTTCTCTTCCATATTCCTGAAGCTGATCCTCTTTACGAATCTGGTCAGAGCGCCTTCCCTTCCGTTCCTGTAAAGCAGGTAATAAATCGTCGGGAGCAGTGTTATGCCCACCAGCAGCGATACTCCCTGGCCAATCACTATTGCGATTGCCTGATCGTAAAACAGGGCTCCGGATATCCCGCTGAGGAAGATAAGCGGTATGAATACGGCACATGTGACAAGAACAGAGGAAATGAGTGGTGTTATAACCTCGTTTGTTCCTTTAACGCACGCGTCAAAAAGCGACAGCCCCCTGTCGATCCACTGGGTAATATTCTCTATAACGACTATCGAATTGTCAATCATCATGCCTATCCCCAGTATCAGTCCTGCAAGCGAGATAATGTTGATCGAGAGTCCTGCCAGGTAAAAGAAAAGAAGACTGATCAGCAGTGTGGCAGGTATGCTGAAGCCGATTATAAACGGCGATTTGCCGTCTTTAAGGAACAAAAACATCAGAAGGAACGCAAGTACCCCTCCGGCAAGCAGTGTGCCTTTGAGATTTGAAATTGAATAGTCGAGGAGCCTTGTCTGATCCTGTGATATATCAAACCTGAGCTGAGGATACTCTTCAGTGAAAACAGAAAGCATCTCTGACATTTTTTCCTTAAGCGACGACATCTTTGCGTCTGATTCCTTTATTATTGCGAGCGCTATTGCCCTCTGACCATCTGAATAGTAAAACCCCCGGGGACGTTCCTGCCTGATGCCGACTTCCGCAATGTCCTTTATCTGCAGTATCCTTTCTCCTTTCTTAATGTAAATATTCCTTACATCGTCAGGCTCTTTAAGGTAAGAGCTGAACTCAAGGTTATAAAGGTATTTTCCCTCTTTCACCAGGATACTTCCGATATTTATGTTATTGATCTGAACAGCCTGAGTGATATCCTCACCCGAAATACCGAGAGCTCTCATTTTTCTTTCATCCGGACTGATATAGAGCTCTCTCTTTATCTGTCCTGTTATGTCGGCCATTCCTATCTCGGGAAGCTGTTCGATCCTTTTTTTCAATACGGTCTCCGCAAATTCGCTGAGCTCAATGAAGCTCTCATCTCCGGCCATACTGTCGGACAGCGTAATGTTAAGCATGAAGACAGGTATATCGGTCGCGCTTGCCTTAATTATCCTTGGACGTTCAAGGTCGCGTGGAAGATTATTCATCGCGCCGTCGACTTTCTCATTCACCTCCATGAAGGCGAGGTTGATATCATTGCCGAATTTAAACGACAATCGTATAAGGGCGCTTCCGTTGCGTGACTCTGATTCAATCCTGTCCAGTCCCTGAACCTGGAGCAGGTTCCTCCGTAGAATGCTTACCACCGTGTTCTCAATTTCCCTGGCGCTGACATCGGACCGGGAAATGGCAACAGTTATTTCAGGGATATCTATATCGGGCATCAGTGAAACAGGCAGCCTGTTCGAAGCCACCAGTCCGAGCAGCAACAATGCCAGGAAGGTCATTATTACAGCTACGGGTCTGGTTATCAGGAATTTTACCATATCTTATTTAATCCTTTTGTACCTTATCTTCTTTCTCCCCCATTCTCCCCCTCTCCCCCTCTCCCACTCTGCCCTTCCCAAGCATGATGGGCTGATACACAATCAGTCCTACCAGGCTGAACAATAATCCGCTTATGGTAGCTGCTGCCAGGGCGAACCAGAATCTTTCATCTTTTCCCGTAAGCAGAAAAGGGAAAAGTCCCACGATTGTGGCAAGCACAGAAAGCAGGATCGGCGCTATTTTACCATTGAAGGCTTTGATATAGGCTGATCTTATGTTTAATCCGGGCTTTCGCCGGCGAAGGCTGTTAAAGTCGTTCAGAATATAGAGTGTTGCATTTACCACGATGCCGCAAAGCAGGATCATTGCCGCAAAAACTCCCTCATCAGCAACAATGTTAAAAACATGAAATGTAACAAATACGCCAATAAAAGAAAACGGGATAAGAGTTATCACAACAAACGGCTGCGTGAACGATTCAAGCAGGATTGCACAGATAAAATATATGATCCCGATTACGAGGAATAAAAGGAAATAATTTGCCTTCGCCTGGTCCCACCAGTAAGTGAATGAACTGCTTTGCGCGGTATACCCGAGAGGCAGGAGTGAATTTGTCTCATCTATGTTCCTGTCAAGAATAAGCTTGCCGAGCTCATAATTTCCTATAAAGTCGTAGCCGACAGTTATGATATATTGCTGATCCTCACGGCTTATCGTGGCATCTGACACTTCGCGGGTGACAGTTGTAAAATCCTTCAGCCTGACAAAACTGCCTGAAAGAGTGGTCAAAGGTGCATTATTCAGGTTCCAGTAATCATATTGTTCCGATTGAAGCGACCTGATATTTACAGGTGCGAGAACCCCGTCTATGTATGCCGATTGCAGAGATGATGTACCTCTTGAATATTTTTGCGCTTCATTATATGCAAAAGCAACATTTGAATTATTCGCGGCCAGAAGATACTTGTCCATTCCAATCATGTTGCGGTACACTTTCCTGTTCCCCGCGCTGATAATATAGCCATCGGATTGAGCTCCGAGAAGAAAAACCTCCTTTATCCTTCCTTTGCCGCTGCTGATCAGTCTTTCCCTCAGGTTTTCGGCATACCCGTACAACTGGTCATAATTATACCCCTTCATTATTACCCTGTATGTTGTGCGGATAAAATCGCTGTAGACCTGGTTGCTGAATGCCTTCCCGACACCATAGACTGAGGCGTGATAGCTGCCTATGCCGTTCATGTAATCTTCAATCCTGATCTTCAGAATAAAAGGGAAGATCGAATAATCGTGTTCAGGTTTGAACGTGATAGAAACGGTTGCTTCATTTGCATTATAGATGCTTGTGGTGAACATATCTGTTTCATCATACGCGGCAAGCATATTCTCGAGCCCGGCACAGGTGGTGTTCATATCCTCAATGGTAAGACCTTCCTCGCTCAGTCCTACATTTACCGTGAGCCTGGTGCGCTGAACATCATCTGAGCCCCCGTAATAATAGTAGAAACTGCTGTTCCTGACTTTCTCGCTGAAGAGCCTGAGAGTGCCTCCTGCCAGCTTGTTCACAACCGGCTTAATATCCTGAACATACTTCCTGTTACCAAGGGTTTTATTATAGAATCTTTCGAAACCTGTCCGGTACTTATCATCTGTCTGGTTCCGTACATCTTTCGGTAGAGAGTCGGGAAGATAAATAACAGGAAGGCCAAAAAGCAGGATTGCCGCTACAATAAATGCCGTTCTGTATTTAACGATGAAATCAATGCTTTTAAGGTACTTCTCCGAAAACCTGACAACTCTCCTTTTCCTCCTGATCATTAATGCATTATATTTTGGTGCGAGCCGGATCTTTTCCATAAGTGACGGGATGAAAAACAGTGCGATCGCCAGTGATACTGCCAGGTTTATTATCACCACGGCTGCAAAATCGGAGAGAGTCAGCTTTGAAGCTTCATCAAGAAAAAAGATCACAGCCAGGGCTCCGATAGTTGTAAGAGTAGCTGCAACAAGCGAAATCCCCACTTTCCTGTCTTTGCGGAACCTTATATGATCGGTCATCACTATTGTATTGTTGATAATGATCCCGAACGAGACAGTAATACCTGCAAGGGAATAGAGATGTATCTCGAGTTTCAGGAGATAATAAAAAATAAAAGCAATCAGTATGTTGGCAACCAGGCTTATGGTTATGATCAGAAGATATCTGAATTCACGGCTCACTGCAAAGACAAAGAGAAGAAGCAGAATGACCGAGAGAACAGCCCGGAAAATATTTTTTGATATCTCTTCTTTCAAAAACAGAGTATTATCAAGCGCTGTCCGTATGCTGTAACCGGGCGGGAGTTCAGCGCCAGTCTTCTCAATAACTCTTTTTACCTCTTCAGCAACCCTTATATTATTAACATTTTTTCCGGCGCTTACATTTATGTTGATCGTATTGAGCCCGTTTATCCGGTAGTAGCTGTAAGACCTCTGATCCTTCAGCCTTATCTTTGCCACATCGGTCAGATGGATTATCCTGCCCGACACCTTTGCTACCGGAATATCGTCCCATTTCAGTGATTCCGTACTGCTGCCGTTAAGCTTAAGGTAGGTTCTTCTCTCCTCTCCTCCGGGACCTGTTTCCATAGCGCCTCCGAGTTCCAGATCAAGAAGATAATCATCGATAGAACTGGTTATCAGTGAAGAGCTTATACCAAGGGAGGTAAGTTTCTGCTGGTCAAATGTGATCTCCCATTCCTGCGGAGATGCGCCGTAGATATCTACACTGTAAACTCCGTCGATAACTGCAACGGCCGGCTTAATTATCTCTTCTGCCAGGTTATAAATATGTGAAGGGCTTGCATTGCCGTTAAGCTGAAAGCTCAGGATAACAGATCCCGACTGGTTCGAAGGCATATTCATCGTGATCACGGGATAGGAGACCCTGGCAGGCAGTCTTTTGCGTGATTCCCTGATGAGAGATGCTATCTCAAAACGTTTTTCTCTCAGGTCGGCATTTTTATCAAATTCAACTGTAATATTACCGCCCTCATTTAGAGTTGAGGATGAGATTTTCTTAACCCCGGTAACCGTTGTGAGGACACCCTCCAGAACCGACGTAACCTCCTGCTCCACAACACGTACCGGAGCTTCGGGCCACATCCAGGAAATGGTAAGCGAGGGCAGGTACCGTGTAGGATTAAGCTGGAGCGAGAGGAGCGGGATCATTGCCGCACCGACAATGATAAGCGCCACAAGGAGGATGTTGAGAGTAAATGTGGAGAGGAAAGAACTGTGATGAGGCTCTTTATTCATTCTTCCTTCACTACTGTTTCGTGTGCAAGATTCACATTACCGCTGACAATGACAAGATCTCCGGATTCAAGTCCCTCTTTTATTGAAACACTGGTGCTGTTCTCGAACTCTACAGTAACATATTTCCATATTGCCAGGGAATCCTGCCGGACGAAGATCACATCCTTTCCCTGGCGGATCACCAGCGCTTCTTTCTGTACAACCAGGCGGCGGGGAACTGGCTTCCGTATGATTACCCTGACATTCATCCCGTCAATAAGTTTGCTGTTATTCCTGAATTCAGCTTTTACTTTGATCATACCTGTATCATCGACCTGCGGATTAATTTCCGTGATCGTACCCGTTATTAGTGTACTGTCATTGATAAACGGGATAATTCCAACCGGCATTCCTTTGTTAATAAACTGATATTCCGATTCAAGCACTGTAAATTCCACCTCCATGATCTCATCAAATATTATTGTGCAGAGATTGTTATAGTTCTGAGAGGGATTCCACTGTCTCGCTTCAAGACCGGCCACAGTACCGGTTATCGGAGCACGGATACGGGTATTGTCGAAATTATACCTGGCAGCTTCAAGGGAGATGGCTGCACTGTTCAGACCGCTTCTGATCCGTGAATATTTAATGACAGTTTGTGAAAGACCTGCAGTGTCATCCGTAAGGTGATACGACAGAAGATCATCCCTGAAATCTATTAATGCTTTATCATATTCCTCTTTTGCCTTCTGAAGCTGTGAACTGAATTCAAAATCTTCAATTACTGCAAGCAGGTCGCCTGAGCTTACTTTTTGTCCGTTCCGTACGTACAGTTCTTTTACTATTCCGTTCACCCTGAAAGGTACCACAGCCTTCCGGGAAGCGTAAGTTCTGCCATTGCTTATAAGCTCATGGTAGAAGGTTGAGGGTTCAAGCTTAACTGTCCTCACCAGAACAGCTTCCGGTTTTGAAGAGCGGCGGGCCATCTCCTCGAGGTTTTCCGCTGATTTTGTCCTGCATGAGAAGAGATATGCCGTGATCAGAAGAACGATGAGAGTAATTCTGACTTTCATTTTTTACAGACTTATAATGTAGTTTGTATTAACAGATAATAAAGTTATGTAAGATTTTTCAATTACGGCAGTATTTTGACTATAAGTTTCGTTGAAGAAATCTTGCAACTATGCAATCGTTCAATCATGCAGTGTTAAGCTCAGTGCCAGATCCAATTGTTCCCAACGCCCTACCCACCGTAAATAGTTTAAATCACAACCATGGTAATCTTATTTACAATTAACGGTTAATCGATTTTCAAAATGATAACCACCGGTTCTATCTACAGTTCCCTTCCAGTCATGTAAAATAAATTTCTTTCGTGATTTCCTGAAATCATTGGTGATCCATGGTTCATGAATTAGCAATTCATCAGAAAGTCCTTTATCATGAATGGCTTTCATTGCATAAATCATTGGTGCTCCATGGAAAGAAGGAAGAGGGAACTTCAACACAATATCACGATTCAATAAAGAGCAGGCTGGATGTAAATATTTTATTCCTGCTGTAACATTAAAGCCTCTTTCATTTACGGTTTGTATATCGCCAATTCCGTAAGCATCTGATCTCAACTTGCTTTCCCTGTCTTCAACAAATCCCCCTTTCAGAACAACCAGATCAGAATCCAGCAGTAGTATTTTATCAGTTTGTATGTATTTTATCCCGAAAGCCAGACCTGGTCCATGATGAATATTATAAGGGAAATGAATTATTTCCAGCTTGTACTTTTTCTTAAATCCAACGATTTTTTTATAGTAAGATAAATCTGATCCATCTATTACCACGTATGGAATGTCATAATATTTTCTGAACGAAGAAAGCAGTCTCTCGAGGAAATCAGGTGTATTATAGTTTACGGTCAGAGCTGTAATCATAGATCCGAACAGTAATTTGCAGATACAAATCCTACTTTTTAACCAGGTTTTTAAGCGGCTTGATAAACCTGTATATCAACCTGCTGTTATCAGTTATAATATCAGCAGTGCCTGTCATGTAATTTATAAAACCGGGTTCTCTTCCGTATGTTGTTCTCATCCCGTTAACAAGCTCAATCTCCGCAATATATGCATCTTCCACGGAAACAAGCGAAACCGAACTGATCCTCCCTTTTATCACCCCGAATTCCATATAGGGATATCCCGACAGTTTAATATTGACTTCCTGCCCCTGCCTGACCTTTCCTGATCCTGCTGATGGCACTTCTGCTCTAACAATTATCCTGCTGGGATTTTCCGGTATTACAGTGGCAAGGACTTCTCCGGGATTTATATTCTGATTCTCGTTCCAGAAACTGGTAAAGGTAATTGTTCCGTTTACCGGACTTCTGACCAGGTACTTCTCCTCCCACTTGCCCAGTGCCACTTTAAGTAATTGCAGCGCCTCATTAATATCCGCATTATACTGATTTATCTCCTTTTCATATTGAATTTTTAAATCCAGAAGCGATTCTTTCATCTTTAATGAAGAAGACTCTGCGTTTTTTACAGATGATTTCAGCGAACTGAAGGATATCCTTTTCTGGAGCAGCGCCTGCCTTGACTGCTCGAATTCATTTATGGAAATTGTAAAATTGCTCCTGTGAAATAACAGAGAATCCCGGTGAAAACTGTTGAAGGCCAGCTGGAGGTCCTCTTCTGAAAGGTTCTGTTGATTTTCAAGTTCGGAAATATATTCTTCCTGCCTGTTTATCTGCTTTTCAAGAAGCTCCACCTTTGTTGGCATATATGCCTGATCGATATATTCCTTATATTTAATCAGAAGATTCAGAAACCGGATCCACGAGCTTTGCACTTCACCAAGTATTAAATTCACCGGGTATTTTAAGCCTATCACAACTGTATCCCACCCGGTTGATTCAATAAATGATTTTATAAAAGAACTAATAGCTAATATATCATCCCATTCAGCCTGGTTGTCAATAATCGCAACAGGCTGGTTTTCTGTTACTTTCTCGCCGTTATTGACAAAGAGTATTTCAATCTTACCTCCTGTACGGGTTACCAGCGAAGCAGGTGAATTGAAAGTAGTAATTGTAACCGGGACCGTAACAATATCAGGGTAATTAATAAACCAGCTTACTCCGACAATTGACAATACAATGGCAAAGAAGAGGAACAATCCCCACTTCAGGAAGCTTCCCGGGATTTCGGACATTACCTCCTGCATTTCCGTGCTGCGGATCTCGTGTTTGTTGAGTTCTGGCATATCTGTTATGGCGCAGGGCTCAGGGCGCAGGGCTCAGGCTATTGTGCTCTGTGCTTCATCCTCCTAATTCCAGCTGATCCTTCACCAGGTTATAATACGAACCTTTCATTTCTATTAGTTCTTTATGGGTACCTGTTTCGACTATCATGCCTTTTTCAAGGACAACTATCTGATCGGCGTTTTTCACCGTGCTCAGCCTGTGTGCCACAATAACAACTGTTCTGCCTTTAAAGAAACTGCCCAGGTTTTCCATTATCGTTTTTTCATTCATGGCGTCAAGGGCGTTCGTTGCCTCATCGAAAAAGATAAAATCGGGATCTTTATAAACGGCTCTGGCTATCAGCAACCTTTGTTTCTGACCTGTACTCAGCCCATGACCGTCATTACCTATCCTGGTGTTATAACCCAGCGGGAGACTCTCGATGAACTCTTTTATATTGGCTGACTCAATAGCTTTATTGATCTTTTCTTTATCCGGGATATCGTCTGCCAGTCCGATATTTCCTGCTATCGAATCGGAAAATATATACCCCTCCTGCATGACCACACCGCATCGTTTTCGCCATTCGCTCTGGCTGAAACGGTTCAGAGGTGTACCGTTTAGGGAGATCTCTCCTTCGACAGGATCATAAAATCCGAGTATCAGCTTTATCAGGGTAGTTTTTCCGCTCCCGCTTATACCGACAATTGCCGTAACCTTTTTTGCAGGTATAGTAAGAGTAACATTATTAAGCACTTTCTCCGAATGCGGCCCTTCGTACTGGAAAAGCAGGTTCTTTATTTCGATATCCCTGTCCGCAGGGATATCCCTGATCTTATTATCTCCGGGCTTCTCTTCATCTTCCCTGTTATGTATCTCGCCCAGACGCTCGAGACTTATCCGTGCGTCCTGGGCCGCCTGCGTGAAACCAATAAATTGCTGTATTGGCGCATTTAACTGACCTATAATATATTGTATGGCCATCATCATACCCAGGGTCATTTGTCCCTCTATTACAGCTCTTGCAGAGAGAAATGAGATGAAAATATCTTTGGTCTGGTTGATAAGAACTGCGCCAAGCTGCTGGTTCTGGTTGAGCAGCATGCTTTTAATACTGACTTTAAAAAGTTTTATCTGTATTCTCTCCCACTCCCATCGTTTTTGTTTCTCACAGCTGTTTAGCTTTATCTCCTGCATCCCGGTCACGAGCTGAACAATATTGCTCTGGTTTGCAGCGCTCTGCTGGAAACGCTTATAGTCGAGTTCTCTTCTCCTCTTCAGGAATAATACAACCCATCCGATATAGAGAATACTGCCAAGAAGAAAGATCCCAAGGATGCCCAGGTTATATGTTGCCATTATCACTATGTACATAACCAGGGTAATGATGGCGAATATTATATTGATAAGAGAATCTGTAAGGAATGTCCTTATACGGTTATGATCCCCGATCCGCTGCATTATATCTCCAACCAGCTTAACATCAAAAAACGATACAGGCAATTTCATCAGCTTGACCAGGAAATCTGAAATAAGAGAAATGCTTATTCTGCTTGTAACATGGAGGCTTATCCAGTTTCGTAAAAGTCCGTTGGCTGTCTGGCTGAGAGTAAGAACAAGCTGGGCAACAAGGACCATTATCACGAAAGCAATGTTACCGGTGCCTATACCTGTATCAACAAGAGATTGAGTCAGGAAAGGGAAGATAAGGCTTATAATGCTGGCAGTGAGCATACCAAGCATAAGCTGGAGAATAAACTTTGAGTATGGTCTGATATACTTAAGCAGATAAAGAAAACTGAGTTTTGATCTTTCCTCATCCTCTTGTCTGTAGAATTCCGGAGAAGGTTCCAGGAGCAGCGCTGTCCCTTCATCTATCCCGTCGGTTTTTGTTGAGTACCAGCATCTGCAAAACTCTTCTTTCGTATATTTTAAAAGACCTGCAGCAGGATCAGCAACAAATACCTCATCCCAGTTTTTAGTACGAGACCCCCTTCCCCGTCCCTTCCCCCAGGGGGGCAGGGTGAAAGATCGGCGCTTCTTAATTTTATGCACTACAACGAAGTGGCGCTGGTTCCAGTGGACGATACAGGGAAGGGGGACTTCGTCGCGGAGTTGTTCCCATGTGAGACGGTAGCCGCGTGTACGGAAGCCGATGCTTTCTGCTGCATCGCTGATACCCAACATGGAAACTCCTGTATTGGTGATGAATGATTTTGAACGAAGTGACTGTAAAGAATAAGTCTTCCCATAGTATTTTGCCACCATGCGGATGCATGAGGGACCGCAGTCCATGGAATCAAGCTGTTTATAAAATGGGAATCCGGGCATCCTTTAGTTTTTCAGTTTTACTAACATTAACACCGGATTATCAGTCTCTTTCAGTCTTGCCGCAAGTTTTTCAAGTTCTTTTTTCTTGTCAGCATATTTGGGAGTGGAGTTTTTAAAGGCATCTGAAGCAACATGGTTTTTAAGATCTAATACATCAACCCAGCTTATTATTGTATCATCATTTTTTGTTGTTTTCGGACAAATATTTGGACCTCCATCCAGATCATTGATTATCCCTTCTTCTGAATTAAAAAAAACTTGAAAATTATCTTTTTTAAACCCGATAAAACCATACATAATATTATTCTGACCAATTTTAGATTCGTACAGATACTCATAATAAATATAGTCACCGAATTCAAACAAATTCCAGGGAGTTATATAATGTTCAGCAAGATAGAGCCCGTCATCAATTGAACGAGCTTTCGGAGTAATTACTCTCTCTCCTGCCTCAATTAGAAATCGAGGTTTAAAATTCATATTTTCAAATACAAATACAGTATCAGAATAAATTTCTTTTTTATAGAGCCGATTGTTAAATCGATAGAAAATATTTTCGCGCATAAAAACATATTTGCTCTGGTTAATAAAGGCATACTTATTGGGGAAATTCTTATTTATTCTTCCACAAGTATCAATAAAGAAATAACTGTTTTCGACATTGCCTGAATGGTTTTCATTATAACAAAGAAAACCATCATTAATAAATCTAAATTGAATACCACTCGCACATATAATCTTATGCTTCCTCAATAACTTCCCATCATCAGAATATACCAGAAGTTGTTTCTTCAGACCATCTACTAAGTATATAAGATGATTATCTTTATCAATCTCAACATCGTTTGCTACCAGGTATTCATCCGGCCCTCTGCCTGAACTTCCAATTGTAGCTTCATACGAACCATTTCTCCCGAACCTCAGTATCCTGTCATAAGTATGGATAAGGAAAAAATCTTCACTGGTTTTTATCATATTAATTCCTTTGAACATACTAGAGTCCGTTGATTCTAATGGGATATATTCAATATCATAGAACCCTAAGGTCGATAGCTTGATTTCCGAAATTTTTGGCTTTTCTGTGATGTTGAAAATCCTTAATTCTTCTTTTTCAGAACTTTTTGACCTTGAACAACAAATTATTAAAACCAGGACTATAAAGATTATTAAAGGCTCTTTCATTGAATTCGCTTAATACTTCTTTGAATTTTTATAAGATCTTATTTTATTAGTTGATCCTTATTAATGCCAGTTTTTACTATAGTTGATCCTTATTAATGCCAGTTTTTACTATATTCTGCAGGCATGGATATTAGCGGGGCAAAAATAAGTCTCTGGTAAATCCAGCCAAAAATTAAATCCAGTAGTTTTTTTTCTCTAACCTCATCCATTTCTTCATATTATATACTGCAGCAGCCAGTAGGGTGTTGTTTTTGTCACCAGCACTGCCACTGAGATAATTCCTTATCATCCTGTGGTCATGTTTTACTGTGATATAAGTCTCTCTATTCCTGCTCTTGATCTGCATCGTTCTTCTCGTTTCTTCTTATTATAATAACTTTCTCCCTTGAGCACTTTCAGCATTACTATGTCTATCC
>JAZDMU010000051.1:0-87764 GCA_043800695.1 Bacteroidota bacterium
CACCCCCCGCCCCTCCGAGGAGGGGAGCCCAAGATGAAACCCACCCCCCGCCCCTCCGAGGAGGGGAGCCCAAGATGAAACCCACCCCCAGCCCCTCCGAGGAGGGGAGCTGAAAAGAAAACCCACCCCCAACCCCTCCGAGGAGGGGAGTTTATAAAGTTGCAATCATCTCCGTCATTATCGAAGTCATCCGCTCTTCGGTTTTGGCGGCTTCATGAATGACTGATTCATGAGTGGTGTATTCAATCTTGCCATCAACTCCAAGGTCGGTGATGATGCTGACGGCAAAGCAGGGAAGGTTCATGTGCCGGGCAACAATCACTTCCGGAACTGTCGACATGCCTACTGCATCGGCTCCGATTATCCTGAAATACCTGTACTCGGCAGGAGTCTCAAACGTCGGACCGCTGGTGGCGAGATAAACACCCTTCTGAATTTTGATCCTGAGATCCTGTGCGATCATAAGAGCCTTCTTAATCAGGTATTTATCATATGCCTCGCCCATGTCAGGGAACCGCGGACCTATCCGTTCATCATTCTGGCCTATAAGAGGATTGGGAAGCAGATTGATGTGATCGGTTATTATCATGATATCGCCTATCCGGAAAGAAGGATTTACACCTCCGGCGGCATTTGAAAGAAAAAGACATTTGATACCAAGGTACTTCAGCACCCTGACAGGAAGGGCTATCAAATCGGATCCATAACCTTCATAATAATGGAACCTCCCCTTCATGGCAATTACCTTCTTCTTCCCGAAATCGCCGTATATGAATTTGCCTTCGTGTCCCTCAACAGTCGATACAGGGAAATTCGGGATATCCCTGTAGTCGATCTCAATACGGTTTTCAATTTTCGCTGTAAGACCCCCGAGCCCCGTTCCGAGTACGATGCCTGCGTCAGGATTTATGATTCCCCTGCCTTTAAGAAATTCTGTTGTTTCGTTTATTTTTTCTAACATAATCAGTTATCAGATTATCAAATTCCTCCTGATCGTCATTTAAAAAATGTATCCCCACCGGGATGTAATAAGATGTCGACCGGATTGGCTCTGTAAAATTAGTAAATTCTCTCAACCTGACAGCATCCTTCTCAGTTGTAAAAAGGAATTTTCTCCCCGATTTAAGTGAATACCAGGCATTTGTGAACTTCTCAATATCCCTTTCCCTGAACCTGTGATGATCGCCGAAGGAGAGAATCACCTGCTCTGCCGACCTGGCTTTAATATACTCTGCAAGCGGACCGGGATCGGCAATGCCTGTGACCAGCACTATGCCTGTATCATCTTTCAGCCGGGCATCAAAGATTCCCGGGGCAGGAATATTCCCGTCAAAAACAGGAACGGGATCACTGTAGGTTACTGAAGTGAAATAAAGGTTCTGATATGGAAATTTATTGATCTCCTTCACAATTATCCTTCGTTGTATTGCCGAAACTGATTCAGGAGATTTGGTAATCAGGATTATGTCGGCCCTCCTCATGTTCATTTTGCTTTCCCGGAGGTTGCCGTACGGAAGCATATGATCGTTTATCATCAGCCTGTCGTAAGCCGTAAGCAATATTGAGTAGCCGGGAGTTATCCTGCGGTGCTGGAATCCGTCGTCGAGGATGATTACATTCGTCTTGGGTTTTTCCCTCAATATCCCCTGCACGCCCCTTATCCTGTTACTGTCAACGGCAATGACAAGATCAGGGAATTTAAGTGACATCTGCAGCGGTTCATCACCTATTTCGCTGACAGATGAACCGGCACCGGCGATCAGGAAGCCCCTGGTTTTTCGTTTATAGCCCCTGCTCAGCACAGCAACATTGAATTCCTTTTTGAGAAGGTCAGTCAGGTACTCTGTATGAGGTGTTTTGCCGGTGCCGCCGGCTGCGAGGTTACCGACACAAATGACCGGGATATTGAATTCTTCCGGTTTGAGAACTCCTGAATCAAAAAGGAAATTCCTGACGGCAGTTATCAATCCATATAACAGGGAGAAAGGATAAAGAAATATACTCCTTGTTTTCTGCATCGGTCAATGGATCTCAATGAAATATGGCAGTCTGGCCTGGACTCCTTCCATATCTTTCAGCTGCATCAGGTCGTTATATATCCTCAGATAATCACCGAGTTCCTGTTTAAGCATTCTCATTCTTATCTCCCCGGTCAGCTGTTTCAGGAGCTTTGTATAAGGATCTTCAACAGCCGGCAATTCCCTTAAGCTGTACAGATCCACACCCGCAAGAGATGCGGCGCCATTTATTGCGTCCTTCAGTCCGCCGATCTCATCAACCAGTCCGAGCCTGAGTGCCTTGCTGCCGCCCCAGACACGCCCCTGTCCAATGCTGTCAACGGATTCCACGTTCATTTTTCTTCCCAGGGCGACTTTACCTGTGAATGTGCTGTAGATGTGCTCTATATCCATTTGCATTATGCTCTTTTCATATACGCTCATGGAACGGAAGGGCGATGGGAAATCGGAATATGCATTTGTATTAACTGACTGGGTTGTTATCCCGATCTTCTGCTCAAGGAACTTTCCGGTATTGGGAATGAGGCCGAAAACCCCGATTGATCCGGTAATAGTAGTGGGATTGGAATAGATCTTTGTTCCCGGGGCGGAGATATAATAGCCTCCCGAAGCAGCATAATTGCCCATGGAAATCACAACAGGTTTTACTTCTGCAGCCAGATTCAGCTCCCTCCAGATATTGTCGGAAGCAACAGCGTCTCCTCCCGGAGAATTGACTCTCAGGACAATAGCTTTCACATTACTGTCAAGCCTTTCTTTTCTTATCAGGTCAGCATAGCCTGATCCGCCGATATTGTACTCATTTCCCTTTCCCCTTACGATATTACCGGAAGCATAGATTACGGAAATTTTATTTTTGGATATTGTATGCTTCTGAGGATCAGGAACCTTGGTGTATTTCGTCATCTGGACGAGCTCTATTTTGTCATCGGTTGTAAGTCTGGAAAGGATCTTGATGGTGTCGATCAATGCATCCCTGTAGATGAGTCCGTCAACGAGCCTGCTCTCAAGTGCTGATGTGGGTACATAACCTGCGAGCCTGTCGGCCAGCCTGTTAAGCTCGGCTGCCGTGGTCCCTCTTGATACGGCCATCTTTTCGACAGCATGGTTCCATATTGATCCGACATAATCCCTTATCTGCTCCTCATTTTCCTTTGAAAGCTCTTCAAGAATATACGGCTCAACAGCACCCTTGAATTTTCCATGCCTGATGACCTGAACCTCTACACCCAGTTTTTCGAGTGCTTTCTTATAGAACATCACATCGCCCGACAATCCCTTGAAATCGACCATTGATCCCGGAGCAATATATATCCTGTCGGCAGCTGTTGAGAGGTAGTAGCCCTCCTGCTGAAGGACATAGTCAGACCAGGCTATAACGAATTTCCCGCTCGTCTCCCTGAATTTGTCAAGGGCATTTCTTATCTCTTCAGTCGTTGCCCAGCCCGAAGTAAGCAGTCCGTTCTCGATAAGAACGCCCTTTATTTTAGTGTCGGCAGCTGCTTTGTCGAGGTTTTTCAGGATATCATTCAACCCTGCTGCCGGAGCAAAAGACATATCCATAATGTCTATTCCTGCAAAAGGGTTAGGGTCGGTGCGGTCGGGGATCGGAACGCCTGCCTTAAGGACAAGAATTGAGTTGTCGCTTATTGAGACAGGCTTATCGCCGGCAGCAACCATTGCGCCAAGGCTCCCAAGCATGACGAAAAAGAAAATAAGAGAAGCAAGTATTATGCCCGTGATGGTAGCAAGCGTATAGATAAGGAAATTTTTCATGGTTACTGTTTTTAATTGAAATCTAAATATATAAAAACAAGTTGAATATATTAATAAGGTATCTTTGTATTTAAAGTAATATGCTCACTACAGCAGAACGATGAAAGCTTATCTGGGAATAGGAACTAATCTCGGAGAGCGGGGAAAGAATATTGATGAAGCCCTGCGGCTGATAAAAGAGCACATCGGGCCAATATCAAAGATATCATCATTTTATGTAACTGAGCCATGGGGCTTTAAAAGCGAAAATGATTTTCTGAATATGGCTGTTGAGTTGAGCACCAGGCTGAAGCCGTCCGGACTTCTTGGCAGGATACTGATGACAGAGGCGCAGATGGGAAGGTTGAGGGAGGGCAGCAGATATGCATCCCGGGTGATCGATATAGATATCCTTCTTTATGGCGACAAGGTGCTTGAAGAAAAGACACTGGTCATACCTCACCCGAAGCTTCATGAGCGGAGGTTTGCGCTTGTTCCGCTGAACGAAATAGCCGGTGATATCGTTCACCCGAAACTCGGAAAGACAATCAAAACCCTGCTTAAGGAGTGCAGGGATAAAAGCAAAGTGAAAAAGTATAGGAAATAAATATACTTCGTATCGTAAAAACCACCTTTTAATTCCTCCCTGCGCCTTCGCCCCGAGTACTCGGGGCTTCGGCGGAGCATGGCAAGGGGAGAAGAAATACTATAATTTAATGTAATTCAGTAGAATATAGGATTTGTCGCCCCCTTCAGGGGGAGATGGCGCTTTAGCGCCAGAGGAGGTCTAGAGCAGTCCGTTATCCGCGAAGCTGTAATAATCCTTTTCTGTAACTATAAGATGATCAAGAAGCTGGATATCCATCAGATTTCCGGCTTCTTTGATTTTCTGTGTGATCTTTGTGTCTGATTCACTGGGATTAAGATTTCCCGAGGGGTGATTATGGCAGACAATTATCCCCGATGCAAGGTATTCTATAGCTTTCTTCATTACCATTCTGACGTCAGTTACGGTTCCGCTGATACCTCCCTGGCTCAGCTTCATCCTTCCTATTACGCGGTTTGACCTGTTGAGGAACAGTATCCAGAATTCCTCATGGGACAGGTCAGACATCAGCGGCTGAAAGATATCAGCGACATCCTTCGAGCATTTGATCTGGATGGCATCAGGCACCTCGGCCAGCTTTCTCCTTCTGCCCAGCTCAAGAGCAGCTGCAATGGTCACTGCGCGGGCAGGACCAATGCCTTTGATCTTTTTAAGGTCGGAAATTGAAAGCTTCCCAAGGGTGATCAGATTGTTTTCGACGATGCTCAGGAGCTCACGGCCAAGGTCAACTGCCGATTTATCCTTTCTGCCTGAGCTGATAAGAATGCCGAGAAGCTCAGCGTCGCTGAGGCTTGCGGTTCCTTTCTGTATAAGTTTTTCCCTGGGCCTGTCCTCGACAGCCCAGTCAGTGATCTTAAGTGACATGCAGCGAAAATTAATTATTCCGTATACAAGTTACGAAAAAATAATTAATTAAAAAAGGGACTCTTACGGAGTCCCCTGCGAATTATATTTCAATGGATCAGGTTATTTCAGGTTGTTGACGTGCTTCTGCACTGATGATTTAAGGTTGGAGGCCTTGTTGGAATGAATAATATGCTTTTTAGCCAGCCTGTCGATCATTGCATTCATTTTCGGAGCCAGCTCGGCAGCCTCTTTCTTCGTGGATGTGGAACGAATGTCCTTGAGGGCGTTCCTCATTGTCTTGGCGTAATACTTATTGCTGTCATTCTTAACAACTGTTTGCCTGTTCCTTTTTTCTGACGACTTGTGATTTGCCATTTTATTTGCTTTTTATCTCTTAACTTGAAATTTGTAGTCCATAGGGGAATCGAACCCCTGTTACCAGGATGAAAACCTGACGTCCTAACCACTAGACGAATGGACCATTTAAAGAACTTAAAAATGCGGATGCAAAGAAAGCATGTTTTTTCTGAAATACAAAATGTTTTCGGTAAAAAAAGACCGAAGACGGAAGACGGAAGACGGAAGACGGGAGATCGAAGTCAGAAGACGTATCGTGCGGAGATTGCTCCATTCATCCCGCCCCATCCGGTGTACCCGATAAGGTTGAAGGTGGGAAGCAGGTCAATTGACAGGTTCACCGGTAACTCGTCGAAAGTATACTCAAGACCAATGATAAAATCGGCTCCGATTATTGAACCTGTATATGAATCATCAATATTGGGATGATCAATCGCGTCCCAGAATCCTGCATGAGCGCCAACACCCCAGAACCAGTTGAACCCCGGATACTTGCCTGTCCAGTGTTCATTTTCATAGAGTCCGGTCACCACAAACCCGCCCCAGCTGCTCGCCAGGATCCCTTCAAGTGCATTTGTCTTGCTCAGGAATTGCTTGACTGTCAATCCATAAGGATAGCCGAGCCTCACTCCAAGGCTTGTCCTGTAATCCTGTCCAATAGCTGAAGCACCTAATAGTGATGCTAAAATGATTATTAATAGCGTCCGTTTCATATTGTATTAACTCAGAATTTTATTTTTTATTTTCCTGGTTCTCTTTGCGTCTTTGCGCCTTGGTGGCAATTTTATTTCGGCCAGCCTGAAACCGGGATTGATGAGATCCTTTCAGTTTCTAATGCACCATCCGGCAGCAGAAGCACATTCATTACTACTGAAGAATTTGCAGGGACTATAACTTCAAATCCGACCATTATCGTTCCCGGATTCTGAGCATCATATTCATTCGGCGGAACGGTGCTCCGGGTCATTATCTTTACCTGAGCCGGTTCTTTTACCCTGATAACCAGTCTCTTCCCGTTCTTCAAAAGCTCTGCTTCATTTTTACTTATTATTTTCACTTCGGCTGAAGTAAGCATGTTCCATCTTATCACAGCTTCGGATGAAAGTGTTTCTACTTCATCACGCACCATCACGTAACTATCATCAACAATTGAAATCCCCCTGACAGCTTTTTTCAGCGTTTCACCGTATACTGCCGTTATATCGGAAACCGCGTTCAGGGCTCCCGCCTGGTCGGACCAGCTGATGATCGAAGCGTAACCTCCGACATCCTGATGCCTGCCGTTTACCGTAAGGGTGTTATGGACAAAATTGTTATACCTGTACACATCCCAGCGCTGTGAATTCTGTGCCATGCCCCACAGGCTGACTCCCGCAGTTTCGAGCGAGTTGTAATCCTGGTTTCCGAAGTCCATCGCCCACCTTATCCCGTCGGCCTCCATGACAAACGTACCTATATCCATATGACCATGATTCACAGACGGTGATCCGGCCTTGAATCCGGCAAAAACTGCATCCGGATCGTTCCATGAGGTTCTCATTAAGGCGACAGGATTCCTGCCCTGCCCAACCCATACTCTTTTCTCCGGAGGAGTTATTTTGTCAATTGTCATTCCTCCGCTCCATATCATTATTAAAGGCAGAAGGCGGTCATCTGAGGTCCCTTTGCTCAGAAGGTGTAAACGCTCCGACCACAATAATGAAGGATCATCAAGCTTGTCAGCGTACCAGAACATTGCAGGCTGAAGGTGGCCTCCTGCCCCGCAGTCGGAGTAGTTAAAGCAGCTTCCTGATGGACCGGTCATATTTTCAAGGTATCCGGCAGTCCTGAAAAATCCCGGGAACATCATGGGATCAGTTTCTTTCCCGAGGGCCTTTTCGGTTGCACCCAGGTACATGACGTTGAAGCTGGTGCCGTAGCCCCAGTAAGAATATCCTTCAGGGTATGCGCCATCCGGATCATATTCTTCCATCGGCAGCCTGATCGAGGTGTCGGCCCTGTGAATCAGGGCCGCTGCCAGCTCCTGATCTTCTTCAAATATTGCAAGGGCCCCGTATGTCATTCCTGCATTGCATACCTGGTTCCAGTTATGCGAAACCCTCAGCCATCCGCTGTTCTGAGGTTCAAGCGAGGGCTTTAGTCCTTTTTCAATAATTGCACTCTTTATTATTTCACGTGAAGCAGGTGATAATTCATCATAGATCCAGTCGTAGCCAATTGAAACAGCCATCGTCATTTCCGCGACATCCAGGAAATGAGAGGGATTCCAGTCGCTGAATGCCGAAACCGCCAGCATCTCCTTTTCAGCGCGCTCTGCATACCTCACTTCGCCTGTCATGCGCCATGCATAGGAGAGATAGAAGATGCGCCTGAGGGCTTCCCTTGATTTGTCAAGCAGTCTCCGCCCGATCTGGATCCTTTCAACCGGAGGCATTTCAAGCACCCTGCCGCACTCGTCAAGGATCGACTGGTGAATTGCCTGCCATGCAGGATCGGAGGCTATCGTCTCCTTAATCTGAGCCTCTTCGCCCTTAAGAATGAGTATCCTTGGATGGCCAGGGAGCTTTTTCCCATCCAGGGAGGGAGCGCATGATACAGCAATTAAAGCAAAAAGAAATGCCGATACGGTTATATGAAGCAAATTTTTTTTCATGCTGCCTGGTTTTATTGCTCTGCTAAAATAGCGTAAAAAAGTATTATCGGGCTTCCTTGCAACAAAGTCTTATATTTGTATGAAGGTAAATTCCCGGATACAAGAATGAAAGCCCGGTCTAAAATATCTGACTACAAAGGCGGACACTGTGTTGAGCTTCTTAAAAGCGGCGAACCCTTTTTTGCAACCGTTGAAAAGATTATTGATGAAGCCAGGTATTTCATTCATTTTCAGACATATATTGTAGATGAAGATGAAACCGGGAAGAGGATAGTCAATGCATTGATAAGAGCTTCAAAAAGAGGTGTCAGAACCTACCTTCTCCTTGACGCATTCGGCACCAAATATCTCTCAAAGGAATTTGTTGACAGTATTGAAAAGTCCGGTATCCTGTTCAGGTTCTTTTCTCCAACCCTTACAACAAAAGGATTCCAGTTAAGTCTCAGGCTCCATTCAAAAGTAGTAATGGCCGATGGTGAGGTTGCAATAATCGGGGGGATGAATTTTGCAGACAGGTATCATGGAATACACGGGAAAAAAGAGTGGCTCGATTTTGCCGTGCTTATAAAAGGACCTGAACTGATTCACATCCTTTCGATAATAAAGAAACTCTGGAACAAAACCTTTATTCCAAAGCAGGAAAGATCACGGGAGATGATACATAACCCCGTCTTTTATAAGGAGGACATAACGCTGAAAGTAAGACAGAACAACTGGTACAGGAGAAAGATTGAGATACGGAGAAGCTACCGTAATGCATTCAAGACAGCCAGGGAGAGAATGATAATATTCGCCAGCTATTTCCTGCCGGGAAGAAATGAAAGGAGGCTGCTCAGAAATGCCAGGATGAGAGGCGTCGATATTACGATAGTGCTGGCGGCAGAATCTGATGCCCCCATGTTCGAGCGGGCAACACATTTTCTCTATGATTTTATTCTTGAAAACAAGATAAAGATCTATGAATATCTTCCCTCAAACCTTCATGCGAAAGCTGCAGTTGTTGATGGAAAATGGAGCACTATCGGGAGCTACAACATAAACCATCTGAGCGATTATGCCAGCATCGAGATAAATGTTGACATTCTGGATGAAGGCTTCGCGATAAAATTTGAAAATATCATGCTCGATATTATTAAAAACGATTGCCGTCAGGTGACTTTTGAGGAATACAACCGGAGGCGGACATGGTTGTCCCGGTTGAGGGGTTGGTTCTCTTACCAGATGATCAGATTGCTTATGAGGATCACTTTCCAGCTTACATCAAGGAAAAAGAAACACCGTCCGGTATCAGCAGCTCAGAAAACAATCTGATTGGATCGATTGTTGTTAAATTATTACTTGCCTGAGATGAAAATAGATCTTTTCAATATTGCCAATTTCAAGGTTGACGGCGGTGCTATGTACGGTGTTGTGCCCAAAGCGCTATGGTCACGGGTATATAAATCCGATGAGAACAACCTGATAGTCCTTACGCTGCGATCTCTGATAATTGAGACCAATGGTCATGTGATCCTTGTCGATTCCGGCTGGGGTGACAAGCAGGATGAGAAATTTTTCAGGCATGTTCATCTTCATGACGGGGAAGGATTGCTGGCAGGGCTGAAAAAAAGGGGATACGGGCCCGAGGACATAACCGATGTTGTACTTACCCACCTTCATGCCGACCATTGCGGGGGATGCGTGAGGAACAGACCGGATGGGACAGGCTACGAACTGGTATTTCCTGAGGCTGTTTATCATGTAAGCAGGGAACAGTGGGAATGGGCTGTGAAGAATAACCTCAGGGAAGCCGATGCTTTCCTTGAAGAAAACATTCTTCCGATATCCGAAAGCGGAAGATTGAACCTGGTGGATGAAGAGGGTGAGCTTTTCAAAGGGTTTTCCCTCAGGTTCTGCTACGGGCATACTCCCGGGCTTATGATACCGGTCATAAATTATAAAGGCCGAACACTTGTTTACACCGGCGACCTGATACCAACTGCTGCACATATCCCGCTTATCTGGAACATGAGCTACGACATCGAATCACTGAAAACAATTGACGAGAAAAGGCAGATCCTTGAAGAGGCACTGGCAGGCAATTACATTCTTGTCTTTCAGCATGACGAGCATGTTGAGTGCTGCACCCTTGAGATGACACCGAAAGGTATCAGGGCAAAAGAGAAATTTAAGCTTGCCGAGATCTGAAACATCGGCTGAAAATACCCCCCTGCCCCCCTAAAGGGGGGATTAAACCCCATCGACTTATATAAATAATTGCTGGATTGGTTTATAGCCCCCCTTTAGGGGGGTTGGGGGGTCGGCTATTAACGATTTCGGGGGTCTTTCCTATGAGCATGACATTTGTATTCTTTTTTTCAAATCATTTATTTTATATTTGATACAATCAGAGAAGTGTCGTTCAAAAATCTCTTTAATTCATTGATTGTTAATTAAATAACAGAAAGACATGCCGGAATTCATTTATGAAAAACCTTTTCAGATCGAGAAGGATACAACGAAATACCGCCTTCTTACAAAGGATTATGTTAAAGTCGTTAAAGCTGATGGACGGGAATTTCTGAGGATCGATCCGCGCGGACTTGAACTGCTTGCAAAAACTGCAGTATCCGACCTGTCGTTCTTTCTGAGAACATCACACCTGGAAAAGCTGGCGAAGATACTCGATGACCCGGAAGCAACCGATAACGACAAGTTTGTTGCTTATATGATGCTCCGGAATTCGGTCATCTCCGCAAAGGGAGACCTTCCATGGTGCCAGGACACCGGAACAGCTATAGTCATTGGCAAAAAGGGAGAGCAGATATGGACGGGAGTGAACGATGCCCTCTACCTGTCGAAGGGTATTTATGAGACATATCAGCAGAAGAATCTGAGATATTCCCAAATAGTCCCGTTTTCAATGTTCGAGGAAAAGAACTCCTGCACAAACCTCCCGGCACAGATAGATATCTATTCAACAGAAGGCAGTGCATACGAGTTTCTTTTTATCACAAAAGGAGGCGGATCGGCAAACAAATCATTCCTCTATCAGCAGACAAAATCGCTACTTAATGAGGAGTCGTTCACTAAATTCGTGAAGGATAAAATAAAGGAGCTCGGCACTTCAGCATGTCCCCCCTATCATCTTGCATTTGTGATCGGAGGCACTTCGGCTGAAGCCACGATTAAGGCAGTCAAGGAAGCCTCGGCAGGTTATTATGACAATCTGCCGACAACGGGAAAGGAGAGCGGCCGGGCATTCCGGGATATAGACTGGGAGAAGAAGATTGAGAAAATCTGCCAGGATTACGGTGTGGGAGCCCAGTTCGGAGGCAAGTATTTCGTTCACGATGTCCGGGTGATCCGCCTTCCGAGGCATGCAGCATCATGTCCGGTAGGAATGGGAGTCAGCTGCAGCGCCGACAGGAACATAAAAGCTAAGATAAACGAACAGGGGATCTTCCTTGAGGAGCTTGAAATGAATCCGGCCCGGTTCCTGCCGGCCAAAGCTCCCGAGCTTGAGAAGCCTGTTGTGGTTGATCTCGACAGGCCGATGAAGGAGGTGCTTGCACAGCTAACAAAATATCCTGTCAAAACAAGGCTCAATCTTAAGGGAACCCTTATAGTGGCACGCGATATTGCGCATGCACGGATCAAGAAAATGATTGACGAAGGCAAACCTATACCGGAATATTTCAAAAACCACCCGATATATTATGCAGGGCCGGCCAAGACGCCTGAGGGCATGCCTTCAGGAAGCTTCGGTCCCACAACAGCCGGACGAATGGACACCTATGTTGATCATTTCCAGAGTCTTGGAGGATCGCTGATCATGGTTGCAAAGGGAAACAGGAGCAGGGGGGTGATTGAAGCCTGCAGGAAACACGGAGGATTCTTCCTCGGATCGATCGGAGGCCCGGCAGCTATCCTTGCAGCTGAGAACATAAAATCGGTTGAGATGGTCGATTTCGAAGATCTTGGTATGGAAGCCATACGTAAGATCAGGGTCGAGAATATGGCCGCCTTTATAATGACCGACGACAAGGGGAATGATTTTTTCGACGAGTATAACAAATAAGGCGTTAAGGCTTTAAGGCGATAAGGCTTTAAGGCGATTAGTCTTTAAGGCAAAAAATAACCATATGCCTGTTTTCGCCCTAACGCCCTAACGCCCTAACACCCTAACACCTCTATTATAAACATCTCATGCCTGTCAAGCTCCTTCCAGTATTTTATTGAATTCTTCCTGACAAGCTCCCAGTAGATATTGCTGTCGAGGCCGTAAATGAAGTTGATTTCCTTAAGTTCTGAGGAGATCTTTTCAGCGATTTCCGGCTTCAGGGTAAGCCTTATTGTACGGTTAAGATATGTAAAGTCAACTGCGGGACGCAACAAAGTATCATTTCTGACTGTCAGCAAACCATGTCCCGGTGTTGCACCCGTGCTCACCTGGATACCGTCGTTCATGCAGCTGAGGGGAGGCGTAGATCCTGCGTAGGAGATAGCGTGAAATTCATCTACGCCTGTGTTGAAGTACTCCCTTGCCCTGATGCCCATTTTTACGCCAATAACTGTATATACACCAAGGTGCCTGTGAAGTTCGTTGGCGATCACCCCCGAAGTCCATTCACTCATACCATAAAGCTCCAATATCTCCTTTACGGCCGGACTCACATCATCATAATAAAATGAAGGATCAACAGGAAAACTTTTTATTACCTGGTTGCCTTCAACAGTCTCTCCCCTGAGGATAATCATCAGAGCTGTCTTAATGCCCGGCTCATCAGAAGGTGTGCAGTCGGAAATATTGCCGATTACCTTGTTTATGAACAGATCGGGATAATGCAGAAAAACCGGTACCATGTCATCAGCCCCTTCATATGAGAATTCATGTGACTTTGCAAGGTCAGACCTGAAGAACTCACCAATCTTTTTTGCATACGGAGTGTTGACAGTTATAATTGATCTGATGAGGTCATCGTTATAAAAGCCTGGATCAGTTAGCGCAAATTTTCTGACGATCTTCACAGGGATCTCCTGTTTGAGCATTCTGACCGATGCTTCCTTATCAATACTATAGTTGAATCCTTTATTGTCTTCAAAACCGTCGGCGCTCCAGATGAAATCATTCACCTGTTTTCTGAATTCAGGGATGTATCTCAGTGCATCCCATGCTGTCGACATGCTACCCAGCGAAATAAAAGTGATCTTTGTTTTTTCGGCAGCGATCATTTCAGATATCAGGCTTAAATGATCAGTCGCACCTGAAGGATCAATATCTGATTCAATGCCCCAGTGCGATTGAAATGCAACAGGAAACTCTTGTGAAGGATATTTGCTTGTCCTGTTTATGCCAACCGGGATCCCCTCGTGATAAAATGAATTGAGAAGGCTTTTTACTTTGATAAAAGCCTGGTTGGCAGATAGAGCTCCGGGTGATACTGTTATTGCCAGCACTCTCACATCGGGAGAAGCCAGAAGCATGCATATCGCTCTCATGTCATCAATCCCTCCATCAGTGTCCACTATCACAAAGTGTGAAGGTTTCCAGGGATGAGCCGACAAAGTCAGACTGAGAATGAGAGCGAGAAGGGAAAAATATAATTGTTTCATAATTTCATTAACTTAAATGATAAAAGTATTAATTTCAGTGTCATCCGTGCTATCCGTGGTGAAATTTTTTTATCTTCATCCGGTTATTGATTGTTTATGAAGAAATTTCTTATCTGGTTTGTTCCCGGGCTGGTTGTTGGCATACTGATCATATTGGGAATGAACAAATTACTTGTCAGCACTTCCACAAATGATTACTGCGTTTCATGCCATATTCATCCGGCAGCCGATATGGCATGGAAGCGGTCGGTCCATTATGAAACTGAATCAGGATACCGGGTCGCATGCGTCGAATGCCACCTTCCTCCGAAGGGTGAAAAGTACCTCTGGGAGAAAGGAACCACCGGGCTGCGCGATCTCTGGAGCTACAGGACAAAGGATTCAGCATCATTCGACTGGAACGACAGGGGAAGGCTTGAAGTTGCCAGGGGGCATGTATTTGAAAACAGCTGCATCAAATGCCACGAAAATCTCTTTCCTCTTGCGCTTACAAAAGAGGGTGAAGATGCGCACCTTTATTATAAGCAGACAGAAAAAACTCCGGAACTGCACTGCATAAACTGTCACCTCAATGCAGGACATTACATAGAAGGGTACACCCATGGCAGCAATACCACATTCGGTGCGACTCCCTCAGCACCAAAGGAACTTTTTACGGAATCCGTAAAAGTCACGGAGTTTGCATCATTTACAGAGCAGATCCCTAATTCTTCCGTTACCTTCGATATGGTTGCAATTCCGGGAGGAACATTCAGGATGGGAAGCCCTGCAGAAGAACCTTTCAGGAAGGAAGACGAAGGTCCGGTGAGGGATGTTGAGATAAGCCCTTTCTTTATGGCCGGGGTTGAAGTCACCTGGGACGAATACCTGGCTTTTTATGCACAGACCTCTGCTGAGGGGAAATCGACAGATACCAAAGCAATGAGGTCGGGCATGACAGCCCCGGCCGATGCAATATCAGGCGCCACTCCGCCTTACGGACAGCCCGACCAGGGATGGGGAATGGGACAACGTCCGGCAATCTCATTCACCTGGCATGCTGCGGAGACATATTGCAGATGGCTCAGCCAGGTGACAGGCAAGACATACCGCCTCCCTACCGAAGCAGAGTGGGAATATGCATGCAGGGGAGGTTCATCAACTCCCTACTTCTTCCCGGGCGATCCCGGAAAATTTCAGAAAACCGGGATGAAGGCAAAGCTCTCAAAGAACGACACTGCGGTGATCAACTCTTACATTATTTATAAAGCTAACAGCCCTTCAAAGACTCAACTGCCTGCTTTGGTTAAATCCAATCCTTTCGGACTTAAGAATATGACAGGCAATGTGGCAGAATTCTGTTCTGACTTGTACCAGGCTGATGCATATTCGCTTTATCCTGAAGGAATTGTAAGGGATCCGAAGGGACCTGAGTCGGGAGAGGAACATGTGGTTCGCGGCGGATCATTCCTCGATCTGGCAGGAAATGTGAGAAGTGCTGCGCGTAGCCTTACCCGCACTGATGAGTGGCTGAGAACGGATCCGCAGATGCCCAAGAGCATCTGGTGGTATTCCGACTGCTTTAATGTGGGATTCAGGGTTGTTTGTGAATTTGACGAAAAGACAGGAAAATAGTAAATTTATAATCCATAAATCTTAACCAAATGAAAAAATCAAGTATTTCAAGACGTAATTTCCTGGGCAAAGCCGCAACCGTGGGGGCAGCAGGAATAGTCGTACCATCGATCCTTTCAGGCTGTGCCCGTGAACCCAAAAAAGAGGTTACGGAAGTATCATGGCTTGACCTTGCCCCGGACGGACCGGTACTCAAGGCTGGCGTGATCGGCTGCGGTGGCCGCGGCACGGGAGCTGCCATCAACTTCCTCAGTGCAGGTCCGAATCTCCAGGTGGTTGCCATCGGCGACACCTTCCAGGACCGTGTTGACCAGTGCAGGGCAAGCATTCTCAAGCAAAAAGGACAGGAGGTTCCCCTGGAGAACTGCTTTGTCGGATTCGATGCGTACCAGAAAGTAATTGAGTCTGGTGTCGATATCATTATTCTTGCCACCCCGCCATACTTCCGTCCCGATCACCTGGCAGCTGCAGTAGCAGCACGCAAGCACATCTTCACCGAAAAACCCGTGTGCGTTGATCCTGTCGGAGCAAGATCGGTAATGGCTACGGCCCTAAAGGCAAAAGAGATGGACCTGACAATAGTGACAGGTACCCAGCGCCGCCATCAGCGAAACTATGTGGCCACATGGCAGCAGGTAATGGGAGGTGCAATAGGCGAAATCACAGGGGCAAACGCTTACTGGAACCAGTCGAAGCTCTGGCACAGGGATGCAAACAAGGACTGGACCGAAATGGAATGGATGATACGCGATTGGGTCAACTGGACCTGGCTCTCAGGAGACCATATCGTTGAACAGCACGTTCATAACCTCGATGTCATCAACTGGTTCACAGGCTCACATCCGGTAAAGGCAGTTGGAATGGGCTCAAGGCAGAGAAGGGTAACCGGCGACCAATTCGATAATTTCTCGGTTGATTACGAATTCCCGAACGGAATGCATATGCACAGCATGTGCCGCCAGATAAACGGCTGTGCTAACAACGTTTCGGAAAGGATCCAGGGAACAAAAGGATTCACAAACTGCAATGACACAGTTTATGACGTGGCAGGAACAGAGGTATGGAAATATGCATATCCTCCTGATGAAGAGGGAAAGCCTTCATCCGGTAAAATGATGGACCCGTACGTTCAGGAGCATATAGATATGGTTACGGCAATCCGCACAGGAAAACCATTTAATGAACTTGAAAATACAGCTATTTCAACCCTGACTGCAATAATGGGACGGATATCAGCTTATACCGGGAAAGAGACAACCTGGGACGAAATGATGAACTCCGACCTTAAGCTTGGACCACAGGTGTTTGAGTTTGGGAATGTTGACATCCCGAAAGCTGTACCTGTCGCGGGAGAACCGTACGTTCCTCAGACCTGAAACTGAAACAGTGTAAATATCTTTCTTATGAATAACTCACGCAGAGACTTCATTAAAAAAGCAACTGCAACGGGAGCAGCTTTAATTGCTGCTCCTGCAGTTTTCGGAATCCGGCAGGATAAGAAGAAAATGAAAGCTCCGGAACCTGTTGCCCCCTTTAAGCTAAGGTACGCACCCTCCATAGGGATGTTCAGGCAGCATGCCGGAACAGATCCGGTTGATCATATCAAATTCTGTAATGATATGGGATTCAGGGCAATGTTCGATAACGGGCTAATGAACAGGTCGGTTGAAGAGCAGGAGAAGATCGCAAATGAGATCAACCGCCTGGGAATGATCATGGGGCCGTTTGTGCTTTATGCTGATTTTGAAGCAACATCATTTGTGCTCAACAAGGCTGAGACAAGGGAGATGCTGATCAGCAAGGTGAAAGAGGGTGTGGAGTGCTTTAAGAGAACAGGGGTTAAGTGGGCTCTTATGGTTCCGGGAAGGTATGATGAGAAGCTTCACCGGGATGTTCAGACAGCCAATGTGATCGACAACCTGAGATACTGCTGTGATATCGCAGAGCCGGCAGAAATGACCATAGTGCTTGAACCTCTAAATACGCTGAGGGATCACCCCGGGTTATTCCTGACAGGTATACCCCAGGCATATTCAATATGCCGTGCTGTTAACAGGCCTTCATGCAAAATTGTTGATGATCTGTATCACCAGCAGATAACAGAGGGGAATCTGATACCCAATATCGAAGCAGCCTGGAGCGAGATAGCAGCCTTTCATCTGGGTGATAACCCCGGTCGTAATGAACCCACAACAGGCGAGATAAACTATAAGAATATTTTCAGGCATATCTACAGCAAAAATTACGACGGCGTACTCTGTATGGAACATGGCATAAGCCAGAGAGGCACAATAGAAGGCGAAGCCCGTGTGATTGAGGCATACCGCGAATGCGATAGCTTCGAAGTATGACCTCGTTCCTCCGGAGGTTTCATGTACTCACCCCCTCCTTTCGCTTCGCTCAGGACTCCCCCTCTCTGCTGAAGCAAAGAGGGGGAGAGCTCTCAGTATCAACTCTTTAAGCCCCCTCTTTACTTTAATAGAGAGGGGGTTGGGGGTGAGTACATGAATTAACGGAAACACGAATTCAGATCTATGAAAAATTGAAATTGAATATATAGACATTTTCAGGATGAAGAAAGGACGAATAATATTTTACATACTGATACTTGCCATGGGAATATTAAGTACTGGTTGCAAAAAGAATCTGACTTTGTTTGTCGGAGGATTCACGGAAGGTGATGCGAAAGGATTGTCAGTATTTGCTTTTGATGCAGGTACAGGAGGAATGGAGCTTAAAGCTGTATCGGATGCAGGACCTGGTCCTTCATACTTCTGCTTTTCAGAAGACAATACCCGTATCTATGCCCTGAACGAGGTGGATCAGTTTAACGGGCAGAAAGGGGGAGGAGTCACAACACTGAGGTATAACCCCAGCGGACAATGTGAAAAACTCTCCCAGATTCTGGTCCCGTACGGCGGACCATGCTACATCTCGCTCTCTGCCGACGGTGGCTTTCTCCTCCTGGCAAATTACGGAAGCGCATCAATAGCTGTCGTAAAGCTTGATGATAAGGGAATCCCGGAAAGAGTAGTCGATTCTATATTATACGAAACTGACACCGCAAATGTTTCACATCCGCACATGATTCAGCAGGATCCTGCAGGAAAACATGTTTATGTCACCGATCTGGGCCTCGACAGGATCATGATCTATGACCTGAATGTCAGCTCGGGGAAGCTGGTCCAGAAGGAAAACGGGATCGTAAATGTTGAGAAAGGCTCAGGTCCGAGGCACTTTGCCTTCAATGCCTCCGGTTCTAAGATGTACCTGATAAACGAACCTGGATCAACGATGATGGTTTTTGATGTTGACAGTGAAGGAGGGTTATCGCTCCAGCAGACTTTAACCACTCTTGACGGAGAGTTCAAAGGGAAGAGCTATTGTGCCGATGTTCACCTGAGCAGCGACGGGAAATTTCTCTACGGATCGAACCGGGGCGAGAATACGATTGTTGTATATAAGATAAATGAAGATGGTTCTTTGAGTCTGACAGGACGTTCTTCATGCGGAGGCAGCTGGCCCAGGAATTTCGTTATTGATCCTTCGGGAGAGTTTCTGCTGGCAGGGAACCAGAGATCGGATCAGATCTCAGTATTCAGGATAAGCAGCAAGACAGGCTTGCCGGAAGGTCCGGTTGCCACAGCGAAGATGAAGGCACCTGCATGTCTTAAGTTCCGGTAGTTGAATAATACAACAGTAATTAACCGATGAACACAAGCAGATACAGGAGCATACTGATATTATTAATTTTCTTTATTCAGTTTTCGGGTTTCAGGAACGACAGCAGGGAGCCGTATAAGAATTATGTTTTAATGGTATCAATGGATGCCTTCAGGTGGGATTATCCTGATCTGTATGACACCCCAAACCTTGACAGAATTGCACGGAAGGGAGTAAAAGCTGACCGGCTGATACCGTCATTTCCTACAGTTACATTTCCGAATCACTATACCATCGCAACCGGTCTTTATCCTGACCATCACGGGCTCGTAAACAATAATTTTCCTGCTCCGGAGCTGGGTATTTATTACCGGATCGGCGACAGATCAGCTGTTGAAAATCCTGCATTCTACGGGGGTGAACCTATATGGATAACCGCAATGAACCAGGGAATAATTTCAGCATCTTTTTTCTGGGTAGGTTCTGAGGCGCCAATAAAAGGTAAACATCCTGACTACTGGAAAAAATATGATGAGGGCATTACTTACGAAGAAAGAATTGATACCGTTGTGAAATGGCTCTCATATCCTCCGGGTAAAAGGCCTGGTTTTGTGACACTATATTTTGATGAGCCCGATGCCACGGCTCACGATACCGGCCCTGTTTCAAAGGAGATTGAAAAAGTTGTTGTGAGGCTCGACAGCCTGATAGGAGTTCTTCGTTTTAAACTCTCTTCACTTCCTTATTCAGACCGCATCAACCTGATCGTTCTGTCTGACCATGGAATGGGCCCGGTTTCACCCGATCGCTATTTTAACCTCAGATCAGTTGTACCGGAAAGGATGATAGCATCAATGTTCGGAAGTAACCCGGTATATACTATAAATCCGGCAGAGGGGAAAAAAGACAGTGTGCTTTATTTATTAAACAGTGTGGAAGGAGTGAATGCCTATGCAAAGGAGAATGTGCCGGAACATCTTAATTACGGAACGCATCCCCGCATTCAGGATATTGTAGTTATTGCCGACAGCTCGTGGAGCATAGGAACACGTCCCGACGGATCATCTTACAGTGGTGGAGCGCATGGGTATGATAATGCAAACTCCGACATGCATGCAATATTCTATGCAGCAGGACCGGCATTTAAAAAAGGATATTCATTCGGTCATCTCAATAACGTTGACATCTACAATCTCATCTGTAAAATTCTGAAGATCAAACCTGCTCCCAACGACGGCAACCCGGATCACATAAAAAAGTTATTACATTAAAGTGAATCCTTGATAAAGCAAAATACTTGATATTGCTTGGTGTTACTTAGCGCCTTTGCGCCTTTGTTGCAAAAAATTTCTTGCCGCTAAGACGCTAAGGCACAATCCCGAGTACTCGGGACACAAAGAACCTTATTTATAATATTATTTATATCTATGTTATTGAATTCTGATTTTTTTTCAGTAACATTAATACACATTTTTCTCATCTGAAAACATATGAATCGAAATGATTTAGTTGCTGATTTACAGAGTAATAAGCAAAAAAACTGGGATGTCCTGATTATCGGCGGCGGCGCCACCGGACTTGGTATCGCACATGATTCTGTTACAAGAGGCTATAAAACCATTCTTCTTGAGCAATCCGATTTTGCAAAGAGTACTTCATCGCGGAGCACAAAGCTTGTTCACGGCGGAGTCAGGTACCTTGCCCAGGGCGACGTACTACTGGTAATGGAGGCTCTTCACGAAAGAGGCATAATGCTCAAGAATGCTCCTCACCTCACCAGGAACCAGGAGTTCGTTATTCCTGTATATACCCTCTGGGATGTAATACTTTACACCGTCGGACTAAAGTTCTATGATATTCTTTCAGGAAGGCTGAGCCTCGGGAAATCATATTTCATAAACAGGACGAAAACACTTGAGCGTCTTCCTCTTCTTCAGCCGGAAAAACTCAGGGGAGGAATTGTTTATCACGATGGGCAGTTCGATGATTCACGAATGGCTATCGCACTCGCATCAGCATGCGTTGAAAGGGGCGGAACAGTGCTGAACTATTTCAGGGTAAACACTCTTTTAAAAGATGAAAGCGGGAAGATAACTGGTGTAAATGCCGAAAATATTGAAACGCACAGCATATATGATATCAGGGCACGGGTTGTTATAAATGCAACCGGCGTTTTTGCCGATGAGGTGCACAGGATGGATGATCCCCTCGCAAAGCCGACGATCAGACCGAGCCAGGGAGTTCACCTGGTACTGGACAGCTCTTTTCTGCAGAGCGGCTCTGCAATTATGATCCCGAAGACTGATGACGGGAGAGTTCTGTTCGCCATCCCGTGGTATGGTAAAGTAGTTGTTGGTACCACCGATACACCGCTTGATGATATAGCGCTCGAACCCAAAGCCCTGGACCTGGAGATTGAATTCATTATCCGCAATGCCGGCAAATACCTCTTAAAACCTCCCTCAAGAAAGGATGTGCTCTGCATTTTTGCCGGACTTCGCCCGCTGGCAGCCAATCCTGATAACCCCTCTGCAACAAAGGAAGTCTCACGAAGGCACAAGATAACTATTTCGAAATCCGGACTTGTCTCAATCGTTGGAGGAAAATGGACCTCATACCGACGTATGGCCGAAGAGACTATCGACAGGGCGATTAAAGCATCGATGCTGGAAAGAAGAAAATGCTCAACAAAGACGGTCTGCCTGTTTTCAGATGATACGCAAGTGCACAGGGAGCGGCTCAGAATATATGGCAGCAAGGCGGCAGAAATCGAAAAACTGATGTGCGGGGAACCTTCAATGGAAGAACAACTGGCTCCTGATCTTCCCTATACCAAGGCTGAGATTGTGTGGATATGCAGGAATGAAATGCCGAGGACACTTGAGGATATGCTTGCACGAAGGACAAGAGCGCTGGTGCTCGATGTAAAAGCCAGCCTCAAAATTGCACCCGCGGTTGCGGATATCATGGCAGAGGAATTACATCATGACAGCCGGTGGAAGGAGCAGCAAATAGAGGATTATAAAAGGCTGACATTAAACTATTTATAATATGAAGAAATTTATCCTTGCCCTGGACCAGGGAACCACCAGTTCAAGGGCAATAGTCTTTGATCATGATGGTTTGCCTGTAGCTTCGGCTCAGAAAGAATTCACCCAGTATTTCCCCAGGCCGGGATGGGTTGAGCACGATCCAGCCGAAATATGGAAGTCTCAGGAAGAGGTTGCAAAAAAAGCAATTACCGCTGCGAAACTGAAACCCGGCGACATTGCCGCTATCGGGATCACCAACCAGAGAGAAACAACTGTTGTATGGAACAGGAAAACAGGGAAGCCCGTACACAAAGCAATAGTATGGCAGGACAGGCGGACAGCTGACTTCTGCGATAGGCTCAAGAGGGATGGCCATGCTTCAAAAATCCAGAAAAAAACGGGCCTTATCATTGATGCTTATTTCTCTGCTACCAAGGTGAAATGGATACTCGATAATGTGAAAGGAGCAAGAGAGCTGGCAAAAAAAGGAGAGCTTGCTTTCGGCACAGTTGATTCATGGCTTGTTTGGAATCTGACAAGAGGGAAGCTTCATGTAACTGATGTCTCAAATGCATCAAGGACAATGCTTTTCAACATTCATACCCTTAAATGGGATGCAGATCTGCTGAATATATTTGATATCCCTGCAAGTGTTTTGCCGGAAGTAAGATCCTCAAGCGAGATTTACGGAAAAACGGCAGGAGTCTTTTCAACAGCGATACCTGTTTCAGGTATTGCCGGAGATCAGCAGGCTGCCCTCTTCGGTCAGATGTGCGTTGATCCGGGAATGGTAAAGAACACCTATGGAACAGGCTGCTTTATGATGATGAACATCGGATCAAAGCCGATTGATTCGAAAAGCAGGCTGTTGACCACAATAGGCTGGAAGATCGGGAATAAGACAACCTTTGCCCTTGAAGGAAGCATCTTCATTGCGGGAGCAGTTGTACAGTGGCTGAGGGATTCACTCGGTATCATCAGGAAATCATCTGACGTTGAGAAGCTCTCGGCTTCAGTAAAAGACAGCGGGGGGGTCTATTTCGTTCCCGCTTTCGCGGGACTCGGAGCTCCCCACTGGAACCAGCACGCGCGCGGTACAATTACCGGGCTCACCCGCGGCTCAACTTCAGCTCATATTGCCCGGGCGGCTCTCGACAGCATCTGCTACCAGACCCTTGAAGTGCTGCAGGCAATGAAGAAAGACTCAGGGATAGATATCCGGGAACTGAGGGTTGACGGCGGTGCGACGGTTAATAATAGTCTTATGCAATTCCAGTCCGATCTTCTTCAGGCCAAAGTCGTGCGGCCGAAGATAACTGAAACCACTGCCCTTGGAGCAGCCTATCTCGCCGGACTTGCAGTGAACTACTGGAAGGATGTGAAGGAGATAAGAAAGCAATGGCAGGTCGACCGGGCATTTACTCCGCGGATAAAGGAAAAAGAAACAGTATCGCTTGTCAAAGGCTGGAAGCAGGCAGTCAAAGCAGTTGAAGCCTGGGCAAAAGAATAAAAAAGATAAAAGACAAAAGACAAAAGACAGAAGTGACCGGTTAACAGCACCTGCAACCAGGAACCAGCAACCAGGAACCAGCAACCAGCAACCAGCAACCAGTAATAACCAATAACCATGAATCAGTTTTTCGCAGAATTTTTCGGAACCGCCATGATCCTTGTATTCGGAGGCGGAGTAGTTTCAAATGTTCTCCTTGCAAAAACCAAGGGGAATAACAGCGGTTGGATAGTGATAACCTTCGGGTGGGCGGTCGGAGTCTTCACAGGGGTATTAATTGCCGCTCCGGTCAGCGGGGCTCATCTTAATCCTGCCGTAACTCTTGCTCTTGTGCTTGCAGGTAAGTTTTCCGCATCGCTGATACCTCTATATATGAGTGCGCAGCTGTTGGGAGCCATGTTCGGAGCAGGCCTGGTATGGCTCGCTTACAAGAAGCATTTTGATGCGACAACCGATGCCGATTCAAAGCTGGCAGTATTCAGCACTATGCCGAATATCAGGAGTTACTGGTACAATCTCATTACTGAAATAATCGGCACCTATGTTCTTGCGCTGGCAGTACTTTACATGGCACAACCTGACGTAGGACTCGGTGCTCTGAATGCACTTCCGGTAGCTATCGTTGTTCTCGGAATAGGACTTTCGCTTGGCGGGCCGACAGGATACGCAATTAATCCTGCCCGTGATCTTGGTCCCCGCATAATGCATTTCTTTTTACCCATTCCCGGTAAGCGTGACAGCGACTGGAAATACTGCTGGGTACCGATTGTCGGGCCTATGATAGGCGCTTCTCTTGCAGCGCTGATGTTTGTTTTATTTGGTGGATAAAAGTCATTTGTATTAAACAATTACTTTGCTATTTTTGGCTGTGATCCATGGCTTATAGCAATTAATTAATCCTACATGATAATTTATTCTTTCCGGCATTCATTGCTGAGAATCTCTTTTTTGGCAATGATTGCACTTTCAGCCGGCACGTTATGTGCCCAGGTTCCGACCATTACATCCTTTACTCCAACTTCCGGTCCTGTCGGGACAACAGTGACGATAACCGGAACAAACTTCGATGCGACACCGGAGAATAATATTGTATGGTTTGGAGCGGTTAGGGCGACGGTTGTCACTGCGTCAGTAACAGAACTTGATGTTTCTGTGCCAGCTGGAGTAACGTATCAGCCAATTACCGTAACAGTTAAAGGATTAACAGCATATTCGGGTACACCTTTTATTATAACTTTCACTGGTTCCGGGGTTATTGATGCAACATCATTTGCCGCAAAGGTTGATTTCCCTTCAGGAATGGCACCCTTATCTGCTGGTATTGGTGATATTGATGGTGATGGAAAACCAGATTTAGTCATTACCAATGATATCGATACAGCTATTTCTGTTTATAGGAACATCAGTAGCTCAGGGTCTGTTTCAGCAGGCTCATTCGCCCCCGGGGTTCATTTTACTACAGGGTCAATTCCAAATAACCTTGCCATGGGGGACATTGACGGAGATGGAAAACTAGATTTAGCTGTTGCAAATAGTGGCAGCAATTCTGTATCGGTATTCAGGAATACAAGTACTCCAGGCTCATTAACCTCAGGATCATTTGCTGCAAGGATTGACTTCACGACAGGAGTAGGCCCGGAAGGAATTGTAATAGGAGATATTGATGGAGACGGAAAACCTGATTTAGCAGTTGCAAACTTCCACAGTACTTCTGTTTCTGTTTTTAGGAATACTTGTATAACCGGTTCTATTTCTGAAACTTCCTTTGCTCCATCTGTTAACTTCCATACAGGAATGGGTTCGAACCCCTGTAGTGTTGCTATTGGTGACATTGATGGTGATGCCAAACCTGACCTTGCTGTCACAAACGGGTCAGGCAATACAGTTACAATATTCAGGAACACCAGCTCTTCCGGATCTATTACCACTGCATCGTTAGCTCCAGGAGTTGATTTTATTACAGGAAACGGCCCGCGGAAAATTGCATCAGGTGATCTTGATGGTGACGGTAAACCTGACCTAGTAATAGCTAACAATATCAGTAATTCGATCTCAGTACTTCGGAATACAGGTCTTTTCGGTTCCATTACAGCAGGTTCATTTGCAGAAAAGGTTGACTTTACAAATAATGATGCTCCTATATGTACTGCCATCGGAGACATTGATGGTGACGGCAAACCGGATTTAGTTGTTTCTACGACTGGCTTCAAGATTTCCGTGTTCCGTAACACCAGCACTTCCGGAATCATTGAAACCGGGTCTTTTGGTACTAATGTTGACTTTAATACAGGTATGTCTCCTTTAAATTTTGGTATAGGTGACATAGATTGCGATGGGAAACCGGATCTTGTTGTTGCAAACTATGGAAGTAATACAGTTTCAGTTCTTCGGAACACAATATCTGAACAGGTGACCATGCCTCCGATTATCACCTCATTTACCCCAACCTCCGGTCCTGCTGGCACCTCCGTAACAATAAACGGTTCATACTTCAGCACAACCGGTACTTCCAATATTGTATGGTTTGGGGCTGTTCAGGCAACGGTAACTTCAGCAACAGCGAATCAGTTAACGGTTTTAGTGCCGATCGGCACAACACATCAGCCAATCAGTGTAACAGTTAACGGATTAACAGCCTGGTCCGACAAATCCTTTAATGTAACTTTCCCGGGTTCACAAATTATTGATTCATCATCTTTTGCACAAAAGGTTGATTTCACAACAGGAATGTATCCATCTGCTGCTGTTGGCGATATCGATTGCGACGGTAAACCGGATATAATAGTTTCTAATGCTCAGGATAACCAAATCTCAGTATTGAAGAATATAAGCTTTTCAGGTTTTATTTCCCCTGCTTCTTTCACAGAAAAAGTTGACTTTACAACCGGAACGAATCCATTTTTTACTGATTTGGGTGACCTGGATGGGGACGGCAAACAGGATTTAGCAGTTTTCAATCTTAACGGGATATCTGTTTTTCGGAATACAAGCACAACAGGATCCATTAATGCCGGATCATTCGCTGATAAAATCGATTTTGCTGCCGGAGGTGGTTCCCGGTGTGTAGCCATTCGTGATATTGATGGGGATGGCAAACCGGATATGGCAATAACAAACTATGAAAGTAATACGGTTTCAATCTTCAGGAATACAAGCAGCCCAGGCTCTCTTACAACAGCTTCATTTGCTGCAAAAGTTGATATAACCACCGGAATAAATCCAAACTATGTTGTTATAGCTGAAATTGACGGTGATGGGAAACCGGATTTATTAGTTTCAAACACAAACAGTTATAGTATTTCTGTTTTCAGGAACATTAGTACTCAGGGCATAATTGAAACAGGCTCTTTTAGTGAAAAGGTTGATTTCCCAACCGGGGGCGATCCGGTCTGTATTGCAGTCGGGGATCTTGATGGAGACGATAAAGCAGATATGACCGCTTTAAACAATTACAATGGCACGGTTTCTATCTTCCGGAACACCAGTACTTCCGGATCCATTTCAGAAAGCTCATTTGCTGCCAAGGTTGATTTTACTTCGGAATCGATGCCGGAATATGTTTCAATCGGAGACATAAATGGTGACGGAAAACCTGATCTGGCCATTTCAAATGCACCAAAGAATATAGATTTTACATGGGTTGGCGGAAATACCATTTCGATATTCCGGAACACAAGTACTCCTGGTTCCATAACATCAGGTTCATTTGCTCCCAGGGTTGATTTCGCTACAGGATATTTTCCGTTCAGAGTGTCTATCGGTGACATAGATGGGGATTATAAACCGGATTTAGTAGTTGCAAACGGTTATACCAATTCCTTTTCTATTCTTCGGAACACAATAACGGAATCTGTGCCCCCGGTTATTAACTCCTTAACCCCCACCTATGGTCCGGTTGGCGCACCCGTATCTATTACCGGTTCAAACTTCAGTACGATCCCTGAAGATAACATTGTAATGTTCGGTAATGTTCAGGCGACTGTAACAGGAGCATCCCGGAATCAGCTTACTGTTTTGGTACCAGCCGGTTCGGATGGTCAATCAATAAGTGTAACCGTATATGGACAAACTGCATACTTTGATGTCAGTTTTACTTTGACCGATCCGATGGATATCGAGCTTGAAAGCGCCATCCTGACACTCAACGGCGACGGTATTAATGAACATTTCGTGGTGAAGAATTTCCAGGCTTACGGGGCATCAAAATTTTATGTGTACAACGGGAGGGGTACGCTGGTTTACTGGAATACCGATTTCCAGGGAGAGTGGGATGTGACACTTCATAACCGGAGATTTGATACCGGCGGATATTTCTATGTGATCGAAACTTCAATAGGAACATTCAGGGGTTCGTTCAGCATTTTGAAATAATAACATTAATATATATAGTATGTTTTTAAGGATAGCAACAACACTGGTTATAATGATTGTCAGCACAGTCATGGCACTGTCACAGCAGCTGCCATTCTCAAACCAGTACCTGGTGAACAGGCATGTCCTTTCACCGGCATTTGCAGGTATTACTGACAACTTCGAAGCTTTTGTTGCCTACCAGAGGAATACAATGCATTTCCCGGGCGGACCTGAATACAAGAGTATTTTTCTTTCAGGACCCCTTTACGGTAATATGAGCCTTGGGGGTTCTTTTACCAAAAGCACCATAACGATTTTTGATGGCTTCGCCGGTGAGTTTGACTATGCTTATCATCTCAGGGTTAGTGAAAAACATTTCATTCACTTTGGCTTGTCCTTGACATTCAATGAAAATCACATTTTTATTGATTACAATCAGTATCAGTCGATGCAGAATGATCCGTATGTGCTGAGTTCCAGGAAAAGCCTCAGCTATGGATTCGGACTGGTATATACTTATAAAACTTTCCAGCTTGGTGTTGCAATGCCCAGGCTTGGAGAATCAAGCCTGATGGGTGACTCGCCAGCCGATACATATACAATTGGCGGATTGATCAGGGCACACACCTCAGTCAATATCGGCATCAGCCCTTCATTCAGCATCGAACCATCACTAATTGTTGAAAAGGCAAATGTGGAACCATTGTGGTACAACGTTTCAGCCCTTATAAGGATAAAGGAGATCACATACCTTGAGGCGCATTACAGGCAGGGAAACATTATGGGTTTCGGAGTTGGGATCAATGCCGCAAAGAAACTCCTGGTTGCATATTCCTATGATCTTTCAGGGACCGGGATAATGAAGTACTCTTCAGGCATCCATGAAATTTCGATTGGCTTTATGATAGGCAAAGGCGGCGATAAGCCATACCAGAGGTCGGCATTCAGGTCATTGCCCAGACAGCCTTATTATGAATGGGTTGAATAACATTATGATAAAGAGCGAAATCATGAATGAAATGATACGGAAAATGTTAATTGTTTTGATGATGCTTGTCGCAGGCCTCTCTTCAGGAGCTTTTCCTGCAGCCCCTGACGATATGACATTCACACAGGTCAATAAGCTTATGGCCGACCGGAAATTCAGTGAGGCAATACCCCTTCTGGAACAGATACTTGCGAAGGAGCCTTCAAATGCCGATGCCAGCTTCAAGCTGGGATTATGCTATTATTCATCACCCGATCAAAGGCATAAGGCACTCGCTCACTTCAGAAATGCAATGGGGAACATCAGTCTGAAATATTCTTTCAGGGACACTAAAACAAGCAATGCCCCTGTGGATATTTATTTCTTCCTCGGCGAAGCCTTTCTCAATAATCACATGCCCGACAGCGCCCTGTTCTACTATATTAAATATAAGAACAGAGTTAAAGAGGAGTCTCCGTTTGATCTCGATATGCGGATGAACTGGTGTGCGAATGCGATGAAGGAGATGAGCACGCCGCTTAATGTGAGCATAGAAAACCCGGGGAATAATATAAATACAAAATTCTACGAAAAACATCCTGTGGTAACACTTGATAATTCAGTTTTATTCTTCAGCTCAAATCGTCCGGCCGACAATGAAAAAGAACAAAATGAGGATATATACTATGCAATAAAAACTGCCGGTGGCACCTGGAACAAACCAGTCTATTTTCAGTTTAATACCCCCAAAAATGAATACCCTGTCTGCCTTTCAGTTGATGGCAGGATGCTGATCCTGTCGAGGGAGGAGAAAGATAATTATGATCTTTTTTATTCATTATTTGAAAATGGCCAGTGGACAAAGCCGGTCACAATGGGAAGCCCGGTAAATTCATCATCAAACGAAACGGGAGCCAACCTGTCGAAAGACGGTAACACCCTCTTTTTTGCCAGCGACAGAAGCGGCGGCTTCGGCAAGTTCGATATCTATCTGTCGCGTAAATCATCAGGAGGGAAATGGAGCTCACCGATGAATATGGGAGAACAGATCAATACGGCTGACAATGAAGCCAGCCCGGCAATACACCCTGAAGGGCAGGTTATTTATTTCAGCTCCGACGGCTATATTGAACAAAGCATGGGAGGGTTTGATATATTCTACAGCACCCGTGATCAGAATAATAAATGGTCAAACCCCGTGCATATGAAATACCCTGTCAACACTACACGTGATGACGTTGATTATAAGATTGCATCGGGAGGTAAACGGTATTATACATCTCTCACCGACTTCAACAGCTTTGATGTGGTGGAAATATTAGGTCAACAGGATAACAGTGATTTGGATTTCAGTGCAGGAACATCAAGCCTCTTCTCGGAGCTGAATGTAATGGAAGTTATGGAGGTTGAAAAGGAAGTGGAAAAGGAGGTCCAGGTGACCGATGTCGTTGAAGTGCAGACAGAGGTTGAGAAGGAGGTACAGGTGGTTGAAACTGTCGAAGTTGAAAAGGAACCTGATCCTTCAGACTTCAGTCTTGAATCGGTAAACCTGGAAGCAATTGACAGTACGGCACGGGAATTGCTTATTCAGAAAGTAAAGGACTATTACAGCGAGAGGATCGGTATTGATAAATCAGTGATATTCAAGACGATATACTTCTCCTTTAACAGCGCCGAACTGCTTATGTTATCGAAGAATGAACTGAGAGTACTGGTGGAATACCTGAGAGAGAACCCGGCTATAAAGGTTGAGGTTATCGGGCATACTGACATCACCGGTAACTGGGATGTGAACCTTAATGTTTCACGCGAAAGGGCTGGTTCGGTATACAGGTTCCTTCTTGAAAATAAAATTGCTCACAACAGGATAATATATTACGGCAAAGGCAGCGCTGCTCCCATGGCAAGCAACAATACAATGGACGGGAGGGCAAAGAACAGGCGCGTTGAAATATTGCTTCTGAAATGATTAACTTTAATGCTTGAAATATCAACCGGTAAGATTATGAAACGGATATTTATACTGATTTGTACTTTATTCTCTGCTGGTTTACAATACGGCCAGGTACTGACGCAGAATATCGAGAATGCCCACACAGGACAGGTAATATCACTTGATGCCGATGCAACAGGATCACTGGTCCTTTCGGGCGGAATTGACAACCGTTCGCATCTGTGGGATGCCAACCTGAGCCAAAAGGTAAAATCGTTTTCAGATTCCGAAGGTTATCCGGCTGTCCTGTACAGCGATAATAGCAGACGATTCGTTACATCAAGCCTGAGCGGAAAGGTAATAGTATGGGATGCAGATTCAAAGAAGCCGCTCCTGCTTCTGAAAGGAAATACATCCGATATACTGTCACTTGCCCTGAATCCGATAAACAATAACATAGCGGGTGGAGGGAAAGACGGTAAAATTATTGTATGGGACCAGTCGGGCAAGATCCTGATAAACCTTATCGGCCATGACAGTGAAATTATAGCTGTGTCGTATAATTTTGACGGCACAAAGCTGATTTCTGCCAGCAGCTCAGAGGTTAAAGTATGGGATGGGAGCAATTTCAATCCTGCGGGAACGATTAGGCCTGAATCGAAATCAGTAAAGGCTGTAAGTGTTAGCTGCAATCTCGATAAAGTTGCAGTTGTGACCGGTGACAGAACTGTTGAGGTGTGGAATGCTGACAGCAGGATAAAGGAATCGAACCTGCCCGGGTCAAACCATGATATCCTGGCGGCAGAGTTCAGTCCCGACGACAAGTACATTGCCCTGGGAGGCAGGGATGGCAGTCTGAGCATTGTCAGGCTGTCAACCGGCGAAACTGCAAAAGAGATCACTGACGCTCATGAAGCAAGCCTGGCAGAACTGAAGTTTACTTCCGACGGATCAAAACTTATAACCGGAGGTTATGATGGCAGGATAAAGATATGGAACCTGGGCAGCCTTGGCGTGCAGGCATCGCTTTCATTTCAGAGATCAACGAACCTGTATGCACAAAATGCACCTCAGAGTCCGGAAGAAAGACAATACAGGGGAGATATGCTCAAAGGCCTGGGGGTTGCATATTCTTCAGGCGATCTGCAGTTCGGAAATTATTTTGCCCTGATAATCGGTATTGACAATTATACAGGACAATGGACACCACTGCAGAACGCAGTCAGCGATGCAAAAGCAATAAATATGATTTTGAGGAGCAAATACAAATTCGACAATATAAAGGAACTTTATGATGACCAGGCAACCAGACAGAATATAATCAGGGAGCTTGAGTGGCTGGTTGAAAATGTAAAACCCTCAGATAATCTGCTCATATATTATTCAGGTCACGGTGAATTCAACCAGGCTCTGAACAAAGGATATTGGGTACCTGTTGATGCCAGAGCCGTTTCAACTTCATATTATATCTCAAACTCAGATATACAGACTTTCCTGGGCGGAATAAAATCAAAACACACTTTGCTGATCTCAGATGCGTGCTTCAGCGGTGATATTTTCAGAGGGAATACCGTTTCAGTTCCTTTTGAAGAATCCGAAAAATACTATGTAAGAGTTAACAGTATCAGTTCACGGAAAGCATTGACATCCGGCGGGGTGGAGCCGGTACTTGACGGAGGAAGGGAAGGTCATTCAGTGTTCGCATATTACCTTCTGAAAGCGCTCGACACAAATACTAAACAGTATTTTGATGCGAGCCAGCTTTTCGACAACATCAAAATACCTGTCATTAACAACTCCGACCAGGCTCCTCAGTTCAATGCAATAAAGAATGCCGGGGACGAAGGCGGTCAGTTCATCTTCCTGAAAAAATAAAAATGAATGGTCAGCAAATTTCATTCAGAGGAGGCCTGCTGTTAAAAGTTTGTCTGACTTTTTTTGCCTGCTCTTCAATATCTGATATCTCAGCGCAGCAATATAATTTTGAGAGTTTTACTCTGGAGAACGGCCTTCCACAGGCTAATATCTATTGCATATTCCAGGATTCAAGAGGTTATCTGTGGCTTGGTACTGAAGGAAGCGGTGCATGCCGTTTTGACGGGAAGGATTTTGTAGTATTTAACAGGAATAAAGGAATGGCCGGTGATGTTGTACGGAGCATTCTTGAGGATGACAAGGGCAGGCTATGGTTCGGAACAGACTCGGGGGTATCGGTATACGACGGCAGGAAGTTTATTAAGATAAATAAAGAAAATGGCTTATCCTGCAATATTGTTGCCTGTCTTTACAGGGATAAAACAGATAATATATGGGTCGGGACAGCAGGAGAAGGAGAAGGGGGCCTCAACAGAGTCGAATTCAGTCCGGGAGATTCAATCAGGGCCACACAATATACTGTTGAAGACGGATTGTCAGACAATAATATTTTTTCAATATGTGAGGATGACTACAACCGCTTGTGGATCGGCACATTTGGCGGAGGTATAACTATTCTTTCAAAGGATGGAAGGACAAGACCTGTCCTTCTTACCAGTTTGCATAACTTCCCCTCCGATTATATAATGAATATCACGCCTGATAACAACAATAATCTGTGGATTGGAACATACGATAAAGGTGCAGTCAAAATATCAGTTACTGAAGATCTTTCTCAAAGCAGGATAGATCAGGTCAGTAATGAAATGAATATTTCAGACAATTCAATATTGTCCATATTATCGGAAAACGAAGATATCTGGTTCGGAACCAATAATGACGGAATTGTTAAATCAGGAGGGAATAATATTATTTCAATAAATGAATCAAATGGACTCCTGACCAACCAGGTCATGTCACTATTCAAAGACAGGGAGGCGAATATCTGGGTTTCAAGCGGGGATGGAGGCTTAAGCAGGTATCTGGGGAGCCGGTTTTATTCTCTTACTGAAAAAGATGGCCTCGCAAATGAAAACATATACTCGATCGCTTTAAGCCGGAACGGCGATACATGGATAGGAACATTTGGAGGAGGTCTGATAAGGGTAATTACCAGAGAGAAAAAAACTTTTTATAAGACTTATACTGTTAAAGATGGTTTACCCGATAATATTATAAATTCTCTTGCCCTGGACATCCATGATAACCTCTGGATAGCCACTTCGACAGGTGTCGCAAGGTTTGACGGCAAATATTTTGAAGTTTTCAATGAAGAAAAAGACGGGCTGGCCAATAATTATGTGAACTCGGTATTTGTTGACAGAGATAATATTGTATGGTGCGCAACTAAAAGAGGTGTGAGCATTTATGACGGTATCGGTTTCAAAAACACGAAGGAAGGCTACTTGCCAAACCTGGAAGTCCAGACTCTTTTCCAGGACAAATCCGGAAATGTATGGTGCGGAACACTGGGAGGAATGGGAAGATTCACAGGGGAAACATTTACCACATACGATGAAGAAGAAGGATTGAATCACAAAAAGATCCACACATTTGCTGAAGACAAACAGGGTAATATCTGGATCGGCACCTTTGGCGGGGGTATTTACAGGTTATCAGCCAACACTGATGATGAACTTCCTGTAAGGCAAATGGCTACAGATAGTTTGTTGAATTCATTAAATGTTTATTCGCTTGTATTTCTTGACGATACAACCCTGCTTGCCGGAACAGACAAGGGCATGAACCGCATTATCCTTGATAGTGATTTTCAGGTTAAAAAAATTATCAGGTACAGCCTGAAAGATGGTTTCAGCGGCATCAAGAACAACCTTAATTCAGTTTGCAGAAATGGTGATGAGATATGGTTCGGCACTGTAAATGGGATCACAGCTTATCGTCCGGAAAATGATGTGATAAATGATTTCAGGCCCGTGGTCCATATTACTGATGTGCGGCTCTTTTTCAATGAGGTTGACTGGGTAAAGAAGGGGCATGAGATAATGCCTTGGACAAATCTCCCGGGGAACCTGAAGCTATCACATAAAGAGAACCACCTCACTTTTCATTTTACAGGATTACTTTTCAGCGATAAGGAAGAGATTACATATCAGTATATCCTTGAAGGACTTGATGACAGGTGGTCTCCTCCCAGAAAGGAGACCGAAGCAGTATATCCCGGTCTGACTCCCGGCGAGTACACTTTCAGGGTTGTGGCGCTCGACAGGTTCGGGAACAAAAGTGATGAGTCAGCTTCGTTTTCGTTCGAAATAACCCCGCCTTTCTGGCAGACCACATGGTTTTATCTTCTTTGTGCAGTCATTCTGATATCAGGAGTATTTGCTTTCATGAAATACCGTGAGAGGAAGCTGCGCAACGAACGGGATTTGCTCGAGCGTATTGTGAAGGAAAGAACTGCAGAGGTTGTTCAGCAAAGGGACCAGATAGAGATTCAGCGCGATGAGATACAGAAGCAGCATAATATTGTTTTTGAACAGAAGAAAGATATCATGGACAGCATCAGGTATGCAAAACGTATCCAGACTGCTGCAATACCATCTCCTGAAACAGTCATCAATAAACTGAAAGATCTTTTTATTCTTTACAGGCCGCGCGATGTTGTAAGCGGGGATTTCTACTGGATGGGGATCGAGAATGAAAAGTTGGTTATGATCGCTGCAGACTGTACCGGGCACGGAGTTCCCGGGGCATTTACAAGCATGCTGGGTATAAGCATGCTGAACGATATTATCGGTCAGGGATCGACTACTTCGCCGGAAGTAATTCTGAACGAACTGAGGGATAATATAGTCCGTTCACTGAAACAATCACCCGACAGTGAATCGAAAGACGGGATGGACATTGCAATTCTGACAATAGATAAAAAAGCTAATGTTCTTGATTTTTCCGGAGCTATGAATCCGCTCTTTATTATCCGTAATGCCGGCAATGAAAAAATAAATGATTCCTTTATTGAAGAAGGAGAATTCAGACTCTATGAGCTGAAAGGCGACAAAATGCCGGCAGCAATACATGAAAGAATGGATCCTTTCACTAAAACAACAATAAAGATCTGTCCCGATGATAAGTTCTATATGTGTTCCGATGGTTTTGAGGATCAGTTTGGCGGTCCGAAGCATCATAAGTTCATGAGAAAGAACTTCAAGAAACACTTGCTTCAGATACATCATCTGCCAATGGATCAGCAAAGGGACAAGCTTGAAAAGACACTTGAAGAGTGGACAGGGGATCTTCCGCAGGTGGATGATATCCTGGTCATTGGTTTTTCAGTCTGAATTTGCAGGCATTAGTTGGTAAATCCTGAATAAAAATAATTGACTTTCGTCTGCAAGTATCGTAACTTGCAGATAATTGATGGCTGGTTTTGAATGCAGTGAAAAATAATCTTATCCCGGTTACTTTATTGGTGATTGTCCTGTTGTTCAATCAGTGTGAAAGAAATGGATCTGATCCGAATGAAAACTGGGTTGTCGGGCGCAGCTGGATTGATCCGAGGGACGATAATTCCTATAATATAGTGCCGATAGGTGACCAGGTCTGGATGGCAGAAAATCTGGCTTACCTGCCTTCTGTTAATATTGTAGCTGATGGATCTGAAGATGCAGGCAAGGAGCAGAAGCCATTTTATTATGTTTACGATTACGACGGAACAGTTGTATCAGCTGCCATGGCAACATCAAACTATGAACAATACGGCGTACTTTATAACTGGACTGCCGCAAAGACAGCTTGCCCCGATGGCTGGCACCTCCCGACTGATGATGAATGGAAAGAGCTTGAAATCACCCTTGGCATAAGTTCGAGCCAGGCCTCCCTCAGAGGTTATCAAGGGACAGATGAAGGCAATAAATTAAAGGCGACGTGGGGATGGAAGTATAACTCCTGGAAAGATAAGTATGGAAATGGGACAAATGAAACCGGTTTTACTGGTCTCCCAGGAGGTAGTCGTTCCTTTGAATACGCTGATTGGACAATTGGTGCTTACTATTTAATGGGAATTGATGGTAACTGGTGGAGTGCTTCCATGGGATCCAGTGACGAATATTCCGGTAAATATATATGGTACAGGAGACTATCTTATTCTCGTGATGATATTTATAGATATGAGCAAAGTGAGGATGACGCTCTTTCTATAAGGTGTGTTAAAAACTGAAATTATTTTAACATTTTGAATATCCATCAGAAATTAAATGAAGTACCTATTTAAAATCTTTATTGTTATTCTTTCTGCCGGTATTATAACATTGTTGTATTTCTGTTCGAAAGAATCACTGCCACCAGCTGTACTGACGGGAAAAGTATCGGAGATTACCACGACAAGAGCGATTTCCGGTGGTATTATTACTTCAGATGGCGGCAACAGGATTACTGAAAGAGGAATTTGCTGGAATACAAGTACCAATCCAACTATTGATAATTACAGAACTTCTGACGGTAAAGGATCCGGGATTTTTCAGAGCACACTGGAAGATCTGGAGCCGGGGACAATTTATTATGTAAAAGCTTATGCAGCAAACAAGGAGGGAATCACCTATGGATTTGAAACTGCTTTTTCAACTTTAACAATAACTGCTGTTTTGACTACCGCAATAGCATCTGAGATAACAACTAACAGCGCTACGGCAGGCGGAGTTATTACCTCCAACGGTGGTTATGAAGTTACAGCCAGGGGAGTATGCTGGGATACTGTTGCAAATCCCACTCTTGACGATCCTCATACAGCAGATGGTGCAGGTATCGGCAGTTTTACTAGCTGTTTAACAGGATTATTGCCTGATACATGGTATTACGTGCGTGCTTATGCTACTAACAGCGGTGGAACAGCTTATGGATACCAGATAAGCTTTGGGACATATCCGGAGCTTGGGCCGATTGTCTTTAATCCTGATCTTACTTATGGTTCTCTGACTGATATTGATGGGAATACTTATAAGACAATTTTGATAGGAACCCAGACATGGATGGCGGAAAACCTCAGAACATCGAAGTTAAATGACGGAACTGCCATACACTTTGTGCCTGAAGGTGAAAAATGGAATGATCCCAGCCCTGCATACTGTGTCTGGTATAACGGTTTTTACGGATCAATTTATAATTTCTATACGGTCGCCACAGGGAAACTGTGTCCTGCCGGATGGCATGTACCTTCATACGAGGAAGGACAAACGCTGATTAATTTTCTTGGAGGGAAATCGATTGCCGGAGGTAAATTAAAAGAAACGGGAACCAGCCACTGGAGGAGCCCAAATGCAGGAGCCACAAACAGCAGCGGTTTCACAGCCCTCCCGGGTGGATATAGTCCTGGAGGTTTTGGCGCTATCAGTTTAGTAAGCGCCCAGGGACGTTGGTGGCGATCAGAAAACGGAGATATATTCTGTTTAAACAGAGACAGTATAAATATATATGGAATGAGTTGTTTGGCTACATGCGGAATGACAGTCCGGTGTATTGAAGACTAATCCTTTAATCCCCATTTATTCATAAGATACTCTGACATAAGCACGTCATATGTGCTGTAGCGTGCTTCAAATCCTTTGACCCTGGAACTTTGCTCCTTATAAAGCTTAATTATGGCGGCTTCTGTTACCGGAGCCCGGGCATCAATTGCATCGATGCTGTTAAGTGCAAAATTCCTGTCGGTCATATCATAAGTGATTGTGTCCTGCAAAATATTTATGTATGCTGCTGCTGCTGCATCTTTTTCTCCCAGGCCAAAAAGAGCTTCAGCTGCCAGTGTGGCTACCGCTCCCGATCTGTCATTTGATGCTTTGATCAGTTCGTTGATGGCCGGGAGCGCATCCTCCTTCAGGATAAGCAATCCGGTGGCTCCCCAGTAGCGGACAGCGCTGTTATCGCTGTTAAGATACCTGACAAACTTTTTAAGGTTTCCTGCATTTGCTGAAAGTGCTGTTTCTGATGCCTTCATAAGGTCGCTGAAAGGACAGTCGGGTGAGCGCATGTGATCATACATTGATCCGTCACCCATAAACTGGTCATAATCCGTTTCGGGGATCAACCCGGCATCGCGGACCTCATTCATCCAGGCTGTTTCAGCTTTTCTCATTCTCAGAAGCATCTTCCTGTATGCCGGATCATCTGCAAGATTGTTGATTTCCCATGGATCATTTTCAGTATCGTAAAGCTCCTCAACCGGTTTTGGAAGGAAGTACCTGCTTTGCACTTCATCGGTTTTTCCTTCCCTGAAAGCCTCTTCCCACGACCTGGCGGAAGCAGCATTAAAGAGGTAATCAACATGCTGCATGGGTATCCGGAAAGGCATGTAGTTTCTGATATAACGGTACCTTCTGTCCCTGATGGCTCTTACAAGATCATACCGCTCATCCATCCTTTGCCGCGACATGTAAACATATTCAGGATCTTCAGTCTTCTTACTGCCAAGAAATGCTTCTCCCTGCATGTACCCGGGTATCTGAACCCCGGAGATGCTCAGAAGGGTGGGAGCAAGGTCGGCAAAGTCGATCAGTCTGTCAACCTTATCTCCGGGTTTTTCTGCCGGATAAAAGTTTTTGTATCTTTCCGGTATCCTTACGATAAAAGGGATCCTGGTACCTGTCTCATACATGAAGCGCTTGCTTCTTGCAAGCACACCCCCATTGTCGCCGAAGTACATCACGATCGTGTTTTCTGCCAGTCCACTCTCTTCAAGTTCCTTCAGCAGTTGTCCCACCTGTGCATCCATATCCTCTATCTTGTCGTAATATTGTGCCCAGTCGTGCCTCATTTCAGGATTGTCGGGGTGATATGGAGGCAGAGTGACCTTAGAAGGATTATGCCGTAATTTTTCAGCAGGTACCGGATTGTGGATACTGCTTTCATGACTTGTCATGATGTTGAAAACAGCGAAGAAAGGTTTGCCTGCGGGCCGGTTCTTGTAGTGTGCCCTGGCGCTGCTTTCGTCCCAAATCAGTGCCGGGTTTATACTCGGTGTATTGTAATCGGTTTTAACATTGTTGGTGCAGTAGTAGCCAGCTTCCCGGAGATATTCAGGGTAAGTACGGATGTTTTTCGAGAGCCGGTAATTGCTTCTCATATTTTCGTTCCCGTTTGAAGCTGCATAAACCCCTGTTATTATGCAGTTTCTTGCCGGAGATGAGACAGCGCTGGGGCAATAGGCATGAGTGTACATGAATCCCTGTGCCGCAAGTCTGTCGATATTCGGGGTGGTGGCAAATGAGTTGCCGTAACACCCGGTAAAATATGCGCTGTTGTCTTCACTTGTTATCCAGAGAATGTTTGGAAGCTCTTTATCGTTCTGAGCCAGAGCCGCCTGAAATGACAGGCTGCCAATTACTGTGAGCCCAATAAGCGGATAGATTTCACTTTTAATGATTTTCATCCCAGTAATGTTATCTGTCTGAAGTATATATTTTTGGTAAATATGGCGAATGCAGCTGGGAGAATAATTATTTGTTAATTAAGGCATTCAGAATTGGTTCAACCCAGGATTCCTTATCGATATTATAGACAATAAAATCGCTGTCGAATTGCCAGTAAGCCCAGCAGAAACCCAGTTTCTCAGCCGTACGTGCCACAAAAGCCGTATAGAGTGCCCTGGAATCCATATCTCCTTTGTCATAGGCGCCAAATTCCCCCAGGAATATCGGCCTGTTATTTTTCAATGACCAGTCAGCAGCCACTTTGAGTTTTGATTCCACCTCAGTTTTTTCTTCCGGGGTTCCCGTCCACATTATGCCGCTCAGGTCTTTATACTGGCCTGACCAGGCTGCTCCCTGGTGAGTGAATCTCATCGGATGGTAAAAGTGCATGGTTACAATTATATTCCTGTCATTTTCAGGCAGCTTCAGTGTATTGAGACTCTCGATTCCGTTCCAGTTGCCGGGACCGATGATAAGAGTACGGTCAGGATTAGATTCCCTTATGATGTTAACCGCTTCTGCAAGGAATGAGTTCCACATTCCCACAGTAAGCTTCTGGTTGGGTTCGTTCAGTATTTCAAACAACACATCAGCGGATTTGTCCTTGTACCTTGGGGCAACCTGTTTCCAGAATGAAAGGAACATCTCCTTCTTTGCTTCGGGGTTATCAGCCATAGCAGTAAATTCATGGAGGTCAAGGATGATCATGAGATCGGCTTCAAGTCCTTTCTGTATTGCCCAATCGAGAGCCTCCAGCCATTTGTCATTGATTTTGTTCTGGCTATCCATATGTGAAAAGGGATGGAGGTTAATACGGACTGATGAAAAACCAGCCTCTTTGATCATTTTTAAGTACGGCTCCTTAAACCGGCCTTTTGTATAATCCTGCCAGAAAGCTCTGTCATAACCGAGGATGTTTACTCCTCTGCCCAGTTTAATACATTGATCCCTGGCTGAAACAGATTGTGCCAGCGATATGTTGTTAATTGAAAAACCGACAATAAGCAGGACGATTAAGAACATAGATCTTTTCATAGCATGACATTTTGAAGTTATCTGTATAGACAAAATTAGTTATTTATGAACATGAAATGGATATGTAATCTTAAAGAACTGATTTGTTGTATTATGTGGATATTATCTGCTCATCTTTGTCTTACCTGGATAGTAACAGGATTGTGGTCTGAAAGGGATGAAGCTATTTTCTCATATTGATCGATCCGGTAGCTTCTTTTGCTGTCACGGTCAACTTCCTGCAGAAGAATAAAGTCGATCGTGTCGTATTTCGTCAGGAAATCTTCAATCCCGAAAATATCTTCCAGGCAGTTCTTTTCAGGTGTAATCACTTTTGTTCCGCCATCATAGAAAAAATCCATGTCCCTGTCGAGCCCTGCATAACCAAACTACGATAAGGATGCTGGTACTAAAGCAGGATTATTCGCTTCGCCCGCCGAATCCTTAGGCATGAGAGGGTTTCGCTCATGATCCTGAAATGGAGTGCCTGACAACGAAAAGCCAGCCACGCTGCGCGTGGCCAAGGCTTTATTTGTTTTCATCCTCTTACAAGAGCAAGCTCTTGACAAGTCTGAAAACAAAAAAGCCTGGCACTTTGTGCCTGGCTTTTCTTTGTAGCGGAGGCAGGATTCGAACCTGCGACCTTTGGGTTATGAGCCCAACGAGCTACCACTGCTCCACCCCGCAATATATTTTTATCAAACAACGTTATGTGCCCAACGAGCTATCCCGAGTACTCGGGACTCCACCCCGCAAAGTGGGTGCAAATTTAACACAAATGGCTCAATTGCCAAAATAATTATAATTTTATTTGTTTTGCCTGACGCCGGCAGCCTGACGCGGTAACCAAAATATAAATTTAAATTACTAATTTTGCACCTCTTACATATATTTCTAAATCATAAAACAATGCCCCGGGTATTCAAAGCAACCGAAATAGAAAAGGAAGAAAAAGAAATAAAGCGCGATTATCTCGACCGCCACATGCCTCATGTGATTTGCCCCGACCAGGTGAAGCGGGGCGAGAAGTTCGCCGTGAAAGTCAGGTTGGGAGAAGAATATCCCCACCCTGATGACCATGACCATTTCATAAGCACAATACAGCTCTGGAACAGAGAGACTCTGCTTGCAGAAGCAAGATATACGGCAGGAGTATATGGCACACTTCCCTCACATGTGGAAATTGATTTCTATATTGCAGCCCCTGAAGTATCGATGAACCTTTCAGCCATGGCGGTGTGCACCAAGCACGGACTCTGGCAGAGCGAGGATAAAGCCGTAAAAGTGATCTGATGGCAAAGAACGAAAAGAAAAAACGCAACTGGCGCGACAAGTACAGGTTCTCAGTTATAAATGACACTACATTTGAGGAAACCTGGCGTGTGAGGCTCACCAAATACAACGCCTTCCTGCTTATAAGCGGAATAGTGCTCTTTTTTATCGTTTCCACCACATGCCTCATCGCATTCACAAACCTTCGCGAATTCATACCCGGTTATCCCGATGTTATTATGAGACGCAACATACTCATGAGCGCGATAAGGCTCGACTCTCTCGAGAGAGAGCTGGCCCTCCGTGATAAATATTTTGCAAACCTCAATGCGATCATTTCAGGAAACGAACCGGTTGATCTGTTTTCAATACAGGATACATCCTCCGATTATAAATCGATCAGCTTTACCAGCTCCCCGGAAGTTTCAGCTCTCAGGGAAAGAGTCGAAGCCGATGAAAAATTCAGCCTTACCCTCGGACCTGCACCTGCCGAATCGGTAACCAGCCTTGCAGGACTTCACTTCTTCCCCCCGGTGAAAGGGATTATCTCTGCCAGCTTTGATCTGCGAACAAAACATTATGGCACCGATATAGTTACAAAGCCGAAGTCAACTGTCTCCGCCGTACTTGATGGCACTGTAATTCTTACAGGATGGACCATGGAAACAGGCTATGTGATCCAAATTCAGCATCCAAACAATATCGTTTCGGTTTATAAGCATAATGCCAGCCTTCTGAAGGAAACGGGCGATCTGGTGCGTGCCGGGGAACCTGTCTCAATAATCGGCGATTCAGGAGAACTTTATACTTCGGGGCCCCATCTTCACTTCGAATTGTGGTACAAGGGAACCCCGCTGGATCCTGAAAAACACATCATCTTTTAATTCCCCGCTCCGGCATGCCACAAAAAATCTCACTGCTGGGATCAACCGGCTCAATAGGAACCCAGGCACTTGATGTGGTCTCCGGATATCCTGATGAGTTCATCGTGGATGTTCTTACCGCCGGCAATAATGTGGGCCTGCTGATAAAACAGGCAAAACAGTTTCATCCCCGCGCTGTTGTGATCGGGAACAAGACACATCTCGACAGTCTTAAGGATGGATTAAGAAATACAGGAATCAAAGCCTATGCCGGCAATGAAGAGATGGAAAATGTGATCGCTGATTCAGAATCAGGCGTTGTGCTGGCAGCTATCGTGGGATATTCAGGATTGAAACCTGTTATTGCCGCAATAAAATCAGGTAAGAACGTTGCACTGGCAAATAAGGAAACACTCGTTGTGGCAGGGGAGATAATCACCAGGCTGGTTTCGAAGAAGGGAACGTCACTGGTACCTGTCGATTCCGAGCATTCTGCGATATTCCAGTGCCTTATTGGTGAAGAGCATGACAGTATCGAAAAAATAACCCTCACAGCTTCAGGCGGCCCCTTCCTGAAAATGTCGTTTGATGATCTCAACAAAGTAAAACCTGCCGATGCACTCCGTCATCCGAACTGGAGCATGGGCGACAAGATCACCATCGATTCCGCTACAATGATGAATAAGGGACTTGAAGTGATCGAGGCAAAATGGCTCTTTGATCTCCGGCCTGAACAGATAAACGTTACAATCCACCCCCAATCGATAATCCATTCATTCGTGCATTTCAGGGACGGATCGGTCAAGGCTCAGCTCGGGATGCCGGATATGAGGGTGCCAATACTATATGCATTGACCTATCCGCGAAGATTTGCCACCGAACTTCCGCGGCTCGATTTCAGAGAATACAGCTCCTTTACTTTTTCTGAACCTGACATGAAGAAATTCAGGAGCCTTTCGCTGGCTTTCATGGCTCTTGATGAAGGAGGGAACAAACCCTGCATCCTTAATGCTGCCAATGAGACAGCAGTCAGGGCTTTTCTTTCTGGTGAGATAGGGTTCCTGCAAATACCGGATATTGTTGAAAATGCTCTCGAAAATAATTCATATCTTGCGGCCCCTGATCTGGAGGCTCTTGAAGTCTCCGACAAACAGGCAAGGGATACAGCAAGGAAATATATTAACAAGCTCAAGAAGAGAAAATGACGATTCTTATCCAGATACTCCAGTTCCTGTTAAGCCTTTCAATTCTTGTTTTGGTTCATGAACTGGGACATTTCATGTTTGCAAGGTTATTCAAAGCAAGGGTCGAAAAGCTTTACCTGTTCTTCGATCCGTGGTTTTCACTCTTTAAAATCAAAAGAGGCGATACCGAATACGGAATAGGATGGCTACCCCTGGGCGGGTATGCCAAAATATCGGGAATGATTGATGAATCACTTGATACCGAGCAGCTTAAACAGCCGCCGCAACCATGGGAATTCAGATCCAAGACCTCGTGGCAGCGCCTTCTGATAATGACCGGAGGAGTTCTCTTCAACTTCATCCTTGCCATGCTGATTTATGTATTTGTTTTATTTGCCTGGGGCGAAACTTACCTGCCGACATCCAGCGTCAAATATGGAATAGTCACAGATTCAGTAGGTTATGAGCTCGGACTGAGGAACGGAGACAAAATTCTTTCTGTTGATAATCAGTATATCGATAATTTCTACTCAATAACCTCGGATATTCTCCTTAATGACCGTAAGACCATACAGGTTGAGCGCGACGGGCAGGTAATAAACATCGATATCACACTTGATTATATTAGGAAAGTACTCAAGAGGCAGGGGCAGATTGAGCCGAGGTCACCTTTTGGACCGTACATCATAAACACATTCGGGAAGGAATCACCTGCAAAAGATGCCGGAGTACTCGAAAATGATGAACTGGTGGGGATTGACAATGTGAAATTTGAATGGTTTGATGAGTTCCAGAATTACATCGCGGCCAACAAGAACAGACCCCTGACAATGAACCTGCTCAGAAACGGGGATCCGTTAGATATTGCTGTCATGCCTACAGCTGCAGGCATGCTGGGGATAGGCAACATTCCAAAAACTATCGGAGATATTTTTGAACTGAAGACCATCAAATACGGATTCTTCCAGTCAATACCTGCAGGTATCGCAAAAGGATTCAAATCCATCGGAGATTACCTCAAGCAGTTTAAGCTTATTTTCTCCCGTTACACAAAAGCCTACGAATCGCTTGGAGGATTCATAACCATCGGCAGCCTTTTTCCGGGTGTGTGGGACTGGCATTCATTCTGGGAGCTCACAGCCTTCCTATCGATCATTCTTGCTGTCATGAACATTCTGCCGATCCCGGGCCTGGACGGCGGACATGTAATGTTCCTGCTTTTTGAGGTGATAACAGGGAAGAAGCCAAGTGATAAATTCCTTGAATATGCGCAGATAACCGGCATGATAATACTCTTTGCACTGCTTATCTTCGCGAACGGGAATGATATAATTAAATGGATCAGGAAATGGTAATTTGGCTTATTGCTTGGTTAAATATAAAGTATTTGTTAAATTTGCCTAAACTTAAAATCTACTGAAATGGGAAAGATTGGAGCAACGGAGATAATACTGATTCTGGCGGTGGTCATTCTTCTTTTTGGCGGCCGCAAGATCCCTGAGCTGTTCAAGGGCATTGGACAGGGTATGAAGGAATTCAAGAAAGCCTCAAAGTATGACCCGGATGAAGAAAAAGAAAAGGAAAAAGTACAGTAAGATACTTTATTGATATTGTGAGAGGGGCATTGAAACATGCCCCTTTTTTTTTATAACCGACCCCCCATCCCCCCTGGATGACCGACCCCCCGACCCCCCTAAAGGGGGGCTAATTCTCAGTACATATGATGCTGTAGCGTAGGGATTTAGACCCCCTTTAGGGGGTGCCGCGAAGCGGCGGGGGTATTGTTTCATATTTCTGATTCCGCCTAACCGGCACAAATCCCGCCTCCCTTACAAGCAACTGCAGCTCTTCAGCACTGAACTTGTTCTTTGAACCGGCTGCACTAACTACATTCTCTTCTATCATGATAGAACCAACATCATCTGCTCCTGAATGAAGCGAGAGCATTCCGGTCTCTTTTCCAACAGTGAGTACTGAAGCCTGAATATGTCTTATATTGTTGAGCATTATTCTGCTTACAGCTATCAGTCTCAGGTAATCATGACTGTTATAACTGCTCCTCACACCCGATATTTCCCTCAGTAGCGTCCCATCGTCCTGGAATGGCCACGGAATAAACGTGACAAAGCCATAACGGCCTTTCTCCTTTTCAGCCTGAAGGTCCCTGAGCTTTATGAGATGCCCTATTCGCTCCTCAATTGTTTCAATATGCCCGTACATCATTGTCGCTGAGGTCGGAAGATTGATCCTGTGAGCAGCGCGCATCACATCAAGCCATTCGTCAGATGTTGCTTTTGCAGGCGAAACGATCTTCCTGACACGGTCCGAAAGGATCTCCGCACCTGCCCCTGGGAGCGAATCCAGTCCTGCAACGACAAGCTCCGTGAGGACATCATGGACGGTCATCCTCACTTTTTTTGACAGATATACTATCTCGGGCGGGCCAAGCGCATGAAGCTTCAGTGATGGATAGAGCTCTTTAAGCTTCCTGAATAGATCAGTGTAATATGATAACCCCAGATCGGGATTCATGCCACCCTGGAGGAGCAGCTGATCTCCCCCGAGGTGGTAAAGCTCCTCAATTTTTTCAATATACTGATCAGTGGTTGTTATGTAAGCCTCAGGTGAATTCTTCTTTCTGCAAAAATTACAGAATTCACACTGCGAGAAGCAGATATTGGTAATGTTAACATTACGGTCTATTATCCAGCCGACAGCATTGCCAGGATTATGAATCTGCCTCAGCCTGTCAGCAACAAACATCAGCTCCTCCGGCGGCGCCTGTTTGTAAAGAACAACACCTTCCTCCGCGTCAAGAGGAATGAGGTCAAAAGCTTTCTCAAATATTTTATTGAGCGTCATGGCATTGTAAGAGCATTGCAAAGGTAACGTTTTGGAACAAAAACTGTCAATAAATTGTTTAACTTAACAGCTTCAAAAAATCATGATAAAGACATGAAACCCGAAATATCCAGAATATCACAAATATCACCTGATCAGTCAGTTGTATGCCTTGTGGGAAAGGGAAGGATCCCGGAATTCCTCCATCTGAACAAGAGCGAAAAGGAATATGCACAGAAGCAGCTTAAAGCGAAAGAAGAGTATGTCTTCATAAACTCGTACTTTAAATGCACCTATCTGGTCAGGATCAAAAGCGAGCTCATTGATTTCAGGGCAAGGGAAGAGCTACGCAAAACTGCCTTTAACATGCGGAAGCTTATAAAATCGAACGATCATAGTGAAATTGTCATAACATCACATGATGGCTGCAGGGGCGCTATTGAGGATTTTGCAGAAGGCCTTGCACTGAGCATTTACTCATTTGACAGATACAAAACAAAGACGCCTGAGGAACCAGAAAGGAATTACCCTTCAAAGCTTCTTTTGTACGGGGATGTCGATGCTGATTCAGTGAAGTGGCTGAATTCTGTTACTGAAGCGGTTTATATTGCAAGGGATCTTATCAATGAACCTGTCAATTACCTGAATGCTTCGAAGCTCGCATCCGAGATCCAGAAGACCGGTAAAGCGGCCGGGTTCAGCGTAGAGGTCCTTAATAAGGGCAAAATTGAAGCCCTGAAAATGGGAGGCCTTCTGGCTGTCAACAAAGGCAGCGTTGATCCGCCGGCGTTTTGCATTCTTGAGTGGAAACCTTCAGGAGCACTCAACAAAAAACCTTACGTCCTGGTCGGAAAGGGAATAGTATATGATACAGGAGGGCTTAACATCAAGACCGGTGAATATATGGCAATGATGAAGGGCGACATGGCGGGCGCAGCAACGGTTACGGGCGTCTTTTATGCTGCGGCAAAATCAAAAATACCTCTTCACATAATTGGGCTTGTACCGGCAACAGATAACCGTCCGGGTGGCAATGCATACACCCAGGGCGACGTCATTACTATGCACAATAAGATGACCGTTGAGGTTGGCAATACCGATGCCGAAGGCCGCCTTATCCTTGCAGATGCCATAAGCTATGCCTCAAGATATGAGCCTGAGCTGATAATTGATGTAGCGACGCTTACAGGTTCGGCTGCAGGCACATTCAGCAATCAGGCAATAGCTCTCATGACGAACGCCGACAGGAAGTATGTTGAACTCCTCGGGGAGAGTGGTCAGCAGGTATATGAAAGGATCGCTGAACTGCCTTTCTGGGATGAGTACGGCGAAATGATAAAGTCGGATATTGCAGATATCAGAAACACAGGCGGTCGTGAAGCCGGCGCAATTACTGCAGGGAAATTCCTGGAGAGCTTCACCACGTTCCCGCTGATCCATCTCGATATAGCCGGAACAGGGCTTCTTAAAAAGGATGATTATTACCGGCTGAAGCAGGGACCCGGATCGGGGCTGAGGCTGTTGGCTGCATTCCTGAGAAATCTGGCAGCTGACTATAAAAGATATAAGCATTGAATATGGAAACGAAGACAATCAAAGCAGGGATCTCGCAAGGCGATATTAACGGCATTGGATACGAGGTGATCATCAAGGCACTGATGGACCCGGCCATCAATGACTTCTGCGTGCCTCTGGTCTATGGTTCGCCAAAGGTGGCGGCATATCATCGCAAAGCGTTGAATATTAATAATTTCAGCTTCAATAATATTAAAACAGCCGAGGAAGCAAATCATAAAAAGGCAAACATGATAAACTGCCTTGACGATAATGTGAGGGTTGAGTTCGGTAAATCAACTCAGCAGGGCGGTGAAGCCGCGCTTGCTTCCCTTGAGAGAGCAGTTGAGGATATTTTGAACGGCAAAATCGATGTCCTGGTAACTGCCCCGATAGACAAGAAAAACATTCAGTCGGAGAAATTCAGCTTCAAGGGGCATACAGAATACCTGAAATCAAAGGCCGGCGCAGAAGATGCGCTTATGTTCATGATAAGCGAGAACATGAAAATAGGCTTCGTGACAGGTCATGTCCCACTGAGCAAGGTCTCCGAACTACTTACAACCGAACTGCTTATCAGGAAGATAAAGATGATAAACCATTCACTGATGGCCGATTTCGGGATACGAAAGCCTCTGATCGCATTGCTGGGTATTAATCCGCATGCAGGGGATAATTCACTTCTGGGCACCGAGGAAGCAGAGATTATTATTCCTGCAATGAAACAGGCAGAGAGGGAGGGAATTATGACCTTCGGGCCTTTCGCGGCTGACGGATTTTTCGGCGCAGCTTCATTCACAAAATTTGACGGGATACTCTCAATGTACCACGACCAGGGGCTGGCACCCTTTAAAGCCCTTGCATTTGATTCGGGGGTAAATTATACAGCAGGACTTCCTTTTGTGAGAACATCACCGGTGCATGGAACTGCTTTTCATATTGCCGGGAAGGGCGAAGCATCTGAAAATTCATTCCGGCAGGCTTTATATCTTGCATGCACCATTTTCAGGAACCGTCAGGAGTATGCCGTACTGATGAAAAATCCTCTGAAAAAACAGGAGATTGAGATTCACCCTGACAAGGTTGATGAACTGCCGCCTGAAATCTACAATAACGAACCTCACATATGATCGATTATATTATTGGGACCATTACCAGGGTAACTCCGGCCTTTCTTACAATTGAAACCGGAGGCGTAGGGTATTTTGTCAATATTTCCCTCTCAACATTTACAAAGCTTGAAGGCAAGGAGCATAACAAGATCCTTGTTCATGAGGTTATAAGGGAAGATGCCCGCCAGCTTTTTGGCTTTGCCGATGAGGAAGAACGGGAAGTATTCCGGTTACTGATCTCGGTTTCAGGGGTCGGAGCTGCAACCGCCAGGATGATGCTTTCATCACTCAGCTCCGCAGAGATACAGAAAGCGATAATAGAATCAGAGGTAGATGTGCTTAAAAGCGTGAAGGGCATTGGATTAAAAACTGCCCAGCGCATTATTGTTGACCTTAAAGACAAGCTTGGTAAACCGTCCGGATCCGGTGAAATATTTGCGTTTTCAGGCAATACAAGGCGCGAAGAAGCGTTATCTGCCTTAGTGATGCTTGGGTTTGCCAAAAACGCTGTCTCAAAAGCCCTTGACAATATCTTAAGGGAAGAAAAGAACCTTTCGGTCGAGGGCCTCATAAAGAGAGCGTTGAAGAACTTGTAATACTGAATATAAGCCGGATTGGGATCAGGGATATCACATAAGAATCTTCTGGTATTTATCTGTCTTTTGGCTTCATTGATGTTCATCACCGGGGAAGCCGACAGCCAGACTTCTGTTCAGACGTCAGATACGTCGCGCAGGTCGCCGCTCCGTTTACAGGATGTCTCCGGCATCCCCTGGGAGACAACTCAAAAATCCCCGCTCTTCCTCGAGAATCCTTCAAACATAAAATCCAACGTCATCTATGACCCCGAAAAAAATGAGTATATCCTTTACCAGAAAGTAGGCTCATTCGATTACCGCACTCCCGTCCACATGAGTCCTGAGGAATTCAGGAAGTATGAATACACAAGGGCAATGCGCGATTACTGGCAGTCGAGGATAACGGGCGATGAGTCAGGGTTCAGGTCAACACTGATACCGCAGATTGAGGTAGGTGGCGCGGCATTCGACAAAATATTCGGGAGCAATACAATAAACATAATTCCGCAGGGATCGGCCGAGCTGATCTTCGGGATAAATATATCGAGAACCCAGAATCCGACACTGTCGGAAAAGCTGAGGACAATACCAACGTTCGACTTCAAGGAGAAGATCCAGATGAATGTCACCGGAACAATAGGCGACAAGATGGAACTCGGCGTCAACTACAATACTGATGCATTGTTCGAATTCGAGAACCGGACAAAGCTCCAGTATTCCGGAAAAGAAGACGAGATACTCAAAAAAGTCGAGGCAGGCGATGTCACCCTCCCTCTCACCGGAACACTTATTACCGGCAGTTACAGTCTCTTCGGGCTTAAGACAGAAATGCAGTTTGGCAAACTGACAGTCACGACAGTTCTTTCACAGCAAAAAGGAGAATCATCGGTCGTTCAGGTGGAGGGAGGTGCTCAGCTTACAGATTTTGAGATCTTTGCTGACGAGTATGAGGCAAACCGCCATTTTTTTCTTTCCCATTTTTTCAGGGACATCTACGACGACGCCCTTAAAAGCATGCCGGTTGTAAGCTCCGGTGTGAATATCGAAAGGATCGAGGTCTGGGTGACCAACAAGACCAGCCGTTTTGAGGAAGGAAGCAACAGGAACATTGTAGCATTCATGGACCTTGCCGAGAACGGGAATCATATATTCAACAGCATCCCGTCATTCCAGCAGACGCCTGGAACGCCTCTCTATCCAGATAACAGCGCAAACCAGCTGTACGACCAGCTGAATTCGGCATATACACAGGTAAGGAGCGTTGACCAGGTCACAAATGCATTCGATCCGCTCTACCCCTCCTTTCAGATTGGACGCGATTTTGAGAAGATTGAAAATGCAAGAAAATTGAGCGAAAGGGAATATACTGTCAACAAGCAGCTGGGTTATATTTCATTAAACACCGCTCTCAATACCGATGAGGTTCTGGCAGTGGCTTTTGAATATACGCTCAATGGCAGGATATACAAAGTAGGTGAGTTCTCAACCGATGGGATCACGGCTCCACAGACCCTCTACCTTAAGCTCCTTAAAGGAACCTCCCTGACTCCCAGGCTGCCCACCTGGGACTTGATGATGAAGAACATTTACTCGCTGGGCTCGGGAACTCTTGACAGGAAAGATTTTGAACTGCATGTGCTCTACCAGGATGACAAAACCGGAAACTCAATTAATTACCTTCCTGAAAGCAAGCTTGAGGACCAGATACTTCTCCAGGTTCTCGGAATGGATGTGCTGAACTCCCAGAATGACAGGGAATCGGATGGTTATTTCGATTTCATTGAAGGAGTGACAGTGCTGACCGAGAGAGGCAAGATAGTCTTCCCTGTCCTTGAACCCTTCGGAAGCTACCTCAGGAAAAAAATAGATGATCCCGGTCTTGCCGGGAAATATGTTTTTGAGGAGTTGTACGACTCAACACAGACCATCGCCAGGCAGATGGCTGAAAAGAACAAGTTCAAGATTGAAGGCCGGTATACTTCGGAATCGGGTTCCGAGATACAGCTTAATGCGATAAATATCCCCAGGGGATCAGTAAAGGTAACCGCCGGCGGCGTTTCTCTTACAGAGAATACCGACTATACGGTCGATTACAATATGGGTACCGTGAGGATCATCAATCCTGCCCTTATTGAATCACAAACCCCCATCCAGGTGTCACTTGAGAGCAACCAGTTTTTCGGCTTCCAGACTAAAACACTTGTCGGCACTCATCTCGATTACCGCATTTCTGACAATTTCAATGTTGGCGGCACCATATTGCATCTTACAGAAAGACCTTATACCCAGAAAGTTAATTTCGGAGAAGAGCCGATATCAAATACAATCTGGGGATTAAACACATCTTATAAAACCCAGTCGCAGCTGCTCACAAACCTGATCGACAAAATTCCTTTCCTTGAAACAAAGACCCCATCGTCATTATCCTTTTTCGGCGAATTTGCCCACCTGATCCCCGGACATTCAAGAGCCATATCGAATGCCGGCAATTCATATATCGATGATTTTGAGGCGAGTGAAATACCCCTCGACCTGAAGTCGTTCAACGCGTGGACGATTGCAAGTGTTCCGCAGGGCCAGGATTTTATGTTCCCCGAAGCACGGTTCAACAATAATCCTGTGAGCGGTTACAACAGGGCAAAGCTGGCCTGGTTTGTGATTGACCCTATTTTCCTGCGTAACGGATCATCGACCCCGGGCCATATAAAGGATGATCCCGATGCTCAATCGAGTCATTTTGTGAGGGAGATATTTGAGAACGAGATATACCCTTACCGCGAAAGCACCACAGGTATACCTACAAATATCACGGTCCTTAACCTGGCCTATTTCCCCGAAGAGAAGGGCCCATACAATTTTGATACGAACCCCGGGCCATATTCCGAAGGAATGAATGCTGAAGGAAGACTTAACGATCCGGACTCAAGGTGGGGAGGCATCATGAGGGAAGTGCTTACAAGCGATTTTGAAACAGCGAACATCCAGTATATAAAGTTCTGGCTGATGGATCCTTTCGTTGAGAACCCTGATCACGAGGGAGGCGACCTCTACATAAACCTGGGTAATATTTCGGAAGACATCCTGAAGGATTCAAGGAAGAGTTTCGAGCATGGCCTGCCCGGATCAGGCAATCTGATAAATATCGACACAACTGCATGGGGACGTGTGCCGACAGTCCAGGCTGTGGTAAATGCTTTCGATAATGATCCTACATCCAGGTCTTACCAGGATGTAGGCTTTGACGGGCTGAGGAACGACGACGAAAGGTCATTCTTCTCTGATTACCTGCAGCAAGCCCAGGCAATTGTAAACCCTGATTCGTACCAGGAGATACTTGATGACCCGTCGGGCGATGATTTCCATTATTTCAGGGGTACCGATTACGATGAGGATGAGGTTGGAATAGTAGACCGGTACAAGCAGTATAACGGTCAGGACCAGAACTCACCAACAGCTGAGATGTCTCCCGAATCCTACCCGACATCGGGATCAACACTTCCCGACATGGAAGACATAAACCGCGACAATACACTCAATGAAACCGAAAATTACTACCAGTACAGGATAAGCATGAGGCCTGAGGACCTGGTTGTCGGAAAGAACTACATTGTTGACGAGATCGAGTACGAAGCGACATTCCCGAACACTGACAAATCGAAAGTGAAATGGTATCAGTTTAAGATACCGATCACGGATTATCATAGAGTTGTGGGTACCATAAATGATTTTAAATCGGTCAGGTTCATGAGGATCTACCTCCGTAATTTCAGGGAGCCGGTTATGATGCGCTATGCCGACCTTGACCTTGTAAGGGCAGAGTGGAGAAAGTACAATATCTCATTCATGGAGGGAGGAGAGAGAATTACGCTGCCTGAAGCTTCTGACGGAACATTCGAGATCAGCTCCGTAAGCATCGAGGAAAACTCAGGCAAGGAACCGGTAAACTATGTGCTTCCTCCGGGGTTTGACAGGATAACAGATCCTTCCAATCCCCAGCTGAGACAGCTGAACGAACAGGCGATGGTTCTTAAAGTCCAGAATCTCGAGGATGGCGATGCCCGTGCGGCTTTCAAGAATGTAAATATAGACATCAGGCAATACCGCCGCCTCAGGATGGAGGTCCATGCCGAAGCGCTCATCGGCCAGCCTCTGGATGACGGCGAGCTTACTGCGTTTATAAGGATCGGGTCGGACTATAAGAGCAATTTCTATGAATATGAGATCCCGCTGAAGCTTACGCCTCCCGGAAGATACGATAACAAGTCGGATGATTCGCGGGCGATAGTATGGCCCGGGGAAAACAGCTTTAACATCCTGTTATCAGTATTCCAGGAAGTGAAGCAGGCTCGAAACCGTAAAATACAGGAAGCAGGATCGTCGCTCAGTGTATCGGATGTTTTTATCTATCCGTATGAAGGACACAGGATCTCAATTTCGGGGAATCCGAACCTGAGCAACGTGAAAGTGATAATGATCGGCATCAGGAACCCGATCCGTACAAGGAACCCGCTGAACGATGACGGGCAGCCCAAGTGGGGAGAAGTGTGGGTCAACGAACTGCGGCTGAATGATTTTGTTGAGAATGGCGGATGGGCCGCAAACGCACACCTGCAGGCCAGGCTGGCCGACTTTGGCACGGTTGATATCGTGGGGCAGTCAAGCACACCCGGCTGGGGAAGCATCGAGAAGAAAGTAAATGAGCGGAGCAAGGAACAGATGATGAAATACGACCTTTCATCAACCCTCGACCTGGGCAAGTTCTTCTCAGAAGAGGCAGGAGTAAGGCTCCCCGTTTATGTGGGATTTTCCGAGACAAGGATCAGGCCCCAGTTCAATCCGCTCGATCCCGATATTCCCCTCGATGCTGCTTTACGAAATGCCGGTGACGAAATGGAGAGGGACTCCATCAGGGCTATCTCGGAGGATTTTGCACGACGAAAAACAATCACTGTAAGCAACGCGGGAATTACCAAACGGGGAGAAAAACCTCATGCGTGGGACCCTGTAAACCTTAGCGTCAACTATACGTACAACGAGATATACGAAAGCGATACAAAGACGGAGATAGACCTGGAAAAGAACTACAGGGGAGGTATCAATTATGACTACCAGGCCAATCCCGCAAATATAATGCCCTTAAAAAGCGTCAAATTCCTTAACGGATCAGTCTTCAGGCTGATCAAAGACTTTAATTTCTATCTCTTCCCGAAGAGTGTTTCGTTCAGGACAGACCTTTCGCGTTATTACAATGAAGTCAAGGCACGGAATATAAATAATCCTTATCTCCGCATCACACCTACATACAAGAAGGATTTTGAATGGACCAGGATGTACGATTTCAAATACGATGTGACACGTCAGCTGAAGATCGATTTCACTGCAACTAATCTTGCCAGGATCGATGAACCAACGGGAGGCGTCGACAGGGAACGATATTCTAATCAATATGATTACTGGCGTGATTCAGTATTCACTAACCTCAAGAACCTGGGCAGGACAACTTCTTACAATCACTTCATTAACGCAACATACACCATTCCTGTCAACAAGCTTCCGCTTCTTTCATGGGTGAATGCAAACGTACGGTTCGGCGCTGACTATGCATGGCTGGCAGGGCCTTTGTTCCCTGACAGCATGAATATAAACATCGGGAATTCGATAAAGAACCATAATGAGCTTTCCTTTACTGCCATGGCTAACCTTGCAACCCTGTACGGCAAATCGAAATTCCTGAAAAGGATTGAAAGCAATACCCGCCCTGATGGCGCACAAAAAATGAAACCAGAATACAAGACAGTCAACTATTCAAGAGACAATGTCAATTTCAGGCCTGATGCCGTGAGGGGTATTGTTCATAACCTTGGTACAACTGATGTCAAGGTAAGGATAGTAAAGAAGACAGGCGAAGAGGTTAAAGGCAAGTTTGACATTGTAAATGCCGACAGGATCAATTTTACAGCAACCGAGCAGGCCGATGGCGCCCAGGTGCTGATTGAAGGCCGTGTTCCTGTAAAGAGGAATCCTTTCTCCGTAACCGGGGAATACCTTGTGAGGACTCTTCTCGGAATAAGAACGGCGAGCCTCACCGTCACCTCCTCGCAGGGCCAGTTCCTGCCCGGCTACATGCCTGAAACGAAATACCTGGGAATGTCGAAATTCAATGATGCCATGGCTCCCGGCTGGCCTTTCATACTGGGTTACAGCGACAGGAATTTCTTTGAAAATGCAGCAAGCAACGGCTGGCTTTCGAAAGATACATTGCTCAATACCCCGGCAAATTACAGCAATAAGTTTGACATTTCGGGAAGAGTCAACATTGAGCCTTTCCCGGGTCTCAGGATCGATGTGAACGCCGACAGAAGGTTCCTTGAGGGTGTGAGCGCTTACTATATAGCCGATATGAACGGAAACTTTCCCGACAGCACCAGGAACAGCATCGTCAGCGGTAACTTTTCAATTTCAGTGATCTCGTGGGGAACTGCCTTTGAAAAGATCAGGCAGGATAATGAATATGTCTCCCCGACATTCGAGGCGTTCAAGGAGAACCTTGTCATCATCTCCGGAAGAAGGGCTGCAGAGAGAAGCGAAATGGATCCTGGTTATAATCCGGACATTGATCCGTTTACCGGCGATCTCATCGAGGGACCTTATAAAAGCGGATACGGAATAACATCACGCGAGGTGATGATCCCTGCCTTCATAGCCGCATACACAAAAGGCGATCCCAATAAAGTTTCGCTCGAGACTTTCCCTTCGGCGCTCAGGATGATGCCTAACTGGCGCCTTACTTTTGACGGACTGTCAAAATTTGAATTCATCCAGAAGGTATTCCGGTCGATAAACATAACACATCAGTACAGGAGCACCTATCAGGTTGCCAACTATACTTCCAATCTAAATTTCTTTGCAGGTGATGGCGGAATAAACACGATCAGGGACCTCCAGAAGAACTTCATTCAGCAATATGAGATCAATGTAGTATCTATCAACGAACAGTTCAGCCCGCTCATTAATATCGACATGAACTGGGTCAACAGCCTTACCACGAGGTTTGAATGGAGGAAATCACGCACGGTTTCGCTTAATCTTACAAGCAACCAGATCGCCGATGCCCGGACCAATGAGCTGGTAATCGGTGCAGGATACAGGTTCGATGAAGTTCAGATAGTACTGAAAACAGGGGGGGGCCAGAGGGTGCTTAAGAGCGACCTTACTACCAGGTTTGATCTGTCGATTCGCGACAACAAGACCCTTGCCAGAAAGCTCGTTGAGGATGTTAACCAGGCTGTTGCAGGACAGAAGGTCTTTACAGCAGGCATTACAGCCGATTATGTTTTAAGTGACAGGTTCAACCTCCAGGTATTTGCTGACCATACCCTGAACGACCCGTTTGTGGCAAGCACTTTTGCCACTTCAAACACAAATTTCGGATTCAGCCTCAAATTTACCCTGGTCCAGTAAGAATTTTATCCCGGGATTTATTTTTTTTCTTTTTCAGAAAACGTTTGAAACAAAGTTGAGCTGATCATCTTTCGTGGAATCGGTGAATGTGCGTGAAAATAAATAACATACGCACTTCTTTATACGGATCATTTTCCATATTTTTGAATAGGATTCGGAAAAAACATACCCCATTCTTTATGAAAAAGACCAAACCAAGATTATCCTTCTGGCAGATCTGGAACATGAGTTTTGGATTCCTCGGGATCCAGTTCGGCTTCGCGCTTCAGAATGCAAACGTGAGCCGGATTTTTGAAACCCTCGGAGCCAGGGTGGATGACATTCCGATACTCTGGGTTGCAGCGCCGGTTACGGGATTGATCATGCAGCCGATAATAGGCCATATGAGCGACAGGACATGGAACCGTCTGGGGCGCCGCCGGCCATATTTCCTTACAGGAGCAATACTGGCTTCGCTTGCCCTGGTGCTGATGCCAAGCTCACCGGCACTCTGGGTAGCGGCAGGGACGCTCTGGATCATGGATGCATCCATCAACATTTCAATGGAACCGTTCAGGGCTTTTGTAGGCGATATGCTCTCGTCGGAGCAGAGAACCAGAGGATTTGCAATGCAGAGTTTCTTTATCGGAACAGGCGCTGTTGTGGCTTCCCTGCTGCCATATATCCTTACCAACTGGTTCAATGTACCTACTGAACCGGTTCCCGGAAAACTGATACCCATGAATGTAAAGCTGGCATTTTATATCGGGGCTATAGTCTTTTTTACGGCGGTACTCTGGACAATCCTTCGTACTAAAGAATATTCGCCTGAAGAGCTGGCCGAATTTGAAGCCGGCGAAGGGGTCAGGGCTCAGAGCTCAGAGCGCAGAGCGCAGGGCGAAGAGCAGTATGGCAGGACAAGCTTTTATGTTCCGGGGCTGATATGGCTTGGCGCAGGGCTTGTTCTGACATTTGTGCTTTCGAGGGGAAACCTGGAAAAGGAGCTTTACATAATCACCGGAGGCATATCGTTATTCGGCCTTCTCCAGCTTCTTGCAGGTGTATTGCAGGCAACCGGGAAATGGAACAACGGGCTCAATTCGGTTCTGACCGACCTCAGGCACATGCCCGCAACCATGGCTCAGCTTGCTGTGGTTCAGTTCTTCACGTGGTTTGCGCTCTTCTCGCTGTGGATATACACCACATCTGCCGTCACATCGCATATTTACGGAACTTCCGATACTGCATCCCATGCCTATAACGAAGGGGCCAACTGGGTCGGTGTCCTGTTCGGGATCTACAATGGCATAGCCGCGGTTGTGGCTTTCCTTCTTCCTGTACTGGCCAGGGCAACAAGCAGGAAATTCACTCACGCGTTATGCCTGATCGTCGGTGGAATAAGCCTTATCTCGATCAGTTTCATTGGCAATCCGTGGCTGCTGGTACTGCCTATGGCAGGCATCGGTATTGCATGGGCAAGTATTCTTTCTATGCCTTATGCCATGCTGACAGGAGCCCTGCCCCAGAATAAAATGGGAGTCTACATGGGGATCTTCAATTTCTTTATTGTCATCCCGCAGATACTGGCAGCAAGCATCCTCGGAAGCATGGTAAGGCATCTGTTTCATGGGAACACAATGAATGCACTTATAACAGGAGGCATATCAATGCTGGTAGCTGCAATTATGGTGAAGTTTGTCAGAGACCTTGACGATAAAAATAAATAATGGACGTAAAGGGCTGCATATTTGATCTCGACGGAGTCATAGTTGATACCGCAAAATATCATTTTCTGGCATGGAAGAAACTTGCTGACCAGCTCAGTATCCGTTTTACGGAAAATGATAACGAAAAGCTCAAGGGAGTTAGCAGGCTGGATTCACTTGAAATTATCCTGGGGATCGGCAAGCTCCACCTTACCGGGGAAATGAAAAGGAAATATGCGCAACTGAAGAATGAATGGTATGTCGGGTATATAAGCAGGATTACTCCTGATGAAATACTTCCGGGCAGCCTTGAATTTATAAATGAACTTAAGGCTGCCGGCATAAGGACAGCACTCGGATCGGCAAGCAAAAATACCCCGATGATCCTGGAGAGGCTGGGCATGAAAAACATGTTCGATGCGGTCGCTGACGGCAATACCGTAAAAAGGGCAAAACCTGATCCGGAAGTTTTTCTTACCGCCGCCCGGATGATATCGGTCAACCCCGGAGATTGCGTGGTTTTTGAGGATGCCGTGGCAGGCGTCAGGGCTGCGCTCAGCGCCGGCATGACCTGCGTGGGTATCGGATCAGATAGAATACTTAAGGAGGCACATTATATTGTTTCAGGATTAAATGAGATGAATCTGGAAAAACTTAACAAAATTCATGGGAGAAGGTGATGAACAACGGTTACAAAAGACACGAATGGCTGATAATTGAAGAAGGCTTTCACCCTGAGATGAACAGGGAGTCGGAAAGCATATTTTCCATCGGTAATGGTTACATGGGGCAGAGAGCCAACTTTGAAGAGAAATATTCAGGTGACACGCTTCTTGGAAGCTATGTGGCAGGAGTATATTATCCCGATAAAACAAGGGTGGGCTGGTGGAAAAACGGATATCCCGAATATTTTGCCAAAGTGCTGAATGCGCCCAAATGGATCGGTATCGACGTCTCGATCAGCGGCAAGCCTGTTGATCTCGCTGATACAAAGATCATTTCTTTCAGGAGGATACTTAATATGAAGGAAGGTTACCTGGAGAGGCTCTTCAGTATTTCAGTTGCCGGGAATAAAACCGTTGAGATCTCTTCGCGAAGATTCGTCAGCATGGCTGAACCTGATGCAGGAATTATCAGGTATTCAGTTAAATCAATCGATTTTGAAGGAACCATCAGCTTCAATGTTTATATCGATTCCGATGTAAAGAACGAAGATGCAAACTACGGAAAGAAATTCTGGAAAGAGGTAAGCCGGGAATCATCTGCAAGTACGGGCATAATCATTTCACGCACCATGAAGACCGATTTTCATGTCGCCACCGGAATGACCTGTGAAGTTTTAAGAAACAGGAAACCGGTAAGGGTAAAACCTTTAGCAGAAAGCCATGAAAAATATACAGGCAATTCTTTTTCGATGAACATTAATCCGGGAGAGGAACTTACTCTGATAAAATATGTATCAGTGCTCTCATCGCTAAATAATCCAAAAGCGAGCCTGATGGACGATGTAAAGAAGAGGCTTGACGATATATCCTCCACCGGGTATGAGAAGATGTTTGCAGACCACCGGGATGAGTGGGCCAGGATATGGTCGGCATCTGATGTTGTGATCGAGGGTGATCTTGCTGCACAGCAAGCCATCCGGTTCAATATTTTTCAGCTGAACCAGACATATACAGGGAAGGATGAACGGCTTAATATAGGACCGAAAGGATTTACCGGGGAGAAGTACGGAGGGAGCACTTACTGGGACACTGAAGCATTTGCACTTCCATTCTTCCTTAAAACGGCAGATCAGAAGGTGGCCAGGAACCTGTTGATGTACAGATACAAACATTTACAACAGAGCATTGAAAATGCTGTGAAGCTTGGATTCAGAAACGGTGCTGCGCTTTACCCCATGGTTACTATGAACGGCGAGGAGTGCCATAATGAGTGGGAAATTACATTTGAGGAGATCCACAGGAACGGAGCAATTGCCTTTGCTATTTATAATTATATAAGGCATACGGGAGATACCGGATATATGGTTGATTGCGGACTTGAGGTTCTTATAGGCATATCGCGTTTCTGGTGTCAGAGGGCTTCATGGTCTGAAGACAAAAGGAAATTTGTTATCCTGGGAGTAACCGGGCCGAACGAATATGAGAACAACGTAAATAACAACTGGTACACCAATACTCTTGCCGTCTGGACCCTGTCGTACACCTTGAGCAACCTTGAGCAGATGAAGAAGGATGACAGGTACAATTATGACAAGCTGGTCAGCAAAACCAGATTTGACTTTCCTGACGAAGCCAGAGCCTGGAGGAAGATCATTAAAGAGATGTACCTGCCTTATTATAATGAAAGGAAAGTCTTCCTTCAGCAGGATGGATTTCTTGATAAGTCGCTGATGCCTGCCGATGACATTCCCGCATCAGAACGGCCGATTAACCAGCACTGGTCATGGGACCGTATACTGCGCTCTTGCTTTATAAAGCAGGCCGACGTGCTTCAGGGATTGTATGTTTTTGGAGATCAATATGACACTGAGACCATAAAGCGGAATTTCGATTTCTACGAGCCGATGACGGTTCACGAATCATCACTCTCCGCATGCATTCATTCAATTCTCGCCTCAAGGATCGGCAACATCAAAAAGGCTTATGAGCTGTACCTCAGAACTGCCCGACTCGACCTTGACGATTATAACAGGGAGGTGGCGGACGGACTTCATATCACAAGCATGGCCGGGACATGGCTTGCCATCGTTGAAGGATTTGCAGGGATGAGAATACTTGACAGCACTGTGTTTCTTAATCCGCTGACACCTGCCCAATGGAAATCATATTCGTATCATGCACGTTTCAGGGGCATCGTGTTTGAAGTTAAAGTGAATCACAAGGCGGTATTGATAAAGAACCTCTCATTCAAAACGTTGAAAATCATTATCTTCGGGAAGGAGTATCAGATCAGCGGGAAAGAGAGCCGCGAGGTCAGTATACCCTCAAAACAAATCAATAAATGAGATCATGGAAAAAATTCTTACAGGCATTCTGACACTTTGCATGATACTTGCCCTTACGTTGGCAGGATGTTCATTTCTCTCCGGGAAAAAGAAGCTTAAGCCTTTCATCTCAGAAACCGTTCATCCTGAATGGATCAGGAATATGGTTGTCTATGAAGTCAACGTCCGTCAGTATACCGATGAGGGAACCCTCTCTGCTTTTGCAGAGCATCTGCCCAGGCTGAAGGCTCTTGGCGTTGATGTCCTGTGGTTAATGCCCTCATTCCCGATCGGTGAGATAAACCGGAAAGGCATGCTTGGAAGCCATTATTCCGTGAAGGATTACATGGCTGTCAATCCTGAATTCGGAACAATCGGAGATATGAAAAATGTGATAGACAAATCCCATGAACTTGGTATGTATGTTCTGCTCGACTGGGTACCTAACCACACTGCATGGGATAACCAGCTCGCAGTCGATCATCCTGAGTGGTATACAAAAGACTCAGCCGGCAGATTCACCCCGCCGATAGGCACCGACTGGACAGATGTGATCCAGCTCGACTGGTCGCAGAAAGGACTTCATGATTACATGATCGAAGCAATGAAGTTCTGGGTCAATATGGGTGTTGACGGATTCAGGGTCGATCATCCTCATAACACTCCGAAAGAATTCTGGGAGAGGGCAAAGTCGGAACTAAGTATGATCAAACCTGTTCTTATGCTTGCAGAGCATGAAGGCCCGGGTAATTTCATGGAGAAGGGATTCGATATGAACTATGCCTGGGAGATGCATCACCTGATGAACAGTGTGGCGCAAAGGAAAGATAGCGCCGTTGCCATCAGGAAATATTTTGAAAGAGAGCTTGCTGTTTATCCTCAGAATGTCTGCAGGCTTATGTTCCTTACAAATCATGACGAGAACTCATGGGCCGGGACCATTGATTCACTGATGGGTGACGCGCAGCAGGCTTTTGCCACACTTATATTCACAGCCCGTGGCGTTCCATTGATATACAGCGGCCAGGAGACATGCCTTGACAAGAAGCTGAAATTCTTCGTGAGGGATACCATTGACTGGGAAACCTGTGATCTTACTCCTTTCTACAACAGCCTCATCAGGCTCAAAAAAGAGAACAAGGCACTCTGGAACGGCACTTACGGAGGACCAATGACAATATTAAAAACCAAAAACAGGAGGGTATTTGCTTTTGTCAGGGAGCTGGATGATAACAGGATCATCGTATTCCTTAACCTTACAGGAAAGAGTGTGACATTCAAGCCTGTGCTGAAGGGACTTGAAGGAAATTATACTGAGTATTTTACTGGTGAAAAGACACCACTGGAATTAAGTGTAAAATATACACTTAATCCGTGGGGGTATAGAGTTTATGTAAAATAGAACATGTACTCACCCCCCAACCCCCCTCTCTGCTGAAGCAAAGAGGGGGGCTAAGTCATTGTAGATCTTCATCTTCCCCCTCCTTGCTTCAGCAGGGAGGGGGACGGGAGGGGATGAGTACGTGTAATAACAAAATAACAAGAATATGAAAAATTCACTAAAGTTTTCAAGATTGCTCTTGCTTATATCATTCCTCAGCAATATCTCCGCAGCCCAGGATATCCAGCGGATTGAACCGCCTTTCTGGTTCACGGGAATGGAGGAAACAGCGCTTCAGCTGATGGTATATGGCAAAGATATAAGTACATATGATGTGACAGCCGGTTATCCGGGTGTCAGGTTGACTACCCTGGTAAAAACAAAAAATCCGAATTACCTGTTTTTAAATCTTGACATAGGCAAAGGCACTCTTCCGGGTACAATGCAGCTCACATTCACCCGCGAAAGGCAGAAGCTGACCCAGGATTATATCCTGCTCGCAAAACCTTCAGAGCCGGCTAAGGGATTTGACGGATCAGATGTGATATACCTTCTCATGCCCGACCGTTTTGCCAATGGCGATCCCCTGGATGACAGTGTTGAAGGATTGCATGAAAAAGCAAAACGTTCAGATCCCAACGGACGACATGGCGGTGATCTGAAAGGTATTTATAACCATCTTGATTATATTAAGAACCTTGGAGCAACAGGAATCTGGCTAAATCCATTCCTGGAAAATAACCAGCCTGCATATTCATATCACGGTTATTCAATTACGGATTTTTACAGGATTGATCCGCGATACGGCAGCAACGAGTATTTTAAAAGCCTGGTGTCAAAAGCTCACAGCATGGACCTGAAGATAATGATGGACATGATATTCAATCATATCGGATCAGGTCACTGGTGGATGACAGACCTTCCTTCAGACGACTGGATTCACCAGTTCAGCACATTTACCCGTACTAACTACAGGGCATCAGCATATATGGATCCGTATGCTGCAAAGACAGATGAGGAGCTGATGGAAAAAGGATGGTTCGACAATACCATGCCTGACCTGAACCAGGATAATCCGCTGGTTGAAACCTACCTGATACAGAACAGCCTCTGGTGGATCGCATACTTCGGCATTGATGGCATAAGAATGGATACATATCCGTATCCTGAACCAAATATGATGGCGCGATGGGCAAAGAGAGTCACCGAAGAATTCCCCGGATTCTTCATTGTTGGCGAGGTATGGTACCAGCAGGAAGCTCTTACCGCTTACTGGGCACTTAATAAAGTCAACACCGACGAATACACCTCATACCTGCCTTCAGTTACAGACTTCCCACTGTCACTTGCTACCCACAGGGCATTCAACGAACCTGATAACTGGACCGACGGAGTCGCCAGGTTCTACCTGGTATTATCGCAGGATTTTCTATACCCTGAACCTTTTCACAATGTAATATTCCTTGATAATCACGATCTTACAAGGTTCTTTACACAGACTGGCAAGAGCCTTGAGATATATAAAATGGCTCTTTCATTCATTTTGACAACAAGGGGCATTCCGCAGTTTTATTATGGTACAGAGATATTGATAGAGGGCGATAAAAACCGGGGTGACGGATTCCTGAGGGCTGATTTCCCCGGAGGATGGCCGGGCGATGAAAAAAATGCTTTCACAGGAGAAAATCTTACTGCTGACGAGAAAGAGGCATTTGATTTTACACGAAAACTTCTATTTTGGAGAAAGGAAAAGGAGGTCGTTCATAGTGGAAAGCTAAAACAGTTTATACCCGAAAACAACCTGTACGTTTATGCCAGGTACAATGCTGAAGAGAGTGTGCTGATTATACTTAATAACAATGAAAAGGAGAGCAGAACGATCACAAGGGAGAGATATGGCGAGGTAATGGAAGGTTATTTAAAAGCCTTTGATGTGGTTTCGGGTGCGACCATAGATGATCTTTCATCATTCAAAATCGCTCCGAAGTCTGCAATGATACTGGAATTAATAAAATGATCCTGCTTTTATTGCCTGACTAACTTGACGGTTCCATATCCTGAGGCTGACCGTATAGTAGCGATATAAAGCCCTTCCGGAGCCTCTGTTCCGTAAATTGTCCTTCCGTCCCATGTGATTATTTCAGATCCTGAAACAGATATGTTTTTCTGCATGACTATTCTTCCGGTCATGTCAAATATTGAAATGATTACAGGGCCCCGGATCCCATCTCTGAGAATGAAGTTGAATTCACCTCCTGAAGGATTCGGATAGGCTGTTATGATATCATTTGCGCCCGGCATCAGAATATCCTCGGTTCCCAGGATAAGCTTTGATGATGGCAGTTTCCGGGTAGTGTAAAGCCTGTACTCGCCCGGCATAAAAAGAAGCTGTGCATTGACATCACTGACTGAAATTGAATCACCGGTAAAATATTCATGCCACTTTCCTGTCTGCTGGAATGCCGGAAACAGTGTCGTGGAAGTGACCCCGAAGTTGCCCAGGATGTTGACTTTCATCTCGGGATGGTTCAGCTGAAGCCTCTTTGATGATGAAGAAAGCGAATATGTGTAATCGGCTGTTCCAAAAGCAGGTTGGGTTTGGCGAAGATTGATAAGCAGCCTGTAAACCCTGTAGAGTCTGTTGCGGTAGTCATCTGAAAAATACTCCCACCTGATGGGCTTTTCACCTGTCCTTCCGTTCTCATTTATTGAGACATCATAGCCCAGTTCTCCAAACTGCCATATCATCTTTGGCCCGGGTATTGCCAGGAAGAAGAGGGCATCAAGCTCCATCCTCTTCAGGGCGAGTATCGTATTCCTTATATTATACTCAGCAGTCGAGCTACCGTAGGTGATCGCCTTGTACATGAGCCTCTCCTCGTCATGGCTCTCCATGTAAGTGACAAGATGGGGCAGAGCCCAGCTTCTTGAAAGGTATGTGCCGGCCGAGAGGTCAGAGGGATATCCCATGGCTGCTTCAGAATAGTTGTAATTCATGTTGCCCCACACCATCATCCCATGGCTGGCAAGCTCTGTCTCTTCAGATATGGGAGCAAAGTGCTCAAGGATGACATAGGCATCAGGATTCACAGTCCATATATGATCAGCGAACCTCTTGAGAATCGCTATACGTGATGCATCATATTGTGATCCGTCGCCCGGAACATTGGTGAAGCCCTTTGTGAAATCGAACCGGAATCCATCGATTTTGAATTCGGTGAGCCAGTAGGATGCCACACTGTCAACAAGATTCTGTGTCGAAGCACTTTCATGATTGAAGTCTGCCCCCCATTTGTATGCAGGATTCGGCGAGCTTGCATTGAACCACGGATTCGGGGTTTTCATGTATATCTGGTCGGCGCCGTAATAATCGAGATAAAGCTGAACGAACGGAGATTGTCCCATTGCGTGATTCAGGACCATGTCTATTAATACTGCAATGCTCCGTGAATGGCAGCTGTCGACAAATGCCTTCATGTCGTTTGCAGGTCCGTAATATTTATCGGTAGCAAAATAGAAGGAAGGATTGTATCCCCAGCTCAGGTTGCCTTCAAATTCCGAAACGGGCATCAGCTCAATAGCATTTATCCCCAGATCAGACAAATAATCGAGAGTGTCGATCATTGTTTTGAAATCATGTCTGGCTATGAAGTCCCTTATCAGCAACTCATAGATCACAAGGTCGTTTTTTGCGGGAGGCGTGAACCCTGTTGTTTCCCATGAATAGGGCACCTTTCCTGTCTGAAGGACCGACACCATGCCTGACGCAGTATCTTTCGGGAAGGGTATCAGATCGGGATAAGTCTCGGAAGTGATGTACTCATCATTCCATTCATCAAGGATCTTTTCGGAATAGGGATCGGCGATAAATAAACCTGAATCCACCAGATATTGGAACCTGTATTCCCTGCCGGCCTCCAGACTTTCAACATCAAGCCAGTAACGTTCACCGTCAGTTGTTTTTTTCATGTATCCTTCCTCGCATGCAAGCCAGCCGTTGAAATCGCCGACGGCAAAAACATACTGTTTGTAAGGTGCATGCAGAACAAGCGTTGCTGTGCCCGTACCCGTGTAATTAATGCCGTCCTTCATTCCGGAAGGCAGATCCTCAGTCACCACGGGGTTTCTGACAAAGAAGAATAATGAATCGGCGGCAAACCAGGGCAGGTCCCATGCAACAGCCTTAAGCCAGAATTCACCGTACTGATCTGCAGTAATGGTATCGGTGACCAGGTCGGGAGTCTCTCCGCTTTTAATGAATGTGCCATTCAGATAAAGCGAGACCGAGTCAGCGATCATCGCAATTGCTTTTACAGGTATCAGGTCGTTAAGCTCAGCAACCACCGAATTCTTTTCAGGAAGAGAGAAAGCGGCATTGAGCCTGGCTTCAAAAACATCAATGAAAATGTCGGGCCGTGTCTGCAGACTTCCTGTACTGTTTCTAAGCACCAGGCAGATCTTTGTAACAACATCTGTTGCAGAGAGGGAATAAAATGTTTTAAGGTCGGGTGTTATGACAAGCTCGTATTGGTAGTTGCCGAGGTATGTAAGCTTTGGCTGGGTTGAATTGCTGCCCCATGTACCTATCACATGCTGCCAGCCTGAGGTTCCCTTTAAATATAATCCTGTGTGGGCGTATATCTCCCCGGTAAAATTATGAAGGTCTCCAGCATCCTTTGATGAGTCGTAAAAGATTTTGATAACCATGCCCGGTACCGGCATGGCCGGATCTGTTGTTATCATCTGGCTTGTTGCCGAAGCGCAGAGGCAAAGAAGGGGAAGCAGCAGGAGTCTTTTCATATATACCGGTCGAAACTAAAATGAATATTTGTAAGTCATGTATTGCATACCTTTCAGCACGTTGCCTTCCGGATCAAACAGTGTATTGCAGTCCCATGCCGAACCTGTTCCCCAGAGGTCTTTTATATCTGAAGATATCCATGCAGGTTCCCAGTACATAATTCCTTTTCCCCCGCCTTCAATTATCTCGTGTGTTAGCTTCACAAGGTAATCATACTGGCCCTCCTCAGTGGCAGGGTATCTTGAGCCATTAATTTTTGCGGGTTCTATTATATTATTGTAAGAATCGGCATTTAGAAGTGTCCATGGGTAAGCTGTTTCAACAACCATTACTTTTTTCCCGGTCATAGTTTTAAGCTGAGCAATATTAATACTCAGATTGTCGATAAGTTCTGTTGACCACAGATAATAGTATGATATTCCGGCTATGTCATAATCGGTAAGGCCGGCTGCTGCCATCCCTTCAAACCAGGTTGCAGCGTTTTCAGGTTGTGCAACATGAACGATAATTTCAGGCTTTACTGAATTCAGTGCTGATGCATCCCTGACTGCCTTTATAGCTCCGTTAAGCAGGTAGATAAAATCAGCTTTTTTATTCCATCTGTCACCCTGAGGAAGAAGAAATCCCGGGTTGATCTCATTTCCGGTCTGGACATATTCGGGCATAAGGTTTTCTGCGGCGAGCCTGCTTAAAACCTTGTAAGTATAGTTGTAAATGCTGTCGCGGAGAGTCATCAGCGACAGATCGTTCCATGCAGCAGGTGGCACCTGTTTTGAGGGATCGGCCCAGCTGTCGGAATAATGAAAGTCAAGGCAAACTGTCATTCCCTCGTCTTTCGAAGCCCTGATCGCCCGTTTCACATCATCATAATCATTGTACATGTGGCCGGCAGGCGGATCGTAGACGGTCTTCGTCCATAGTGGATTATGGAACAGCCTGAGCCTCACAAGGTTAGCTCCATATTTGCTGAATATCCTGTAGGGATCCTCAACCATCCCTGAATCTGAGTATGTACCCCCGAAGTCGAGTATTTGGTTTACATATGAAAGGTCCGTTCCCATTACAAACTCTTTATGGTCATAGAACACCTTTTCGTTTTCCGGACCATTTTCGTCACCGTTGCAGGCCCACAGGAACAGGATGGCCAGTAAGATAAAATATCTCTTCATATGGCTGTGTTTGGTTTTAACAATAAAGAGGCTGCCCTGATAACTATGGCAGCCTCTATTAAAGTGCAAATTAATTGTTCTACCCTTTATTTTGCAGCTTCCATTGTTACGATCTTGTCAATCAGGTTGACCGTAACCTTAAAATTACCGGGTGTGCCGACAAACCTGAAGTTGCTGTCCCCGTCGTTTGCATTTTCAAAAAGTTCAGAAACTGTTCCGCCGGCGAACCAGGGATAGTTATATCCTATCGGACCCCAGCCTGCCTGTCCGAAGAAACGGAAAGTCTCAACTGCGAACTGGGTTGTTGCCTGGAATATACCATTGCTCTTCCATGTGAGCTGGATGAAATTTGTAGTCCAGTCCCATCCGCCGAGAGCAGCGCCTGTTGCAAAGAGCACCGGTTCATCAACGGCTTCCATGGCTATTGATTTGGTATTCATGTTTACGGTGATCTTGTAATATCCTGTTGTTCCGGTGAACTTCAGGTTAAGGTCGCCGTCGTTGGCATTTTCAAAGAGGGCGCTTACTGTTCCTGTGAAATATGGGTAGTTGTATGAAGCAAATCCCCAGCCGGTTCCTGTGAAGAACCTGAAAGTTTCATTATTCAGGAAGTGTGCAATAGTCTCGTAAACCTTTGGAGCAGAACTTCTTACTTCTTTATAGGTGTAAAGGTCCCAGTTCCAGCCACCTGTAGCGGCACCGCACATATAGATCGGAGGGAATACCGTTGCATATGGTGTAACACTGGCTTCAACAACATCCGAATAAACAGGAGCAACATCAGCGTGTATTGTTGATTTCACCCTGAATTCAAGGTCAACTGCAACTTCAGGATCGTACTCTGCACCAAGCAGGATTTCATTGAAGGCTCCCACTTTAACTGTTGCTGTTTTTGTATGTGTCACAGATGCAAGAGTAAGCGGAGATGCGAAGTTGTTTCCTTTCTTGTCACATTGAAGTGCATAGGTAATAACAGCATCGAATCCGTAATCAACCCCTGTCCAGGTGAATGTCTGGAACGTATTGGCCGCATCGTCCATCAGAAGGACGAATGTTGAAGCTGACAGTGCGCTCAGGTCATTTGCTTCTACAGATGAATTAATGACCACGTTTTCCTTGTCCTTTTCGCATGAGGCGAAGAAGACGGTCACTAACGTTAATAATATCAAACTTATCTTTTTCATTTCTGTATCTTTTTAGAATGATCAATAACCCGTATTCTGTTCGAGATTGGGATTAGCGCCCAGGTCAGCATCGGGTATGGGAAATAGATTGTACTTTGTGTCAGTGGCAACACCTGCCTTGACGCCGCCTTTCCATTCCCAGAGGTAAGTACCTCCTGTGAAGAGTCCGTACCTGATAAGGTCAGTGCGGCGGTAGCCTTCCCAGTATAATTCCCTGGCTCTCTCATCAAGGATGAAAGCAAGGGTCAGGGCATCTGAATTAATATTGCCTGCTGTACTGCCATAAGCCTTAGTCCTGATAGCGTTTACATAAGTAAGAGCTTCACCGTTGGTTCCGCCTGTACCGCCTCTGAGTACTGCTTCGGCGTACATGAGATAAGCGTCAGCAAGCCTGAATATCGGCTGGTCAGTATCAGGATGAGTGCCGTCAACGCCTGCTCCGCCGGTTGATTTTACATTCTTCCATTTCATAACAGCATAGCCGTTGTTGAAGTTGAACATGTCGGCAATATCTTTTGTCTGACCGGCTGTATAGAACATTTTCCTATTATCGGAATTGTCGGTCGGGAATTTGTCGACGAACTGAGGTTTGGCTCTCAGTCCCCACCATCCGCCGCTGATGCCATAATCGGCAGGAAGCATTGAGCCACCAACCTGGGCATTGATAATGAATGTGGTGCCGCCCCATGTCTTGGTGTTTGTTCCGTCATAGGGAATGGCGAAGATTATGCCGTTGGCAGCATGGTTATCAGCCATGAACATTTTTGCATAATTATCTTCCAGTGTAAATCCGGCATCAATCACTTTCTTTGCATAGGTGATCGTTTCGGTATACTTGGCGCCTGCTCCGTAAACTTCAGCATTGAGGTAAAGCCTTGCAAGAAGCATCCAGACTGATGCCTGGTCAATACGCCCGTAAACATTGGTTTTCGGAGCTATCAGTTCCTCCTCGATTGCAAGAAGCTCGTTCTCTACGTAATCAAACAGATCAGTTCTTGAGATCTGTTCGGGAAGGAAGCTGCCGACAGCATCCTCTTCGGTAACAAAGGCTACGCTTCCGAACATGTCGAGTGCGTGATAGTAGCTGAATGCCCTCAGAAAACGTGCTTCGCTTCTATATATCCCGATAGTAGCGATCTGGCTGGCACTGAAGCCTCGGTCATTGAGTTTTTCAGTTGTCGTTTCACGGATGAATTCGTTGCAGAGGGATATCTGGTAGAATATCCTGGAGTACATGTTGAAAATGAACTCGTTTGATGCTGACCAGTCCATTTCCTGGTAGTCTCTCAGGTTTCCGTCGTTCCACCCGAGGATAGCCTCATCGGTTGGAAGCTCCTGTGCATAGAAATAGGCTCTTGTGTACTGGCCGAACCCCTCGTCAAGTCCACTGAGGTCATTGTTGCCGTGAGGCCCCATCTGACCCGACAATGCCAGTCCTGCGTAAACCTTTGCAAGAACCTTTTCATAGTTATTGTAATCGGCGTATATTTTTTCCGATGTGAGTACATCATCATCAAGAGGAATGGTATCCAGGTCCTTGATGCAGGCAGTGAACAGCAATGAAGCAAGTATCACAACCGTGCTGAGTGTTTTATATATTTTTGATTTCATAGCCATAATGTGTATTAAGATTAATAGGTCAGGCTTACACCAAGCTGGAAGGTCCTCGGACGCGGATAGATGTTATTGTCGATTCCGCTGAATACCTCCGGATCAAGGCCGGAATATCTGGTTACAGTAATCAGATTCTGCGCGGTAAGGTATACCCTCAGGTTAAGCTTATCCTGAAGAAGATTATTTACGTTGTAACCCACTGAAAGGTTATCAAGCTTCAGGAATGAACCGTTCTCTACATAGTAATCGGAGAAGTACTGTGAGTTTTCAAACTCTGTGTCCAGCACATTAGTAACCCTGTTTGAAAGATACCCTGAAGCAGCTACGTTGGCGTATGAAGCATTGGAGAAAACGTTATTGTAAATATAGTTACCAACGTTTATACGGCCGTTGAAAGAGAAGTCAAAATCCTTATACCTCAGGAGTGACGAGAAGCCCATGAATACTGTAGGAGCCGGCTTCTGGTAAATGTATCTGTCGTCACCGGTTATTGCACCGTCCTTGTTACGGTCAACATAAAGGTTTTCAATAGGTTTGCCTTCAGTGTCATAAACCTGTTCCATTATGTAGAATGCATATGAGGGGTAACCAACGCTGTGTATCTGGATATTGTTGCCGACACCGCCGGAGATTCCGCCGACATAAACACCCTTATAATCAGGATCATCAACTGCTGTAAGCTTGGTGATCTTGTTGGTGTTGTAGCTGACATTGAATCCTACTTCCCAATCAAGGTCGGGCTTTGTAACAGCTTTGGCGTTGACAGAGAATTCAAGGCCCCTGTTCTCAAGGTCACCGACGTTTGTAACGATCTGGTTGGTGAGGTTGGTGCCTGCCGGGACCGGGATCTGGTTGATAAGGTCCCTTGTCTTTCTTAGATATAGATCAAGGTCACCGGTGATACGATCCTTAAGGAACCCGTAATCGAGACCCAGGTTATATGTGGTTGTTTCTTCCCATTTCAGGTTTGCATCATAGCCGCTCGGTCTTGATGTCTGCATGTAGGTATTTCCGAACTGGTAATATGCACCTGGTTCAGAATAAGTGTAGACTGCCTGGTAAGGATAATCATTGTCGCTGAGGTTCTGCTGGCCTGTGATACCGTAGCCAAGTCTCAGCTTAAGAATTGAAATTGCCGTGCTTGATGCAAGGAAATCCTCTTTTGCCACGTTCCAGGCAAATGCCATCGAAGGGAAGAGACCCCATCTGTGCTCGGGAGCAAAACGCGAAGATCCGTCTTCACGGAGCGTAACTGTGAGCATGTACTTGTCATACAGCACATAGTTTACACGACCGAAGAATGATACAAGGTAATTTTCTGATTTGTAGTCGGAATCTTCGTATTTGGTTGTTCCGTCAGTGGAGGCTGTCTTCGTAAATCCGTCCCTGTAAAAATGCTGCCATGAATAACCTGCGATTGCATTGATACGGCTGTGGCCTCCGAAATCACCTGAATAGTCGAAGTAGAAGTCGAGAAGGCTGTTTGTTTTTTTCTGTTCATATTCAGTATCCCTTCCTGTTCCGTGGTATGTTGAGTAGGAGAGGAATGAACCTACGGGTATTGCAACCGATCCCTTGCTTCCCGACTGGTCAAGACCGAGGTTTAATTTGGCCTTCAGTGCAGGGAAAAAGTGCATCTTGTATTCAAGCTGCAGGTTGCCGATAAGCCTGTTGACGGTTGAGATATCGTCCTGGTCGTAGAGCTGTGTCAGAGGGTTCATTGGAGCAACGAAGAGCGGCGAACCGTCCGGGTTTTTCCAGAGGTAATCGGCTGGCTGTGTCGGGTCCATTGAGAGTGAGCCACCGATGGCACCCTGGTTTGCAAACACGTTGTTGTTTGTCATTCCCTTTGCATTCAGTTCTACCTTGAGATGATTGTCAAGGAACGACGGCGAAAGGTTAACAGCTCCGGTTACACGCTGCAGGTTATCAGTCTCTAGGATACCGTTCTGATTCGTGTAGCCTATGCTTACCCTGTATGGCAGTATTGCCACGCCACCCGAGAAGCTGATGTTATGGTCGTGCGAAAGCGCCGTACGGAAGATCTCCTTTTGCCAGTCGGTGTTTGCTGTACCGAGAAGCGCCTGTGCTGCGGTATTGGATGCATACTTTGTAGCGATCATGTTGCGGAATTCGTCAGCTGAGAAAGTTTCCACATACTTTATAGGACTGCTTACGGATACGCTTCCTGAGTAATTTACAGTGAACGGCTGCCCTGATGAGCCTTTCTTGGTCGTAATGAGGATGACACCGTTTGATGCCCTTGAGCCGTATATCGCGGTTGCAGAAGCATCCTTCAGTACTGTGAAGGTTTCAATGTCATTTGGGTTGATCGTGGCAAGAGGGTTTCTCATCCCTGTCGGTCCTTCGGTATCAACGGCCACGCCGTCAATAACTATAAGAGGGTCGTTGCTGGCACGCAGTGATGAACCGCCCCTGATACGAATTGTGGCACCTTCACCGGGAGCACCCCCGCCTGTTGTGATCTGCACACCTGCCATTTTCCCTATCACCATTTCCTGGGGCGAGCTTACAATGCCCGGGTTGAAATATTCGGAGCTGATAGCTTTTACCGATCCGGTGGCGTCTTCCTTGCGGACAGTACCGTACCCGATCACCACTACCTCCTGTAGCAACTGCTCTTCAACCTCCAGTGATACATTGATAGAGGTCCTGTTATTGACAGGTATCTCCTGTCCCTTGTACCCGATGTATGAAACCACCAGTGATGAAGTGGGGGAAACAGTAATTGTGTAATTACCGTTGACATCGGTAAGGGTTCCGTTTGTAGTTCCTTTCTCCTGGATTGTAACTCCTATCAAAGAGGAACCATCTGCTGCATCTGTCACCTTTCCCGTAACTCTTATTCCCTGGGCATTTAAAGCTCCTGAAACAAGAATTCCAAGGAAAAGAAAAGAGAGCATTGTCAAAATTCGTCTTTTCATTAGATTTCTGGTTTAAGATTACTTTTAGAAAATATTAAATAGTGTTTATAGACTTTGCGATAGGAACGATTACAAATGTAATATAAATGTAAATACAAAACACAATTGAATGCATTAATTTACAGGCATTTAAGATATGTTACCGCAAACGTTTGAAATGTAAAAATTTAACAATATTTTAATTTCTGATTTACTTCTGATGCGTTTGATTTCAATATAAATAGTGCCGCGAAGTGGCACAATCTGAATAACCGTGGGTGGAAACCCACGGTCAACTATAAACCGAATGTCACAGCCCTGAAGGGGCTGAATATCAGACTGGTATTAAAGGTTCATTATTCAACCCCTCCGGGGTTGTAAGAGGGCTTTCTTGTCTTTACCGTGGGTTGCACCCACGGTTATTGAAATAAAACCCCTTAGGGGTTACCAGATCAAATCAAATCAATAAAATAAAGAACGCTTATATTTTATTTATTATCAATAATATATGTACATATTTATTAAGTTAATGCATCATTAATATCTCTGATTAACAACAAATAGCAGTATCCCGGACTAAGTATTACATCAGGACGATTTTAATAATTGATTCCGCCCGGAGCTGAATTTCTCTGTTTGATACTGTTAAAAATTCTGTAACCGCATTTAAATTTTGTAATTTTAACTGTAGAAACCCACCTGCAGATTAAAGCAAAGTTTTATTTGCGGTGATATATAATCATAATTAATCAGCAACTATGAAGAAAGAAGCCTTTTTCCTGATCATCCTCATTCTGGCAGGATGTCAGGCAAGACACTCTGAGGACAGGGAGTTAGGATCATTTTATAAACCAGTCCAAAATCCTATAATAAGGGCAGATTCATCTTTTACGTTTGTTGATCCGGTCAGCGGCGTTGAGGTAAAATGGCAAAAGGCCGATGTCTTTAATCCTGCCGCCATTGTAAGGGACAATAAGGTCTGGCTTCTTTTGCGGTGTGAAGATAATCCTGCTGCTCATCTCGGAGGACGGACCTCAAGGATTGGCCTGGCTTACAGTGATGATGGAATAAATTTCATTAAATACCCGGTACCGGTACTTTACCCCGATTCAGGCAGATTCATGATTTACGATCATCCCGGAGGCTGCGAGGATCCGCGGATCGTTCAAACTGATGATTCATTGTATGTTTTAGCATATACATCGTGGAATTACAAGATTGCCAGGTTGAGTATTGCATTCTCAAGAGATCTTATATCATGGGAAAAGAAAGGACCTGCATTTGCAAAAGCATATGATGGAAGGTTTCTCGATACCTGGTCAAAATCAGGATCTATTATTACAAAAATGGAAAATGGAAGGATTGTTGCTGCAAAAATAGACGGTAAATACTGGATGTACTGGGGCGAGCAATTCATAAATCTTGCCTGGTCAGAAAATCTTTCTGACTGGACACCGCTGCTGGATGAAAGCGGGGAACTCAGGAAGCTGGTAATAACGCGCCCGGGCAAGTTTGACAGCGACCTTGTTGAATGCGGCCCTCCTGCTTTGATGACAGAAAAGGGGATAATCCTGTTTTATAACGGGAAAAATGCCGCCGGAGAAAATACTGATAAATCTTTACCGGAATCCACATATTCGGTGGGAAAGGTCGTTTTTGATCCCGGTAATCCTGAAAAAGTGATAAGCCGTTCCGATACTTGTTTACTGAAACCGACACTGTCTCATGAAATTTCCGGCCAGTATTCGGCAGGAACAACTTTTTCCGAAGGGCTTGTTTATTTTAAATCAAAATGGTTCCTTTATTATGGTACTGCAGATTCCTTCGTCGGAGTAGCAGTTTCAGAGTAATTACGAACTCCTTCCCCCGTGGGGGAAGGCTGGGATGGGGGTTGTTTAATGCTTAACGAAATATAACTATTAATCATAATTGATAATCATATATAACAAAATCAAGAAGCAATGGAAGGCAGGAATTTAAAAACCAGAACACACAAAACTCTTATGGTCAGGAAACTAACCGTAGTTATATTCTTTCTTATGATCCTGATGATTATGGGTTTTGCCCCTGATCGTCAGGAATGGCGCCAGCTGTTCAATGGAAAGGATCTGACAGGCTGGAAACATATTGGTCCGGGCGACCATTATGTTGAAGACGGGCTGATCAGGTCGCACGGCGGAATGGGTCTGCTCTACTGGCCTGGTGAACAGTTCGGGAATTGCGTAATTAAGGTAGTGTACAGGATGCGCGATGAAAACAGCAATTCCGGAGTTTTTATCCGTATCCCGATCGAACCCCGCGAGGAATGGATGCCCGTTCACTATGGTTATGAGGTTCAGATTGACAATAAGCCGGAATTGTCAGACGAAGACGAGTACCATTATACAGGAGCATTATATTCTATCACGAAACCTTTAGTCAAAGCCGGCAAACCAGGCCCCGAATGGAACACATTTGAAATTACACTTGATGGTCCGCGCACAATTGTATTCCTCAATGGAGTAAAAGTGACAGACTATACTGAAGGTGATCCCGTGCCGGAACGGATCTTTGATTTTGAACCTTTCCGCGGACCAAGGCCCGACAAAGGATATATAGGTGTTCAGAATCATGGTGATGTCGATGTTGTTTATTATAAGGAGATTGCTGTTAAGAAGCTTAAAAAGAAATAATTTAAAATATGAAACCCACATGATTGACCACAATCATAAACACGATAAATATTTAATTTTCAATCATGTGCGGTTCCATCATACCAATAAAATCAAAATTATATTATGATGAAAAAGGTCACTGAAAAATCAAGAACCACTGATGAAATTTCCAGGAGGGATTTTGTCAGGACTGCCGCCGCAGGAGCTGCCGCCATCACTATAGTTCCAAGCTTCGCAGTAAGCGGCTGCGGCCATGTTGCACCAAGCGACAGATTGCTGATTGCAGCAATCGGATGCGGGGGAGAAGGAAGCGATGATATCCGTCATTATGCTATCGCTCCTAAAAAGAATGCAGAGATAGCTTTTCTCTGTGATGTTGACGACAGGCAGGCCGCAGCAAAAATAAAGGAATTTCCAAAAGCAAAATTCTATTACGACTGGAGAGAATTGTTTGATAAGGAGAGCAGGAATTTTGATGCAGTATCGGTTGCGATCCCCGATCATAACCATGCCATTGTGGGTTTGTCAGCTATGCAGCTTAAAAAACACCTGTATCTTCAGAAACCCCTGACTCATGATATATATGAAGCCCGTGTTCTTACAGAGGCTTCAGAAAAATACAAAGTTGTGACGCAGATGGGCGATCAGGGCGCCTCGTGTGCCGGAATGCGTACCCTGAGGGAATGGATTGAAGCCGATATTCTGGGAGAGATTAATAAAGTCTATTGCTGGACTGACAGGCCGGTATGGCCGCAGGGAATTCCCTGGCCTTCGACCGGTGCATCCATCCCTTCAGAACTGAAGTGGGACCTCTGGCTGGGTACTTCGGAAGACACGGAGTATATAGATAACCTGGTTCCTTTTAACTGGCGCGGCTGGTGGAGATTTGGCACCGGAGCACTTGGTGATATGGGATGTCACATTATGGGACCCCCGTTCAAGCTTCTGAATCTGGGCTATCCGACAGAAGTGTCCTGCAGCGCAAGCACAGTTTACAGCGGCATCTTCATTGAAGGTATTTACACTGAGAGCGGCCCGGTATCAAGTTCAATCCGGTTCAGGTATAAACTGAAGAGCGGAAAAGACCTTGATTTGTACTGGATGGATGGAGGGATCACACCAGAACGCCCTTATGAAATCGAACCTGAACTTAATATGAACAACGTCATGGCAGACTGGCCCGGATTGAATGATTATGAAGGAGGTACGCTTTTTATAGGAACAAAGGGCAAGGCTGCCTGCGGGTGGGGAGGACGCAATCCGATTCTTCTGCCTCTTTCACGTAATAATGAAACAAAGGTTCCGGAAAAATATCCGAGGGTTGAAGGGGATATGGATGGCCACTGGTGGCAGTGGATTGATGCCTGCATTGCAGGTTACGGAAATGCCGAAGTCGATTCCCCGTTTGTCGGATATGCAGGCCCTCTTACCGAAACGGTGCTCATGGGCAACCTGCTTCTCAGATGCTTTAATATCAGGGAAAAGATCACGCGGACAGATCCTGTTTATGGCGTTATGGAAGGCAGCATCTTCCCCGGACGGTACATCTCCTATAAATGGGATGGTGAAAATATGAAGATCACGAACTTTGAACAGGCAAACCAGTTCGTGAAAAGAGAGTACAGGAAGGGGTGGGGTGATCTGAAGATTTAGTATTCAAATATCTGCAGATCTCCGTTATTAACAGCAGCAACCAGGTATTGCTTTCCCGCGATAGTTATTTCCAGTATCTTCCGGGTATCCCCTTTAATTGCAAGTCCGCTCCGGCCGGGCATTATTGTATTATATCCGCCTGAGGGATTGTTTATCAGAACCCATCCGTAACTGGCATCATGACGCCCCAGTGAAGGCCTTACCGAATAATTATTTCCTGCAAGGACCATGTCCGGTCTTCCATCCTTGTTGAGATCATTTACAACAATGCTCCTTAAAGGCGAAAACTGAGCTTCAGCGGGGAGTATGATTCTTCTAAAGGTGCCATCCCCGTTATTCAGGAATATGCAGCTCTCAAAAACCTCTGCTCTTTTAATGATGGATTGATCAATCGCATTCTTGCCAAAAATGTCCGTGACCGTTTTTCCCCCAAAGTCAGAATATGTCTCATATTTAATACCCAGTGAGCTAATCTGTGAAACCAGTTCATCCAGTGAAGCCACAGGATAGCTTATACCGTTCTGAAAGGAGCAGATGACCTGGTCAACCATACCGTTATTATCAAAATCATTAAGATACATTTCCACAGGTTCCTTAACTGAAGCCTTAAGCATTGAATTCAGACCAAGATTCCCGCAAATTAAATCCATATATCCATTTGTATCAACGTCAGCGGCATGAATGCAATTCCACCAGCCTGATGTTTCATTAAGGCCGGCCTCATCCGTTACTTCGGTGAAATGTCCGTTATCATTTCTGAAAATGGTCACTTTCATCCATTCGCCGGCGAGAACAAGGTCAGGATCAAGGTCATTATCAAAATCTGTCCAACAGGCATCAGTCACCATCAAGGCATTCCTCACGGTGCTTATAATGCTTTCTGTTACATCCTTAAAATTACCTGTTCCATCGTTTTCAAGCAGAAACTGATCAGGAGATAATCCATAGGCTCCAGGTACCGATCTTGAACCAACAAACAAATCCATATCACCATCAGAATCAAAGTCGCAAGGTCTTATACATGAACCATTATGCGACATGAAAGGCAGTTGACCCTTACAAAAGCCACCCTTACCATTGTTTATAAGAAGCAAGTCTGTCAGCAAAGGATCCCCGATGGCATACTCATTGCCGCCATGTACAATATACAGGTCATTATCTCCGTCACCGTCAGCATCAAAAAAAGCAGCGTCAACATCATCTGCAAACCGCTCCCTGGCCAACATTGGAATTTCCAATGCTTTGAAGGATCCATTATTTCGTTGAACAAATATCTTAGCCGGTTGCCCTTTAGCTCCACCAATGAACAGATCGTCCAATCCGTCACCATTTGCATCAGTAACAGCAAGTGCCGGTCCTTCTGCCGACAGACTATGTGGAATCAATTGTTCACGATAGAAATCAACCCATCCGTCTTCTTTATGGCTGAAATCCAGCCCATCAATCAGGGTAGGGGAGAACAACTTTGTATTCCCTTTAAACTGAAGATTTTTTTGTAATGGATTACTTGCATAAATAATTTCAAATGTAATAGTTGTGTCAGCAGGAACATTACTAATTACTTGTTCAGAAAGATCAGGCCAACGAACAGTAACAGAATCAATCACATCGACTTTCCCCAGGCCAAAATGCAGCAAATCGGATGTGGCGGATAAGAAACCCCTTGTAGGAAATTGCTCCGCAACCTGTTGCTTTCCTTCACAATACAAAGTAATGCGGGCTCCTATTCCACGAGTGTTCATGCCTTTTCCTTTCAATACAACTGACAAGAAGTGATTATTTGTCAGAGTACCGGCATTATTTCTATAGATATAGGCTGGAGCATTGATATTATTGACAATCAGATCAAGATCGCCATCATTGTCGAGATCAGCGTAAGTGGATCCGTTGGAATATGAACGGGTATTGAATCCCCATTCTTTAGCCATATTTGAAAATGTGAGATCACCATTATTCTTATAGATATAACTTACATTTGGATAGAGGGGCATTTTTTCATACAAATTCTTATTGGAAACATTACTATTATCCTTAGAAGGAAACATCCTGTTACCACCGGTAAGAAATTTTATATAATCCAGATCATTGGCCCTGCGGTAGATTCCGTTAGTAATAAACAGATCTTTCCATCCATCATTGTCTACATCACAAAAGAGCGGCGACCAGCTCCAGTCAGTCGAATATATCCCGGCCAGCCGGCCAATTTCACTAAACATTCCTCCACCAAGATTGAGTTGAAGAGTATTTCGAACAAACTGGTGATTATAACCTGATTCCAGTTTAATTTCAGAAAGCTCATAATCGTCCTCGCCGCCGGATTGTTTCCTGATTTTTTCATCATCCGGCAGCATATCCAGGACTATTACATCGAGAAGGCCATCGTTATTAATATCTCCGACATCATTGCCCATCGATGATCTGCTGGTGTGTGCAATGAAGTCAGTCAGCCGTTCTGAAAATGTGCCATCACCATTGTTGATATATAAATAATCGTTTTCGTGGAAATCGTTCGACACATAAACATCAGGAAGACCATCATTATTTATGTCACAGATATTTACTGCCAAACCATATCCGATCTGACTGCTGTAGATACCAGCCTGTTGTGTAACATCATGAAAAATATGCTTTCCATTTACTTCATCATTCCTGAATTGCCTGCCACCTGAAAGTGAATCGCGGTCCAGGCGTAAAGAAGCGTTACCATAACTACGGGATGTATGTACGGAATGGTTTTGAAGGTACATATCAAGATCGCCATCCAGATCATAGTCAAAAAATGCAGCCTGAGTGGAAAAGCCCTGAAAATCAAGTCCATATTCATGAGCTACCTCAGTAAATGTCAGGTTACCCTGATTAATGAACAATTGATTTCTACCGTTGAGAATCTTGTACTTACCGACCTGGCAAACATATATATCCAAAAAACCATCACCGTTCACATCAGCCATTGTAACGCCAGTCTTCCAATCACCACTTCCTGCCACTCTGGCAGCATCTGTGATATCCTCAAATTTCAGGTTTCCCCTGTTAAGGTATAATTTATTCGGATTTTGATTTGATGTGAAGTACAGGTCTACAAGTCCATCGTTATTTATATCTCCGGCAGCAACTCCACCTCCGTTATTGAAGTAAAGATATTCAATGATGTTAAATTGCTCGGTTTCTGTAAGTTGATTGAAAAAATCAATCCCGGTAACGGATGAAGGTAACAACGAGAATAATTCACTCTTTTTCTGTTCCTCCAAATGACAGGAAAACAACAACAACGGAACCCATAATATTTTTGCTATGTTTTTCATATGAATGCGCCATCGGCCGCAGGATAATTACTCTATCAGCATGTGTTGAATGGGCTAAAAGTTTCCTTCAGTTGATTTTCAATTTATAGATTCGATTCCCATATAAATCTCAGCCTTCCACTCCAGCTCATTGCCACCGGAATGTGGATCGTTAAAATATACTTCAATCAGTTTATTATTAATCCGATATCCCTGCTTTTTCACTTCTTCAGCTAAATTGTACCAGGTAATATCTGTAATGCCGTAGTTTCCGTAGAAATCGGTTTTTAATGCATCCATGCTTTCAACCGTCATAAACTTAATTTTAGGGTGTTCCGGTACAGCATCAGTGTGGGTGATTGGAAAGCAAAAATCAAAGCTGATAGAATCTTTAAGCTCGTTCCAATCATGAACAACCAGGAAAGGATTGCCATCCAATTCCAGGTTATTTTGCCTGACAAATTGATTCAACTCTGTTACATTTAATATCATTGTCCTTGCTTTATCTCGAGTTGTGCTTTTCAGGTTAATGTAAACACAAGATTTTTTCTCAAAGTGATGATAACCGGTAAATTCATAATGAAATTTTTTCAACATTAACTCCAACCTTGTTTTAATGTCAAGCAGATTACCCCTGACTCCCTTTTTAAAACGTGTATTTAAGAATGGAACAGTTAACCGGTTATAGAGTTTCCTGTCAGGATCAGAGACATAGACTCTGACCATAGTAATTGAATCATTCAACTTTTTAAAATCCCAATTAAAAAACAAAGTTGTATCATTTAAGGTTACTTTTTGTGAAACATTCCTGACCGGGGTTTTGCTCAAAATTTCAATTTTAGAGCTTAGCAGATTTCTATTCCAGATATTCCAGTTAACAATATTATAATAAGCAATATCAGGAGTGGCTTTTATCGTAAAATGTGCCTGGTAATCACAGGATCTGGCAAGAAGGAATGTAATACCTCCAATAATGACCAAAAGAATAATAAAAGCGATAGAAATCAATATCTTTTTCATATGGAAATATCCTTTTTGATGACTGCAAGAATATAAGAAATGCAGGCTGGCTTCATTTTTTATTCATTTACTTTTTGATTTTATACCATAATAAAGAATCATTATTTGGTGCAGCAAGCAAATATTTTTCATAATTAACTGTTATTGTAGCTATTCTTCGGATTTCTCTCTGGCTGAAATTTATTCCGGTTTCCAATCCATCCAGAATCCTGCCGTCGCCCGAAAGTATTGTTTCTGTGTTCGATACGAACCTCCCATGGTAAGGAGTTACGCCAAGAAAATTAGGAGCAATAAGAATATCCTCTTTGCCATCAGCATTTAAATCATCTACTAAAAAACGATTGACAGGAGAGATTTGAAACTCGTCATTAAGCGGAACAAAACTAAAGGTATTCCCATTGTTTCTAAGAAATCCTGAAGCCAGCGTGGTTACTTCCAATAACGATGCTTTTGCCAGAGCCTGATTTCCAAAAACCTGTTCCATGGTATTACCTGCAAAATCACGATAATCGGGGAATTTTCTTCTGGTAATATTTCCCATCAGGCTGTCAATTTCATCCTTTGAATTAACCGGATAATATTTTCTCTTTTTTCCCAATGCAATGAGTGTTTCTTTCTGGCCATTTCTATCGAAATCGTCAACATACATTTTCAAAGGATATTTTTGAGAAGCATGAAATTTACTGTTTAAACCCCAGTTGCCCACCAAATAATCCATTTTCCCATCCTTATTTAAATCCGCAGGTTGAATGGTTCTCCATAATCCTTTAATACTTTCAGGAAGATATTTTTCAGTGACATTGGTAAAGGTTCCACTTTCACTGATATAAAATTGAGGAGACATCCAATCACCAACCAAAATAAGATCAATAATTTGGTCCCCGTTGAAGTCGGTCCACACGGCATCGGTCACCATACCGGCATTCTTTAATGCAGGTTGGCTACTTATTGAGAAATTACCATGCCCGTCATTTTCCAGAAGATAGGAATTTGGAATTTCTCCAAAACAGTTAGGAACAGCTCGTCCGGCAACAAAAATATCGATATCTCCATCATTATCATAATCAGCCATTCGTGCAACAGAACCGTTTTCAAAAAAATCCGGGACAGCCTGTTCTCTTTTTGTAAAATGGCCTTTTCCATCGTTAAAATAAATACGGTCTTTCAGTTCAGGACTTTGCTTGTAGAATTCACCTCCGGCTGATACCACAAACAGGTCAAGGTCACCATCCACATCAAGGTCATTAAGCTGTGCATCAACATCTTCCATATTCCTGTCAGCAATAAAATCGGGTGTTTCCATTAAAGAGAATCCTTCTTTGGACTGGATAAAAAGTCTGCCTGGAAAGGATTTTGCCCCACCGAGATATACATCCTGCAATCCGTCACCGTTTACATCGCCAACTGCCAATGCAGGACCTTCAGTTGAGATTTTATATGGGATGAATTTTTGCCTTTTAAAATCGTCGAAACTGTTTTCCTCATGAGCTGCTGAAATGATTTTCGAAATATCAGGCTTATCAAACCATTTATCATGAACGGGTTGTAAACGTGTCCAGTCAAATTGCTTCAGGTTCTCAGAAGGGCTAATATTCAATGTCTGGTTGACATTTATCTTTTCAAGTTTCTGATAACTATTATCTGGCCAGATGATAATCAGAGAGTCAATAAATTTTGAAGAGCCTAATCCAAAATGAAGAGACGGATCAACAGAAGACTGGAATCCACGAGTGCAGTTTAACTGGCGTGTCTGAAATTTATTTTGGTTATAAAGTAAAACTTTTGTTCCGATGCCAAATCTGTTTTCATTCCGGTAAAGGAATCTTAGTTTCAGATAGTTGTAGTCTTTACTGTTTATATTTCGGTAGATGACAGGTGAAGTTCCATAGTTATTGATTACTAAATCCAGATCTCCATCATTATCAAGGTCGGCATATGCTGAACCATTTGATATTAATGTATCAATGGGTATCCATTGCCCTGACTTGTTTGTGAAATATTTCCCATCACCCTGGAATATGTAATTATGAACATTACCCATAGGCATTTTATTTAATGCTTCATCGTCCACTAAACGAGTTTTGTTTAATTTATCCCGGATTTGCTTACTGGAAATGAATTTGCTGTAATCAAGGTCATTAGGTCTGCGATGAATGCCAGTTGTAATGAACAGATCTATAATACCATCCTGATCAAGATCAGCAAATAATGGAGACCAGCTCCAATCGGTAGCAGCGACTCCCATGATGAAAGCTCTTTCAGAAAAGAATTTGCCACCATTGTTAATCTGAAGCATATTACGCATATACTGGGGATGATAGCCCAATTCTGCATATATTATTTGTAATTCATAAGGATCATCACTCCTGGAGGCCTTCAGTATTTTTTCATCTTCAGGTAATGCATCAACAGTTATTATATCGACAAAACCATCAGCATTTATGTCTGCAATGTCATTACCCCTTGAGGAACGGCTTACCATGCTTAAATACTCCTTAAGTTGTTCCGAAAAAGTACCGTCACCATTGTTGATGTAGTAATAATCATCTTCGCGAGAATCGTTACCCACATAGATATCATCCCATCCGTCATTGTTAAAATCAGCGATTCCCAGACCCAATCCACAGCCAGCAGGGCCATCATGAATACCGGCTTTTTCACTGACATCAACAAAGTGTTCTTCCTTATTCTCCAGTAACCTGTCGCCCGATTCGTAGTTACGAGGGTAAGTCGGCGCATTGGAACCGAATAAGAGGTTGGTATGAGCAGCCTGATTGAGGAGGTACATGTCGAGGTCGCCATCTTTGTCATAATCGAAAAAGGCTGCTGATCCTGAATAGGTAGCAAAATCAAGACTATACTTTCCTGCTTCTTCTTTAAAGGTACCATCTCCCTGGTTAATGAAGAGTTCATTTCTTCCTTCAAAACCACATACACCAACAACTGCCATTACATAAATATCCAAAAAACCATCACCATTTACATCAGCCATTACAGAACCGGTATTCCAATCGGAATGACCGGCAACTCTAGCAGTTTCAGTAATATCCTCAAATTTCATATTACCTTTATTAAGGTATAATTTATTTGAACCCTGATTTGAGGTGAAATACAGGTCTACCAGTCCGTCATTATTGATATCACCAACTGAAACCCCGCCACCATTGTAGAAATACGGATAATCCAAAATACTGGCATCACCGTTATCCACTACCTTATTGACAAAATCTATACCTGATTCAGATGAAGGAATCAATTCAAATTGCTTTTTGTCATTTTGGTTGCATGCAACCAT
>JAZDMU010000045.1:0-29280 GCA_043800695.1 Bacteroidota bacterium
GAAGAAGCGGCGAGGCGCACGCCATGACTGGTGCTTATTCATAATTTTGGTGCGCCTCGCCGCTTCTTCCCTCTATTACAATAGTCATTCTGTCATTCCGATCGAAGCCGAAGAATGAGGCGTAGTGAGGAATCTCCTGCTTTACCAGGTGTTTACTATAAAGATGTGATAAGAGATTAGGGCTGAAGCCTGGGGTTAGTGAAGTACGTATTATGACTGCATCACCCGACAGGTTAACCCTAATCCAGGATTTGGGCCAGGGGTTAGTGAGGAGCCCAATAAGAGTGTATCAGGTCAGAAAGGTTGAATATGTATGGTTCGCAAGAAGGATGTTGCAAACAGGAACCATACTAATCCCGGGCTTCAGCCCGGGGTGGAAAGTGAACTAATAAACAAGGGCTTTAGCCAGGAATCCGTTAATGCTGATCCGCATACCGCCACCAGGCAGCTGTTCCCGCTATTCCAACCAGTGAAGTCAGTCCCAGGATAATATAGCTCAGAGCCACTGGTTCAGGACTCAAAGGGCCTGCGACACCGCTGTAAAGAGCGGGAATTGCCCACGGGAACCAGGGGGTGATAGCCGGCAATGCCATAGATACGAACTGCGTTGTTATCATTAAAAGTATTGTTATGCCTACAGGAAGAAGGTATCCTCTGCTGGCACAGGTTATTAATGCTATGACAGGAAACAGTAATACCGTAAGCAGTGCACTGACTGAATAAAGGATTGTTTTCTGACTGAATAGTTCGTTTGTCCAGCCGTCAAGATTGATGACCAGACCCATAAATATTGAAAAAACATAGAGTAAAATGAGAAGCAGCAGGCTCCAGACCGTGACAACAATAAATTTAGCCATAACAATACTCAGTCTTGAAACAGGCATTACAAGTATATCCTTCATGGTACGGTCGGAATATTCCCTGCCGAAAACCCAGATAGCAACTATTGAGGGGCCGAGGCTGCCAACAGTAATCACCATTTGTATCAGCAGCATATAAAAAACAGGCCAGACGGGATTGCTGATCATGGAGGCTTTTATACTCAGAACTTCTGAATTTCCTGCAATTTCTGGATTCTTGGCAATGAGCATTATAAATCCCATCATAACTGCAATAAATCCGAAGAAGATCAGAGTGGCCCAGAAGACTTTTGATTTTATTGCTTTCAGAAATTCAATGTGGAGTGCAACAAAAAATGCTTTCACCTTGTGCCTCCTTTCGCTTTTATTATCCTCAGAAAAAAAGTTTCCAGATCTTCCTCCTCGACATTCAACAGGGTGGGCGGGCATCCGGAGCTGACCATAAGAGTGGCCACCCTGTCAGGATTGGAAACAGCTTCTTTCCCTGTTATTTCAAGAACTCCTTCATCTTCAGCAGATATTTTATAACCATGTCTTGTCAGTATCTCACTGGCTGAAGCCAGGTCGTTGGCTTTTACCTGAAGACAATGCTTTCTCAGGGTTACCATTTCACTTACAGACGATTCATGAACCATTTTTCCCTCATGAATAATTCCAATGCGTGTTGCAAGCTTTGAAATTTCCCCGAGTATATGACTGGATATAAAAATTGTTATTCCCTTGTTCACAGCCTGGTTTACAAGAAGTTCCCTGATCTCAACAATTCCCTCGGGATCAAGACCGTTTGCAGGTTCATCAAGAAGAAGAATATCCGGTTCATGAATTAGTGCTTTAGCCAGGCCGAGACGTTGTGCGTTTCCAAGTGAGAGATTCTTTGAAAGCACATTTCTGTACTGACCAAGCTTAAGCTTCTCAATGATCCTTAAGGTCGATTTTGCATCCTTAATAAGACGAAGCCGTCTTATTATCTCAAGGTTCTCCCACACGGTAAGGTCGGGATAAGAGTATGGTACTTCCACCAGGTATCCTACATTTCTCCACATTTCAGGATTGCCGGGATTCACTTTGTTGTTATTCAGATGAGCAGTCCCTGAAGTCGGACCAATCAATCCGAGCAGCATCCTGATCGTAGTCGTTTTCCCGGCTCCGTTAAGTCCCAGAAATCCATATATCTCTCCTTTTCTGACACTTATGGATACTTTATCGACTGCTTTAAGCTTATGGTAATGCTTTGACAGATTTTCTGTACAGATTACAGAATCCATTATTTTCCCGATATAAATGATTAACCTTCAGTAAAGGTATATGATTTTCCTTTAAACTGTTCTTATTTCTTCAACAAGTCGCGGATCTCAGAAAGGAGAGTTTCTTCTTTCGTAGGAGCAGGAGGTGCAGCAGGTGCAGCAGGAACCTCTTCCTGTTTTTTCTTTGCCGCGTTTATGGCCTTGATCACAAGAAAAACAGCCAGCGCCACGATCAGGAAATCGAAGCATACCTGCAGGAAATTTCCGTAGTTCCACCACACCTGTTTATCGGCTAATGGATTAATATCCAGCTTAAGGTCGGTAAAGCTTACTCCTCCGATCAGCATACCAAGAGGAGGCATGATTATATCACTTACAAGAGATGATACTATTTTGCCGAAGGCTGCACCGATGATAATACCGACAGCCATATCGATAACGTTGCCTTTCATTGCGAAGGCTTTGAATTCGTCTGCTAGTTTCATGGGGATGGTTATTGGTTATTAGTTATTGGTGGTTAGAAGTTGTAGGAGAAGCCGACGCCGAAGATCTCCTTGAACTGTATTCTTGAGCCGGGGGCTGCAAGCTCGGCAGCATCAAGTTCATTATCATCATTTCTGTCGACTGCCATCTTTATGTCGTCGTCATAAAGCAGGTGTGTGTTAAGGCTGACGGAGATATACTTATTGATTTTCATGGCGATGAGAGTTTCCCAGCTCACATCTATATTCTGCGGGTTTTTCAGGTAGTTTGAAAACAGGTCGATTTTTGTTGTAAATGCGATGTTTTTCATGAACTCCTGTGTGAAATCATTTTTGGTATAGCTGGCCCTTATGTAACCCCCGATCTCACTTTTCGATTTCTCGCCGGGCTCTACCCCAAAAGCGCCTGCGGCGGAAAGAGCATCATCCGCAACGAAAGTGAACTTGGCTGTTAAAGGGGCAATGAATGCGGTGAAATTTGGATTTGGCTTATAGTCCATTCCAAGAGCTGCCAGGAAGTAGGCAGGAGCAAACAGGTCGGATATCGGATTGTCAATATCGGGGTAATTGAAACCTTCAGTCATCTGGGTTTTAAAATTCAGCAGGGCGGCATAGTAGAAGTTTTTAAATGCCTCTCTCCCGTATTTTGACAGAAGGTCGATCTTATCATCCGTTTTCCTCTTATCATTCTCCCCCTGTTTCAGGAAACCATAGCCAAGGTTAAGTGAATTGTCCCAGACTGATTTGCCCTGTTTGAGGTTAGCAAAAACAGCTAATATTCCATTAACGGCAACAGAATTTTGTCCGCCGGCTGACCAGTTTTTCAGGGAGGTCTGTGCAAGATTAAGTCCGAGTACGCCTCCCTTCTTCCAACCCTGTGTTGTATCGGTTGCCACTGTTCTCAGATTCTTTTCACCCTCAGTAACCTGACCGGAAGCCAGGATGCTGACAAATGAAAAAAGCATGGTAATAATTATGATTTTGTTTTTCATGGTTTTTGGGATTTGGAACGTTCATTCGCGGCATGATGGGGATCCTTCAGAAAGTAATGTAATTATCAGCGCTTTACTTTGATACTGTCGACCAGGTATTTCGAATCACCCCTCCAGAATACTGCGCCGTTTTTCTGCCTGTAATGGACTATCACGTTCTCACCCTGCAGTGTATCAAACTGACGGATCAGATCTTTATTGGTTACCGTAAACAGGAATTTCTCTGAAGCGATGGCGATATCCCTTGTCGATGCAACACTGCTCAGAATCATCTCGCCTTCGTAAGTCTTGAAGAAGGTTCCCTTGTTTGAGAATTTCTGAAGCAGGCCGGCCCTGTAACCTTCGCTGTATGTGTAGAAATATTTCCAGTAAATAAAGATTCCCAGGAAGGGGATTATCAGGAACAACAGCCATTTGAAAAACCGTTTTGTCTTCCTGACGCCACCTTTCCATCCGTCAGATTCTGTAAACTTAAACAGAGAACTCATAGCAGGATTATTTAGAATAGTAAAGTTAATAATTTTTAAATTTAGTTGAAACCCACCTTCGCCGAAGCTTCGGTGGATGAAAGGGGTTGAAGAAGTTAAAGCAGTGTGACTTCCTGACGGAGAGAAGGAAAGGGAGAGGGGGCGAGGGGGCATAGCCGTCAACCAAAGGTGGTATAATTGTCAATTAGTTAATTTATATGTCTAAACAGTTTAATTCTTGAATCGAAATTTGTCTATCACAATTTCCCCTCCTTCAATAGGCTATTCTTTATACACATCTTTTTTGTTAAGTTCCTGCTGTGAGAAGGAGATCCCTCATTCCTCCAAACCTCCGCAAGCTCCGATTTGTCGGAATTCGGGATGACAGGTTATTTTGTGGGACATTGGAGGAAGAAGAGGCGATTCGCAAAGACATTTTATCCATGAAGTATTTCACTAGCGAATCGCCTCTTCTTCCTCCTGCTAATCAACTACATACCTGTCATCCCGAGCGCCAGCGAGGGATCTCCTTCTCTCTTTCTGCAATTGACTTTAATTTAGATGTGATGTAAGATTAGCTTCAAAAGGAGGGGAAATAGTTTATTGTAATCACTCTTTATACCTTAGGTTGACGGCTATGGGCGAAGGGGAGAAAAACTGGTTAACTCCGTGGTTTTTCTTTATGATTATTGCAAGATTCAAGATTCATCCCAGCCAGATCCCCTCCAGGGAGAGGCATGGGGCGGGTTATTTATACATTAATTTTAATTTCAAAATGTACAATTTTCTTAAGAGTTTTAAGTGTATCCAGTACACTTATTTTTTGGTTCTGATCTATGGATCTGTCGGCGACAACGAATGTATCCTCCTCTCCGTCAATCGATTCTATTTTAATAATATAGGAAAAATACTGGCCTTTGCTGTCTGTCAGTCTTGTTGAAGGCATATGCTTTGTGAGAGTTAATTCTTTGACATCCGTGTAACTGATCACTGTCGCTGAATAACCTATCCGTTTCTTAAGTGCCGACTGGGTTATCTCAATTTCACCAATAGGTTTTAGTTTCTCGTTGTTTCTCCTTGTTTTTACCATAATTATAATAGCAGCCGGCAGGGCTACAATAATTGAAAACAAATATGTTACCCAATGATCAAGTTTACCAATGCTGAGAAGATTAAAAATAACTATTGTAAGACCGGGAATTATACCAAATACAGTATAAAGGCGCCTGTTCTTTCTTCCTATTGCAACAGGATCATAATGATCGACACGGAGTATTCTGAAGTGGCTCACGAATTACAAAAACAGTTACTAAATTAATCCTTAATGCAACGTACTGACAATCCCTGATTCTCATCCATGTAGCCCCAGACCACATTGGTCGAATTATAAATAATAGTCATATATCCCGAATACAATCCATCTACAATGCAGGACCAGTACCCCTGAATACCAAGATAGTTAAAGTCACCATTGGCATGACGATAACCACCGGGTAATGCTGTGAAGCCAGATTCATTTGTTGCTCCTTCATTTGGTGAATTCCAGTGTGTCGTTCCTGTTTCTTTAAGAAGACCGGCGGCAACACTATTGCCTCCCAGGTAGCTGAACAAAGTCAGCCATTCAGAGCTTGTTGGAACATGCCATCCGGTCGGGCATACATTTCTTGAATCCATGGACGCATAGCTGTTGTACAGTTTCCCGTATACTGCCCCGTTTTCAGATAAGTTATCATATTCACAATATGCGCCGTCAGTAAGGTTAGCCCATGTTGCCTTCGTTGTTATATTGGTTATATTATCTCCGTTGCTGTACTTGGTAACATTTAAATTTTCAACCATCCATAACTGTGTCCCTATCCTCACGACATTACACTCATTCCCGTCATTATCAGTGATTGTCACCGGATCAGTAGTAAAAGTCTGCCCGTCACTATAACCGGTACCTGCGCTGTTTGTGGCATAAGCTCTTACATAATAGGTTGTTCCCGGGGTAAGATCAATCATACTACTGATGAACACTCCGGTACCTGTACCATTTTCGGTCACATCATCATCTATAGTGGGATTTTCTGAAGTGCTCCAGCAAACTCCGCGGGCAGTAACATCTGCACCTCCATCATCAGTTATATTGCCTCCACCACTGGCAGTTGTTGTTGTTATAGAGGAGATTGAATATGAATTCAGTGTCGGAAACTCAACGAGCGTAGTAAAACTGATTTCATTTCCGTATGATGTTCCACCGCTGCTTGTTGCATATGCTCTTACATAGTATGTTTCTCCATGAATCAGTCCTGTAAGTGAGCTTGTGAATGCTCCGGATCCTGAGCCATCATTCGAAGGATTGTTATCCGTTGTGGGATTGCCTGCCGTGTTCCAGCAGACACCTTTGGCAGTCACTGAAGCATCGCCTTCGCTTGTTACATTACCTCCGGTTGTCGCAGATGTTGCTGTTATATCACTTGCCTCACTGGTTGTAACAGTTGGAGGCACAACGTCTGTATTAAAGCTCACCTGGTTACCATATGCAGTACCGGCACTATTGGTCGCATACGCCCGTACATAGTATGTTGTATTGGAAGTCAGCCCGGTTATATTGCACGAAAAGATTTCTGTACCTGTTTCTCCGGATACTGTATTATCATCGGTTGTCGGATCTGATGATATGCTCCAGCATACTCCCTGTGCAGTTATAACTGCTCCACCATCATCAGTGATTTCACCCCCAACTGTTGCAGAGTTTAAAGTAATGAGCGATGCATCTGTAGTAGTCAGCGTCGGCAGCTCGGGATCTGTGGTAAATGTGACTTCATTACCATAGGCTGTTCCCATGCTGTTCTCGGCATAGGCACGCACGTAGTATGTTTCACCGGGAGTAAGATTTGTAAGGTCGCTGGTAAAGGAGCCGGTTCCTGAGTCATCTGTTGTTATTTCATCGGCAGTTGTCGAACCGGATGTTGAACTCCAGCATACACCACGGGCAGTAACATCAGCCCCGCCGTCATCGGTAATATTACCGCCGCTTTTTGCGGTTGTTGTTGTTATTTCGGAAACAGCAGCAGTAGTAAGAGAAGGCAGTACAGCATCTGTATTGAATGTCACCTCGTTGCCGTAGGTCGTTCCTGCGGAGTTTGTTGCATAGGCTCGTACATAATAGGTTAACCCCGGATCAAGCCCGGTCAGTGTACTGGTAAATGTACCAGTACCTGTACCGTCAGTGGTTATATTGTCGGAGGTTGTCGGACCTGTTACCGTACTCCAGCATACACCGCTTACAGTGACAGCTGCTCCTCCGTCATCGGAAATATTACCTCCTCCCGTGGCAAATGTTGATGTTATATCAGTAATTTCTGAAGTTGTCAGAGTCGGTGGAAGGTATCCGGAGGTAAAACTGAGTTCATTACCGTAGCCAGTGCCGGCGCTGTTGGTCGCAAAAGCCCTGACGTAGTACAGGGTTCCTCTGGTAAGGCCCGTTATACTGCTGGTAAAGATTCCAGATCCAGTACCGTCAGAGGTTATGCTGTTAGCAATAGTTGGGCCGCTTGCTGTACTCCAGCATACACCTTTGGCAGTGACAGGGGCACCGCCTTCACTGCTTATAGTTCCACCGCTTGTGGCTGTGGTAGCAGTAATTGAACCAATGGCAGTTGTAGTCAGGGTTGGCACGGAGGCAGCGACAGTCGTGAAGCTTATCTCAGCACCAAAGACTGTTTCCGGACCATTTGACGCATAAGCTTTGATATAATAAAGTGTTCCTGCAGCAAGATCTTCAAGCTGGCTGGTAAATCCTCCGGTACCGGCCGGAGCTCCAAGAGTAGTTTTTGAATCGGATGCAGAAACGTTTGGTGTTGTTGCCCAGTAATGGCCATGCTGTGTTATTCCTTCTCCGAGGTCGAGGATCTGACCTCCGGCATCTGCGGTATTTGTACCTATATTGGTCACTTCACCTGTTGAGACCATCATCCTTTCTTCTTTAGGCTTGCAGGCTGAAATAAGAAAAATTGAAAAAACGAATAAGATCCAGAATACTTTTTTCATGATGCTTTAAGATTATTATCCAAAATTAATATAATATTCCATGTAATAACCTGGTAATTAAATCTATGTAAAATCAGGAACACTAATGATCAGGCAGGAAAAGAGTATATATGAAAGTATTTTTTGTTGCATTATCCCGGAATGAGTTTTATATGTTCATACAGAAAAAAGCAATCCAACTAAATTACTCAAGGTAGATTCCTTTGTCTTCATGTATTTCTATTTACTGCAAATAACAATGAATTCAACAGATTTATCATTAAGTTCGTTTCCCTGAAAATCACCAAAGATTTTATAGTTCCTGAAATCAGATCTCTCAACCAGATGCTCGAGCTCAAATCTGAAGAAGTATCTCAGCGGAGTGAGCCAGTGCTGATGCCTGGTCTCATTACCCTCGTCCCATTCAAGAAGAAAATCGATGTTTATCAGCTGGTTATGAAGGTCGGGACTGGTTGATACAATACGCCTGACTTTTTTGCCCGGTTCATATTCCCCGTCAAAGTCAATCTGGTTGCTGATGCCGTTAATAAGGGCGCTGAGATTGGGTACGAATACATCAAAGATGAATTTTCCCCCCGGCCCGAGATGCCTGTAAACATTGTTCAGGGCTTTGATCTGATCGTCTTTTTCAAGGAGGTGCATGAACACCCTGAAAGGAGCGATTATCAGGTCAAATTCCATATTCAGGTTGAAATCGACAATACTCTGAAGGCTGACCCTGTAAAGGTCTTTTTTATCAAGTTTTGTCTGCAGGATATCTACCATTGAAAAGCTGATATCGATCCCGTAAATGTCTGCTCCCTCCTTCAGGGCATTGAGGAAGAATCGTCCGGTACCTGTACCTATTTCGAGTACCCTTCCTTTTGTATTACGGATCTCGCCGAGATAAAATCCCGAGTCAGCGCTGTCGCGTAAATGATGGTAGATCAGATCATAGAAACGTGCAAATGTTTCAGGATATTCGTGCGCCATTGGTTTTTATACCAAATGTACACAATTCCGGGAGGAGTCGGGTTATTTAAGCAGGGAACTTAATTCATCAGCCCATTTACGTATTGCATCCCAGTCGCGGTGGTCGCCGGCTTTCCATACGCCTGTCCACAGGCTGACACGAAATTTTAACCTGTCGCTGAATGCCGGAATTTTTGCAATATGCAGCGATCCGGCAAAAAGTCCCTCTTTCACGGGTTTGATTATTCTCCGCACCGGTTCCATCCATTCTGACACTCCCTGCCGGTATTTTTCAGCGTTGGGCATAGCCAGTGTCATGCAGACCATAAATGCTGCAAATTTCTTATTTGACAGTTCTGAGCTGTTTCCCTCAAGGAATTCCATTGCTTCCGGCAGCCATTTTGCTGCCTGGATGGCGCTTCCTGCCACAACGGCCGTATAGAGATCAAGATTTTTTACATCTCTCATCGGAATGACGTCAACATCCAGTCCGTTGTCAGTAAGAGCTTTGCCAATAGCATCGGCCACACCTGCAGTCGTCCCTGTCTGGCTTGCATAAGTAACAAGAATTTTATTTGCCATTATTTGCTTGTTAATTTAATGAGCTTCGTGTCTTGGCGTCTTTGTGGCATATTCAGCCGCTAAGGCGCTTAGGCGCAAAGATTATTTATTCTATTTAAAATTAGTATACCAGTATAATGCCACATCGGCATATGAATATGTTTCGCTTTTAAATAGTTTGGTACTGAAGAATTTTTTGCCTGTCATCACTTCAATTTCCTTTTTGTTCTTCAGGTTGCCGGTGTTAAAGGCTGTTGCGAGGAACCTGATCTTTGATCCCGTATCGGGCCAGTCATCACCGAATCTTCTTTCGCATAAACGGTAAAAGGCAATTATATAGTAGAGTTCTTTTTCCGGATTTTCAAGGTCGCTGATTATTGATGCCCTGTATAATCTTTTATTGGGGAATGATGATCTTTTCCGAAAAAGAGATTTTAGTTCCTTATCTGTCCCCGCAAAGACTCTTTCATGAATTTCTTCGGCAAATGCAGGTTTTACCTGGAACACTCCTATTGAGAAGTTTGCGTAATCGTCGCCAAGGTTCCTGTAAAGTGTTTTCAGCATTGTTATCTCCATTTTATCGCGGAGGGCTGAATAGCGGACCAGTTCTGGAAATACGACTGCAACAGCTTCATCATAAGGGATATTAAACCCGGCCAGGGCCGGGCCCATCCATGATTCATTTTCTTCAAGGAAGGTGAGGGCTTTCTGCCAGCCGGTTCTGAAAATCTCAGAATAATTCAGAGGCTGGTTCTGGCCATGAACCCTCTGGCCGGCCAGCATAAAAAACAGTGCTAAAATTAATCCTGCTTTTTTCCCTGCCACTTTCGGGTCCTGTTACCAGGGTATATTACATTGAACAATGGCATTCCTTTTCGGGGAATAATACATATATACCAGGTACACCTGTCCGCCCGTTTTGGCAAGGTGCGGGTTGAAGCAGTCAGTAAGGGTTTTGCCGTCACTGAATGTCAGCGTGCCGTAGTTAAAGTACGCATTTTTTGAGTTTGATGAATTGATGAAATATCTGTCGCTTCCGAACATTTCCTGGGTCATTTTCATGATTGTCTTTCCCTGAAGGTTACGGATATTCTGAAAGTTTACTGCGAGTATTTCGTCAAACTTTGCATTACCGACAAGATTGCTCATCTCACCCGAATACATGTCAATGGTTGCATCAGGAACGTTAGTAACAAGTTTTGGCATGGTACTCTGGGGGCCACCACCCTGCATCATTTTATCGGAGATCTGCTGGCTGAACTTCATGGCGAGCTCCATACGTTCCTGGTCGGTTTTGGCCTTTTCCATTGCTTCTTCTATCTTCTTTCCCTCGGCTTCCGTAGCCAGGACTTCATCCATCACAAGGCAGGCAAACTTATCGAGTGAAAGCGAAAGGGTGAAGTTCTGAATACTGGCATAGGGACCGAATGTTTGTCCTCCAAGCGTAATGTTGTACTTGTTGCCCGATTTGCTGACAATGCCTTTATATCTCTGAACCAGTCCCTCCATATAATCCTCATCCTCATCATAATTCACATAACCTGCGATACGCGGATCTCCTTCGTTGTACGGGCCCTGAGTGACTCCTCCCTTAATGATATAATAATCACCTGATCTGCGGTCCTGTGCCAGGAACGATCCATCGTCCATGGTTGTGATCTCAAGTTCTTTATAATCAAGCTTAAATTTGCCTCCCATATCCAGAACTGTCTCAGGCTGGTCGCATTCGCATGCAGGTTCGGCTTCCTGCTTCGATGATTTTCCCCCGGTGCCCAGAAGCTCGTCCTTCATAGCTCCGGCTACCTTTTTAAGCAGATTTCCCTGAGCAGTAAGGGGATTTGAACATAAAAGACATAGTACTGCAATGAATAAAACAGATTTTTTCATATTGAACAGATATTTTTTCAATAAGAATTGATTTCTTATAGGAACATGAATATAACAAATATTATTCCACAATGTTTTTGTCAGCACTCTTCAGCAGCTCTATATTTCTCGAAAATGCCGGGGAATCATACGATGGTTTAAAATCAGAATTTGATACTATCTCTCCCGTCTGGTGGTTGATATAACCCTTCACATAATAATTTGGCAGCAGGTATACGGTATCAGCATTTTCATTCCGGGAAGAAGGGTTTTCGGTAAGAATATTTTCAACAGCAACGCCCTTTAATCCGTGCCTGTCAAGCTCCGAGGAGTAGTAATCAACTATTTTGTCGGAGAGACAGAGGATAATAAGATAATTTCCGAATGACTTGCGTGTGTTGTGTTTAACGAGGAGATCCAGCCTGTCGCTTGTTACCGGAAGTGCGGTTTTGTAAAATGAATCAGCATACCGGAATCCTTCCCTGATTATACTCTTTGCCACGCTCTCTTCCTTCGTATAATGCATGTAAACCCTTAAACCTTTCTTATTCTCAAGAAGGAAATTAAGGGGTTCTTCTTCAAATAGCTTATCATTGAAGAATGAGCTGTAATGCTGTACTTTCCTTATTTCATTAAGGAACCTGTTCATCTCTTCGGCGCTCCAGCTCTTTTCAATTCCTGAGAGCCTTTTGACTGTCGATTCGATGAACAAGTTTTTTTTATTCAGCTGGATGTGCAGATAAATTATATAGCCCAGCAGTGCAGCAATCAAAGTAATTAGAAAAATTTCCGTTCTCATCTTTGCTTATTTAGGCAACATATTAAAAGAGCCTGCAAGGAACAGAGGTGCCGGCCTTTCATGTATTTCCTTTCTCTTTCGACTTGTCATCCCGGTACTCTTTTAAGCCCAGCCAGAACAGGATTCCTGCGGCCAGGCTGAAGAGGAGGATAAATAGTGACCTGATGTCAAGGCTATTAACAAGGATAATTACTGCAATGACCAGCGATACGATACTCAGTCCGAAAAAAAGAAGCATTTTCATTTTTACTGATTTTTTCTGAAACTAGTAATTTTCCTCTTTAAGCTCCATGAATGCCCTTGGGTGAAGGCAGACCGGGCAGTTTTCAAATGCTTTGGATGCCTGGTACACATATCCGCATTTAATACATTTCCACCACACCTTGCCGTCCTTAATAAATACTTTATCCTCTGAAACATTCTGAAGAAGCCTGAGGTATCTTTTCTCATGTTCTGCTTCAACTTTTGATATCATTTTCCATGCCGTGGCGATTTCAGTGAATCCTTCTTCCTCAGCTATCTTTGCGAAGGCAGGGTAGAGGTCCGACCACTCTTCGTGTTCCCCTTCAGCTGATGCTCTAAGGTTTTCCATGGTTGTTCCGATCTTTCCTGCGGGATAGCTTGCAGTAATTTCGACCATTCCGCTTTCAAGGAATTTGAAGAATCTCTTTGCATGTTCCTTTTCCTGGAGGGCTGTCTCGGCAAATATGTTTGCGATCTGCTCAAAACCTTCTTTCCTGGCGGCACTTGCAAAAAAGTCATAGCGGTTGCGGGCCTGTGATTCGCCGGCAAACGACTTAAGCAGATTCTGTTCTGTTCGGGTTCCTTTCAATGATTTTGGCATAAGCTTATCTTTTATATTGTCAGACTTTTGCAGGTTTGAAATTTCTGCAAATTACAATTTTTTAAGATTCATTGTAACCCTGAATGACTAATATCAGAAATCGAACCTGGGATTAACGGCATTATTATATATTGAACCAAATGTATAGGTGAACCCGAAGCTTGTATAGTACTGGTAATCTGTAGCCTGCATTTTCCTGCGGAGGAGAACATCCTCAAGGGTGGTATCACCTATGGGCAGCGAGATCTGGTCGTGTACGAGGCTGGCGCTACCGTAAATATTGAACGAAAGGCCTTTAATTATTCTCAGACTGGCACTGGTGTACAAACGAAGCTTGTTATATGACCAGTCAAAGAAATAATTGCTCCACACCAGGGATGTATTAATTGACCCCCACTTCTGTATATACTTAAAGCCTGCAGTCAATGAATGAAAGACAAGCGTCTCTTTCATTTTCTGACGGGTAGTCTCTTCAGAATAGTTGTTTATTTCAACTCCCGCACGGTAGGAAATAGTTAAAATGCGCCGTGTCGATTCTGAATAAGGGAAAATATCATATTCTATTCCCGGGGTTACTCTCACGGATAGATCAAAATTGCTGTAGGTAGATGATTGAGCATAGGATGTGCCGCCGACGGACCAGTGGTCATTAAGGCTTTTTACGTATGAAATTTCCCCGAAATAATCGCTAATGGAGCTTATGTAAGTAGTGTCTTCATACTCATATGTGTCTTTCTGAAAATCCATTCCGAAGCTTGACTGGAATTTTGATTTTTCGGTGATCCTGTTTGCCGACAAGTATCCGTAAATATACCCGTAGCTTACAGTTTTCTGACTGTTTGAATACGCATTCATGCTTGCGCTGTAGACCCAGCTGTTCCATTTATCGGTTGAGACGGTTTCAGAGAGTGGTTCAGTGAAGTTTATGTTCATAAATTGCGCAAGAGGTGTTTTTGCCACATATCGCATCAATCCCATCTTCAGTGCTTTCACTTCTTTAGCTCTCTGCATGTCATAAGTATCATCCGGACTAATATTGCATTTGATAGTATCAGCCATTCCCCTGTAGTTCCCCTGGCCTACAATAAAAAACGTGACTACCGTGCCGCCAGAACCGGCTGACTCATAGGTGGAGATGATATATACATCAGCTACTCTTCTGTCCCTGACATAATTAATGAAAGGGATCTCTTTTTTAACGTAATCGCTGGCAGTCATAAAAACATTAAGAGCGTCTTTCCGGAGTGTATCAGCTGTCGAAATTGTTTCCTGACAGAAAACAGCAGGACAAATGACCAGCAATAATAAAATGACCTTTATTGTTTTCATTTTTGGTTAGGTTAGATAAATCATTAGCGATAACGAAGTTACGCAATGGTTTATTACCAAACCAATTTATGTTAAGAAGAAAAAATACGTATGTATGACTAATCTGAGATTGAAATGGAAATACCCCCTCCTCCTGAATTCCCGAATCTGGGATTCACAACATTGTTATATATTGAACCGAACGTATAAGTAAATCCGAAGCTTGTGAAATATTGAAATTGAGTTGCCTGTTCCTTCCTCTGGAGCAATATCTGGTCCATAGAAAGATTTCCCCTGACCAGCCCAAGCTGATCATGCACCATCGAACCACTGCCAACAAACGACAAGGTCAATCCTTTAGCGATCCTGAGATCGAGATATAGCATCATTGACAGATTGTTTTTTGACCAATCGTGTAGATAATTCGAATATTCCGTCACAAGGTTGATATTTCCCCATTTTTGCACTACCTCGTAGGATGCTGAAAGTGAATGTTTCCAAAGACTTTGCCTTGCCTTGTTGTAAATAGTGGTATCTATATAATTGACAAAATTATATCCGGCGGTGTATAATATTCTAAACTGATGTCTTGTTGATTCGGAGTACGGATAAACATCGTACTCAATACCGGGCATTAAGGAAACATAGAATTTTTGATTACTGTAGGAATAAGATCCCAGGCTGGCATTTCCACCGACTGACCAATGATCAGTCAGGCTTTTAACAACAAGACTGTTGAAATACCTTGATGAGCTGTATGAAAAGATGTCATAGCTTCCTGTAGTATCTGTTATAGTATATCTTGAATCACTTTCGCCAAGGCCCGCCTTGAGATTGATTTTCCAGTTTTCCGTAATCCTGCTGGCGGTGATGCTTCCTGAGAGGTACTTTTGTTTACGCGTTTTTTCACCCTCCATATATCCGTAAACCGAGGATCTGAAAACCCAGCTATTCCAATTGTCGGTTGAGACAGTTTCTGTCAGAGGTTCAGAAAATGAGATCTTCATATATTTTGAAAGAGGTGTTTTTGCGACATAACGCATCAATCCCTGCTTCAGGATATTTACCTCCTTTTCTCTTCTCCCTTCATCAGTTTCATCAGGTGTGGTTACAAACGAAAGGGTGTCGCGCATACCTGTATATTCCCGCTGTCCCACAAAGAAATACGAATACTCCTTCCCTCCGGATCCTGTATTCTCGCTCGTTGAAATAATATATACACCAGCATCTTTAATATCTCTTACATAGTTAATATAGGGGATTTCTTTCCTTATAAAATCAGTTGATTCCATAAAGACGTTGAGTGCATCTTTCCGCAATGTGTCTGAGGCAGTTGTCGCTTCCTGTGCAGTTAAGGATAAAGCAAAGCACAGGCAGGTTATTAAAATAACGATTCTTTTCATGGCCGGGTAATTTCAATTTTTAAAACGGAAACGAAGATAGCCAAACTGTTCTATGTGCATCTATAATTAACATGAATTAACAAATCATTAACTTAAAAAAGAAATCCCCCGCCATGAAGGCGAAGGATCTCAGTGAATATAGGAATGAAAAACCAGGAAGAACTCTTTGTTGCTGGTTGCTGGCTGCTTGTTGCTGGTTGCTTGTTTCTGGTTGCTGGTTTTTTTAACAAGGAACAAGGAACCAGTAACCAGCAACATATTATTTATCAGGCTCCAGATAATCAAGTCCGTCTTCAGTCATTAGCCAGAACCTGTTTTTTGAATCTGTTACAAAATCATCATCATGCCAGGAGTGGAACATGCTCTCTGCGGTCCTGTCCATGAATATTATGGTTCCTTCCGGCATATTGACTGTTACCCACAGCTCATCAAAGGACCACCGGGAATCCGAAGGGATCGTGCAGAACTCATCGAGTGTAAGTTTTTTACCAGAGATATTCAGGCCATATTGCAATCTTTCAGCGTTTTCAATGGCATCAAGTCTGTTCCTGCCTGATGACCGCCTTTTGATCTCTACACTGGCAGTATTGCTTTCATCAGGGTTTATCATCAGGCGTGCCCCGACATACACCTCCTTTTTATCGTCATCGATCATGACCCTGTATTCATTGTCGGGGATCGATATCTCGTTCTCCGCATTAAGGTCAGAGAGTTTTTTTCCTGTGACGATGTATATTGTATCCGGGAGCGTGCTGAAATATTCTGTTGATGTTGTCTTTTCACTTTCAGCGAAGCCAACACCCTCATTGAACGAGATAATGGAAAGGGCTGCGATGCTCATCACCCAGATCACAAGAGCTGCAAGCCAGACGTATCCGTCACGTGCCCTGAACCAGAAAATCAGGCGTATGCCTCCGTACACCATTGCCAGGAATGGTATGGATACCACAAGCGTGATAAGACCCTTTATCCACGGGGCAGCAACGGGAGATACAACATAATTTAGAAAATCAGGCAGATAACTCAGGTTGACACCATCAATATTGGTTGAAAAGGCGCCGGGGTATTCAAAAACAAATACCATAATAAATGAAAGAAGTGCCATGAATCCTGTGAGGACCAGGGCGGTTCCAATTATTATCAGGATGATCCTAACAAAAATGAACAATACCTTTCCGAGAGCCCGGAAGACTTCGTTCGTTGCGTTTCCTATCCTGGAGGTTGTCTGATAGCGCGGGATAAGTTCACCGTCCTGCGACCTGAGCTGATTAGCGCTACTGCCATACATTTCGCGTTTCCTCGAAAGAGTATCAGCAAGGGGCAGGGCGATCCAGAGAGCCAGGTAAACAAAAACACCGATGCCGAATCCGAATGCAAACACTATGAAAAGGATCCTGAACCATACCGGGTCGGTTTCAGCAAAGGCGCCTATGCCTCCGCAGACACCGCCTAAAACACAGTCGTCAGGATTCCTGTAAAGCTTCTTGCGGCCTGAATAGTATTCATATGCATTTCCGCCTCCGCCCTCCTGGTCAAAGTCTTCAGGTTTGCCGATAACAGTAATCATTGCTTCAACATTCTCTTTTGAAATGATTCCGGCTGTTCCCTTCTGTGAGTTGAATATCTCAGCTATCCGGAATTCAATGTCTTCAATCGTTTCGCTGCCGCCCGGAGAATTCCTGAACTTCCGGTCAATGGCCTGCAGGTAGTCGCGAAGCATCTTATATGCATCCTCATCGATCTGGAATAGAGTTCCGCCGAGATTTATTTTTATTGTCTTGTCCATCTTTCTGATTTTTAGCTGGTTTACAATATTTATTTCGAACGGATAAGGTTGACCGACTCAACCAGTTCATCCCATGACCTGTCGAGGTCGGCAAGGTATTCCCTGCCTGCTGCGGTAAGCTCATAATACTTGCGCGGAGGTCCCTGCTGGGATTCTTCCCAGCGGTAGCTCAGCAATCCGGCATTCTTCTGCCTTGTAAGGAGAGGGTAGAGGGTTCCTTCAACCACTATAACCCTTGCCTCCTTCAGTTCCCTGATGATATCACTTGCGTAGCATGAGTTCCTTGATAATACCGATAGTATACAGTATTCCAGGATCCCCTTCCGCATCTGTGCTTTTGTGTTTTCCAGATCCATAATAATTAATTTTAAATTTACACTTCAGAATCATTCTTCCTGGTCAGTATATTACAGTTTCATTTTTTTCGTAACTGTGTCGAATTCCTTCTTTACCGAGTCCTTGATGTTGTGGATATTTACCGGCTCGCCCTTCATCTCAATCTTCTGGGCTGTGGTCTTTGCTTCAGGGATCACTACCCAGAGTATGAAATAGAGGAGAATGCCGAGGCCCCCCATCATTGCAAGGATGAAGAATATCACCCTTACCAGCCAGGGCTCGATATGCCAGTAGGCGCCCATTCCGGCGCAGACACCGCCAATGACCCTCTGATCCGGATCGCGGTACATCCTGTGATAGCCGCGTGATGCAAATTTCTCACCGGCAGAGGTTGTTGCATTATCGGAAATATCTTCTGGCGTTCCCAGCACTGATATCGCATACCTGACATCTTCCATTGTGATCACCTGCTTGTAGGATGTGAGTCTTGACCGGAACAGCTCACCCATTCTTGTCTCGATGTCGGAGAGTATTTCAGAGGAGCTCTCCTCAGCTGCAAAATGAAGTTCAAGGTTTTTAAGGTACCTTTTGAGTTCGGCATAGGCATCCTCATCGATATTGAATGAATAGCCCCCGAGGTTAATGCTTAAGGTTATTTTCATCTTTTTAAGTTTATTTTCAAGGTTCTTTTAACTATTTACTACTATATAATACAAACAACATGATAATACAAAGATATATATAAATATTAATACTATGCAATACATAGTAGTAAAAAAATGATAATATTTTTATAGAAATTTATTAAGAGACAGAAAATGAGAGAGATAGGTTTGTGAAGATTTTTAAAGATTTTTTGAAAAACCACAAATATTACATGATATCTGACCCTCACAGCCACCCTGAACACACGTACTCACCCTCCGATCCCCTTCCTTATTCACACGTACACACCCCCCAGCCCCCTTCCTGCCTACTGGCCACACGTACCCACCCCCTTCCTTCGCTTCGCTCAGTGAAGGCCCACTCTGCTTTTTAATCACACGTACTCACCCCCTTCCTTCGCTTCGCTCAGGCTTTCCCCCTCTCTGCTGAAGCAAAGAGGGGGAAGGTTTCATTTTTTAAATTCAGGATTTAGTATATTTAATATGTGGATTTTATAGATATGTCTAAGCATAAGAAGTTCGATTTTGAAAGGATTAAGGACCGGGCAAAGAAACTCAGGATTAATATGACTAAGGCAGAAAAAACACTTTGGAAGGAGTTAAGGTGTAGAAAACTGTCAGGTTTCAAATTTCTCAGGCAGCATGTATTTCTTTACAAGGGCAATCTGAAAAGGTACAACTATTTTGTGGCTGACTTTTACTGTTATGAGAAAAAAGCAGTAATTGAACTTGACGGACCGGTTCATGATACTAAAGAAGAATATGATGAGTACAGAGACTCAGAACTACAGGAACTGGGACTAAGAGTACTTAGAATTAAAAACAGAGAACTTGAAAACATGACTGAAGTGCTAAAAAAGATAAAGGACTTTCTTGATCTAAATGACTAGTAACCAGTAATATACAATGGAAGTCACCCCCCTCTTTGCTTCAGCAGAGAGAGCTTGCACTGAGCGAAGCGAAGTGGGGGCTGGGGGGGTGAGTACGTGTGGAACAGGAAGCAGGGAGGGGGACAAAGGGGGTGGGTACGTGAGACAGGGAGGGAGAATTGGGGCGGGTACATGTATCCACAAGATTCCTTATATTTATCCGCCTAAAACTATACAATGAAAAAATACAAATGGGGCATCCTGGCCCCCGGGAAGATGTCGGCCAAATTCACGAAGGGACTTAAGCTGCTTGAAAATGCTGAATTGTATGCCGTAGGATCACGCGACCTGGAAAGGGCAGTTCTCTTTGCAAAGGATTACGGATTTAGAAAGTATTACGGGAGCTATGAAGAGTTTGCTGCCGATCCTGAGCTTGAAGTCGTTTATATCGCCTCACCTCATTCGTATCATTACGATCATACAATGCTGTGCCTGCGCAATGGAAAACATGTGATATGCGAAAAGGCCTTTTCTCTTAATGCCAGGGAAGTAAAGGAAATGATCACAGAGGCAAGGAAGCAGAAAGTATTCCTGATGGAGGCACTATGGCCTCCTTTTCAGCCTTTTTATATTAAGGCACATGAAATTCTTAAATCGGGAATACTGGGCAGGATCAGGCACCTGGACGCATATTTTTCATTCATGCCGCCATACGATCCGAATGACCGGAAATTCAACCTGTCACTGGGCGGAGGGTCTCTTCTGGATATAGGTATATATCCGGTGATTGATGCACTGACCTTCCTTGGAGTTCCGTCAGAAGTCAAGGCTGCTGCAATATTCGGAGAAACAGGCTCGGAAGAATCGCTCAGCGTCATATTCAACTACAGGGATGGAAGAATGGCTTCGCTCTACAGTTCCTTCAGGACGGCCATCGGAATAGGATGCGAGATATACTGTGAAAAAGGAAACCTGAAAGTGACCCGCGGGAGGGATATGAACCAGATGGTGATCCTTGAGATGCATGGCACCGAAAAACAGGAGTTCACTTTCAATCCGCCGGCAATGGGCTATCACTGGGAAGCTGAAGAGGTGATGAAATGCCTTGACATGGGGCTGACTGAAAGTCAGGTTGTTCCGCTCTCATTAAGCAGCGACCTGATGCAGACACTTGACAGGATACGTCAGGCAGCCGGCATTATATTCCCGGGACGCGACTAGAAGAAGGATGAGGAGAACGGGAGATGGGGAGAAGAATGCTTCGTCCCGATCCCGTGCCGGGTACCTGGGATCGTGAGGGGACTCGCAATGACAGGATTATGATTTCATGATTACAGGATTGCACGATTGAAATGTCAGAAACCAGCCAGGATATTAAAGCTGAAGGATCTTTTTACAGGAAGAAATTTTTCCTGAGTCTCATTATACCAGGGACATTTGTGTTCCTGATGTGGATGGTGAAGATAATTGAGGTGTTATTTGAGTTTAACCTTACATCTCTCGGGATATATCCGTTGTCATTACAGGGCCTTCCGGGAATATTACTTTCACCTTTCATTCATGATGACTTCACACATCTGTTCAACAATTCCCTGCCTCTTCTGCTTCTCGCAATAGCTCTTTTTTATTTCTATTCTGAGGTAGCAATGAAAGTATTTTCATGGACATGGATCCTTACCGGCATCCTGGTTTGGTTCGGCGGCAGGGAAGCCTGGCATATAGGGGCAAGCGGCATGGTTTACGGACTGGCATCTTTCCTCTTCTTCAGCGGTATCATCCGGAAATATTTCAGGCTGATAGCGTTATCATTGCTGGTGGTCTTTCTTTACGGCGAAATGGTGTGGGGACTATTCCCCGGAATCTACAAGAATATCTCATGGGAATCCCATATGCTCGGATTCTTCTCCGGGATCGCACTTGCTGTATGGTACAGGAAGGAGGGACCTCAGAGGCCCGTTTATGAGTGGATGGCTGAAGAAGAAATAAAAGGGGAGAGTGGGGGAGGGGGAGATGGGGAGAGCAGGTAGTTATTAGTTATTGGTTATTAGTTATTCGGTATTATATTGCGGGTGCGGTTAAGGATTATTGAATGGATCTGTCGGTAGTTATAGTGAGTTATAAGGGATACGCGAAGCTTAACAGGTGTCTGGAGTCGCTGGCTTCTTTCACTCAAAATAGCTTCAGCATGGAGGTGGTTGTTGTGAATAACAATCCCGGCGATGAGCTGTTCGGGGAGACCGAAACCAGGTTTCCCGGGTTTCGTTTTGTTCATAACACTGTAAACGGTGGGTATTCAAATGGTTGTAACCTGGGATGTTCAAAGGCAGCGGGAGAGTTTTTCCTGATACTCAATCCTGATACTCTCGTTAAGGAGGAAGAAATTACCAGGCTCCTGGATGCTGCCAGATCAAATCCTTCATATTACATATTATCATGCTGCCAGCTTAAAGAAAACGGAAAGGAAAGCCGTGCATATGGAAAATTCCCATGGAGGAGATCTTCATTCGCGGAGCCGATTGAAAACAGTATAATTTTCCCTGACTGGGTATCCGGATCGGTAATGATAATCCATAAAGATGTTTACCGGAGACTTAACGGGTTTGATGAGGATTTCTGGATGTATTACGAGGATGTCGATCTTTGCCTGAGAGCCCGGAATATTGGAGGAAAGATAGCTTTTTATAAGGATATAAATATTATCCATGATCACGGTGCAAGCTCCAGGACTGACCCGCGAACAACGGCTATGGCTAAATGCGAGGTTCAGATTTCACGACATCTGTATATTCATAAACACGAAAAAGGATTTCGCAGGAGCACTATCCAGAGATTAATAGTGCTGGATAATGTCATAACAGGGATAATTTCAGGAGTTGCGGGACTGATCTTCTTCTTTGTACCTAAACTTTTTGTCAGGTCTCTTCTCCTGATAAGATTAATTTCATATTACCTGGATTCCCTGGTGCGAAGATTATGGATGAGCCCGAGATCAGTCAATTACAGAAAAACATTTAATGCATGATAAAAGCAGACATTAAAAGCTTGTTGATCCTTGTTTGCCTGATATCCATCTCAACAATCGTTTCGGGGCAGGTATCAGAAAATGTTCAGGATACATTGAGAAAAAACGCAGTAAAGATCTTTCTTGACTGCCAGAACTGTGACATGAATTATACGCGGCAGGAAATTCCCTTTATCAATTATGTAAGGGATATCCACGATGCCCAGGTGGTAATCCTGGTGTCAGACCAGAATGCAGGCAGCGGAGGACGGCAATACACATATACTTTTCACGGGCAGTGGGAGTTCACCGGGATGGATGACACGCTTTCATACACAACCAGTCCCGATCAGACAAGTACTCTCATAAGGCAGAAAAGGACTGACCTTCTGAAAATGGGACTGATGAGATATGTTGCAAAGACTCCGCTGTTCAATGAAATAGAGATCAGGCACAATGAGAGCCTGGAAGCAGAGGAGGTTACAGACAAGTGGAATAACTGGGTGTTTGAACTTTCGACAGAACCCCAGTTTGAATCTGAAGAAGCTCAGAAAGAAATGGACCTTAGAAACTCGTTCAATATTTCAAAGATCACTCCTGAAATAAAGCTGGAAATTGAGCTGGATCATTTCTTCCAGCAGGAAAAATACATTGAATATGCAAACACCGACTCGGTGGTTTCATCAACCTATTCAACAAGTTCCGTAAGGATGGATAACCTGTTCGTGAAAAGTCTTAACGATCACTGGTCGGCTGGTTTAAGAATGGAGGTCGGATCTTCAACCAGGGAAAACTATAATTTTATAACCGAACTTCTGCCATCCATTGAGTACGATCTGTTTCCATATTCTGAGGCAACCCACCGGCAGCTGAGATTCCTTTACAGTGCAGGATACCAGTATAATAATTACCTGGATTCAACGGTGTATAATAAAATGGAAGAACACCTTTACTTGCAGAGCCTTGGAATTGCCTACCAGGTTCAAAAGAAGTGGGGATCAGTAAATATTTCACTTACAGGTTCAAATTATTTCCATGATCTTTCAAAAAACCGGGTTGAGTTGTTCACTTCTGTCAATGTCAGGATTTTCAAGGGATTGTCCCTCGAAGTATTCGGAAGGGCAGCTCATATCAACGACCAGGTCAATCTTCAGAAAGGTGAAGTTTCCGAGGCTGAGAGACTATTACAGTTGAGAGAACTTGAGACAAAATACCGGATCGACGGGGGAATAGAAATTACATATACATTCGGTTCAATATATAATAATGTTGTCAATCCCAGATTTGGCAACGGCAATAATAATTTTGATTAATAAAAAATCAGACGGATCCCCGCATGAAATACCCGGGTATTGTCTTTTTCACCCAAATTATTAATTTTACCGCCGTATTTCTGTATAACCTGATAACTACCTTACAAGATGAACCATAAGCCTGTTGCTGTAATTACCGGCGCAAGCAGAGGGATAGGAAGGGTGATAGCAATTTCCCTTGCATCTGAAGGTTTTGACATAGCAGCAATTGCCCGGTCCATAAACAGTGAAGGGATGGGGATACTCAATGCTGAAGTGGAGAAGAGGGGATCGGAGTTTTTTCCTGTTGGCCTGGATATTTCCTGTACACAATGTCAGACCGAGGTGGTTTCCAATATACTTGAGAGATACGGGAGGATTGATTTCCTGGTCAATAATGCTGGTGTGGCACCCCTTCAGCGTAATGATCTTCTGGAAATGACGGAAGAGAGCTACAACAGGGTAATGAATATCAATCTGAAAGGTCCTTTCTTCTTTGCCCAGAAAGTTGCCAGGGAGATGATCTACCTGAGAGGTCAGATATCAGGTTATAAACCTGTCATTGTTTTTATCACATCTGTTTCAGCGACACTCTCATCAATAAACAGGGCTGAATACTGCATGTCAAAGGCAGGCCTCAGCATGGCTTCATCGATATTTGCCGACAGGCTATCGAAGGAAAACATACGTGTTTTTGAAGTAAGGCCCGGGATCATTCAGACTGACATGACCTTAAAGGTAAAAGACAGATGGGACAGGGCGATCAGTGAAGGCCGGGTACCCCAGAACCGCTGGGGATTGCCCGAAGATGTCGGCAAGGCAGTCGCCTCCATTGCCCGCGGTGACTGGGATTTTTCAACCGGAATGGTTTTCGATATCAGCGGCGGCCTGAATATCCATAAGCTCTAACTTACACAATACCAGTATTCTATAGTCATTATTTGAACAATAATATTGTTTTTATTGTTTATTGAGCATAACACAAAAAACAGAAACTATGAAGGACATATTATTTTTTGCAACACTTCTTTTAATAACAGGAACAATGAATGCACAGAATAAATTAATTGCAGATAAGGATAAGACTGCTTTGCACTGGCTGGGAGAAAAGGTGACAGGAGAGCATAACGGAACTATTAAGCTTCAGGATGGATGGCTGACATGGAATGATAACAGGATCACTTCCGGTGAATTCATTATTGACATGACTACAATAAAAGATGATGACAGCAGTGAAAGACTTGAAGGACATCTGAAGTCAGAAGACTTCTTTGGAGTTGATATATATCCGACATCAAAGCTTGTGATTACTGAGAGCACTCCTTTTGAAAAAGGATCAGGAACCGTGAAAGGCAACCTTACGATAAAGGGCATTACCAATCCTGTTGAATTCAAAGCAGCCATGCAGAAAAAAGATGACGGAACATGGTTTTTTGCAAACATCGTTGTTGACCGTACCAAATATAATGTCCGCTACGGCTCAGGTTCATTCTTTGACAACCTTGGGGACAAGACCATATACGATGAGTTCAAGCTTAAAGTTAATCTTTTAGTTAAATAAACTTTTGGTAAAGTCACAAATCATGATAATCTTGTATTGGTAAAATACAGGATTGCATGACAAGTGATTTTTCTTCTTCAGACAACAAGCAAAGATTTGTTTACCAGGGATTTCTGATCCCTTTCATCCTTGTTACAAGCCTCTTTTTCCTATGGGGCTTTGCTCACGGATGTATTGATGTCCTTAACAAGCATTTTCAGGAACTGCTGAGTATGTCGAAGGCCAAATCGGCCCTGCTCCAGTTTGTGTTTTACGGAGGTTATTTCCTGATGGCGCTGCCTGCTGGCCTTATCATGCAGAGGGTCGGGTACAAGAAGGGGATAATTTTCGGATTGCTGCTTTTTGCTGCAGGAGCGTTTCTGATGTTCCCTGCAACATTGATACAGACTTTCGGCAGTTTCCTCTTCTGTCTCTTTGTTATAGCCTGCGGACTCACATGTCTTGAAACTGCTGCGAATCCCTATACCACGGTCCTGGGTCCACCGGAGTCAGGTGAGAGAAGGATCAACTTTTCACAGTCATTCAATGGCCTGGGGTGGATAGCCGGGCCGCTGGTGGGAGGGATGCTTATTTTCTCCTTAAATGGCAACAGCGGGAATAAATTTTCATCCATCGCCCTCCCGTACCTTCTGATCGGCACGCTTGTACTCATCGTTGCAATATTTTTCTGGCGTGTGCACTTTCCGGCTGTCAGGGAAGAAACCCAGGCAGAAAATGATGAAACATCAACCGGAAGGTTATCTGATCTTTTGAAATATCCACATTTCGTTCTTGCCGTAATTGCTCAGTTCCTTTATGTTGCGGCTCAGACAGGCATCAACAGCTTCTTCATCAATTACGTAACCGAGGAGATGCCGTCAATAAGCAACCTTCAGGCTTCCCAGATACTGGGTTTGGGAGGATTCGGTCTCTTCTGGCTCGGCAGGTTTTCGGGAAGCACTCTATTTATGAGGATAGTGAAACCCAATAAGCTCCTGGCATTTTATGCGCTGATGAATGTTATAACAATGAGCCTGGTAGTTGCCGGGCTCGGATGGATATCGGTTATTGCTCTTTTCGCAACCTTTTTCTTCGAGTCGGTTATGTTCCCGACGATCTTTGCACTTGGGATCAAAGGACTGGGACCACTCACCAAGAAAGGATCTTCATTCCTTGTAATGGCAATAGTAGGCGGAGCACTGATCCCGGTAATAATGGGACGTATTGCTGATGTGTCAAATATGGCTCTCGGATTTATTGTTCCGCTGGTATGCTTTGTCTTTATATTTTATTTTGGACTGACCGGCTATAAAGTCAGGATAAAGAAACCGGCCTACTGATAGACCCTTACATAGTCCACCATCATATGCTGCGGGAATACGGTAGTCTGGTCGGGATTTCCGGGCCAGTTGCCTCCAACGGCTACATTAAAGATAAAGAACTGCGGAAGGCTGAATGGGAAAGCAGGCACTTCGCTCCTGCTGATACTTAAAAACTCCTGGTCATCGACCGACCACTTGAGATTGTTGGGTGTCCAGACAAGGGTGAAAACATGGAATCCGGCACTGAAGCTTGATCCACTCAGTGTATAGCTGCCCGATCTGCTGGTATAGCCTCCTGCATCCCAATGTATTGTGCCGTAAGTAACTGAAGGTGCCTGACCTAAGAGTTCCATTATATCAATCTCACCGCAATTTGGCCATCCTGCGGTAGAGAAATTGGCTCCCAGCATCCAGAGGGCGGGCCATATGCCTTTTCCCTGGGGCAGTTTCGCCCTTATTCTGATCTTCCCGTATGTAAAGTCCTTTTTTCCCTGGGTTGTCAGCCTTCCGGAGGTATAATATGAAGGTAACGGATTCAGGGCGGTTAAATGAAGGTATCCCGAATCAAGATGGACGTTGTTTATTGAATTTGTGTATGTCTCAAGTTCGTTGTTCCCCCATCCTCCGGCGCCAAGTTCATAATTCCATACCTGTGTGTTGAGGGATGCTGAGCTGAACTCGTCACTCCATACCAGGGTGGAATAGTCAACATTAATGATCCTGATGGATACTGATGTTTGGCTGATGAGAGCATTTACCGGATTACTGAAAACTATTTTGAAGTATACGTCTTTCTTTTGTGCGGTGTCCTGCAGAATATTGATTCTGACAGAGGCTGTAAGCTCTTCCGGCGGAAAAGTCATTTTTCCTGAAGTTACTGAAACATAATCCTTTCCTGCAACTGCCGTGCTGTCTTCGGTGCTGTAATCAAGGCTTACGGTCTCATCTGACGGCTCGGATAATCTTACAACTATATCAATTGAACCCGACGGAACATCTTCCGTGACTTCAAAAAGCCGTCCGTTGAAAGTAACACCCGGATTTACAGAATCTTTTTTGCAGCTGTAAACTATCAGCAGCTGTGATAATATGAGTGGTAAAATTCTAATTCCGCTTTTCATTATAATTCGGTTTTAATCAAAGCTAACCAGCAACCAGTAACCAGTAACGAGCAACCTTCCTCCCCGCACCCCTGACCCCCAAGGGGGACCAACCACGCACCCAATAACCCGCAACATATTTATTCCTTCACTATCTTCTCCACTCTCTTTCTAATCTCCGGCCATCTCCTGTCTGGTATTCTTGCCCCGACATTCTTTATCACATTTCCGGCAAGGAGTGCTCCGAGGGCGCCGCATTTATCAAGAGGCAGGTTGTTTGCATAACCGTAAAGAAATCCTGAAGCATACAGATCGCCGGCACCTGTAGTGTCTTTGCAAATAACGGGGAGCGTGCCGATCCTTACCATTTCATCGCCGCGCCTGACCAGAGAACCGTCCTTTCCTGTTTTAACGACGGCGACTTCTGCCTGCCCGGCCAGCTTATCAAGTGCTTCCGATGGACCCAGCCCGGTAAATGACCTTGCTTCCTCCTCATTGGCAAAGAGGATATCCACGTATTCTGTTATTATGTGTCTGAAATAGTCAATATTTGCATTAACAACATTGTAGCTGGAGAGATCAAGGGCAATATTCATCCTGTTGGCTTTTGCTGTTTTGCAGGCTTTTTCCACAAGAACCCTATCGGTGATAAGGTAACCTTCCATATAAAGTATCTGGAATGGCTTGAAGAATTCCGGTTTCAGATCACGCGAGGAGAGTTCAACAGCTGCTCCGAGGTGGGTGGCAAAGGTTCTTTCGGAGTCGCCAGAAATTAATGCAACAGCTGTTCCTGTTTCAGTTTTTCGTCGCAGAAGCATGGTTCTGACTCCTGCCTTTTTCATGTCGTTCTCGAAGAAATCCCCTGTTTCGTCTTTACCCACTGAACCAATGAATCCTGCTTTTGCTCCCAGCATTGCAAGTCCGTGTATCGTATTGGCTGCTGATCCGCCTGAAGCCAGTCTCTTCCTGAATTTGGCCGTCTCTTCTTTTACAAGCCTTGATTTTCGAGCATCCACGAGGGTCATGCTTCCTTTAGGCAGGGAGAACTTATCAAGGATATTATCATCGGTAATGGGAGTCATCACATCGACAAGGGCGTTGCCGATGCCAAGGATTTTCTTCATAATAAAAATTTTCGGTAAAGATATTGTTAAATTCACTAAAAGCCCTTATTTTTGGCACGCTAAAATTGTACTGGTAAAGCGAAAATAAATTCCTCAGTAGCTCAGTTGGTTAGAGCAACGGACTGTTAATCCGTGGGTCGTAGGTTCGAGTCCTACCTGGGGAGCTAAAAAAGAACTCATTTTTTTCACAACCGCTTAAAATCAAGGATTTCAGGCGGTTTCCTTTTTTACAGGTATTCAAAATGTGCGCTAAGACTCCTGAAAATGGAGTCTTTTCAGACACCTCAAATAAAAGTCTTAAAAGGTCTCAGTTGATTCTATAAAATTAACCGTTGAAATCAGGGAAGTCTTCATAATACGGGGCATAGCCTACTATATTATATATTTTAAAATCTTATTGGAAAGTTGAGTCAAGTTGTATTTTGTTTTCGGT
>JAZDMU010000008.1:0-2448 GCA_043800695.1 Bacteroidota bacterium
TATCACAGAGCCGTCGGTTATATAGAGATTTGGGTAACCATGTACTTTCAGATCTTTATCCACTACCCCTTTCTCTCCTGATTCCGACATAGGACAGCCTCCGAGAATATGGGCAGTTGTCGGCCGGTTAAAGAAGACTTCCAGCAGGATGTTCTGGGCCACACCATTTACTTTCTTTGCGTATCGTTCCATAACCTCCTGTCCGATAGGAATATATGCCGGTACTTTCTTTTGCCCGCTGTTATCGATCTTCATTTTTCCGCCAAAAGCTGTTCTCTTCCACACCATTTTCATTGCATTGTCCACGGTCTGCATTGTAAGAAATATCACGAGGCGGGATGACCATCTGAAGTTAAAAACAGTCTTTAGAAACTGAACGGGATGGCTGATTGTTTTTACCATCAGTTTCCACGACCTGCCAGCTGTTGTTCTGGCACCTTCGGCTGACAGGCCAAAAAACAATTTCATAGCATTTGAGTTATCGGGATACTTCACTATCTCAACATGTGTCTGCCGGTCCGGGTTAAAGACAGATGTTATTGCCAGTCCGTTATTAAGCTTTTCTTTAGCTCCTGATACTGCACTTAGTGTTTCTGCATTTGTCCTCAGTTCATAGCCCAGCTTGTCTGATAGTAATGGGAGGGAAGAGAACCTGTATTTTTGTTTAAGCAGAAGCTCAAGAGTGCCCAGGGTTCCTGCTGCAATAATGATACCCTTTGCCTGGAAGTGCTGCTTTTTTTTAATAAAGAAGGAAGTGATCTTCTTTGTCTCAACATTGTACAGGTTGTCATTAAAGGTGATCTTTTCTGCTTTGGTCTCAGGAAGAATCTCAAGTCCCATTTTTTCTGCGAACCAGAGATAATTCCTGTCAAGGGTGTTCTTGGCATTTTCACGGCATCCTACCATACAGCCGCCACATTCAGTGCAACCTTTACGGAGAGGCCCCATACCATTAAAATAAGGATCACTTTCCTGTTCCCCACCATCAATGTTAACTCCGACATAAACCGACTCAAATGTATTATGGGCATTCATCTCCTTTGAAACTGCCTCGAGTGCAAGATCTTCAATATTAAGCTTTGTATATTTTTTCCTTCCAAGCATGAATGAAACCCTCTTGTAAAATGGTTCAAGGATCTTCTTCCAGTCGCCGAAGCGTGCCCAGGATGAATTGCCGAAGAATTCATCTTTGGGAAAGTAAAGTGTATTTGCATAAACGAGGCTTCCTCCGCCTACTCCTGTACCGCTGAGGATGCTTGCGGTAGTATAGAATGAAAGTTTTTGAAATCCGAAAAACCTTAATGATGGTATCCAGAGGTACTTTGGAAGGTTCCAGTTTGTCCTGGGAAAATCAGGAGGATTATAGCGTTTCCCCTGCTCAAGGGTAAGTACTTTATAACCTTTCTCAACCAGCCTCAGGCTGGCAACGCTTCCCCCGAATCCGGAACCTATGACGATATAATCATAAACCATAAATAAGCAACTATTTTAAAACTTCATCCAATGCTTTCAGTAACGGCTGAGTTGATATCTTTGATCCCACAGCCCCTATCATCCACTGTTGGGGTGTCAGGCGTCCCTGCTTAAGTATGCGGTCAATCTCTGTCGTAAGGTTTTTATCCTTAAGGTATTCTTCAACCTGAAACTGGATGACATGCCCGTACGAATAGTTTGGCAGATAAAGAGGATCATTCACGGTGTGTGAATATACAGCTAGCAGGGGAGAATCATTTACTCCGATAACTGGAGCAAAATACTTATTCCAGGTGTCGAGTGAGTTTTTAATTACTGCTTCCTTAAACTGGGAAGCTGTGGCTTCAGGATTTTCGTACAACCATTTCCAGTTCATCATTTCAACCATCCCCACTCCCATGATTTCCATAAGAGACCATGCGGCATCCAGTATTTCCATCTTCTCTTTATCAGGATTCTCATCTTTCATCCCAAGCAGCATCAGATCACGATCCTGGAAAACATATGCTATTGCCTCTGTGAATGCCGTGTTAGGAACTCCCGACATCATATAATTGTCAACATCATAAAGTGTGATTGTCTGCTCAACAGTATGTCCGAATTCATGAACGGCAATGTTATAACCCTTGTAATCCATGCCTTTTTCTGAAATACGTGTCCGAAGGTGCGATACTGATCCTCTCATACCTGCTCCCCATGCATGCCCTGATCCACGGGCAGGATCTACTACTATCTTATCAGCCAGGTACTGAGCTCTTTCAGCACTCCATCCCAGCTTTCTGAGCATGTTAGGCATATCAGCCCTGAAGGCAGACGGATCGGGATACAGCTTCGATGTTTTTGAGGTAAGAAGATCTTCAGGTATGCTGCTGCGTGATTTGAATCCATCGTACCAGATATCATAGGGTTTAAGATCGCGGCCAAGCCTTTCCTTTATCAATTCAGCAATCCTGATAAGCTTGGGTGACCTGAGGT
>JAZDMU010000058.1:0-50094 GCA_043800695.1 Bacteroidota bacterium
AATTGAATAAAAAAAATTCAATATATGTCATTCAGAAGAGATAACAAAGCAAAAACAAGTTACTCAAAGATCTCAATAGGTCTTGCTTCGCCTGAAGAAATACTCGACCGGTCGAGCGGTGAAGTGCTTAAACCTGAGACAATTAACTACCGTACCTATAAGCCTGAGCGGGACGGATTGTTCTGCGAAAGAATTTTCGGTCCGGTAAAGGATTACGAATGCCATTGCGGTAAATACAAGCGCATACGTTACAAGGGAATCGTTTGCGACAGGTGCGGTGTTGAAGTAACCGAAAAGAAAGTACGACGCGAAAGGATGGGACATATTTCACTGGTGGTCCCGGTAGCTCATATATGGTATTTCCGCTCTCTGCCCAACAAAATAGGTTATCTTCTGGGGCTTCCCACAAAGAAACTCGATTCCATAATTTATTATGAAAGGTATGTGGTTGTAAATCCGGGCATCAAGACTGCCGACGGCGTTAAAACTCTCGACTTCCTTACAGAAGAGGAGTACATCGATATCGTTGAGTCGCTGCCTAAGGAAAACCAGTATCTTGAAGATACCCATCCTGACAAGTTTGTTGCAGATATGGGTGCTGAGGCTCTGTACAAGCTTCTCAGCCGCCTTGACCTGGATGAGATGTCATATTCTCTCCGTCACAGGGCAAATACCGAAACATCGCAGCAGCGCAAAAATGAAGCTCTCAAGAGGCTTCAGGTTGTCGAGGCATTCAGGGATTCCAAACATGTCAACAAGCCTGAATGGATGATCATAAAGGTTGTGCCTGTCATCCCGCCCGAACTTCGTCCTCTGGTTCCGCTCGATGGCGGCCGTTTTGCCACAAGCGACCTGAACGACCTTTACAGGAGGGTCATAATAAGAAATAACCGTCTCAAGAGACTGATAGAAATTAAAGCTCCCGAGGTGATCCTCAGGAATGAAAAGAGGATGCTGCAGGAATCTGTTGATTCGCTTTTCGATAATTCAAGAAAAGCCAATGCTGTTAAGACAGATGCAAACAGACCTCTTAAATCGTTGAGCGACAGTCTTAAAGGTAAACAGGGAAGGTTCCGCCAGAACCTCCTTGGCAAGAGGGTTGACTATTCTGCCCGTTCCGTTATCGTTGTAGGTCCCGAACTGAACCTTCACGAATGCGGCCTCCCGAAAGATATGGCGGCTGAGCTTTATAAGCCTTTCATAATCCGCAAGCTGATAGAACGCGGGATTGTAAAAACTGTAAAATCAGCCAAGAAAATAGTTGACAGGAAAGATCCTGTTGTTTGGGATATCCTGGAAAATGTGCTCAAAGGACATCCTGTTCTGCTTAACCGTGCTCCCACACTGCACAGACTCGGTATCCAGGCTTTCCAGCCGAAGCTTATTGAAGGAAAAGCTATCCAGCTTCACCCCCTTGTATGTACTGCTTTCAATGCCGACTTTGACGGTGACCAGATGGCTGTCCACCTTCCTCTGGGCAATGGTGCGATACTTGAGGCACAAATGCTTATGCTTGCTTCACACAATATCCTTAACCCGGCAAACGGGGCACCGATCACAGTTCCTTCACAGGACATGGTTCTCGGCCTTTATTACATGACAAAGGGCAAAAAGGGAACCGATAAGGAAAAAGTCAGAGGAGAAGGTCTCACATTCTATTCACCCAAGGAGGTGATAATAGCATATAATGAAGGCAGGATCGATCTGCATGCAATTATAAAAGTTAAGGTATCTGACAGGGTTGACGGTGAAATGGTCAACCATATTATAGAAACCACAGTCGGAAAGGTGCTCTTTAACCAGCATGTTCCTGAAGAGGTTGGTTATATCAACGAAATCCTTACGAAGAAATCGCTCAGGGATATCATCGGGCGCGTACTGAAGAGTGCCGGTATGGCCAAGACTTCCGACTTCCTTGATGCAATCAAGAACCTCGGATTCAACTCTGCGTTCAGGGGCGGTCTTTCATTCAATCTCGACGACGTAATCATCCCTGAAGAGAAGACAAAATTCGTAACTGAAGGATACGAGCAGGTTGAAGAGGTGCTGAGCAACTACAGCATGGGATTCATAACCAATAATGAACGATATAACCAGATCATTGATATCTGGACACACGTCAATGCAAGACTGACACAGTCGCTGATGAAACAACTCTCGAACGACAAGCAGGGATTCAATTCGGTTTATATGATGCTTGATTCCGGAGCAAGGGGTTCAAAGGAACAGATCCGTCAGCTATCGGGGATGAGGGGACTTATGGCCAAGCCTCAAAAATCTGGTGCTTCCGGCTCGGAAATCATCGAGAACCCTATACTTTCAAACTTCAAGGAGGGACTGTCGGTGCTGGAATACTTCATCTCAACACACGGTGCACGCAAAGGGCTGGCTGACACAGCATTAAAGACAGCTGACGCAGGTTATCTTACACGACGTCTTGTTGATGTATCGCAGGATGTCATCATTAATGAAGAGGACTGCGGCACACTGAGAGGTCTTGTCGCAACTGCGATCAAGAAGAACGAGGAGGTGGTTGAGTCTCTCTATGAAAGGATACTTGGCCGTACCACCGTTCACGATGTGTTCCATCCGCTTACAGGGGAGCTTATTGTTGAAGCAGGCCAGGAACTTACGGAAGACCTGGCTAAGAAAATAGAGGATTCACCCATTGAGCAGGTTGAGATACGTTCGGTACTTACCTGTGAGTCGAAGAAGGGAGTATGCGCAAAATGCTACGGACGTAACCTTGCCACAAGCCTGATGGTACAGAAGGGTGAGGCTGTCGGAGTAATTGCAGCTCAGAGCATCGGTGAACCCGGCACTCAGCTTACACTGCGAACTTTCCACGTGGGAGGTACAGCTTCAAATATTACAACTGAATCAAGACTGGTTGCCCGCTATGCCGGAATTGCAGAGATAGAGGAACTAAGATCAGTTACGAAGAAGGATGCAGACAAAGGCAGTGTAGATATTGTTATCGGCCGTTTGGCAGAACTTAGGATTATTGACAAGAAAACCGGTATTGCTCTGACAACTCATACAATACCTTATGGATCCAGGCTTTATGTGAAGCCGGGCAAAGAGATTGAAAAAGGAAAACTGATATGCGAATGGGATCCCTTCAATGCTGTGATAATTTCGGAGGTGGCCGGAAAGGTGGCATTCGATTACCTTATTGAAGGCGTGACTTTCCGCGAGGAATCAGATGAGCAGACCGGCTTCAAGGAGAAGGTCATAATTGAAAGCAGGGATAAGACCAAGAACCCGGCTATCAAAATAATGTCGTCAAAAGGTGAGGAACTGAGGATGTATAACCTTCCTGTGGGATCTCACCTCGTAACCGACCTGAACAAGACGGTTGTAGCAGGTGACATACTGGCCAAGATACCAAGAGCGGTTGGCAAGTCAGGTGACATAACAGGTGGTCTGCCCAGGGTGACCGAGCTGTTCGAGGCAAGGAATCCCTCCAATCCCGCAATTGTCTCAGAAATTGACGGTGAAGTGACATTCGGAAAGATAAAAAGAGGCAACAGGGAGATATCCATCAAATCGAAATCTGATGAGGTGAAGAAATATCTTGTTCCCCTTTCAAAACAGATACTTGTTCAGGAAAACGATTACGTGAAGGCAGGCGTGGCGCTTTCCGACGGAGCTATTACTCCTTCTGATATATTGTCGATCAAGGGGCCGACAAAGGTTCAGGAATATATCGTGAACGAGATACAGGAAGTATACCGTCTGCAGGGCGTTAAGATCAACGACAAGCATTTTGAGACCATCGTCCGCCAGATGATGCGCAAGGTTGAGATCGTCGATCCGGGTGACACCAAATTCCTTGAAAGACAGGTTGTTGACAAGCTGGAATTCATGGATGAGAATGACTGGATCTATGGTAAGAAGTATATCCTTGATACAGGAGATTCACAGACCCTTAAACCGGGGATGATAGTTACAGCGCGCAAGCTGAGGGATGAGAACTCGATGCTGAAACGCAAGGACCTGAAGGTTGTTGAGGCAAGGGATGCTGTTCCTGCAACTTCAAGCCAGGTTCTGCAGGGTATTACACGTGCAGCGCTTCAGACAAACAGCTTCTTCTCGGCAGCTTCATTCCAGGAGACTACGAAGGTTCTCAATGAAGCAGCCATTCTTGGCAAGGTTGACAAGCTTGAAGGACTGAAAGAGAATGTTATAGTAGGGCATCTCATTCCTGCAGGTACAGGACAGCGCGAATATAACAGCATCATAGTCGGATCGCTGGAGGAGTATGAAAACCTCGTTGGCACCGAGCAGGAATCGGAAGTTGAAGACGGAATCGAAAAAACCAGGTAATTTAAAACAACAAGTTATGCCGGATCCTAAAGAACAGAACCAGATCAGCATTGAACTGAATGAGGAGATTGCTCAGGGGATATATTCCAACCTCGCAGTAATTACTCATTCAGCTTCGGAATTTGTCGTTGACTTTGTACGGATCATGCCGGGGATACCCAAAGCCCAGGTGAAATCCAGGATAATACTTACTCCGGAACATGCCAAGAGGCTTGTTGCAGCGCTTCAGGATAATATTGCGAAGTACGAATCGGTTCACGGACATATAAAAGAAGTAAAAGGCTCAGGGCCTGTAATGCCGCTCAGTTTCGGCGGACCTACTGCACAGGCCTGAATCAGCCATAACTCTGATGAAAAGCCGTCAACATACAATTGGCGGCTTATTTTTTTGCAATCAATGAAATATAAGCTTACTTTGTGTGTTATATAGGAAATGCGAAAATAATGAAGTCCAGACTGATCCGTAAAATAATTATTGCTCTGATTTTTCTTCTGCCGGCAATATCATTCAACAGCTGCAAGAAACAGGTGAGATGCGGATGCGATGGCGATATCCTCTCTTCAATCACTGATTATATAATGGACTATTCGTCAATAACTTACAGTTCAAATGGGGGAACCGCCTCATTCGCCATCTTCAATGGCATGTCTTATGATTATTACCATTTCTGCAACCCGAATGAAATGTATGAGAGGTACCTCGACCTTGAAGGTCAGAGCCAGATAAAAATATCAGGCGATATGTTCTGGGACTGTACCTATATGATGAACAGCAGCAGCACCTCTTACTATTCATACTATAAGATCTACAATATCAAGGTAACTGAACTTAAATCAAGCCTTTACGGGAAAAAGTAATAATTTCCATGGCACAGTTCAATGTATCATTTGCAGGTGCAGGAAGGGTGGCCGGGGCTCTGTGCAAAGCGATGCATTCTTCAGGCATTACGATACGCCAGATAGTATCTGAGACACCGGCAAGGGGAAGAATGCTGGCTGCGAAATATAATGCCTCATGGTCTTCCGGTCTTCTTTTCCGCGATCCTGTTGATATTATAATTGTGGCAGTGCCTGACCACAGGCTCCGGGAAGTACTGAAGGAAATAAAATGTCCCCGGAATACACTGGTTGCACACACTGCAGGAAGCTATGGGCTGGACGTCTTTCCGGATAGAACTGAGCGGAAGGGTGTTTTTTACCCGCTGCAGACATTTTCCGAAAAGAGAAGGATAATCTTCAAGGGGCTTCCTTTGTTTATTGAAGCCCCTGACAAAAAACAGTCGGAAATACTGACGACACTTGCAGGGATGCTCGGGGCAAGGGTATTCCATGCAGATGCTGAACACAGAAAAATGCTTCACCTCGCAGCAGTCTTCGCCTGCAATTTCCTTAATCATATGCTTACTGCCGGAAGTGAGATAGCTGAAAAAGGAGGATTCTCTTTTGATGTTCTGGAGCCGCTTATAAGGGAGACCATATCCAAAGCCATGAAAACCGGCCCGGAAGCTTCACAGACAGGTCCGGCGGTGAGAAATGACAGGAACACTATTACAAAACATCTGGATTTACTATCTTTCTCGCCTGATCTCCGGAATGTATATAAGGAGGTTACCATATCAATAATCGAACACTATAAAAACAATAAGGAATGGCAAACTTCAAGGAGGAAATATCAAAAGTAAAGGCTTTTATTTTTGATATTGATGGCGTTCTATCGCTTCAGACCATCAACCTTAATTCTTTCGGCGTTCCCAACAGAACCGTTAATCTCCGCGACGGCTACGCCCTCCAGCTGGCTGTCAGGAAAGGATATCATGTGGGCATAATATCAGGGAGCAACTCAAGGGAATATCTTAAACGGCTTAAGCTTCTGGGCGTGAAAGATATATATCTTAACAGCAAGGCTAAAATTGATCATTATATTGAATTCAGGAAGAGATACGGTCTGAGCGACTCAGAAATACTTTTCATGGGTGACGACATTCCTGATTTTGTCGTTATGAAGCATGCAGGCGTTCCCGTTTGCCCTTCCGACGCTGACAGCGAGATAAAGCAGGTCGCCCTCTACATCTCTGACAGAAATGGAGGGGAAGGCTGCGTAAGGGATGTCATCGAACAGGTGCTCCGTCTGCATGACAACTGGATGGATACTGAAGCATTTACCTGGTAATATGAAGGAGTTTTTTAAACTGATAAGATGGCAGAACCTGCTCATTGTTATCATTACAATGGTGCTGATGAGGTATGCTGTGATTGAACCCCTGCTGGGAAGGGTGACAGTCACCATGCTGGATGGTACAGGCTCCCATGTGCCCATGATTCTCCAGTGCCCGCTGCATTGCTTCATTTTGCTTGTCGCAGCAACTGTATTTATTACCGCAGGAGGTTATGTGATAAATGATTACTTCGACATAAAAACCGATCTTATCAACAGGGGCAGGGTAATAGTGGGGACAAAGATCCCCAGGCGACAGGCAATGATGTGGCACAATATTTTCAACATCGCCGGAGTGGCTGCAGGAGCCTATGTTTCATGGAAGGCAGGATCGCTTTGGCTGGGAATGCTGTTTTTACTCGTATCCGGTCTCCTTTATTTTTACTCCGCGAGCTATAAGCGTCAGTTTCTTATCGGCAATCTTATCGTGGCAATCATGACTGCCATGGTGCCCTTTCTCGTTGTAATATATGAATGGCCTTTCGTGTACAGGTATTATAATGCAAATGCCATAGGGGTTCCTCCACTGAACTTCATGTTCTGGTGGATCGGGGGATTTTCCCTGTTCGCTTTCATTACCACGCTTACACGTGAAATAATCAAGGATATTGAGGACTATGAAGGAGATCATGCGTTCGGAATGAACACAATGCCGGTAACCCTTGGAATAAGGGGCTCCAGGATTGTTGTGACAGCACTCTTGCTGATAACGATTGCTTCACTCTACCTTATCTGGGCCCTTTTTATTTCTGACAGGATAACGCTTCTGTATCTTTCGATGCTGGTGGTATTGCCTCTGCTTTATGTGGTATACCTGACAGTCCTGACAAAGAACAGGAAACAGATTCACAGCGCCAGCACGGTCATGAAAGCGACTATGCTGTCTGGTATACTTTATTCGCTGTTTCTGGAAGTGATTCTTTCCGGCAACCTGATCTGAAAATGATTGCTGACATACTTAATAAACACCGCATAATCCTGGCATCGCGCTCACCCAGGAGGCAGGAGCTCCTGAGGCAGCTGGGCATTAATTTCGATGTCATTGTTAAGGATTATCCCGAAGATTATCCTGAGGACCTTCACGGGGAAGAGATAGCTCTTTTCCTTGCGCGTGAAAAGGCAAAATTATATTTAAGTGAAGTTAAAGATAATGAGATAGTTATAACAGCCGATACAATAGTCTGGTGCAAGGGCAAAGTGCTCGGGAAACCTGCCGGAGCCGATGAAGCAAAGCAGATGATAAGGGATCTGTCAGATGATACCCATGAGGTGATAACCGGAGTAACTATTCTTTCAAAAGCAAAGGAGAAGACATTTTCAGTTTCAACAAAAGTTACTTTTGAGAGGCTTTCGGATGAAGAGATAAATTATTATGTTGAAGGGTATAAGCCTTACGACAAGGCAGGAGCTTACGGCATACAGGAATGGATAGGACTGGCCGCATGCAGCCGGATCGAGGGTTCGTATTTCAATGTAGTGGGACTGCCGGTTCAGAGATTATATAAGGAATTAATGGAGTTTATAAATTAACATGTACCCACCCCCTCGGTCCCCCTCCCTGCTGAAGCAAGGAGGGGGAGGGGTGCTAAGGATAAACAAAATTACTATGAAAAGAACATTTCTCCTTTTGTCATTTTTATTTGTGATTCTTCTTGCTTCTGCAGTTCCCGACGAGGGCATGTGGATCCCTATGCTGATCGAGAAGTACAACATAAAACTGATGCAGGAAAAAGGATTTAAGCTTACAGCTGAGGATATTTACAGCGTCAACAGGGCATGCATGAAGGACGCCGTTGTATCATTCGGCGGAGGATGTACAGGCGAGCTGATATCACCCGACGGACTTCTGATCACCAACCACCATTGCGGTTACAGCCGGATCCAGGCGCTCTCTTCGCTCGAGCATGATTACCTTACAAACGGTTTCTGGGCCATGTCGCGCAACGAAGAACTGCACTGCCCTGGTCTCTTTGTCTCATTCCTTAAAAGGATGGAGGATGTCACCGAAAAGTTACTCCAGGGCGTTTCTGAAGGAATGGATGACGCCAGAAGAGATGAGATCATAAATGCCAATACAGAAGCCATAAGGAAAAGCGCAATTGAAGGGACGGGCTACACAGCCAGCATAAGGCCCTTCTATATGGGGAATCAGTTTTTCCTTCTCGTATATGAGACCTTCAACGATGTGAGACTGGTCGGAGCGCCTCCGTCAGCTATTGGGAAATTCGGGGGAGAAACCGATAACTGGGTGTGGCCCAGGCATACAGGTGATTTCTCAATGTTCCGCATTTATGCCTCAGGGGATAATAAGCCAGCTCACTGGTCAGAAGAAAATGTTCCGTATAAGCCTGCATACTATTTCCCGATCTCACTTAAAGGTGTCAGTGAGGGTGATTTTACAATGGTGTTCGGGTATCCGGGATCGACCTCGGAATATGTTCCTTCATACCATATTGAAATGGTAAAGAATCATATCAATCCGAGGATGATTGACATCCGTACAAGGAAGATAGAGATCATGGAAGCCGCAATGAATACTGATCCCCTGATCAGGCTGCAGTATTCAGCAAAGAAATCCGGAATAGCCAATGCCTGGAAGAAATGGATAGGTGAGAACCAGGGCCTTGAAAGGATGAATACCATTGCAAAAAAACAGGAGTATGAGAAGAGGCTCACTGATTGGATCAATGAAGATGAGGCAAGAAAAGCAAGGTATTGGAGCATCCTTCCCCGCTATAAGGAATTGTATTCGCAGCTGAAAGACTTCAGCCTTGTCACCAGCTACACCAGCGATGTCTTTTTCAGCAGCGGAGCAGAGGTTGTGGGATTTGCCAGGTATATGGTCGCTTTTACGGGTTTGTATGGAAGCAACCCTGAACAGGGTAAGATCGATGCTGCAAAAAAAGACCTGGTAAATACAGCCAGGGGATTCTTCAGGAACTATAATATTGATACTGATAAGAAACTCTTTGAGGCGGTAATGGCCATGTACGGCGAGAATCTTGATGCAAAATGGCAGGCGCCGGAGTATTTAAGTATTAAAAAATCATGCAAAGGAGATTTCCGATCGTTTGCTGAAAAGAGATATGGCAAAACCATTTTTACCGACTCAGCCAGGTTTGACGCATTCCTTACCGGATTCGATAAGGGTTCCCTGGCGAAGCTCGAAAAGGACCCTTTTTTCAGGCTTGCAAGAAATGTGAGTGACTTCCTTACAGCAAATGTCAGGGGGGAATATATGAGAATATCATCTGAAATACAGCGTCTTAACAGGGATTATATGACATTGCAGATGGAATTTGACAACGACCGAGTATTTTATCCGGATGCCAATTCAACACTCAGGATAGCATACGGCACGGTGAGGGGATATCTTTCAAAAGACGCAGTCTATTTTAAACATTACTCTACCCTTAAGGGGATAATGGAAAAAGACAACCCCGAAATCTATGATTATGATGTTCCTGATAAGCTGAGAGAATTATACCGGAACAGGGATTTCGGGAAGTACACTCAGAATGGTGAGGTGCCGGTCTGTTTCATAGGCAATAACCACACAACAGGAGGCAACTCCGGCAGCCCGGTGATCAATGCTGAGGGACACCTGATCGGCATTAACTTTGACAGGGCATGGGAGGGTGTTGCCAGCGATATGGCATATAATTCTGATCAGAGCCGCAATATAAGCCTTGATATCAGGTTCGTTTTGTTCATTATTGATAAATATGCCGGCGCAGATTACCTGCTGGAAGAGATGACGATTATCGATTAATTATCCCGAATACTGTATTTTCAGGCTTTATAAAAATAGACAAAAAACAGATCCTCTTTCTCTTTTTTTAACCAGTGGTCAATACCGAGGCTTGAAGCCTTGTCGATAAGCGGGGCAGGGAGAAAAGGAGCAGTAAGCCTGTAAATAGTCCTGCTTTCCAGGTTATTCAGATCGACCATCACCTGGTTTACAGGCTGTTCACCTGCAGCAAGCATCTCACGGGCATCAAAATCCTGCCTGCTGAAGAGTTGCTATCCTGGCTACTGTTTTTCGAAGTACCGGATTCTTCAGCTTTTCAAATGCAGGAACTGCATTGATCAGTACCTCTTCCAGCTCCGGAAATGTCTCAATTAGCTGAAGCACTTTTGTTTTGGGTGTTATTAAAAGCTGATTTTCCATTGGTTCATTTGTAGGATAATATTCTTTGTTCACCTTCAAGCTCCCTGTATACTGAAACATTATGGGATACTTCAAGCGTTCCCAGGTAATTTCCTCCTTCATCCCTGAGGGCAAAATACTCGATATATATCATTTTCCCTCCCATATTTATCCAGAAAGGTGCGCGGTTCTGCTTTCCGCTCCTGAAATCTTCAACGATCTTATAAACGATATGTGCGCTGGCTGGCGGGTGACAATGGCGAACATCACGGTTAAGAATAGCCCGGCTTCGTTGAAAAATCCTTTCGGCACTCTGTGAGAAGTATTTCACTTTGTCATCTTTATCAACAAATGTGATGTCAACCGGAAGGGTATTGAGGATTGCAAGCAGCTCTTCAACAGAGAAACTTCCTGAAGGAAGCTGGATATGGCCTCCTGCACTCTGCATCTCACTCAGGGATGTATCACCGGCCGAGTCAGGTTTCCACTCTTTTTTCGGATCATAAAGACAATAACCGATTTCAAGCGATTGTTTGCTTATCTCATACCAGTCTTCTTCAGCCAGCTTATCAAGAGCCATAGGAAAAAGAATCTCTTCTTCTTTGGGGATCATTTCGTTTACGCCTTTTATTGCCGGCATCAGCACTATTTCAGAGGAAGCCATCAAATCCTCTCTTGATATGTTTTCAGTCTTGAGTATTTCAATGCTCCCCTTGATCAGTTCCCTTATACCATCATGCTTGCCCCACATAACTTTCGGAGGTCCTGTGATTCCCTGTTTTTCAAGAAATGGAAACAGCAGGTATTCTTTTCTCTGATAGTGCTTATCGACATCCCACAGACTATTATAGAGAGTGTGGAGTTTAAGCACGTTTTCCTTCAGATCGACAGACTTGTCAAAGTCGATTGCCATCAGCACCTGCGATATCTGAGATGTCACCTTCTTAAGCTCGGAGTTCTCTTTTTTCATTACATCAACAGGATGGCCTTCGGGCATTTTTTTTGAGCCGCTGAGGTCGATTTTGCCCTCCAGAACTGCAGAATGGGCATCACAGAGTTTCAGAACCTCCGATTCGGGAAGTCCTTCACCTATCAACTCCTGTTCCACCTCAACCACTTCACCGTAAGGTATCTGGCTCAGTGTTTCAAGAAGTTCTTTCCTTACGCTCTCTTCAGTTGCTCCGGAATGGAGTTTAAGAATGAGGTTTTTAAGTCTGGTTTTCCTGTTGACTGAGTTATTTATAAGTTCACTCATTTTAAATGTATTATATTAGTAACCATACTGCAAAGTTATAACATCCTAAAAGTATAATTGTTGACATGCAGATCAATTTTTATGTCTTTTATCTTGCTTCTTTTGTCTTGATTCTTATTAATTATTTAATTTCACGTTAAATATTGGTGAAAATGAAAATAATAGCTGACGATAAGATACCCTTCCTTAAAGGTGTACTTGAGCCATATGCCGAAATAATCTACACGCCGGGCAGACAGATCAGTAATAAGATACTGAAGGATGCAGATGCTCTTCTTATAAGGACAAGGACAAAATGTACTGATTCTCTTCTTAAAGGCACGAAAGTAAGATTTATCGGAACGGCTACAATAGGGTTTGACCATATCGACACTCAATTCTGTGAGAAGAAGGGTATTTTCTGGACCAATGCTCCCGGGTGCAATTCATTTTCGGTTCAGCAGTATATAACCGCCGCTCTGCTTAAGATAGCTTCTGAATTCAGGTTGAGTCTGAAGGGAAAAACGATTGGCATAGTAGGAGTGGGCAATGTTGGCTCAAAAGTTGAAAAATTTGCACGGACTCTGGGTATGGATGTTCTGCTTAATGATCCGCCAAGGGAGAGGAAAGAGGGCCGGGACAAATTTGTTGATCTTGGGACAATTCTCTACAAGTCTGATATTGTGACACTTCATGTACCCCTGAATGTGGTAGGAGAAGATTGTACGTGGCATCTGTTTGATGAAAAGAGCTTTAAGAAAATGAAGAAGGGAACATGGTTTATCAACACCTCCAGGGGAGAAGTAATGGTAACCAACGCTTTGAAAAAAGCTCTTGATTCAGGGAAACTTGCAGGCGCTGTTCTTGACGTATGGGAAAATGAGCCTGACATTGATATCGAACTTATGGGCAAAACTTTCCTTGCAACTCCGCACATTGCAGGATATTCAACTGACGGAAAAGCAAACGGAACATCAGTAGTGGTAAATGCTCTGTCAGAATTCTTTGATCTTCCTCTTAACAAATGGTATCCCGTAAGGATCCCTGAGCCTGAAAAACCGGTAATTTCAATTAATGGCATCGGAAAAAGCGACGAGGACATTATCAGGGAAGCAGTGCTTCATACATATAATATTGATGAAGACAACATAAACCTGAGGTTTGCACCTGCTGACTTCGAAAAACAGAGAGGTGACTATGGTTTAAGGCGTGAGTTTTCAGCTTATCAGGTAAAACTGAACGGAGGAACCAAAACAACCCGCAAAATCCTTGAACAGCTCGGATTTAAAGTCATCTAACAGCAGTCCTGCAGGTCATGCAGGTCAATAACACCACGGACAGTTTAATCAGTTTTGTTCTATTTTTACAGAACGCGCGAATTCTTTTACCTGGAATACAAATGCCTGTAATCTGGTTTCCAGTGAAATGGAATCCTGCCCATCGTAAGCAATATTTATAAAAGGTATATTGTTATGATCTTTCCTGAAGGAGTCGCTAACCGATGCTACCAGGGTTCCTGGCATGCATGTGAACGGCAGAATTGCTGCAATACCGGAAGCTCCTCTCTTTGCCATCGCCACCGAGGTTCCAATCCCGATAGGCGGCTCACCGTCATAAAATTCACTTATATAATTATTGCTCAGGCTCATCATCTCATGGAGGGGGATATTTTTCCCTTGATCGATGAATTTCTCAATACCCCTCAGCAGAGAGGCAGCAACTATGTCCTGTCCGACCTTCTGGATTTTTGACTTGATAATTCCGGCAGTATCATTTTTCCAGCGGCTGTCGCGTGTGTACCGGTAAGTTGAGTAATATATCCATTCGGCAAACGGACCTACAATTACCTCAACCCCGAGATCTTCAAGGCGATTGGCAATATTACCGTTACACTCCGCATTGTCGCGCATGAAAGTTTCTCCTACGATTGCAACAACCGGTTTTTTAATGCTTTTATCGACTTTTATCGCCATAAAATCATTTGCAATACCTGCGAGCACCTTATGCAATCCCCTGGATCCCTTTTCAATGCATCTTTCCAGCTTCACAATAGCATCCAGATAAACCCTGTTCGTTTCGCCTTTGTTGATCTCATACGGCCTGGTCTCGCATTGCAGTCTTCTGATGTAGTCGGAAACAATGAATCCCTTCCATGCGTTGATCCTGAATTTCTGTCCGTGTTCGCCTGCTATATCCTGATAGGATGTGTTATTTGAAGGTGTTATGAGCTCTGCGTCGGTATAACCCAGTCTGTCGAACAGTATCCTGTGGAACTGGTTGTACTGTCCGAAGCGGCATGGCCCGTTGTGGTCAGGCATGAAGAAGCTTATCTTTTTCGGGTCGGCTCCCGGCTCCTTTAGTTTTTTAATGAAGCTTCCTGTAACACAAATCATCGGGAAGCACTCCTTAGATGAGGTATACTCCCTGCCGATTGCAAGGTCTTCCTCAGTCTGTTTGGGAAGGACTTCCGATGCGACCCCGACGCAACGTGCAGCGGCTGCAATCATGTATGCACCGTCGTTCATATACGGGAAATACAGTATTCTCTCTTTTGGAGGTGAAGCAGGACTTGGTCTTGGCCTGAACACTGTCACATCTTTTTTCTTGTTCAGCTCTGATCCTTTAAGACTGTCAAGAAACGCCTCGATACGCGTTATCATACCGGCATCGGCAGAGTGCTCATCGACTTCAAGGTGAAGGAAAGGCTTCCCTTTCAGCTCTTCCGTAACATAATGCCAGAGAAATGAATCCGGTCCGCAGCGGAAATTACTGATATAAACCGCATAGAGCCCCTCCGTTTTGGCCACAAGCTGTGCTGCTGCTATAATTTTCTGACCGTTAGGCCAGTACATGTTCCTGTAGTTATAAAAGATATTATAAGGAGCCAGGTCGAGCATATCGACAGGTACAGGCATTACATTTTTTCCAATGAGCTTCTCTACAAGTGCCAGGTTCAGGCTGGGATCAGTGCTGTTATATGATCTTCCAAGCAGGATTACCGGGCGGCAGTTTTCCGGAACATTTTTCATGATCTCCCTGCCGTATTCCATCAACTTCCTTTCAAACATTGTCTGGACACTATCGGCATAATATAATGCTTCCCTTACCTCTTTTTTCCCTATCCCGAATTTTGTGTTGAAATAACCGGTCATCTCTTTTACAAGTGCACGTTCAAAGAATCTGAAATGAAGGGTCGGGATAAGTAATTTAGATTCATCTATTTTTGATTTCAGGGCAGCTTTGACCATGAAGGGGTACGATTGAATCCATGGGCAATTGCAGTTAAATGTCTGATCGCCTTCCTTGAATTTGGCGTTGACAATAAAAGGAAGAAAGATATAATCGACTCCCTTTTCAATAAGATCAACCACATGTCCGTGAGTCATTTCAACGGGAAGGCATGTTTCTGTGGTGATGATCTCAATCGCCCGGGTCAAAAGTGTCTTATCCGACTCTTTGGATATTACCACGGAAAATCCAAGCTGCTCAAAGAAAGTTCTCCAGAAGGGAAATTGCTGGTAGAACACCATCAGAGCCCTGGGGATGCCAATTGTCGGTTTTTTATTATCAACGGCTGGTTCAGTGTATCCCTCCATCAGCATTTCAGTTCTTACCTTGAAAAGATCAGGGATGTTGTTTGCCACTTTTTTCCGTGAGTCGATCTCATATTTTTCACAGCGCCCTCCATAAAAAAGCGATTTCTTTTCACCTTCAATCTTAACACGGCTTATTTCACAATGGTTGGTGCAACCCTGGCATGTGAACCGTGTGATATCATAGTGGACATTGCGAACACCAAATCCCCTGAACGTTGTTTTCTGTCCTTTAACCATTGACTTCTGGGCGAGAATGGCTGCGCCAATAGCGCCTGTGACATCAAAATGAGGCGGAATAATTATTTTCTTACCCAGCACCTGTTCAAATGCTGCAACAACAGATTTATTATTCGTAACACCCCCCTGGAAAAAGATCTTGTTTCCAACTCTGCGATCACCAACTACTTTCTGGAGGTAATTATATACAATCGAGTAGGCGAGACCACCAACAAGATTTTCATTCCGGGCCCCTTTCTGCATAAATGAATTGAGGTCCGATTCCATAAAAACGGTGCAGCGGTCGCCAAGTTTTACCGGGCACTCTGAGTTCAATGCCATGGATCCGAACTCTTCAACAATATTGATATTCAGCTTTTCAGCCTGCTCTTCTAGAAATGATCCTGTCCCTGCAGCGCAAACCTTGTTCATTTCAAAATCGATCACAACCCCATTTTCAATGCTTATGTATTTGGAATCCTGACCTCCGATCTCGAAGATTGTGTCAACGGTAGGATCATAATCTATTGCAGCGGTAGCCTGGGCAGTTATTTCATTCTGAATAGTATCTGCTCCTATAAAATCGCCGGTCAGATAACGTCCTGATCCCGTGGTGCCGGCACCTATAACCTCCACATATTCACCTACTTCATCATAGATCTCGGTTATCCCTTTCTGAATTGCCTCAAGAGGCTTTCCTGCCGTCGGCAGGTATCTCCTCGAAATTACATTGTGGTCCTTGTCAATAAGGACAACATTGGTGCTGAGAGACCCGACATCAACGCCAAGATACACCGAAAGCTTTTTGTTTCCGTCGCACCTGAAATTTACTTTTTTATCATAGACAGCTTCGGATTCCGTTAACCGGGGCAGACTAAAGAAGGATGATGATGTTTCAGCCAGGTACTCCTCCAGCTTTTTCAGACCGTTAAAACCATCCATTTTAAGGCCGTTGGCATGCACATACATAACAGCACCTATGGCTCCCATTGATGCATGGTTTTTGGGGATGATCAGCTCACCTTCTTTCAGGTCAAGCACTTCCCTGAAAGCCCTGACCATGCCGGCATTGGCGGCAACACCACCGGAAAAGATAACTGGCTTATTGATCGGTTTGCTTCTTGCTACGGTGCTGCGGAAATTTCTTGCCAGGGCAAAACAGAGTCCTGCAACGATATCCTGAAGCGGAGTTGCAATCTGCTGAAGATGAATCATATCACTCTTGGCAAAGACGCTGCAGCGACCGGCAATTCTGGGGGGATTAACCGATCTAAGAGCCATCTCCCCGAATTCTTTTTCAATTGGAATGCCAATCCTCCGTGCCTGCTGATCAAGAAATGATCCGGTACCAGCTGCGCAGATACTGTTCATTTCAAAATCCACAAGTTTTGAAGGTCCTCCTGCCAAATCCTTCTCAAGAATTATGAGCTTGGAATCTTCACCGCCGATTTCAATCACTGTCTGTGCATCAGGGTATAATCTGCCTGTTGATGTAGCCTGGGCAATTATTTCATTAACAACCACACCGCCGATAAGCTCGGTTGCCAGCTTGCCGCCAGTGCCTGTGAATGCAATACCCGCAGGTATCCCTTTTCTTTCAAGAATTGATCCGAGGCGTGAATAAAGTACATTAAAAGGCTTACCCTGCACATATTCATAGTACTCTTCAATGATATTGTGGCTCTCATCCATCAGTACCGTATTCAGCGATACGGAGCCAATATCAAATCCAAGAAAAAACTTCAAATTACCGGAATTGTCAAATACATTTTTTCCATCCATAAACAGTCAGGTTAAGAGAGACAACAGATTAAAACCGGCGCAATATAATAAAAAAGAATTTTGTTTTGCAGATAGTAATAATCGGCATATGAAAATCCGGATTATGCCAGGTCATATCCACTCCTCTTTTAAAATCTGTCCTGATATGCCTGTGATCATCATTTTAACCGGAACCTTCCTGGATGCCTTTGAAAGAGCAGCTTTAACCATCTGCAACAGTCCTCCGCAGCATGGAACTTCCATTATCATTACGGTGATCGTATTTACTTCAGCAGGATCAAATTGTAACAAGTGTTACAATTCTTAAAATTTCAGATTGCCATCATTTGCCATGTTTGTCAGCGCAATGTAGATCATCTTGGCAACATCTTCCATTATGTCAATAGTGACTGCATCAGGGTCATCACCCGGAAGATGGTAATAGACTTTTTTGTAGCCACCGGTAGTGAATATTGACATTGTCCTGTATCCCCTGGAGCTGAAGTTGAATGTGTCGCTTCTCGGTCGCCCGTAGTATTCTTCCGGTTCGGAGGCTGATCCCCTGAACGGACGGTGTATGTATTTTGTATTGGCCTCTTCAAAATATGTAAGAAGCTGCTTATAGGGAGAAGAAGCATTTACTGCAAGCCCGGTGCCATTACCTACCATATCAAGGTTGATATATACAATTGTTTTCTCTTTTGGCAGAGCCGGTTTCTCAGCATGAAGCCTGCTACCGTGCAGACCGGTCTCCTCTCCGCCAATGAAAAGGAACACGACTGACCTTTTAAGTTTTATACCCGACTGTGCCATCGCTTTGGCAGCGCCCATGATATCAACCACTCCGCTTGCATTATCAAGAGCTCCGTTCACTATTTTGCCAGCTTTCCCTACAGCATCCAGATGCCCTCCGATGATTATAGCCTCATCCTTCAGGAGAGGGTCCGTACCTTCAATTTTTCCAACCACATTGCACCCCTTTCCCTCAGGATACCTGGTTGTATTAGCCCTGATCGTAACAGTTTTACCGGTAGTGAATGAAGCCGGTTTGATGGATTCCTGTATTTTACTAATTACTGCCGCATTTGTTGTATTCAGTCCTGAGAAGATGTCAGCCAGTGGCTGAGGTCCAATACCGCACACCATTATAGAAGGATCATAGGAAATATTGGGATTTGCGCTGGCGCCGTCAGCATAAAGGAACCCTGCTGCACCATGGCTGACCGCATTTTCAAGCTTATACTGATGATAACAGTATTTTACCCACTTGTTATACTCTGGATTCCTTGCGTCAATGGGAGGTACGTCCCTGTTGATGAGAACGATCTTCCCTTTCACGTCAATTCCCTTATAGTCATCGTACCCAAGTTCAGGAGCTGTCACACCAAATCCCACGAATACCACCTCAGCAGTGATCTCGCCGTTTCCCGAGTTCATGCCGGGGTAAAACTCATCCGGATAATTATAATTCTTTATTATGGATGAACCATCAGTCTGGGTTATCTTAAGCGAGAGACTGCCGATGTCATTGACAACCGTATATGGAGCATCAAACCACTGAAAATAAGTTCCGTTATCACCGCCCGGCTTGATTCCCCAATCCTTAAGCATTCCCGCTACCCACTCTGCACTGGCTATAAATTCAGGTGTACCCGACAACCTGCCCTTGAATTCAGGTGAACACAGTTTTTCCATCCAGATCATCATCTCTTCGCTTGTTATGGTGTGGAATTTTGCAAGCAGTTTTGCCTCAAAATCATCCTGGGCGTTTATTAAGCAGGTTGCTGTAATAAACAGGATCAGAAAAAGTAATTTGATTCTATTCATTTATTTAATGACTTTTAGGGTTCCAAATATTGATATTGTATGGACTATTTACTTCTTTCGGGATCAACTTTATTCACTGGAATCCCGCTCCAGGAGCCCTGGTTTCAGAATAATTTTATAATTCTAAAGACCCTGCACCGGGAGAGTTATTGAAAAACAGGCCCCTTCGCCTTCCCTGCTCTCAACACTTATTGTTCCCTTATTGATTTTGATGAGCTCATGGCAAAGCTTCAGCCCCAACCCGGTCCCTTTTTCATTTTCCGTGCCCGGCGTGCTTGCTACTTCGGAGGAGGTGAAGAGGTATTTCTGCTTTTCCGGAGGTATCCCGATACCGTTGTCACATATCTTTATAAGGATGTGGTTCTCTTCACTGGTCTTGTCCTTCAGCAGTATGCTTATCCTTCCACCGCGCGGTGTGTACTTGACGGCATTCGACAACAGGTTTCGTATGATGATGTCCATCAGATCCTTGTCGCAGTATGCGATCGAGCTGCCAACCTGTGTAAAATTGACTGTGATCTCCTTTTTGTCAGATGTCTCCTTAATAATGCTAAGATTTGTAAGAATAATCTCTGCAAGGTTTAGCTTTTCCGCGGAATATTTGATCTTATCCTCCTGCCCTCTTCCCCATACGAGCATATTCTCAATAAGGGAAATAACGCGCTGTGCATATTCTATACTCGAATTGGCAAAAGAATCGTATTTATCCTTATACTCTTTCTCTTTAAGAAGATTAAGCATATACAGAATGTTCACTATAGGGCTTCTCAGATCATGTGAAATGACTGAGAATATCTTGTTTTTCATCTGGATCGTCTCCGACAGCTGCTTATTCTGAAGAGCGATCCTGGAGCTCTGCTGTTCAATCTCTTCATTCCTGGTTTTAAGTTCCTGTGTTCTTTCGCTGACAATAATCTCCAGGTTCCGGTTCATGAATTCAAGCTCATTCTGAAGCTTTTCTTTTTCATCAAATGCTTTGATCCACCTGTAGAGTATCAATCCGGCCTGTATCATTACAAATACGACAACAATGTATGTCAGCACATAACCCTGGGCTGTTGCTGATTTGCCGAGAGAAACTCTGATGTCGTGAATTCCACCGGTAATAAGAAGTATAAATGCAAGAAAATAAACAATATCAAAAGCATTTTTCTTTACTATTCCAACGAAACTCTGTACAATGCCGTAGATCATGAGAATGATCATAACCGGATAAAGAACCAAAGTAACATAGCTGAAGACCCTGACAGGAAGGAATAGAGTGAATATCGCTGCAAAGATGAAGAACACGGTCAGGATATAGGCCAGTATCCTGAAATATTTATTGGGATAAAGTACCTGGGCAAACCAGATCCATCCGATTAATACTAAGTATAATCCGAAATATTCATATTTTACGATCCAGTTCCAGTTCAGGGTTACGAGATTGTTTATAAGAAAGTGCGATGTAAATAAAGGTCTAATCCCCAGCCCGATGGTTGTCAGGGAAAAGAATCCCATTACCTTTTCCTTTGGCGACAGGATGTAAAAAAGGAGGAAGAACAGTGAAAAACCCATAAGAAGGCTGATCACTGCCCAGTTTCCTGCCCATCCGTTTGCAAGCCTTTTCTGAACTTCAAAGAAAGGTCCCATTTTCATCGGCAGCCAGAAACCTCCGCGCCGGTGATGAAAGTTCGCCACATTGATTATAATGGAAAGGGTATCTGCCTTCGGATCAAGTCTGAAGAAATTCCTGCTGAAGCCTGGTTCTGTGGCCTCTTCTGATGTACCGGGGATTCCGTTCCCGCCATAATACCGGTCATTGACATAAATGTCGTATGATGAATCGAAAACCGGGAGATCAAATCCAAGAGCATCCCTGTACCCGGGAGGAAGGATGATTAGAAGCCTGTAAGTTGCAAAGCCATATTTTTCTGTCTTTACCGATTCCTGAGGGTAATCGGTCCAATACGAGGGTACTTTTCCATAATAGTCAGGAACTTCGTCTGTTGACTTGAAGTCATGAGGACGAAGCATTTTGTTCCAGTAAAACTCCCATTCACCGTTGAGCTTAATGAACAGAAGCTCATCTTCCTTCATCTGGCTGAGATCCATGATACCTTTTACAGCCCTGGGCTCCGGTGCAGCAAAACTGCTGCTGATGTAAGGAAAGAACAGAAATAATATCAGGAACAGTCTGGTAGTCATTATTTTAGTCCCCTGTTGTTCAGAAGTGCATCTATCCCGGGCTCTTTACCGCGGAATGCAATATACATCTCAAGCGCATCTTTTGATCCACCCCGTGACAGTATCTCATTTTCAAATTTTGTGGCAACTTCCTTGTTGAAAATATCGCCTGTTTCCTTGAATGCCTGGAATGCGTCAGCATCCAGCATTTCGCTCCAGTAGTAGCTGTAGTACCCTGCTGAATAGCCTCCGCCCCAGATATGATTGAAGTAAGTTGACCTGTATCTTGGCTTGATCTCAGGTATGAGGCCCCATTTTGCCATTGCCTTATTCTCAAAATCCCTGATATCCAGCTCAGCGACTTCAGTAATTGAGTGGTACTCCATATCAAGGAGTGCTGCTGCCAGGAATTCCGTGGTAGTAAATCCTATGTTGAATTTGCTCGCTTTATCGAGTTTTTCAACAATTTCAGCCGGGATAACTTCGCCAGTCAGATAATGTTTAGCATATACCTTAAGCACCTCAGGCTCCAGAACCCAGTGTTCCATTATCTGTGAAGGAAGCTCAACGAAATCTCGTGGGACACTGTTCCCGGGGTAGGTGATGTTTGAAAGAAGGCTGTGAAGTGCGTGACCGAATTCATGAAATAATGTTGAAGCATCATCTGAAGTCAGCAGTGACGGTTTATCGCCTGATGGCGGTGTGGAGTTGGTGACCATTGTAACGAGAGGGGTGATCATTTTGCCGTTTATGTCACGGCGCTGGCCCCTGTAGCCTCCGCACCATGCACCTCCGCGCTTTGAGGGCCTCGGGTAGTTGTCGATCATCAGCACGCCCACATGTTTCCCTTCGCGGGTAACCTCGAAGGTATTTACATCAGGATGGTATTTTGGAATATCGTTTCTTTTCGTGAATTCAAGTCCATAAAGCCTGTTTGCCACATAGAACATTCCTTCCATGACATTGTCGACCTGGAAATAGGGGCGGGTGATCTCATCATCAAGGTCATATTTCTCCTTTTTGATCTTTTCTGAGTAGTACCACCAGTCCCATGGTTCAAGATTGAATTTGCCGCCTTCCCTTTTGATTATCTCCTGCTGTGCAGCTGCTTCGGCTTTTGCAACAGGCAATGCTGCATTCCAAACCTGGCCAAGGAAATCGAATACTCTTTCCGAAGTCTTTGCCATTGTCCTCTCAAGACCAAAATCAGCAAAGCTGTCGTATCCCAGAAGCTTTGACCTTTCCATTCTCAGGATGGCGATCCGTGCAATTATAGTCTTGTTGTCATATTCGTTGTCATTGTCTCCTTTCATGAAATATCCGGTGAATAGCTTTTCACGAAGGTCGCGCCTGTCGGAATACTGAAGGAAAGGTGTCATGCTCGGAACCTGAAGTGTAAATACCCATTTGCCCTCCATGCCTAGCGATTTGGCCATGGCAGCTGCCTGCCCTTTAACATTTTCAGGAAGACCTGAGAGATCTTCTTCCTTGTCAATAACAAGCTTAAAACCGTTGGTTTCAGCCAGCAGGTTCTGTCCGAATTTAACCTGCAGGGTGGAGAGCTCTTCGTTAATCTTACGAAGCTTGTCCTTGTCTTCATATGAAAGCGCGGCGCCGCTTCTTACGAAATCCTTGTAGGTGTCTTCAAGAAGCTTCTTCTCCTCATCGGTCAGTTTGAAATTATCTCTGTTCTCATATACTGATTTAACTTTCCGGAAAAGCGTGTCGTTCAGGTTTATATCATCCCTGTGCTTTGACTGGATGGGTGCCAGATCCCTGCTTATGGCCTGCAGTGAATCATTCGTATGAGCCGAGTTGAGTGCGCCAAAAACCCTTCCAACCCTGCCAAGAAGGTCCCCGCTGTATGCGAGCGGCTTGATTGTATTTTCAAATGAGGGTTCGTCAGTATTGGTAATGATTGCCCTGATCTCCGTTTTCTGTTCCTCAAATCCTTTTAGAAAGGCCGGCATATAGTGCTTCGCCTTGATCTGGTCGAAAGGAGGAACCTCAAAGGGAGTATCCCACTTGTTGAAGAAAGGGTTATCGCTTTTTACCTCTTTTTTGCATCCGGTAAATCCAATGGTCCCCATAATCAGCATAAATAAGATTGTCTTTTTCATGGTTGGCATTTCAGGTTTGATTTGTCTGCCGAAATGTACAAAATTGATTTTAATGGGCAAGGTATAAAAAGAAGGAAAGACATCTTTTAGGGTGATGTCTTTCCGCGATTAACTTTAAACCTGATCGTAGAATTTGGCCGAACGGCCTATGTAGACTTATTTAATCACTCAAATGACGTGCAATTTGACTCTTTGTTGCATCAAACCATGTTAATGTTGTGTTAATCATATGTTAAAACGATGCAAGCTACATATTGTCAGGGCGTTATTTTAACTTTAAAACCAGTGAGTCAACCACATATGATGCGAAAATTCCCAAACCACCTTCTATATTTGAATATACCGGAGATACTTCCATAAATGGATTTTCACCTCCTGAGTAGTTATCCCACGATCGATGATAAGTATAATATGCTTTGTCGGTGTTTAATATATAGAATATAAGGAAAGCTGAATCACTATCGGACCAGGGTGCAACAGTCAGAGTATTGGCGAATATTCTTTCACCATCTCTTCCTTCATCCGAAAAAAATGCCGGTTCTTCTCCTTCAGAAGAAAATTCAGGTAAATACCCATCTTCATAAACAAGTATTTTAGTGATAAACCTGAAATAATTTGCTTCCCCCGGGTAATCGGTCAGATATACATTTGCCCTTACCACGTTCCATTTACCGACTCCGGGGATTTCCTCGTACTCCCACAGCGTGTCGGCTTCGAGGTGAAAATCTCTTACGGCAGGTACCGTGCATGATGCTTCTGCGCTCATTCCCTTGTCACTTGTAACCCTGAGCCTGTAGGTTTTCCCTCCTTCGACCGGCATATCTTCATGCCTGAAAATATAACCGTCATTATATCGTTCCAGACTGACCACTTTAACCCCGTTGGAAATAGTAAGATTCAGGTTGCCAGGCGTTTCCTGACTGTTAATTTCACCATAGATTCTTTCGTTTGATTTGACAGAAACAAATGAATAAGTATTGTGATTTGTTATAAAGGAGTGGATTACAAGCTTTTGTATAAAATTATCAAGCATGACAATATCTACTTCTCTTTCACAGGAAATAATAAGAATTACCAGAAGATTTAATATCAGAAATATTTTCTTTTTCATCGAAATATTATTAAAATCTGAATGAATATGTAAATGAGGGAATTACAGGGAAAAGGCTCACTTGTTTAAGAACTCCGTACCATTTATTGTTTTTTAATACTATATCGCTATAATAAAAGTATGGATTAAACCTGCAGTAAGCATTATAAACCGATATCTCCCAAATCCGTTCCCCCCATTTTTTTTGCTTATGGAACTGGATACCAAGGTCAAGCCTGTGGTATGCTTTCATCCGGTAGCTGTTCTTTTCTCCGAATTCGTTGGCATATTGCGAATACCATACTTCATCCATATAAAAGTTGCGATCGGTCCATAGATTAAACCGATGATAGTCAGCCCAGTAAGCTGACAATGGTAAAGTCACAGCATTGCCTGTTCCGTATACCCATGTGCCTGAGAGATTTATATGGTCATTCAGTTTATACATGGCAACCACGGAAATGTCATGCCGGCGATCGTAACGTGCATAGAATTTTCGACCGAAATTCAGCGAATCAAACTGCATCTTTGTCCATGACAAGGTGTAGCCTATCCATCCTGTCAGCTTTCCGCTTTTTTTCTGAAACAGGAATTCTGCTCCATATGACCATGATCGACCGGCTGTTACATTATCCTCCCATTTAGGAGCATTAATATCTGAAGGTTCGCCCAGTTCAAGAAATGAGGCTCCTTCCTTGTAGCCGATGACATTATCCATAGTTTTGTAATACCCTTCAAGAGAAACAGCAAGATCATTCTTATCAATATCTTTTACGATTCCAAAGGCAACCTGCCTGGACGACTGGGGTTTGACCTTGTCAGTCGCAGGGACCCAGAGGTCTGTGGGCAGATTTATTCCGGTGTTTGATAGCAGATGGATATACTGGTTCATCGACGAGTACGAAGCTTTCAGAGCCATATCCGGTTTTAAGCTCAATGCAAGTGATAATCTCGGTTCAGGATTAAAATAGTATTTTTCAGTTGCTTTATAAATGCTTAAACGGATTCCTGCATTAATTTTCAGAACCTGAAGAGGCTGCCATGTATCTTCTGCATACACTCCTGTCTCAATACTGCTTGTATAACTCACTTCTCTTTCATGAACCTGGTGAGGTATATCCTCCTCAACATAGGCATAAGGATTGAATCTGTGAAAAATGCTTATTACTCCTGCTTTTATCCAGTGTTTAGGATTTGGAAGAAAATCGAAATCTGATTTAAAAGTAAGATCTCTTATGCCGGAATAGTACTCAGCGTGAAAATCCTTGTTCTCAGCAATGACTTTGTAATCATCATAGATCCCGAAAGAATAATGACTGAATATAAGTGATGTATTACAGAATAGCTTATTACTGAACAGATGGTTCCACCTCAGTGTTGCTGTTGAATTACCCCACAGGAATCCCACTTTTTCACTGTATCCAATGGATTTATATTTCATATAGAATTTATCCTTACCGAAGTACCCGCTCAGGTAAAGCTTGTTTCTTCTGCCGAAGTCGTAGTTGATCTTAGCATTGAAATCATAAAAAAAGTAACCTGTATTCTCCTCATCCAGTATTGTAAGTATCGGTCTGAGTATCAAATCAGCATAAGTTCTTCTGCCTGAAAGCAATATTGAGGATTTGTTCTTTTTGACAGGGCCTTCGACTGTAAGGTTTGAAGAGATAAGTCCTATTCCGCCTTCACCATGCCATTCCTCTTTGTTGCCTTCTTTCATATTCATCTCGAGTACTGAGGAAAGACGGCCGCCATACCTGGCAGGGAATCCTCCTTTTGTAAGCTCCACGCTTTTCAGTGCGCTTCCGTTAAAAAGCGAGAAAAAGCCAAAGAGATGGCTTGCATTATAGACTATTGCATCATCAAGGATTATAAGGTTCTGATCAGGTCCACCGCCGCGGACATATAGCCCGCTGCTGCCTTCAGATCCTTTCTGTATTCCGGGCATGAGCTGAATTACTTTCAGAACATCCTTTTCGCCGAGCAGCATCGGTACGTTCTTGATCTGCTGCACCGGCAGCTTAATCATGCTCATCCTGGCAGATTCGCTCAGACGTTCTTTTTTTTCAGCGCTTATCGTGACCTCATCAAGAACTACTCCTGAAGACAGTTCAATATTCAGCTCTATGTTCTCCCTGAAGGGTATCCTGTATCTGCGACCGGTGAATCCGACATATGACACGGCAATCTCTATGGTATCGGCCGAAGAGAGGGTCAGCGAATAAAATCCGAAATTGTTGGTCACAGTTCCGATCCTGGTCTCAGGCTGATAAATGTTGACCCCTATCAGCGATTCACCGCTGCCATCCTCCCTGACATATCCGCTGACAGTATAGTGTTGAACAGATTGTGGAAATAACTGTGAAACTACAAGAGGAAATAATATTATGAATAAGGTTCGTTTCATAAAATCATATCAACATAAATTTAAAGATAAGTACTTAAGTCTAATTTGATTATAATAATGCAAGCTCATTATTTTATTCTGTATACCAGCGAATCAATAGTATAGGAAGTAAATATTCCGAATCCGCCATTAATGTTAGAATAAACTGGCTTAACTTCCGAAAAAGGATTATCACTGTATTGATTTTCATATATTGATGTATGATACAGGTAATAGGCCTCTTCCGTATTCATCAGATAGATACTTAAAAAAGCTGAGTCATAATTCTGAAAAATATATTGGTATGAGATTGAGATCCATGTTTCCAGTTTTATTTTGTTATCAGAGTCTGTATCCTTATCCGTGATATATGGTTCTTCAAACCATACCACCCCTTCATGAATCAAAGTCTCTGAACCGTCAATAGTTTTAAATAATGTGAGTCTGCCGGCAATACTGTAGTAATTTTTTTCATCAGGAATATCGGTGAACTCAGTAAAGATCCTGAGTTCGATATATGGTTCGTAATCAGGTACTTCCTGGACTATTATAATTGTATCCACGCTTATCATCATTTCGTGCTGTTTGGGAATAGTAGTCGTAGCCTCTGCATAGAGTCCTTTACTGTCCGATACTTTCAGAGTGTACGTTTTTCCGGAGATTATCGGCATTTGATCGTTCATGAAATATAGCCCTGATGATGTTGTATCCAGCTGTATTTCCTTTGTCCCGTCACTAATTGAACCTGTAACATCGCCAGGTTCTTCCATCTGTTCATGAAAGCCATAGGCGGGCTGGTTAGAAGTGATATAAATGTATGAAACTGTATCTGATGGTGAAATGAATGATGTGATAACAAGCTTCTGTTCAAATGCAGGCGGATCAACATAAGGCACATATTTTTCGCACCCGTAACCTGTAAGGATAAATACCGGAAGCAACATATATTTATAAGATCTGTATTTCATCATCAGAATTTAAATGAATAGGAGAAGGATGGAATAATTGGAAAGAGGCTGAACTGTGAAATATACGATGCAGATATATTGCCATTGCTGGTATAACGGAGCTGATAGAAAAACGGATTCTTCCGGTTGTAAACATTATATACTGATATTTCCCATGTCCTTTCTCCCCATTTCTTTTCCTTATGGAACTGAATACCCAGGTCGAGCCTGTGATATGGCGCCATCCTGTAGTTGTTCTTCTCGCTGTAATCCATTGCATATTCCCGATCATAAGAATTTGAATTTTTGTAGCCTTCAATGTATATTCTGGGGTGGCTCATTACGGAGTACACCGACATTGGCATGGTTACTGCGTTCCCTGTTCCATATACCCATGAGCCTGAAAGAGTTATATGATCGTTCAGCTTGAAAGTTCCGATGAGTGATATGTCGTGCCTTCTGTCATATTTTGCATAGAATTTTCTACCAAAATTTAGTGAGTCAAACTGCATCTGTGTCCATGAAAGTGTATAACCAATCCATCCCGAGAAACGTCCGGCTTTCTTGTTAACAAGAAATTCCAATCCGTACGACCATGCTTTCCCGGATGTAACATTATCTTCCCAGCTGATATCCTCCGCCAGAGGATTTTCTTCGTCAAAATTCAGAAAAGTCGCACCTTCCTTATACCCAAGTACATTGTTCATAGTTTTATAATACCCTTCAATGGAGAATGATATCTCAGGAACAGATATATCCTTTACCACTCCCAGGGCAACCTGCCTCGATTGCTGTGGTTTAACACTGTCAGTGGTTGGTACCCACAGGTCAGTCGGAAGGCTTATTCCTGTCATAGATATCATGTGTATGTACTGGTTCATTGAGGCATACGAAGCTTTAAGAGCAAAATTGTTCCTAAACCTCCATGCTGCCGAAAACCTGGGCTCAAAAAAATGGTATTGTTCTTTTTGAGCCAGGAAATGACTGAAGCGGAGCCCTCCGTTGATCTTAATATTTTGAACTGGCTGCCAGGTATCTTCAACATATAGTCCTGACTCAAGCCCGTTTATCTGGTTTTTCTGTCTGTTGTTGATGCCGGCTGATTCATCTGCTTCTATGAACACATGAGGTGTGAATCTGTGAGATATTACTATTCCTCCTGCTTTGATCCAGTGTGATGGTGCCGGGATAAAATCGATATCGTATTTCAGTGAGAGATCCCTGATCCCGGAGTAATATTCAACATAATAGTCTTCTCCGGCATCCTTGTCGTTATACTTGTAAGAAACACCGAATTTGTAATCACTGAATACCAGTGATGTATTTGAAAAGAGCTTGCTGCTGAAGAGATGGTTCCAGCGAAGAGTGCCTGTCGCATTGCCCCACTGCAGACCGGCTTTCTCATTATATTCCTGCTCAGGATCTTTATATTTAATATGAAATTTATCCCTGCCAAAATATCCGCTTAAGTAGAGCTTGTTTTTCCTGCCGAAGTCGTAATTGATTTTTGCATTCAGATCGTAGAAATAATAACCGGCATCTGTACCTTCCGCATCTTCCATAACCTTCATGATCGGTCTCAAAATAAAGTCTGCATAGGTCCTTCGTCCTGAAATAAGTATTGATGACTTGTCTTTAACAATGGGACCCTCAAGAGTCATCCTTGATGAAATAAGCCCGATTCCTCCTTCTCCATGCCACTCTTCCTTGTTTCCTTCCTTCATGGTCATCTCCAGCACTGAGGAGAGACGTCCGCCATATCGTGCCGGAAATCCTCCTTTTGTAAGTTCAATGCTCTTCAGTGCATCACCATTAAACAGGGAAAAGAATCCGAAAAGATGAGATACATTATATACTATTGCATCATCAAGGATTATAAGATTCTGATCCGGACCTCCACCTCTTACATACAATCCGCTGCTTCCTTCAGATCCCTTCTGGATACCCGGCATAAGCTGCAATACTTTCATGACATCCTTTTCGCCAAGAAGTGTTGCAACATTTTTTATCTGGCTTACAGGGATCTTAATGCTGCTCATCCTCGCCGATTCGCTTAACTTTTCAGTTTGATCAGCAGTAACAGTGACTTCATCAAGTGAAACACCGGATCGGAGATCTATATTCAATTCAATGTTTTTTCTGAGATCAAGAGTTACGGTTTCAGGGGTAAAACCAACATATGAGAATACTATCCTGACTGAATCAGCTGATGATAAGGTAATTGAATAGAATCCGTAATTATTTGTAATTGTACCTGTCTGGTAATCAGGGAGATAAATATTAACACCGATAAGTGTCTCCCCACTGCCTGCCTCCCTGACATACCCGCTCACGGTACACCGGGCTGGAGTCTGTGCATATGTCTGAATACAAATTGATAATAAAACTGCAGATAGTAAAGTGCCCCTCATGATTTCTCCCTGAAAAACAATTTTGAATATAACGATAGAAATTCGAAAATTATATAACTTGCAACCTGATTATTTATGATAGCCAAGCTGAAATACCGTTTTAACTGGCAGCGCCTGGGCCGGCGCCTCTACAGTTGCCTGATGTTTTATTCCGGCTAACGGCGGAGTCTTGCAATCGTGCAGTCGTGCGATCATGCAATCAACCCTTCTTTTATCTTTTGTCTTTTGTCTTTTGTCTTTTGTCTTTTGTCTTTTGTCTTTTATGAAAGGTCTCATTTTCAGCGTCAAACGTTATGCTATCCATGATGGCCCCGGCATCAGGGTGACGTTTTTCATGAAGGGATGTCCGCTCTCATGCTGGTGGTGCCATAACCCTGAAGGCATTTCTCCTGATATTGAAGCTGTTGACCAGATTGAAAAAGTTGGAGACAGGGAATTTGTAAAAACCGCAGATGCAGGAAGATGGTACCCTGTAGATGATGTTCTTGAGATACTTGAAAAAGAAAAGATATTTTTCGATGAATCAAAAGGAGGAGTAACCTTCTCAGGCGGCGAACCGTTGATTCAGGCTGATTTCCTTTTAGAGACTCTTAAGGCCTGCAAGAAAAAAGGATACCATACCGCTGTTGATACATCAGGATATTCACCGGCTGAAAATTATCTGAAGATTATTCCGTGGACTGATCTGTTTCTTTTCGATCTTAAACATATGGACAATCAGACGCATATCAAATATACGGGAGTGTCCAATAAGTTGATATTGAATAATTTAAAACTGATACTCGAAAGCGGTAAAGACCTTTTTATTAGGATACCGGTGATCCCCGGTTTTAATGACAGCGCGGAAAACCTGAATGCTTTTAAACAGTTCATTCTGGATTTAAAACGGGATAACCTAAAAAAGATAAGCCTCCTTCCGTATCACAGGATAGGCAAGGCAAAATACTCCAGGTTTAGGATCCCTTACCGGATGGAAGGAATAGAAACTCCATCACGAGGGCGGATGAATGAACTGAAAGAGTTCTTTGAAGAAACAGGAGTTAAAACAAGGATTGGTGGATAGTGATGCGGCGACTGGCAACCGGCAACCAGCAACCAGCAACCGCCATCCCGCACCCCTGACCCCCAAGGGGGTCCGGCCCACAGCAACCAGTAACCAGTAACCAGTAACCAGCAACCAGCAACCAGCAACCAGCAACCTGCAACCAGCAACAGATTATGATACTTTCAGAACGAGTAAAGATACTAAGGGAGGAGAGCCTCAACGCGGTTGAAAAACTTACTGCCGAAAGAGCACTTCTTATCACGCAATTCTACAAGAGCGACGAATCGCGCGAACTCTCTGCACCTGTCCGCAGGGCAAGGGCATTTGAGCATATACTTAAAAACAAGAAGCTTTATATCGGCAATGGAGAGCTGATTGTAGGGGAAAGAGGCCCAGCTCCAAAGGTAACTCCGACTTACCCGGAAATATGTATCCATTCCCTTAAGGATCTTGATATCCTCGATAAAAGGGAAAAAGTCTCCTTTAAAGTAGATCAGGAAGTGCGGGAGATTTATGAGAGGGAGATAATACCCTTCTGGAAAGGAAAGAGCAATCGTGAGAGGATAATGACCCTGATGACGCCTGAGTGGCATAATGCCTACAATGCAGGTATCTTCACCGAGTTCCAGGAGCAGCGCGCACCCGGACATACTGTCCTCGGTTATAAAATGTTCCGCACAGGTTTCCTTCAGTTAAAGGAAGAAATAAAGGAAAGCCTTTTAAAACTCGATTATTTCAATGACTCTGAAGCATTTGATAAGTCTGAAGAGCTTAAAGCAATGGATATTGCATGCGATGCGATCATGATGTATGCAAAACGCAATGCTGATGCTCTCAACGACCTTGCCGGCAGGGAGAAAGACATAAAAAGAAAAAGCGAGCTTGAGAAGATGTCGGATGTTTGCCGCCGTGTTCCTGCCCATGCTCCTGAAACGGTGCACGAGATGCTGCAACATTACTGGTTCATTCACCTTGGAGTCATTACAGAGCTCAATCCCTGGGATTCTTTCAATCCCGGCCGTCTCGATCAGCATCTGTTCCCGGTATATAAAAAAGAAATGGAGGCAGGCACGTTAACTGAGGAAGAACTATTTGATCTGCTGGGATGCTTCTGGGTGAAGTTCAACAATCACCCGTCACCTCCCAAAATGGGAGTTACTGCCTCCGAGAGCAGCACCTATACCGATTTCTGCCTGATCAACCTTGGAGGAGTAAAACCTGACGGGAGCGATGCAGTTAATGAAATGACCTATATACTTCTGGATGTCATTAAGGAGATGAGGATCCTGCAGCCAGGCTCCATGGTCCAGATAAGCCGAATAAATCCCGACAGGTTCATACACAAGGCCTTAGATATTGTACGCACCGGCTTCGGACAGCCATCTTGTTTCAACACCGAAGCGATTATCCAGGAGCTGCTCAGGCAGGGAAAGAATATCGTCGATGCCCGCAACGGCGGAGCATCCGGATGTGTCGAGACAGGAGCTTTCGGCACCGAAGCATACTGGCTGACAGGCTACTTCAATCTCCCCAAGGTGCTTGAACTGACTCTTAACAACGGATTCGATAAACGAACCGGTTTGCAGGTTGGTCTCACGACAGGTCATGCTGATGATTATAAAACCTTTGAAGAACTGATGTCGGCATTCAGATCACAGGTTAAGTATCTGATCGACATTAAAATACGGGGGAATAACGTTATCGGAAAAACATTTGGGTACTGGCTGCCTGTACCATTCCTCTCCCTCCTTGTAGAAAATTGCATTACCAGCGGTAAGGATTATAATAAAGGAGGAGCGAGATACAATACAACTTATATCCAGGGTGTCGGACTTGGAAGCATGACAGATATACTGACCTCCATACATTATAATATATATGATAAAAAGAACCTGACCTGGAGCGGGCTTAACAAAGCCCTTGAGGCAGATTTTTCAGGGTATGAGGATATTCAGCATGATCTCATATACAATACTCCAAAATACGGGAATGATGACGATTACGCCGACAGGCATGCTGTTGCAGTTTTTGAGATCTATTATGATGCTGTCAACGGACGTGTCGATTCACGTGGCGGTGTTCACAGGATAAACATGCTTCCGACTACTTCTCATGTATATTTCGGAAGCGTTACCGGGGCAACTCCGGATGGCAGAAAAGCATTTAAACCTCTCTCGGAGGGAATCTCGCCGGTACAGGGTACGGATAAACAGGGCCCCACCTCAGTAATTAAATCAGCTTCAAAGATTGATCATCTGCGCACGGGCGGTACACTTCTGAACCAGAAATTTGCCCCGCAGTTTTTCGAGGACGAGGAGAGTTACAGCTGTCTTACTGCTCTGATCCGCAGCTACTTTGCTATGGATGGACACCATCTTCAGTTCAACGTGGTGAACGCAGAAACGCTGAGGGAAGCCCAGAAGCATCCTGAGCTTTACCGCGATCTTATTGTAAGGGTAGCCGGCTACAGCGATTATTTCAACGATCTTGGCGAGGATCTGCAGAATGAGATCATCGAGAGGACGGAGCATGAGCAGGCATGAACTCACCCCCAAACCCCCTCCCTAGATCACATGTACCCACCCCCTTTGTCCCCCTCCCTGCTTCGCAAGGAGGGGGATAACTTACTGACATACAATCAAATAAAAGCCCCCTTCCTTGCGACGCAGGGAAGGGGGTTGGGGGATGGGTTCGTGTGACTTATTATTTTTTCTTATCCTTTACCTCATTGAATACCGAAGTTGCCGTGGCAACTATTCCTGCAATATCAGAAAGGTTCGATGGCAGGATCATAGTGTTGTTTGTCTTTGCCAGTCCGGCAAAGGCAATAAGATATTGTTCTGCTATTCTGAGGTTTACAGCATTCAGACCGTTCTCCTCCGAAATAGCCTTTGAAATTGCCCTTAGTCCGTTGGCAGTTGCAGTGGCAACCTGCTCAATTTCCGAGGCGCGTCCGGCTGCTTCATTAATGCGTTTCTGTTTTTCACCTTCTGATTTCAGGATAAACTCCTGCTTATCTCCATCTGCATTATTTATCTTAGCCTGTCTTGTTCCCTCCGATTCAGCAATAACGGCTCTCTTTTCCCTTTCAGCCCTCATCTGCTTTTCCATCGCATCTTTTATACTCTGCGGCGGGATAATATTCTTAACTTCATAGCGCGTAACTTTAACTCCCCAGGGTTCACTTGCCTTGTCGACTGCATCAACAATGGAAACATTTATTGTTTCACGTTCCTCAAAAGTCCTGTCGAGTTCAAGTTTCCCTATTACACTTCTCATCGTGGTCTGCGCGATCTGGATCGATGCAAAACGATAATTGTCAATACCGTATGAAGCTTTCTGAGGATCCAGAACCTGCAAATACAGGATCCCGTCAACTTCCACTGCAATGTTATCACGTGTAATGCATATCTGGGATGCAACATCAATGGCCTGCTCCTTAAGGGTGTGCCTGTATCTCACTTTATCGATAAAGGGGATAAGTACCTGAAATCCTGCCGAGTAGACAGCTCTGAACTTCCCCAGCCTTTCAACTATGATGGCTGTTCTCTGTGGAACGATCTTTATCATTGATGCAACCAGTATGAATACAAGGATAATTGCACCAATAAGAATTAAAGTAATGCTGGATGTAGACATTTTGTTTATTTTTTAGGTTCAACAATCAGTTTAAAACTATCTTTCTCAACGATGACAACTGTCTGCCCGGCTTTGATATCAGATCCTGATTCAGCCTTCCATGAGGTTCCTTTGAATTCGACTTTCCCTTTTTTATCGGCACCGAAATCTGCAGTTGCCACTGCTTCTTTTCCGGTGAATTCATCTTCAACAGCTTCGGATTTGTCGTTTTTGCTGTAGATGAATTTGTTCTGGATCATTTTTCTGAAGACCAGAAGGGCAGCGACTGAGGTAACAGCAAATATCACCACCTGGATATTGATGCCGGGATTGGCAAAAAGACAAACCAGGGCAGTTATCCAGGCTCCTATTCCAAAGAAGAATATAACAAATCCAGGCATAACCAGTTCCAGAAGAAGCAGGACCAGCCCTATGATAAACCAGATCACTTCAGGTCTGGCAAAAATTGATTCGCTCATAATGTATAGTTTAGTTTGTTAAGAAAACAATGAATGCAGGAAGTAAAGTTAAGAAAATCGGTGAAATACTAATGCGGGGAAGGGTAATACTTTTTAAACGGTGCATGTAAATAAGGTTGCAGGAAGGCTTTATTCAGACATTACCGATGTTCCGATCTCCTTCATCCACTGAGTAATGCGCTTCGAATGGAAATTAAGGTTTTCACGGGTCACATTGCCCTCCGACCTGATCAGATGGCCTCTGTATCTTTGTGAATTTTCATCAAACTGGTAGCAGATATATTGTGCAGTCCCTTTACCGGTGATGTTTTTGCCCGGACCTGATACTTTGCTTGAAGCAATGAATTCAATCACCTTTGCATACCTGGAGAGCTCATCCTCCGGGATTTTCACCCCTGAGAAAACGGAGTTACCGGTATTCTCGGTAAGCTGTTCCTGGCTGAGTTCCAGGTCATTATCGGGCATATTCCAGAATGATGGATCATTGTACGTGAAAACATTTCCCTCATTGTCAATAAGGTACCCGGAATGCTGTGAACCGTTCGTGTAGTCATACTGAAAAAGTATCTTCTGCTCACTGCCGGCAGTAAGATCACGTTTCTTACACCCTGATACAGAGAAAATAACGAATAAAGATAATAGTATGTAAATATTTGACCTTTTCATTTTTCCCCGTGATACAGCCTCAAAAACCGGACCGTTTTTATTAAAACGTACCATAATAATATGATATTGCAACGATGATAAAAGTTGCGTCTGATAAAAAAATTTTCAGATCTCAATTATTTTTTATAATTTAACGGTAGTAAAAGGAGAGAGGCAATATGGAAAAGTTCTTCGATTATTTTGACGGCCGGTACAGGGAATCTGTTCTCAGCAAGACGGGTACCGATGAGGGCCCGGTTATTACCATTTCACGTCTTACAGGCTGCGATGCAAGGCAGATTGCTGAAAATGTTGTGGACAATCTGAACCGTAAAAGCGGTACAAATAAGTGGAGATGGCTCGACAAGGATATCATCTATGCTATAGCAAAGGAACTGAATACTGATTCCCAGCGCGTTGAGACATTCTACAAGGGTATGGAACTCTCGAACATGTCGGAGATGATAATGGCATTCTCAGGCGGCTTCGTAAGCGATGAAAGAGTAAAGAAAGCCATCAAGGATGTTGTAATGACAATCTGCAAGGAAGGCTATGTAGTACTTGTCGGCAGGGGAGGAGTCTCAATTGCCCGTAATATACTCGACTCCCTGCATGTAAGACTGATCGCTCCGTTCTACTGGAGAGTGGAGAATGTGATGAAGAAGAAAGAGATGGACATTGAGGCAGCTGAAGAGTACGTAGTTGATACCGATGAAAGACGCCATAACCTCATTACCACATTCCTTGAAAAGAAGTCCGTCAATATCGATTACCTCTTCGATGTTACCATAAACCGCTTCTCATTCAACATTTATGAATGCGCCGATTTCATCACCCTGATGTACGAGAAGAAAATCGGCCGGCAGATTGCCGACAGAAGAAAGACGGAGCAGATATTTTAAAAGGTGCAAGGTGCAAGTTATTGAGCCCTACCTAAACCCTGTACCCTGAACCCTGTACCATTTATATATTCATCTCCCCGATCTTCGCAATATGCTCGCTCAGCCTCTTATCGAGTTTCATCCTGTATGCATCCCAGTCTGTGATCGGATATTTCGCCACACCGGTATCCATTGCAGCTTTTGCCACTGCAGATGCTACAGATGATAACAGCCTCGGATCAAGGGGTTTCGGTATAATATACTCCCTTCCAAAGCTCAGCTTGTCAAGGTTATATGCTTTCAAAACAGAAGGAATGACCGGTTCTTTTGTCAGAGATGCAAGGGCTTTTGAGGCAGCGAGTTTCATCTCCTCATTGATCGTAGAAGCTCTGACGTCAAGTGCTCCCCTGAAAATATACGGGAATCCCAGCACGTTATTGATCTGGTTCGGATAATCTGATCTCCCTGTGGCAAATATCAGGTCATCCCTTGTTGACATTGCGTCTTCATATGATATTTCGGGATTCGGGTTCGCCATTGCAAACACAACCGGATTGGGAGCCATTGAGGCAAGCATCTCTTTTGACATCATGTTAGCTACCGACAGCCCGAGGAAAAGATCGGCGCCTTTTACTGCTTCAGCCAGAGTGTCAATATCCCTGTCGGTTACGAACTCCAGCTTGTATTTGTTAAGGTCTTTTCTCTTTCGGTTTATAACACCCTTTGAATCGACCATAACAATATTCTCCCTTCTGACGCCCAATGCCAGGTAAAGTCTTGAGCATGAGATTGCTGCAGCACCGGCCCCGCACACCACCATTTTTATCTTGTCTATCTTCTTCCCTGTTATTTCAAGTGTGTTAATCAATCCTGCACCTGAAATGATGGCTGTCCCGTGCTGGTCGTCATGGAATACCGGGATATCAAGCATGGCTTTCAGTTTTGTTTCGACCTCGAAGCATTCCGGGGCTTTGATGTCTTCAAGGTTTATACCTCCGAATGTCGGAGCGATCTTTGCGCAAATCTCAACGAGTTTTTCAGGATCCTTTTCATCCACCTCAATATCGAATACATCAACATCGGCAAATACCTTGAACAAAAGCCCTTTCCCTTCCATTACCGGTTTCCCTGCCAGGGTCCCGATATCACCGAGCCCCAGGACGGCCGTACCATTCGAAATGACGGCTACGAGGTTTCCCTTGGCTGTATAGTTGTAAGCATCCTCGGGATTCTTTTCAATTTCAAGACACGGGTAGGCTACTCCCGGCGTATAGGCCAGACTCAGATCGAACTGCGTACTATAAGGCTTGGTCGGTATCACCTCTACTTTACCATGACGGCCTCTGCTGTGATAGAGAAGAGCATCTTCCTTTGTAACTTTAGGCATGGATAGGATTATATTATGATTTCTCTAAAAATAAAATAATTATATAGATAAAATCATGAAATAAGTCATGATCTGAGGTGCTGGCAGAAACAGATTTATGGTAATATATTTTGCATTAACAAACATTTTGGATACTTTCAAACCTGTTTTAAAGCAACTTTATGGAAAAGAACCTGGCAATCGGTGCTGATATCGGAGGAAGCCATATTACCTGCGCCGCAGTGGACCTGAACTCAGGAAAGATATTGAAGGAAACGTTATCGGAAAGAGAAGTTAACAATCAGGCTCAGGCATGCGAAATAATAAACACCTGGGCCGGCGCCTTGTCAGGCTCTCTTGTAAAAGTCGCTGCTGAAAATGTAAAAGGGATCGGATTTGCAATGCCGGGTCCGTTTGACTATGTGAAAGGGATCTGTTATATAAGAGGCGTGGCAAAGTATGAAAATCTTTACGGATTCAATATCTCGGATGCAATTTCAAGCAGCCTTGATGTGCCTGAAGATTTCCTGATCAGGTTCATGAACGATGTCTCTGCTTTTGCTGTAGGTGAAGCAGTTATTGGCAAAGCGGCAAAGTTTAAACGCTCCATGTCTGTTACACTGGGCACCGGTTTCGGTTCCGCATTCATCAGCGACCGCATCCCCATTGTCGACGGCCCCGAAGTACCAAAGCTCGGGTGCGTTTATCATCTGCCATACAGGGATGGCATTGCTGACGATTACTTCTCAACACGCGGATTGTTGGGCCGGTATAAAATCCTCACCGGTAAAGAACTGGGAGGAGTGAAAGAACTTTCGGAAATGGCTTCTTACGATAAAAATGTGGCTGCAGTTTTTGCTGATTTCGGCAATGATCTGGCTGTTTTCCTGACTCCCTGGCTCAATAAGTTTGGTGCCGAGATACTGGTTATTGGAGGAAACATCTCACATGCCTATAAACTATTCGGTAATGTTTTTGAAGAGAAGCTGAAGAAAGAAAGATGTACCTGCAGAGTTGAACTGTCAGAGCTTAAGGAGGATGCAGCTCTCTTCGGCAGCGCCTGGCTACTCGACGACAACTTCTGGAAATCAGTACAACCTGCTCTCCCCTTAATGTAACCAGCAACCAGCAACCAGCAACCAGCAACCAGCAACACTTTACCTATGACCACAGATAAAATCAACCTCTCAAAAATCTCTCCCGTCCTCATGGGATTTTTCGTAATGAGCTTTGTCGACCTCGTTGGGATCGGTGTCGACCGCGTAAGTAAGGATATGAACCTGAGCGCCACAATCGGACAGCTTATACCATCAGCTGCATTCCTGTGGTTCCTGATCCTTTCTGTACCTGTGGGAGTCATGCAGTCACGGCTTGGAAAACGTTTTGTACTGAATATCGGGATGGGAGTGACGGCCCTGGGACTCCTGGTTCCTTTCTTCTTTTATTCATTTGCAATGGTGCTGGCAGGGTTTGCCCTTCTGGGCATTGGAAACACCATAGTCCAGGTATCTGCAAATCCTCTGATGGTTGATGTTGTTCCCGGGAACAGGAGATCAAGCTTCCTGAGCTTCTCACAGTTTGTTAAGGCAATCGGATCAATGCTCGGGGCGCCGGCAGCCGCATTCTGTGCTTCGAAATTCGGCGACTGGAAACTCATTTTCCTGGTTTTCGGAATTGTCTCAATTCTTACGGTGATCTGGCTGAGTGCAGTTAAGATCGACGAATCAAAACAGGATTTCCAGCCTTCACTGGGTTCATCATTCAAACTGCTGGGCAACAGCTTCATACTGATGATGGTGCTCTCAATCTTCCTGGTCGTGGGAATTGATGTCGGCTTCAATTCAAATTCAGGGCAGTTCCTCATCAAACAGTTCGGTATAGAGCAGACTGTAGCCGAATCGGGGAGGAGCATCTATTTCTTCGGACGTATGCTGGGAACCTTTGCAGGAGCAATTATTCTGACACGGTTCTCGTCGTCGAAGTTTTTTATGTGGTCGTCATTGCTGGGAATTCTTTGCCTGGTACTGATAATACTAGTGAAATCAACTGCTATGGCATGGGTTCTGGTGTTCATGATCGGACTGGCAGTTGCAAATATATGGCCGTTGATCTTCTCCATAACTATCGGGAAATATCCTGAAAGAAGCAATGAGATATCAGGCCTGATGATGATGGCAATCAGCGGTGGAGCAGTCATCCCGCTGCTTGCAGGCTGGATAGGCGATCTGAGCAGCCCGGCTGTGGGCATGCTGGTACTGGTTGCCTGCATGATATACCTCTGGGCTGTTTCGATTTATTGTGTAAGGAAACAAAGCTGACGCTGTTCTTCTTTTTATTTGCTTTTTGACATCAAATTTCAGAAATTGCATATAAATCCTGCTGCCGGAAACCGGCAAGTATTAAACAAAAAGTATGCTATGAAAAGAATATCCTGTTTCCTTTTTGCGACAATTATCATTACATCCTGCACCAGGGTTTCTCCACCTGAACCTTTCGGGCCGGTACCAACCGAATCCCAGCTTGCCTGGCATGAGATGGAATATTATATGTTCGTGCATTTTACCGTCAATACTTTTACAGACAAGGAGTGGGGTTACGGGGATGAAAAAGAATCTGTTTTCAATCCCACTGAACTCGATTGCACCCAGTGGGCAAGGGTGGCCAGCGAGGCAGGTATGAAAGGAATAATCATTACTTCCAAGCATCACGACGGGTTCTGCCTGTGGCCATCGGAGCTTACAGAACATTCTGTAAAAAACTCTCCCTGGAAAGAGGGCAAAGGCGATGTGATAATGGAACTGCGTAAAGCCTGTGATGACTACGGGCTGATAATGGGCGTTTATCTGTCTCCCTGGGATCGTAATAGTGCAGTCTACGGAACACCTGAGTATCTGACATATTACCGCGGGCAGCTTACGGAATTGCTTACACACTACGATGATATCTTTGAGGTCTGGTTCGATGGTGCAAATGGCGGAGACGGCTACTACGGGGGTGCAAGGGAAACCAGGAGGATCGATAATAAAACTTATTATGACTGGCTCTTTACTCATGTCATTGTCAGGGAGTTACAGCCTGATGCAGTGATGTTCAGCGATGCTGGTCCCGATGTAAGATGGGTAGGCAACGAAAGCGGAATGGGCAGCCTGACAAACTGGTGTCTTCTCAACAAGGATGATATGTACCCGGGCGGTAATTTTGCTGCGATCCTGGGTGAAGGCCATGAAGATGGCAAATACTGGGTGCCTGCCGAGGTTGATGTATCTATCCGTCCTGGATGGTTCTGGCACGAATCACAGGATTCACTTGTCAGATCACCCGGAAACCTTCTTGAGCTTTATTATTCATCTATAGGGAGGAACAGCAATCTTCTCCTCAATGTACCGCCTGATAAGAGAGGTCTTCTTCATGAAAAGGATGTCGAGTCTCTCATGGCTTTCAGGGAACTCCGGGAGAAGGAATTTGAATATGACATGGCCAGGGGGATGAAAGTGAGTGCATCAGATACAAGAGGCAGAGATTTCAGACCCTCTAATGTAAATGACGGCAATCCGGATACTTACTGGGCAGCAAAGGATGATGTTACAACCGCTGAACTTATAATAGACCTGGGAGCCGGAACAGAAATTAACAGGATACTTCTCCAGGAATACATCAGGCTGGGGCAGAGGGTCAAAGGCTTTAAAGTCGAAGCTCTGGTTGACGGTGAATGGACACCGCTTATTGAAGGAACGACAATAGGGTATAAGGTTATCAGGAAATTCCCGGTTACGCTTACCAGTAAAATTAAAGTTACAATTACTGACTCCAAAGCGTGCCCGGTGATCTCCAATATTGAGCTTTATCGTGCTCCCGGAGAATAAGAAAGGCTCAGGGCTCAGGGCTCAGAGCGCAGAGCTCAGGGCACAAAGCGATTAAAATCCCCTCCTTGGAGGGGTGGGGGTGGGTAAAATAAATCAAAGCTCAGAGCCCAGAGCACAGGGCTCAGAGCACAGAGGTCCAGACAAGTTCCAGTACTGTTGTGCCGTTATTTCGGTACCCCTACAGTATGTCCGAGTATAATTCTCTGGTTTGACCTGAGTCCCATTTCGGGCGCCAGCTTGTCTTTCGGAACCATTCCTCTCACAACACTTCCGAGGCCTGATGATGCGCAATACAGATAAACGTTCTGCGCTATGAACCCGGTGTTAACATAGGGAGACAGGAGCTCGGCATCCTTTATTTCGTCTCCCTCTTTCTTGCCGAATTTTGCCATATCGGCGACATAGATCAGATTCAGTGGTGCCGGACCGACAAAATCCTGGGTGCCTGTCAGTGAGCGGATGTCCCTGTTGTGTATCTGTTTCAGTGTATGTGTCTCGGCCACATAGAGATACAGGCCGCTCTGTATCGCGGCATATACGTCTATTTCCTGCACGTTCCTTGATGAAGGCGCGGTTCTCTTCTTCTCCTCAGGCCTGTTATAGCCCCATGCAGCCCAAAGCAGATCAGAGAGCTGCTGGGTGGTAAGATTATCAGCTGTATATTCCCTGATGGTTTGTCTTTCGTTCAGAGCCTGCATCAGAGGCTTGCCTCCTTTTTTATCCGGCGCCGGCAGAACAATATCCTGAGCATTTACAGGCATTGTAAGGCACATCAACAGAACGATACCAGTTAAGCTTAGAATACTCTTTTTCATGGTTTTGTATTTTATTTATTTCAAATTTCCTTATTAATTGCCCTCTGCTCTGAGCTTTTTATCCCCCTGCAGTCTGGCTCCTCACTAAAATTGCCCACCGGGCAATTTCTTAACGCTCGGCCCTGCCCTGAGCCCTGGGCTCTGCGCCCTGAGCTCTGCACCCTGCGCCCTGAGCCTCCCAGCCCGCACCCCTGACCCCCAGGGGGGCCCACCCCGCAACCTGCACCCCGCACCAAGGACCCGGCAACCAGCAACAAGCAACCAGTAACCAGCAACTATTTTTTCACCTCTTTTACGATCTTTAAAGCTTCCGCAACACTTGCAGAAAGTGCTTTCCAATCCTTCTTTTCAATTATCAGTTTCGTGATAAGATTGCTCCCCATTCCCACGCATATTGCCCCGGCATCGAACCAGGCTTTCAGGTTTTCACGGGTCGGTTCCACGCCGCCGGTAGGCATCAGGCTGCTCCAGGGGCACGGACCTTTCATGTTTTTAATGAAGTCGGGTCCGCCGACAGATTTACCGGGGAATACCTTGATAATCTCAGCGCCGAGTTCTTCGGCGTAGTTGATTTCAGATGCCGATCCGCATCCGGGTGCCCAGAGGATTTTCCTGCGGTTGCACACTTTTGCCATGTCGGGATTCAGGATAGGGGAGACGATGAAGTTTGCTCCCAGCTGAATGTAAAGAGAAGCGGTTCCTGCATCCACAATAGAACCGACACCCATTATCATTTCAGGGACCTCTTTTTCGGCCCATTTGTTGAGGTCGCTGAAGAGTTCATGTGCGAAGTCGCCCCGGTTGGTGAATTCAAAAACCCTGGAGCCGCCTTCGTAACAGGCTTTGATAACGTTTCTGCATATTTCCGGATCCTTATGGAAGAACAATGGTATTATACCTGCTTCGCGGATCTTTACAATAACATCTATTCTGTTGAATCGTGCCATGGTTGTGGGGTTATATACAAATGTATCAAAATTGGTAATAAAATTCAGATTTTACACCATATTTAAGAGTTCCTGGTTGCTTGTTGCTTGTTGCTTGTTGCGGGTTATTGGGTACGGAATGCAGGTTATGCAGACTTGCAATTATGATTCTGTCATTGCGAGTCCCGTCCCGAGTCCTCGGGAGGACGAAGCAATCCCCCCATCCTGCCACCCCCGCCCCCGCCCTGCAAGTGACCTTTATTGTATCTGTTTAAATATGGTTGGATTTATTACAATATTCTATACATTTATATTTGGAAATGTTACAAAATGTAAAGCATTTCCTTCCCGGTCGGCAGAGTTGAATACCTTTATCTGAGGCCCTGCTCATTTAACGAGTTCCTTAATGCCACTGGTGATGACAAATATCTGAGATTCGAGGGTATCCGGGAGATTCCCGTTTATGCACATGATAAGCTTACAGACCTTTTTAACCGTTATACATTGACCGGCGGCATGCCCGAAGCTGTTCATAAGTATGCTGAGACCAGGGATATGATGGTGGTGAATAATGTTTTCAGGAACCTGATTACAGCATACAGTGATGATGTTGAGAAATATGGAAGGAATTCTTCTATGGTTCAACATATAAGGCATATTCTTAACAGTGGTTTTTTTTCAGCAGGTCAAAGAATAAGGTTTGAACGTTTCGGCTCATCCGATTACAGATCGCGGGAAATGGGTGAAGCGTTCAGAACCCTTGAAAAGGCATTGCTTTTAGAGCTGGTATATCCTCTGACAAAGCCTGTGATGCCGGCAGTCCCGGATATCAGGAAGGCACCGAAGCTGATATGGTTAGATACCGGCATGGTGAATTTCATGGCAGGAATTCAGAAAGATATTTTTAATACAAAAGATATTACAGGAGCGTGGAGAGGAATTGTGGCTGAACACATAGCAGGGCAGGAACTTCTGACTATTGATAACGGTATTTCGACAAAGAGGTATTTTTGGGTGAGGGAAGCAAAAAATTCGAACGCTGAAATTGACTATGTTTTTCTTCGGAACGGTATGCTCTATCCGGTTGAAATTAAATCTGCAAAGGGTTCCAGGCTCCTGTCCATCCATCTTTATATGGAAGGAGCACCGCATGATATTGCAGTCAGAATATGGACCTCACCGTTTTCGGTAGATAATATTACAACTCAAAAGGGTAAGAAGTTCAGATTAATAAACCTTCCTTTTTATTTGATCCATAAGCTTCCTGAAGTGCTTGATTCGGAAAACTGAAAGATTGCCCATACCCCTGACCCCCAGGGAGGCTTACCGCACTCAATGTCCTGTGCCCCATGCCCTGTGCTCTGCGCCCTGCGCCCTGAGTCCTGTGCTCTGAGCCTATATAATCCCGGCTTTTTTTTAGGAAAAACTAAAAATAATTGGCATAACCAGGGTAACAATTCGCCCCCAATAGCTATTAAACAATATATATTGTCTGATTATCTCAGATTCTGATAGTATATAAGTGCATCCGGAATGTAACTGACGGGGCTGTGCATTATCAAAAAATCATCATTTTCAAAGATATGGAGCCTATTTTGCTAAAATCAAAAACCAGAACGGAAGTTGCTATGGAATATGGCATCAGTGTAAGGACTTTGTACCGGTGGATCAGAAAGGTAAAAATCAAGATCTCTTATGGATTGATCGACCCGCTTCATCTTAAAATGATCTATGATAATTATGGAGATCCGGAGGATCTGAAGCGTTAGAAATGTCCTGTTTTGTCCGACTTTGGCCTAAAAAGTCCTGTTTTTCATTACAATGGATCGGAAATGATATCCGAAATTTGTATAAATAAAAGAGTTGAAATGTATAATACACAGACACTCCTTACTAAGGCTATCAATGCCGTATTGGGTAGTATATTAATGATATTAAACATTTTTGGAGGATATTCGAAGAAAGTAAGAAATTATGCTGATTAATATCAATTCCTTAGAATTATGTACTCAATAATATATTGTTTTGAATGAAAAGGCACGAAAATGTTTGTGGGAAACTGAAAACTTACGGCAGATGGTAGAATGATTTGCCATGGATTCCTTGCCCTTGGCCATTCCCAACCACGATCCATTAACAGAAAGGAGGTGTACTCATGCGATATTAATATTTCTTAGTGATATCGGTTGCGTCTGTGAAATGATACACCAGAGGATCAGTATAATTTAAAACTTTAATCGCACTTTATGATGAAAAAATTAAATAAAATAAATCCGGGTAAGTTATTACAGGGAGACGATTTGAAGACCCTTAGAGGTGGCACTTACGGATGCCAATGTATTTGTGCAACAGCAGAGCCTGATTACCATTTTTGCGGAACAATATACTCTGCGAATGGAAATTGTTCCAGCAAATGTCAATCGTTACCAGAGTGCGGTGCTGACCATACCTGGGGTGAGTGTATTTAACAAAAGGATGAAATGATTTTAACGGAATTGTAATTGAAATGGAAGAAATCGGAAATCTATTTTAATTCCAATTTAGAAATGAGAGGCTGTCACACTTGAAACGATGGCCTCTTTCAATAAATAACATCAATTCCTCAATATTATAATAACAGGATTTGAAGTTTCCGATAAGTGGTTTATAATTTCTTTTATCCGGTTACTCTGTTCCTTACTATTTATCTGATAATTATTTGAAAATGCAATAAGCTCAAAAGCATCTTTAAAATCTATCATGAGATTGTCGTTAATAATCTTCCTCGGCCAAAAGTTCATACCACTATCAATATCATTTGTAAATCCAGTTTCATTGATAACAGCAAAGTCAGAAGATGATTTACTAAAAACACAATTCAAAATAGAATCACGGCCCCACCAAACGTTAACTAGTAACAAATCTTTTATTTCCTGGATTTTACTTACCCAAATCTTGTCGTCAATACTTAATGATTCTGATAATGTTGGATCTACAGGGTACTTCATTTTACCGTAATTGAATATTGCATAAGGTAATTTTAGATTATCGGAATAGTTATATAAAGTATCAATTCCAAACTCCATAAAATGAGGTGTTCCATTAAACATATATAATGGGGAGTAGGGAACCGTAATTCCCCCATTGATCCTTTTTGATGTATTTAGTATTTTTGTCTTTTCAGTTCCTTTATTATCATAAACATACCAACTGTAAACCGGATCAGTAGTAGGTTGTGCTGAACTAAAAGGATGGAGTATCAAATCACCATTATCATCCATAATGATTTCTGAACAAGGGAAATCTAATCTGAAATCTCTCTTGAATTGACCAGTAAAATCAAATATATTAACTTCACGATAAGAAAGAATATATATTTCTTTTTGCTTATTCCCGACTACAAAATTCTCAACACTTTGATATTCTCCCGGACCTTTCCCGATTTTCCCGATCTGCCTGAGATATTTGCCATTTATATCAAAAAGAAGTAACCGCTGGTTATAATCACCTATAAAAATGAATGAATCATTGATAAAAATATTATCAACACTTTTTATTAAAAAGTCAGAACCGGTTTCAAGTGGAATATATTCAAGCTTACTTCCAAACGTGCTTAATGGAATTGATTTTATCCTGTCAATATCTTTTTCCAGATCGATGTAATAAGGCAGCATAGAGTTGCTATTATTAAGGATATTTTTACATCCAATCATTGAAGAAACTGCTAATAAGAAAGAAAATAAATATGTCTTCATTATTAAGAATGTTTTTTGTAATAAAACTTAATCGTATTATTAAGAACTCACTGGTAATCACCAATTTGGTTTTGCAGGATATAGTATTTTTGTTATAATGGCAGTTAAAAATACCTGCATCTATATTTAAGTCTTATCTAATTAATGTTACGAAAATACGATTTAATTCACTTTGATGACCTGAAGCGTCCGGTTTTGTCCTGTTTTGTCCGACTTTGGCCTAAAAAGTCCTGTTTTTCATTACAATGGATCGGAAATGATATCCGAAATTTGTATTAAGATATGGAAAGTAACTGCCAGCCAGTTGTATACCTTATATGAAGAGAGCAAGAGAAGATAATACGATAAGCGTTATCCTGAAAACTGTTAGCTATTTTAAGATTCCGGTCGCAGGAGGTACTGTTAAAGAGGCTCTCAGATCACATCCTTATTATCCTGCGTTTAAAAGCATTTGCGACGCGTTAAACGAATGGAAAATCGAAAATTACCCTCTGAGATATAAACCCGAAGAATTAAAGCAACTTGCTCCGCCATATATTGTACATTTTGAAAATGGTGGCAGTCAAATGATTGCATTTGTGACTGATATTCAAGAAAATAAAGTCACTTATTACGATTCATACAAAACTAAAAGGGAAACGGGGTTTGATGAATTTATAAAAAAGTGCTCCGGCGCAGTTATATTGCTGAATCCGGATGAAAATTCAGGAGAAAAAGATTATCGTAAGAAATGGCAAAATGAAGTAATAAGCAGAGCAGTAATTCCATTAGTAGCTCTTGCTTCCGTTGTATTCCTCTTACTTGTTTTTCCTGACTTTTCAGGTTCAGGTGTTGAAAGGTTTAAAGGTATATATGAAATTCTTTTACTTACAAAGGTTATCGGTATTGTATTATCAATTCTATTGGTTCTCCACGAATTTGAAATTCGTTCACGCTTCACCGATAAGCTCTGTCATCTGAATAAAGCAATAAACTGCAATACTGTTTTAAACGATAAGGCATCAAAGATATTCGGGTGGTTCGGTTGGGCCGATGCTGGGATCATTTACTTCACCGGCTGTCTTCTTTTCCTGTTACTTGATGTAACAGATGCAGGATTTTCATTGATTGCCATATTTTCAGCTCTGTCAATACCATATCCGGTATTCTCAATCTGGTACCAGGGATTTGTTCTTAAAAAATGGTGCCCGTTCTGTCTTTGTGTTCAATTGATACTGATTACTGAATTCATTTTAATGCTACCTTTCTTCTCAAATCTCGTTTTTTCTTTTACTAGCCTGGTAAGTTTATTCCTGATATTTCTTATTGTCGGAGTTATCTATTCCCTTTTTATTATGTATACCAGGGAAAAAATCTCAAATGAGGATCATTATTACAGGTACCTGGGATTTAAGAAGAATCCAGTGATCCTGAGGTCTCTGATCCTGAATCAAAAGCATTTCGAAATCCCTGTAGCAAATTCGGGCCTTGTCTTTGGCAGAAAAGACTCAACATTAAAAATAACTGCTTTTCTGAGTCTTCATTGTTCTCACTGTGCAAGAGCTTTTGAAAAAATAAAAGAGTTGCTCAGATCAGACACGGGAACAGCGGTTAATCTGGTTCTGGTTACTTCTGAAAGTAAGATAATAGATACTTTGTATCATTACAAAAAAGTCAATAAGGAAAATGAAGCGCTAGAACTTATTGAACAGTGGTTTAATACGGATCCATATTCAAGGAATAAAGTATCCTCTGTATTATGTATTCCCGATGCCGATGAGGTATCTCAAGAAATAAATAATGAAAATACAAAACTTTTTAAGGAATTAGGTGTATTTGGAACTCCGACATTCTTTATAAACGGTTATCAGTTGCCGCATCAGTATGATATTGACGATATTAAATATTTTTCTGAAGTTTTCTGTGAAAGTAAAGAAATTAAAGTATAGTTTTTTGTTCGTTATATAGTAGAAAGTGAAAATAAGTACTTAACAATATATTATTAATCTGAAAGAGAAGGGCAGGAAGCATTACTCTGCGCACTAAGCCCTGAGTTCTGTGTTATCACTAGCTGCCCGGACCTTTCTATCAAAAGAAAGGATGTGATCGACAAAAATAATGTATTAGTTGATCCTTAAATATTATCAACACCCAGATTGTTAATAACATATGTTCTTTGAAGTCTTGATTTTCGCATTGATTTTCAGTAAATTTGAGTAAAACCCTGAAAATCTTGTTAAAGAAATTACCGGTTCAGTCACAGTTGGAGATGTTTAAAACAGTTCTCACAAGTTT
>JAZDMU010000018.1:0-24808 GCA_043800695.1 Bacteroidota bacterium
ATTTTATACGGCAAATCGTGGGTTTGCAAAAAGCAATATTTAATCAGAAATAATTGATTTTAATGGTCTGATTGAACCTGCCTGATAACCAATACCTGATATATTGATATTAAGTTCATGCAGGTTTTCTGACACAGCAAGACCAGGCCCTGCCGGGTTACTGCATAAGCCTTGCTTTAGTCATAAAATACCCCCACTACATTTGCCGAAAATTGTCCTCCCCTGCATGCCGGCTATCATCATCGTGAAACTGAAAATAATGCCTATTTTTATTTCCATGGCTTAGGCGGCAGTACGTACTTTGGGTCTTCTACAATATTTGATTTCCCAATAATGATTGGATTAGACTCTTATCATAATGGAATATTGATGACCGGGGCTGCTGAAAGTTATGGCTGCTCAATTCGCTGCAACAGGGATTAATTAACCAGGTAAACAGGTGTTCGGGGTGCTCTCTCTATTCTCTGTATCCATCTCCCCTTCTCTCTTTCTCCCCCTCACCCACTCAAGAAAAGAGTGAGTGTCAGAGTGAGAGTGAGGGTATAGAGGCTCACCTTGCTGAGTTTTGATTTTCCAGTAAGAAATCACTATATTTGATTGGTCGTCAGATTCTGAAAAGCAATTATCGTTTTATTATGAAGTTATCGTTTTATTTATGCCCCCTTCTTCTCATGGCTCTCATATTATCAGGATGTGAAAGGAAGAGAGTACCAGAGCTGGTCACTGTTGAAGTTACAGAGATTTCCGCTTTTTCAGCAAAGAGCGGAGGGCAGATAATAAGTGATGGCGGAGCCGCGATAACATCGTCAGGTATCTGCTGGACCACCAAAGGAGACCCTACAATCTCTGATAACAAAACCGATGAAACCTCGGAAGGTAACAGTTTTGCAAGTTATATGACTGATCTTGAGAGCGGCACACCATATTGTGTAAGGGCTTATGCTGAGAACAGTGAAGGGGTTGGGTATGGAAATCCGGAATATTTTTCCACATACCCGACGATTCCGTATATTTCCGAGGTTACAATCTCCTCTGTTACTGCCACCACGGCGGTTGTCGGCGGCAATTTTATTTTTGGAAATGGACTGGTAATATTTACAACCGGAGTTTGTTATGGCACCAAACCGAATGTCGGATTTACGAACACTCACATTCCTACAACCATCGCCTCCGACACCATACAGGTTAATCTTAAAAATTTACAGAGCAATACTTTATATTATATCCAGTTATGTGTAATTGTCCGGCTCTCTGGTACAGTTAACTACTACGCAATTCTCGGGCCTGAATCCACTTTTATAACCTTAGCGGAAAAGCAATAGATTCAACTCTTTTTCTTCCCTCGGAAAGAGTGAGTGGGAGACAAAAAAAGAATCTCAAGCACCTCTGAAAATCAACCGTGCTACCTCCATCCATCTGTGGTAAAACTAGGGTGGATGGATTTTTAATAATGTTCATGCTCATTGCTCGAAATTATTGATAGAAGGCAGAACAAATCGAAAATTTACCTTACTGACTGCATAAAAACCCCTTTTAGAAAAATTATCTCTCCATGAGTAGTGTATACCATTGACTCAAATAGATTTTTATTCTCACCTTATAAAAAGCTTACTGAATGATCAAAAAATCAAAGGTTTTATGACATTCCACGATTGTGTCCGAAATAATTTATGAATTAAGGAAGACATTTCCAAATCAGATTTCGTAAATTTGAGAATAGTTTTATACTCTGATAATTTATCTGATCTTTACCCTCATGAAAAGACTATCTCTATCAATAATTACTTTATTCACCTGTCTTTTTTTATTAGCACAAGTCCCTGAATCTTTCAATTACCAGGTAATTGTACGTGATGCTTCAGGGAATCCGTTGCAGAATCAAACAGTATCATTCAGGTTCAGTATTCTCAAAGGGACTATTCCAGGTATTCCAGTTTTTACAGAAGAACATAATACCACTACCAGCAAGCTTGGGCTGGTAAACCTTGCCATCGGCACGGGGACAGAACAAACAGGCAGTATTGTAACTATTGACTGGGGAGCGGATGATTATTATCTGTTAGTTGAAACAGATCCTTCCGGCGGATCAGCTTATACCGAGATGGGGACAACCCAGCTTCTTAGTGTACCTTATGCAAGGCATGCCAGGTTTGCTGATACTGCAATCATTTATAATGAAATTGATCCGGTGTTTATACTTCATCCTTCATATGGAATATCATCAGAAAATATTGATGACTGGACAGAAGCTAATAGTTGGGGGAACCATGCAACAGCCGGTTATGTGCCAGAAACAAGAACTCTTACCATCAATGGGACCACACTGAACCTTTCAGATAATAGAAGTTGGAGTGTCGGCTCAGTAACATCAGTTGGTTTATCATTACCCGGAATATTATCTGTATCTGGCTCACCAGTTACAACAAGCGGGATATTGGATGTCTCTCTTGTCTCTCAAACAGCAAATACGGTATTCGCGTCACCATCTGGTGAAGATGGCGCTCCTTCATTCAGAGCTTTAGTACTCACTGATATTCCGGATCTTGACTGGAGCAAGATCACAACAGGCAAACCAACGACACTTGCCGGCTTTGGCATAACAGACGGGGTTAACACCTCCGGAGATCAGACCATAGGCGGGACTAAAACCTTTAGCAATACAATTGTTGCGGGTAACGGAATGAATGCAAACGGCAACACCATAACCAATATGGCTGACCCGACCCAGGCTCAGGATGCTGCAACCAAAGCTTATGTGGATGCTTTAATGGCAAGAATAGAAATTTTGGAACTGGCGACCGAAGGCTTTACAGATTCCAGAGACGGGAACATCTACCATGGTGTCAAAATTGGTGACCAGGTATGGATGGCAGAGAACTTAAGATATTTACCAGGCGTTGTTGGTCCGGCTACTGGTTCAAGCACAACCTCATATTACTATGTTTATGGTTATAATGGAACAAGTGTAACCGATGCCAAAGGAACTTCAAATTACACTACTTATGGTGTACTATACAATTGGCCTGCAGCCATGAATGGAGCAACAAGCAGTACAGCCAACCCAAGCGGCGTGCAAGGGGTTTGCCCTACCGGCTGGCATTTGCCTTCTGATGCAGAATGGACAGAATTAACTAATTATCTCGGTGGCGAAAGCGTTGCCGGAGGCAAATTAAAAGAAATCGGCACAAGCCATTGGAATAGCCCCAACACCGGTGCAACCAACGAAAGTGGTTTTACAGCCCTTCCGGGTGGCTACCGTAAACTCGATGGGGCGTTTAGCAACATTGGCGGCACCGGTTACTGGCCGAGTACTACTGAGAACATTACCTTTTACAACTGGAGCCGGAGCATGTACTGGGATATCAGCGATGTGTACAGGTCCAACGGCGAAAAGGAGTCGGGCTTCTCTGTTCGTTGCGTTAAAGATTGATTAACCAGGTAAAAGGTGTTCGGGTTGCTTTCTATATTCTCAGTATCCATCCCCCCTTTTCCTTTTCTCCCCCTCACCCGCCCCCGGAAAAAGAGTGAGTGTCAGAGTGAGAGTGAGACAAAAAAGAGTGAGAACGCTCTTCCTCACTCCCACTCCCACTCTCACTCTTTTTTGTTGACCCACCTGGGCTTCCCGATACGCATTCGCTGCGCTCATGCTATCGGGACAGGCTTCTCGCCCAGTCTTCTCCCCGCCCTCTCCCTCTCTCCCCCTCCCGCCCTCAACGAAAAACACCGCCTTTCGCGGTGTTTTTCGTTGACCCACCTGGGCTCGAACCAGGACTCTGCGGAACCAAAATCCGACGTGTTGCCAATTACACCATGGGTCAGTAAATCAATGATTCACGCCGCAAAATTAGTAAATTTTTTGATTGTGCCGCGATATGGACTATTGAGCTTTTGATAACAATGACCGGTATAGTCCGTCATCCATGTTGCTGACCTGTACCAGCCGGAACGGACATTCCATCAGAGATTTAATAATACGGCCAAGCTCACACATGTCCTCATCACCCTCCTCATAATACCATGAAACAGATGCCTTGTGAGAGAGATCTTCCATACCCGATAATTCCCTCAACAAAATGTAAAGCCATTTAGTAGAACCTGAATTGATATAGTCAAAGCCCAGCTCCACCCTGGTCCTGCCCTTTGATTTCATCACGTAATCTTTAATCCACAGGTGGACAGGTTCATAGAAAACGCTCGGATTATCAATTACCGACCTGCCCATAATAAAGATCCTCCTGTGCTCCAGCACGATCCATGGGGTTCGTTTTGTGGGCTCTATATGCAGGTCGTCAGGATACATACATAGGTCTTTTTTCAGACGTGTTTATAAGTCTAATCCCGGTAATAATAGTCAGTATGTAAAATTAAGAAAAGAGCGGAATCAACCAAATTTATCTTGATCCGTCCTGGTTGAAAAGGGTCGGTTCGGGCTCCTCCCACAGGGTCGGATGCTCATCATCAAACCTTTTTAAAATGGCTTTCATGATTGTCTCTCTGAAAAACTCCGACCTGTTCCTGACCCTGTAACGGCTGCAGTAAATATCGAGGGCCCTCATTTCCCTGTCGTTAAGCATCACCGCGAAACGGTTTCCTCTTTTTAACTGCTCTTTATAAACCAAATGCCTCAATGTGCGGTTGTTTCCGTATTGTCCGGCTAAATTAACAAATAGCTGTAACACATTTGAATACCGACAACCGGCAGTTTTTAACATAAAAAATCAGCCGGCTTGTAACCGGCTGAATATATGTACATTATAATATTGACAACTTTATATACAAACCCACCCCTAGCCTCCCGCTTCGCCAAGGCTACGCGGGACAGGCTCTCCAGGGAGGGGATTTTCTCCCACTCTCGCCCTCCCTCTTCTGCCGTTGAGCCTTTGAGCCGTTACACCTTTAAGCCGTTAAGCCGTTACGCCTTATTTACGCTGCCAAGTACATTGATGACCTTATGCTTATACAGCTCCTTCAGCTTATCGCGCGCCGGACCAAGGTAGTTGCGCGGATCAAATTCACCGGGTTTCTCGGCAAACACCTTACGGATCGCTGCCGTCATGGCAAGGCGCCCGTCGCTATCGATATTGATCTTGCAAACAGCTGATTTTGCAGCCCGTCTGAGCTGATCTTCTGAAACACCGGCTGTATTTTCCATCTTACCGCCGAATTTATTGATCTCGGCAACTATATCCTGCGGGACTGACGAAGCACCGTGCAGGACAATAGGGAAGCCCGGGATCATTTTTTCACATCCTTCAAGTATATCAAACCTCAGCGGGGGAGGAAGCTCGCCCGGCTTTACCTTGAATTTGAAAGCGCCATGAGAGGTCCCGATGGAAATTGCCAGTGAGTCAACTCCGGTTTTCTTTACAAAATCCGCAACCTCTTCAGGTCTTGTATATGACGTATGCTCTGATGATACTTCATCTTCTATTCCGGCAAGAACACCAAGCTCGCCCTCAACCGTTACATCAAACTGATGAGCATATTCGACAACCTGCTTTGTCAGCCTCACGTTTTCCTCGTAAGGGAAATGCGATCCATCGATCATCACCGAGGAGAATCCGGTTTCGATGCACGATTTGCATGTCTCAAAGGAATCGCCATGATCAAGGTGCAGAACGACCGGGATCTGGTATCCCAGCTCCTTTGCATACTCGACTGCACCCTTTGCCAGGTACTGGAGGAGAGTCTGGTTTGCATATTTGCGTGCGCCTTTTGATACCTGAAGTATCACAGGTGATTTTGTTTCAACACAGGCGCTTATTATAGCCTGCATCTGCTCGAGATTGTTGAAATTAAACGCAGGAATGGCATATCCGCCCTTCATGGCATCTTTGAACAATTGCCTCGAATTCACTAATCCTAGTTCTTTATAATGTAGCATGATTTCATTGTTTTTAACAGCCGCACAAGATAGTTATTTTTCATCAAAACAGGCCGGTCAATTTAAGATTATAACTATCTTCGTAGCCAATTTTCAGAAATAAACTGTACTGATAACAAGTTACATATGCAACATAATACTATAATTTCCGTATTTGTCAATGAAACCTGCAGTATCCTTTTTTTAATACCAATCTCAAAATGAAAAAGATACTTCTTCTTATATTTATCTATATATCAGTCTCTTCCGGCTTTGCTTCCGGCCAGGAAAAAGTATGGTCGCTCCAGGAGTGCGTTCAGTATGCGATCGATAATAACATCCAGATCAAGCAGCAGGTACTTCAGACAAGGTTCCAGGAGAATGCCCTGCTGCAGTCCAAGCTTAACCTTCTGCCCACCATTAACGGACAAGCGTCACACAGTTATTCATTTGGACGAGCTCTTGACGAAACAACCTATGAATTCACTGATAATCAGAATATCCAGTCGAATAATTTTTATGCCGGGGGAAGTATGAACCTCTTTAACGGTCTTCAGAATTATAACACTATCCGGAAAAACAAATTCGAGCTTCTGGTAAGCGAGCTGGATCTTCAGAGCATCAGGGACAATATTTCACTCAATATTGCTCTGGCATATCTCCAGATACTGCTAAACAGTGAACTGGTTTCAACAACAGATAACCAGCTCCGGATAACAATCCAGCAGATAGAGAAGACCAGGAAGATGTTCGATGCGGGAAGCGTTGCCAGAGGTAATTTGCTTCAGATAGAAGCACAGGCTGCCAGTGAGGAGCTGCAGCTCATCAATCTTAAGAACCAGCTCGACATTTCCTACCTTACACTCACGCAGATGCTCGAGCTTCAATCTCCCGAAGGTTTCCGGATAATAGCTCCCTCTATTTCAATTGATACAAATACGGCCATTACAGGGGAAGTGGGTGAGATCTTCGCCCAGGCGCAGGGATTAAGGCCCGAAATAAAAAGCGCTGAAATTAAACTTACTGTAAGTGAATATGACCTGAAAATCGCCAATGGTGCAAGAATTCCAAGACTCTCGATGAACCATTCATTCAATACCCGATTTTCCGATATCGCTCTTAAACCCGGTAATCCGACCGAAAAATATGCTTTCTCAGAGCAGCTCAATGATAATATTAATTATGGTGTCGGGTTCTCTCTTAATATACCTATTCTTAACGGATGGCAGGTAAATTCAAATATTTCTAATTCAAAGCTTAATATTGAGAACAGCCGTTATGCCCTCGAGGCCGAAAAGAAACAGCTTTACAAGACTATCCAGCAGGCTTATGCTGATGCAGTTGCTGCTCTGAAAAAATATTCTGCAAGCGCTAAGGCAGTATCATCAATGGAAGAGTCGTTCAGGTATACCGAGCAGAAATTTAATGTAGGTATGGTTACTCCGGTCGATTATAATGCCGCCAAGACACAACTCCTGAATGCACAGAGCGACATGTCGCAGGCAAAATATGAATACATTTTTAAAACTAAAGTTCTTGATTTTTATAAAGGCTTGCCTCTTAATTTAAACCAGTAAATCTTTTTTAAGGCATTTAATCATGAAAAGGAATAAAATATTAACGATCCTCATCATTGCAGTAGTATTGCTCCTGATCTTTGCAGTTATCGGCAAAAAAGCCGGCTGGTTCGGGAAAGCTGTGACTGTAAAGGTCGCTGTTGAATATGCAGAAAAACGCAGGATCACTGAAACAATCACTGCTAACGGAAAAATTCAGCCTGAAAAAGAGGTTAAGATCACCCCTGATGTCTCCGGGGAAATAGTCGAACTGAATGTAAAAGAGGGTGATCCGGTAGTAAAGGGGCAGCTTCTTCTGAGGATCAAACCTGATGTATACATCTCACAGCGCGATCGCTCTGTTGCCGCTATCAGCTCCGCCCGTGCGCGCCTGGCTCAGGCAGAGGCGCAGTTCAGGCAGGCCGAGCTCTCATTCAAACGCTCAAAGCAGCTGTCTGAGGAAAATACAATCTCACAGGCTGAATTTGAACAGTCTGAAGCTTCATACAACGTTGCAAAGGCAGAGGTTGATGCTGCTAAACATTCTGTCACAAGTACAGAAGCATCACTGAAGGAGGCAAACGAAAATCTTGTAAAGACATCCATATATGCTCCGATGCCGGGAACCGTATCGATGCTTCTCGTGGAACTCGGTGAAAGGGTGGCAGGAACGAATCTGATGGCCGGTACCGAGATAATGCGGGTGGCAGATCTTTCACGGATGGAAGCACAGGTGGAGGTGAACGAGAACGACATAGTCAGGGTGAGCGTGGGCGACACCGCAATCATTGAAGTTGATGCTTACCTTGATGAGAAATTCAGGGGTGTGGTGACTGAAATAGCCAACTCGGCCAAGACAACCGGGGTATCTGCCGACCAGATAACCAATTTTGATGTCAAGATCTTTATTCTCCCCGAATCTTACGAAATGCTGAATGTGAAAGGGAACAATCCGTTCCGTCCCGGAATGTCGGCTACAGTTGATATCCAGACAGAATCAAAAAAAGACATTACTTCGGTGCCCATTCAGTCAGTCACGACCCGTACCGATACAACTAAAGTTACATCTTCTTCAGAAGACGAGATCCGCACACTTGTGTTTGTGACTGATGGTGAACATGCCATTGCAAAGGATGTAAAAACCGGAATCCAGGATAACAATTACATTGAGATCCTTTCAGGCATTGAAGACAGTGTAAGGGTGGTTTCAGCACCCTTCAGCGCCATCAGCAAGAAACTCTCCGACAGTACGCTTGTGGAGATTGTTAAAAAAGAGGATCTCTATAAAGAAAAGTAGGACCGATCCGCCGTCCTGTAAAAAAATGATCCTGTGCATTGAAACAGCTACTTCTTTATGCTCTGTGGCACTCTGCAACAGCAACGGAGTAATTGCCGTTATAGAAAGCGGGGAAGACAGGTCGCATACTGCTTCACTGACTCCCGGAATACTGGAACTTCTTAAAAAGACCGGTATTAAAATAACTGATCTTGAGGCTGTTGCAGTAAGCAAGGGCCCCGGATCATATACGGGTCTGCGAATTGGCGTTTCAACTGCCAAGGGGATGGCATATGCAGCCTCGATCCCCATGATAGGTATCAGCACCACATATTCCATGTTCCATGGTTTCATTTCTTCAGGAAAGGATTTTCGGGAAACCGACCTTTTCTGTCCGCTGCTTGATGCCAGGAGAATGGAGGCTTACTATTCTGTATTCAGTATTGACGGCACTGTTATTAAAGATACCAGGGCAGAGATAATCACGGAAGAATCCTTTTCGGATCTGCCTGATGCGTCAAGGATCTTTTTCTTTGGAGACGGAAGCGCTAAGTGCATGAATATTATCAGTCGCAAGAACAAATTTTTTGACACTGAGTTCAGGATATCTGCCTCTTCAATGCAGAAGCCTGCATACGAATCTCTCAGTGAGCGCCGTTTTGAGAATACTGCTTATTTTGAACCTTTCTACCTCAAGGATTTCCTGGCCACAAAACCGGTTAAAAACATCCTTTAATAAAATTGGCCTGTAAATTGCCTGAGTTTTTAATACAATGAAGAAGCTGATATTCCTTTTACTGGTCGTCATGATAATATCTGCCCCGGCGGCAGGTCAGGTGAAATCCTATCAGCCGGGCGAGAAAGTATCATACCTCATTCATTATGGCGTCGTCACAGGTGGTATTGCCACGCTTGAGTTAAGAAAAGAGACGCTCGATGGCAGGGAAATGTGGCATTCAATTCTAACCGGAAGGACGACAGGCATTGCCGATGCAGTATTCAAGGTACTGGATATCTACGAAAGTTATATCAATCCGGCTACAGAGCTTCCCATTCTCTCTGTAAGGAACATCAATGAAGGAAGGTACCGCAGATATAACGAAGTGACATTTGATCATCATACAAGAAAGGATTCTGCTATTCTGTCAAGTGACCTTACGGGAATTCATATCGCTCCGCAAGGCATCCATGACATTCTTTCATGCTTTTACTGGTACCGCAACCAGATATTCCCCGATATTGATAAAATTCAGCAGGGAGATGTGATAACCGTTACCACCTGGTTCACTGATGAGCTCTATCCCATCAAAATGAGATACCTGGGCACGGAGGAAGTAAAAACGAAAGCGGGAAGACTAAGATGCCACAAGTTTAATCCCGTCACCGAAAAGGGACGGCTTTTCAAGTCTGAGGATGACGTATCGTTCTGGTTTTCGGATGATAAAAATTTTTTACCGGTTAAAATCCGTTTTGATATATTTGTGGGGTCATTTATGGTAGACATGCAGGATTATGAAGGGCTTGTCTATCCGCTTGACATTAAAAAGAAATAACTAACTTAGTAATACTTAATCATTTTATGGCAAGTACGGCGGATTTCAGGAATGGACTTGTAATTGAATACAACAATGACCTCTATTCCATTGTGCAGTTTCAGCATGTAAAACCGGGTAAGGGACCGGCGTTCGTAAGGACAAAACTCAGGAATCTTAAAACGGGGAGAGTGATCGACAATACTTTTTCATCGGGTGTGAAAGTGAACGTTGCACGTGTTGAAAGGCGGCCTTACCAGTATCTTTACAAGGATGATGTCGGTTTTTACTTTATGCATCTTGATACATTCGAACAGATACACGTTGAGGAGGAGGTTATCAATTATCCTGAATTCCTTCTTGAAGCGCAGCATGTTGAGGTTGTTTATCATGCTGACACCGATACAGTTCTTTCCGTTGAGCTTCCACAGAATGTGATAATGGAAGTGGTTTATTCCGAGAAAGGACTACGGGGCGATACGGCAACAAATTCCTATAAGCAGGCTAAAATGGAAAACGGCAGCACCATAATGGTGCCGCTCTTTATAAACACCGGAGATAAAATAAAAATCGATACCGCCAACCGTACCTATATGGAGCGGGTTAAGGGTTAAATTCCGAAATGGAAAGCATCAAGATACCGAACGACAGACTCAAGATCTCCAAATTCAAGCTGGATTCGCTGCTTGATGTCACATTATCGATCAACGCCAACCTGCCAACAGAGGTGCTTCTTTCCAAATATGAATCCATTCTCCGGGAAAAACTCGGGATCGGCAAGATCCTTATCTTCAAAAAATCTGAAAGCTGGGAGTGCATCCTGAACGGAGGATTCCCGAAAAGCCAGGAAAAGATCAATGTAGAGGAGCGTCTTCTCGGCTTTGATGAGATAACTTACGTCTCATCCGACATGGGTTTTGAGTCGGTCGACATAATTGTCCCGGTATTCAACAATAATGTCCACCTGGCATTTATCTTCATCGGCGACATTGAAGAAGAGGGAGAAGGGATGAGCCCGGTGCTGAAGCATCTGAACTTCATCCAGACCATCTCGAGCATTATACTGGTTGCTATCGAGAACATCAGGCTCCATAAGGAGAGCCTGCGCCAGGAAGCAATGAAGAAGGAGCTTGAGCTTGCCGCAAGGATGCAGAAGATGCTCATCCCCGACAATCACCATATGCCGCAGAATCCAAATATTGTAGTCAACGGTTTCTATTATCCCCACTACGAGGTCGGCGGTGATTATTACGATTGCATCAGGTTGTCAGAGACAGAAACCGGATTCTGCATAGCCGATATTTCAGGCAAGGGAATCTCGGCTGCCATTCTGATGTCGAATTTCCAGGCAAGCTTCCGGGCGCTTTTCACTGCAGACATCGACCTGGAACACCTGGTGAACAAGCTTAATTCGATAGTGGTCGCAAATGCGTCCGGTGAGAAGTTCATCACATTCTTTGTTGCCCGCTACAACCATAAGAAAAAGGTCCTGGAATATATTAACGCTGCTCATAATCCGCCAGTGCTTTACAACACGGTTACGGGTGACGTGATACATTTGCCGGCCTGCTGTGTAGGGATAGGGATGCTCGATGAGATTCCGGTAATGAAGAAGACGGAGATCACTGTAAAGAATTATTCAAAGATTGTCTGCTACACCGACGGACTGTCAGAGCTGAAATATGACGATGGCACTGATATCGGCACCAAAGAAATAATAAAACACATCTCAAACAAAGAAACTGTTGAGCAGAACATAAATGCAATGATCAGGGACCTTGGCATCCCCGACACCAATCCCTGGCTTTTCGATGATGTTTCCATAATTTCCGCTGATCTGCGGTAGGTCATACAACCCTGATCAGGTAATAATTCTTCTTTCCCTTCTGAACAAGCAGATACTTTTTGTTGAGCAGAAGTTCCTCTCCCACCTTCATTTCAGGGTTATCAACCCTTACCTTGTTCAGGCTTACGCCACCGCCTTCGGTCATTCTCCTGAGCTCTCCCTTTGACGTAAATATTTGTGAGTGGGCGGTACACAGCTCGGCGAAGGCCACACCCTCCCTCAGATATTTTGAATCCACATCAAACGACGGAACTCCTTCAAATACAGATAGAAATGTGTTTTCATCCATCCTCTGCAGCGACTCGGTTGTCCCCTTTCCGAAAAGGATCTGCGACGCGTCAATAGCAGCTTTCAGGTCATCGCGGGAATGGACCATTACTGTCATTTTTTCGGCAAGACGCTTCTGTAAAAGTCTTTCATGAGGCGACTTCTTTTGTTCTGCAACAAGGCTTTCAATCTCTTCGCGTTTCAGCAGGGTAAAGATCTTAATGTACTTTTCAGCGTCTTCATCCGACACGTTCAGCCAGAACTGGTAGAAATGGTATGGGGAGGTCTTTTCAGGATCAAGCCACACGTTTCCGGCTTCCGTTTTTCCGAATTTTGAACCGTCGGATTTTGTTATGAGCGGACTGGTGAGCGCGAAAGCTTCCCCGCCTGTTTTCCTGCGGATCAGTTCGGTGCCTGTGACAATGTTCCCCCACTGGTCGGATCCGCCCATCTGAAGCCTGCATCCGTAGTTTGTATAAAGGTGAAGGAAATCAGTTCCCTGCACCAGCTGGTATGAAAACTCAGTGAACGACATTCCCTCGGCGGCTTCGGAACCCAGCCTTTTTCTGACCGAATCCTTTGCCATCATGTAATTGACTGTTATATGCTTCCCTATTTCGCGGATGAAGCCAAGGAAAGAGTATTCCTTCATCCAGTCGTAATTATTGACCATGATGGCCCGGTTCTTTTTGTTCGACTGAAAATCGAGGAATTTTGAAAGTTGTTTTTTAATGCCGTCCTGGTTCTTTCGTAAAATGGCTTCATCAAGAAGGTTTCTCTCCTCCGACTTCCCCGACGGATCACCTATCATTCCGGTAGCACCGCCAACAAGTGCAATGGGAACATGCCCGGCGCGCTGGAAATGAACCAGCAGCATAACCTGAACCATATGGCCAAGGTGTAATGAATCGGCGGTCGGATCAAATCCGATATATCCTTTTGTAATTTCCTTTTTGAGTAACTCTTCTGTTCCCGGCATAATGTCGTGTATCATGCCCCTCCATTTCAGTTCTTCAATAAAATTCATAATGCTTTTTTCAGAATTGCAAAGATAGCAAAGAGGTTTAAACCGGAACACCAACCGGTCGTGGGATGGTGTCTGGTTCTGTTTCGGGCAGAACGTCAGGTATTTTCTTCAGCCTGTCGAAGCTTTTGCGGAAATCACCTTCGCCGATAACCGGGAAGAAAGCCGGGGCGATATCGGAGATGGGGTTGTAAAGCATTGATCCAGCGATCTTCTCCCTGGGCAGGAAAGGCCTGCGCGCATCTATTGCGTTGAGCACTGCAAAGAATACACTCAGGATCAACACTGTTTTAATCAATCCGAATAGTATTCCCAGCAGCCTGTTCAGGAAACTCAGTGCAGCTGCATCAACGATCTTGTCAACAATTATTCCCACAAAATTAATTAGTACTACAATCACTCCGAATGTGACCAGGAATGCAACTATCCCCACATACTGGCCGGTCATATCGAACCACTCGTAGAGTTTGCCGGCAGTGAATGCTGAAAATTTAATGGCACCCCATATACCCAGAATAAGAGCTGCCAGGGAGGCTACCTCCTTGACGAAGCCCTGTGTAAATCCCCTGAAGAGGGCTAAGGCCAGAATGATCACAATTACAAGGTCGATCCAGTTCATATAGGCATCAATTTTATAAACTGTGAAATTAGAAAAGATAGGGGACTAATCAAAATTACGGCGTAACGGTGCAACGGTACAAAGGTACAATGGTGCAATGGTATTTCTCCCATTCTCCGGCGCCCCTATTCATTTTCCTTATGTAGTCTAATTTCAAGGCAAGGTTGGGAATACCGAAAAAAAGACATATTTTTGTGCTTCCGAAGGCCCCATAGTTCAATGGATAGAACGGAGGTTTCCTAAACCTTAAATTCAGGTTCGATTCCTGGTGGGGCTACAAATACACCCTAATTATCAGAGGGTTATTTTTACATCTGCATAAATCATTTATTGTAACTTTGATATTGACAGAAATTAGTCATGAATAAATGATTGACTATGATAATGTGGATTCAGGACTTTCAGCTTGAATTGAGTATATACAAAACCTTTAAATATTCACATTCTCTGAAGCAAAACGGCAAGCCATGAGAAAAGAAAACAAAAACCCGTTTAAAGCAATATCGGGCAAGGAGGAACAATATTATCCTCTTTTCAGCGAGAATACTGCAGTTATGCTTTTAATTGACCCTTCTACCGGCAATATTGTTGATGCAAATGAAGCAGCATGCAAATTTTATGGCTATACCCGTAAAGTATTGACCAGTATGAAAATCCAAAACATCAATACACTATCGGAAGAACAGATTGCAGCAGAAATAAAAAGGGCAATAAAGTTGGAACAAAACTATTTTTTATTCGAACATCGATTGGCAAACGGATCTATTAAACCTGTTGAGGTATACTCCGGAAAAATCACACTGAAAAACAAATCTTTGCTTTTTTCCATTGTGCACGATATTACCGAGCGCAAGAACATGGAATTGTTACTCGAAGAAACCAAGAAAACTGCCGATAGATACCTGAATGTTGCGGCTGAATTAATCCTCTCTCTGGATACTCACGGAAACATACTCCTGCTGAACGAGAGTGGACACCGTTTACTTGGTTATAATCAGGATGAGCTTACCGGAAAAAACTGGTTCAAAACCTGTATCCCAAATGAAATTCAAAGTGAAGTATTCAGTGTTTTCAAAAAACTTATGAATGAAGATATAAGGAATACTGAAAACTTTGAAAATTATGTTAAAACAAAAAATGGGGAATTAAAAACAATACTATGGTACAATACTCTCCTCAAAGATTTAACCGGAAAAATAACAGGAACGATCAGTTCAGGTACGGATATCACTGAAAGGAAATATGTTGAGTCCAGGCTGCGAGGTCTTACGGCAGTAGTAGAAAACTCATTGAATGAAATTTATATATTTAGTGCGGAAAGTCTAAAGTTTGTTTTCGTTAATCAGGGGGCATTAAATAATTTAGGGTTTTCAATTGATGAAATTCTTGCTTTAACTCCTGTTGATATTAAGCCTGAGTTTACAACCGATACTTTTTTATCAGCAATTGAACCTCTCCGTTCAGGTAAACGGAATATCCTTAATTTTGAAACAATACATCAAAGAAAAAACGGCTCTACCTATCCCGTTGATGTTTATCTGCAACTTTCCGAATTTGAAGGCAACCAAGTATTTGTTGCCATCATCATAGATATTACCAAACGCAAACAGGATGAGTTAGAACTTATTAAAGCCAAAGAAAAAGCTGAAGAAAGCAACCATCTTAAATCTGCTTTCCTTGCTAATATGAGCCATGAAATACGAACTCCCATGAACGGTATCCTTGGCTTTACAGAACTATTGAAAGAACCAACCCTAAAAAGCGATGAAATTCAAGATTATATTCAGACCATCCAGATTAGTGGAGCACGTATGCTCAATACTATCAACAGTATTGTTGATATATCTAAAATTGAATCAGGACTTATATACGTTGATATCAGGGAAACAAATCTTAGCGAGAAGATTGAATTTATTTATAAGTTTTTCAAACCAGAAGTTGAAAATAAAGGATTGCAGTTTTTCTTCAGAAACAGTCTGACTGCAAAAGAAGCCAACATTAAAACTGACAATGAAAAACTCTATGGCATACTAACCAACCTTGTCAGAAATGCTATTAAGTTTACATATGAAGGTTCAATTGAATTCGGATATATTTTAAAATCAGACAAAAAGTCTCCCGAACTGGAATTCTATGTAAGAGATACCGGGGTAGGCATTCCCCGGAATAAGCATGAAATAATTTTTGAGAGATTCAGGCAGGGAAGTGAAAAATATAATCGGGGTTACGAAGGGTCAGGCCTTGGATTATCAATATGTAAATCTTATGTAGAAATGCTTGGTGGCAGGATATGGGTGGAAAGCGAAGCAGGCAGAGGTTCAACATTTTATTTTACCATACCTTATAATCCTGTTTCAGAAGAAACAAGCGCGGTTATAAATGCAGTTATTACGGAAAATGAAGACGTTCAGATTAAAAAACTTAAAATACTGATTGTTGAAGATGATGAAATATCTTCTGCATTACTCTCAAGAACTTTACAAAAAATCAGTAATAAAGTCATTCATGCAATTACCGGAGTTGAAGCGGTTGAGGCTTGTAGAAATAACTCAGACCTTGATCTGGTATTAATGGATATAAGAATGCCTCAAATGGACGGATTGGAAGCCACACGTCAAATCCGGCAGTTTAACAAAGATTTAGTCATCATTGCACAAACAGCCTATGGATTTGAAAGCGACTTTAATAAAGCGCTTGAAGCCGGATGCAACGATTATTTATCCAAACCAATAAATAATACATTACTGCATGAGTTAATCAGGAAGCATTGTAATAAATGACAAACTTTACCTGCTGAAGAAAAATTCCTTTACTGTGAATCTTTTAAACCATACTATGTAATGATTAATAACAGAATTAAAAAAATCCGTGATTACATTTTTGCAGAGAATGAAAATTTTCAACTGGAGCACCGGATATTTTTATCTGCACTAATGGTTGGCATGCTTACCAGTATTCTTGGGGGTTTAATAAATCTTATTCTGGCTTCTTCACCTGTAGCAGTATTATTACCAATTCTATTGTCTGTACTGATGATCATCATTTATTATTATGTCAGATTTAAGAAGATATTTATCCCTTTTGCAACACCAATTATTGTATTAGCAATATTTGGAATATCAACGATCTGGATTTTCAACGGAGGCATTAACGGGTCAAATATAATGCCGGCATTTATAATCTTAATTCTGGGATTATTGGTGGTTCCGAACAGAGTAAAGAAGTATATTATTCTTCTTTTTATCGGAATAAATATTCTTATTCTTCTTATTCACTTCTACAGACCTGACTTAATTACTGACTTTCCTACTGAGACTGATCGCTGGATCGACAATCTGATCACATTTATTTATTCTTCGTATTTCATATATTTGATTATCAGGTTTGTTCATAAAAACTATACTAATGAAAGACTTAAGGCGGAAAAGAGCGAAATAAGACTCCGTCAATTAAATACCGATAAGGATCGCTTTATTTCCATTCTGGGACACGATTTGAAAAGTCCGTTTAATAACCTGCTCGGGTTATCCGAATTACTGGCTGAAGATATCCGGAACCTGAATACTGACGAAATTGAAAATCTTGTAAATAAAATTAATAAAACCGCCAGAACCACTTATGATTTACTTGAAGACATATTGAAATGGGCAAGAGCGCAGCAAGGCAAACTTCCTTTTAACCCGCATATGTTGAAAATTACCGATATCTGTAATAGTGTACTTGAAACACTTATTCCGGCTGGTGATGCAAAGGATATAAGGATCAACTATTCTGAAACTAAAGAAACAGAGGTTTTCGCAGATCCCGATATGCTGAAAACAGTATTAAGAAACCTGGTTTCAAATGCAATTAAGTTTACAAACAGAGGTGGTTCAATTAAAATAAGCGCTGAAGAAAATTCTGGTATTGTTTTAATATCGGTATCGGATAACGGAATTGGAATACCACCTGAAAATATAACTAAACTATTTGATATATCAGAAGTTTTGACAACAAAAGGTACGGCAGATGAGACAGGAACAGGTCTGGGATTATTACTCTGTAAAGAATTCGTGGAAAAGCACGGTGGTAAAATCCGGGTGGAGAGTGAAGTTGGGAAAGGCAGTAATTTTAAATTTACTTTGCCAATATCAGTTGAACAGGCTTTTTGTAAAAATGATAAAGGATAACCTTCTGTGACTGTTGGCCATCGAATTAAACCAACGTATTAAAAAATGTATCTTAATACGTTGAGAAAAATCTCGTACACCAAAGAAAAGACTGGTAGCCGTTAGTCGTTATTGGATACAGTACAGATTCTTTACTCCTCTGAATATATATGCATCACCGGTTATCGCCACTGACGCCCATATCTTGTCGTCAAGTTTGCATTTCTGTTCATATTTAAAGGCATCGCCTCCCTGCAAGGTATATGTGGTTCCGTTTTCATCATATAACCACACCCTGCCGTCATATCCCCAGGGTGATGCCCAAACAGCCCCGAGACCTGCAATGCGGTCCTTGTATACCAGTGAACCGTCGGCTGCATCAATGCACTTTATTTCCCCTCCCCTGCTTGCAACAATATAAATATATCCGTTATACAAAAGCGGTGAAGGATTTCCAAGTGCTGCATCCTGTGCCATCCAGGCAACTCCGTTGCCTGAAGCGGCTCCTTCAGCCGGGGTGATATCGCCTTCCGCCCCAGCCTTAACGGCAAAGAGTGCTCCCTTTGCATTCTGTCCGGTGGTGTTGCCCGTGTAAAACAGCTCCTGATCACCGACGGATGATGGTATATTCATTTCACCCCCCGCTCTCAGCGACCATAACTCTCTGCCTGTAAGCGGATCATATGACCTGATAGTTTTCCCCCCTGCAACGAGTTCTGTTCTTTTACTGTTTTTCCATACAACCGGAGTGCTGTAATTTGTTTTTTCATCTCTCTGCACTCTCCACTTCTCCTCTCCTGTTGAAGCATCAACCGCGGCAAGGAAAGAGTTTTCTTCATTATCGTTCTGAATGAAGACTGTTCCATTATACACTACGGGGCATGAGCCGGTTCCCCAGCCATTCAGGACTTCATATGCTCCGAAATTTTTCTTCCAGAGCAGTGTCCCGTCCATTTCATAAACGAAAAGGCCGATATTTCCGAAATACGCATATACTCTTTTACCGTCGGTTGCAGCAGTTTCTGTCGCATAGTTATTCATGGCGTGTTTCTTTATCCTGGGGTTCCCGTAAAAAGCGACCTGTTTCCAGAGTTGTTTCCCGGTACCAAGGTCAATACATGTAACTTCCCACCTGTAAACATCCTGTTTAAAAGCTGTGTCAGTATCTTCCTGGAGCGGAGGGCCCTGCGGTCCCTGTGCTGGGCGGGGAGGCTGTCCTGACTGTGGAGGCTGAGCACCGGCTTGTCTTGGAGGAGGCGGAGGGGCCTGCATGGGGCTTCTTTCAGGCACAGGCGCTACTCTTTCAGGGAAGCAGCTGGTAATAAATATTTTATTCCCCCATACAACGGGAGAACCCCAGCCTGCACCATCCAGCTCATAGGTCCATGCAACATTCTTTAATGTATCCCACTCTTCGGGAAGGCTGGTCGCGGAGGTGATCAAATTGCTTCCGGGCCCTCTGAACTGGGGCCAGTTTTGCGTCCTTGAACATGATGATACCAGAAGAAGCATTGCTGAGAGCAAGACTATTCCCGGCCGAAAGAGAAGTTTCTGTTTCATGGTTATATAAATATTGGTTAGTGAATCTTGTTGCTTGTTGCTCGTTGCTTGTTCAACCAGCAACCAGGAACAAGTAACCAGGAACAAGTATATTAATAATATGACAATCTTACAGCTGATTTTATTTCATAAATTAGCCAGATATTAACAATTATATCATGTTCAGATTTCATGAAAAAAATGGCTGTACAATTGCGGAATTGACAAATGACAAATTTGTTATAAGGGAAACCCAGGATATCCTGGACCTGATGGCAGATCTTTCATATCAGGATTGCAACAGAATAATCCTGAATGAAAATAACCTGAGCCGGGATTTTTTTGATCTGAAGACAAAACTGGCTGGTGAGGTACTGCAGAAAATTTCCAATTATCGTTTCATGCTTGCAATAATAGGCGACTTTTCAAAACACACCAGTAAAAGCCTTACAGATTTTTTCAGAGAGTCGAACAGAGGAAACCGGGTCTGGTTTGTAAATGACCTTCAGGAGGCACTCGAAAAGTTTTAATATATTACTTCTGAGTTCGATATCGCCGGATTTATCTATTCAAGCTCAATGTGGCACTATTAAGGAGATTCCCGCTGACCAGAAAACAGCGTGTGATACTCACCATAAAATGATCTCATTCCATCACCAGGGGAAAATCATGTCCCATAGAAAATGTGCTTGGAAACTGCTTATGCCGGATAAGGTTGAATGATACCTCCGGTACCTGGTCGTCAATATAAGATTTTATCTCGTAGATTGTGATCTTTGAATCGGCAGGGGCCCCGTCGGCTTTTCCCTTCAGAGCTTCAAGCAATACATATGTAAAAACCCCGTGTCCAAGGCTTTTTATCTCTGCCGACTGTTGTTCACTCTCTGATGAGGCCATGACATGAACCCCGGAACTACGCGAAAGCTGAGCAAGAGCTTTCTCCTCGGACGCTCCTCTCATTGCAAGTGTTTCCACAGAGCTTCCCGAATGACAAGCATCAACAAAAACTACCTGCTTTAATGCCGGCAATAATTTGAATTTTTCCTGGAGCTCATTCACCCGCAGGGCATTCTGAAGCTTTTCCTGCTGGTACAATCCGGTTATTTCAGATGTGATAAAATAAAAGACCCCTTCTTCAGTGCTTCCATGACCTGCATAGAAAAACACGAAGACATCCTCTTTCTTCATAGTCCTGCTAATTTCATCAATAGCAGCAAGTATCCTGGCCCTGGTTGCATTTTCATCAAAGAGGGTAATAGAATGTATCCTGTTGAACAGCTTTTCTCCCTTAGAGTCCAGGAATGAAGCAAAGGCCTGGGCGTCGGGGCGCGCATAGGTCAGTGTCAGGTTTTCATTCTGGTATATGTTTATCCCGATGCTCAGGACATAACAATCAGAGCTTTTCTGTAATCCTTTATATATCAGCCTGATGTCTTTTGATTCAGATTCAATGCCTTCGATGCTGAAGGCAGAAACCGAAATTATGTTTTCGCCGGGGATTAGATTGATATCCAGGTTTTTGGTGGTATACTGCCCTGGCTTTGTCATCCGCTGCAGATCTGAGGCATCTGTTGTCTGCCTCTTGCCGTTGTGCATCACTTTGAATTCTTTTACTCCACCGCCGTTGTTTGTCACTTTTACCATCAGAGTAACTATGGGGCTTTCAATGGCTGACCCGTCATCGGGAAGTAAGATTTCGATTCCGGGAGGCGGTGATTTCTCGATTGTCTGCATAATATTCTGCCTGTAGACGGCTGCATTACCGCCGAAGGCTTCATTATATAATCCCGGACGGTAAAACTCATTAAAGAACTGGCTTACTGAATAGATTTCAGTCCCTTTAACAAAAGAAATTGAACTGAAAGCTCCCTCAGACGCATCAAAATATCCCCGTAAATTTCTGATGAACCAGTCGTTTTCATTCAGGAAAATCAATGAGACGATTTCTCTCTTTTCCGGCAGGTTCCAGATTCTTACCGATCCGTCACGGCTTCCTGATATAATATGCTGAAGGTCGGCCGTAACGTTCACATCTCCGACCCCGCCCCGGTGTCCTGCCAGTTCTGAGATCATTTTTCCGGTTGCCGCATCCCATTGCCTGACCAAAAAATCATCGCCTCCCGAAACGATGTATTTACCTGACGGATCAATTTTTGCACTGTATGCACCTCCTTCATGGGCTTTGATCTTTAGTACCTGAAGACCCGAATAAAAATCCCACACCCGTACTGTTCCGTCCCAACCCGATGTGATTATCCTGCTGCCATCCGGGCTCAGGTTTATAGAATTCACCAGATTTGTATGTCCCGTAAATACTCTTATTTCCTCGCCGGTATCTATTTCTGTCAGCTTAAGCTTCCTGTCAAGGCCGGCCGATATGAAATATACACCGCTGGCAGAAAATTTTACCTGGTAAACACCCATCCTTTCATGTGGTGACACGCCTCGGATCATTTTACCGGTTTCGATATCCCATATATATACATACCCGCCCCAGTCGGCTGTTGCAAGCATTTTACCGTCCGCGCTTATATCCACTGAAAATATTGCCAGTTTCTCATCACGGAATCTTATTACCCGGACGGAATCTCCTGTTTCAACATTCCAGACAATTGCTTTCCCGTCTAGTCCCCCGGTGGCAAGGTATTTCCCGTCAGGGCTGAAACAGAGGCTTATCACCATGCTTTTATGTCCTTTTAATGTTGCAAATACTCTTCCTGTCTTAAAATCAATAAGTTTTGCATTGTTCCCTGTTCGTCCCACCGCAATAAATCTTTCGTCGGGACTCAGCCTGGCTTCATTGACAAGTGCTGCCCAGTAAATGTATGAATCTGCCAGTATCCGCTCGTCAACCTGGTTCAGATAACCTTCCAGCGTCATTATTTTATCTCCGGATTTTATATCCCATACTTCAGAAAAGCGCTTCTCACTCGCGGTTATCAGATTCCGGCCATCAGGACTTATTATTACTGAAAGTGTTTTATTCTTTGAATAATCTCCTGCCTGGCAAAGTATCTTTCCTGTGTTTATGTCCCATACCCTGGCAACACCATAATCAATGGCTGTAACAAAATGGTTATCGATGCTTATTTTCAGGCTTTCCAGGGAGCCTCCCCTGCCATAGAATTCCCTTACCAGTGATCCCGTGGAACGATCGAACATCTTTATGGAGTCGGTACTGCCCGTTAAGATGTATTTATTGTCAGATGTGATTACCGCCTCAGCTATGCATGATGTACAGGATGTTCTGGTTTTCTTGTATTTACGTATTTCGTCACCTGTTTTTGCATCCCATAATATTGCAGTGTTATCACCAACTCCTGCAATTATAAATTTCCCGTCATTGCTGAAAGCAACGGTCCCTGCTTCACCATAATTAAATCCTCCGGCTGATAAAAGATTCTGTGGCACGGCTGCATAATCACTGATCTTTTCGCCGGTATTTATATCCCATGTTGACACACCTGATTTCCGGCTACCTGTAACAATCCCATTTCCTTCAGGATTAAATGAGGCACAGGTAAATCTGTCGTCCGTAAGCATAATTCTTTTTATCTCTTTACCTGAAGTAATATCCCATAACATTACCGTTCCATCTCCGCTAAACGAAAGGATTGCATTACCCTGCCTGTTGAATTCAACATATGAGATATCGTCAGGACTTCCCCGGAAAGATCTGATTTGTTTCCCATCGGAGGCGCGCCATAAGATGATTGTCTTGTCGGAGCTCCCTGTAGCGATGAATTGGCCATCGTAACTTGTACATACAGCTGTAACAGCTGCATAATGACCTGCCTGAATAACTGTTTCAACAGATTGTGAAACTGCATTGGCGGTGATCAGCATCAGGATGAAAAGGAATACTGAATTGATCCTTGAAAACATGGCGTATAGATATTATTTAATAAAGTTAATGTTTTTGGGTTGAATATTCTGGCAGGGATTTTGTGCAGTTTTTAAACTGGACTAACCTTAAATTCCTATATCATGAAAACAATCATTTTCAAATCATTGTCAATCATTGGTTTATTGCTAATCCTGTTATCAGGACGGAACATTTACGGGCAGGATTCAATCGCCCAGAAATCGCAGATGCTTGATATCAAGCTGCAGCTTCTTGATTCAAAACTTGACCTTCTGGATACAAAGATCAAACTCTGGGAAGCTAAGCCTAAAGAGCTTGATACCAGGCTGAATGAAATTGACAGCAAAGTACACTCCATGGATTTTGATCCGCAGTCAGTGACAAGAAAGCTGTATGAATTAGATTCACTGATGAAAATTCCGCGCTCAGAATCAATTGTAACCTACGAAAATCAGCCGTTTGTGGAAGAAAAGCCGGTATTTATTTCCGACTACAAATCAGCGATAATGCTCGATCCTGTGCGCCTGATGGAGGGAACCTTTTATCTTTCGTACGAAAGAACCATAACCCCGTCCCTTTCATTCAATATCGGGGGAATGGCAACATACTCTACCAATCAGGGCATCTCAAACTACTATTTCTCCAACCAGAAATTTGCTGCATTAGATGCTGTTACCAATGAGTACCGGACCTATCAAGGTGAGGTTATTTCCGGCGGTGGTCTCAATTTTCAATTCCGGAATTACCTGATGGCCAATCATCCGGGAAGAAAAAAAGCTCCGTTCGGATTATATGCAGCTCCACAGATTATGTACAGACGAATCCAGATAAAAGGAAATGACCAGAAATATGTTGAGATTGAGACAGGCGTCTGGGAATGGCAGAATGTTGAAGTCACGCAAAAGCTTAATATTTATGCCGGGGGCGTTATTCTGGGATATAAAGTACCGCTTTTCAATGCACTTGCAATTGACATATTTGCAGGGGGCAATATCAAGCTGAGCGGATACAGTAATGAGGACGGTTTCACCAAATATAAGGACTGGTTCAATATTGATTTTTCAGGGGTTTCACCGGTAGCGGGGATTGCAATAGGGATATTGAAGTAGGGTGCCAAAATAACCCACCCCCAACCCCTCCAGGTGTAATACTTCATAATTTCGGTAACAAATTTACTATGTTTTTAAGTTTATCCAGAGGGGTAATATATTTCAATGCTGAGTGTCTTCTTTGATAGTTATATCTGTACATAAATCCATCTAATTCGGCCTGG
>JAZDMU010000024.1:0-34776 GCA_043800695.1 Bacteroidota bacterium
ATGCTGATTATTAATTACAATAACCTGCTCTGAAAGAGCATAATGTGAATAACCCCCGGTGCAACCGGGGGTATGCAAGCACCTACCCTGGATCAGCTCTGAAGGAGCTGAATATGAGGGTCATGGGAAATATCTTTCATCAATCCTGATCCCAGACTCCAGAAGTAGACTCCTGTATTCCTCCTCGAATGTCTTTTTACAATGGTGTTCCTGTTGACTCTTTACATATTCAATAAGCCTCCTCATGTCCATATATGAGCAGGTAAACGAACCATATCCTTCAGCCCATCCATTAAAGGAAGGGAACAGACCACTGTTTTTCATCCATATTGAAGTAGAGACCTTGATCTCTCTGACAAAATCAGCTAGTGCAATTGAAGGATGAATATCTGAAAGGATATGCAGGTGGTTTTCAACTCCATTGATCCGGTACAAATGGCAGTTCTTGTTTTTTATGATCCCTGTTATGTAAGCATAGAGCTGATCTGAATGATCTCTTTTAATTGTTTGATGACTACCCTGAGTTCTGAACACAATGTGATAGAGAAGTTGACGATAACTTGACATAGTTAGAAGTATTTGGTTAATAATGCAGCGAAAACAATCAAAAATACGAAAAGCAGATGTGATATCCAATGACATTAAACCCCTGCAGGGTTTCATACAGGAGAGTAGTGCTCCTGCCCCCAGATTCACTGGGGGTTATTCATATTTAGCCGCATTCGCGGCTTATTGAAAGCTTTGTCTTTTATTATCTCCCACACCAGGATCAGCGAAGCTAATCCTCCAAATGAGCGGACCGAACGGTAGTTAATTATTAAAAATACCGTAACTTTATTCCTATGAAAAAGCTTCTGCCGGTGATATTGATCTGCCTGCTTTTTGATTCATGCAAGAAAGAATATTGCTGGCACTGCGAGATCACATCAAAAATAACCAAAGAAGTGGTTAAGACAGAAGATTACTGCGGTAAAACAGAAGAACAAATAGCAGTCATAGAGAATGAGATTACCGATATAAGCGTGTATGATAAAAAGTGTGTCCGATATTTGAACTAGTATTATAAAAGGTTGAACACTTGCTTCTTTCAGTTGTTATAGAGAATAAACATTATGAAAACAGTAAAACTCTTTAGTATATTCATATTTATAGTATCCTTTCCTGTCATGGCACAATCAGACGTATTTTACAACTTCAAGGTTAAAACACTTGAAGACGGGGATTTTGACTTTGCTTCGCTGAAAGGCAAGAAGGTGATGATAGTGAACACTGCATCAAAATGCGGATATACACCCCAGTATGAGGATCTTGAGGCGCTTCACAGGCAGTTTGGCAGCAAGCTGGTCATCATTGGGTTTCCTGCAAACAACTTCATGAACCAGGAACCCGGAACAGCATCTGAAATAAGGCAGTTCTGCACTGATAAGTATGATGTTACATTTCAGCTTATGGAAAAAATTTCCGTAAAGGGTGATGATATGCATCCGCTTTATCAGTGGCTTACTTCAAAAGAGAAGAACGGCGTCATGGATTCAGAGGTAAAGTGGAACTTCCAGAAATACCTCATTGATGAGAACGGCAGGCTTGTTGATGTGCTCTACTCAAAGGAAAAACCCGGATCGGAGAAGGTACTTGCCTGGTTATCTGCCAAATAGCAGGATTCAATCAAAGCTGATCTTTTTAAAGCTGGCGAGACTCATCGCTCTCCTGTGGTAATTTCTTTTTCCTGTCTTATCTCCCCGGGCATCACATAAGCGGCTGAGACCGAAACAGCAGTAAGCAGAAAACTCGTTTCCGTAATTACCGAAAGGAACCATCTCATCGAGGGCTTTTTCATAGAGATCTCCGGCCATATCAAGATCCCCGTATTTCTTTTCCCGGACAATTGCACTGAACACTTTTATCTGGGCGGCATAGTAGGGATGCCCGGATTCGGCGGGCGACAAAACCAGGTACTTTTCAGCTTCATCGTATTTCCCGAGCAGAAGCAGATTCTTGATATGCAGTCCCTTAAAGAAAAGGTTCTCAGGATAAAGACCTGTAAGTGTTTCAGTATAAGTCAAAGCCTTTTCATAATTATTCTCATAATTGGTGTAAATCCAGGAGAGTATCGAATTGGCTTCTGCCCGGAGCAATATTGAATTCTCAGCGCAGATATTCAGCTCCCTGAGCCCTGTTTCAAGATCACCGGGCGGGAAAAGTATTGCAACAGGCTTGTAAACAGGATGGAATTTAGGGTAAGCATCACGGTAATAATTATAGAGTCCTGTAAAGTAATATAGATCAGAGAATACACTATTGAAATCAAATGAGCGCATAATATACTTATATGTGCCGGAGGCCATAGGTATGACATTCCTGCTCATATGATTGTCGGCATAAAATACCAGGAGAAGTCCTCTGGCACAAATATTGGCAAGCACCGCCTCTGCTTCATATTCCGCTGAATATGAGTCCTCTTCGCACAGTTCAATGCACCGGCGCATTTTCCCCTCAAATTCATCCATTGCCGGCGTCTCAGGCAGAAGCGGATAATTCTGCCAGTAGACTGTCAGACCCTGGAGAAGATAAACAACCGGATGCTCTTTCCCGGGTATCTTAATACTATTGAATATTTCCTGCGCTTCGTTGAATTTAAGCCTGTAAATATCATCAATCCCTGAACTGATCATCTTCAGGGTTGCTGTATCGCTCAGTATCTGACCTCCGGCGGAAGTGTTTTGAATCAGGAAGAAGACCAGGAAAGCGACAAAATATTTCGGCAGGGATCGCATGTCAGAATATGAAGGGGATAAACATCTTCGTCTCTTTCATATGTACAATGTACTGGTCGCCGAACCTGATCTTAAAATTCAGGAGAAAAAGAATGAATATACTTTCAAAAGAAAAGAACCTCGAGATACCGTGATACCTTTTATCCCTGATGGAAAAATGCCAGGAAAAGACTGCAATCAGCAGAGTGCCGCAGGTGAGGACTATGTAATTCATTAATTATCAGATTTTTTCTCATGCATTTTTTTCAGGTAGTTATATACTTCCACCTGTGACCTGTATTCCTCCTCGCCCGGCTTAACGAAAGTGTTTGAAAGCGATGCATCGAGCTTGCGCGCCTTTACATTGTCGTTCCACAGGATGCTGAATATTTCTTTCAGTTCGTTTTTCAGTATCTTATCAAATATGGGACATGTTACCTCGATCCTGTGATCAAGGTTCCGGGTCATCATGTCGGCCGACGATATGAAAATCTCTTCATTTCCGCCGTTTCGGAATATCATGAACCTGCTGTGTTCAAGGAACCTGTCAACAATACCGATAGCTTTAATGTTCTCGCTGATATCTTTAAGTCCGGGTACAAGCGAGTACATTCCCCTGACGATCAGCCTCACATTGACACCTGCTGCGCTGGCTTCGTAAAGGTTGTTAATAATTTCCGCATCGGTGATATTGTTCAGCTTAAGATGGATATATGCCTTCTTTCCAGCTTTTGCATTCTTTATTTCGTTCTCTATCAGCAGGTTAATCTTATTCCTCAGTGAAAAGGGAGATAAGATAAGATGGTAATAATTATCTTTTTTGTAGTTAACGTTGAAGAAATTGAATGCCTTCTGCACCTCATTGGTTATCTTGAGTTCAGCAGTCAGAATAAGGCTGTCAGTATAAACCCTCGCCGTATCCTCATTGAAGTTGCCGGTTCCGATAGCTGCATAACGCTGTGTTACTTCCCCTTTTGTCCTGGTAATGAGAAGCAGTTTTGAATGGACCTTTAGGCCGGGCACTCCGTAAATAACCTTTACACCTTCATCCATAAGCTTATTACCCCACAAAATATTGGCTTCCTCGTCGAACCTTGCCTGAAGTTCAACAACGGTTGTCACGTTTTTTCCGTTGCGGGCAGCGTTCATCAGGGCATTGATCACACTTGAGTTGCGGGCAAGCCTGTAAAGCGTTATCTGAATTGATGTCACATACGGATCAATCGATGCTTCCCTCAGAAGGTCAATGAAATGGTCAAAGGAATGATAAGGGAAGTAAAGCAATATGTCTTTCTTCTTGATTGCCGAAAGGATGCTTTTTCCCGGCTGGATGTCGCGATGAGAAATAGGGGGCATCGGCTCAAAATAGAACTTCTTTTTACCCAGGTAGGGGAACTTCATAAAGTCCTTGAAATTATGATACCTGTCGGCAGGGATGACGACGTCATCGGGACTGAAATGCAGCTTCTTCTTTAGCAGCTTCAGAAAATCATCCGGCATTTTACGGTCATGGATGAACCTGACAGGGTTCCCGAGCTTTCTCTGGTGAAGGCTTTTTGACAGTTTTTCAATGTAACTCTCCGAAATATCGTCGGCAATTTCAAGCTCAGCATCCTTGGTAAGCTTGATCGTATATGCCGATATCTCGTCAAAATCGAAAATGAAGAAAATATCCTTCAGTCCAAATCTGATAATATCATCAAGGTAAATAATGTATTTTTCCTCGTTGATCTCGGGCAGCACAATGAATCTTGGCAGGATAGAAGTGGGTATCTCCATAAGTGCATACCGTTTTTCACCAGTTCTTCTTTTCCTCAGGATTATTGCCAGGAAGATCGCATCGTCAGTAAGATTGGGAAGCTCTCCATCCTCTTCGATAAGGAAAGGCATCAGCCGCGACCTTATTTCCGAAATGAAATATTTCCTGACGAATTCTGACTGTTCCTCAATGAGCTGTCTCTCATTAATAATATGAATCTTATGGTTATGCAGCTCCTGAATCAGCAAACAATAGATTTTTTCGAACCTTGAATTCTGATCAAGAACTATCTCATGAACCTTCTTGAGTGTTGCCTTAGGGCTGTATCCGAGCATCTCCTTCGATTTTTCCCCGAATTGTGTGAGTCGTTTAAGAGTAGCTACCCTTACCCTGAAAAATTCGTCGAGATTGTTTGAATAAATACCAAGGAATTTGAAGCGTTCGATTAACGGTATATCTTTATTTTCAGCTTCCTGCAAAACACGTTCATTGAACGAAAGCCAGCTTATCTCCTTGGGAATGAAAGATTTGCTCATGTTTATTTTTCAGGTTTAAGAAAATACTCCAGGTTCCCTGTCCCGCTTTTTATTTCTGTCCATGTTTTTCCGGGGAAGGAAATACAGGCAACGCTGGTCTTGGTGAGGAATTCACAGCCATTTTTTGAAAGCCGGTCAGGTATCTCCGTAAATGAAGGATTATGCCCGAAGAGCATTATTGTGTCAGTATCGTCATTTACCGATTCCAGTATATCCATGAGGATCTTTAATCCCGACTTGAAGTAAATGTTGCTTTCGATCCTGATCTTTTCATATTTAATTCCAATTTCGTCAGCAAAGATGTATGCTGTTTCAAGAGCCCTGAAAGCCGGGCTTGAGATCAATTGTCCAGGTTCGGGCTCTTTCTGCTTCAGCCTTTTTGCCATCTGTCTGGCAATGACCTTCCCCTTTACGGTCAGCGACCTTTCAAAATCCGTTATTCCAGTCTCCTGGTCTTCAGCCTTTCCGTGCCGGACAAATATCAGTTTTTTCATTTTTTATTAGTGTAAAAATTACACTTATTTTTCAGATACCGAAACTTGTTCCCAGGTTCTGTGCCTGTATCACCCGCGGATCATCGGGCTCAATAAGTTTAAGTTTGCCTGCCACATCGGCCAGAGGCACGGAGACTATCTCATCATTTTTCAGCGCGACCATTTTCCCGAAATCGCGGCTGGCAATCATATCGGCCGCCGAAGTGCCGTAGCGGGTCGCCAGCACCCTGTCCATGGGAGAGGGAGTGCCACCCCTCTGTATATAACCCAGGACAGTCTCCCTGGTCTCGAGTTCTGTCATCTCAGTGATTTTTTTACACAGATATTGTGCCACTGACTGTTCTTTGACCGGATTGTTGACGCCTTCAGCTACAACGACTATTGAATATGGTTTATTCTCCTCAGCCCTCCTGACAAGGTATTCAGCGATCTTTTCTTCTTTATACGGAATCTCGGGGATGAGAATCACATCTCCGCCGCCTGCAATTCCTGAATAGAGCGCTATCCATCCGGCATTATGTCCCATAACTTCAATGACCATTATCCTCTTGTGGGAGTTGGCTGTTGAATGAAGCCTGTCGATGGCTTCCGTGGCTATATTGACGGCAGAGTCAAAGCCGAAAGTGATATCAGTCCCCCATACATCATTATCAATTGTTTTTGGGATGCCAATGACATTAAGGCCCTCCTCTGCAAGCAGGTGTGCGGTCTTTAATGTGCCGTTGCCTCCGATACATACTAGACAATCAAGGCCAAGCTGCCCGTAATGTTCCACAATCAGGTCCGATTTTCTGATCTCACTTTTCTTCTTTCCATTGCTTTTAAAGGGCTTTTCCCTGGAGGTTCCCAGTATCGTTCCTCCAAGAGTAAGAATGCCTGACAGGTCGCGCTCCGAAAGCTCAACGTATTCTTTGTTAATCATACCAGAAAAACCGTCACTGATCCCGACAATCTTCATTCCGTATTTTATGATCGCTGTTTTCCCGACTCCGCGTATGGCAGCATTCAATCCCGGACAGTCGCCGCCCGCGGTGAGGATGCCGATCTTCATGCCGCTGCTGTTCTTACTCATATATTCCCGGTGATTTGATTGGTAAGCAAATTTAGTTTTTTAGTTGTGATATTCCCATATTTTGACGGTATTATTTAAAATATGTAACTTTAGTCGCCGCGTTAACTATATTATTCTCTGAAGATAAATGGAGCCTGATTATGTGAAACTTAAGGATATAAAACCTGCCCTTGCAGGTTATATCAGGGATGCCCAGATACTGCTCAGCAAGGCTCCGGTACCTGATGATGTATCAGTTCATGATGTCAGGGTGCTTATGAAAAGAGCAAGGGCTGTAATGAAGCTTATAGGCAATCAGACCGGCAGGGAATCGTTTGAACGAAACTACGGCACTTTCAGGGAGGTCGGCCGCATACTGTGCCTTTGGCGAGAGACATCGGTACACAGGAAAACCCTTAAGGATTTGAGGAAAAAGAAGCCGAAGGTCTTTACAGCGCTTGACAGCAATAAACAGATTGATCTGCTGATGCTTAAGGCTGAGACGCCCTCCGAACCATCACCTGAAATAAGGAAGGACCTTGATGCAATACATTACCTCCTCAACAAGGCAGGTTTCAGGATCCGGTTCCAGAGCCTCGATAAGCTCGATGCCAGGCAGCTGCTTGGCGAACTCGATAGCACATATAAAACAGTTGCCGACAAATACCTGGCCGCGAGGAATAATTTAAAACCGGAAAACCTTCATGAATTCAGGAAGAAAGCAAAGGATTTTCTTTATCAGCTCTATTTTTTCAGACCGCTAAATCCACCTGTAGTCAAAGCCCTCGAAAAGAAGCTTGATGCCCTTACACAGGGACTTGGCAAATACAATGATCTTTCCCAGCTGATTAAGACATTGGGCTACAAATACTCAGGTCCCGGTGCATCGCCTGCCCTTGATGAGCTGATTGTCATTATAAGGCAGGAGCAGGACAGGAATCTTTCCAGGGTATGGCCTATTGCATATAAAATATTCTGTCCGGGACAGAAGCTGGTCAATATCCTGGGTTACAGGATACTTATGATATAGTTCAATCCAGGATAAACCATCTATCGAATCCCGAACACTCTTTTTCCCGGAAGGTTTTATGATAATACTCGTTAGTGTGATTATCATAAACATAATCTTTCCCCCATTCACCTGCCCTGGCGGCAGTTTCCTCAATAGCCTGTATAATAAAATGCAGTTCTGCATCAGTCATCGTCGGATGAAGTGACAATCTTATCCATCCTGGTTTGAGCGACAGATCCCCGGCTTCAATCCTGTCGGTGATCTCCGTTGAGAGCTTAAAATCGACATTCAGCAGGAAATGACCATATGTGCCGGCGCACGAACATCCTCCCCTTACCTGTATTCCAAACCGGTCATTCAGGAGTTTGGTGAAAAGATTATGGTGGATACTGTCAACATAAAAAGAGAATATACCGAGTCGTTCCGTGATGTTGTCGGCCAGGATATGAAGACCTTTTATTTTTTGAAGCTCAGTGAACGCAATTCCTGTAAGATATTTCTCTCTCTCATGGATCATTCCGGTTCCCATCTGCTCCTTGAGCCTGACTGCAAGAGCAGCCTTAATACCCTGAAGGAATCCCGGGGTTCCGCCATCTTCCTTTACTTCTATATCGCTGACATAGCTGTGGCCCCCCCACCGGTTTGTCCATTTTACAGTACCGCCTCCGGGCGTGTCGGGTATCTGGTTCTTGTAAAGCTTTTTATTGAAAACGAGCACGCCGGCACTGCCTGGACCTCCCAGAAATTTATGAGGTGAAAAGAAAATTGCATCAAGCTGTTCTGATTTGTCGGTAGGATGCATGTCAATGTCAACATAGGGCGCCGATGCGGCAAAATCAACAAAGCAGAATCCGCCATGCTCGTGCATTATCCTTGCCAGCTCATGATAGGGGGGAGAATAACCTGTGACATTGGAACATGCTGTAAATGAGCCAATGAGCAGGGGGCGCTCTTTGTATTTCACTATCTCCCTTATGAGAGCCTCAGGATCGACGGTCATATCTCCGGCAGGTTCAAGCATTACAACTTCTGCAAGTGTTTCATACCACGATGTATGGTTTGAGTGGTGTTCAGTATGCGTCAGAAAAATGACCGGTTTGTGCTTATTGGGAATATCCTTGCAGTTGCTGAAATCATCCCTGGTGAGAGCACAGTAATGTATCGCCTGTTCCGGGACCTTAAGTCCGAGAATGCGCTGCAGTTTTGCAATGGCAGAGGTCATGCCGGTTCCTGTAAATAACAGGACATCATTTTCATCGGCATTTACATGCTTCTTCACGATCTTCTGTGCGAGGTGATATGCAGTGGTCATTGCGATGCCTGTTGCCGACGATTCCGAATGGGTATTGCCGACCATAGGGCCGATCTCACTTAAGAGCTTCTCCTCGATAGGGGCATAGAGCCTGCCACTGGCTATCCAGTCGGCGTAAACCAGTTTTTTCATTCCGCAGGGAGTCTCTGTTTCAGAGTCAATGCCAATGATATTACTGCGGAACCGGCTGAAGTATTTTTCGGGGTCTGACATAATAAGCATTCTTATAGATTCTTAAGGTTGTATTTTTCCAGGTCGGAGGGTGAATTGATATTTGTAAAGGCATGTCTTACACTTTCCGTTTCAGGCAGATCAAAATATCCTGTTTCAGATTCCGCGATATAATCCCTGATCGATCTTTTGTGTTTTTCTGTTATGAAATATTCAAGTGAATCAAGTATTCTCTTCCTGTAAACAGCGTGAAGGGGTTCAACAAGATTACCGGTTCTCGGTACCAGGATGTCCATATTGCCTTTGCTGAAAGCATCTCTCTGGCTGATGATTATTTTTTTGTCAAGAAAAGGCATGTCTCCTGCAAAGACAAATACTGCTTCATTTGAGGAGACACTCAGGGCTGCATGCACTCCGCCAATGGGTCCTGCTCCGGGGATAATATCCTCTGTTACTTTAATATCTCTATACTGGTTGAATTCTTCCGGTTTATTGGTGACAAGTATAATTTCAGGAAACATTTCCCTGATCGTGGTGAGGATCCTTATAATAATAGGAATTCCCTCTATAACAATATTGGGTTTTGTTATTCCGCCGAACCGCATGCTGTCACCACCGGCAAGTATTGCTGCCGAGATTCCGGATTTTGTCAATCAGCATCCTCCTGCGGCTCGTTTTTTCTTTGCAACCGGTTTAACGGCCGGCTTTGCTGATGGAGTGCCGGTTTCAGCAGTGGCTGAAACGACTCCTCCGCCTCCGAGCGCTGCTCCCGCGCTTTTTCTGAAGTCGTATTTTGCAAACTCTTCATCAGAGTTTGTTGAAGCCGGTTTTTGCGGGTTCATGATAGCATCGAACCAGTAATTCAGACCGCCCTCCAGCACAAAGTTATTTGTATAACCAAGCTGCCGGGTTATCATCCAGGCCTCGTTTGCAGCAGTAGTTCCATTAGAATAGAAGACGTTCATTTTAACATCCTGGTTAAGGATGTCGGTATATTGATCCGACAGGAGGTCCGTTAGCGGAATGTTGATTGCATCCTGCAGGCTGAACTTCTCAAACTCATCCTGGCTTCTTACGTCAATGATACGCAGGGACGGATCTTTGCTGACTATCATGTCAGCAACCACATCGGGAGTTACATATTGAGTCCTTGTATTCACTTCCTCAAGAAGCTGATCAGCTGTAAGCTTATAAGGCCTGGTCTTATTCGCGGGGACAGCGGCTATTATGATCCCCATCGGAATAATGAACATTGCAAGTATTTTAAGTGATTTCATATCTGTTATATATTAATTATCAGTTGTTTAATACTCTTCTCTTGGGAATCTTCTTTCTGCCCACTCCGCAACAAAAAACATACCGAGTGCAATGATAATGAGGATAAAACCGAATACTCCATCCGAGATTCCGAGGCTTTCGCTTATTTTTGGTGTGCCTAAGTTTTTTGCAAGGTACATCTCATCCCAAAGGTCATATCCTATTCCAAAGATAAAGACGCCAAGGAAGAGTCCTCCGATGAAGACAAGGGCATCAATTTTTCCTATTGCAGCCCCGCAAAAACTTGTTCCAGGGCAGAAGCCTCCCATTATAAAACCTGCACCCATTACAATTCCCCCGACAATGGCAGATGTCAGAAATGTAGGGTTGATGTAAATAAGGTTAAGATCAATCCATCCGAAAAGGCTGAAGAACAGAAGTCCAAGCATAGCGGTTATCGCAGCTGTAAAGAAAACCTTGAGGACAACAGTATCATAGCCGTAGAATACTCCTGCAAGTTTCCTGCTTGACGAAAAGCCGCTCTGCTCAAGCACAAATCCGAAACCGATACCTATTATGAATGCAAGGAACAGGTTCGTGTTTTCAGAGATTATTTCATTTATTACAAGTGGTCCTATTTCCATTGTATAGATGTCTTAATGTTTGTTATTAATATGCCTTTTAGCCGTTGCACCGTTGCACCGTTTTATATCCAGTTCTTTCTTACGAAATATGCCAGTGCGTAAGCTGTTCCGAAGATAGCCATCATTGTGATGAAACCTCCGAGAGAAAGGACGGCCATACCGCTGAGGGCTGATCCGCTTGTGCATCCCCTGCCGAGCTGCGATCCGAATCCAAATAATGTTCCGCCTATAAGTGCGAACACTAGTCTCCTCCCTGACGTAATTTTTGGTGAATGCTCAATTTTCCATTTCAACCGTCCTGAAACAGCTCCCGAAATAAAACCGCCGACGATTACACCAAGCATCTGGAACACTAGCCATGTTTTCATCGGGTTGCCCTTGTGCGATTCACGGAATTCCTTAACGAACCCCGAGTTCTCGCTTGCAGCCGGAGCAACAACATTCATTGCACTGACCACTGTGCTTTTAATTGCACCGCTTGCTCCGAGTCCGCGGCCTGCAATGAAATTAGCCGAAAGGAGAACAAGCCCCAGGAGCACACCTCCAATGTATGGATTGATGTACGGCCTCACTTTTCTTTCTTTTGTTTGTGTCATATTCTTCTTGTTTCTTATTAATTCTTTTAATATAACCATCTGCTTGCCTGGCCGGCATATACAATAATGAACCTTAACATTAAACTGCCAAAGATGACCAGCAGCGCCGGGATTAACACCGGGACCTTAAATCTTCTGAGTTCCATAATTTCGAGCAATGCAGGCACTACCATTCCCAGGATGACAACAAAGATCCAGAACGACATTGTATATGGTCCTCCGAGGAACAGGTTTGCAGCATCGATCTGAACCTGTGTGCTTGCAAGGAATCCCATGAACATGTGCACGATCAGGAAAAGCTCAATTGCGATCAGCATGAGGTCTATCTGAGCAAAGCGTTTACGTTCAGCATGATCTTTTGAAATGACAAGTGTAACGGCAGTGCCTGCAGAAAGACCTGAAACCAGGAACAATGGTCCGAGAATGGATGTGTTCCATAGAGGCCTTGCGTTGAAAGCCGAAAGCAGGATCCCGGTATAGATACCCAGTATCAGTGCGTAAATAAGCATTACCCAGGCGAGGGGTTTCTTGTACCTGTTAAAAAACTCCTCCAGGATTTTAAGCCATTTATACTTCCAGTCCCAGTTCGGGAAAATGTCCCGGATATTAATGGCCGACCATATGAATGATACAGGAGTTATTACCATTAGTGTCCAGGCGCCCCATGACATGGGCGACTGTAATTTAATATTAGTATAGAGCTGCCAGAAATACATTTTGTGTCTGAGGTCGAGGAGCAGGGCGAACAGACCGATAACAAGCAGGACAGGAGCGAGGAACGGAGCTATCCTGACAGCGGTCCTGTATTCTTTCTCCTTCCCTCTTATATAATAAAGGGCCGACAAAACAAGGATCCCCGCAGCCATACCGCCAAGAAACAGGTATAGCGGGATCTGCCAGTGCCAGACATGCAAATGCGGATCGACCATGTTATTCATCCTTCCGCTGACTATCAGTTCTTCATTCATATCATTCAGATGATTAAGATATTAAATAAGAAAATAGAGATAGGGCTTTGTCCCTGCTTCCGGTATAAGAGTTTTTGATTTCCGCTTTCTCAAAACCACCGATACATCGCTGTTCAGATCGTCAAGGTCGCCAAAGTAGAGGCATTTGGTCGGACAGACCTCCACACATGCAGGCCGCATACCGTTTTTGATTCTGTGATTGCAGAAAGTGCATTTGTCGACGAATCCTGAGGGATGCGGATAGCGAGCGTCATAGGGACATGAAGCAATGCATGCCCCGCAGCCAATACACTCTTTCGGAGTAACGAGCACAATGCCGCCCTCAACGATATGGCTTGCACCTGTAGGGCAGCATCTGACGCACGGTGCATTACCGCAATGATTGCATCTCTCAGATCTGATCTCCGTTTCAAGTTGTGGATAGGTGCCATCATTCACCTCAACTACCCAGTCACGGCAAAATCCTATAGGAACATTATTTTCTGTCTGGCAGGCAACGACACAATCGCTGCAACCGACGCATTTTCTTGTGTCAACAGCCATTGCATATCTCATGATGCCACCTCCTCTCCTGGTTTCTCTGTAACAAATGTTACAAAATTAGATCTCATTCCTGTTCCGCCCATAAGAGGGTCGATCAGGACATTGGTAATCAGCTGTGTATCGCTAACGCCTCTGCCGAAGCATCTTCTCAGCTGCTTCTGCGCGTGACCGAAACCATGAACTATATAAACCGAATCCCATCTGATGCGCTCAGTGACCCTGACTTTCACAGAGAAATCCGAAATTACATCATCCTGGTTCCGGAGCCAGACATACTGGTCTGCATTGAGACCCCATTCTTTTGCCACTTTTGGATTGACCCATACTGTATTCTCATCCATAAGATCTGTAAGATGAGGATTGTTGGCTGTACGGCTGAAAGTGTGCATTGGAGCTCTTCCGTAAATGAGCCTGTAATAACCTTCAGGCGGTTCTGGATGAGGAGTGTACCGGGGAAGAGGATCAAAACCGGCACTCTCCAGAGTGGTGGAATAGAGTTCTATCTTACCCGAGTCGGTGAAAAATTCCACATCTTCATCTTCGGCAAAATACAGATCATCAGCTTCCCGGTCAAAATTCTTTACACCGATCCTCTTCATCTCTTCAAGCGATGTGCCGGCTTCTCTGAGCTGCCAGTCAAGAAGATCTTCCTGTTTCTCATAAGGGAAATAACTTCCGAGTCCCAGCTTTACAGCAAGTCCCCTGGCTATCCAGTAGCCTGGTTTTGTGTTATTCAGAGGTACAGCTGCAGGCACCCTGAGCGCTATGGATGGCCGACGGCCGGGACCAGTTCTGATGGCATCATAGCGTTCGAGATAGGTGCACTCCGGCAGAACAACATCTGCCCAGCCTGTTATCTCCATCGGCATCGTATCTATCGCAACCAGCAGGTCAAGGTTCTGGATAGCCTTAAGGGTATATGCAGTATTTGGAATCGTCGAGATAAGATTGGTTCCGGTAACAATCCATCCTTTGACCGGGAATCCCGGATTATTTTCCGGGATTGATGCATCAATCAGGGCATTTGTCGGAACAAGACCTGCAACGCTGTATTTTCCGGGGAATGCATCCTGCCATGTTTTAGAAGGTTCCTTATATGCAGGTATATGAGGTGTCGCAAGTTCGAATCTTGCCGGACGGAAGAACCCTCCGCGGCGCCCCCATGAACCCAGCAATGCGTTAAGAATAGCTATGGCTCTTATTCTTTGCGTGTCATCACCATACCAGGTTACATGTCTTCCGGGGTGAACAATAACGGAGGGGGAGGCATCTGCCATCTCTTTGGCGGTTTTCCTTATCAGGTCGGGTTTGATTGTTGTTATACCGTATGCCCATTCAGGGGTGAAATCCTTTACATATTCCTTCAGCTGGTCAAATCCGGAGCAATATTTTTCAACATATTTTCTGTCATAATTATTATTGTAGATTATCTCATGGATCCAGGCCAGAAGGAGGGCAATGTCAGTGGCAGGCTTGATGGGAAGCCAGTATTTTGATTTGCCGGCTGCTGTTGAGAATCTAGGATCGACAGTAATTATCGCTGCACCCTTGTCAATCGCATCCGACATCTCCTGAACCTGGCTGTTATGCATGTTTTCGCCAATATGAGATCCGATGAGCACAAGGCATTTTGTGTCCCGGATGTCTGTTATCTCCGGAGAATAGACCTCTTCACCGAATGTCAGGTAAAATGCTTCATCCCTTGGACCGCGGCATTGTGCGTATGAAGGTTCTGCAATGTTTGCTGATCCATAGGCACTGAAAATGGTTGAGAAATAGCTTATTGCAGATCCGTGCGCAAACAGGGCCATGCTCTCGGGTCCATGTTTTGAAGCTATCTCCTTCATCTTCTCGGCAACGTATCCAAGCGCTTCATCCCATGTGGCTTCACGAAATCCCTGTTTACCCCGCTCTTCTGTTCTGATCAAAGGGGTTTTCAGCCTGTCTTCATCATAGTACATTCCAATGCCTCCGGTGCCCCTGGGGCAGAGACGGCCATTGCAGTTCTGGTCATCATCATTTCCAACGACTTTCCATATTCTGCCATCAGGTGTCTTGTAGACCCAGCCGGCACATTTCCAGAAGCAAACCTCACAATATGTTGGAGTTCGCTTAAGGTTGAGAATATCCTGTCCGGCATTTGCAGGATCGGTCATCCATTTCATGGCTTTCAGTGCCCCGGTGCCCAATATAAGAGCGCCAGCGCCTGTCGCTGAAATTTTGATGAATTGCCTTCTGTTTGTCATATCTGGAACTGGTAAACCTCGTTTTAGTGTCAGGATTTGATTGTTAATTAATTAACAGCGTAAATGTAAATAATGTAATTCATAAAAAAACTAAAGTGATAATTATTATCAGGAAGGTATATTTTCAATGAAATAAACCATCGTAATAAAAAATCAAGTACCTTCATCCCTTTATGTATAATTTATTGATTATCTAATTTATTAATAGTATTATGAAAAAGATTATTTCAATCTCTGCGCTTTTAATATTCTGTATTTCAGCTATTTCTGCCCAATCGGCGAATGGGAAGAATGATCCCGCCGGAAAATGGAAATTCGATGCCCCGTATGCTCCCGAGGGTTTCACCGCAGGTACTATTGACGTAGGATATGCTGACAGCAGTTACACTGCAAGCATGTTGTTCACAACATCAGGCTATTCGTTTCCCGGCGAAAAGGTCATCGTCAGGAATGATTCACTTTTCTTCAACATTTTTGTTGAAGGTACCGATGTGAGCGTGGCCCTTAAAATGGAGGATAAAACAAAAATGACCGGTAACGCTGTATATTATGAAGGTAATGTTCCTCTTACACTGACAAAAGAAGAAGAACAAAAGTAATCTCATCATAAATCAAATTCCAGCATCAGATGTTCAGAAAGGCAATTCCTTTTCTTGCTTTATTAGTTGCTCCCGTAACACTGCTTTCTCAGGTCATCAACAATGTGCCGCTGAGTGCCAGGCTCACAGGTTACAGTATTGATGTGAAACTTGACACGGCAGCAAAAACAGTTTCAGGGGCGATGGAGGCATTCTGGGTAAATAATTCCCGGGAAAGTGTTCCGGATATAAGGCTTCATATGTACATGAATGCATTCAAAAGCGGGAATTCAACTCTCTATAAGGAGTCAGGCGGATCACCGGGAATAAAGGAAAGTGATGTGGGATGGATAAATCTGAATTCACTGGCTGACAGGGAAGGAAACAATTTAATTCCCCTGATGAAGTATATCAGCCCTGATGACGGAAATCCATCAGACAGTACCGTCCTTCAGGTAATTCTTCCTTCGCCTGCGAAGCCGGGAGATACGGTTTTTATTTCTGCTGAGTTTGAAACTAAACTCCCTTCACGTATAAGAAGGACAGGGTTCTCAGGCGAATATTTCTTTGTTGCACAGTGGTTCCCTAAATTCGGGGTTTACGAACCTGCAGGGATGAGGTACAGGGCAGAGAGCGGATGGAACTGCCACCAGTTCCATGTCAACTCGGAATTCTATGCTAACCACAGTGTATATGATGTAAAGATCACTCTGCCAAAGAGATATGTCCTTGGCTCGGGGGGCATGCTTATTGAGGAATCTGGTGCCGGAACAAATCTTAAAACCTTAACTCTGAGAGCTGAAGATATTGTTGACTTTGCCTGGACAGCCTGGCCGGGATATGCAGTTCATACTGACAAATGGGAGCACGTGAATATTACACTCCTTCTGCCTGAAGCAAGGAACAGACAGGTTGAAAGGCAGTTTACTGCTGTGAAAAATGCGCTTGAATACCTTACAAATAATGTCGGACCTTATCCCTGGCCGCATCTTACTTTCGTTGATCCGCCTGCTATAGGTTCAGGAGCAGGGGGGATGGAGTATACAACGCTTTTTACTTCAATGTCGGCTGACAGGATGCCTGAATGGATGCACCTGCCTGAAATGGTGACGGTGCATGAATTCGGACATGCCTATTTCATGGGGATGCTTGCAACCAATGAATTCGAGGAACCCTGGATGGATGAAGGGATGAATTCCTTCTGGGAAGCCAGGATAATCGACCACTACTGGGGTGAAAACTCAGGCTTGCTCGATAACAAGCGCCTTCAGGTAGCCGACAAGTCATACTCAAGAGTAAGCTACGCCAGATCTCCAAACAGGCAGGTTGTAAGCAACGATGAATATTCCTGGAATTATCCTGCCGGAACCTACAGCATGATGTCGTACAACAAAGTGACTGTGTGGCTTTATACACTTATGGGTATCATCGGAGAGGAGACCATGAATGAGGTATTCAGGGAATATTACAGGCAGTGGGCATTCAAACACCCTGCCGGTAAGGATTTTATTAATGTTGTAAATGAGGTCGTTGCACGGATTCATGGCGATAAATTCGGACCCGACATGAACTGGTTTTTTGAACAGACGCTCTACGGAACAGGTATCTGCGACTATAAGGTTGCCGGATTTGATAATATAAAGCTGAAGTCAGAAAAAAAGAGCGGCTCCGATACTCTTTCAAAAGATTCTGTTGACATGGATTCCCTTTATAAAGCCGTTGTCAGGCTTCAGCGACTGGGAGAGGTGATGCTTCCTGTTGAGGTGCTGGTTCATTTTGAGAACGGGGATGAAATACCGGAGTTGTGGGATGGCAGGGACCGTTACAAAGAGCTGATATTCTTAGGTCATGGTAAAATGGAATGGGTGAAAATTGATCCGGAATACAAGATAAGAATGGATATCGATTTTATTAATAATTCCATGACCAGTGATCCTGACCGTGTCCCGATTCGCAGGCTGGCCAACAAGATGATTTCATTAATGCAATTTTATATAAGTGCTTTAACACTGTAATTTACGAATTTATGAAGATGCTTAAATCACTAGGATCAGGTGCACGGCTGGCCTTGAGATCATGGAAAGCAATACTGATCGTATGGTTTGTTATGCTGCTGCTGGTTTCGCTGTTTGTATTGCCGGCAAAAAGCATTATTAGGACAGGCTTTGGCAGCAGCACTGTTACTGAGCTGTTGCGAAGCGGAATTAACGTTGATGTTCTTTCCGACCTTGAAAGATATTTTGCCAGCATTGTGTCATACCTCTCATCTGGATTTTTTCTATTCCTGATGCTCGGAATATTGCTATATTCATTCTTTGCAGGAGGGCTTTTTAAAAGTGTCAGCAACCCGTCGCAGATATTATCGGTTCCCTGCTTTTTCCGGGCATCGGCGAAATATTTCTGGTATTTCCTGGGACTCTGGTTTTTTGTTATCCTGATGATCCTTTTATCAGGTTTGATAATTATCGGTCTGCCGGTAGGACTGATCTCCCAGGCAGAGAATCATACTCCCGGCTTTTTACAGACTGTGGCTGTAATAACCGGCTTGATTTTCCTTGGATTACTGATCATATTCATTCTTGTTGCCGACTATGCAAGGGCATGGTTGATCGCAGCTGAGAAGCCGGCTCTCTTCAAAGCCCTGGGATATGGATTCAGCGAAACGTTCAGCCACTTCGGACCGTCATCCCTGATGATGGTGTTAATAATGATTATTGTTTTGATCTTCAGCTGGCTGGCATCAACGATAATAGGTGTGTGGAAACCTGAAAGCGGAGGAGGTGTATTCCTGCTCTTCATAGTATCGCAGTTGCTTTTCTTCGTAAAGATCCTTCTGAAAACCTGGCGATACGGAAGTGTTACAGCATTGATGGAATTAAATAAACCACAATCAGTTATAGCTGATAGATAACCGCAAAGCACGCTAAGAAAAGGCAAAGTACGCAAAGTTACATTTGTCCATATCCTTTGCGGTGTTTGCGCTAAAGCTTTGCGTTCTCTGCGGTTAAAGAGGATTTAAAAGATAGCAATATGGATGAGAAAGAGATTTTCGCCTTTTCTGATAAAAATGTCAAACCTACTGAAGAACTGATCTTCTCAAAGATAGGTGACAAAAAGATCCTCTGGCAGAAAATGATGAAGTATCTGTCTGATAATTACAAAGATGCATCAGGCAGCTGGAATTATTACAACGACGGAAAACAGTGGCTGTTCAAGATGGTTCAGAAGAAGAAGACAATCTTCTGGCTGGCTGTTTTGGACGGGTCATTCCGGGTTACTTTCTATTTCGGCGATAAGGCAGAACCGGTAATACTGTCAGGCGACCTTCCACAGGCAGTCAGGGATGGCTTTATCCAGGGTAAACATTACGGTAAAATCAGAGCAATAACAACTAAAGTAACCAGCCCTTCTGATGTTGAAACGATCACAAAACTGATTGATATCAAAACGAAGTTGAAATAATCATGCAATTGTGCAATCGTGCAATTGTACTTTCACACCACTATACCATTATACCTTTACGCCATTACGCCGTTGCGCCTTTATAAGTATAAATACCACACCCAAAATAAGTTTTAATGGTCTTACCTGTTCATGGGGGTATAAGTACTTTTGTTGTTATTAAATTAACAATACAATCCTGATACTCAAAAATGGCCAGATACTACGAAATGCTGATGGAGGACGTAAGGTTCAGGGAAGGACTCAATGCCTGCATGAACTGCGGCGTCTGCACAGCTATCTGTCCGGCTGCCGGATTCTACAACTACGATCCAAGAAAAATAGTTGATCTTGTACAGGGGGAGAACGATGAGGAGATCGAGAACCTTCTTAAGTCAGAGACGATATGGTATTGCGGCGAATGCATGTCGTGCAAGACAAGATGCCCGAGAGGCAATACTCCTGCCCTGGTAGTAATGGCACTCAGAACACTGTCGCAGAAGCTTGGGTTCTTCACCGAATCTGAAAAGGGACGTCAGCAATTTGCAATTAAGAGAACTGTAGGCGAAAATATCTTTAAGTATGGGTATTGTGTTGCTTCCTATGCGGTAAGTCCTGAAATGCACAGGGAGCAGGGTCCCATCTGGGAATACATCCTGGAAAATACGAAGGAAGTCTATGAAAGGTTAGGCGGACAGGTGAATGAGCTTGGAGCCGGACCGTTAAGAAGGATACCTGAAGATGCCAGAGAAGAACTCAGAAATATCTTTGAAGTGACCGGCGGAACAGAATTCTTTGAGAACATTGAACGGCATTCAAAACAGAAAGCGGCTGAGATGGGACTTGAGTTTAAGAAGGAAGGCCTTGATAACGAATATTTTATTGAGGTATTCACTGCCAATAACAAGAAACATCACATTTAAGAAAGTTAATTAAACTAAATGAAGACAGAAGGCAAAAAAAGGATATGGGCTGACTACCAGAAAGAGATTGCCGATGACCATTTTTTCTATGTACGATCGTGTATAAGGCAGAGTTTCTTCCCGGGTTCAGAGCAGTTCTTCCTGCATTTTATGAGGAACATTCTGGGCAAGGATGTCTTTGAGAACCCTTCACATACAACATGTACCGGTATCGGATATCACGGCGATGTTGTCCCGCTGGATACCATTATGACTGTGGTAGCCAGGCATTTTGCGCTTATGAAGGAAAACGGATATAAGAACATAGCCATTTCATGCGTGACATCATTTGGCATATATACCGAGATCATTGAGACATGGAAGCATTTCCCGGAAGAGCTTGAGAAAACAAGGGAATACCTCTATAAGGCCACAAAGCGCGAATTTGACATTCCCGAGTCGATGGCTCATACCAGCGACATAATTTACAAATTCAGGAACGAAATAACCGGAAAGATAAAATATCCTCTGGTGAACAAACAAACTGGTGAGCTGCTGAATGTTGTGGAACATATCGGATGCCACTATTCAAAGATGTTCCCGAAATATGGTGTCGGTGGTGCCGAATTTCCCAATGTGCTCGGAGGCATGATTGATGCATGGGGAGGAAATGTTGTTGATTATCCCGAGAGAAGGCACTGCTGCGGTTTCGGTTTCAGACAGTACCTCGTTCAGGCAAACAGGGGATACTCGCTTTCAAATTCGGTCAAGAAGTTTGAATCAATGAAGCCTTTTAAACCTGATTTTGTTCTGACCAACTGTCCGGGCTGCAACATGTTCATGGACAAGTGGCAGTATACGATGAAGGAGATGGAAGGAACCGTCTATGGAGATAATGGTGAATCGATCCCCGTCCTGACATACGAAGAGCTGGCAGGACTGGTTATGGGATACAATCCATGGGATCTCGGACTGCAGTTTCATATGGTACAGTCGGAACCGCTGATGAGAAAAATGGGTGTGGAATTCAATCCTGATGATAAATTTAAAACTAAAGACGGCAGGCAGATGCCTGTACCTGAAAAGCTGATAAACGCCTGATATGAGCGGGAAGGTAGTTGTGGTCGGAGGAGGTTCGGCAGGCATGGAGAGTGCCGGACAGCTGGCAAAAGCCGGCTTCAGCGTCACGCTTATCGAAAAGGAGTCATCAACAGGCGGACATGTGAACAACTGGTACCATCTCTTCCCTGACCGGCGCGACAGCATTGAAGTCATCCGCTACCTTGAAAAACAGATTGATCACGAAAACGTGACACTTCTTTCAGGAAAAAGCGTAAATAAAATTGTAAAGGACCATAATGCCCTGATTGTCAATACAACAGACGGGGATGAGATATATGCCGACGCTGTAGTCATGGCAACAGGATTCGATCTTTTCAGGAGCGAAAGAAAAGAAGAGTATGGCTACGGGATCTATGATAATGTAATCACTTCTGCCGACCTTGAAGCTATGTTCCGCAAAGGCGAAGTAAAGAGAGCTGACGGAAAAATCCCTGAAAAGGTAGGGTTGGTCCATTGCGTAGGCTCACGCGATGAAAAAGTTGGTAATGTATATTGTTCAAAGCTTTGCTGTGTAACAGCAGTGAAGCAGGCAATGGAGATCAAAAAGCACAATCCTGATGCCAGGGTGTTCTGCTTTTATATGGACATGAGAATGGGAGGGGCGCTGTATGAGGAGCTTTATCGGGAGTCACAGGAAAAATATGGCATAAACTACATACGCGGCAAGGTGTCAGAAATTTCAGAAAATATTAACAACAGGCTTGTTATAAAGGTTGAAGATACGCTTGCGGGAAGACCCCTCAGAATGGAGCTTGATATGCTGGTTCTAATGGCCGGAATGGAAATGTCGCAAAGCGGAGCGGAGATAGCCCGGTCGTCAGGAATTGCAACAGGTGAAAACAGGTTCTTCGCACCTGCCGACCATCACTTCGGAAGCAATAAAAGTAATCTAAAAGGCATTTTCTATGCCGGATCATGCACTGCACCCATGAATATTACCGAAACAATATCCCATGCCCGTGCTGCAGCAGCAGATGTCATTGATTACCTGAGAAACGGAAGCATGTGATATGGATAAATTCGGATTCACCATATTGAAGGAGCGGCATATCGACTACGATGCGAACGACAGGAGCATCGCTGAATATATTGATAGCCGCGAGCCAAGCTTCAGGTTATGTATAGAATGCGGCTGCTGCTCAGCCACATGTACTACTGGTAATTTTACCCGGTTCAGCCTCAGGGAATTACAGATACTTCTCAAACGAGGTGAAAATGATCTTGTCCGCGAAAATATAAAGAAATGCATGCTTTGCGGCAAATGCATACTTGTTTGTCCGCGTGGCGTTAACACCAGGAATGTCGTAACTCTTGCCAGGGAGGCTTTTCAAAAAAATGTGAAGAATGCAGTTTGATCCGTTTGTCATACCATTCAATATCGGCCTCTATTTCATTCTGATCTATGCAGTGGTCAGGAGCGTGCGCTGGTTCAGCGATCTCTCGCGGCCGGACAAGCTCAGGCTTCAACGCGGATTCTTCGGGAAGGCATTCGGACAGAGCATAAAGGAGATTTTCATGGAGAGCCTGATCCATCGGAAGATACTTAAATCGAATTTCAGGCTGGGCTACATGCATATGAGTCTGGCTTTCGGATGGTTCCTGCTGATCCTTTTCGGAACCATTGAGGCTGACTTTTTTGGTGAAAAACATCTGAATCCTCCCTACAAGTCCATATTCTTCAAGTTCTTCAATCCCGATCATGGCAGGTATGGATTTGAAGCCGCGTATGCATTCTGGATGGATCTCATCCTTGCCTTCATACTTTCCGGCCTCTTGCTCGCTGTCATAAAGAGGTTCGCGTCAGGGGTGGTCGGAATGAAAAAGACAACTAAACTAAAGCCGCTTGACAAGATAGCGCTTACCTCGCTGTGGCTTATTTTTCCAAGCCGTCTTCTTGCAGAAAGCTTTACCAGCGGTGCATACGGAACAGGAAGCTTCCTCACGGGATCACTTGGTTCGGTGCTGGCATCATTCCTTCCTGCACAGCAGATGGCATATCCGTTCTGGTGGTTATATTCCCTTTCATTGGGAGCATTTTTTATACTGCTACCGCTGACACGATATATGCATATACCCACGGAACTTTTCCTGATCTTTGCCCGGAACTCAGGCATTTCAACCGGCGATCAGTCGGGGGCATTCACCGAAATGCAGACATACTCTTGTTCTTCATGCGGGATGTGCATTGATGCATGCCAGCTGAATTTCTCTGCAGGAATAACCAGCATACAGGGGGCATACCTTCTGAAAGGTATCCGTAACAATGAAAATGTAAGCGACATAGCTTTCAACTGCCTTATGTGCGGAAGGTGCGACTTCAAATGCCCGGTCGGGATAGAGCTTACTCCGATCAGGATGTTAAGGAGAAGGGCAGGGGAGACAGAGCATGTGAAAACGACAATCTGGAAAAAATATCTGCCTGACAGGCCTGGCTTAGCACCGGCAAAGGCTAACGGTAAACCTTCATACCCATTTCTGCCCTGGGAAGAACCTGCAAAAGCTGATGTTATATACTTTGCAGGCTGTATGACGCATCTTACTCCTGGTATTAAAAAATCAATGGTGAAGATCCTTGATGCCGCAGGTGTAAATTACAATTTCCTCGACAGCAGCGGCGGAGTATGCTGCGGCAGGCCCCTGATGCTGGCTGGACAGGACAGAGAGGCAAGGGAGCTGATCAATTTCAATTCACAGATGATCTGGAAGTCGGGAGCTCACACCCTTGTAACCTCATGCCCAATTTGCTATAAGGTTTTCAGGGAAAGCTATTACCTTGATGTAGAGGTGCTTCATCACTCTCAATATATAAAAATGCTTATTGATGACGGCTCCCTGAAGCTTAATTTCCTGCGTAAAAAAGTAGCCTACCATACTCCCTGCGACCTTGGAAGAGGCTCAGGAGTTTATGATGAGCCAAAAGATGTTCTGAGTCATGTTGCCCGCCTTCAGGAAACAAATTTTGAGAATGAGAATTCATTGTGCTGCGGCGGGAGCCTCGGCAATATGAAGATAGGTTATCACGACAAAAATAAGATAGCAAGGGATACCGTAACTGAACTTACCAGGGGGAACCCTGATATTCTGGTAACGTCCTGTCCTCTCTGCAAGAAAACCCTGGCTCCGGCAACCGCAACTCATGTGGCCGATATAGCTGAGATAGTTGCAGAGGCAATTGTTCCTCCTGTCTCAAAAAAAAACTTAAATGATCCGCTGATCCGGGTCAGGGAACATCAGAAGGTGTTCTGAAAGAAAAAAACCCTGCATGATATTTAATCTTTTAATTCCGGATTATTTGATTTTATTTTGCGGATTCATCCGGATTGAAAACAATGGAATAATTTTTGCTGCGTTTATTAAGCAGCATAACGAAGAAAAACAACCGGAATAAACAGGAATGAAAAGAAATCTATTTATACTGACGGTAATTGCAGGTATCAGCCTCCTTTATTCATGTAACAATATAACAGCGGAAACCTCATCTGTCGTTGAGAAGATACTACAGCACGATGATGGAACAATTTCCCTTAAACTTGACAATGCCGATTTCTATGCAGATGCGGAAGACCGGGTGGACAATACTGCAGAATGGAACGTTGTTGTCTCAAAATCAGGACGTTATAATGTCTGGATAACAAGCGCTACACTCGACACTACCGATCTTAAATACAAAAATCCCGTGATGGTGAATATACAGGATAAAATGATCCAGGCCCGGCCGGGATGTGACAAGATAGTAATGAATTCTTCTGATGTTCCTGCCCCTTATTTCAGGGCAGATTCATTTATCGGCTCGCTTTACCTTCAGGATACGGGTCAGTTTTATGTCCAGGTCACAAGCGAAATGATAATGCCGAAAGAATATAATGCTGCAGGAACCTCTGCGGAAGATATAACAAGGCTTATATCCGTTTCATTTACACCTGTTGTCACCCGCTGACTCTATCCATTTTTTGGCGTTTACAAATGCCTGGATCCAGGGCGTTACTTCATTGTTCTTTCTTTCAGCAGGATAAAAACCGCATTGCCACGGAAGAAAAGCTCTTTCGAGGTGGGGCATCATCACCAGGTGGCGTCCGTCATCAGAGCATAATCCGGCAACATCATGATCCGAACCATTTGGGTTGGCCGGATATGAATGCCCCGAGAACTTAACCGGTATATGGTATTTTTTTTCAGGATAGGGGAGAGAGAACTGTCCCTCTCCGTGGGCCACCCATATCCCGAGCTCCATGCCTGCCATGTTTCCGAGCATTACTGATCTGTTTGGCAGGATCCTTACTCCCAGGAAAGACGATTCTAATTTTCCCGATTTGTTTACCAGCAGTTTTGGCATCTTAAGGTGATCAGGGTATATGAGACCGAGCTCAGCCATCAGCTGGCATCCGTTGCATATTCCGAGAGTAAGGGTGTCATTACGCCTGTAGAATCTTTCAAGGGCGCTCTTTGCCTTCCGGTTATACCTGAAAGCGCCTGCCCACCCTTTCGCCGAACCAAGAACATCGGAATTTGAAAATCCCCCTACGAAAACTATCATGCTGATGTCGGTGAGGTCTTCTCTTCCGGATATAAGGTCGGTCATATGAACATCCTTCACATCAAAGCCTGCAAGATAAAGGGCATAAGCCATCTCCCGGTCACCGTTGACGCCTTTCTCCCTTATTATTGCCGCCCTGACTCCGCTCTTCTTTCTCCTGTCGGGCGATATTCCCAGCGAGCTGAAAGTACCCGCGAAACTGCCATGATCAATGTTAAGGCTGTTGTGTTTATAGCTTACGTATCTTTCCATTGCAAGATCGTTGCCTGACTGCCTGCGGTCGAACAGGTAGGATGTCCTGAACCACTTATCCCTCAGTTCATCAATGTCAAACTCGTATTTTTCGCTTCCGTTGGTTACAAAAAGTGATCTCTCAGCAACCGGATGCCCGATCGAGTAATAGGAGATGCCGTTATCTATAAGAATCTCTGACACTTCATCCTCATCCTTAACCTGGATGATTATTCCGGGATTCTGGCTGAAAAAGACCTTTACGGAATCTTCTTCATTCAGGGCGGTCAGGCTGACTGATAATCCTCCCCCGGAATTTGAGAAGCACATTTCAAGAAGTGTTGTCAGCATACCCCCTGCCGAAATATCATGGCCTGCAAGGATCTTATTCTTTGATATCAATCCCTGGACAGTCTCAAATACTTCAGCAAAATAACCTGGATCCGTAACAGAAGGAACTTCATCGCCCAGGCTGTTCAGCACTTGTGCAAAACTGCTCCCTCCGGGCTTGAATGAATCACGGCTCATGTCAATGTATATGATGCTTGTATAAGGGTCATTGACCAGGACAGGCTCCACTATTTTCCGCACATCTTTCACTTCACCCGTAGCAGAGATAATAACAGTCCCCGGCGACAAAACTACCTGGTCGCGGTATTTCTGAGTCATCGAAAGGCTGTCTTTACCTGTCGGAATATTAATACCAAGACTGATTGCAAAATCGCTTGCTGCCATGACAGCGCTGTACAGCCTTGAATCCTCGCCGGGATTACGGCAGGGCCAGGTCCAGTTGGCGGAGAGAGAGACGCCACTGAGACCGTAAGTGAGAGGCGCCCAGATAATGTTTGTAAGTGCTTCAGCAATTGACAGCAACGAGCCTGCCTCTGCATCAACGAGCCCGGCCGCGGGTGCATGCCCGATCGAGGTGGCCATCCCTGACCTTCCCCTGTAATCAAGAGCTATTGCGCCAAGATCATTGAGAGGAAGCTGCAGCTCCCCGGCACACTGCTGTTTCGCGATCCTTCCGGTCACCGACCTGTCAACTTTATTCGTAAGCCAGTCCTTGCAGGCAACCTCCTCGATCTGCATTACCAGACCGGTATATTCATAGATTCTCTCAGTTTTATATTTGAGCTTCCCTGGCACTCTTTTATCCGTTATATCAGTCATGACAGTTTTCGGAGGTTTCCCAAGTAGAGATTCAAGCTTTATATCAATGGGTTTTTCTCCGGTGACAGGGTTTATAAAAGTGAATTGATCGTCACCAGTTACTTCCCCGATGAAATAGAGCGGAGCCCTTTCTCTCTCTGCTATCTTTCTAAGGGTATCCATTGAAGCCCTGTTTATGACGAGGCCCATCCGCTCCTGGGATTCATTGCTTATTATCTCTCTGGCTGAAAGGGTAGGATCGCCAACCGGAAGCTTGCTGAGATCTATGCTGCCTCCTGCCATTTCCACCAGCTCAGAGAGGCAGTTAAGATGTCCGCCTGCCCCATGATCATGAATTGATATAACAGGGTTTTTGCCTGATTCGCCGAGAGCCCTTATAGCATTGTATACCCGTTTCTGCATTTCGGGATTTGCCCTCTGGACAGCATTGAGCTCAATTGAACTGTGGTATTTCCCTGTTTCAACAGAAGAGACAGCTCCTCCTCCCATGCCTATTCTGTAGTTATCTCCTCCGAGCAGTACAATTATATCTCCCTTCCCGGGGATATCTTTCTCACTATCTGTTCTTTTCCCTATGCCTATTCCGCCGGCAAGCATTACCACCTTGTCATAGCCATACTTCTTAAGGTTTTCAAAATGTTCAAACGTAAACAGGGATCCGCAAATGAGAGGCTGTCCGAATTTGTTCCCGAAATCACTTGCCCCGTTTGATGCTTTGATAAGGATATCTTCAGGTGTCTGGTAGAGCCATGGCCTCTCTTTTGTTTTCTTCTCCCATTTGCGGCCGCCATCCGGACGCGGGTAGGAAGTCATGTAAACGGCTGTGCCGGCTATCGGGAAAGCTCCCTTGCCGCCTGCTATCCTGTCCCTTATCTCACCTCCCGTACCTGTTGAAGCGCCGTTGAATGGCTCAACAGTGGTTGGAAAATTATGTGTTTCGGCTTTAAGCGATAGAACTGATTCAAAATCTGTTATTCTGAAATAATCTGCTTTATCCTGTGTTGCCGGGGCAAACTGTTCCACAACAGGTCCGCTCAGGAATGCACAATTATCCTTGTAAGCCGATACGACTTTATTGTTATTGATCTTTGTGGTGAGCTCGATCAGCTGGAACAGGGAAATCTCCTTTTCCTTGCCGTCGATTATGAATGTGCCGTTGAAGATCTTATGGCGGCAGTGTTCGGAGTTGACCTGTGAAAATCCGAATATCTCGCTGTCAGTGAGCCTCCTGCCCATTTTCCCGCTCAGGTTTTTCAGGTATTCAACCTCCTCAGAGCTCAGAGCGAGTCCTTCCTTTTCATTGTACTCATCGATGTCATCGATCAGCTTTACAGGTTCCGGCAGCTTGTCGATCGTAAAAATGTGCTGGTCGAGGCCTTTGTAACGGGACTGCAGCATCGGATCCCAATATGGTTTCTTTCCGGAAGGATGGAATTCCTCTATCCTGCTTATGCCTTTTATACCCATTGTCTGGGTGATCTCCACGGCGTTGGTGCTCCACGGCGTTATCATTTCCTTCCGTGGACCGGTGAAAGTGCCTGCCAGCTTTTCTTTTTCCAGTTCTTCAGCTTCACCGAAAAGCCATTCAAGCTTGTCAATATCTTTTTTCTGCAGTTTGGTTTTAACTCCAACTGCAAAGATTGTTTCACCTGAACTCTTAAAGAAAAGAATCATTAAATTGATGTTAATGCATTGAAATATAATAAATTACATATTGTAAGCGTATTTTCAATGAATAAAGATATGAGTTTTAATCCTGTTTCTCATTGTTGCCGCTGAATTAGATCTGCCCCCCATCCCGCATAAACCCATATCTTCTTATTTGCTCTTAACTTACCCACCCCAAACCCCTCCAAGGAGGGGATTTTTCGGTTTTAACCCCCCCTGGGGGGGCTTGGGGGGTTTGTCTCCTCAAGGGCGCTTGGGGGGTTTTTTAATCCGCTTCTTTCAAGAAACGCATGTATTGTTGGTTCCTGTCCTCTGAAGCCTCTATACAGATTCATCGGCTTATCGGTTCCTCCCTTTTCAAGGATGTTCCTTCTGAATGAAGCAGCAACTTCAGAATTGAAGATTCCTTTTTCCCTGAAATGGTAAAACGCATCTGCATCGAGCACTTCCGCCCATTTGTATCCGTAATACCCTGCAGCATAACCTCCTCCGAAGATATGGGCAAAAGAAGAACTCGTACTGGTACCTTCCACGGCAGGGAAAAGCTCAGTATCCTTCATTGCTGCAGACTCAAAAGGAACAATATCATCCGGGACAGGAGCAGTAACAGTGTGCCATGCCATGTCGAGAAATCCGAACCCGAGCTGCCTGTTGCAGGCATATCCCTCATTGAAAGTGGAGGATTCCTTTATCTTTTCGATGATATGGCCGGGTATCCTCTCACCTGTCTGATAATGAACGGCCCATGCTGACAACCACTCTTTTTCGTATGCATAGTTTTCCATGAACTGCGAAGGAAGTTCGACGAAGTCCCTGGCCACGCTGGTGCCTGAAAGAGTTTCATACGTGCACCTTGTAAGCATCCCGTGAAGGGCATGCCCGAATTCATGAAGGAATGTTGTTACTTCATTGAATGTAAGAAGCGAAGGCTTTGTATCAGTGGGCCTCGTAAAATTTGAAACGATCGAGATCAGCGGCCTTGTATCTTTCCCGTCTTCTTTTCGCTGTTCGCGGTAAGCTGTCATCCATGCGCCGCTGTTCTTTCCTGCGCGGGGGAAATAGTCGACATACAGAATTGCCAGGAAAGCATTGTCAGCATCAAGCACTTCCCACACTTTTACCTCTTTATTGTAAACCGGAATTGAATCTTTTTTTATGAACCGTATGCCGTATAATGTAGCGGCAAGACTGAAAATTGCTTTCTCGGCGTTTTCAAGGACAAAATATGGTTTCAGGACTTCGTCGTCAATGTCAAATTCTGATTTTCTGAGCTTCTCGGAATGATAAGCCCAATCCCACCTTTCAAGCTTTCCGGTATGCCCGTTCTCAAAGGCAAAATTCCTGATATTTTGAAAATCCCTGTGTGCAGCGGGGCTGGAAGCTGTATGCAATTCCTTCAGAAAAGTTTTGACTTTGACTGTAGTGTCAGCCATCCGGTCGCCAAGGGTCAGTTCTGCAAAATTACTGAATCCCAGTATATTGGATAATTCAAGCCTCAGGTTTACAATTTCTTTTACTAGTGTCCTGTTATCGTTCTTATCACAATGGAACGCCCTCGATGACCAGGCTTTGAACATTCTCTCCCTGAGAACCTTGTTGTCACAGTATTGCATGAAAGGGATATAGCTCGGGGACTGCAGGGTGAAGACCCATCCATCCTTATTCCTGTTCGACGCTTCCATTGAAGCCATTTCCATCGAACCTTCAGGTAACCCTGCAAGTTCGTTTCTGTCGGTTATATGAAGCTCGAATGAGTTGGTGTCTTTCAGAATATTCTCTTCAAACTTCATTGAGAGTCTTGATAGTTCCTCTGAAATCTCCCTGAACCGTTTTTTCTTCTTTTCATCAAGGCCAGCACCACCGAGAATAAAATTCCTGTAATTTTTCTCAACCAGCATCTTTTGTTCCGTGGTAAGACCTGACTTTTCCCTTGATTCATAGATCTGTTTGACCCTTTTAAAGAGCTTCCTGTTTAGGGTTATGTCGTTCGAGAAGCGGGCGAGGAGGGGGGAAACATCCCTGGCGACCTCCTGGAGGCTGCTGCTGGTCTCGGCGCTGTTCAGATTGAAGAGGAGAGCTGTGACATCTCCCAGCCTGTTGCCCGATCTGTCAAGCGCGGCAATAGTATTTTCGAAATCCGCAGGCTCCCTGTTTTCTGCTATTGCCTTGATTTCTTCTGCTGCCGATTTTATGGCCTCCTCAACAGCAGGTTTGAAATGAGCAGTCTCAATTAACTGGAAGGGTGGAGTCTGATAAGGTGTGTCCCAGTCGCGGAGAAGCGGATTCATAAAAATTCTCAGTTCAGAATGGAAGATCGCTCAGTTCATCGTTTTCGGGGGGCAGATCCTCGAGTGTGACATCTGATGGTGCATTCTGGTCCCTGCCGGCCGGTGATAATTTCTCAATCTTCCATACATCCAGGTTGGTGAAATAGTTAACCTTTCCGTCCCTTTCCCATTTGTTACCTCTCAGGTTGAACCATATCCTGACATCTTCGTTAAGAAATGATTCGTTAATGAGTTCACATTTGTCCTGTGTGAGCTGGAATTTAATAAAGTCGACGAACACTGCTGAACCTCCGGTTTCCTTCTTTTCAACAACAAACTCACGTTTCCTGAATTTGTCGCTTACCTGGTTGACAGGAGATATGTCGATGATCCTGCCTGTAGTTTCAAATGCCATATGACTTATTCTTCATTAATGATTATCTTCTCTATCCTGTCGCCCTGGCGGATCATATCGATCACATCAAGGCCATCATACACTTTCCCGAAGCATGTGTGCTGCCTGTCCAGGTGCTTTGTGTTTGTCCTGCTGTGACAGATAAAGAACTGGGAACCTCCGGTGTCTTTTCCGGCATGAGCCATTGAGAGAACTCCGCGGTCGTGGTACTGGTTTCCTCCGGTGAGCTCACATTTGATCTTATAGCCGGGGCCGCCCGTACCTGTCCTGTGATCATTGATATCCTTGGAGAAGGGACATCCACCCTGGATCACGAAGTCCGGAATAACCCGGTGAAAGGCAAGGCCGTCATAAAAACCTTTTTGTGCCAGGGATACAAAGTTTTCAACGGTATCCGGGGCATCCTTCTCATAAAAGTCCACCTTCATAACACCTTTTGCAGTATGTATCTCAGCTTTTCTCATTTATTCAACTATTTCAAGAAGCTCTACATCAAAGATCAGAGTGGAATATGGTTTGATCTGCTCGCCTGCCTGTTGGTCACCGTATCCTATGCTCTGCGGCAGGTATATCCTGAATTTTGAGCCAACGGGCATAAGCTGGAGCGCTTCGGTCCATCCGGCGATCACTCCGGAGAGCGGGAATACAGCCGGTTCACCCCTGGTTACCGATGAATCGAATTCAGTCCCGTCAATCAGAGTTCCCGTATAGTGTACTTTAACGACATTTTCAGTTGTGGGTTTAGGACCGTTCCCCATTTTAATCACTTCATACTGCAGGCCGCTTGAAGTCGTTGTAACTTCTGCCCTTTCTTTGTTTCTTGCGAGAAATGCTTCATTTTCAGCAGCATAATCCTTATATAGTTCCTTGTTGGCTTCTGCCTGTTTTTCTTCCTTTGCATGTTCACGTGCATTTACGAAGACCATTATGTAGCTTTGGGCGCTCTCTTCCGTCATCACTGCCTTCCCTTCCTTACAGTCAAGGAAGGCTTTTGCTATCAGCAGAGGATTCAGATCGATGCTGTCGGCCATAAGTCCATTGTAATATATTGTGCCCAGTGCATAAGCCAGTGAATCCGTATCGCTTTTCATCTTAACCGATTTGACTGCGCTTTTCGAACATGAGCCAAGAATCACGACCATTGCCAGTGAGAGAACTATTAATCTCTTGATTTTCATAATGAATATTTTTAATTAGAATTTTGGCAAAGTTAATACTTTGAGCCATGTAAAAAAGCCTTTGTTAACAATTTTAAATTTTCACTGCCCTGATGATGTGCCTCTTTCCCGGGGGACCCGGCAGAAGGGTCACTTCAAAACCAAAATACCTCAGGTTTCTTTTAACATCACCCTTTGAAGAGTAAGTAATGAAAACCCCCTTTGAAGAGGTGATTTCCGATATTTTTCTGAATATATCCGAGGTCCAGATTTCAGGCTGTTTATCCGGACCGAATGCATCAAAGTATATCAGGTTATAAGACCCGTGAATCTCATCTGTTATAAGGTCGGCATGTAATTTCAGAATCGAGAAATTCCTGCATATTTCTGTCATTCGGCCCCATTCGCAATCATGTATCAGGCTGAACAGCTGTTTGCCCTCTTTGCCTGTAAAAAGCTCATAATTAAGCGATTTGATGACAGATTCTTCCAGAGGATATTTTTCAACAGATGTGTAAACGACCTTCCTGCTGCCATGAAGGCTCCTTATTGCAGTTAGCAGGGCGTTGAGTCCTGTGCCGAACCCGGCTTCAAAAATAAAAAGCGGATCGTCTTTGCAGAAATCAAATCCGTTTCTGATATAGATATGGGCTGATTCCTGCATTGCACCGGTTACCGAGTGATAATGCTCATCCATCCCGGGTACATAAATGGTATGCGACCCGTCAGCCGTGATCACTATCTTTCTATCATTGACTTTTCTCTCTTCCATGTTTACCCGATCATAAAAATATTGAAAAGAAATTCAATCACAGCATCTGAATATGGACTTATTGTATTATTTTTAAATCCTGAATCGAGCATGATTTTATATTAAACTAACTCTAAACAGATATAACGATGAAGAAAAACCAAACCAGGCGTGATTTCCTGAAAGTGTCTGCAACAGGCGCTTTGGGATTAGTGGTATTATCACACTATTCTTGCGGTAAGAAGGTACCTGATATCGGCCTTCAACTTTATACAATCCGTGATGCTATGACTGCGGATGTCCCGGGTTCATTGAAGAAAGTATCAGCTTTGGGTTACAAATTCGTTGAGCTGGCTGATTATAACATGGAGACCAGGAAATTTTACGGGTTTGCACCTGACGAATTCAGAAAGATGGTTAACGACCTCGGGATGGATATTATAGCAAGCCATACTCAGGTTGAAGGCGCCGGAGTCACACTCGAGAATGCAAAGAACATGGCTGAGGATCATGCAAAGATCGGAGTAAAGTACTGCCTGCAGCCATGGATAGTTGAAGAGATGCGCGACTCGATAGCCACGTACCAGCGCATGGCCGCCAACTGGAACGAGATAGGAAAGGTGATGAAGGAATCAGGCATCCAGTTCGGATACCATAACCACAACTTCGAGTTCGCAACTGTTGAAGGCAAGGTACCCTATTTTGATGTGATGCTTGCAGAACTCGATAAGGACCTCGTTACCATGGAGCTTGATATGTTCTGGGCAACAAAGGCAGGCCAGAACCCTGTTGATTTGTTTAATAAATATCCGGGCAGGTTCCAGCTTTTCCACCTGAAAGATGCGTACACGAATGAAGCTCCTTTCTATGAAGTTATCAAGACCGATATAGCTCCGGTGGGAGAGGGTGTCATTAATTTCAAAGAAATTATCGCTGCAAAAGATATCGCGGGTATGAAGTACATGATAGTTGAGCAGGATGATAGCCGTGATAATACAATTTTCGCTGACATAGAAAAAAGCATTACCAACCTCACAACAAAGATCCTCGTTTAATCAGGGACCGGATTAAATATAAAGGTTGCAGTTAATCAAATACTGCAGCCTTTTTTTTCTGAATGTAATGCTATACTTCAGACTAGCTGTTCAACCTTAATTGAATTGTTTCAATAAGTTATATATCTTTAATTCTTTCATAA
>JAZDMU010000027.1:0-3211 GCA_043800695.1 Bacteroidota bacterium
CAGGTTCTCAGGCGACCTGACCATTGAATCCTGACTCTGATGATAAAACCATCCCCTCCTTATTGAGACATCTACTTCTGCAGGGACCCAGTGGTTGCCATCTTCATGGCCGGCACCAAGTATTTTGGCAAAATCACCGCCAGGGTACATTTCATCTTTTTTGAGGAGGCACCAGTTCGTAAGACTTCCCATTCCTCTCTCATTGCCTACCCAGCGTATATCCGGACCTGCGTCGCTGAACATAACTGCCATAGGTTGCAACTCTCTTACTATTATATGAGTATTTGGCCAGCCATAATAAGTTCTGTTGTCAATCCGCCTAGTTTCCCTCGCTCCGCCATAATAACCATCGCCTCCGTTAGCGCCATCGAACCACACTTCAAAAACATCTCCGTAATTTGTCAGGAGTTCACGAAGCTGGTTACGATAGTACGTCAGATACTCAGGTGTGCCATATACTGAGCTGTTTCTGTCCCATGGTGAAAGGTAAACCCCAAACTTAAGTCCATACTCATCACAGGCTTCCCTGAGTTCTTTTAATACATCGCCTATACCCTCTTTCCATGGTGAGTTCTTAACTGAGTGTTCAGTAAATTGTGATGGCCAGAGGCAAAATCCATCATGATGCTTTGCAGTTATTATAATTCCTTTCATCCCTGCATCACTGGCAACCTGAGCCCATTGACGACAATCAATCTCTGAAGGATTGAAAATCGATTCTTCCTCATCGCCATACCCCCATTCTTTATCTGTGAAAGTATTAACAGTAAAATGCACGAACATATAATACTCCAGCTCATGCCAGGCAAGTTGCCGTTCAGATGGTAAAGGGCCGAAAGGTTCGGGTGGTTTTACACCGGTGCATGAAATGAGAAAAAGGATCGAAACCAGATGAACAGGAAAGTATTTCATATTTGTGATATATCCTTAATTATAAGTGAATTAAAACTCTTTCTCATATACTTCCCTTACATATATATCCCTGAAAGCCAGGTCAGTACCATGAGCCTGCAGTTCGATGGGACCTTTCGGGAAAATAGGAATCTTCCGGTCCCAGTAGTTTTCCATGGTCACATTATCGACAACCAGTTCACCGTTGAGCCAGACTGACACTTTCTCACCTATCATGATGATCCTGAACGTATTCCATTCCCCGACCGGATTATCTGCAACCTTCAGCGGTTTGGAAGGGTTCTTCTGATTGTTATATAATCCGCCTGAGCCCACCTGAGCTCCGGCATCAACTCTTGAGGTATCCCAGATCTGGACCTGAGGTGTCCCTCTCAGGTAGATTCCACTGTCTCCTCCTTTGGATATCTTCCAGTCAACAAGCATTTCAAAATCACCATATTCCACAACAGAGCACAGATTATTTCCTTTACCATTGAACCAGATACAACCATCCCTGACGCTCCAGTTGGCGGGTACCATAACATCTGCTTCCGCCTGTATGCGCTCCAGTGTAGCCTTCCTCATTTTTGACCGGGCTATGGGATTTTCAACAAGTCCCTGCCACCCTGAAAGATCTTTACCGTTAAACATCGGTTTATATCCTTCATCAAGGGGCATTTCTGCCAGGTACTTGTTTACCATAGTCTTATCATACTCACTCTCCGGACCTGTAAGCCCTGGAACAGCCTTTGTAAGTATCTCCCTTACGATAGTTCCATATATGCCCTCTTTTGTACTGACAGAAGGAAGTGCGATGTACATTGCTGCTTTTGCTGCTGCGGCTGATGTTGCAGGATCATCAAGGTAATTTGATATAAAGCAAAGCGACTGGTATGTTTTAAGTTTCCCAATCTCATTAAGAATCTCATTTTTGCGATCAGGGCTTAAAGCAAATGGCATTATTTTGCGATACAGAAGCAGCTTCTGGTCATCGGGTAATGATGCAGACCTTATCTGTCTTACATATCCTCTGAAGGCCTGTTCTTCAAAAGTTTTATTACCCGACGCGCATATCTCATACAATGCTGAAGAGGCGGTATAATCGCGCCAGGAGGTAAGGGCTGTGAAACAGACATCACGTATTTCTGAATTTCCGCTTTCGAATTCTTTCAGAACCACAGCAAGAGCCTCCCTGCCTCCGGTTTTTGCGAATATTGGGATAGTCTTCATTTTAAGACCCGGGAGATTCGATGCATCGGGTTTCTTCTCATCCGCTTTAAAGGAATTTATCAGTAATTCCGATCTCTTTTCAGGTTCGACAATCCTGCTTGCAGTAACAGCAAGAGCACTCTGCACGGCACTTATCTGAGAGGGATCATCAATAACAGCAAGCAGTTCAATTAATTTCGCCTGATTATCCGGCGATGCAAGATCAGCAAGGGCTTTATACGCAGCTGATCGGACAGATTCATTCTGGTAAGAAGTATAGGGCAAAACCTCTGAGAAATAATCGTTTCCTTTGGTCCATGCCATCAGGTCAATTACACTTTTCTTAGCTTCATCGGGACCATCTTTCAAAACAGGTTTAAGGAGAGATATTTTATCACTTCCTGCAACAGTCATCAGTGCTGATTTTGCTGCATCCTGATCTTCCTGCTCTGTAAATTTCGATAAGTAGTCAATCAAAGAAGGTATTGCTTTGGCCCCATTGATCTTCGTCAGTGATGCAGCTGCTTCGGTCCGTACCGCCTTATCCTGATGCATAAGGCATGAAGTAATAAGTGGCAAGGCAAGCTCATCCCCCCGGGTCCCGAGCATTGAAATTATCTCTGGTTTTGTATCGGCAGTTGCCTTTGGGAAGAAGTCAATGTATTTTTGAACAACCTCCTTCCCGGGAATAGAGAGCGAAGCATCCAGTGCCGCATTTCTGTATGTTTTGTTTGTATGTCCGGCAGCTTTTATCAGCTCTTTCATGGCATCTATACCATGAAAGCTTACGTACGTCCTCAGAGCGGCGCTTTTATTCTGAATTGTAAGCTTATCGTTGCATTTGGTCATTACCAGTTTGCAGATCTTATCCATAGTTTTAATATCTCCGTTCTGCCCGGCATTCTTTGCATAATTAAGCAGCGCTGTTGTTGCTCCGGTATGTTCCCATCTGTATAAAACATCTTTAGCAGCTTTGGAGAGTACAGGGTAAGCCAGAGGACTTCCACTCTGTGCCAGTGCGTTATAGGCTGAAGCCTTAGTATTGACATTAATGTCGGAGGACCACAAAATATATTCATTAACAGCTATCTGCGATTTCATGGCTGCAAGC
>JAZDMU010000042.1:0-192042 GCA_043800695.1 Bacteroidota bacterium
GAATGCACTTGAAATACTGAAAACACTGTTTGTAAAAGGAAACAATGAATCGTCGCAGCTGGTAATGTCAGCTGCAGAAGACAGCTGGAAAAGGCTTCTTTCATCATCAATGGAGACCGAGTTCAGGAACATATCAAAGGAGGCAGCAGACGAGGAAGCTATCAGGGTGTTCGCTGATAACCTCCGGCAGCTGCTTCTGGCATCGCCTCTTGGCGAAAAGAATGTGCTTGCAGTTGATCCGGGGTTCAGGACTGGCTGCAAAATAGTGTGTCTTGACAAACAGGGTACCCTTGTGCATAACGAAACTATTTATCCTAATCCGCCGCAGAACCAGACGGCATTATCAGTCAAGAAATTGATCACTCTTGTAAATGCTTATAAAATTGAAGCAATAGCAATTGGCAACGGTACAGCCAGTCGTGAGACGGAAGATTTTATCAGGAAATATGCAAGGTTCGAGAACGACATCCAGATTTTTGTTGTGAATGAATCGGGCGCTTCAATCTACTCAGCATCTAAAACTGCAAGAGATGAATTCCCCGACTATGATGTAACCGTGAGGGGAGCCGTATCGATCGGCCGCCGTCTCATGGACCCTCTTGCCGAGCTTGTAAAGATCGATCCGAAATCAATAGGAGTGGGTCAGTACCAGCACGATGTCGACCAGCAGAAGCTTCAGAACTCGCTTGATGAGGTGGTAATGAGCTGTGTAAACGCAGTGGGCGTGGAGGTGAACACATCAAGCAGTCATCTGCTTACTTATGTGTCAGGACTAGGCCCCCAGTTGGCACAGAACATCATTGATTACAGGGCTGAGAACGGTCCGTTCAGGTCGAGAAAAGAGCTTAAAAAAGTTAAACGGATGGGAGAGAAGGCATTTGAGCAGAGCGCAGGGTTCCTCAGGATCAGAAATGCCGAAAATCCCCTTGACAGCAGTGCGGTACATCCGGAGAGTTATAATGTTGTGGAGAAAATGGCAAAAGATCTCGGCTGTGATGTGAAAGAGCTGATCATCAATGATGAAAAAAGAAAAGAAATAGTACTCGAGAAGTACGTCACCCCGGTAACAGGAATACCAACTCTGAAGGATATTATTGATGAGCTGGCAAAGCCGGGACGTGATCCGCGCTCAAAAATAAAGGAGTTCAGGTTCGCTGAAATTCATGATATCGAGGACCTTACACCGGGAATGGTAGTACCCGGGATTGTAACAAATGTTACAAAATTCGGAGCCTTCGTCGATATAGGTATTCACCAGGATGGCCTTGTACACATTTCAAATCTGAGCAATACTTATGTAAAGGACCCTTCATCGGTGGTAAAACTTCATCAGCACGTAATGGTGAAGGTTATCGCCGTGGATATTGACAGAAGGAGGATTCAGCTGTCGATGAAAGACGTGAAATGAAAATTCAAAATTCAAAATGAAAATATTGTGTAATAGAATCTGAGTCAGAGTTTTATGATCTTGAAAGTATGAGAGGCTTCACGTGTTATAAGATCCTTCTGGAAGTAAAACTTAATTAAATAAAGACCGGGTCCATGATTTTGAAAGTTCAGATCGTACCCGTATTCAAGCGTCTTGTAAATCTCGGTATGGATCAGGTTGCCAAGGTTGTTATAGATCTCAATTCTACAATTAAACAGAGGATCGGTTATGGAAAAATGCACGTAATCTGAAACAGGATTGGGGTATAAATAAATACCCTCAAATCCGTCAGGCGAATGAGGTTTCCGAAAATGAATATTCACCTCACCATTATCGGAGCTCTCGTCTATAATGTTAGTGAATTGACCGCAATTGTCAACATCATTAAATATTTGCCAAATTAATGGCGGGTATACTGAATCTGTTCTTATCTGTATATTAGACATTCTGATTTTTTCTATAGCGGGGTACTCTTCACATCCTTTAATATTGTAAGCCTCCAAAGCAAAGCATGGACTTCCCATGTTTGGCAGGTTGTACACATCCAGCCCTTTTGAATACTCTGTAAATGAAGAATTGTAATCGTACGAAGTGTCAGAATATGAAATTAGTTTTATAACGCCCTGAAGCTTGTCTCCGGAGTTAACTTTAAATAGAGTGTCAAAGAAGAATTGGCCTTTATTTGTAACAAGCCAGTTGCAGATAGCCCAGTATTGTCCACCTCCGGCAGCAGATTCTCCCCATTGAAGTACAGGTTGTAGAATAAAGGTGATATGATCATTATTCAATGGTTTAATACCTATTAAACCATCAAAAAGGAAGATTGTCTGGTTTGAGATTCGGAGAGGATGATTTGGTACTGTCCATTCAGCACTAAGAAAAGCCGGCCTCGGATCAGATATATATATCTGGCATTCGGCATGTGTTATCCAACCTTCCTGAGATATTAATTCAGAATGTATGTTGTATTTTTCCGATTTAAAGATATGGTTTACACCTGATTCCCCAGATATATTATCAAATCTGTTTATAGTTTCACCTGTTTTTGTCTGAACCTTTTCGATGGCACCATTCTTTACTATAAGATAATGATCATCGTCTACATAATGGACATTGTTCCTTAATGCCGGACCGAAGGGTGTATAAACAATTTCTTTCTGTAATGCATCCTGAGCGATATTTTTATTGTTTTCAGGGTCTGTCAGGAAACCAGCTAACCTTGTCCCCTGTCCGGGAAGACAATTACAGAGAAAAATTAATAACAAAGAAATAAGAATTTTTACCATCACTTTTCATAAAATCTTGTTAGAAGAAATCCGGTTAATTTCTGTGATAAAGATATAAACCAATGAATAAAAATGTTTATTAGTAATTTGATCAATACATAAATTGTGCCACATGCTAAAAAAAGAGGCTTGATTCGTCAAGCCTCTTCATCATCTGATAGATAAACACTAATGCAGTACTACCAGGGATGCGGAATATCTTTCTTTGCCGTTTTCAACAACAACAATATAATTTCCGTTTTTAAGATTCTGAACTGATAGATTGAATGATTTCTCGTATTTTGTGGCGGAGTAGTATAATACGCCCATATTGTCGGTAATGATAACCTTTGATGTTGTATCATATAAAGCCCCGTATTTGTATACTTTATAATCTGTAACATCTCCGCCCGGAGCATCCCATGCCAATATCATACTTCCCGAAGTTTTTGATTTAGGTACAATTCTCACCGGATGCCCCGGCTCAATAAGTTCATCAAGAGAGGGTGGTAGCAGCATTAGCTGCTTCTGGTTATAGCTCTTGAATACAGCTTTTAAATATTGTTTATTCATGCATCTGACATACTAATAATGAGACATATGAATATAAGAGAAGCATGTTGACATCCATAATTTTATTAACAGACTGAATGGTTACAGCTGCGCGCGGGTAAACCGGAAAAGGTGCGAACCGCACACTGTTTTTGGAGCGGGAAATGGCATTGCGCAATTGGCGAAAACAGTGTGTGGTTGTCTTTTCCGGCCTCCTTTTCTTTGGTTCATTTCTTTTGGAGGAGCAAAAGAAATGAACATTAATCTAAATAAAAAAGGTGTTCCTTTTGAGACAGCCTCTTAATTTCAATAACTGTGGGTGCAATCCAAGGTAAAGACAAGAAAGCTCTCTGGCAACCCCGGAGAGCATGCCCCGTCATGCGGGGGGGGTGAATATTGAACCCTGAATACCAGTCTGATATTCAGCCCTTTCAGGGCTGTGACATTCTGTTTACAGTTAACCGTGGGTTTACACCCACGGTTATTCATATTGTGCCACTTCGCGGCACTATCTATATTGAAATCAAACGCATCAATAGTAATGTAAAATTCAAAAGATAATTAACAGAAGATCCCGTCCTGTAGCCGTCACGACGCTCCGGTCGGGATCTCAGCTACGCAAAAAGTTGACTGTCGCCTGTTCCTTATCTGTCCTGTGCATCATTTTTCTGCCTGGCAATATGCCTGCCGGCCCGGTTTTGTTCACGTCTGATAAAACGTTTCTCGGCAGGAGTAACTGTGCCATCTGAATTGGCCATCTTTTTTTCGATCTGAATTTTTCTCTGTTCTCTTTGAAGCCTGGCAGTTTCAAACCGGGTAAGCTCGCCGGTTCGTCTTCCCTGTTGTATCCTTGCCTGCTGGCTTCCCTGCCTGGCAGTATTGCTTTTTGTTCCTGTCTGCTGTGCGTTTAATGCAAAAGCAGTCGATAAAATCAGAATGCCTGTAAGAAAAAATATCTTTTTCATGATCTTCATATTATTGATTATACATTTTAGATGTTTAAACAAGGAAGAGGTTTAATTGTTATTTGAAAATATTCCCAATTGTTGTCTTGTTATTCCGGAATCTTACGTAACTTCAATACATAAATAATTTAAACCTTAATGCTGATGAAAAGGACTAATATATTGTCAGTCATTTTGATAGCAGTCATACTTTTTGCATGCACAGGAAAACAGACAGTCAAGCCTCCAGTTGCCGAAAAAAACCCTTTTGTGGTTTTTGACAACAGAACAGACAACTACTACTGGATGCGTCTTTCAGATGAGCAGAAAAATGCTGCAACACCCGATGAGCAGACAGCTAAAGTTCTCGATTACCTGAATAAGGAGAATGAATACCTGAAGGCAGAACTCAGTCATACAGAAGAACTGCAAAAGATCCTTTTTGACGAGATCACGGGAAGGATCAAAAAGGATGACGAGTCGGTGCCGTATTTCGACAACGGCTACTATTATTATAACAGGTTCCTTGAAGGGAAGGAGTACCCTGTATATTTCCGGAAGAAAGGCGCTCTGGATGCACCGGAGGAGCTTCTCCTCGATGTGAACAAAATAGCTGAAGGCCAGAAATATTGTTCTGTCGCAGGACTTACTGTAAGCAGGGACAACAAAATACTTTCCTATGGGGTTGACCTTGTAAGCAGGCGGCGCTACACAGTTTATTTCCTTGATCTTGCAGCCGGACAGCTTCTTCCGGACAAAATTGAGAATACAACAGGAGGCACCACCTGGTCCGCGGATGATAAAACAGTGTTTTACACTACTAAGGATCCTCAAACCCTCCGGTCTGACAGGGTTATGAAACACAAACTCGGAACAAATGCTGCAGACGATAAGGAAGTATTCTATGAGGCTGATGAGACCTTCAGCGTTTATCTGAGCGAGACAAAAAGCCGGAAGTATATTCTGATCAGTTCATCACATACCCTTGCTTCAGAGGTGAGATATATTGATGCCGCAAAACCCGATAGTGAGTTTAAGGTTTTTGAACCTCGCAAGATGGATCACGAATACAGCATCGATCACCTTGGGAATACATTTTATATTTATACTAATGCTGACAGTGCAAAGAACTTCAAGCTGATGAAAACGGTTGAGGGCCTTACCTCTTTTGATAACTGGACTGAAGTAATTCCTCACCGCAATGATGTCCTGCTCCAGGGTTTTGAGCTGTTTGATGATTTTATGGTCACAAATGAAAGGATAAACGGTCTTAATAATCTGAGGATCATAAATACAGGGGATCAGAGCGAGCATTACCTGGATTTCGGTGAGGAGGCATATACCGCAGGGATCAACATCAATACTGAGCCGGATACTGAAGTGCTGAGGTACAGCTATTCATCCCTGACTACTCCTAATTCGGTATTCGATTATAACATGGTCACAAAAGAGAAGAAACTGCTGAAGCAGGATGAGGTGCTTGGCGGATTTGATAAGAATAACTATGAATCAAAGAGGATCTGGGCTACTGCAGGCGACGGGACAAAGGTTCCCATATCGATAGTTTACCGCAAAGGATTTACCCGGGATGGCAAATCACCTCTGCTGCTTTATGGTTATGGTTCATATGGATCTTCAATGAGTGCATCATTCAACAGCGCCATAATAAGCCTGCTCGACAGGGGGTTTGCCTACGCTATTGCACATATACGAGGTGGGAGCGAGATGGGACGCTACTGGTATGAGGACGGGAAGCTCTTTAAGAAGATTAATACATTCACCGATTTCAACGATTGTGCTCAGTTCCTGGTTAATGAAATATATACATCTCCTGACAGGCTCTTTGCCCAGGGCGGAAGTGCCGGCGGGCTGTTAATGGGTGCAATAGTGAATATGCGCTCCGACCTTTATAAGGGCATAATAGCTGCTGTCCCCTTTGTGGATGTTGTCACTACAATGCTTGATGAAACAATTCCGCTGACCGCGTCTGAATGGGATGAGTGGGGAGATCCACGGAAGAAAGAGTATTATGATTATATGCTGTCATACTCGCCCTACGACCAGGTTATAGCAATGGATTATCCGAATATGATGGTCACAACCGGCTTCTGGGATTCACAGGTCCAGTATTGGGAGCCTGCTAAATGGGTAGCAAAGCTCAGGGACATGAAGACCGATGACAACAGGCTTGTGCTATATTGCAACATGGACGTCGGCCACGGCGGCGCCTCAGGCAGGTTCGAGCGCTACAAGGTCATCGCCATGCAATATGCATTCATTATCGACCTTGCAGGTATGAATATGTAGTAAATTGTAGGGCCGTTGCATGCAACGGCCCTACAATTTATTATACGAATATTTTATCAGAACATTGGTCTCATACCGGTTTCACCCCTTGGCCTCATTTCCGGTTTCCTCGGCAGCTTCTGGTCCCTCATTGCCGCGTTATATGCAAATGATGCTGTTATTATTGCGTTGATCCTGAGGTCGGGCAGGGATAGTCTCTCCCAGGTATCCATCATTGTATGGTATCCTCTGCCATATTCAATCTCATCCTGGATGAACTGGAAAGCCGGCAGGCCATATGGATCGAATGACTGATGGTCAGTACCTCCTGTATTTCTAATAGCAATCGTAGAGCATCCCAGGCTCTCAAATGGTTTCAGCCATTCTTCGAAGATTGGCCTTACCATTTCGTTCTGCTGCAGGTATATTCCCCTGTAGCGGCCGGAGCCGTTATCCATATTGAAGTATGCTGAGAACCTGTCAAAATCAGGTTTATTTGCCTTCGTTGACGGATCAACAAGATATTTCTCAACATATCCGCGTGAGCCATTGAGCCCCTGCTCTTCGCCGCCCCAGAGAGCAACCCTGATTGTTCTTTTTGGTGCAACGTTAAGAGCCTTAAGGATCCTGAGAGCCTCCATCATCACAATACATCCGGATGCATTATCAGCAGCGCCTGTGCCTCCGTGCCATGAGTCGTAATGTGCTCCGATAAGGACAACTTCATTTTTCAGGAGTTTGTCAATGCCGGGGATTTCTCCTATTACATTATACACTTTTGGAGCAGAGACAAATTTATTCAGGATCTCAATTTCCATCTCCACCTTTACATCCTTGCGAAGGAGCCTCTCCATTCTTCCGTGGGCTTCGATCGGCAGGTTCAGTTCAGCTATAGGTTCAGGGTCGCCTGAATTGTATCCTGCGCCTGTTGATCTTGGAATATTATAAGTTCCGGAACTGTTAAGGATCACGGCAACACCTTCGCTTTTAAGCATTTCCGTTACTTTTGCCCTCAATGCCCTCTGGGTCATAAATGCAGCCATGTCTGCTGGCATGCCTCCGGGCCTGCGCTGTCCCTGTGCCGGCTCTGAAGCAAGTTCTTTCAGCTGATCGTCAGTCAGCCTGCTGGCGAGCGGTTCATACCTTATCTCATGTGTTGTTGTTGAGGGTAGCAGTACGATCTTACCGCCGAGAGTACCTTTATATTTATCAAGATCAGCTTCACTTTTTACATCCACAATCACAACTTCACCTTTCATAATGCCGTTTGTACTTCCTGTCCATGCAACCGGGTTGCAGGCAAAATTGTTATAATAAGGTGCGGTCATGGCCGCATAGGTCTTCAGGTTATCCCAGCCTCCCCGGTTGAAATCCCTGGCTTCTTCTATTCTGACATTCTGGAAACCAAGCTCTTCCATCTTCTGCTTTGCCAGTTCGTTGGCTTTTACGCCATTTGCTGAGCCCGTGAGCCTCGGCCCCGCATAGTCGGTGAGCCAGAAAGCAAGGTCTTCAACTTTTGAATTGTTATTCCCTTCCTGCTTGATCTTGTAGATCATTTCCAGGTCAACCTTCTCTGTCTGTGCGGAGAGCCACATGGGCATCAGAAGCATCAGGAAGATGCTGATGCTGATTCTTTTAATTTTCATTGTTGTGGTCATTTATGATTATGAAGGAAGTAAAAGTAAATAAAATAGGATACTATTATTCATTCTTGATCGGGTGATTTAAGGATATTTAACTTTACTTTTGTCGTTGTTATGATTTATCCGCAAAACTTTGAATCCAAAATCGGCTTCGACCGCATAAGGGAACTGCTTAAGGAGAAATGCCTCAGCCCGATGGGTGTTGCTAAAGTCGGAGAGATCAGCTTCTCTGATGATCATGATGGTATAAGACAGAAACTTGCACTGACCAGCGAATTCCAGCAGCTTCTGAATTATGAGGAGAATTTCCCGTCAGATAATTATTATGGTTTCTCAGATTGCCTGAATAAGATCCGCATTGAAGGCGCCTTCCCTGAAATACGTGAACTGTTTGACCTGAAACGGTCGCTTGAAACCGTTAAGTCGATCCTCAGCTTCTTCAGGACAAGGGATGATGTGCGGTATCCTGAGCTTAAGAAGATGTGCAGTTCGGTAAAAACCTATCCTTATGTTCTGGAATCAATCGACAGGATAGTCGACAGGCATGGAGCAATTAAAGATAATGCATCACAGAGGCTGAAAGAAATCAGGTCGGAGATGGCTTCAAAAGCCAGTCAGGCATCAAAACGGTTGAGCGCTATACTCAAACAGGCCCAGGCAGAGGGGATTTTGGAATCCGATACAACGGTTTCAGTGAGGAACGGAAGAGGCGTCATACCTGTAACCGCAAACAATAAAAGAAGAATTAAAGGACTCATCCACGACCAGTCGGCCAGCGGCAAAACAGTATTCATCGAACCTGAAGACATTGTTGAGATAAACAACGATTTAGTTGAGCTGGAATACGAGGAGAGACGGGAAATTGTCAAAATACTTACGGCATTCGCCGATAACATCAGACCATATATTGACGAACTCCTCGAGGCGGACAGCTTCCTGGGCGGGATCGATTTTCTCAGGGCAAAAGCGCTTTTCGGCAACCATCACAATTCGATCGTTCCTGTATTGTCCGATAAACCATTGATTATGTGGAAAAGGGCGATCCATCCCCTGCTGAAGATCGCATTTGGGAAGCTTTCGGGAAGGAAAGTGGTGCCTCTTGATATTGAACTCAGTGAAAAGAACAGGATACTTGTCATCTCCGGCCCTAACGCCGGAGGTAAATCAGTCTGCCTTAAAACGGTAGGTCTGCTTCAGTACATGCTTCAATGCGGACTGACTATTCCGGTTGAGGAGGGATCTGAAGCAGGTGTTTTCAAAGATATACTGATAGACATCGGCGATGAGCAAAGCATTGAAAATGGCCTTAGTACATACAGCTCTCATCTCATTAGCATGAAATACTTCCTCCGGCATGGAGGAGAGAGGAGTATGGTGCTGATTGACGAGTTCGGCACCGGCACTGAGCCTATGCTGGGAGGTTCAATTGCTGAGGCTATTCTCGGTGAACTTAACCGGAAAAAAGTATTCGGCGTGCTCACCACCCACTATACCAACCTGAAGCATTTTGCATCGCTGAATGAAGGGATAATTAACGGCGCAATGGCATTCGACAACCACCTTATGCAGCCATTGTTCCAGCTGTTCATCGGTAAGCCGGGAAGCTCATTCGCTTTTGAGATCGCCAGGAAGATTGGCCTGCCTGAGGATATCCTGAATGTTGCATCAGAGAAGGCAGGAGTGAAGAATATAAAATACGACCGGCATCTGAAGGATATTGCCCGCGACAAGAGATATTGGGAGACAAAGCGGCAGAACATCCGCCAGCATGAGAAACGGCTTGAACAGCTGATCGAAGAGTATGAAAAAGAGCTCTCCGGGGCAAAGTCTCTGAGGAAGGAGATGATCTCAAAGGCAAAAGATGAAGCTCAGGAGCTTCTCAGGGAATCGAACCGGGTTATAGAAAATACCATCCGCCAGATAAAGGAATCGCAGGCCGAGAAGGAGAAGACAAAGGATGTCAGGAAACAGCTTGAGGAATTCAGGGAGAACGTGGTTGAGGAAGCAAAAGTGCACGAGTCTGAAGCGGAAAAGAAGATAACCGCGTTGGCTCAGAAGGCAAGAAAATTCAAATCAAGGGAAACTGAGGAGAGCGCTGCTAAAACTTTAAAAAAAGAGAAGCCGCTGAAGGTCGGCGATGCCGTGAGGATGACCGACACGCTGGCTGCCGGAGAGGTGATAGAAATAAAAGGAAGCATGGTGCTCGTTGAATCAAATTCTTTCAGGTTCAGGGTTTCAGCAGAGCGGATAGAGAGGATCAGCAAGGCAGAGCTTAAGAAGAGCCTTAAACCGGGGCAGGTGCCTGAAACGGATCCTTCCATATACATGCGCAAGCTGGATTTCAAACCTGAGATAGATATCCGGGGTGTGAGGGGAGAGGAGGCGATCAACCGCGTCCGCGACCTGATTGATAATGCGCTGATGGTCCAGCACCGCAACCTGCGGATACTTCATGGCAAGGGCACCGGCATCCTGCGCCAGCTTGTGCGGGAGTACCTGGCTACTGTTGATGTTGTCAGATCGTTCCGCGACGAGCATATCGAACTCGGCGGTTCGGGAATTACTGTAGTAGAGATGGAATTTTAATATCCAATTCACACGGATAGCACGGATTAACACGGATTTTTTTCGTGTTTTTAATCCGTGTAACTCCGTGAACCCCGTGGTAAAATTCTTTAAAGGTTGTTAATACAGTTTCACTGTACCGTAGGATGCGCTTACGATTACTTTTGATGATGGTGATTCATCCTTGCCGATAGTGCCTGATACTTCAGTTGAGTTATTCTCAATTATCCTTCTCTTGTAGTTGAAGTTTTCTTCGTTGAATTTCAATCCCCCGTAAGTTACCTTTCCGTCCAGGGTGTAGCTGGCATCATCGTCTATCTTCACTGTTACACCCGTATATCGTGAGTCGATTTCAACGGATTCAAATCCGGCAGGCACCCTGTCAACATTAATGGAGGCGTGGCTTCCGTCAAATTTGAACTTCTTTGTAATTGTTCCGATATTAACATCGGCATAACCAGTGTCGAGAATCAGGTTGTTGATGGTTTCAATCCTGATATTGTCATACCTTGTCTCTGCAACGATTGAGCTTGCCGTTCCGAAGACCAGTTTGGAATATTTGCTGTCGAGGAGCAGGGCCTGGCTCTTGTTGATCGTGAGGTTCCCACAGTATCTTATCACAAGGTCCATCCATCCGGCTTCTTCAATGGAGCCCTTGCCGTATGCGAGGTCGAGCGTGTTAAGGGGTTTCTCATTACCCCTGGTGAATTTTGCAGCTTTGAGGTCGCCGTATTTGATTGTAAGGTTAACCAGCCCGGTGATGTCATCAAGTTCTGTGTTGCCGTATTTATTTGCAAGATTCAGATTCATCCATTCGGGCATCTTCACGTTGTAGTTGATCATGAACTTCCGCGATTCGCCGCTCCATCCTGTGAAGGTGAATTTCTCATCGATCACTGTTTCGGCGGAGATGGTTTCAGGAGATTCCGAGAACTGGACATCAATGTAGTCCAGAAGTTTTTCGGCTCTCTCCCTGCTGGGATACCTCACTGTCACCTTCACATCGATTACTACCTGGTCCGTTTCGGATGTAAGAACAACAATGTTCCCGTACCTGTTGCTCAGGTCAAGGGTCATACCCTCTTTTACTGTATAGTCTTTATGAAACTCCTTGCTTACTTCTTCCTGTGCGGTTACTCCTGCAGAAAGGAGCATTACTCCTGCGAGCAGGAGCATTCCTGATTTATATACTGACTTTTTCATTTTCCGTGGTATTAATATTTTCATTCCTTAAGGCTTTCAACTGATTGACAATGAATGTCATGACTTCCAACTTTGTCTGGTAGTGCTCGATCATTGCATTGATAATTCTTTCATCGTCGGGGTTGGCTTTGAGCTCTTTCTGAAGCTGAACGTATACTGAATCCATGCTTTCAATCTCATTCATAAGCACATCATTGTGTTCCTTATCACTGATGAATGAGGCAGAGCTGATCTGATTCTCCATCATATTAACCTGGTGGATATAATAGTTTTCAACCTCCCTGTATTCCGGGGATACGTCACCGAGCGCCATCCTTTTGCTTTCGGGTCTGATAAAATGATCCCAGGTCCAGAGTGATGAGAGAGTGACCAGCAGAGTTACAACAGCAGCTTTAAGCAGGTAAGGAACAATACTCCGTTTGACTGGCGTAACTGTTCCGAACATCATTTCCAGCTTCCTGCTGAATCTCTCAAGGTGACCTTCTGAAGGCTCTTTGGCTTCAAAAAGATCCCTGTTGCTTCTTACTATTTCTTCTATCGTTTTCATTCCCTGTATGTTTTCAATATCCCTTTATTTCACTTATAAGCTTCTGCTTGGCCCTTGAGAGCTGTGACCGTGATGTGCTGCTTGAGATTCCCATGATCTCGGCAATTTCATCGTGATCGTAACCTTCAAGGAGGTAGAGCGAGAGGATAACCCTGTAACCGTCAGGAAGCCTTTCAATGGCTTCTTTGACTTCTTCAACCCTGACGTCCATTTCTTCGTACCGGACCTGTTCCTCAGGGCTTTCGTCCCTTATCCCCGCATGTGACTCAATATCTTCAAAGACCGCTTTTCTTTTTGTAAGTGCATCGAGTGACCTGTTTATCACTATTTTCTTAAGCCAGGCACCGAAACTCACCGTTCCCGAGTACGTATCAATTTTTTCAAAGGCCGACAGGAACGCTTCCTGCATTACGTCCTCTGCCTCCATTGTGTCACTCACTATTCTCAGACTCGTGTTGTACATCGCTTTGTAGTACAATTTATATATCTGAAACTGTGCCTTCTGGTCCCCGACCTTGCACCCGTCCAGAAGATCCTGGTGCAAGTTCCTGAATGCCGCTTCTACTTTTGCCATCTTTATGTAAAACAGACTAGGTTGAATATTAGATGCTGCACCCACTTGTTCTTTTTTTCAGTTTCCTGATCAAAAGACGTGGGCAATTAATAAATGATGCACTCAATTTAAGAATTTTTTTTAATTGACAGGAAAAATGTCAGGATCGCCCCCTGAATTACCTGTCCGCTGCTGTAATCCAGCTCTGAACCAAACAAGCTGTGAGGTATTGAATAGACCAGCAGAAGGACGATAGCAGCCAGAATTGTATAGAACGGCCTCTCTTTTTTCCGGTTCATTATCACTGCAAGGAGCCAGAAAAGGAATGCAATAAGCGTTTTGTTGTCCGTTAGATCCCATCCGAACGGAATGCCGGTCCATAGTTCCCCGAAAGCATATTTCTGGACCACAGGGCCGAGAATCATACCTCCGGCAGTCAGAAGAATCAGCGTCCATATACTATATTTCCTGAATATATCGATCCTGAACAGGGCCAGCAGTGCGGTGGCCGTGGAAAAGAGCATCGCCAGGAACATTATTATAATATGTGGGGTCAGTACCGCTGACGGGACGCTTCCCTTAAACCTTATCACTACCGGAGCATCTTTGAGAATGACCTGTGTCCCTTTGCTGTCGGTAATCTCAATGTAATACTGCAGTTTCCCGGCCGGAGGCTGGGGAGGTATCTGTGCAAAGAATCCTTTTTCTTCACTCATTCTGAAAACCTCATTCATCACGAATGAGTGTATCGGATACACTTTATATATGAAGTCAGTTTTCTGATACTCTTCTTCTGTTCTGAACCTTTTATAGTAAAGTACTCCCTTTACGGTGGTGTCATTTACACGAAGCTTCACCTCCGGCCTCTCATCCAGTCCCAGGCTCCTCACCAGCTCAAGCTTATACTCCGAATTATTAAGTGTAATATTTACACTTTCAGGGTATGTAGGACCGGTCTTCCTCTGGTAGTATGCAGCAGCCAGTGTGATGATTATTGCAAGTATCCAGATGAGGGTTTTCTTCATTCCTATTCAAACAACTTAAACGCCTCCTTTATCACTCCTATTGCCTCCCTCAGCTGTTTTTCATTAATGATGAGGGGAGGGGCGAACCTGATGATATGCTCATGTGTCGGTTTTGCAATGAGGCCTTTGTCTTTCATAGCGAGACATACATCCCAGGCGGTCTTGCCACCTTTTGGCCTGATAACCACAGCATTAAGGAGACCTTTGCCGCGAACCAGCTCGATCATTTCCGATTTGATGCTTTTCATCTCGTCACGGAATATCTTACCCAGCCGTTCGGCATTTTCCGCCAGTTTCTCATTCTTTATGACTTCCAGGGCAGCAATTGCCACTTTGCCTGCCAGGGGATTGCCCCCGAATGTTGAGCCGTGTTCACCTGGTTTTATTGTCAGCATTATCTCATCATCTGCAAGAACTACTGATATAGGCATAACTCCTCCTGAAAGCGCTTTACCGAGTATCAGGATGTCAGGACGAACACCTTCATGGTCGCAGCAGAGAAGCTTGCCGGTACGGGCAAGTCCGGTCTGAACCTCATCGGCTATGAAAAGCACATTATTTTTTTTGCAGAGATCGTATGCCTTCTTCAGATATCCGTCGTCGGGAACATAAACGCCGGCTTCCCCCTGGATAGGCTCAACCAGGAATCCTGCAACATCGGGATCCTTAAGAGCTTCTTCAAGTGCCGATATATTATTATAAGGTATAATTATGAATCCCGGAGTGAAAGGACCATAGTCGTTCCTTGCATCAGGGTCGGTCGACATTGACACAATTGTGATTGTACGGCCGTGGAAGTTGCCTTCGCAGCAGATGATCTTTGCCTTATCCTGTTTGAGACCTTTATTCTTATATGCCCATTTGCGGCAGAGCTTAAGAGCCGTCTCGTCAGCCTCAGCGCCAGAATTCATTGGGAGTACCTTGTCGTAGCCGAAATATTTCGTGATATACTCTTCATATTCACCGAGCACAGCATTATAGAATGCCCTTGATGTGAGTGTGAGCTTCTTTGCCTGCTCTGTAAGGGCCCTTATGATCGAGGGATGGCAATGACCCTGGTTCACAGCCGAATAAGCTGACAGAAAGTCAAAATACCTTTTTCCCTCAACATCCCATACAAATGGTCCTTCACCTCTCTCAAGAACTACAGGAAGCGGATGGTAGTTATGTGCACCATACTTATCTTCCCGGTTAATGTAATCCTGTGTCTTCATGTTGTTGATAGTTAAATAGTTATATAATAAGAAATATGAGTCACAAGTTTAGCAAAGGTTTTTGGAATTTCCAAAAAATTGTCTTGCAGGTCGTGCAAGTCATGCAAATCATCCATTTTGAACCATTCCTGCACGACTTATTCAAGCAGCCCCGGCCTCAGTCTTCTGGTCCTCTCCTCTGCCTGCTCATGCCTCCATTTTTCGATCTCTGCAGCATGGCCAGAGAGAAGTACATCAGGTACCTTCCATCCTTTAAATTCAGCCGGACGGGTGTAAACGGGAGGAGCGAGGAGATCATCCTGGAAGGAGTCGGAGAGGGCTGACTGCTCATCGGAGATCGCCCCCGGAATGAGCCGCACGATCGCATCGCAGATTATAGCAGCAGGTAGTTCGCCACCCGACAGAACATAATCACCGACCGATATCTCCCTGGTTATCAGATGCTCCCTGATCCTCTGATCAATTCCTTTATAATGCCCTGCGAGTATTATTATATTATTAAGGAGTGAAAGGCTGTTTGCTGTTTTCTGCCTGAGTTTTTCACCGTCGGGAGAGGTATAGATTATTTCGTCGTATTCCCGTTCGTTCTTCAGTTTTTCTATTGCTTTGTAAACCGGCTCTATCATCATCACCATACCTGCTCCGCCGCCAAAAGCATAATCATCGACGCTTTTGTATTTATCGTTGGCATAGTCATGCAGGTTGATGACATTGATCTCCACGAGTCCTTTATCCTTTGCTCTTTTAATAATGGAATAGTTCAAAGGACTATCGAGTAATTCCGGACAAACCGTAAGGATGTCAATTCTCATTTCTTCTCATTTTCGACAAAAGTATACAGAATTATGGCATCAGATAAAAATAATAAATGGCATCATTATAATGGGTTCCTTATAAAATGATCTCCACTTTTGTCCCCCTACCCGATTCCGAACTGATATCAAGAGTTCCTCCATGCATCCTGATTATCTGACGCGATAAGCTTAAACCGATACCGGAACCATTTTTCCTGGTTGTATAGAACGGAATGAATATTCTCTCCATATTTTCTTTCGGGATGCCTTCTCCGTTATCAGAAACAGTGATCCTTGTTTTCTGGTCATGAAAAGAACAAGCGATCCCGATCCTTCTGTTTTCTGATTTCTCCAGTGCTTCAACAGAGTTCTTCAGCAGGTTGATAAGGACCTGTTCCAGCAGATTCTTATCTCCATTAATCGTGATTCCTTCCGGATTGATATTAATAATGACCTCAATATGGAGCCTGCCCATCTCATCCTTGAGTAAACTTAGAACATCAGAAACAAGATCAGCTGTATCGATTGATCCTGTTTCGGGCAATGGAATAGATGAAGCATTTTTGTATCTTAGTACAAAATCTGACAGCCCTTTCATTCTTTCCCTAACTATTTCATTGTTAAGAAGAATATCACCCAGGTTTTCAACTGCTTCTTTATCCAGAACTGTCGATGATTTAAGTCTCTCAAGACTGTTTTTGCTGGCAGTTGCCAGGTTAATCACCGGAGTCACAGAATTCATAATTTCATGGGAAAGGATCCTTATCATCTTATGCCAGGTTTGTATCTCCGTGTCCTCCATCTCTTTTTTCATGTCCTGGAATATAAAAAGACGAAGTGATTCTCCTGCAGGTGCATAGTGTGCTGAGCGGACAAGAAGAAAACAATTTTTTGGTGCAGTGGCTTTAAATATCTGATTCTCACCATATTTCAGATTATTTAAGAATGAGGGCAATTCGGGGATCGCTTTCCCGATTATCAGCATTGATGATGGCTGAAAGATTCCCAGCAGGTTACTTATTTCATTATTGTACAGAACGGTGTTTCCGTTATTGTCGGAAACGAGCAATCCGAATCCTGCCTGGTTCGATATGAATTTCAGGAACTGAAACTGCTTTTCCTTTTCCAGCCTTGCATCTTTAAGAGCCGAAAAAGTTTCGTTTAATGCTATAGTCAGTTCACGGAAAGAGTTGCTGCTGTTTTCGGTAAGAAGGTTGAGTGTATTATCATTGTCTTTGAGTGCGTTAAAGAATTTACCCAATTCTGTATTCGTTTTGTTGTTATACCTTATAAGTAAATATGACTGGAGAACTATCAGCGAGCATATTACTATCACTGTATAAGGTTTGTCTTTGAACTGCCATATGAAAGCAAGGGCCAGGCATGTAAAAACGATTAAGATTATTCTGATTACCAGATTAATATAGTAGCTCTTAAAGATCATGCTTTTTAATTTTGGAGTATAGAGTGGTTCTTGAGATACTGAGCAGTTTAGCTGCAGATGCGATATTCCAGTTTGTCCTTTCAAGAGCCTTACAAACAGCTTCTCTTTCAATTGAATCAAGGGTAGGTAAGTCCGCATACATACTCTCATTTGAAAATTTCAGATTCATATCTGCTGTTTTTATAATGCTCCCGTCGCACATAATTACTGCGCTCTCTATTGTGTTCCGGAGCTCTCGGATATTACCCGGCCAAGGATACTTGTTTAGTGTTTCATAGACATCGTTTTCGATTCTGAGAGTTTCCTTTCCATACCGGACCCCAAACTTGTTGAAAAAATAATCAGCTATCATGTTAATGTCATCGAACCTCTCCCTGAGGGGTGGAATATTTATTTCAATTGTCTTTAACCTGAAGAAAAGGTCCTCTCGGAAGAGACTCTTCTTTATCAATGCCTGCAGATCATTATTTGTGGCTGATATCAGTCTGAAATCCACCGGGATCTCACGGTTACTGCCTACCCTGGTTATTGATTTTTTCTGTATCGATGTAAGGATCTTTGATTGCATATCGTATGGAAGATTTCCTATCTCATCTAGAAAAAGAGTTCCGTCTGAAGCAATCTCAAACCTGCCCTGTCTGTCGGCTCTGGCGTCTGTAAAAGCCCCCTTGACATAACCGAACAGTTCACTTTCAAAAAGAGAAGTTGTTAAGGATCCGAGATCGACGTGCATAAAGATTTTATCTGCTCTGCCTGATTGTCGGTGAATTTCTCTTGCAACAAGCTCTTTGCCGGTTCCATTCTCTCCGGTTATTAAAACATTGGCATCAGTGTTTGATACTTTGCTGATGATCTTATAGATATGTTTCATAGACGGAGAAGAACCGAGTAAAGGATCATACTGGCTATCAATGTCGTCAAGAAGTGCATTTTTTGTATTTATCAGTTTTTCAACCTGTATCTGAGAATTTCTCAGCTTTATTCCTGCCTTAAGGGAGACAATAAGTTTTGCCGGATCCCACGGTTTCACAATGAAGTCGGTACCACCTTCTTTTATTGCTTTTACTGCCAGCTCTGTATCTCCGTAGGCAGTTATGAGATATACTATTGCTGAGCTGTCAATATTAAGAATCTCCTTAAGCCAGTATATACCTTCATTGCCTGTTTGCTGTCCGGCAGAAAAATTCATATCAAGCATGATTATATCGGGACCGTTTTCTACGATGTATTTATAGATGAGATTAGGATTCTTCATAGTTTCTATAATCTCAAACTCGCTTTTGAGAAGCTGAACCATCGATTTCAACAGGTCTTCATTATCATCAATGATCAGGATATGTCCTTCTTTTTTCATCTGCGGCTTTTTACAAATATAAATATAAATGTTCAATATACGACATATGTGTCGTAAAATGCACATAATTAGCAATAAATGTCTCTGCTATGGTTTCGTAATATACTTGATATATTGTTATTTACATTAAATGGCATAAAAGTTGAAAAATGGGGATACAATTACTTTAAATTTGAAATATGATTAAGCACTATTTAAAAATTGCCTTCAGGATCTCAAAAAAAGCCGGCAGCATTTCGCTTATTAATATTCTTGGCTTATCGATTGGACTGGCCATCTGCATAATTATTTTCATTTATGTCAGGTTTGAAATGAGCTTTGACAGGTATCATGAAAATAATGAAATAATATTCAGGATTGAAGAGGAGTCGAATCTTTACTCCAACGGAGCAAGACGTGCCCGGTGCACTTATTTTATCGGAAAAGCTGTTGAAGAAATGGATGAAACAGAAGCCTTTGGAAGGATAAATAACTGGCGTCCCGCAACTGTAAGATATGAAGATGTGGCCTACAAAGAAGATAAAATTTACCAGGTTTCTCCCGGCATATTCAGGATTTTCACATTCAGTGTCCTTGAAGGGGATCCGTTTTCCGGTCTTTCCCGGCCGAATACAGTCGTATTGAATGAGACTGTAAGACATCGTTATTTCAATGGCGAAGAAGTCCTTGGCAAGCTGATAATGATAGATACAAATGCTTTTGAGGTTGTGGGAGTGGTAAAAGATATCCCGGTGAATTCCAACTTTCAGCCTGCCCTGATGCTTTCAGAATCCACAAGGACAGCCATGAGTGAAATGCCTGAAGAGATGATGCTATATGGTTCCAGCTACTATACATATATTAAGCTGAAACAAAATGTAGATCCTGAAACATTTGATAAAAAACTTCGTGATCTGCCAGAACTGATAGCATCTGAAGTTCTTAAGGAATCAGGGAGATCAATAAAGTGCTTCCTTGATCCTGTTAAGGATATCCATCTGAATTCAGATGTAATTGATGATATTTCGGCGCATGGCAACAGGAGCTTCCTTTATCTTATCTCCGTGATAGGTATACTGGTTCTCATTACTGCTTGTCTGAATTATATGAATCTTTCTACCGCAAGATTCATAAGCCGGACAAAGGAGCTTGGTGTTAGAAAAACATTTGGCGCAGGAGAAAAACAGCTTATAATGCAGTTTCTCGGCGAATCACTTTTCATTGTTTTCCTGGCTCATTTTCTTGCCATGGCCTTTGTCGAAACAGGACTGTTATTTATAAATAATATAGTCCAGGTGCGGTTAAAAGTCCCATACACCGAACCAGGTTTTATTGTATTCATCATTATGATCATTATTTTCACCGGTCTCGCTGCCGGATCATATCCTGCTTTCAGGTTGTCGTCGGTAAATCCGGTATCTGTCATTAAAGGTTCGGTGACACCGGGAAAGTCGGGCTATTCTTTCAGGAGGATGCTGGTATTGTGTCAGTTCATGATCAGTACATTTCTTATAATGGCGACCATTATAATTACAAGGCAGCTGAATTATATGAAGAATTCACCCCTGGGATTTATAAAAGAACAGAAGCTGGTGTTCCAGCTGCCTGAAGGCAAAGTAACACCGGTCAATTATGAAAGGGTGAAATCGGCATTTGAAGAGAACCCTTCTGTAACCGGAACAACAATCTCATCAAGCGTTCCCGGCAGATGGATGTATGGCTGGAGGTACTGGCCAACGGGGGAAGAAAAAACCAATATGCATATAATAAACTGCATGCAGGCAGATAATGATTTTATTAAGCTTTACGGACTGGAAATTATTGCAGGAGAACCCCTTGATCCAAATCCCGGTCGTGAGGGACTTGGAGGTATAATTATCAATGAGGCGACAATCAGGGAATTCGGATGGAATTCTCCGGAGGAAGCCATGACAAAAACATTTTTCGCGAGGGGAGAAAGGATCAGGGGTGTGTTCAGGGATTATCATTTCAGGGGGAAGAACCAGGAGATAGGCCCTATGGGTTTCTTTCTAATCGGCGAAGATTACAGGTATATAACACTGGTGTTCCGCAAAAATATGGTATCGGAGGTTCTGAAAGAGGCAAGGAGGAAATACAAAGAATTATTCTCTGACGCGGGTGAAGATTTTTTCTTCCTGGATGATGACTTTAACAGGCAGTATGAAAAAGAGCAGACAACCGGTAATCTCGTAATGATATTTACTGTATTTGCCATACTGATTGCCTGCATGGGATTGTACGGGATGACAGCGTATACCCTTGAAAGCAAACAGCATGCTTATGGTATTATGAAGGTGAACGGAGCTTCCTCTGAAAGAATTATCGCTGACATTCTTAAAGAATTCATGATCTGGACAGCTCTGGCGTTAGTGCTGGTGTTACCTGTTATTTTTTATGCAGGGACTAAATGGCTGATGCAGTTTCCATATCGTACAGGCATTTCAATATGGGTTTTTGTTTTTGCTGCAGTGATTATGCTGACTATCACCCTGATCACGATCAGTCTCGAAATATTTAAGATATTCAGGCTCAATCCGGCAGAAATAATCAGGAATGAGTAGAACAGTCCGTGATCCCGGGTACCAGAACCTTCTTCACTATGGTAAATAACGTATTTCATTCTGGAATTTTACCTTTTATCTTCTTACTTTTATCTTTTGTCTTTTATCTTCATTATGGAGTGTCGTCTCGGTTGCGGAGCATGCTGTATTGCGATATCAATTTCATCGCCGATCCCCGGAATGCCCGAAGGCAAACCGGCAGGGGTAAGGTGCATTCATCTTACGGAGGATTACAGATGTGGCCTATACGGTGATCCCTCCAGGCCGAAGGTATGTGGTGATTTCAAAGCTGAACCGGAATTTTGCGGGAGTTCAAGGGAGGAGGCGATGACAATATTTGGATTACTGGAAAGTTGATACGATTGCTTCGTCGCCACGCTGCTCGCAATGACCGTACAATAAACAGCATTTGTTTATCCGCATAGAGTATCCATTAAAAGTATTATCGTCATTGCGAGGATCCCGAGTACTCGGGAGACGAAGCAATCCCCTTCATTTACCAGAAGCATACACAACCTTCCCCCCAACAATCGTGTAATCCACCTTCGTCTTCATTATCTCTGGTTCCGGAATGGTCAGAAGATCTTTGTCAACTATCACTAGGTCAGCAAGGTAACCAGGTCTGATCATACCTTTCCTGTCATCCATGAACTGGGCATAGGCAGAACCGAGGGTGTAATATTTAATGGCTTCTTCCATTGTAAGCTTCTGCTCCGGGAACCATCCTTCTCCTTCCTCACCGAGACGATCCTTTCTTGAAACAGCTGCATAGAGCCCTTCCATCGGATTGAGAGGTTCAACCTGGTAATCCGTTCCGAATGCAAGCGTGGAGCCTGCATCAATAAGGCTCCGCCATGCATAGGTTCCAAGGCATCTGTCGTAACCTACTCTCTTTTCATAAAAGAGCTTGTCGGATATACAATGGGTAGGCTGCATAGAGGGTATGACTCCGAGCTGTGCAAATCGCGGGATATCAGATAATTGCACAGTCTGTGTATGTTCATCGCGGTGGCGGCTGTCGCGCTTCCCGTTCACTTCAATGGCTTTTTCAAATGCATTCAGTATCCAGTTGTTTGCTTTATCACCAATGGCATGAATCCCTATCTGGAAACCCATCTTGTCGGCTTTCACAACCATCTCCTCCAGTTCTTCAAACTGCCACATGGCCAGACCGGTGGAAGAGGGATTATCAGTGTATGGCTCGAACATAAGGGCAGTTGACGACCCGATTGAACCGTCAGAGAATGCCTTGAGGTACCCGAATCTGATCCAGTTTCCCTCATCGGGGTACTTTTTCTCAAGTTCAAGGTAAATACAGAGCTTCTGTTCATCGGCTGTCAGCGGTGCGCCAAGATCTATCCTGAGCGTCAGTTTTCCTTCTCTCCGCAGCTTTTCATAGGCTTCAAAATCACCCCTCCCGGCATTCTGAACGCTTGTAACCCCGTATTCGCGGGCTTCCTTCATTGCCAGCAGGTATCCCTGCCATTCTTTCTCTTTCTGTTCTTCTGCACTAAGCCCGGTCTTTGTTTCGCCTGTTTTTATCAGATCCATTGCTGCATCTTTCAGAATGCCTGTCGGTTCACCAGTTACTGGATCCTTTTGTATTTCGCCTCCGAAGGGATCAGGGGTATTTTTAGTAATGCCTGATTGTTTCAGGACATAACTGTTGACCAGGGTGGAATGGCCATCGGCACGGTTAAGGATCACTGGATTGCCGGGAGAAACCTTATCTATCAGCTCTTTTGAAGGCCAATGCTGGCCGTGAAACAGTTCATGCACCCAGTGACCTCCCCTGATAAGCTCACCTGGTTTCGATTTTGAAACCTGGGCTTTAACTTTTTCAGTGATTACCGAAGGGTCGGTGGTATAACGAAGCTCGATGAAGTCAGGATCAAGCGGACCGAAATGGACATGGGCGTCATTGAATCCCGGGATCACAAGCTGCCCTCCGGCGTCGATCACTTCAGTTATGCCATCTTCGATCATTGCCGATATCTTTTTTGTTGAGCCGACAGCAATTATTGTCTCGCCTTTCATGGCTATCGCTTCGGCTGAAGGATTATCCCGGTCAATTGTCAGGACTTTCCCGTTTATGATTACAAGGTCGGCTTTTTCCTGTGTGGCGCAAGATGCTGACATAGCCATTGGTATTAGTAGAACAAATACTGACTTTTTCATCTCTTCAGATTTTTCAGGAATGAAATATATGAAAATAATTTTTAACTTCTTGTTAAGAATTTTATGAGTCTGTTAGCATGGCACATATATTAAAAGGAATAAATTCGCATAAAATCAACGAAATGAACATAGCACTTATCGGATATGGCAGGATGGGCCATGAAATTGAAGAGGCGGCAGTTGCCAGGGGGCACATCATCAAACTTGTGATAGATATTGACAATACAGGGGATCTGAACGGGGATAAGATGAATGATGTGGACGTGGCAATCGAATTTTCCTCTCCCCATTCGGCATTTGAGAATGTCTCAAAGTGTCTTTCATTAAAGGTGCCGGTGGTGAGCGGAACAACAGGATGGCTTCATGATTATGACGAAGCCGCTGATATCTGCAAAAAGAACAGGATATCATTTATCCATTCATCAAACTTCAGCATAGGCGTTAACCTTCTTTTCAGGCTCAACGCAGAGCTGGCCAGCCAGATGGCCAGGTATGACGATTACACTGTTTCTATTGAAGAGATACATCACACCCGTAAGCTCGATGCGCCCAGTGGAACGGCTATCACTCTGGCTGACGGAATAAAAAAACAGCATCCGGGTTACAAAGGCTGGTGCCTGGAAAACCAGAAGGAAGACAATTTAATACCTGTCCGTTCCGTTCGTGAGGGCAGCGTTCCCGGTACACATACAATAACATGGGATTCGAAGGTTGATACACTCAGCATCAGGCATGAAGCCAAAAACAGGAGAGGACTAGCCCTCGGTGCAGTTCTTGCCGCAGAGTTCATAAATAATAAAAAGGGGGTTTTCACAATGGACGATATACTCGGTTTCTGATTAATTGCTTACTTTTACCGCTTCAAAAAAATCATTCCTGACATGACTCTGAAAATTTCGAAGGTCCCGAAGAAAAATATAAGCTTTGCTATTGCAGCGATAATTTATATCCTGGTTGTGGTATGGATAGGCAATTTCTGGCTTCTGCTCGGATTGCCAATAATTTTCGATATGTACATTACTGAGAAAGTGAACTGGACCTTCTGGAAAAGGAGGGACGGCAACAACAGTTCCTTCATTGAATGGCTTGATGCGCTCATATTTGCGGTTATCGCGGTTACACTGATAAATATCTTCCTCTTCCAGAATTACCGCATCCCGACACCTTCAATGGAGAAATCCCTGCTGATAGGGGACCACCTTTTTGTCAGCAAGATTGCCTACGGCCCGAGGATGCCTAATACTCCCATCGCTTTTCCCTTTACTCAGCACACGATACCCATAATCAAAACAAAATCATGGTCAAACCTGGTTATATGGCCTTACAAGCGTCTTGCAGGATGGGGCGAGGTTAAGAGATTTGATCCGATAGTGTTCAATTTTCCTGAAGGTGATACTGTAGTTCTCGAGGAGACTACCGTTAGCTATTATGAAATAGTGAGGAGGAATGCCCGGGAGATGCAGGCGAGGGACAGCTATCTGAACCAGAGGCAACGGTCGCTGAAAGATTATCTTGACGATTCAAGAAAAGACCTCTGGAACAATTATGAGATCATTTACAGGCCCGTTGACAGAAGAGACAATTATGTCAAGAGGTGTGTCGGATTGCCGGGAGATACGATTGCTGTCAGGGGCGGTGTGCTCTACGTCAACGGAGAACATGCAACTGAGAGCGACGGTCAGCAGACAACCTACAGTGTTGTGACAAACGGTAACAGCATAAATCCAAAGGCGTTTGAGCGCCTTAAGATCGCCCGGGCCGACCAGGCTGTGTCAGGGGCAGCTTACATTCTTCCCCTGACGCGGCAGAATGTGGAGGCTATATCCAAATTCTCAAATGTGAGGGATGTATATCCTCTGTATGAGACTGCAGGAAAATATGATCCGAGAATGTTTCCGTATGATCCCTCGCTGAACTGGAACGAGGATAATTATGGTCCGCTCTGGATACCGGCTGAGGGAGTAACCGTTGACCTTGACATGTCAAACCTCTGCTTTTATGAGCACCTGATAGATATTTACGAAGACAATGACCTGAGGGTGGCAGACAGTACCATATATATTAATGGTGCTCCGGCTGCTTCATACACCTTTAAGATGAACTATTACTTCATGATGGGGGATAATCGTCATAATTCGGCCGACTCACGGTACTGGGGCTTCGTCCCGGAAGATCATGTAATCGGCAAGCCGAAATTCATCTGGCTCTCAATCGACAAGGAAGCCAAAGGGCTGAAGAAGATCAGATTTGAGAGGTTCTTCAAGAGGGTGAGGTAACCTTTTCCACCACAGCTTTGAAAGCATCAGGGTGGTGCATTGCCAGGTCGGCAAGGGTTTTTCTGTTGAGAGCGATACCTTTCTTCTCGAGCTTCCCGATGAATTCAGAATAGCTCATTCCATACTGGCGCACTCCTGCATTTATTCTTTGGATCCACAGCGCTCTGAACTCGCCTTTCTTTTTTCTCCTGTCGCGGTATGCATAGCCCAGACCCTTATCGAGGGTGTTCTTGGCTACTGTGAATACGTTTCTTCTTGAAAGGAAGTTACCTTTTGTTTGCTTGAGAACCTTTTTCTTCCTGGCTCTCGCTGCTACTGAATTTACTGATCTTGGCATAACTCATTTCTTTTTGGATGTCAGCGTTCCCTTTACGGGACTCTTATCTGCTGTGCATCCGGTTAATACTATTTTATTTTCTCATCAATCGTTAGCATTTACTTGCTTGCAAGCAGAAGCTTGACGTTCTTATTGTCTGCTTTGTCAACCTGTCCGAAATATGCAAGATTTCTCTTGCGTTTTGTTGTTTTTTTGGTCAGGATGTGACTTTTAAATGCATGTTTACGCTTGATCTTTCCTGTTCCGGTGAGCGAAAATCTTTTTTTGGCACCGGGATTTGTTTTCATTTTTGGCATTTGTCTGTAATATATATTAAAATTACTTCTTCTTTTTGGGAGAGAAGGAGATGATCATCCGTTTTCCTTCGAGCCTGGGAAGCTGTTCAACTTTTCCGTACTCCTCGAGGTCGTTGGCGAATCGCAGAAGCAGCACTTCGCCCTGTTCCTTGAACAGAATTGAACGCCCCTTGAAAAAGACATATGCCCTTACCTTGGCTCCCTCTTCAAGGAATCTGACAGCATGCCTGAGCTTGAAATTGTAATCGTGATCATCAGTATTGGGACCAAACCTTATCTCCTTCACAACAACCTTTGCTGCTTTCGCCTTGATCTCCTTCTGTTTCTTTTTCTGCTGGTAGAGAAACTTCTGATAATCTATGATCTTGCATACCGGGGGGTCCGCATTGGGAGAAATTTCAACGAGATCGAGCTCCATTTTGTCTGCCAGCCTGAGGGCATCCTGGATGCTCATAACTTCTGCTTCAATTTCATCACCTACAACTCTCACCACTTTTGCAGCGATACGGTTGTTGATCTTATGCGCCGGCTGGGTGATCCTTCCGGGGGTTCTTCTGATTGGTCCGGTTATAACTCTTTCCTCCTGATTTTTGTTAATACTAATTCACTATACAGTTAATTTGCAATTTCCCTGTTGATCTCTGAGCGGATGAAGCTCACAAACTCATCTATTTTCATGCTTCCCTTGTCACCCTCTCCCTGCTTTCTGACTGAAACCGTTTCGTTTTCAATTTCTTTCTCACCAATTATAAGAAGGTACGGGATCCTCTTTAATTCGTTATCCCTGATCTTCTTACCAATTTTTTCACTCCTGTCGTCAATCAGTGTGCAAATATCGGAATTATTTAGAATTTCCAAAACATTCGCGGCATAATCATTGAATTTTTCACTGATAGGCAGAAGCACTGCTTTATCGGGAGCGAGCCACAGAGGGAACTTGCCTGAGTTGTTTTCGATCATCACGGCTACAAACCTTTCAAGTGATCCGAAGATCGTCCTGTGTATCATCACCGGCTGATGTTTCTGATTATCACTGCCGTTATAGGTAAGGTTGAACCTTTCGGGAAGATTATAGTCAACCTGTATGGTTCCCAGCTGCCAGTTGCGGCCAATCGCATCTTTCACCATGAAATCGAGCTTGGGACCGTAGAAAGCAGCTTCCCCTTTTATAACAAATGTCTTCAGATTCTTTTCAGCTGCTGCCGCAATGATATCCTGCTCAGCTTTTTGCCAGTTCTCATCAGTTCCGATATACTTTTCCTTGTCATCAGGATCCCTCAGGGATATCTGTGCAGTATAATCGTTGAAATTCAATACCTTGTAGACATAGAGCAACAGGTCTATTATGCTCTTGAATTCCTCCCTGAGCTGTTCGGGAGTACAGAAATGATGCGCATCATCCTGGGTAAAGCTCCTGACTCTGGTAAGTCCATGAAGCTCACCGCTCTGCTCATAGCGATACACAGTACCGAATTCCGCCATCTTTATCGGCAGTTCCTTGTATGAATGCGGAGTTGCGTTGTATATCTCGCAGTGGTGCGGGCAGTTCATGGGCTTAAGCATAAACCGTTCCCCTTCCTGTGGTGTCGACATTGGCTGGAAAGAACTGGCCCCGTACTTCTCGTAATGTCCTGATATCTTGTACAGGTCAACGTTCCCGATATGCGGTGTTGCAACTATTTTGTAACCTCTTTTTTTAAGAACGCCTGTCAGGAAGCTGATAAGATTCTGACGTATTTCAGCACCTTTAGGAAGCCAGAGGGGCAATCCCATTCCCACTTTAGGAGAAAAGTGGAACAATTCAAGTTCCCTGCCGATGCGGCGATGATCTCTTTTCTTTGCCTCCTCAAGGAAAACAAGGTACTCATCAAGCATCTTCTGCTTTGGGAATGTGATGCCATATATCCTGGTAAGCATTTTGCGTTTTTCATCCCCCCGCCAGTAAGCGCCTGCAACGCTCGTAAGCTTAATCGCTTTTATCGGTTCGGTTGAAGGAAGGTGCGGTCCGCGGCACAGATCCGTGAAGTCGCCGTGAGAATAGAGCGTGATGGTTCCGTCCTCAAGCTCGTTTATAAGCTCACTCTTGTATTCGTCACCTTTTTTTCTGAAGAGATCGAGAGCATCTTTCTTTGTGATATCCCTTCTGGTATATATAAGATTCCCGGCAGCATGCTCCTTCATCCTGTTTTCGATGACCTCAAGGTCGCTGTCGGTGATAACTTTGCCTTCACCGGGGTCAACATCGTAATAAAATCCCATTTCGATAGCCGGCCCTATGCCAAATTTAATACCCGGGTAGAGAGATTCAAGTGCGCCGGCCATGAGATGTGCCGATGAGTGCCAGAAAGCATGTTTTCCCTCTTCGTCCTCCCATTTGTGAAGCTTCAGCGCGGCATCCTTTGTGATCGGACGAGTAAGATCCCACATCTCGCCGTTAACTGTTGCCGAATAGACCTCTCTGGCAAGGCTGGGGCTTATCTGTTCAGCAATCTGAATGCTGTTTATGCCCTCCTTATACTCCCTTGCCGATCCGTCGGGAAATGTTATCTTTATCATTCTGATAGCCTTTTTTACAGGAGTGCAAAGATAATTATAATTTTAATATGAATCATCTGGTAAAACGTGGCACACATTTTGATTTTATCAGTACAGATACCAATACTTAACACAATGAAACCAACTAACTCCTTAAACAAGGCTGAGGTACATGAGAAAAGTTCCATGCCGCTTCCTTTCAGCCTTTTAAAATCAGAAGATTTTAAGATAAAAAGGATATTATATCTCATTATGATTCTGCCGGTTATATTACTTTCCTGCGAATCAACTCCCGAGGCACAATTCGCTGTTGATACCACCACACCTGTCGTAGGTCAGGATGTTTACTTCACTAACGAATCGGATAATGCCACACGTTTTGATTGGGATTTCGGAGATGGTTACGGATCATCAGACCCTGACCCTGTACATTATTACACTGCTTCCGGCTCCTATGAAGCTGAGCTGACTGCTTTTTCAAAATCCGGACTTTCAGATAAAGCTTACATTACAATTGACGTTCAGATCCCGACCCTGCTCGAAATAGAGGTCGTTGAATGGTTTGATGAATACGTGGTTGAAAATGCCAATGTCAGATTATATCCCACTCTGGTTGGATGGGAAAATGAAGAAGACATGGAGTCAGAAGGCTTTACCGATGAGGACGGTATAGTTGTATTCTCACATCTGGGCCCCTATGTATACTATGTTGATGTATGGGAACAGAATCATGACAACTGGCAACTGGCAGCTGAAGATATCGGATTCATCCGGACAGGCGAGATAATGCCGCACAGGATAAACAGGTTTGTCGCATGGGTCGATTATGTAGAGCACACCAAGAGCGATGGCACCCGCGACCGGACGATGGTGATCAAAAAGCTGGAAAGGAAGGCGGAAGATAAATCAAGGGATATCAGCTCAAACGAAGACTGGCAGACGCTTTACGAGAAAAGTATAAAACTGAAATAAAGGCTGACGACGCACGACGCACGAATTAACAAAGGTCCCCTCACTGTGAGGGGATTTTTATTTCCTGGCCCTGAGCCCTGAGCCCTGAGCCCTGCGCTATTTCCCCTGAAACGCCACAATCCCCTCATATTTCGAAAAGCCCCTTGAGGTCATCACCGACATCTGCGGGTTACGGGTTCCCTTCATTGTTGCACAGCCCGTCTCACCGTATTTGTTGATCGCAACAAACTTTTCGCTGGGGTAGAAGTCAGGATTCACTTTCCGGTAGTGGTCAGCGATCATCTGAAGGGCATCCTCACATGCCTGCTGAGGTGTGCGGCCATCTCTCATCCTCATTACCATATAATAGGAGGCACACGACTTGATGACATCCTCGCCGCGGCCCGTGGCTCCCGCTGCACCCACCTCATTATCAACGTATAACCCGGCACCGATTATCGGGGAATCACCCACGCGGCCGTTCAGCTTGAAGCTGAGACCGCTGGTTGTGGTGCATCCTGCAATGTCGCCGTTTGAGTCAATAGCCAGCACGTTTGTTGTTCCGTAATGGTGCTCGATATCAGGAAAGTCGTGCCAGTATGACTCCATCTTCTGCAGGTTCTGCAGATGCTCGGGAGCGCCCCAGTCGTCGTTCGGACTCATCTCTTCCTTCCAGCGGAGCCATATCTTTCTTGCTTTTTCAGTCAGCAGGTTTTCCTCCTGAAATCCCCATGCTTTTGCAAACTCCAGTGCTCCGGCGCCAACAAGGAGTACGTGATCGGTTCGCTGCATCACCAGCCTGGCTACCGAAGCAGGTGTTTTTATGTTCTCCAGACATGCAACCGCACCGGCTGAATATGTCTTTCCGTCCATGAATGAGGCATCGAGCTGCACGACTCCTCTTTCATTCGGCAGGCCTCCGTAGCCTACGCTGGTATCCTCGGGATCCACTTCAATGATGTTGGCAGCTTTTTCAACCGCATCAACTGCAGAACCGCCTTTGTTAAGGACATCCCATCCGGCTTCCATTGCTTTCTGCCCGGTCTCATTTGTATGGCTGGTAATGATCAGGGGCTTGATTCCTTTGCCTTTATCCTGAAAAGCTGAATAGCCTGAAAGGGCAGGCAGAACAACAGTACCGGCACTTATGCCAACTGTTTTGTTTACAAAACTGCGGCGGGAAATTACTCTTTTCATACTTGTATGTTTTAATTCCTTGGTGATACTTGGTGTCTTGGTGCCTTGGTGGCTGATTTTTTTTTGCCACCAAGACTCCAAGGCTACAAGGTACACCAGGAAATTGATAATTTGTTAATTATTTCACAGTCATATCTATAGTTACTGTTAATGATGCGTTGCTTCTTTTATCCCATATCTTAAGTTCGCAACGGAGGGGATTGTTGAACTCCATTCCGGTAAGTCTGAAATTGGCTGACACCCTAGTTGAAAATTCTGATGCATCAATATCAGAACTGGTATAATCCGCGAAAAGATCATCATAACTGAGGATTATTTCACCCCGTGAATCAGTTCCGGTAAGCTGCATTCCGGGAAAGACCTTGCCATTCTCTTCATTGAAGCCCTTAAGTCCTTCTGCAATTATAAAGATGTTGTCTTCGAAGTTAATGGTATTATCGGTAATGACTTTATTATACCCCTGGGAAAACAGATATATCTCGCTGTATGTCACGCCCTTTGGCCTGGCTTCTATTTTATCGTTCTGAATGACTTCAAAGTTAAGCTCTGATCTGAATGTGCCTGTGCCCTTTTTATCCCAGATAAAAATCGCCAGTTTGTACTCATCTTTTGACTTGATGGGATCGGCAACCATGAGATCGGCCGAAAGGCGGAGAGGGGAGTAGTTCATTCCTTCAGTGTATCCTTCATAAAGGTCGCCAGCGGAAAGCAGTGTATCGCCGTAAATGTCGGTTACTGATATCTCCATTCCGGGAAAGACATTGCCTTTTTCTGATGTAAACCCCGTAATATTGTCAAAAAAGACAAAGAATCTCTCTCCGTAAATGAACTTGCTTCTGGTGGTTCTTTCTTCGTTTAATTCAATGTAAACCTCCTCACATGCAAGATCTTTACCTGATGAAGTCATTCCCGATAAAAGATCTTTTTCAACTGACCTGCTGAATTTGCATCCTGTGAGCAGGATTGAAAAACAGATAATCCAAAATACTCTTTTCATATCATATTTCATCCGAGAATACAGCCTTTGGCAAATCCCTGAGGTTGTAACGTGAAGCCATTGCTTCGCCGTATGCTCCTGCGGATCTTATTGCTATTATGTCGCCCCTTCGTGTTTCGGGAAGCTCGATGAATTTGGCAAAGGTGTCAGCAGATTCACACACCGGGCCAACAACATCATAACGGTAGATGCTTCCCTGAGATGTAAGGTTTTCGATCTTATGATGTGCCTGGTACAGCGCCGGCCGGATAAGATCTGTCATTCCTGCATCAATAATTGCAAACATAGTGTTGCTTCCATTCTTGATATACAGTACTTTCGAGATTAGTGATCCGCACTGGCCGATGACAGCCCTGCCGGGTTCGAGATGAAGCTCCTGTCCCGGCTTCAGGTCTATAAAATCATTGAGGAGCGTAAAATAATCAGCGAATGACGGGTATTTATCCGGGTTTTCGTAATCGATCCCCAGGCCTCCCCCGACGTTGACAACCTTCAGGTTCACGTTACGGGTGATGAACCAGTCCTGGAGCTCATTGATATGGTTGCAGAGGCTCTGGAAAACAGACATCTTTGTTATCTGCGATCCTACATGAAAATGCATGCCTGTAAGCTCGATGTTCTTCATCCCGTCAAGCCTGCGCAGGACTTCATCAAGCTCCCATGAATGGAGCCCGAATTTGCTCTCTTCGATCCCGGTTGTTATGTAATGGTGTGTATGGGCATCAATCAGAGGATTGATCCTCAGGGCAATCCTTACGGTCTTATTCTGCTGTGAAGCAAAATTATTGATCACCTCCAATTCGGGAATCGATTCGCAGTTGAAGCAGAAGATATCGGCTCTTATTGCATTCTCTATTTCCCTGTCGCTTTTCCCTACTCCGGCAAATACGATGCTTCCCGGGTCAAACCCTGCCGCCATTGCAGCATCTATCTCATTCCAGCTAACACAGTCGGCGCCGAAACCATATGATGCGATGATTTTAAGGAGTCTCGGATTATGATTTGCTTTAACGGCATAATGTACCCTGAATCCGGAATTGTCTGCTTCCTTCTTTAATGCCGACAAGGTTTTGCTTAGTACATCCAGGTCATAAAAATAAAAAGGTGTGCGCAGATTGCGGAATTTATCAATTGTATTCTGATCTGTCATTTTATTATTTGAAAAGGTGTTTGCTTAGTTGTTTAAGTGCCTGTGTCTTGTCGGATGTATCGACAAGAAGCGAAAGGCTGTTGGGACTTCCTCCGTAGGAGATCATTTTGAGCGGTATTGTATTAAGCGCCAGGAATATTTCCGGTGCCGATCCGGTGCGCTCAGTCCTGAAATCACCGACAACACATATTATCGTCTGGTTTTTCTCAACCTCCACTGATCCAAGTTCCCTGAGATCGCGTGCGATCTGATCGAGATACTGTGGGTTGTCAATTGTAAGAGATACTGCGATCTCAGAAGTGGTGATCATGTCTATCGGCGTTCGGTAGGCTTCAAATATCTCAAATACTTTCCTGAGGAATCCGTATGCCATTAGCATCCTGTCTGATCTGATCCTTATCACCGATATTCCGTCTTTCGCGGCGACAGCCTTGTAATCAAGAAGCTTACTGGTTGATGTGATCAGAGTGCCTTCATCTTCCGGATCCATCGTATTCTTGAGCCTGACAGGAATATTCTTCTCCCTGGCCGGATTTACACTTGCCGGATGAAGTATCTTGGCTCCGAAGTATGCAAGCTCGGCAGCCTCATCGAATGAGAGTTCACGGATGATCTTCGTATCCTCCACGAAGCGGGGGTCGTTGTTCCGGAATCCGCTGATGTCGGTCCATATCTGGATCTCCTTCACTTTAAGCACCGTGCCGATTATTGACGCTGAGTAATCGCTGCCTCCGCGCTTCAGGTTATCGATTTCGCCATATACATTTCTGCAGATAAAACCCTGCGTTATTATTATGGTCTCTGATTTATGCTTTTTGAGTTCCCGGTTGATGTTCTCCTCTATATAATAATAGTCAGGTTCGCCATCCTTGTCGATCCTCATGAAGTTCAGGGCAGGCAGAAGTATCGATTTTATCTGCCTCTCCTGGAGAAGGTGATGCATGAGCGATGTTGAGAGAAGCTCACCCTGGGCGACTATAGCTTTTTCCTGAAGCTTTGTAAATACCCTCAGGGTAAAATTGTTGATATAGTCAAAATGAGAATCAATAAGCTCATGCCCGGTTTTGCGGAACTCATCGGTTGCGAAAAGGTCATGAACGACCTGGTGGTATACTGCCCTGAGCGACTCTATTTTAGATGAAGCTTCGTTGACATTTCCGGTATATAGAAGATCTGTTATCCCCACCAGGGCATTGGTTGTGCCCGACATTGCGGAAAGAACGATTAATTTTCTTTCCTTGTCAGTGATCAGCGGGATAAGTGCTCTCATTCTGTCGGGATTTCCGACTGATGTGCCGCCGAACTTCATGATTTTTACTATCTCCATTTTCAGCTTTGTTTACAAAAAAACCTGCACAGCAGGCAGGTATTTTAAAACAAAAATATACTTTTCTCCATTATACGATCTTAATTATTTATGTTTTTTTGATTTTTTATTACATTTGCACCCGCAATAAGGCGCAACGGCACAACGGCACAACGGCACAACGGCATAACGGCGTAAAGGCATAACGGCGCAATGGCACAACGGCCTTGAAAGCATTAAATAGACAGTTCTTTAAAATAGAAATATTCTAATTGGTTTAAAGCCGTTAAGCCTTTGTGCCATTACGCCTTTAAGCCTTGTGTACGCCCAGATGGCGAAATTGGTAGACGCGCTAGTTTCAGGGACTAGTGTCAGTAATGATGTGCAGGTTCGAGTCCTGTTCTGGGCACTGAAGAAGATAAAAGATAAAAGATAAAAGAAAGAATTCTTCCGCAAGCTGAGTTTTTGGTTTTTTAATCTTTGGTCTTTGGTCTTTGAATATCTGCCCAGATGGTGAAATTGGTAGACACGCCAGCTTGAGGGGCTGGTGCCAGCAATGGTGTGCAAGTTCGAGTCTTGTTCTGGGCACCATGATAAGCCAGATTGGAAATTCAATCTGGCTTTTTCATTTTAATCCGATGTTGCTTTTTACTCTGAAGTAAATTATTACATTTGTCCGGCTAGGTGGTTTATTTTCAAAATTAAGTCATGCAAAAAGTAAATGATTTTCTGGTGATGCTCGACGGCTACATAGGAGGGCATCCCTGGTTCGTGATTCTTCTCCTTGGAACAGGAATATTCTTTACACTCTATCTCAGGTTTCCGCAATTCCGGTATTTCCGTCATGCAATTGATGTCATCAAGGGGAAGTATGACCATCATCTTGATGTGGGAGATACGTCTCATTTCCAGGCACTTGCAACAGCCCTCTCGGGAACGGTGGGTACCGGCAACATTGCCGGAGTAGCGCTGGCTATTCATCTCGGCGGACCAGCAGCACTATTCTGGATGATGGTCACTGCCGCGATAGGGATGTGCACAAAGTTTGTCGAGGTGGCCATCTCTCATAAATACAGGGATGTTCTTCCTGACGGGTCAGTTTCCGGAGGTCCTATGTATTACATGAAAAAGAGACTCAACATCACCACTAAAAATGGCAAAATTATCAAGACAGGTCTTATCATCGGAGGATTCTTTGCTGCTGCTACAGTGCTCTCTTCGTTTGGAACAGGAAGTCTGCCTCAGATCAACAGTATTTCAAATTCTATATTCACTACCTTCGGCATAAAACAGATCATAACCGGAGCAATCCTTTCGGTAATACTTGCGCTTATCATTATCGGGGGGATTAAGAGAATTGCCAAAGTTACAGAGATTCTTACTCCGTTCATGGCGATCTTCTATTTCCTGGGGGCACTGCTTGTTATCGGTACAAACTATCAGAACATACTTCCATCACTGGGAGCTCTCTTCTCAACAGTGTTTACCGGCACAGCTGCAACAGGCGGCTTCATGGGAGCAACCGTGGCTTTTGCCATAAACAGGGGAGTAAACAGGGGACTCTTCTCAAATGAATCAGGTCAGGGTTCTGCACCAATTGCTCACTCGGCAGCACGCGCCCCTGAACCTGTTTCAGAAGGGATGGTAGCCATACTTGAACCATTTATCGATACTATTATTATATGCTTTCTTACAGGAATGGTTGTCCTCTCTTCAGGCGTGTGGACTGAGAAAATCCAGAATCAGTTCCAGAGCGCTGATATGACATTTCTTAACCAGAGATATGATGAGAATGTACCTGACCAGAGGCAGATGGTTATTGATTTTGTCAAGCACGGAAAAACTCTTCCTCTTTTTACAGGAGAATTAAATATTGTTAACGGGAAAATGACAAATGACATTTCCCTGATCACTTCACGGTCAGTTGCCGAGGAGTTTTCTTTCTACAGCAATAAGATTCCTTTTACCGGCCGGATAAATGTTATTGAAGGCAAATGGAAACCCGGGTCTTCTTCATTATATGCAGAAGGTAAGTCTCTTATCCATAGTGCTCCTCTGACAACCGAGGCATTCAGCAGAAGCGTTCTTGGAAAATGGGGCAGGTTCATTGTTTCTATCGGGATCCTGCTCTTTGCCTTTTCCACGGCTATCTCATGGTCCTATTATGGAGACAGGGCACTTACCTACCTTGCAGGACCACAATACGTAATATATTACAGAATTTTATACGTCATTGCATTCTTCATTGCATCATTCACCGATACAACCATAATCTGGTCACTCTCATATATTACTATCGCGTTCATGACAGTTCCGAACCTGATAGGTTTGTGGATACTCAGGAAAGAGATCAAAACAACCATCGCTGAATACTGGGAAGGATTTTCAAAGAAATACCCTGAAGACCGGATGTCGAAACGGTACTTAAAGAAAGGCAGATTATAGAATCTTATTTTTGGATCGAATCGTAGATCACCTGCAGGATTTTTCCCCTGATCGTAAGCTCAGAGATAAGGTTATTGTTCCTTGTGGGATTTACCCTGTTGCTGAGAAAGACATAGCTGATCTCATACTCCGGATCCATCCATACGAAAGTGCCAGTATATCCCGAGTGTCCGAAGCTTGCAGGTGAGGCGCTTTTAGCAGGATAAGCTTCTTCCTCAGGTAATTCTGCATTATCCAGTGAAGGTTTGTCAAATCCAAGACCCCGCTTATTGTCATTTTCCGGATACTGTACTTTTATATAATGTTCCATCACTTCATTGCTGATTATCTGTTCGCCGCCGTAATGTCCCATCCTGCGGTAAAGCTCCATCAGCTTCATAAGATCATTGCCGGTGGCAAACAATCCTGCATGCCCCGAGATGCCTCCCAGCATGGCTGCACCCTCGTCATGGACTGTGCCGTGCAGATGCTGTTTCCTGAAAAGAGAGTCATATTCAGTCGGGACAATTCTGCTCAGCGGATATTTCATCCATGGATTGAAACATATATCATATGCTCCAAGCTTGTGATATATGTTTCTTGTGACATACTCGTACCATTTTTCGCCGGTCAGTGTCTCAATTATATCAGGTGAGATTATAAATGCAAGATCGGAATAGAGGTATTTTTTTTCGCCAAGCGGTGATCTCTTTATCTCCCTGAATATCTTTTTTCTGTAGTTCTCATTTACGAACATCCAATGTGCAACTTCAACCGGGTATTTCTCCGATGGCTGGTAGCTGAAACTGAAAATGTTCTTTTTAAACTCACCATTTTTTTTGACGGTTTCCATCCAGAACGGGATCCACGAGATCAGCCCCGCCTGGTGTGTCAGAATATCCGCCATAAGAAGATCCTCCTTATTAGAATTCCTGTAATAGGGGAGATAATGCCCGAGTGTTTCGTCAGGTGTGAATTTCCCTTCACTATCGAGAAGCATCAGTCCTGCAAGTGTCGAACTAACTTTAGTCACCGATGCCAGATCGTACAGGTCATCTTCAAACACTGCAATCCTTTCGTCGTAGTTGTGGAAGCCATAAGTTTTACTGAAGACAACCATTCCTTTCCTTGCGACAATCACTTCACAACCGGGGAATGCTCCGGCTGTCAGCCCGATATTTACTATTGAATCGATCCTGCTCTCAAGCATTTCTGATGACATCCCCGCATTTTCAGGGAATCCGTAAGCCATTCTTATATTCTCTGGCGTGATCAGGCCGAAACCTGAAGGCCACAATTCATTAATCGTATCAGGAAGGTAACCCTTTGCACCGATGCCTCCGAAAATCAGCTGGGCTGAGAGATCTTCGGTGAGTTCATTCTCATCGTAAGCCAGTAAAAGAGCCTCTGCTTCTCTCAGAGAAAAAGTACTTCCTATCGGGTAAGGATTGCCGAACCATGTTACTATGGTGCGATTGTTTTCAATGAGCCTGGCCAGCAGATCCGCCATTTCAGGTTTAATTCCGTAGTCTGACTGAGGCTCCTCATTCAATCCGTATACACCTGCAATTATAATATCGTATTCCGTAAGCTTCTTCAGAAGGTCATCCGCTTTTATACTGTCAGTGGGATCAATAAAGTAGTTCTCTGAGGGTGCATATTTTGAGATCCTGTACTGGAAAATGGTGGTTTTGTTTTTACAGAAAGCAACAGAAGCTATTTTTATTTTGTCGAGGTTCTTCAGTGGCAGGATATTATTTTCATTTGTCAGCAGGGTGAGGGTATCGGCGTAAAGCTCCCTTAAAAGGGCTTTTAAAGAGTCGTCAGTCTGTTGTCCATTCAGGAGGGCAAAGGAACAAAACGGTAAAACCAAAAGAATATATATTGCTTTCCTACGATGACCAGTTGTATTCATGAGAGATTATTTTTCAGAATGGGTAACGGCAGTTTTCCGATATGATTCCAGGGCTTTCTTAACGGAACCGTGCTGAAGGAGCAGTATTCTTGCAGCTTCTCTCTGGATGTTCAGTTCTTCAACGATCATTCTTGTTCCGCGCTCAATAAGCTTCCTGTTTGTAAGCTGCATGTTAACCATTTTGTTCCCTTTCACCCTGCCCAGCTTGATCATTGTGGTAGTGGTTATCATGTTGAGGATCAGCTTCTGTGCAGTTCCTGCCTTCATCCTTGTGCTTCCCGTGACGAACTCGGGTCCCACAACAGCCACGATTGGGATCTCAGCTGTCTGTGCAAGGAGGCTGCCGGGATTACAGGTGATGCATCCTGTGAGAATTCCGTTTTCACGGGCTCTTCTTACACCTCCGAGAACATAAGGGGTGGAGCCTGATGCGGCAATGCCTATGACTGTATCGTTTTTATTTATATTGAAGATCTCCAGCTCTTTCCAGGCTTTCTCAGGATCATCTTCGGCAGATTCAACAGCCCTGCGCAATGCTGTTTCCCCGCCGGCTATCAGGCCAATGACAATCGTGTGGGGGACACCGAATGTAGGAGGTATTTCAGATGCGTCAAGAACTCCCAGCCTGCCGCTTGTGCCTGCTCCCAGGTAGAATATACGTCCTCCTCTCTTCATCCTGGTAACTATTTTTTTGACCAGTTTCCCGATCCGGGGAAGAACCTTCCGGACTGCCAGGGGCACCTTTGCATCTTCATGGTTGATGTTCCTGAGCAATTCGTCGACACTCATCTTTTCGAGATTGTCGAAATTGGAGGAAGATTCGGTAATGGCGATCTTTGATTGTGTGTCCGTCTTTTTTACCATTATATAACAGAAGTATCTGGATTGTTGATGTGATATGTTATCAGGTCAGCCATGGGCGAGAGTGTTATTTTTCCCGGTTTCAGGTTGTATCTCATAAGCGAGCCTTCAAGAAAGCTCCTGAAATGAATTGCTATGCTCCCCGTGAAATGTACAGGCAGCCTTCCCGATTCAGGATACTGAAGAATGTTCCGGATTATGAATTCGTCAAAGCTGGAGGTGACAATATTCTGTAATTCCCTTATCAGGATATTGGCTGAGATGAATTTTGCAAACTGGCCCAGGAACCTGTTGGGAAAAGGTTTCATATAAACCTTTTCCAGAATCTCTGATGGTGTGATCTTATATGTATCGAAGAAACGCTCAATGACATCTTGCGGTACCTGTTTCTTGAGAACAGCCGAGACCAGCTTTCTGCCAAGGACAGCGCCTCCTCCTTCATCACCCAGGATATAACCCAGTGGCGACACATTCCCGGCAATCCTCCTGCCATCATAATAGCATGAATTTGAGCCTGTTCCCATAATGCATGCGATACCCGGTTCATCCTGGCACAGCGACCGGGCGGCACCCAGAAGGTCAGTTGCGATCAATATTTCTCCCGCCATGCAGAACCTTCCTACAGCTCCCCTGACAACCTCGTTCTTTGCTTCGCTGTTGCAGCCTGTTCCATAAAAGAATATCCTTTCAAATGATTGTCCCGACAGTTCCGGAAGCTCGTTTTCAAGCAGCCGGTATATTTCGTCAGATGCAAGAAAATAGGGATTAATGCCTGCAGAGAACTTTGACTCTCCGTGGATGCCATCATTTATTGTTTTCCATTCGGTCTTTGTGGAACCGCTGTCGGCTATCAGGATCATTTATTTCACCTCTTCACACAAAAGTAAGCGAAAATCTGAAAGATGTATGGTAAATTTAAGAACTTTATAAATTTGACCATTGTACCAAAAAATCACCTTTATAAATCGCCGGATGAGCAGTAATCTCAAAAAAATTCTTATGGTTTCCCTGTTCACTGTCAGTTCAGGTTTCCTGGTTCTGGATGCACAGAATAATGATAAAATGATGATGGCAGCCAGGGCAAAACTTAAGAACTGGAAGAATCCTCTGACCGAATGGGAACACATCGCAAAACCTGAACTCGATTCGATATACATTACGAAGAATCCCGCTGTCATATCTCTTTTCTTCAAGCCGGAACTTTCATATTATCCTTTCAGGGAGGATAGCCATGACCTGTTTCTTCAGTCATTCAGCAAGCCGCTCGGCAAGAAATTCAGGGATTACCGGATTGAAGTGATAACGAACAGTTACACGCCTGATGAGCTCATCCCGAATTATTTCCGGACTGAGCTTCCTGTTGATTCTGCGAGATTTCCGATTCAGGCAGGCGATAAACCCCTCGTTGTCAGGGGAAAGGATGGCCTCATATTTAACAAAGGGCTGTCGGGCAATTCAGCCGCACTCTGGAACAGCCACGGCTATTATTTCGAAATGAACATTGACAGGTGGGAATATCAGAGGGCAAAGCTTTTTGGGACAGTGGAGGACATTTCCATCACCGGATTTGTCATCCCTTACGTTACCAGGATGCTGGAAAATGCAGGAGCGATCGTCTATCTTCCAAGGGAGCGTGACATTCAGCTCAACGAGGTTATCGTTGATAATGACAGGTCAACAGGAAATTCGGAAGTTGTACTACATCTTACAAACGACAAAAGGGAAGAGTATAAGGGATTTCTGCTCACAGATACTCTTTTTTCGGGTTATAATCCTTTCCTGCACGGGACCTCTCTCAGGATAGAAGCAGATTCAGTCTGCTTTATTCCTGAAATTCCTGAAAAAGGAGATTATGCAGTTTATGTTTCCTACCCTCTGGTGAGAGATAACAACCAGTCAGTCAGTTATATAATAAACCATACCGGAGGGAAGACAGAATATATTGTAAACCAGGCAATAGGCGGCGGAACATGGATATACCTTGGGACTTTCAGGTTTAACAAAGGTAAGAATCCGGCCAGCGGTACAGTTACAGTAAAAGGTTCCGGGCCGGGCAGCGACAGGATAGCTGTTGATGCCGTAAAATTCGGGGGTGGAATGGGAAATGTGGCAAGGCGGCCATCAGGGGAAATCCTGGCTAACCAGCAATCAGTGAGGGAAAACAGCGCTGACACAGTCAGGCAGGAACTTCTGAACGTTGAGGATTTCAGCTGGAAGCTGAGCGGAAAACCCAGGTTCCTTGAAGCAGCACGATACTGGCTCCAGTATGCTGGCATGCCAGATACGCTTGTATACAGTCCGAATAACTATAAAAATGACTATAATGACGATTACCAGTCCCGGGGATTTTGGGTGAACTACCTCATGGGCGATCCCTGGTCGCAGGGATCCGAACTTCAGCCGAAAGGGCTCGGACTGCCGGTAGATCTGTCGCTTGCATTTCATACCGATGCAGGAATAACATCCAACGACTCAATAATAGGGACGCTTGCGATATGCTATACATCGGCCGACGACGGAAAATTCCCCGATGGGACATCAAGAATGGCATCCCGTGATCTTTCAGACATCATCCAGACACAGATAGTAGATGATATAAGGAAAAACTTCAATCCCGGATGGACAAGGAGAGGTTTATGGGACCGTCCTTATTCCGAAGCGCGTCGCCCGAATGTGCCATCAATGCTCCTTGAGCTCCTGTCGCATCAGAACCTTGCCGATATGGAATTCGGTATTGATCCCAGATTCAGGCTAGCTGTCAGCAGATCTATATATAAAGGTATACTGAAATACCTCGCTTATGTTCAAAACCGGGATTTTGCAATTCAGCCCCTGCCGGTATCGGGATTTGCCATAACGCCTCTGCAGGGAAAGAGGGTCAGGCTTTCATGGAACCCGGTTGTTGAGGAGGGAGAACCAACCTCAGTTCCGGAAAGATACAGGATCTGTACCAGGACCGGGGATAATGGCTTCAATAACGGGTTCATCGTTGAGAGCACATCTGCCGATATTGAGCTTGTATCTTATGACTCTGTCTACAGCTTCAAAGTTACGGCGCTGAATGATGGCGGCGAAAGTTTTAACTCGGAGATACTATCCGTGGGAATCAGGTCACAAAGCCAGGGTAACGTGCTTTTGGTCAACGGATTTGACCGTATTTCGGGACCGGCATGGTTCGATGAAGGCAATATGGCCGGAATAGCCTGGTGGGACGACCGGGGCGTGGCTGATCATTATGATCTGATAACTCTTGGCGATCAGTACGACTTCACCAGGAGAAATCCCTGGATCGATGACGATTCGCCCGGATGGGGAGCGTCATATTCTGATATGGCAGGAAAAGTAGTTCCAGGCAACAGCTTCGATTTTTCATATGTCCACGGTAAAGCTGTTATGGCAGCCGGTTACTCATTCTGTTCCGTTTCTGATGAGTATTTCGTTTCAACTGCTTCTGACCTGTCATCATTTAAACATATTGACCTGATCTTCGGAGAGGAGAAAACAACTCCCTTTTTCAATGACACATTAAAACACGATTTCAGAATATATACACCGGAATTCATACAGAAGATAAATGAACTTGCCGAAGCAGGCAGGAATATCTTTATGTCAGGGTCCTATGTGGGATCAGATCTCTTCATACCGGGTGATTCGAGTGCAATAAAATTTGCGGATGCCGTGCTTCACTTCACTCACCGCACCGACCATGCCGTCAGAACAGGAGATGTCTATTCAACTGATTATGCCGGGAGAGATTTCTCAGGTAAAATCAGGTTCAACACAGGGTATTCCCCGTTGCTCTATACCGCAGAAGCCACTGATGCCGTGGAACCTGTCGGCAGGGGAGCTGTGTGTGCTTTCCGCTACAGCGAGAATAACGCCTCTGCAGGAGTAATATTCAGCGGCGGCTATAAGACAGTGATACTGGGATTTCCTTTTGAAACGATAATATCAGAGGAACAGAGAGCGGCGTTAATGAAACAGATATTGAACTTTTTTGAAAAATAACGATTGATGATGGAAAAGAGGATAACCTGCTTCATACCCCAAACCAGTACCGGGGCTGCAGAGCTTACGGTAAAGTCACTTATTGATTCCGGTGTCGTGGATGAAGTATTCACGGAGCCCGAAAGCTTCAATATGACAGCAACTCTCAGAAGGCTGGCAAAAAAAACGAAAAGTGAATTTGTCCTTTTATACACCAAACCGTTTCCCCTTGACATGGGCCGGTTCTCTCTCAGAAGGATGATCCGGGTTTGTGAAGATACAGGAGCCGGGATGGTATATTCCGACTATTTTGAAAATACGAACGGGCTGCTTTCACCTCACCCTGTAATTGATTACCAGGAAGGGAGCCTGAGGGATGATTTCAATTTCGGATCGGTGATGCTGTACAGGGCGTCAGCATTCATTAAGGCCTGTAGCACCATGGAGAGGGATTACAGATTCGCCGGTTTGTATGACCTCAGGTTAAAAGTGTCACAAATACATTTATTGTTGCACATCCCAGAGATGCTATATACCGAGACTGAAATTGATACCCGCCGGTCGGGTGAAAAGCAATTCGATTATGTTGATCCCCGCAACAGCGATGTCCAGTTAGAGATGGAAGAGGCCTGCACTGATCATCTCAAAAAGATCAATGGCTGGCTGAAACCGGAATTCACCAACACAACTTTTGATGCCCCGGGATTTGAATATGAGGCATCAGTGATAATACCCGTCAGAAACAGGGTAAAGACGATAAGAGATGCGATAAGGTCAGTGCTGAGCCAGGAGGCGCCTTTCAGGTTCAACCTGATTGTTATTGATAATCATTCAAATGACGGGACTACCGATGTGGTAAGTGCGTTTTCCAAAACCGATCCAAGGGTGGTGCACATTATACCTGAGAGGAAAGACCTTGGCATAGGAGGCTGTTGGAATGAGGGGGTATTTCATGAAAAGTGCGGTAAATTCGCGATTCAGCTTGACAGCGACGATCTTTATATTGATAAAAATGTAATTGCGCGGATTGTACATGAATTCTATGCGCAGAAATGCGCAATGATTATAGGATCATATAAAATGGTCAGCTTTAATCTTGATGATCTGCCTCCCGGTATCATTGATCACCGGGAGTGGACACCTGAGAACGGAAGGAATAATGCACTAAGGATCAATGGATTGGGTGCGCCCAGAGCTTTCTTTACCCCGGTACTGCGGGAGATCATTGTGCCAAATGTGAGCTATGGCGAGGATTATGCCGTGGGACTTGCCATAAGCCGCCATTATCAGATAGGCAGGATCTATGAGCCTCTTTACCTGTGCCGAAGGTGGGAGGGAAACACTGATGCTGCCCTCGATGTGACCAGGGTGAATGCCCATAATCTGTATAAGGACAGGTTGAGGACAATTGAGTTGTTGGCAAGGATAAAACTTAATAAAGGTAATGCCTTATGAAAGATGGTGTTTAAAGAAAAAATAGACGAACTTTTCACCACCCAGCTGCGGGATTGGGAATTGGCACGGGTCAACTATGCCCAGCTTGAAAGAGTTAGTACCAGGAAGATAGATTTTGGCACCTTTGAAGTATTCATCCAGTTCAATCCTGAACGGATAAGATCCTCTTCTGCAAAGGTTGATGCAAAATCAATTGGTGACCGTCCCTGTTTCCTGTGCGAAAAGAACAGGCCGCCTGAGCAGAGAGGAGTCTCTTTTAGCAACAGCCTTACTGCTCTCGTAAATCCCTTTCCGATATTTAAAAGACATCTGACAATCCCGTCGGAACTGCATAGCGATCAGCGGATCAGGAATAACTTTATAACCATGCTCTCGCTAGCTGAGGAACTTCCTTCATTTACGGTTTTCTATAATGGCCCTGAATGCGGAGCTTCGGCACCCGATCATTTTCATTTCCAGGCAGGCAGCAAGGGATTCATACCCCTGGAAAAGGATTTTCATTCCGGAAAACATACAAACCTTGTCTCAGGCAAAGAAGATTTGGGAATATGGCTTTGGAACGGTTATAAGCGTGGAATCATTACTCTCACCGGTAATGATGGAAGCAGCCTTTCCGGGGTTTTTGCACAGCTATTTGATAAATTCTCTGATATTCATCCTGAAAAGCCAGAACCAACGCTGAATATCCTCGCTGCTTTTTCTGAAGAAGGATGGGCTGTCCATGTAATACCCAGGAAGAAGCACCGTCCTTCACAATTCTTCATTGAAGGAAAGTACCAGATACTGGTCAGCCCGGCAGCAGTCGACCTTGGCGGTGTTATCATTACTCCGCGTGAGGAGGATTTCAGCAAGATCACAAAAGCCGATGTTGAAGATATCTTTGGCCAGGTATGCTTCAGCGAGGATGAACTGTTATGCATCATAAATGCAATTCTATGAAAAAGGACGGGAAAACGCCGGAGCTTCAGGTGGGAATATGTTCGGGGGAGGAGATTTCTTTCACCCTCAATGCTCCTTATGCCTTACAAAGCTATGGAACTTCATTCACCGGCAAAATCATTAGCAGGTTAAAGGAGGGCAGGATTGTTATGATCAGAGACGGCCGGGAAACTGTGTCAGATACTCTCCTGGTGCTTCAGCCTTATGATACCTTGAATTCATCATTTACACTGCATGCCGTCACTATCGGGGTCGATTTTCACTGGCAGAGGAAGGAGGATCAGGTCTTTAGGGGCAGCTTGAAACTGATGACTGAAGGAGATATGATAACTGCGGTTAATATAATTTCGGTTGAGGAATATCTTACAAGTGTTATCTCTTCGGAGATGAAGGCAACCTCTTCAGAGGAATTTCTTAAAGCCCATGCTGTAATCTCAAGGAGCTGGCTCCTGGCGCAGATTGAAAAGAGCAGGAACATCAGCAGGGACAGGAAGAAATTCGATTCTCATAAACGCACTGATAATGAGGTGGTTCGCTGGTACGACAGGGAAGATCACACGAATTATGATGTGTGCGCCGATGACCATTGCCAGAGGTACCAGGGCATTACACGTGCTTTCACTCCTGAAGTTTCGAAGGTTATCAGAGAGACATTCGGTGAAGTGCTTGTTTATGGCGGTGCTATATGTGACGCACGGTTTTATAAATGCTGCGGAGGGCTAACCGAACTTTTTGAGAATGTGTGGGAGCCTGTTAGGCATCCTTATCTTCAGAGAGTTATAGATCATCCTGCGCCACCGTATGGCTTCAGCCTGGAAATGGGTAATGAGGATACAGCAAGAAAATGGATCCTCGGAAAACCTGAAGCTTTCTGTAATACATCCGACATGGAAATCCTTTCACAGGTGCTCAACGATTATGACCAGGAGACAAATGATTTTTACCGTTGGAAGGTTGCTTATACTCAGAAGGAATTGAGTGATATAGTTAAAACACGATCAGGGATAGACTTCGGGAACATTATTGATATTGTTCCGCTTGAAAGAGGCGTATCAGGCAGAATTATCAGATTGAAAATTGAAGGCACACTGAAAACTATGATAATCGGCAAGGAGCTCGAAATAAGAAAATCGCTTTCAAAATCGCATCTTTACAGTTCATGCTTCATCGTGGAAAGGGCGGGTGATGGTGAGGAGGTGATTTTTACCCTGCACGGCGCAGGATGGGGGCATGGAGTCGGTTTATGCCAGATAGGAGCTGCTGTCATGGGTGCAAGGGGCTATACTTATAAAGAAATACTGGAACATTATTTCCCTGGTTCACAGTTAGAAAGAAAATATTAATTGACAAATGAAGAAAACAGTTATCTCGCTTTCATTTTTGTTCCTTATCCTGACCTCATTGTCAGGGCAAAGCTGGATAAGAATAAACCAGATGGGATACCTGCCTGTTTCGGTCAAGGTTGCAGTCTTTATCTCAACCGACCCGTCACTGCTGAAGAGCTTCACTCTGTGCGATGCGATAACCGGCAAGGTCGTTTTTAAGGGCAAAGCTGTCCAGTACAGCGGCAAAGAATGGGGAATGCGCTCAGCAGCACGGCTCGATTTCTCAAAGGTTGAATCCCCGGGAGGATATTATATTCTTGCAAACGGAGTCACATCGGAACCATTCAGGATCGCAGCAGATGTCTTTGAAGGAACTGCTGATTATTTACTACGTTATATGCGACAGCAAAGATGCGGATACAATCCATATTATGCAGACTCATGCCATACCCATGACGGGTTCATCGTGGATCATCCGACACGTACCGGCGAGATCATTGATGCCGTCGGAGGCTGGCATGATGCCAGTGATTACCTGCAGTATGTGACCACTTCGGCAAATGCAGTATACCAGATGCTCTTCGCCTGGTCAAGGAATCCGGGCATCTACAAAGACCATTATGATGCTGACGGCGATCCCGGAAGCAACGGCATACCTGATATACTCGATGAAGCAAAATGGGGGATAGACTGGCTGGTAAAGATGAACCCCGACAGCGGGGTGATGTTCAACCAATTGGCTGACGACCGTGACCACAGAGGATTCAGGATACCAACAACAGATAAGGTATCTTACGGGAAAGGGCTCTGGCGTCCGGTCTATTTTGTTACAGGCAGGTCTCAGGGACTTTCCATATACAAGAACAGAACCACGGGTGTTTCATCAGTGGCAGGGAAATACGCTTCAGTATTTGCATTCGGCTCTGAGATTCTGCAACAATATTATCCTGAGTTCTGCGAAAAACTGGCATCAAAAGCTGTTGACGCATGGGAATTTGCACTCACCGACCTGGGAAACACCCAGACTGCCTGTACCGTTTCACCATATTTTTACGAAGAGGATAACTGGGTGGATGATCTTGAACTTGGCGCTTTTGCGCTCTTCAGTCTTACGGGCGACTCATCTTACCTGGCAGGGGCTGATTACTGGGGAACTCTTGAACCGGTGACACCGTGGATAGAAAAAGATACAGCCAGGCATTACCAGTTCTATCCCTTTGTTAACCTTGGACATGCCCTTATGGGGCAGTCAAAAACAAAATACTCCGATAAATATATCGCCTTCTTGAAGAAGGGATTAATCCTCATGGAGGAGAGGAGGAAGGGAGATCCGTTTAAAATTAAGGTTCCTTTCATCTGGTGCTCAAATAATTACGTGGCAGCAGCTCTTACCCAGCACATGCTTTATGCAGAAGCTTCTGGAGACAACAGCTTCAGGGAAACTGAAGCCGCACTTCGCGACTGGCTCTTCGGCTGCAATCCGTGGGGAACATCAATGATCAGCGGCCTGCCGGCAGGGGGAGATTATCCGTTATATCCCCATGCCGCCCTCACATCAATCCTGAAAAAAATTCCGGAAGGGGGACTTATTGACGGACCTGTTTATGCAAGAATTTATAATAACCTGATAGGTGTTACGCTTCTGCGTCCCGACGAATATGCACCCTTTCAGAACGGGAAAGTTGTTTATCACGACGATATAGGCGATTACAGCACCAATGAGCCAACTATGGACGGAACAGCAAGTCTGAGTTTCTGCCTCTCGTCCCTTGAGTCGGAGGGCATCAGACAGGGTAAGAGGGATGAGGTAAAGGTCATTGATGATAACGGGGCACTGGTGAGGAGAAACGTGAACGAAAAAGTGATATATCTCATTTTTTCTGCCGATGAATACGGGGAGGGTGCTGAATATATTTTAAACACTCTCAAAGCCATGAATGTACATGGTTCATTTTTCCTGACAGGCAATTTTCTCAGGAATCCTTCATTCTCAGGAATAGTGAACAGGATGGTTGCAGAAGGTCATTTCATTGGTCCGCATTCCGATAAGCATCTTTTATATGCATCCTGGGAAAAAAGGGACTCTCTTCTTGTTAAAAAAGATAAATTCATTTCAGATCTCAGGGCAAACTACTATGAGCTTCAGAAAAAAAAGGCCTTTCTGCCGGGTGTAAAATACTATCTTCCTCCGTATGAATGGTATAATTCTGCCATTACATCCTGGACCGGGAATATGGGAGCGAAGCTGATAAACTTTACCCCGGGTACAGGGACCAATGCTGATTATACGACTCCTGACATGCCTGTATACAGGTCATCTGAAGAGTTGCTGGGGAAGCTGAAGGATTTTGAATCATGTGATCCCGACGGATTGAACGGTACGATAATACTGATCCATCTCGGAACGCATCCCGGCAGGACCGATAAGTTTTATAGTAAGCTTGATGAGATAATAAGTTATTTTTCTTCAAAAGAATATATATTTAAAAAGTTATAGAATCTGTTTATGAGCCAGCAAAAAAACCGTTCCCCATGGGCATGGGTTCCGACCCTCTATTTTTTCGAAGGCATACCTTACAGTGTGGTGATGATAACCTCAGGTGTTATTTACAAGACCATGGGGATAGAAATTGCGTCATTTGCATTCTGGACAAGCCTGCTTTATCTGCCCTGGACAATAAAGCCTCTCTGGAGCCCCTACATCGATGTTGTTTCCACAAAGCGCAAATGGGTTGTCTGGACACAGATCGTTCTCGGAGTGGCATTTCTGGCACTTGGGCTCTCTATGCCTCTGCCGGGTTTCTATCCGGTAACGCTGATAATATTCGGAATTATAGCCTTTTCATCGGCGAGCCACGATATAGCTGCTGACGGATTTTACATGTATGCCCTGGATCAGCATAACCAGGCTTTCTTTGTAGGTATACGAAGCACCTTTTACCGACTGGCCAAGCTTACTGCGCTTGGTCTTCTGCCTGTTGTCGCGGGAGTTGTACTGATAAACACCGGACTGAAGCCGGTAAATTTCAAGGCAGAATCAGTTGCATCTTCAGATTACGTTCCATTTGATCCCGGGACAATCAGTATCATCCCGTATGAGGGCAAACCCGACCTGCTGGTCTTTCCCGATGTGCTGAAAGTGCCGATGTACAGGGCAGGTGTTTCCAATCTTGATTCAGCGGTGATGTACCTTGCTCTCTCATCTCCTCCGGAAGAGGGCGAGAATGTAGTTGCCAACGTTGCTAGAAAGTCGGGAAGCAAGGATATTGATATTTCCAGATCACAGACAGGGAGGTTTGAATTCACATCCGGGAACTGGAACAAACCGGTACCTCTTTCAATAAAGGTGAATCACAACCTCGACAGGATTACGACTTCTGATTTCCAGGTTACAGCCGGAAATGTGGCATTCAGCTGGGTCGCTTCGCTGGGAACCCTCGGACTTATCTTACTGGCACTTGCATTCTATAATAGATTCATGATGCCTCATCCCGTCGAGAATACAGAAAAGGAAAAGATAAGCTGGGCAGTTTACCGTGATGTGTTTGTATCGTTCTTTACAAAGCCGGGAGTGATCCCTGCCCTTCTGTTCTTCCTGCTTTACAGGTTCGGAGAGGCTCAGCTGTTTAAGATAGCCACTCCTTTTCTAATCGATTCGAGATCATCCGGGGGAATAGGAATGACCGCCGCACAATATGGAATCGTATACGGTACAGTCGGAGTTGTATGCCTCACGCTTGGAGGGATAACCGGTGGTATTACCGCAGCGAAACTTGGTCTTAAGAAACTGATCTGGTTTATGGCATTGGCCATGAACATTCCGATAGCAGTATATATTTACCTCGCTGCGAACCAGCCCATGCCCGATAATATTTTAATTTCTGTGGCAATAGCGATCGAACAGTTCGGATACGGCTTCGGATTCACTGCCTATATGCTGTATATGCTTCATTATGTGGGAGAAAGCAAGTACAAGACCGCGGAATATGCGATAGCTACTTCACTGATGGCGCTTGGAATGATGCTGCCCGGAATGATCTCAGGCTCAATGAAAGAGATGCTTGGTTACCAGAATTTCTTCATATATGTAATGATCTGCGCAATTCCCGGCCTGTTATCGATCTACTTCCTCAAGATCAATCCTGCTTTTGGGATAAAGAAAAAGGAGGCCTGAAAATGAACCTGGATTTCCTGCTAAATTCCCTGAAAGGAGATCTGTTTACTGATGAAATGCACAGGATTCTGTATGCTACTGACGCATCATCATACAGGGAACTGCCTCTTGCCGTGACGAGGCCAAAAGACAAGGAGGATATCAGGAACATCATACTTTCTGCAGCTTCAATGAAAAGTTCAGTTATCCCCAGGGGTGCCGGAACCTCTCTTGCCGGACAGGTGGTCGGTCCGGGAATAGTTATGGATGTGTCAAAATACATGAATCACATCATTGAGTTCAATTCTGATGAGAAGTGGGTGGTTGTTGAACCGGGTATGGTACTGGCCGAGCTGAATAAATTCCTTCAGCCGTACGGACTTCTTTTCGGGCCGGAGACATCAACCGCTGACAGGTGCTGCATGGCAGGCATGCTGGGAAATAACTCCTGCGGCCTCCATTCAATAATATACGGGAGCGTAAGAGACCATATACTTGAAACTGATGTCATCCTTGCCGACGGCTCTGAGGCAACATTCATGGCCCTTACGGCAGATGAATTCAGAAGTAAATGCGACGGTGATCCGTCATCCATTGAAACTTCAATCTACAGGAATATCAGGGATACATTATCCGACCCGCTGAACAGGAAGGAGATTACTGATAATTTCCCTCATCCCGCACTGAAGCGAAGGAATAACGGCTATGCCCTTGATTCACTTATGGATACTGATCCTTTTACCGGAAACGGCAAAAAGATAAATATATGCAAGCTGCTTGCCGGTTCGGAGGGAACGCTGGCATTTACAACAAGGATGAAGCTCAACCTTATCCCGCTGCCTTCAGGAAAAACCGGACTGATCTGCGCACACTTCGACAGCCTGGGTGATGCCCTTAAGGCCAATATTTTAATTCTTAAGCACAACCCGGCATCGATTGAAATGATCGATGATTTCATCCTGAATTGTACAAAAGACAATATTGATCAGAACAAAAACAGGTTCTTCATTAAGGGTGATCCGGCAATAGTCCTTCTTGTTGAACTTATAAGGGAGAGCTTCCATGAGATAGAAAAGGCGGCACAAGCCATTGAGAAAGAACTGTCGGAAGCCGGTTACGGATATCACTTCCCGCTCTATACGAAAAGCGATGAGATTGAGAGGGTATGGGCCCTGCGAAAGGCCGGCCTTGGCGTTTTGCTTAATATTCCCGGTGAAAAAAGGAGTGTCCAGGTGATAGAAGATACTTCGGTGCTTCCTGAATTTCTTCCGGAATATATTGTTGATTTTCAGGAAGTTCTTAAAAAATATGGGCTCAGCTGCGCATATTATGCACATGTGGCAACAGGGGAGCTTCACCTGAGTCCCCTCCTTAACCTTAAGGACCCCGGCGACATTGTCCTTTACCGGAACCTTGGAGAGGAGGTCGCCCGCCTTGTAAAGAAATACAGGGGTTCTCTCAGCGGCGAGCACGGCGACGGAAGGCTTCGCGGGGAATTCATCCCCCTGATGCTCGGCGATCATAATTACAGGCTTCTGAAAGAGCTGAAAAGAACCTGGGATCCGCATAATATTTTCAACCCCGGCAAGATCATCGACACTCCTCCGATGGATCAGAACCTGAGGTATAAGATTGGTGAACAGCCGGAGCCCCTGAAGACTACTTTCAGTTTTCCTGAAAAGGGATCTCTGCTTTTTTATGTCGAAAAGTGCAGCGGATCAGGTGACTGCCGCAAGAGCTCACTTATAGGAGGTACGATGTGTCCGTCGTTCATGGCTACCGGCGATGAGGATAAATCCACCCGAGGAAGGGCAAATATCCTTCGTGAATTTCTTACCCGGTCAGAAAAGAAATATTCATGGGACCATGAAGAGATTTATAAGGTAATGGATCTCTGCCTGTCGTGCAAGGCATGCAAGTCGGAGTGTCCATCGAACGTCGATATGACAAAATTCAAGGCCGAATTTCTCCAGCATCATTACGATATCCACGGAATTCCCTTCAGGTCGTGGCTCGTCGGATGGCTGCCGGTAATAAACCGAATGGGAATGATATTCAGACCTGTCACCAATTTCATTTCAGGCCTAAAATTTTTCAAGAGGATTATTGGTTTTGAAGAGAACCGGACCATACCATTGCTTTCAAAAAACACCCTTAGAAGAAGGGCTCGGAGAAACAAAAATAGAAGAGGAGGAAAGAATGGCACGGTTTACCTTTTTGCCGATGAATTCACCGACTATAACGAAAGCGATATTGGTATAAAAGCGATAAGGCTTCTGGAGAAGCTGGGTTATAAAGTATCAATCCCGAAGCACAGGGAGAGCGGACGAACATTTCTATCCAAAGGGATGCTGAAAAATGCAAAAAAGGTTGCTGAAAGAAATATCACTCTACTCAGAAACATTATTTCTGAAGATACCCCTCTCGTGGGTATTGAGCCTTCAGCTATTCTGACGTTCAGGGATGAGTATCCTGAGATAGCAGGAGATCAGCTCAGGGAAGATGCAAGGAAACTCGGTAAAAATGCCGTACTGTTTGAAGAGTTCATCTGCCGCGAAATGGAAAAAGGAAAGATAGCACCCGAACAGTTCACATCTGAAAAATTAAGTATAAAACTGCATGGACATTGTCAGCAGAAAGCGATATCTTCAACAGAATTTACAAAAAGAATCCTTTCGATTCCCGTTAATTACAGTGTAGAGGAAATACCAAGCGGCTGCTGCGGGATGGCCGGAGCGTTCGGTTATGAAAAAGAGCATTATGAGCTGAGCATGAAAATAGGGGAGATGGTCCTGTTTCCTGAAGTGAGATCAGCCCCCCAGGAAACGGTAATTGCCGCTCCGGGTACATCATGCAGGCATCATATTGAAGAGGGCACAGGAAGAAAGGCATTACATCCTGCCGAGATTCTGTGGGATGCCCTTATTAAAGGCAATAGGCAATAGGCATTAGGTAATAAGGCAATAAGGCAATGAATATAAGAGTATTATCAAGCGTTGAACAGTCATTCTTCGACAGTTCGGGAAGAAAGGGTTATACAACAAAAATTCCTTATATAATCGTTAAGAACTTTCCTGACCTCGGGCTGCTTACTTCACTAAGGTTCCTCGAGTGGCTCTCTGAAAACCCGGAAGGTGTGATCAGCCTTCCCACAGGCAAAACGCCGGAATATTTCATAAAATGGACACAACGCCTCCTTGAAGGATGGAACAGCACTGAGAACCGGAACCTGATGGAAAAGAACGGACTGGTTCTCAAGACGAAGCCTTCGATGAAGGGACTGCATTTTGTCCAGATAGATGAATTTTACCCTATCAACCCAAAGCAGCATAACAGCTTTTATGATTATGTTTTGAATTACTACATAAAAGGATTCGATCTTGATCCTGCAAGGGCACTGTTGATGAATGCCGAAGAGATACCTCTGGTTCAGGGCAGACACTTCTCTGAGGTGTTCCCTGACAGCCGGATCGATCTCTCACTGAGGAACCGTGAAGCTGTTAACCAGCTTGAAAAGATACAGCAGGCTTCAATCTTCAGCATCGACAACTGGTGTACCGGATATGAGAACCGGATACGCGAAATGGGAGGTATAGGGTTCTTTCTCGGCGGCATGGGCCCCGATGGCCACATTGCCTTCAACACCAGGGGAAGCGACCATAATTCTTCAACAAGGCTTACAGCGACCAACTTCGAAACGCAGGCTGCTTCGGCCGGTGACCTGGGTGGTATAGAAGTATCCCGTACCAGGCTCGTCATTACAATTGGTCTGGGCACGATAACCTACAATCCTGACGGGGTGACCATCATCTTCGCTGCCGGAGAAGCCAAGGCACCGGTTGTAAGGAATGCAATGGAGAATCTGCCCGATAACCTCTATCCGGCAACTGTCCTCCAGCGCCAGAAAAATGCCCGGTTCTACCTTACCGAAGGCGCCGCGGTATTGCTTGATGACAGCATTGAAAAATACTACAGGGAAGGGAAGTGGACCTTTGATAAGACTGAGAGAGCTGTATTTGACCTGTGCCAGAAAATAGACAAGTATGCTCACAAGCTGGAACTTTCAGATCTTTATAACGACAAATACTGCAACCTCATTCCAAACCTCGGCATGGACAGGGTACTGGAAGTTATTGAATCAACAAAGAGAAAGATCGGAGCCGGCAATAAAAAGGAGCAGGAGCAGACCTTCCTTCATACCGGGCCGCACCACGATGATATCATGCTTGGGATCTTCCCGTGGATAATCCCGCAGCTGAGGGTGGCTTCAAATAAATTCCATTTTGCGGTACTTACTTCAGGATTTACCGCAGTGACAAATAAAATGCTTCAGAATCTTCTGCAGGAGACACTCAATCATATTGAGCAGGGAAAAGTAAAGATGATCGAATATCCTGATTTCTTCGAAAAAGGATACCAGTATAAGTTCGATAAGGATGTGAGCCATTACCTCGATAAAATTGCTGCCAAAGACCAGGCAGGGATGCTGAGAGGAGTATGCCACAGAATCATAAGGGTGATGGTCCATATCTACAGGCTGAAATCACTGAAAGAGCTTACTGACCAGATTCAGAATAATATTAATCTGCTGAAATCGAGTTACAGCGGGCAGAAGAATCCGCCTGATATTCAGAAGCTTAAGGGGATGTTAAGGGAGTTCGAGGAAGAGCTGGTATGGGCTCATTACGGGGTGAAGGTGCAGGATATTGAGCATCTCAGGCTTGGTTTTTATACAGGAGATATATTCACTCCGCAGCCTCAGAGCGAAAGGGACGTGGAACCCATTCTCGATATGCTGCGACGAGTAAAACCTACTGTCATCAGCCTCACCTTCGACCCTGAAGGCTCCGGCCCTGATACTCATTACAAGGTTTTGCAGGCTACAGCTGAAGCCCTCCGGCAGTGGAAAAAAGAGACAGACACCTCAAATCTAAGGATAGTGGGTTACAGGAATGTGTGGTTTAAATTCCATCCCGCCGAAGCCAATATCTTCATACCTGTATCATTAAACTCAATGGCAGTTCTCGACCGGTCGTTCAAACACTGCTATATCAGCCAGGTTGATGCTTCATTCCCCAGCTACGAGCTCGATGGTCCCTTCAGCGACCTCTCACAGCAGATATGGGTGGAACAGTTCAAGAGAGTTCAGTTCGTCCTTGGCAAAGACTTTTTCTATGAGCACGAAAGCCCGAAAATGAGGGCAACACACGGAATGATCTTCCACAAGGAAATGAAACTGGATGAGTTCCTGGTACAGGCACGGGAATTGGAGAAGAGTATGGAGGGAAATTAATACAAAAAGTATTTTTCAGCTTTCTTCCTGAAGGAAGCAATATCATCTGTCCACAAGCCTGAAATAGATTTTACAGTCCGCTCTCTGGTAAAAGTGATCCTGACCTGGTCTGTGCCGCATACCTTGTCGAACATATCGAATCTTGCTTTGTCGCACATAGAAAAAATGTCTTTGTCAGGCCATAGTTTATACACTTCCTGGAGGATGTAAAACTGAATCAGCGAGAGCGGTGCCTTCGCGGGATCTGTTAGGTGTATCTGAACACCATGCACCATCTTCCCCTGTGAAACACTGTAGTATGGCTTGTAATGAACGGGCCTGAAGATGACTCCGGGAAGACTCAGAGCATTAAGGTTTGCGGCAAGAGAATCGGCGTCAAACCATTCAGTCGCAAAAAGCTGAAAAGGCAGGGTATAACCTACTCCAATGCTGGCGATATAAAGCTCGCCGGCAATCCCGGTTGCGGGATAGAAATATGTTGAAACAGAATGAGGTATGTGAGGAGAGGATGGAACCCACGGAAGAACGGTCTCCTCGAAACACATATCTCTTTTCCAACCGCTCATTTGTATTACCTTCAGATCACATTTGATGCCGTCTTTAAGAAGCCCTTCCCCGTTAAGGAACATTGCAAGCTCACCAACTGTCAGACCATGAATATAGGGTACAGGGTACTGGCTGACGAATGAGTAGAAACCCTCTTTCACCAGGGGGCCCTCCATCCTGATGCCTCCAAGGGGGTTGGGACGGTCGAGGACCATAAACGGAATATTATTCTCCGCGGCGGCTTCCATTGCCAGCCCCAGGGTGCTTATGTACGTGTATGATCTTGAGCCAATATCCTGAATATCATATACCAGTAAATCGATTCCTTTCATCATTTCAGGTGTCGGTTTTCTTGTGCTGCCATAAAGGCTGAAGACCGGCAATCCGGTCGCCGGGTCAGTTGCCGAACCGATAATCTCACCTGCTGTGAACTCACCTCTTACTCCATGCTCAGGTCCATACAGAGCTGTCAGCTCTACTTCCGGAGCGTTGAATAACAGGTCAATGCATGATTGCAGATTTCTGTCAACACCTGTCGGATTCGTTATAAGACCAACTCTTTTCCCCTTTATGACCTCAAACCTGCTTTTTACCAGTACTTCAAGTCCTGTCTCCACATTCTGCCCCTGAAGTGAGCAGGAGACTGCACACAAATTGAAAAGAATAAAAAGTGGAAATATCTTTTTAATTATTCTCTTCATATCATTCCCGTTTTCCGCATACGATATTAATCAAAACATGAAACATTCGTATATCTTTTACGTATAAATATTATCAGGCTGTTCTCAAATGCCGGAAATCTGACGGTATTTTATAATTTTGTAAGATGTGACTTACATCTTCAGAATTATGAGATATGTAAAAATCGTTGTTTTATTCCTTATTTTATACGGATGCACATCGCACGAAGCTCCAGAGAATAATCTCCCGGATGAGTCATTTGAAAAGAGTTGGGGGGTGGTGGCTGTGAGCGTTTGTAATATCATGGGCAAACCCTCTTTTTCCGGTGAGCAGGTTACCCAGGCTTTGATGGGTACACCCGTGAGGATTCTTAAAATAAGCGATGGGTGGATGCTTATACAAACACCCGACCAGTACATCGGATGGGTCAATGACAGCAGCATAAGCGAAAAGGATGATACTGAAATAAATTTGTGGAAGAATGCTGAAAGGATAATTTATACGTCACGGAATGGCGATATTGATGCTTCAGCAGTGAATAAAGGAATAATATCCGATATAACCGCAGGAGCGATCCTGGAGGTATCTGAATCTTCCCGGGATAGCTACAATGTGAGGCTGCCTGACGGCAGGACAGGTATCATAAGCAGGAGCGATGCCGCTGATTTTAATAACTGGTCCGATACAGTAAGACCCGATCCTGAAGAAATGATTGAGTTTGCAAAGAGAATGACCGGCTACCCGTACATGTGGGGAGGAACCTCAACCAAGGCCGTCGATTGCAGCGGCTTTGTAAAGACAATATACTTCACCCGCGGCATTATCCTTGCACGCGACGCTTCACAGCAATTCCTTTATGGTCAGCCGGTAGACGTTTCTGCCTCGTTTGATTTGCTGGAACCGGGCGACCTGATCTTTTTCGGTCATCTCAGGGATGATGGGTCAAAAGGAATAACACATGTCGGGATGTACATCGGTAATACCGAGGTCATCCATTCCTCGGGCATGGTGAGAATAAATAGCCTTGACTCCACACGTGCCAATTTTAACAGTTACCTTCTGAATACTTTAATGGGAGCCCGGCGTTTGATAGGTATGCCCAGCCAGCAGGGTTTACAGTCAGTCAATGAGCATCCCTGGTATTTCAAACAGGAACCCTCCATCCCGCACCCCTGACCCCCAAGGGGGCCCAACCAGCAACCTGCAACCAGCGACCAGTAACCAGTAACCAGTAACCAGTAACCAGTAACCAGTAACAACCTTCCTGAATGAACAAGAGAGAGTTTTTAAAATATTGCTCACTGGCTGCAGGGGCTATTATGACAGGAGGAATCAATACTGATGTTCCGATGAAAAAAAAGAGTTCAACGATGAAGCTGAGATTCATCCCGTATGAGCTTCAGCTTAAGCATGTATTTACACTTGCAACAAGTTCGCGTACAACAACACCTGTGATGCTTACTGAAATAGAATACGACGGCATCCGGGGATTCGGCGAAGCCTCAATGCCTCCTTACCTGGGAGAGAGCCAGGAGTCGGCAATCAAGTATCTGTCACAAGTCAATCTTGCGCAGTTCAAAGATCCTTTCCTGATAGAAGATATCATTGACTACCTCGACGGCATCATGCCGGGAAACTATGCGGCAAAGGCATCTGTTGATATTGCTCTTCACGACCTGGTCGGGAAGTTGATCGGCAGACCATGGTTCCGGCTCTGGGGTCTCGATCCGGCAAAAACCCCGGTCACCAGCTTTACTATCGGAATCGATACGCCGGAGGTTGTTAAGCAGAAAGTCTCGGAAGCTGAGCCCTATAAGATACTGAAAGTAAAACTCGGGCTCGGGAACGACAAAGAGATGATCGAGACTATCCGTGCAGTTTCTGACAAGCCGATCTGCGTTGATGTTAACCAGGGGTGGAAAGACCGAAATTATACTCTTGAAATGGCCTACTGGCTGAAGGAGCAGAACGTGATCTTCCTTGAACAGCCGATGCCCAAAACGATGATCGACGATATTGCCTGGCTTAACGAAAGGTCACCAATACCTGTTGTTGCAGATGAAGCGCTTCAGACTATTGACGATCTTCTTCCTATGAAAGGGGTCTATTCTGCAATAAACATTAAGCTGATGAAATGCGGCGGAATGAATGCCGCTTACAAGATGGCCACTCTGGCAAGGGAGATGGGAATGAAGGTGATGATAGGATGCATGACCGAAACATCGTGCGCTATATCAGCTGCAGCCCAGCTTTCTCCGCTTATGACATGGGCTGACCTTGACGGCAACCTGCTGATTAGCAACGATATGTATGAGGGTGTAACGGTTGTGGATGGCAGGATAACCCTCAACGAAAGGCCCGGCATCGGCATCAAGCCAACCACAAAAATGTTCAGGGATAGGTAGTTCTGTAGTTTTTATTCGATGATCTACGACCATCATATATTTTTACCATTTTGTTTCTACAATAATTTGATGATCTACGATCATCTCATTTGTTATCCCGGCACTAATTCTTTAATAATCAGATAATCTCTAAGATTATGGAAGATTATACAATAATTAGATGATCTGCGACCATCTGTACTTCCATTGGATTGCAATTATTATATGGTTTTTACAGCAAAATCAGATTACATTCCAAGGATAAATTTTGTCTCTTGCTTTGGATCCTCGTAGAGGATCGGATTATTGTAGAAAAATTATCAAAGAAATATTTTTGGTTGGTCGTAGACCATCAAATAATTTCTTCTTTTCTTATTTTTACACATCATATTATTTTCTGATGGCTAAAACCACAAACCGTCTTGTATCGCTTGATATCTTCAGGGGGCTCACTATCGCCTTCATGATCATCGTCAACACCCCCGGAAGCTGGAACCATGTATATCCTCCGCTGAAACACGCCTCATGGCACGGCTGCACACCGACCGATCTCGTATTCCCCTTCTTCCTTTTCATTATGGGAGTCTCAATGTGGTATTCATTCCAGAAGTACGGACATGAAATAAACGGAGGCTCCCTTTTAAGGATATTCCGGCGGACGATAACAATATTTGCTGTAGGCATATTCCTGGCTGTCTTCCCATATTTCAACCGCGATTATTCTACACTGAGAATAATGGGGGTTCTCCAGAGAATAGCTTTAGCGTATTGTTTAAGCGCTATACTATGTCTGTCTGTCAGACGTGATTATCTGTGGATCGTTGTTGCCTTCATCCTGCTTCTCTACTGGGGAGTGCTTGCGTTGTTCGGAGGCTCTGATCCATACAGCCTGGAGGGCAATTTTGTTCAGAAGGTCGATGCGGTGATACTCGGCATTGACCATATGTATAAAGGATATGGCCGGCCTTTTGAACCCGAAGGACTGCTTAGCACACTGCCTGCAATGGCGACAGTCATCATCGGCTATTTCACGGGCAGTATAATCGGAAAGGAAACACCCACGGGCAAAACGGTATTGAAACTATTGCTTTTTGGTGCAGCCGCAGCAGGACTCGGTCTGCTGTGGGGAATGCTCTTCCCGATAAACAAGCCGATATGGACCAGCTCATATGTGCTATATACTGCAGGATGGGCCATGGGAGTCCTTGCACTTATTTACCTCCTTGCAGATGTGCTGGGATTTCAGAAATGGGGACTTTTTTTCATGGTGTTTGGCATGAATGCACTTTTTGCATTTGTCCTTGCAGGCATCTGGACAAGGATGATGTTCTTTATTAAAATCGGGGGAGAGAATGAAAAGATATCGTTGTATAGCTGGTTGTACGAAAAGATTTTTGTACCCCTGCTCGGAAATATGAACGGAAGTCTTATGTTTGCACTTGTTCAGATGATGCTGATCTGGCTGGTTGCACTGGTACTGTACAGGAAGAAGATACTTATAAGGCTGTAACGGCGCAACGGTACAACGGCATAACGGCTCAGAGCGCAGGGCGCAGTGCAGCGGAATCCGTGTTAATCCGTGTAGTCCGTGGTGAAAAAGAAATATGACTGAGATAGAAATAATTACAGAAGGTTACAAAGAACTGTTTGGTGGTTCCGGCCTCAAAATCACACCTCTGCCAAGATCGGGTTCTGACCGTAGGTATTTCAGGATATATGATCAGGGAAAGACCGTTATCGGAGCTTATAATCCGAATCCGGAAGAGAATGATGCTTTTGTGGGATTCACTAACCATTTTATCGCTCAAAACCTGCCGGTGCCGGAAGTATTCGGCTATATACCTGATAAATTCATCTATTATCTTAAGGATCTCGGAGATACTAACCTCTATACCTGGCTTCATAACAGGCAGGATATAACTGACTTCAGCCAGGAGACGAAGGATCTGTACCGGAAGATAATTGACCATCTGATTCACTTTCAGACCAAAGGGATACAGGGACTTGACCTTGAACTGTGCTACCCTCACCGCAGCTTTGACCGCCAGTCGATGATGTGGGATATGAATTACTTCAAATACATGCTCCTGAAGCTTCTTGCAGTTCCTTTCAATGAGCGGAACCTTGAACACGATTTTGTCGCCATGTCAGACTATCTGCTTGAAACCGGGCAGGACTACTTTCTGTACAGGGATTTTCAGACTGCTAACATCATGATTGTGGGAGGTGATCCCTGGTTCATAGATTACCAGGGAGGAAGAAAGGGAGCTCCCCAATACGATATAGCATCATTGCTCTATGATGCCAAGATACCGATGAAGCAGGAAAACAGGGACGAGATACTCAATTATTATATAGATGAATTCTGTTCGGTGTCGCATGAGGATAAGGAGAAATTCCGCGGATATTACGCAGGATTCAGTATGATAAGGGTTATGCAGGCACTGGGGGCTTTCGGCTTCAGGGGATTGTATGAACAGAAGCCTACATTCACTGAAAGCATAGTACCCGGAGTCAATATCCTGATTCATATTATCAGCCAGGCTGAAAAGCATGTCGCATTTCCTGAATTGTTCGGTACTATCAGGGCAATACCTGATACACTGATGTTCAGAAATCTGGCGGGACAATCACAATAATACTGCTGCTGCCATGAAAGCTATGATCCTTGCCGCAGGCAAAGGCACGCGTCTCGGCAAAATATCAGAAACGGTACCCAAGGTGCTTCTTGATATTAACGGCAAAACACTTCTCCGCCTGGCAGTTGAGAACTGTGCCGCCTCAGGCTTTGACGAAATTATCATAAATGTGCATTACAAGGCGGACATGGTTGAGGAGGAGATAGGCAGGCTAAGGAAGGATGGTTTCAATATAACCGTTTCGGATGAAAGGGATTTGCTACTCGAAACAGGAGGAGGGCTCTGGAAGGCAAGGGAATTTTTTGACAATGATCCGTTCCTGATTTGCAATGCCGATACAATTACCGATCTCGATCTGAACCGGCTTTTAAGTTTTCATCATGAGAAGGGCGGCCTGGCCACACTTGCCGTAAGGAACCGTCCCGGAAAAAGATATCTCCTGGTTGATAAGAATGGACTGATGAAAGGATGGATCAATAAACAATCGGGTGAAAAGATTATAGCATGTGAAGAAGATGAGGTTCTTACTGAAATTGCTTTTTCGGGCAGGCATATCGTTGAACCGGAAATATTCAACTACATGGGAGATGGTATTTATACAATGACAGCTGTTTACCTCCAGCTTGTAGGGTTGCATAATATCAATACCTACAGGGAGGACGGCGGCTACTGGATCACAATCGGAACTCCGGAAGACCTTGATAATGCACGTAAATTCTTTAAGAAATAGGGTGTTGCTGGTTCCTGGTTGCTTGTTGCTTGTTGCTTGTTGCTTGTAATATTCCTGTAGCCTGATGCCTTACGCCTGACGCCTTTTATATCTTCCAGAACGATTTGCTGAACAGCGCAAAGGCCGTGATTATCTCAAGTCTTCCGATTATCATAAGCAGACTCAGCACTACTTTACTGACATCAGGTAAGTGAGCATAATTGTTCATCGGTCCTACTGTGCCCAACCCAGGACCAATACCGGCCATGCAGGTTGCTACCGAACTGGCTGATGAAACGGGATCAATACCGGTTATGACAACTATTACAGTGCCAATAATAAAAATGAAAATGTAGAGGAAGATAAAAGTCAGTATTGTATTGTTCAGGCTGTCAGTAACCAGCCTTCCGTTGAGCTTTATTGATGCGAGTGCCTTAGGGTGAACCATTCTTAATAGTGTGTTCTTAATGTTCTTCAGGACGATAAGGTGGCGTGCCATCTTGATCCCGCCGCTTGTTGACCCGGTCATTCCGCCCGAAAACATCAGGATGAAGATCAGCAGGGAGCCTGCAGCAGGCCAGAGCAGGTAATCGTCAGATGCAAAGCCGGTACAGGTTAGAATTGATATCACCTGGAAATAACCGTTTCTGAAAGCATCTTCCAGGCTCCTCCCTGATGTTGAGAACAGGATAAGTGTTGCAAAAACTCCCGCAATAAAGACAATGGTAAAATAAAACCAGAGTTCCTCGTTCTGCCTTACTTTCTTTAGATTGAATTTCAGAAGGTAATAATAAACTACCTGGCTTATACCTGCAAGGAACATGAATGTCATGACAACATACTGGCTGTAGTCTGAATAGAACTGCAGGCTGTTGTTTTTGGTTGAAAATCCCCCTGTGGCAATAGTCCCGAATGAATGGCACAGGCTGTCGAAAAATGTCATATCGCCAAGCCAGAGCATTATCACCTCAGCAAAGGTGAGCCCAAGGTAAATTATGAGAACCCTTATGCCGACCGCCTGGGTTTTCGGATGTATTTTTTCCTTTATTGATGACTCAAGGCTGAACAGCTGATAGCCTGATACCTTTAATGATGGAAGGATTATTATAACCAGGACAATAATGCCAAGTCCTCCGATCCAGTGAGAAAGACTTCTGTAGAAAAGTATCGAATATGGCAGTACCTCAACTTCCGTCAGTATTGACGCCCCTGTGGTCGAATACCCTGATGTTGATTCAAACCAGGCATTTATGAATGAGGGGATTGAACCGCTGATAATATATGGCAGTGATCCGATCAGAGTAAATACCAGCCACGAAAGTGTTACTGCAAGAAATCCCTCCCTGGTCGTAATCCTGACTGTATCTGCCTTAAAGCTGACAAGCCGGAATATACCATAGGTTATGAAAGCCGCCAGAGAAGACCATAGAAAAGGGAAAAGAGGTTCATTGTAGATAAGTGCGACAGGGATGCATAACAGGAAAGTAATACTTGCTATCAAAAGGATTATACTCAGGATCCTGAGTATTATCAAAGGATTTATGAGTTTCATACCCCGGTTAAAAACCGGGTACAAATATATAATAAAACCAAGACTCTGATTATAAAATTAACAGTTGCTGGTTCCTTGTTGCTTGTTGCTTGTTACTTGTTACTGGTTTCGGGATACGGGTGCGTGGTGTGCGGTTGGCCCCCCTGGGGGTCAGGGGTGTGGGTTGGAAGGTTGCTCTTTACAGCCTCCAGAATGACTTTGAAAACAGGGCAATTACAGTTATGATCTCAAGCCTCCCGATAATCATTAATAAGCTGAAAATGAGCTTGGTGATCTGAGGCAGATGTGAATAATTATAAACAGGACCGATTGAACCAAGTCCAGGACCAATATTGCCAAGTGAAGTGGCAGCTCCGCTGGCTGCAGTAACCGGGTCAAGGCCTGTAAGGACTATTAATATAGTGCCAATCAGAAAAATGAAAAAGTAGAGTACCATAAACGACAACACGGAATTGCTAGTCTCGTCAGATACCGGTTTCCCATTCAGTTTTACCTGTGTTACTGCGCTGGAGTGTGTCAGTTTCTTAAAGGTGTTGGATATATTCTTGATAATGAGAAGATGCCTTGCCATTTTAATGCTTCCGGTCGATGAACCCGTGCTTGCTCCGGCAAACAGTAATATGAACACAAGTATTATGCCGGTTGCAGGCCACTGAAGATAATCAGAAGTAATAAAACCGGTGGTTGTGATTATTGAGATGACCTGGAAGAAGCTATGCCTGAATGCAGGTTCAACAGGTTTATTTGATTGAACTATCAATATAAGGGTTGTAATTACTCCCATAACAAGAATAACACCCAGATAAAACCATAATTCCTCGTTCCTCCTCACCTTGCTGAACTGAAGTTTGATGATATGATAATAAACAACATAGCTTACTCCTGCAAGAAGCATAAATAATGCAATAACATATTGCGTGTAAGAAGAAAATCCGGCAATACTTGTATTCTTTGTCGAAAAACCCCCGGTGGCCACTGTACCAAATGTGTGGCATACACTGTCAAAGAGATTCATATCACCCATTGATAGAAATATGATCTCCAGAATCGTAAGTCCCAGGTAGATCATGAGAAGTCTGAACCCGATGGCCTTTGTCCTGGGGTGTATCTTCTCCTTAAGCGATGATTCAAGAACGAGCAGCTGCTGGGCTGACATTTTAAGCGAAGGAAGAACTATTATTACAAGGACAATTATGCCTATCCCCCCGATCCAGTGAGTTAAGCTTCTCCAGAATAAAACGGAATATGGCAGTGCTTCAATATCGCTGAGAATCGAGGCGCCTGTGGTCGTAAAACCTGATGCAGATTCAAAAAATGCATCCGTAAATGAAGGAACGGAATTGCTTATCAGATAGGGAAGGGTCCCCATCGCAGAGAAAAGGAGCCAGGAGAGTGTCACAGCCATGAACCCGTCACGATTGCTCATCTGGCTGTAATCCGCCTTCCTTGTGATCACTCTCAGAACAATAAATAACAGTCCGGTAGCGACTGATGAAGCGATAAACGGGAGGAGAGGCTCATCATAGATCAGGACAACAGGAAGACATAGCAGAAACGCAATCGTTTCCAGAACCATAATATTACTAAGTATCCTCAGGATTATCAAAGGATTTATAAGCCTCATTGCCGGTCTGTTACTGGCCTAAATATAGACAGAATTTTCACCAAACTGAAAACATATATCTAAATGATGGTTCGGAATGCAGGTCATTGAATGGTCAGTTTTTAATGCTATATTTGATGCAGAGCATAAAAAATAATTTGATATGGGAAAAGTACTGGTAATAGGAGCAGGGGGAGTAGGCACAGTAGTAGTGAACAAAATGGCTTCTCTGCCTGATACTTTCAGCGAAATAATGCTTGCAAGCCGCACAAAATCGAAATGCGACACCATTGCTCAGAAGATAGGGGGCAACCGTGTTCAGACAGCTCAGATCGATGCCGATAAGGTACCTGAGCTGGTTATGCTTATCAGGTCATATAAGCCTGACCTTGTGGTAAATGTGGCGCTTCCGTACCAGGACCTTCATATCATGGACGCCTGCCTTGAGACGGGTGTTACATATCTTGATACAGCCAACTATGAACCTCTCGAAGAGGCTAAATTCGAGTACAGTTGGCAATGGGCATACCGGGAGAGGTATAGAAAAGCCGGAATAACTGCGATCCTCGGATGCGGATTCGACCCGGGGGTAACTTCCATTTTCACCGCATACGCGGCCAAGCACCATTTCGACGAGCTTCATTATCTCGATATCGTCGACTGCAATGCAGGGGACCATGGCAAGCCATTCGCTACCAACTTCAATCCGGAGATCAATATCCGGGAGGTGACACAAAAGGGCAAGTACTGGGAGAATGGAAAGTGGGTATGGACAAAGCCGCACCAGATACACAAGCCCCTTAACTACCCGGAAATAGGTCCAAAGGAGTCATACCTTATTTACCATGAGGAACTCGAATCGCTCGTAAAGAACTTCCCCACTCTTAAGAGAGCCAGTTTCTGGATGACCTTCGGACAGGAGTACCTTACACATCTGAGGGTGATCCAGAATATCGGAATGGCAGGCATAGAACCGGTAATGTTCGACGGCAGGGAGATAGTGCCGATCAAATTCCTCAAGGCAGTCCTTCCCGATCCGGGCGAACTCGGAGAGAACTACAAGGGATGGACCTCCATAGGCTGCAGAATAAAAGGGATTAAAGACGGAAAGGAAAAGACATACTATATATATAATAACTGCAGCCACGAGGCAGCATATAAGGAGACCGGCACACAGGCAGTAAGCTTCACTACCGGAGTTCCGGCTGCCATCGGAGCTATGATGTACCTGAAAGGCATCTGGAAGAGACCCGGTGTCTTTAACGTTGAGGAATTTGATCCCGATCCTTTCATGGAACAACTTAACCTGCTCGGATTGCCCTGGGTGGAGCTGCATGATGTGGATTTGGAATTATGATTAATTACAGCCACATACCATCACCATGCTATGTTATCGATGAAGAGCGATTCCGGAAGAACCTTTCATTGATTAAGCATGTTGCAGATGAATCCGGTGCGGAGATCATCCTTGCGTTCAAGGGATTTGCGATGTGGGGCGTCTTTGATATTCTGAAAGAGTATGTGTCAGGTGCGGCTGCAAGCTCACCCGACGAAGCAAGATTATGCTATGAAGAGATAGGCTCCCCTGCTCACACCTATTCACCGGTTTACAGTGAGGAGGAGTTCGGCAGAATACTCAGGTACAGCTCGCACATTACCTTCAATTCGCTTGCACAGCATACAAAGTTCTCAGGTGTGCTGAAGAAGAGCAGGAAGAAGATCTCTGCCGGACTGAGGATCAACCCGGAATTCTCTGAAATCAGTCATGGATTGTACAATCCATGCTCTCCCGGTTCAAGGCTGGGGATAACTGCCGGCGATCTTGAAAGGGGCCTGCCCCCGGGTATTGAAGGTTTTCATTTTCATGTGCTCTTTGAATCTGATTCATTTGCACTTGAGAAGGTGCTGAAGGTTGTTGAAGAAAAATTCGGAAGGTTTTTCCCGGATCTTGAATGGATCAATATGGGAGGCGGGCATCTTATAACCGGAAAGAATTATGATACCGGCCATCTGATAAAAGTGATCAGGGATTTCCGGAAAAGAACAGGTCTTCATGTGATCCTGGAACCGGGCAGCGCCTTTGCCTGGGAGACCGGCGAACTGGTTGCAACGGTTGAGGATATTGTTGAAAACCAAGGAATTAAGACAGCCATCCTTGATGTCTCATTTACTGCACATATGCCCGACTGCCTTGAAATGCCCTATAAACCCAGAATACTGAACGGAACTGATCCCATACCCGGCAAACCCACCTACCGTTTTGGAGGCAACTCCTGCCTGTCGGGAGATTTTATGGGTGACTGGTCATTCGACAAGAAACTGAAACCCGGCGACCGGATCATCTTTTTCGACATGATTCACTACACAATGGTAAAGACAACAACTTTTAACGGTGTTCATCATCCTTCAATTGGCATCTGGACCAGGGATAGTGAATTCAAACTCGTCAGGGAATTCGGGTATAAGGATTATAAGGGCAGGTTGTCCTGACGTCTGACGTTCTACGCCTGTTGTACATCCACCCCTGCAGCCTGACTCCTTCGCTAAATTTGCCCACCGGGCAAATTTTTAACGCTCGGCCCTGTCAAAAAAATTTTGTCCGATATTCTTTTTATCATAACTTTCCATTAGTTATTAATAATGCTGTTAATTATTTAACAATGACTCATTGGCTGACAGACTTACAGCCTTTACGCCATTGAGCCTTAAAGCCTTATCATATGAAACCAAAACTCTCTACCTTTTATCTTTTATCTTTTATCTTTTGTCTTTTTGCCCTCTGCCCTCCGCCCCCTGCCCTTGGCCAGGTCCCACAGGGATTTAATTACCAGGCTGTTGCAAAGGCAAATCCCGGCGGAGTAATCACAAACGCCACCCTGCAGGTAAAAATAAGTTTCCTGTCTGATACTATTGCACAGACAATTGTTTATGAAGAACTTCATTCATCAGTAAAGACAAATATGTCGGGTGTATTCAATATTGTTATCGGGGACGGAGTGCGGCAGGCCGGCAGCGCTGCAAAGTTCAGCGATATTAACTGGGCTGCAAAACCATTGTACCTGAAGACGCAGGTCTATTACAACAATGCCTGGAAATATATGGGTACATCGAAGCTGTGGTCAGTACCATACTCAATGGTTACTGCCAGCATGCCCGAAACGATCGCAAAGATCGATATCAGGGGAACAGAAACATCTCCCGACTCGGCGATCTTTGTTGTCAAGAACAAGAACGGCCAGATAGTGTTCGCAGTTTATAATGAAGGAGTAAGAGTATATGTTGATGACGGCGTGGCAAAAGGGCCTAAGGGTGGATTTGTTATTGGCGGATTCGGCACCAGCAAGGGTACGTCACAGGACTATATGTCTGTTACAAGCGACAGTGTAAGGGTATATGTTGATGAGAATCCTGCCAAAGGCCACAAGGGAGGATTTGCCATCGGCGGATTCGGCACCAGCAAAGAGTCTTCCGAAAGTTTCCTTCAGCTGACTCCTAAAAACTACTTTATCGGCCATAAAAGCGGTAAAGCAATCACTACAGGGCTATATAATTCATTTCTTGGTTATATGTCTGGTTTAAAAACAACTGATGGAATAGCCAATACATTCTTTGGTGATTCAACGGGCTTAAACAACACTTATGGGAGCTATAACGTCTTCCTGGGGAAAAATGCAGGAATGTCAAATGATTCAAGTATTTCTAATGTTTTTATAGGGAAAGGGGCCGGGGAACTGGCAACACATACTGCAAAAGAATACTCGGGTAATTATAATGTTGCTATTGGAACCTTAGCCGGATATTCAAACAAGGGATTAGGAAACGTCTTTTTGGGCCAGGAGGCAGGTTACTCAAATACTACAGGTAATCGGAACGTTTTCCTTGGAACGCTGGCAGGATATTATAATGACACAGCAAGCTTCAATGTCGGAATAGGAACATCTGCCGGGTATAATAACATGGGGAAATCTGGTGTGTTTATTGGTGATCATGCAGGATTTGAAAACCTTGGCAACTACAATGTTTTTATCGGAACTGATGCCGGTTATAGTACAACAACAGGAGAAAAGAATGTAATCCTCGGAAGTGATGCTGGTTATTATAACACTACAGGAATATACAATACTTTTATAGGCAATCTCACCGGCACTTATAATTCAACCGGGAATTATAATCTCTACGCCGGATCTGAAGCCGGGTACACAAGTACAGAAGGAGAACACAATGTCTATCTTGGTAATCTCGCCGGTACGAGTGCTACCGGATCATATAATACTATTATTGGTAATGCTGCAGGGAAGGACATTACTGTTAATTATAATACGATGGTCGGCCAACAGGCAGGCTATGCGACAACAACCGGAAAAGGTAATGCCTTTTTCGGACACGAATCGGGACATGAAAATATTTCAGGGGAATACAATACAATTATTGGTCCGGCAGCAGGTTATAACAACACCACAGGCTCTTATAATGTGTTTCTGGGAAGATGGGCCGGATATTACGAGACAGGATCAAATAAGCTGTATATTGATAACTATGGTAATAATGATTATGATGCTCTCATCTACGGAGACTTTTCCGCCAGCCAGCTGAGATTCAATGCTTATGTCGGGATAAACAGTACACCAGACTCATATTACAGGCTTTATGTCACCGGAGCCGCTTACGCAACAGTCGGCTGGTATTATCCCTCAGATATTCGGTTAAAAAAGAATGTAAGATCTCTGGATGGAGACGGAGTCGCTGATAAGGTAAGGGAAATGTCTGTCATCAGCTATAATTATAAAGAAGAAGTGACAAAGGGTGAAATCGACCCCGGAACCAAATTTATCGGGGTTGTGGCACAGGATATTGAGAAAGCATTTCCGGAAGCCGTCAGAACAGATGAGAACGGTTATAAGGCAGTAAGCCTCAATGCATTAACAGCGATACTCCTCCAGGCGGTAAAGGATCAACAGAAGCAGATAGATGAGCTGAAGAGAGAAGTGGAGGAGCTAAGGAAGGAAAGATAACGGCTCACGACACAAGACACACTTTTCTGAACATACCCCGTACTACTTTTATTACTGGTAACCGATTGCCGGTCGCTACTTTTTCTCCGTTCGTCAAAATGTTGAATATTTCTTAATCATATTCGATGAATATTATGACTATTTAACACTATATTCATAATCTTATTCATTTTTTATGGCCTATTCCATTCACCTTCATACCATCGCACCGTCAACCTTCCAACTTTCCAACCTTCCAACCATAATACCATTTACCATGAAACCAAAACTCTCCCTCTTTTGTCTTGTTTCTTGTATCTTGTTTCTTGTATCTTGTTTCTTTTTGCCCTCCGCCCTGAGCCAGATTCCTCAGGGGTTCAACTACCAGGCCATCGCGCATGATGGTTCTGGTGAAATCCTTGCCAGTAAGAATATGGTTGTGATCATCGAGCTCCGGGCAAATTCCGGAACCGGAACACTTCTCTGGCAGGAGTCTCATCCTGTTACCTCCGATCAGTTCGGGCTCATTTCACTTGTTGTGGGCAACGGAACACGAACAGGAGGATTGTCCTCTTTTACTGACATAGACTGGAAAGCACAGACCGTCTTTCTAACGACAACAGTTGAATATCCCGTGGGGACGCCACATGTGATGGGCACAACACAGATATGGTCAGTTCCATATTCGCTTGTGGCAAAGGATGTTGAAGGACCGATTGAGAACCTCGACATTGTGAGTAATACAGATCTTATGAATGAGGCTTTGTTTGAAGTGAAGAACAATCAGGGGTACACGGTATTTGCAGTGTACAATGAAGGGGTTAGGATATATGTAGGGAATGGCGATAAAAAAGGGCCGAAGGGAGGATTTGCGATAGGAAGTATCTCGACGGGCAAATCACCTTCGCAACCTTATTTAATCGTAAATCCTGATACGGTAAGGATTTATGTAAGGCAGGAAGGGAAAGGGCCAAAAGGAGGATTTGTCATTGGAGGATACGGAACCGATAAGGCTGACCCTCAGGATTTTCTGTTCATCAGTGATGACAGTGTGAGGGTTTATGTGGATAATGCTGATGCCGATACGACAAAAGGGGTAAAGGGAGGCTTTGCTATTGGAGGTTATGGTACCGCAAAAGGGAAGCCGCAGGAACTGTTTATGGTGAGCAATGATAGTGTGAGGATCTACCTTGACAAAGAGGCTTCTGACAAAGGAGCTAAGGGAGGGTTTGTAATTGGCGGATATGGGACTTCCAAAGGTACAGATGAAGAGTATCTGCGTGTAACACGAGATAATACAAGGGTCTATGTCAATACTGAAGCTAAATCCCCAAAAGGCGGATTTGCAATTGGAGGTATTGCGACAGGTAAAGCAGAGGATTCTTACTTCATGGACATGACTCCCGATAATTATTTTATCGGAGAGAAAAGTGGATCAAACATTGATGAGGGACTTTACAATTCATTTGTAGGATACGAAACCGGTCTTAATAACACCGACGGGAGCAACAATGTTTTTCTCGGATTCAAAGCAGGTTCAGGGAACCTGACCGGATCAAATAATGTTACAATTGGGAATTTATCGGGCTTTTTGGGAACATCCGGTTCCAGTAATGTTTTCCTGGGTGATTCAGCCGGATATGGCAATACTAACAGTTTTAATGTTTTTCTTGGCAAGGGAAGCGGAAAAATTAATACTGGACAATATAATGCATTTCTGGGTTACCAGGCTGGTTGGAAAAACACCGGCAGCGACAATACTTTTATAGGCTATAAAGCCGGCCGGTCTCACTTGTCAGAAGGAGGTAATGTCTATATCGGAAGCATGGCAGGTGAACTGGCTACACATGGGAAACAAAATGTCCTTATAGGAGAATCAGTCGGAAAATATATTACAACCGGGAAATATAATATTATGATGGGTTATGAATCCGGTAAAGGTAATAAAAGTGGCACAAGGAATGTTTTTCTGGGTTATCTGGCCGGTTTCACAAATGATACTGCATCTTATAATGTATTTGTAGGAAGTCAGTCAGGTTATTCCAATATTAATGGGCGTTTCAACAATTTTCTGGGTTTCCAGTCCGGATTCAACAATTATTTTGGAAATAAAAATGTCTTCCTTGGGTATAAAGCCGGATACAATAATGGCAACTCATGGAATAACGTATTTATCGGAGACTCTGCAGGTTATGCTAACTTCGAAGGATATGATAATGTTTTCATGGGATCTCAATCAGGAACATCAAATACAACCGGTGACAACAATGTCTTTATCGGAGCTTATGCCGGTAAAATGAATACCGTTGGAGGAGCAAATGTTTTCCTCGGCCAGAGTGCAGGAGCAAGTAATGAAGATGGACAGTTCAATCTTATATTTGGTAACCTGGCAGGCTATTACAATTTTACCGGGGATAATAATGTTTTCTTAGGCAATAAGGCGGGCTTTCAAAATTATAACGGGAACAACAATATTTATCTTGGTTTTGAAGCATCCGGAGGAGGAATGGCAGGTAATTCATCTGCTTCAAACAATGTTATGATCGGTAATCAGGCTGGCTGGAACAATTATTCAAGTACCAATAATGTTTTTCTTGGTAATGGCGCCGGACTTAACATTTACTCAGGTTCAAATAATGTGTTTCTTGGATATATGGCAGGCTATGGAAATACTGACGGATCAAATAATGTTGCTGTTGGTCATTTTTCAGGATACTCAGGTACTTCAGGAGAAAGTAATGTGTTCCTGGGCGACTCGGCAGGTTATGACAACACTAACTCCTACAACGTGTTCCTGGGCAAGGGAAGTGGTAAATTCAATGAAGGCCAGTATAACTCTTTTATGGGCTACCAGGCAGGCATGAATAACCTGGGAGGAGCCCAGAATGTTTTCATTGGATACAGGTCAGGTTTCAAGAGCGGGACCGGGAATTTTAACGTGTTAATTGGTAACCTTGCAGGTTATTCCATGACAACTGGTAATAACAATGTAATTATTGGCGATTCGGCCGGATATGCATCAACAGTTGGCAGGGATAACACGTTCATAGGCACAAGGGCAGGCTATCAAACTACCGCAGGAAATTTTGGCAATGTAGCATTAGGTTATTCTTCAGGATACTCAATGACTTCAAGCAACAGAAATGTCCTGGTTGGGTATTATTCCGGAGAATCACTTACAACAGGTGAAGCTAATGCTTTTTTGGGTAGTTATTCCGGCAGGCTGACTACAACTGGTGAGCGTAATACTCTAATCGGCTATGACTGTGGTTACCAGGTTGAGGAAGGAAGCGCCAATACATATGTTGGCTTTCAGGCCGGAAGAGGATGGGGTGTCGGTAATGTAATGGGAGATTCATGTGTTTTCATAGGTAACGAAGCAGGCAGCAATGAATTTGGTTCGAATAAACTCTACATAGCAAATACATTAACAGGAACCCCGTTAATCTGGGGTGATTTTAAATTACAGTATGCCACAATCCATGGGAAGTTAGGCGTTTATACTACAAACCCTCAATATTCGGTTGAAGCCTGGGGAACAAATGCTTCATTGATTGCCCACTATTCCGGTCAGGCAAGGGGAGGCATATCCGCACTTTCAGGGAACAGGGTTTCTGTAATAACCACCAATAGCGCTGATGACATTGTATTTGGATATTCTGCAGATATTGATCAGGTGGACTTCAGCACCAGTTTTGTCGAAAGGATGAGAATTGACAATAGTACAGGGAGGGTCGGGATTGGAACAGGAACAGAATCACCGACTCATTTACTGGATGTTCGCGGACAGATGAGAATGAAAGAAAGTGATGCTTACGATATATGGATACAGGGAGGAAGTGTCACAGGGGCTGGTTATACACCATTTAGAAACCTGGCACTGATTGGATTTGATGAGGACTCAGGCGATAAGCTGTTTGTTAATTTCCTGAGTGAATATGCAGGAGGAACCGAAATAGGAGGTCCGGTTAAAGTTGAAGGGACACTTGCTGTCACCGGAGAAATGAATTTTTCCGATCCTTTTACCAGGACAGTATTTGATCCTCACTATCTTTTTGTGACTGAAACAGGAGTAGTTGGAGGAATTGATGGTTCTTCTATCAGGTATAAAGAGAATGTTGTTGACCTTGACAATTATGATTGGCTCTATGATCTCAGGCCTGTAGAATACAACTTTAAGAATACAGATCCATCAGATATTAAATATGGTATGATCGCTGAGGAAGCCGACAAAGTGAATCCTTTACTTGTTGTTTATAAGGATAATTTGCCTGAGGGAATAATGTATGAAAAACTAACGGTTCCAATGCTAAAAGCTATTCAGGATCAGAATAAAGAAATAGAATCACTTAAGGAGACCGTTACAAGACTTGAAGCTCTGGTTGAAAAGCTGATGGAGAAATAGCGGCACAAAGGTGCAAAGGTGCAAAGCACGGAGGTTGCTTCGCTTCGCTCGCAATGACATCGACTTAAAATGATTGAGAGTGGGAGAGAAAAAAGTGCTTTGCCATACGAAACTTTCTTTGATCACCGGAGATTTAACGTAGGTGGTAGCGTAGTATGGTCACCGTAGTTTAAAAAGATACATCCGCAATATTTTCAGATACTCTCGTCAAAAAAACTTGCTTAATCTGGCTTTCTTTTGTAATTTCCTTGTTTAAATCTTTTTCGGGGAAGAATAAACGGATTATTAATACGTTTTTAATGGTTTTTTCATCACAATTTAATGCATTTCAGACTGAACAATCGGCCATCCCGGTTGTTTATTAGTCATCAGATCAGAATTAAATTTTCATTAAATCCTAAAATCAACGATTATGAAACAAATCTTCAAACTTGGAATCCTTTTCCTTGCAGGATTCTTTGCTTTCAGCTCTTCATGTACGAAAGACGTATTTACTGAAGAGGATGCTTTTGCCAATCAGGAGGATCTTGAACTCCTGAAAGATTCTCTTGCCACAGCCCAGGCTCAGATGAATAACGATTTTGCCCGCGAGATGGAACTGCTTCGCGATTCCCTGAAAAGAGCAGGTGGTATTATCGATTATTCCGTTGCTGCTGTGCTGGCATCAGATGCTGCCTGGCTTAGCCTTAGCGGCGATAAGGTAGAAGGTGATAGTAAAGGTGGTCAGGGTATGGACGGTGTTACAGTTACAGTTTCCCAGTATGGCCAGATACTGACCTCAACCACTAACATAAGTGGTATCGCAGCATTCTCTGACCTCAGGATCGGAAGCGTTACTGTTAATGTCAGTAAAACCGGCTATTGTGAAGTAGATTTTATTGCTGTCCTGCCAGCTCTGCCCGATTCGGTTTATGTCGATGCTTACAGCCTTGTAAGACAAGCAGGGACAATGGTGCCTATGTTCTCACTTACAGATGACCTTTCAACAATTTCAGGTATTGCCACAGTTGAAACGAACCTTACCAATGATGCACAGGAAGCGGCTGCTAACGTGAAGATAGTGGCTTCAATAGATGTTGAATGCCCGACCTTCTATTCCAGGTACATCCAGATGCCTAGTTATGATGTTTATGGTTGTGAAGATTGCGGATACTGGTCATTTGACTACTACGCAATTATCAGGCAAATCGCGTTTCACAGTGCAGTTTTTGAGGCAACAACCGCAGCTGATGGATCCTTCTCCTTAAGTGTTCCATCGACTCCGGACGGCTTACCTTACTTCCTGAGCGCCTCAGAGTTTGCCACGAATCAGACATTGCTCCAGGCTACACTTAACAATGTTCCCGTATGGGGAGTACAGACGGTCAGAACATTTTTCGGCCCTCCGACAATGTTTTCTTATAGTTCAATACCAACTAACGGTACAGGTTTGTATAACGTGCAGTCTGCTTACGTAACATTCTCCGCTCCTACAGGTACTCCGGATGCTCAGCCAACAGAAGTAGCTGAAGCTACAGCAGTTCTGACCAGCTCGGGTATTATTTCGATAAATATGATAAACCAGGGTGAAGGCTACACACAGGCTCCGAGGGTAAGAATTGAACCGGGATCAGGATATAATTCAGTAATGGCTGAAGGTACTGCTGTTGTCAGCGGAGGTAAAGTGACAGATGTCACAATTACAAGTGAAGGATCAGGCTATGCTCCTGATGACGAACCCGCAATTATATTTGAGGAATCTGTTCAGACAGTTGCAACGGCATATGCCGAATTCTCATGGTCGGTTGTTGACATTGAGATGACCGACAACGGATCAGGGTATACATCCACAGCCCCGGATGTTACAATTGTCGGAAGCGGAACAGGCGCTGCTGCACATGCAATTATGAGCTCAGGAGTGACCGATATTAATGTTACTGATCAGGGTTCTGGTTATACCTCAATACCTCTGGTGACCGTTTCTGACAACTTCAGCTCATGGACCGATGCAACCGCGGTTATGACTGAAAATAATCCGCTTCATTCAATCACCTATCAGGAAACAAATGATTTCCTCTGGGAATCGACACCATCGGCAACAATATATGGCGATGGAACCGGAGCAACAGCTGATGTTACAATCAGCAATCAGGGTGAGGTAGTGAGAGCAATAATGAATAATGCAGGTTCAGGTTATGATGAAGCTCCTGAAGTAACCTTCTCGGGAGGAGGCAGCGGTTTTGGCGCAGATGCCTACGCAGTCCTTGGTTTAGGCGCTGATACTGTCTGGTATATCGTGATTACTGATGGCGGACAGGGCTACACAACGAATCCAACGATCACATTCACAGGAGGAGGCGGTTCCGGTGCTTCTGCCACTGCTGTACGCGGATACCCGGTCACTGATATAGCATTGGTAGCGGCTGGTGTCGGTTATAGTGATGTTACAAATATAGTACTTGATGATGGTACATATTTTGAAGATTATGTTGATGACTGTGATGTGAAATTCAACATGAAAGTCAGGGATGTTGATATGGACTGGAATGGATATTTCTTTCAATCAGTTCCTACAGTAGCCTTTACTCCAACGGACGGCAATGTTACTACAGCAGCTGAAGCAACAGCAGTATTAACATGGATTATCAAAGATATTGAAGTTGATAACCCGGGAAGCGGGTATCTGGTTGATGATGCCAATGATGTTACTGTTCTGATAGATCCTCCGGCAGGAGCAGGCACACAGGCAGAAGCTGGTCCAACGCTTGGAAACGGAGTCTTGTCAGGAGCAGAGCTTTTTGAACATGGACAGGGGTATACCGCTGCACCTCATGTGATCGTCGCTATCGATTATGACGAAGAAGAAGATCCTGTACCACCGGTACAGCAGGCACAGATGACAGCTTCCGTAAGCAATGGTCAGCTTACAGGGATAACCATAACAGATCCGGGAGCAGGATATGATTTTGATACATATAACAATGGCCTGTATTATATAGACATTACCACCTTCAACAGTGAACCTTCTGCTGACGCTCAGGCTAATCCGGAATCGGGGCAGATTGATTACATTGCCATTACCAATCCCGGCGCCGGTTATGTTGTTGCACCAAAAATAGAGATCATTGCTGCAGATACTGCTGCCGCAAATGGATTTGGTTCGGGAGCAGTGGCAACAGCTACAATTGTTGACGGAAGGGTTGCTGAAATTACTGTTACAAATGCAGGCTCCGGTTATTATGTTGCCCCGGCAGTCAATATGACAGTTCCATTCTCATCAATGACTGCAGTTGGAAGATGCAATGTCACCTCAGACGGAAGGATCACCGGTGTGGATTTCTCAGGTGGTTATCCTTTCACTCAGGGTTACGGCTACACCTCACCTCCGACAGTGACCTTCACACCATCAATTGGCGGTAAAGGAACAGGTGCTGCAGGAGTTGCCGTAGTAAGTAACGGAAGGGTGACAAGCATGGTTATGACAAACCAGGGAAGCGGATATATCGGAAAAAACAATCCGAATTCAGCACAGTCATACTCTATCTTTCCTGTAAGTTATCCTGTAGTTATGGCAACGGCAGGTAAATCGTACGTCAGGGATATTAACTTTGGTACTGGTAAGCGTACTATAGAACAATAGTATAAATTATTGACGGGCAGGTGATATGCCTGCCTGTCAATTAAATTAAATGCTTATGAAGAAAATATTACTGTTGTTTGCAGTAGTAGTATTCTCAGGCGGATTGAGGGCTCAGGAGTCTGAAAGTGCAGGAATCGGGGGTAAATTTTATCTCGGCATCAAGGGAAGTTACGGAATCGTTCAGTACAATTCGATTCTTGCTTCTGAAAATAATTTTGCTGAGATGTCTTTTGATAATGCATCATACGGACTTGTCTTCGGGTTAAACATCACTGGTAAACTCGGAATACAGGTTGAGGGCAACTACTCCCAGTATGGTGCCGATAATATTATCGCAACTTATTTATACTCACCGCAAAGTCCTTTATTACAATCGTACGGAGAATCCTCTGAAGTAGACCATGTTAATATGGATCTTTTTTACGCTGATATACCCCTGATTGTAAAATACACTTTTTCAGAGATTGGCTTCTCACCCACAATATATGCGGGAGTCAATTGGGGCATTAATATCCTGGGAAACACATCGATTTTTCGCAGAATTTCGGAAATTGAAGAAGAATACCGTGTTCACAAAGATGATATAACCGGTAGAATATTGTATAATGATATTGCTCCCATTGCAGGAGCAGGAGCAAGATGGAATTTCGGAGGCTTTTCTATCATCGGAGATATACGGTATAAGCATGGCTTTATGAACTTAAGCAATGTTGATAATGGGTTTGGATTCACAAACAGAGCCCTGTGGGTGGGTGTAGGACTTATTTATAATCTTTGATTTCCTGATCATATTATTTAAGAGGGATCCCTGGAAAGGAGGTCCCTTTTTTATTGGTGCAACGCCGCAACGGCACAAAGAAAGAAGGAGGGGGAGAGGGGGTGATGGCGAGAGAGAACAACTCCGTGGTACCATGTGCTCTTCGTGTCTCGTGGTTTTATTGATTTGAATTCTTACGCCTGATGCCTGACGCCCGTCGCCTGACACCTGTTACCGGTTTATCACCCCTGACCCGATAACTTCAATGCCGTCATACCATGCGGCAAACTGTCCCGGAGCGATGCCCCGTTGTAATTTGTTGAAAATGACATATATGCCATCATGGCGGGAGAACAGCTTCGCCTTCTGCAACGGCTGGCGATACCTTATCCTTACCATGTATTCACGGTACTCATGCTCCTTCATGACAAGATCGGGCCTTATCAGGTGCACTTCATCATTCTTAATAAATATCCCTTTCCTGTATAGCCCCGGGTGCGACTGACTCTCACCGACATAAAGAATATTCTTATCAATATCGGAGCCCAGGACAAATAATGGTTCCTTATATCCGCCTATGTTGATTCCCTTACGCTGACCGATTGTAAAAAAATGAGCCCCGTTGTGAACCCCTATTATCTTTCCTGTCAGGTGGCTGAAATCATGAGGCTCCGACATCTGATTCAGTTCTGCATCTGAAACATCATCGCCAGGTAACCCGGGATTCCAGCTTTTCAGACTTTCAGTACTATATATCTCCACGATGTCACCTTTCTTCGTTTTAAGTTTTTGCTGGAGGAATGTCGGCAGATCCACCTTCCCTACAAAGCAGATCCCCTGCGAATCCTTACGGTTTGCTGTAGGCAGCCCAAGTTTTTCGGCAGTTTTCCGGACTTCCGGTTTTGTCATCCCACCAATAGGGAACAGGGCACAGGCAAGCTGCTGCTGACTCACCTGGCACAGAAAATAACTCTGATCCTTATTTTCATCAACTCCTGAAAGAAGTCTGTAAATAAGTGTATTATCTACACTTATTGTTTCTTTTCTGCAGTAATGTCCTGTTGCAACAAAATCGCCTCCCAGCTTCCTGGCCTCCTCCGCAAACGAATCGAATTTTATCTCCCTGTTGCAAAGGATATCGGGATTTGGAGTTCGTCCCTTTTCATACTCCGAAAACATGTAATCAATAACCCTCATCCTGTAGGGTTCGCTCAGGTCAACAAAGTGAAACGTGATACTTAGCTTCTTTGCTACCATCTCAGCGAACATGAGGTCATCTTCCCAGTGGCAGCCGCTCTGAAGCAGTCCTGTTGTATCATGCCAGTTCCTCATGAAGAGCCCCTCAACGTCATATCCCTGCTCCTTCAGAACCCAGGCCGCAACGCTGGAATCGACCCCGCCCGAAAGCCCGACTATTACTTTCTTTTTCACAGGGGCAAAGATACGAAAAGAAAAAGATGGGGAGAGGGGGTGAAAGGGAGAGGGGGAGATCTTGCATGACTGCACGACTTGCATGACTTGCACGACCTGCATGACAGTAAAATTGGTATCTTTATACCATGTCCCAGGGCACATTAACAATTTACGCCGCTTCTGCCGGATCGGGCAAAACATTCAGCCTTGCAAAGGCCTACCTTTCCCGTCTTTTTGAATCCAGGTACAATTACCGGAGGATACTGGCCGTCACATTCACTAATAAGGCAACGGCCGAAATGAAAAGCCGCATACTCGACCAGCTGCATATTCTGTCTACCGGCAGAAAATCTGATTACCTGGCCGATCTGATCAGCACAACCGGCAGGAGCGAGGAGTATTTCAGAAAAGAAGCAGGTGACATTCTTTTTTCAATTCTGCACGATTTCTCCAGGTTCTCCGTGAGTACCATTGATGCCTTCTTCCAGAAGATACTCAGGGCCTTCACCAGGGAGGCAGGACTCCATTCAGGGTTCAATATAGAGCTCGACCACAGCCTGATATTATCCTCTGCTGTTGACGAAATGATCGCATCATCATCATCCGACCCGCGGATCAGGAATTGGCTTACAAGATATGTCATTGCAAACCTTGAGGAGGAGAAAACCTGGGACCTGAAGGGCGATATAATGAAGCTTGCCGAACAGCTCTTCAGGGAAAAATTCAGGATACTCTCGGATGCTGAAAGGACAAGACTGGAGGATAAGGATTTCCTGCTGGAATATATAAAGAGGATCAGTGACCTCAGGACATCAATAGAAAAAGAAACAATTGCTATCGGAAAGAGATGCGAAAAGATATTTGACGACTATGGTCTTACTGATGATATGTTCTTTCAGAAGGGGAAAGGTGTTCCGGGATTCATAAGATTGCTTGCCTGCGGATCGGTAATCAGGCCGGGAGCACATGTACTGAAGATTCTTGAAGTTCCTCCGAAGTGGTCGACCGGAAAGCCTGTTCAACCTCTGCTGGATGCAATAACCGGAGGATTGGGCGATGTAATAAAAGAGGCTATCAGTACCAGCAGCTATAATTATGTTTTATACAGAAGCGCCGAGACAGTACTTTCAAATATATATGCCCTTGGGATCCTTTCCGACGTGCTGAAAAGGGTTCATGAAGTTGCTGCATCGGAGAACAGCTTCCTTCTCTCCGATGCAGGAGAAGTACTGAGCCTGATTACACAGGAGGACCAGACCCCGTTCATATATGAGAAGATTGGAAATACATTCGCTAATTATATGATCGATGAATTCCAGGATACCTCGTGGCTCCAGTGGAAAAATTTTGAGCCCCTGATCAACGAGAGCATGGGAAGGGGATTCGATAACCTGGTTGTTGGCGATATCAAACAATCGATCTACAGGTGGCGCAACAGCGACTGGCAGATACTTGCCGGCATGAAAGACAACCTTGTTGACAATAAGAGATTCCTGAGTAAACCGCTCGTCACAAACTGGAGAAGCAGGTCAAATATAATCAGTTTCAATAATTCGCTATTCTCGATAATTCCGGCACTGACCGATGAATCATTTTCAGATGGTGAAGCTTCATCAGATTTCATGAAGATCTATTCCGAAGCCGTGCAGCAAGATCCCGGCAGGAAAGATGGCGGATATGTCAGGATTGAATTCATAGATAATGAGCGCGAAGACAAAAATGACAGGAAAAGCAAAATAACGCGAACCTGGGAGGATATAGTCCTGGAAAAGCTGCCGGCGATCATTGAATCAGTTCAGGACAGAGGGTACAAAGCTTCTGATATTGGAATATTGGTAAGGGAAGGGAAAGGAGGAGAGGCCGTTGTAAGAAGGATGATCGAGTATGCCGGCACCCTTACCCCGGAGCGGAGAAGCAGATATAACTACAAAACAGTTTCAAACGACTCGCTTTCACTCTCCTCCTCGCATGCTGTAAGTTTCATTATTTCAGTGCTTAAGGCGCTTGATGACCCCGGGGACATGATCAGTCGTGCGCAGATGTTACGGTTCCTGCTCCTTGCAACAGGAAGGGATGATCCGGACAAGGCGCCCCTTTTCAGGGATCTCCTTGCCGGAGGAACTCACAGCGCTTTTCCGGAAGGATTCAGTGAGTTCATGGAGAAGGCCGGGCAGATGCCTCTCTTTGAAGCAACGGAGAATATCATAGGTTTCTTCGGCCTGGGCAATTATTCATGGAACGTTGCCTACCTGGACAGTTTCCAGGACCTTGTGCTCGGCTTTTCCGGAAGCAGGAGCAATGACCTGAAGCCGTTCCTCGAGTGGTGGGAGACAACAGGACAATCAAAGTCACTTGTCTTGCCTGCCGGACAGGATGCCGTAAGGGTGTTTACGATCCATAAATCAAAAGGCCTTGAATTCAGAATAGTGATCCTCCCTTTCATCTCATGGAACCTTGATCATAAAATTTCAAAGTATCCGATCCTCTGGGTTAAACCTGACAGTGAGCCATTCAATGAGCCTGGCATAATCCCGGTGAGGTACGGTAAGCCTCTGGCAGATACAATTTTCGCAGGTGATTACAGAAGCGAACGGTATTCGGTGTTCATCGACAATATTAACCTTCTATATGTCGCAATGACAAGGGCCATGGATGCTATGTGGGGTTTCGCACCGGAAACCCCTTCGGCAGTACAAGCTATAGCATCGGCTCTCAGGAGTGCACTGGCATCAGACGGGAATCCGGCAGCAGGATCCGGTATCATCCTTAAAAATTATTTCAACGAAGAACAAGGTGTCTTTGAATATGGAGAGCTGCCTGAACAGGCCGGGGAGGAGATGGCACTGAGGGAAATGACTTCCGGATGCTATTCTGTAAGTAAAAGGCCCGGGTCTCTCAGGCTTAAGCTTCATGCAGAGAATTATTTTTCTGCTGATACGAGGGAGAAGATCAGCTATGGCAAACTAATGCACTCTGTTTTTGAAAATATTGATATTGCTGCCGATATTCCTTCCGCGGTCAGGAACCTTGTGCTTGAAGGCACCCTCAGCGGCGGTGATGCGCCTGCACTGGAAGAAAAACTGAAGATACTGGTCTCCGGGCCACCGGCATCTGAGTGGTTCATGCCCGGCAACAGGGTTATGAAGGAGGCAGGCATTCTTTTACCGTCAGGTCATACAAGACGACCCGACAGAATAATCCTGAAGGAGGGAAGCGCAATCATCATCGACTTCAAATTCGGGGAGGAGAACCCGCATTATGCCAGCCAGCTTAAGCAGTACAGAAAACTGATGGAAGATATGGGATACAGCAATATCGAAGCTTTCCTGTGGTATGTTGATAAGAACAAGATCATTACAGTATAATGCCTGAGAAGATTCAGAATATTGAATTCACATGGGGCCATAAACGAAGGTTCAATGCATACCCTGACCATTTCCGGAAGCTCTTCGGTGCACGGGTTCAAAAGGTCTCAATTGATGCCGGCTTCACCTGCCCGAACCGCGACGGAACAAAAGGCACCGGAGGATGCACTTACTGCAACAACGACGCCTTCAATCCTTCTTACTGTGTCCCTGAAAAAACTGTCACCCGGCAGATAGCCGAGGGTATAGCTTTCCACCGGAAGAGGTACCGTGAAGCAGGCTCATACCTTGCTTATTTCCAGGCCTATTCAAACACTTATGCACCTCTGGCAAAACTTAAAGATCTGTATGAGGAAGCCCTGAGGTACCCGGGTATAATAGGACTCATAATCGGGACAAGACCTGATTGTATTGATGCTAAAAAGCTTGAATACCTGAAGGGATTATCAACCAAACATTATGTTGCTGTGGAGTACGGTATTGAATCATGCTACGACAGGACGCTTCAGCGGATAAACAGGGGGCACTCATTTAAAGAGGCCGCTGACACAGTGAGAAAAACCTCCGGGTTGGGGATAAATACCGGTGCCCATTTTATCTTCGGGCTGCCGGGAGAATCGCGTGAAGAGATGCTTGCCGTAGCCGCTATTATCTCGGAACTGCCTCTGACGACCGTAAAATTCCACCAGCTCCAGATTATCAAGGGAACTGAAATGGAAAAGGAACACAGGAGTAATCCGTCAGATTTTCAATTATTTACATGGGACGAGTATCTGGATTTTATTATTAAATTTCTGGAGCGGCTGACACCTGCCATTGTTGTTGAGCGTTTTACAGGTGAAGCTCCACCAAGGTTTCTTACTGAGCAGAAATGGGGTAAGAAACGAACCGACCAGATCACCGGCCTTATCGAAAAACGCCTCGAAGAACTCAACACCTGGCAGGGCAGATTATATAAAAGACAAAAGACAAAAGACAAAAGACAAAAGACAAAAGACAAAAGATAAAAGATAAAAGTAAAAGACTGGCACGATTGCACGACTGCACGACTTTTTATGACTTACTTTTTACAACATATTGCAAAGCATTTGTACTCAGAGTTCGGCAACACGCTTAACCGGCACTGCCTTGTTTTCCCGAATCGCAGGGCAGGGCTCTTCTTCCTTAAATATCTTGCCAGTGAGATAAAACAGCCCGTATGGTCGCCGGCAACGATCACAATAAACGAGCTTTTCAGATCAATGTCGGCTTTGAAGCCTGCTGAGAGTGAGGTACTGCTGCCTGAACTATATAAGGTCTATCGTAAAGTAAAGAAGACTACCGAAAGCTTTGATGATTTTTATTTCTGGGGCGATATGCTGCTTAACGATTTTGATGATGTTGATAAATATCTTGCTGATGCCTCAAAGTTGTATCGTAATGTACAGGATATTAAGGAAATAGATCAGAAGTTCGGCGGCCTTACGGAGGAACAGTCTGAAATAATCAAACGGTTCTGGGTCAATTTTAATCCTGAAAAACTATCAGACCAAAAGAAAGAGTTCAGGAGCATCTGGTCAATCCTGAATGATCTTTATACTGGATTCAGGGGGGCACTGAAAGATAAAGGACTTGCATATGAAGGAATGATTTTCAGGGATGTCATTGAAAACAAATCAGCAGCTTCTGACTGGGAGATGTTCCATTTTATTGGTTTCAATGCTCTCAATGAATGCGAAAAAGAGCTGATGGCCAGGCTGAAGAAGGAGGGGAGGGCGAGGTTTTACTGGGATTACGACAATTCGTATATGGGCGGGAGCAGGCTCAACTCAGCAGGCTATTTTATGCGGGATAATCTGAAAGCTTTCGGAAATGACTTACCCGGCGAATGGAGCTTCGATACTCTTATATCAAAACCTCACTCAAAAACAATCCGCAGGATAATTAATACATCCTCCGACCTTGCCCAGGTGAAACTCATCCCGCAGCTTATTGGAGAAATTGAGGGACTGACTCCAGAAAATGCCCACGAAACTGCTGTTATCCTTGCCGATGAAAATCTTCTTCTTCCCGTACTGACAAGCCTTCCTGAAAAAATCCCCGATATCAACATCACTATGGGTTATCCCCTGAAGCAGACAGCGGTTTATACACTTGTAAGGTATCTTCTCGACCTTCAGCGGAGCTCTCTGGTAAAGAACGGCATGTTGTTCTTCAATCACCGCGAAGTTTTAAACATTCTGAAGCACAACCTGGTATCTGACATGATCGATGAGAGGGACAAAGCATTATCAGCTGAGATAGTTGAAAAGAACCTTCTCAGAGTACCGTTGTCGCGCTTTGAGAATTCCAAAGCGCTTTCCCCGATCTTCAGGAAACACGGATCGCTGGCTGAAGTTCCGGATTATTTGAAAGAGATATTGCTGCTTATTGTCCGTCATCACTCTTCATGGACTGAGGATCAGTTTGATACGAAGATCAGGAATGAGTTCATATACAGGGTGATACTCGCCATTAACAGGCTTGAAGGTATGGCATCGGATAAGGAAATCAATCTTAATCTGAATACCTGGACAAATCTTCTTGACAGGCTTCTGAAGAGCCAGTCGGTTCCGTTTTCGGGAGAGCCTCTTTCAGGCATTCAGATAATGGGAATTCTTGAGACAAGGATACTGGACTTCAGGAACCTGATAATACTGTCAGTCAATGAAGGCGTATTGCCCGCGATCACATCGGGCTCATCATTCATACCATTCAGCCTGCGCGAGGCTTTCGGGCTTCCTTCCATAAATCACAGGGAATCGGTTTATGCTTACCATTTCTACAGGCTTCTCCAGAGAGCGGAGAATGTAACGTTTGTTTTCAATTCGAATCCTGAAGGATTGAAAAGCGGTGAGATGAGCAGGTTCCTGCAGCAGATGAAGTATGATCCCGGAATGAAACCTGGTTATCTGAACCTGGGTTTTGATATCAGGAATCACGCTTCCATTGACAATGTAATTGAACGCACGGAAGAGCATCAGGAAAAGCTAATATCGCGTTTCCCGGGGGGGGCGGACGGCAGGTATCTTTCTCCATCAGCCATAAATATGTGGCTCAACTGCAGGATGAAATTCTACTACCGCTATGTTTGTGGACTTAAGGAGCCTGAAGGCGTTGCTGAAGAGATCGATCCTGCATTGCTCGGTACTATCCTTCATGAAGTGATGAACAGATTCTACTCCGGGTACAGAGGAAAGAATGTCACGGCCAGTGAGATAAACAAGATATTGTCGGACAGGCAGATGATACTGAAACAAATAGCAGGAATCATCAGTAGGCTTTTTAACAGGGAGGGTGATGCAGAGATGGCCGGCAATGAACTTATAGTGAATGAAGTACTTATGGTCTACATAAAGAGGATCCTTGAGGCTGACAGAGTGCATGCGCCATTTACCATTATTGATCTTGAATCACCGGTAAGGTTTTCCGTCAAAGCAGGAAAAGACACGATAATTACTGCCGGGGGGAATATTGACAGGGTGGACAGGAAAGGTTCTATAACCAGGATCGTGGATTACAAGACAGGTACGATCGCAGATTCGATAATTTCTGTTGGTGACCTGTTTCAGGATGACAGGAAGAAGGATACTGACGGCTGGCTTCAAACGATGCTATACTGCGAAGGTTATCTGAGTGAGCACCCCGGCGAGGTGGTAAGGCCATCAGTTTACAGGGTGAAGAAAATTTCTGACCAGGAGAACGGGGATATGCTCAGGATAGGTCTTTCTAAAAATGAGGAGACAATTCTTGAGGACTACGCTACGGTACGGTTAGAGTTCGTGAACGGATTCAGAGAGCTGATTAATATAATTTTCAGTCCGGATGAACCATTCCGGATGACTGCCGAATCATGGAGTAAATGCAGTTATTGCCCTTACAGGCAGCTCTGTTTAAAATAAAGCGAACAACAGATCGGTTTTTTTTATAAATTGGTGTTCAATTTCAGAAGAGTTTGTATGAAAACGGGGTATAAAGATTACCAGGTCGATATCAAGAATGTAAAATTCATTGCCGACGATGGAAGAACCTGTCCGCGAACAGCTATTATTACTTTCTGTGACAGGGAGGGTAAAGTAATCGATACGGAGTTGTTCGGGGCCATCGAATCCAAATCAGTATATGAGCTTATTAAAGAAGGTAAAGATATTGTACTGGATAATTTTTATGTTTCCGACTTCTCCCTTACGGATTTTCGGAGGCATAATGATATTGAAAAAAAGTCGGTTATTCCGATAAAGGGTTTTTCTGCAAAAAACTCATTCTTTGAATCCAAAATATGCAACGATTTCTCCCATGCTTCTTTTTCTGACGGCGAAGTAAGTTTTGACGGTACTCATTTTGGTAAGGGAAGAGTCTGTTTTGCTGGATGCCGGTTTGGAAAAGGGGATGTGATCTTTTCCAATACATATTTCAGGAACGGGAACATCGAATTTGCAGGTTCTGCGTTCGGGGAGGGTGATTTCTTTTTTAAAAATGCAGTTGTTGGTGATGGCATTAAGGATTTCCAGGATATACAGTTTGGCAATGGCGAGGTTAGCTTTGCCAATACGGAATTCAACAGCGGGGAGCTTCTTTTCATAAATACACGGTTCAACAGCGGCCGATTTAATTTTAAAGTGACAAGGATAGCAGGTGGCAAGGTTGATTTCCATTATTCAGTCTTCGGTGAGTGCGAAATAATGTTTGAAAGGACAGAATTCGGCAACAGCAGGGTCGATTTCAGAACTGTTGACTTCGGCTCGGGCAGGATTAATTTCAACAGGTCGGTTTTCGGGAATGGAGAGGTTAGTTTTGAAGGGGCCTCCGCCAAAGCTGGCAAGATTCAGTTCAAGAAAGCCGAAATGGGCACCGGACCCAAAAACTTCAATCTCATGGAGATGGACGATACTGAAATAAGCTTTGAGCGAACCGATTTCGGCAACGGAGGTGTTTCGTTCTATGAATCAAAGTTCAGGCTACTTTCTCTTAAGTCCTGCCATCTTAACCAGTATTTCGATCTCAGGCTGGCAAAAACTGGCCTCCTGGATATCTCAGATACAATCGTCCGCGATATTGTCGACCTTGAACCTTATGATTTTCCGGTCGACATTAAGATACTTGACATGTCGGGAATGCGCCTGGTTGGCAAGCTTTATATCGATTGGGAGCAGAACCGATGCAGGGAAGTGATCGTAAACCAGGACGGAACAACTCTTCAACAGAAAGCAGAGCAGTTCAGGATACTAAAGGAGAATTTCAACAGTACCGGAAAATACTCTGATGAAGATGATGCCTATGTCATGTTCAAGCGGTATGAAGCGGATTCATGGCTCACAAAACAGAAAGAAAAAGGCGGCGTGAGGAAAATTCTGGCATTTATTCCACACGGATTCCAATGGCTTGTGTTTGATGCCATGGGACTCTATGCAACAAACCCAATGAGGGTGCTCATAAGCATGGCCGCAGGCTATCTTCTGTTCAGTATCATTTATGTTCTGATGATCGTCTTTTCCAATGGTGATATTGTCTCATCAACTTCCGACCAGCTGGGAGTTGTGGCACGCTCATTTTACCATAGTGCGATCACATTTTTTACTATAGGTTACGGAGATCACTACCCGTTCGGTGCTGCCAGGGTGATTTCAAGTATTGAAGGTTTTATAGGAGTGTTCCTGATGTCTTATTTCACTGTGGCTTTCGTGCGAAAAGTCCTGAGATGACCTTCATTTCACCAGTTCACGGTTTAACGCAACCATTTTAATTGCTGTAGCTGCAGCCTCATCACCCTTGTTGCCAAGTTTGCCGCCGGCCCTGTCGGCAGCCTGCTGCTTATTCTCCGTTGTCAGGACACCGAAAATGAAGGGGATCTTGTATTTCAGATTAAGCTGTGTGATTCCACGGGTAACTCCCTCACAGATATATGTGAAATGAGGAGTCTCACCTCTAATTACACATCCCAGGCAAATTATGGCGTCGGGGTCCAGATGATCAGCCATCATTCTGGCTCCGGAAGTAAGCTCAAAGCTGCCCGGAACATGTTTTACTATGATGTTCTTTGATCTGGCTCCGTGATTTTTAAGGGTCTTTTCGGCTCCTTCAAGCAGCGCCCATGTAATATCCCTGTTCCAGTCAGAGACAACGATCCCGAACTTCATCTTCCTGGCATCGGGGATGCCTGAAAGATCATATTCCGAGAGATTTGCAGTGCCCATTAATGCTATATCAGAAGCTTAACGCGCGCAATATATTTTTCAATGGATGATCCTTCGGTGCTTTCAGGATATTCATCGCGGATCCTTTCGTATGTTTTCAGGGCTTCAGTGTAATTGCCGTTCAGTTCGTAAAGCTCAGCAGCCTTCATAAGGAACAATGGTGTGTTGAAGGCATTTTTGGCATATTCCGCCGCTTCAAGGTATTTTTCGATCCCTTTACCGGTGTCGCCAAGCTCAACCAGTGCATCACCCGTTGCACCGATGGCAAGCGAACCGATCATCCTGTCTTTTCTGGAATACCTGGCGAGCATGTCGATGGCATCCTGGTATTGTCCGAGGTGCAGATAGCATATCCCTGCACAGTACATTGCAAGGTTGCCCGTTCTCGTGAATTTGTAATCATCAGCTATATCAAGGAATCCCAGGTAGTTGCCGTCACCATAAAGCGCCAGGCTGAGCGAATCCATCTCAAGGTATTTCTCTGCCTGGAACATCTGCGACTGTGCCTCGTTGTTCCTGTTGCTGAGGTACATTTTTGCAAGCCAGAACAATCCGACAATAACAACTATAGTGCCAAGCACATAGAGAAGCGGTTTGTAATTCTGTTCAAGGAACTGTTCTGTCTTTGTCAGTGTCTCCTCTACACTCTTGAGCCCCTGCGGATTTTCCCCTTTATTCTTTGCCATATCAGTATTAGAATATTGACTTTTCTTTTTCCACGGCAAAAGTAATTTTTTTCGGTTTATTAAAAAACAAATCACACAACTAACTGAAAAATATTTTATTCCGTCAGGTCCGGAGCTGCAATGTTTATCCTTCAGAATCCGTTATCTTTTCTTAATTTTGCAACTATGAAAAGGAAACCCACCCCCCCGCCTCCCGACCTGCAATCGGGACAGGCTCTCCGAGGAGGGGAGCCCTAACGCCCTAACGCCCTAATGCCCTAATGCCCTAATGCCCTTACGCCTTTATGCCTTTATGCCGTTATTATGTACCTTAAAAAGCTTTCCCTCACCAACTTCAAGAATTACGATCAGGCAGAACTTGAATTCTCGCCCAGGATCAACTGCATCGTCGGAAATAACGGAGTAGGGAAGACGAATATCCTGGATGCAATACACTACCTCTCTCTCACAAAAAGCTTCTTCAATAACATTGACAGCATCAGCATAAGACACGGGGAAGACTACTTCATCATCAACGGTACTTTTGAGAGGGCTGGAGAGGAGGATCAGATCTATTGCGCATTTCAGAAGCAGAAACCGAAAGTACTTAAAAAGAACGGGAAAGAGTATCAGAAGCTCTCCGATCATGTTGGCAAATTCCCGGTCGTAATGATCTCTCCTGCTGACAGCGCACTCATCTCTGAAGGCAGCGAGGAGAGAAGAAGGTTCCTGAACAAGATCATAAGCCAGTATAATCCCGAATATCTCGATTCGGTGCTGAAGTACGGGAAAGCCCTCCAGCAGAGAAACAGCCTTCTTAAGGATTTCAGATCTTCTGGTAAATTCGAGAGCGAGGATCTGTCGATATGGGATGCCCAGCTTGTACGGTATGGAACATATATTTACGGCGAAAGGGAAAAACTTACCCAGGAGCTTATCCCGGTTTTCAGGGAACGTTATTCGATGATATCATCGGAAAAAGAGATGGTCAGACTCTCTTACAGGTCGCATCTTTCCGAAGGCGATTTCGGTGAAGCACTGGCAAATACGGTTGAGAAGGACCGTTTCCTTGAATACACCACAGTTGGCATCCATAAGGATGACCTGCTCTTTGACATGAATGGCTATTCGGTTAAATCACTTGGTTCACAGGGACAGCAGAAATCGTTTCTTGTTGCACTCAAGCTTGCAAAGTTTGATTATATAAAGAGCCAGTCGGGGTATTCTCCCATTCTGCTCCTTGATGACATATTTGACAAGTTCGATGCAGCGCGTGTAGAGCAGATAATCAGGCTGGTGGGGAACAAAGAGTTCGGTCAGATCTTCATCACCGACACACACCAGAACCGGCTTCATGAGATACTTTCATCACATAATACCGACTACAGGCTTTTCAGGATAAACAACAACACCGTTGAAGAGATAATCGATAACGGCAAAAAGGGAAAATGAGACGCAGCAAGACGATATCGCTGGCCGAAGCCATGAAGGATTATATAAAGGAGATGAACCTCGAGGATAAGCTCAACGAGGTAAGTATCATTAATTCATGGGAAGAGACTGTAGGCAAGGCAATTGCATCGCGAACATCTAAAGTTTATATCAGGGACAAGGTGTTATATGTACATCTTACATCCTCAGTAGTCAGGAATGAACTGATGATGCTCAGAAATGCATTGAAGGAGAAACTTAATGAGACAACCGGGAGTGAGGTGATAAAAGATATTGTGTTGCGATAATATATCAGAATGAAATGCCGACAAGAACAGTTGTCTGTAATGAAGATTGCCGAACGCTGCTGAGATTGAATAAACCCTGACCCATTTCAACCAATCCCTGTACGTTTAATACAAGGTTATTTACCAGTCTTATTTTTGCACCAATTGTGTAAATAAAGCTGATATCCAGAGGTTTAAAAGTCAGATTATTATCTTCGGCAGTAGAAATCTCATGAGTATTTATATTCTCAACTTCATGTATATGGAGGTAACTGTTTTGAATAAGTTTCTGTGCTGATAGCCCGGCGCTTCCAAAAGGAGCAATTTTCCCTGACATAAAAGAATACTGCAGCAAAACCGGCAGTTTGACCCCTGTAAACTCAAAGAAAGCATCATCCCTGATTAGCAGGTATGACTCTGTCGATTCACTGTAAGCATAAAAGTTCTGTTTTAGAAAAAGAAGATCGGCCCGGATTGAAAGCTTGTCATTTTTCCGGGAGAGCCCCCTTTCATAGAACAAACCTTCGATAATTGAAATCTCAGGCTCAGGATCAGGGTAATAAAAGTTCTCATCAGACTTTAAAGTAAAAGAATAAATATTAATACCTCCTGAAATTCCAAATCTGTTCTTATTTCCGCCTGTCCGGAATGATTCACTCATTAATATTTGTTCAGAGAACTCCTGGTTGTACACCACATAAGGAATTCCCAACCCTTTATTGTATTCAGCAATTATTGGTATCAGATCTTTCCTGGGATTTATCTTTTCTTTAATAGTTCCTGCTTTCCCTTCGGTAATATATTTTAAAAATGGTGACAGTCCTTCAAATGTCTGTATGCCTCCGTCAGAAGGAAATTTCATTTTATCTTCACTTATTTCAACAATACCCGATGAACCTTTCTCAATGTAGTATTTTGATCCTTTCCTATAAAGAGTGATCTTCCCTGAAACCATTACTTCATAAAAACTCTCTTTATTCTCAATTATTTTCGAAACATACCTGTTGCCGGAGATATAGCCGAATTCTTTTATTTCGCCAGGGTTATAGGTAATCTCCACCGCGATGTCAAACCTTTTAAAGACACAGACAGCCGGTATATCCTGATTTGATGCATATTCTACGAGTCCGTTGAGAATCTCCCCGTTACTCTTCATGATATAGGCTTCCCTGAAAATCTTCTGGCAGAAAACTGAGTTACTGACAAGGGAAAAAAGAATGATCAGGCATAATGGTCTTTTTGATTGCATCAAGTGATTAATTCAGTAATAATCAGGCTAATTTATATAAAAATTAAATCAAAACATAGTTTTTAGTACAAGGATTTTATTTAAATTTGATAGCTAACTGTTTCTTATAACTTAAGTCAAAACCATGCAACCGCAATTTAGAGTCAGACACATAGTCGCATCTTTTCTCTTTATAGCATTGTGTTGTTTTTTAAGTGATTGCGAAGAGGAGAAAGCTCAGCCGCGAGAATATCCCCGCGTAAAATCATTACCTGTCTCAAAAATCACTGAAGAAGGCGCTACTTTTAGCGCCGATCTTTATTCCATTGGGACAGAGATAATTACAGAGCATGGATATGTATGGGGTACAGACACTGACCCGGATTTTAACCATGACAACAAAATTTTACTGGGAATACCCGCTGGTGAAGGAGTCTATAGTACGGAGATTAAGTCAACCCTTTATGAAGGGAAAGAATACACAGTCAGACCATATGTTAAAACCGAAGAACACATTGTTTACGGTTCTGCTGTTACTTTTGTCAGCCTTGGCAGCCTGGCGCCGGTTATAACCGGTTTTGAACCTGACTCAGCTGGATGGGGTGATACACTGAGAATATCCGGACACAATTTTTCCTGGGTAGGAAATCAAAACATAGTTAAACTTAATGAAATAATCTGCGATGTAATTATATCAACAGATACAACCATTAGTGTTCGTATCGATCCTTATATTAATACTTTTGAAAGCCTATTAACAATTACACTTGCTGGAAACACTAATTCTTTTTCACAAAAGACGTTCAAACTAATTCCACCTGTACTTAAAGATTTTTATCCCAGGCAGGCATGGTGGGGGGATACTTTACATTTAACCGGAAGTAAGTTTCGATACCTCATGAATCCCGGCAGTTTTATTAAGCTAGGAGATTATAATTGTAAGACTATTGGTACGATCACTGATAGTACAGTTACAATTACTATTCCTAATGAATTAGATTCTGTCATAAGCATTTTCGTCTTAAAATTAAACAACTTTATACTGAAAGGGAAACAGGAATTTGAACTATTGGCACCTTATTTTACATTTGCTGATGAAGAGCATACCTGGGGAGAAACGGTAACATTAACAGGCGCGTTCAATAAACTTCCCGAAAAGAATAAAATCCTTTTTAACGGTATAGAGGCAAGTATTATTTCAACATCCATTGATTCACTTCAAGTTAAAGTACCGAATTCTCTTTCGGTCTTAAAGTCCTTTATAACATATAATATTATACCTTTTTCAGTTACATCGACAGATACTTTCCGGCTTCTGCCTCCGTCAATCAATTCATTTTCTCCGATGAAAGGTACCTGGGGAAGTACAATCACCCTTACTGGTATTTTTCATCCTGTTCCATCAATGAATTCCATTTATTTCAACGATATAAATGCTACAATTGCATCTTCGACTTTAAAAACAATTTCAGTAAAAGTGCCAAATTCCCTTGCCGACATAAAGACTACTATAATTAATAAGATCAATGCTATAATTGTAACTTCATGTGATTCTTTTAAGCTTGCCATGCCTGTTATTGAGTCTTTCTATCCGCAAGAGGGAACATGGCAGGATCAGGTAACACTAACCGGCATTTTTCATCCTGAAGCATCAATGAATATAGTCACCTTCAATGAAACTGTTGCTCCTGTTATATCTGCAACCTCAAGTACAATGAATGTAAGCGTGCCAAGTACACTTGCTGATCTGAGGTCCGGGATAACTAATAAGATTAATTCTTTATCTTCGGTATCAGCTGATACTTTTAATCTTTTTCAACCGGTAATAAAATCTTTCTCACCAATATCAGGTTTTGCAGGTTCACAGGTTACCATAAAGGGCAAATACCTTGGGAAAAGTAATGTTTTAGGAGTTATATTCGGAGATGTAGGAGCAAGTTTTTCAAATTATGCAGGTGATACCATGTTGACTGCAACGGTACCGTCAGGTGTTAACGGTCCTGTGAAAATAAGCGTTATACAGGCCATTACAGTTATATCGACTGATGATTTTACAGCTATTAGTCCTATTATAAACAGTATATCTCCTTTAACTGCTACTTTCAATGAGGAGGTCACAATTGAAGGTGAGAATTTTAGTTCCGGTAATGTAAATGTTAAGTTTGGTACTGTTCCTGCGACTGTCAAAACGATCGAAGAGAATAAGATTGTAGTTTATGTACCTGCCTCAATTGACAGCATTCCGCGAAAGATTATTGTTACATGGGGATCAGTAACTGCTGCTTCCAACCAGAATTTTGTTCTTAAACCACCTGAAATTAACAATATTTCACCAGCAACATTAACAGCAGGACAGGATATTACAATAACCGGAAATAATTTTCATCCTTCACCTTCAGGTAATAAGGTATCTCTTGGTTCATATGACTTAACGGTAAGAAGCTCAACCGCTACTCAGATTATTGCATCATTACCGGCTGGAATAACACGCGGGAGTTATAAAATAAGTGTTGTGACAGGGGGATACAGAAGATATTACCCGGATATATATGAAATTGAGTCTCAATGGCTGAAAATTCAACTTCCGGTAACATTTGAATGGAATTCCGGTGAATATCAGAATACGAATGGTATTTCATTTTCAATCAATAACCTCGGATATATGATGGACTATTTTGAGCCCAGTATGACATCATTTGATCCGCTTACAAATGAATTTGTTGATCTTGGCGCTTATCCTCCGCAAACTTTTAGTGAATGTGCATATACAGTAGTAAAAGGTACTGTTTATGCTATCAATGGTTCGGGGGGTGTTAAAAGATACAACGCCGCAGGTAATGCATGGGAAGCATCCGGGAATTCCATATTTACTGATGTTTATAATGGTGTTGCTTTCTCTCTGAATGATTCATTATATTATGGTATCTACGTTGGGCCGGAATCAAATAGTTCTATCCATAGTTTGTGGATCTGGCAATCTGAATCCGTATGGCTGCCAAGGGCTTCTTTACCGGATTATACTTCCAGCTATTCAGTTTCATATTTTGTGATGGGAAATAAGGGATACATTCTGTTTGCTGATAAAACATTCTGTGAATATAATCCGGAAACAGATGCATGGAAGTTGTTAACGACATTTCCCGGTCAGGGTTCTGGCAGAGCTGGAGTAGTCTCCTTTGTTATAAACGGTAAAGGTTATGTCGGCCTGGGCAGGGATGAAAATAACTTGAATTCTGCATATGATGACTTCTGGATTTATGATCCGGCAAGTGATACATGGACAGAAATAACTCATATGCCACTTGGCGGCAGATATAATTCCATTTCTTTTGTTGTTAATAATAAAGCATATATAGGATTTGGAAATAATTCATCTACTATACCACTGAAGGATTTTTATGAATTTGACCCTGGCTACCCTTTAAAATAGACTTCCGTTAGCTATGAAGAAATACCTGTTATTTGTTTTCTTTACTGCATTTATAAGCTTCCCGTTTATTAACCTTCAATCTCAGAATAAGATCCCTTTCGGTGAAATTAAGTACTCCGACCTTGAAAATAAACCATACAAACCAGATCCTGGCGCTGATGCAATCATCCTTTCTGATAACGGAATAGCTTCACTTAATTATTCAGGCAGTGAATTCTATATTGAACTTGTAAGGGATGTGAAAATAAGGATTGTAAACAGTAATGGTTATGACTATGCTAATATTGAATTGCCATTTTCTACCGACGATGATATTATTACTTACCGGGCATCAACCTTCAATATAAGGGATGGAGAGATAGCAGAGACCCCAATACCAAAAAAGAGCTTCATCATTGATAACTCAGCGAAAACCAGAAGAACCCTTAAATTCAACTTCCCGGATGTTCATGAAGGTTCAGTCATTGAGTATTCATATACTGTCCGGATGAAAGACAATGCAGTTAATGTGCTTGTCCCGTGGGGATTCCAATCAGATATTCCTGTCGCCAGCAGTATCTTAACTGTCGTGTATCCTGAATATTTCACGTATAAGAGTATACTATCAGGTTCAGCTTCGTCAGTGTACAGCTCATTGTCTTCACAGCAGGGTTATTTCTTCAGACAAAGAATAAATATACATTCAGATATCTGGTATGTTAAGGATATGCCTGCATTCAGAGATGAACCATTTATCAAAAGCAGGGAGGAGAACCTGACAAAAATCACCTTTGAACTGGCAAGTACAAATTTCCCCGGCTCAACTTATGAGGAAATAACTCCTACATATGAGACACTTACAAAGAAGCTGCTTGAAAGAAGCGACTTCGGCCTGGCACTGCAAAAAACCGGATTCCTGAAGCAAAAAGCCCTGGAGCTGACACAGGGATGTGCCAGCCAGCATTCCGGACTTAAGAATATCCATGCATTTGTCTCCACTAAAATGCTCTGGAATGGTGTGGAGGATTACACGGCATCGGGCCCGTTAAAGACAGTTTATAACAGGGAGAAGGGAAATTCAGCTGACATAAACATGATCCTTATTGGTATGCTCAGAGCTGCCGGTATAAAAGCAGACCCGCTGATCCTCAGCACAAGGACGAATGGCAGCATTAATGAGTATTCGGCGATGATTCAGCAGTTTAATTATGTTATTGCCTATGTTTTTGCAGATGGGGAGTATTATCTTGTTGATGCAACTGATCCTTTAAGGCCTTTTAATATTCTCCCGTTCGAGTGCCTCAATGGCATCGGGCGGCTTATTAATGAATATGATTCAAAATTTATTGACCTTAAGAATAATGAGAAAAATGCATTATCCACCACAGTGAACCTGAAGATGGATGATAAGGGAAATCTGTCCGGTAGTATGAAGTCCAGATATTCAGATGATAATGCCTATGATATTAGGAAACTGATAAAGCTGGAAGGAGAAGATGGATATCTTGACTTAATAAAAACATCAGCTTCCGAAATGGAGATTACAGATTTCAAACTTGAAAATATTGAGAAAAGGGATTCAGATGTAGTGGAAACGGTTCAGTTAATTATTAAAAACGGGATTCAGGATGCAGGTGACAGGTTATTGTTCAATCCTTTTCTTTCACGGGTGGCTGAAAAAAATGCCTTCTACCAGGAAAAACGTAATTTTCCAATTGATTTTGGCGCTCCGATCCGGGAGCTGTTAGTTCTTAGTCTTGAAGTCCCTCCAGGATTTTCTGTAATTGAAAAACCCGCTGATGCAAGTATTATTCTTGGAAAAGTCTATGGGAAATATGAATTTATCTGCCAGACTGTAGGAAATAAAGTTATGATTAAAAGCCTGTTAGAGATCGACAAAACAGTTTTCCAGCCATCTGAATATTCAACAATACGGGACTTTTATTCCAAGGTCCTCAAAAAGCAAGCTGAACTGGTAGTTATTAAGAAGCACCTGTAATTACTGATAGAAATGAAAAAGACACTTCTGACAATCTTCCTTACAGGCTTTACATCGATTGTGTTCCCACAGGTTTACGTATTCGATTCTATACCTGATAATCTTAAAAAGAGGGCTGATGCGGTTGTAAGATCGGAGCAATGCCTTTACGAGATCATCAGACCCGGTAATGCAGTAAAAAAAATCAGGAAGGCAATTACTCTCCTGAACGAAGATGCGGACGGCTACAGATTTCTGAACGTAGGATATGATAATTACTCGAAGATCAATTATATAAGAGGAACCATTTACGATGAAAAAGGGAGTATAATTAAAGTCCTGGGCATGACCGATGTCTATGATATGAGTGCGATAAGCGGGGGGACATTCTATTCGGATGACAGAATCAAGTTCATGTATTTCCCGATATATAAGTATCCTTATACAATTGAATATGAGTATGAAGTTACATATTCAAGCCTTCTGAACTATCCTTCCTGGAACTTCCAGGATTCTCCTGATGTGTCTGTTCAGAAATCGGGGATACAGTTTATTGTGCCGGAGAACATGAAACTCCGATATTATGAGGAGTATATGAACAGCAAGGTTGATTCAATAGCTCTGGACGGGAAAAAAATATTTACGTGGCAGGAGGAAAATATGCCTGCATACCAGGCACAGGATTATTCAATAAGACAGGTTTATCATTCACCCAGTATCCATACTGCCCCTCTCGATTTTGAATTCGGAGGATTTTCAGGATCTATGCGCTCATGGGAGGATTTTGGAAAATGGTTTTATGAGATAAATAAGGGCCGTGATGTTTTGCCACAGGAAGAGATAAACGCTGTTAAAGCAATTGCTTCAAAAGCAGGTGATACCCGGGAAAAAGTCAGACTTATTTACGAATATATGCAATCAAGGACCAGGTATGTGTCAATCCAGATCGCAATAGGAGGTTATCGCTCTGCCGAAGCTTCGGCTGTTTCCAGAAATGGGTTCGGGGATTGCAAAGCGCTGGTGAACTATACATATTCATTGCTGAAATCGGTTGGAATATACTCCTTTTATGCACTCGTCAGAGCAGGTTCGCTCCATGATATAAATAAGGATTTTGTCGATAACCAGTTTAATCATGTTATTTTATGTGTACCAATGCCTGTTGATACAATCTGGCTTGAATGTACAAGTCAGAGCAATCCTTTTAACTATTTGAGCAGCTTTACTGCTGATAAAGATGTCCTGGTTTTAACGCCGGAAGGAGGGAAAATTGTCAGAACCCCTGGATTTACTAAGAACCAAAGTCAGGAAAAGAGGACAGGCTCATTATATTTAAACATACTGGGTTCATCTTCGGGAAAGATATTCAATCACTATTCGGGCTATAACTTCGGAAATGCCAGCGGGAGATATTCCTTACAATCTGAAGAAGAAATTAAACGGTACTTATACTCCAGGCTCAGATATACCGATTTCGATATTTCTTCTGTTGCATACTCTGAAAACAAATCTGACAGTCCTACAGCCCAGCTCGCTTATCAGCTGGATATCAAAAATTTCGCTACAACAAATGGTCCAAGAATGTACTTCAACCCATCAACTTCTGTTCAGGGTTATCTTCAGGAAATACCGGTCCATTTAAGAATTCCTGTTCCGGATATAACCTCGGATTCCATTTCATATAACCTTCCGCTAAATTACAGGGTTGAATATATGCCTGAAAATGTAAATATCGAAAATAAGTATGGAAAATTCACCTTTCATTTGTCTGTAACAGGCGAGAAGTTGATCTTCAGAAGAACTCTCGAATTAAATAAATGCGATATTACTGCAGAAGAATATACTGAATTCAGGACGTTTGTTAACGCGATAGCAAAAACCGACAGAGAGAAAATCATCCTGATCAGAACAGATGTTTAGTTACCGGATTGTGAGGGATCGTTATTATGGCTTCAACCAATGATATAATCTGTTACCGATATGTGAATAGACCTTCTGAAGCTTTTTTTCGACTCAAAACGATAATCAGACCCGTCAGAGGTTAATAAGACTCTTTTATTATCGACTTCAATTCTTATCTGTGAGGAAGGATTCTTCTGAATAATCAGATCGGCCAGCAGAAGCGCCTTTTCGATGCCGTCTCCGCATCTGAAGTTCCATACCTCATCGGGAAGCGCCAGCCGCTGTCCGTCGTAAATAGAATCGTTGCTAAGTCCCTGCAGAATCCCGTATGACTCCTCAATGCTCCTGTCTTTTAGATCATTAAAACAGACCGGGTTACGCTCAATAGCGGCCTTTACGAACGGAAGCCAGTCGATCATGTCCATCTGCCTGTAGACATACAGGGCGAGGAGTGACATCTCTGATGTATTTACAGTGTCAAGTATTGCTCTTAATATTTCCTCCCGGCCGTGTTCAACCGATATCTCCGGAACAACAATCTTTATGTAGTTTTTATCCTCATCAGGCAGCATGGGGACGGTTCGAATGAAACTCGCAATGTCCCTGAACATCTCCCTGATAATCTCATCAGGAATAAGTTCCCTGAATTTCAGAAACTGTTCTTCGATTTTTTGCAGGCTTTTTCCGACATTTTCATCCAGTATCTTTTCTGCTTCATTAAGCAAAATCTTCCCCGGAAGCGGGCTCAGATGAAACTCATCTCCCTCGATCTCCTTTATGAGTTGTGCGCGAGTTTCGGCTGACACCTTGAATTTGCTCGTGTGTTCATATTCGAACATTTTTTCGAGCGAGATATACCTTTTCTTACCCGAGCACTCGCATTCAAACTGGAACAACGTTTTATATTTCGATTTAAACCTCAGGAAGTTTATGAAGGTCAGACTTGTGAGGTCTGTAACCAGGAACTCTCTTAGCTTTGCTGAAAAGTACCTGTATGCCTTCTGATCGATTGTGGTTTCGTTATTAATGATATGTATGTGTCCGGAAATGTGTGTAACAATTGTTACTTTTTCATTTTCGAGTGCTCTCCTCGCTTTTTCGGACAATGAGGTACCATTGAACCACATGTTTTTAGTGACAATCCTGCGGTTATTTGTAATTAATCCTTCTTTTTCAATTATGAAGTTCTGCGAATGAAGGGGGGTTGCTATCAGGAATATTTTTTCGAGCGGTATCCTTCCAATTACAAACATGGCTGCTGCATAAAGCGCTGAAAGCGAGACGCATTCGCCGGCCCCTGTAGTGAAATTCTCCTTGCGCCTGAAAGCTGTCATGGCTTCAACAGTCTCTGTTTTCCAGTATGGGATCACATCCGAATTGAATTTGTCAAGTCCGAAGTGCTTTCTTATATCAATATCGAAATAATATTTATCGCCCTCATAGCCGAACAGCGCATTTGACTGCCTCAGGTGTTCCATGTCGAAGAGGTCCCTGAACCTTTCAATCTCCCTGCTCTTTGTCGTGAGGCCCCATGTGGCAAGATCAAGGTTAAAGACATAGTTCTGGATGATGAACTGTTTTATCCTGTTAACCTTATAGGTGAATCCCTTTTTTTCAACGTCTTTGAACCAGGGATCATTTCTCCATTCCCAGATGATTGGAGACATGATATCTGCCAGCACCAGCGGATAGAACAGATCGGGAAAAATGAAGATCTCCATATCGGAGAGCGTGAATGCAGAAGAATACTTCTCGAGAAGCCTCCTGTCTGAAAAGTCTGTGGTCATTTTATAGGGCATTCCGTCTACAGGAACTTTTCAATGTTTGAAAAGAAGAAATCTGACTCCCTGTGTGCATTTTCGTCACTGTCGGATCCATGAACGGCATTCATCTGTACCGAAATGGCATATAGCTTTCTGATGGTGCCGGGCTCTGCTTTTACAGGATCTGTGGCCCCGATCAGCTTTCTGAATTCATCCACGGCATTCTCGTGCCTCAGCATCATGACGAAAACAGGTCCGGAAGTCATGAACTCAACCAGGCTTTCAAAAAAAGGTTTGCCTCTGTGAACCTCATAGAACGACTCAGCCTGATCCATTGTCATCCGGAGCATTTTCATTGCGACAATTTCAAAACCGGCTTCATTTATCATTGCAAGAATCGGACCCGCCTTACCTGTTCTGACAGCATTGGGTTTTATTATGGAAAAGGTTATGTTACTGTTCATATATCGTTCTTTTTGTTTTATCGTTTTCTCGTAATTCTGATATCCGGATGCAGGATTTTGGCTTCAGGAATATTGTTTATCTTTACAAACCTGTAAAACAGCAGCAAAAGTGGCAGAATTATCCAGATTTTCAAAAGAATTATCAAAACTTTTTTCCACACGGAATAATATACTGCTGATCAGCCATATTAATCCTGATGGTGATGCGATTGGAGCGCAACTTGCTATCTATCATTATCTTGCATCAAAGGGAAGAACGGTGGAGATGATCGCTCCGAATAACCTGCAGGAATTTCTCGGATGGATGGATGGTACGGAAAAGATCCATATTTACATTCGTCAGAGGGAAAAATGCAGGAAGCTGATAGAGGCTGCTGACCTGATAGTGATGCTTGATTTCAACCAGCCTGAAAGGCTTGGCGAGGCAGAAAAATCAGTTGCCGCTTCCGGTGCATACAAAGTCGTAATAGATCATCATCTTGATCCTCATGACTTTGCCGGACTGCTTATCTCTGACTCCTCCAAATGCTCCACTTCGGAGCTGGTTCATGAGCTGATATTGGAAATGAATAACGGCCCTTTCATAAACAGATCTTATGCCGAGGCGCTCTATGTAGGAATAATAACCGATACGGGTAACTTTGAGCATGGCTCTTATTCGGGATCAACCTTCAGGATTGTTGCCGACATCCTGGAGAGCGGGATCGATAAGGAAAAAATCCATGATCTTGTATACAATAACTTCTCTGCCGACAGGATGAAGCTCCAGGGTTTTGCACTGAGCCAGAGAATGGTTGTCCTTCCTGAATTTCAGACCGCATACATTTATCTTACCAAAAATGACCTGGCTGATTTCAACCATATAAAGGGAGACACTGAAGGTTTTGTGAATATGCCCCTGTCGATCAGAGGAATTGTGTTTACCGCCCTCTTCATCGAAAAGGATGGATTCATTAAACTTTCTTTCAGATCAAAAGGCAATTTCCCGTCAAATAAGTTCGCCTCGAGGTATTTCTCGGGAGGCGGGCATATGAATGCTTCCGGGGGAGACTACTTCGACAATCTTGAAAATACGATAGCCTGGTTTCTTAAATCCCTCAGGGAGTTTTACCTTCTGCACAACCCGGTTTTATGATGATCCTAAGGAAAATAGCGATCCTTTTGATTTCAGGATTAATCTCGTGTAATACAGCACATGACAGGCAGGATGTCAGGAAAGCTCCCGGGAAAAAGGAAATGGCCGAACTGAACAAGTATATGGTAGAGAAAGACAGGGAAAGAATCCAGAACTATATTGAGAGGAAAAAGCTGCATATGAGTGAATCCGGTTCAGGTTTGTGGTACCAGATAATATCGGAGGGGAACGGAGACTATTTCAGCGACAACGACAGGATAGTGATGGAATACGAGTGTTACCTTATTGACGGTACAAGATGCTATGATTCAAAGGAATCCGGACCTAAAGAGATTATTCTGGGGCGAAGCGGACTGGAATCAGGTTTGGGCCAGGGCCTCAGGATGCTTAAACCGGGAGGCGAAGCGATATTTATTCTGCCTCCGTTTCTTGCTTATGGCTTTGTCGGCGACGGGAAAAAAATACCGCCACGCGCTGTTGTTGTATACAATATAAGTGTACAGTTAGTAGTTAATTAGAGTAATGATATCTGATCCTTATTAAATAACATCTTCAATATGATAAAGATTAAGCGTAAAATGGTTCTGTATGTTGTCGTACTCTCGATCATTGTATTTATATCTGCGTGCTTAGGAACTGAAAAAAATGAGAAAAAAGAAGAGGAAAAAATAAAGGAATTTTTACTCCTGAATCCGGATCTCATCTTCGAGTTAAAGCCAAGCGGGCTTTATTATCTCGATATAAAAGTTGGTTCCGGCGTCCAGCCTGTAATACACGATACTGCTTATATCTTCTATATTGCATCATTACTCGATAATAGGATCTTTGATTCAAATACTGGTACCACGGATACTCTGATCATTCCTGTAAATGAAGGGAAGACCATCTCCGGATTTGACGAGGCTATAACTTATATGAGAGCTGGCGGAAAATCATTATTCATAGTACCCTCTTATATTGGATATGGACAAACAGATATCAGTTTCCCTGCTTACACACCAATTCTGTATGAGGTCGATCTTGTCAGGGTAAAAGCAGGACCGGGAGATGAATAGATAATTACAGAACAAAAATAACGTTCCTGTCCTTAAGGCAGGGAGCCTCACTTTTCCATTCTGAGATCTTTTTAGTGCTGATTAATTCACCTGGCAGGGTTATATCGGCGGCTATACATAAATAGGTATCCTTTTTGCAGGTTGCCATGATTGACTCCAGCAATGCCTGGTTCCTGTAAGGTGTTTCAATGAAAATCTGCGAAATACCTTCAAGTGCTTTTTTTTCCAGGTCTTTCAGTTTTGCAGCTCTTTCTGCAGGTTTTACCGGAAGATAGCCGTTGAAAGTAAAATTCTGTCCATTCATACCTGAAGATATAAGAGCCATTATGATTGAAGAAGGACCTGCCAGCGGAGTGACTTTAATGTTCTGCCGGTGGGCGGCAGCTATAACCCTGGCACCCGGATCAGCGATTCCGGGCATCCCGGCTTCGCTCATCAGCCCGGCGTTATTGCCGTCAAGCAGAGGCTTAAGGTAATTTGCCGTATCATTGCCCGAAGTATGCTCGTTCAGCTCAAGGAATAAAGAATCATCGATCGGGAACTGCCTGTCGATAAGCCTCAGATACCTTCTGGCGCTTCTCAGGTCCTCTACAATGAAATACCTGAGCTTTCTGGTAATTTCAAGAACCTCTTCAGGGATGACAGCTTTGAAGTTATCATCTCCCAGCGTTACAGGTATAAGCCATATCCGGCCCTTCATAATAACATTTTATCAAATATAGCAATAATACATCAACGTATGGAAGCAATAATAAACCACAGGTTGTTGGCTGTTTTGGATTTTTAATATAGGTTTGTTGTGAAAAATTATAGATGTGAAAATTACATTCCTCGGAACGGGAACATCGCAGGGCGTACCTGTAATAGCATGCGAATGCCCGGTTTGCCTTTCTGAGGACCCCCGCGACAACCGTCTGAGAACTTCACTTATGGTTGAAACCGGCAAGTCGACTATTCTTATTGATGCGGGTCCCGATTTCAGGCAGCAGATGCTGAGAGAGCATGTCAAAAAGCTGGATGCCATCCTCCTTACACATGAGCATAAGGATCATATCGCAGGGATGGATGATGTGAGGGCTTTCAATTACAAGAGCCAGGACGCAATAGATATCTATGCCGAGGAGAGAGTGCTTGAAGCGGTCAGGGTCGAATATGCATATGTCTTTGCGGAAAAGAAATACCCCGGGATTCCCCAGATGAGGCTGAACAGAATCCCGGAATACCATTTCAGGATAAAGGGTGTAGAGATAATCCCTGTCAGGGTACGCCATATGGACATGGAGATATATGGATTCAGGATCGGGAACTTCGCATATATTACCGATGCCAGCTATATTCCGGAACAAAGCAAGGAGAAGCTTTTCGGAGTGAAATATCTGGTTATTAATGCTTTGAGAAAGCAGAAGCATGTTTCGCATTTTTGCCTTAAGGAGGCCGTTGATCTTGTCAGGGAGATATCGCCGCGAAAAGCCTTCATTACTCATATAAGCCACCAGATGGGTCTGTATAAGGAGGTGGAAAAGGAACTTCCTCCCGGAATTATGCTTGCATATGACGGCCTCAGACTTGAATGCGAGGAATGAAAAGTGATTATTTCTTCTTGTAGCTCCTTACTAGTTTTTTCTGATACCCGGTCGAAAAGTAGAACCTGTTTCTGCCGAGCTGTGATGTATTTACCCTTGATGCCTTGGACCTCTTCTTCTCAAATGGATTTTGTTTTGCAGGAGCACAGGCGGTTACAGCTGCGATAAAAACCAGCAGAACAAGATATATTATTGTTCTGAATGATTTAGGCATTGACACTGAGGTTTTTCTTACCGTCATAAAAGTAGCAAAAAATTTGTTAAATAGAAAATGTGACACCAGGTAAGTATTACTTATAACCCTGAAGATTTTGCATTGCGGAAAAATGGCAAAATATTTGTACTTTTCTTTCCTGTTTTTTTGGCTTTGCTGAGTTTGTACTATCATACTTTAAATTATGTTGCATATTATAAGGCCATCAGGGAAACAAATCATTTTACGCCTCCTTTTCTGGTTTTTCATCCTGTCAATCATTCCCGCGATAGCGCCTGCCAGGAATATTTCAGGTATTGAGCCCGGGAAAATCTTTCTGCAGGACAGTATCCTGCTTGAAATAAACGGAAAGAAGCCACTTTTTAGTTTTCTCCTGGACGGAAAATTTTGCACCTGCCCGGAGGCAGGCAGCACTTCGCTGATTGAAACCCAAAGCTGGAATCTTGACAAAGGCCTTCAGGTAACCTTCTTGCCGGAGAAAAATGTTCCCGGAGAGTGGGTTGCGGAAGTAACATTTGAGAACAAGGGTTCCGATACTATCTCGATAAGCAATGTTGTCCCCTTTGGCGAAGATACCTCATCAGTGTATATAACCGGGTATGGCCCCCCTGACCTCGCCAGGGCACGTCTGTTCCGTCCGGGTTACAGGCCGCTGAGGGTCATTCTCCCGGATAACGCGTGGGAGATGGGATACTCCTCTTTACCTGTTGGTGATGATTATTCAGTATGTGCAATAGCCCGGAGGCAAAAGACTGAAGGCGGGCAGCAAAGACGGTATGAGACATTGCTTCCCCCTGGTTCAATGGTGATTTACGAGATGCATGCAGCTTTCTTCAGCGGTGAATGGCAGGAAGGACTCAGACTTATGTTCAGGGACAGGTATCTCTACGATCTTGATGAGTTCGATAATTCGCTCTATGAAAGAGAGGATCTCGCCTGGATCAGGGAGAGTTACCTGATGATCCTTCAGATGGCATGGGACAGGGAGTTCTATGACAGAATGACCGGCAAATACACTTTCCCTGACGTAATCAGAAAGGGTGTCGCAACATTCGGCTATTTTGATGTGTTCTGTATATGGCCTACGTGGCCCCGCCTGGGCCTGGACCAGAGAAACCAGTGGGACCTTTATCGCGATCTCCCGGGAGGAACGGCACAGCTGAAGAATTTCGCAAACATGTCGAGGCTGTCGGGAACAAAATTCTTCATTTCATATAACCCATGGGACAACAGTACAAAAAAGGAGGATCATTACCGCGGTATGGCAAGCATCATAGCAGAGACAGATGCCGACGGAGTGGTTCTTGACACCAGGGGAAGCTCAAGCTATGAACTGCAGGCAGCTGCCGACAGCGTGAGGAAAGGAGTGATTATGTATTCGGAGGGGATGGCTATCACTAAGGATATGCCAGGGATAATCTCGGGACGCGTGCACAATGCCATCTTCCTGAGCCCGGAACTTAATCTTAACAAGCTTATAAAACCTGATTTTTCAATTTTCAGGGTTTGCGATGTTGGCGAGGATATCATTCATCGCGAGGTGGCCATAGCGTTCTTCAACGGGTATGGCACTGAACTGAATATGTACCGTCCGGGAGGAAGAGATGATAATTTCGATGCTGATCTTGAATTTCTTGCCAGGACTACATTCATCCTGAGGCAGAACAATGATGCATTTCTGGATTATAACTGGACACCACTGATATCGTCTGCACTGGATGATGTATTTGTAAATAGATGGAAATCAGAAGATAAGATAGTTTATACCATTCTTAATATGAGGTCCGAAGGAGTTTCCGGATGTCTTTTCGAAGCCGGAAATGAACCTGGCAGGCATTATGTATCTCTCTGGAACCACGAAAACATTTTCCCCGAAACCATAGACGGGAAAACAATGATCCCGGTTCAGGCTGATGGCTGGCAGGCTTCATGGACAGGTTCAAGAAAAGAGGGTTCGGTCGATTGCATAGCGGATTTGCCTGATATTTTACGGTCGGAACTTCAGGGTGATTCAGTGAAGATCCGTTACCCCGGCAGGGGCAGGGTGATGATCTGGAAAGGCAACCCCTCATATAAGACAGACTATAAGGAATTCAGCCTGCATTCAGATACGGTAGTCAGCATCAGTAGCCTCTTTGGCTACTATGAAGGAAGGATAATTGTGCAGCTTGTTGAAGACAGAAGACTCAGGGATGAGAATGTCCTGAGGCTGAAAGGAGGGAAGCCGTGGCTTATAAGCAGGGTTGAGCCGACAAAGAGAGCGGCGAATGTGCCTTCTGACATGGTTTTGATCCCCGGGGCAACATTTTCCTATTCACTGTCAACAAAGGAGGATTTTATGCCTTATCCTGATGTGAGCGGCAAAATAGTGGCTGTTGACAGTTTCCTTATTGACAGGCACCCGGTAACAAACTCACAGTTTTATGAGTTCATTCTCAGCACCGAGTATTACCCGAAGGATACAACAAATTATCTCAGGCACTGGGAGTCAGGAATATACAGGCTGGGACAGGATAACTATCCGGTCGTATATGTTAGCTGCGAGGATGTGGCGGCATATACAAAATGGGCTGAAAAGCGCTTGCCCACTGAAGCTGAATGGCAGCTTGCTGCCCAGGGAACGGATAAGCGCCTTTGGCCGTGGGGCAATGAGTTTCACGGAACAAATTGCAACAATGCATTCGACAGGCCTACTCCGGTTGAAGCATTCTCTAAAGGAAAAAGCCCGTATGGAGTTATGGACCTTGTCGGCAATGTGTGGCAGATGACCAATGATATTTATTTCAATGGTACTTATTACTTCATGGTAATAAGAGGAGGAAGCTATTACTGTCCCGACTCAAGCTGGTGGTATATTGAAGGCGGTCCCCAGCAACTCGACAAGACACAAATAATGCTTATGGTCTCCCCGGGTTTTGACAGGAATGCTACATTAGGGTTCAGGTGCGCAAAGGATATTAATAAGGAGAATTTTAAACCTTCAGCTTCTTCTCGATCTCGGTGATCTGGTTTCTGAAATGCTTGTCGGTATCGATAAGGTTGTTGACAGTCTTGCATGCATGGAGCACTGTAGCATGATCCTTGCCTCCTATATGCGACCCGATGCTGGCAAGTGAAGCTTTGGTAAGATTTTTCGAAAAGTACATTGATACCTGGCGTGCCTGGACGATCTCCCTCTTTCTTGTCTTTCCCTGGATAAGATCAACGGGTATCTTGTAATAATCGCAGACTATTTTCTGAATGAATTCGATGGTTATCTCTCTTCTGGAAGTACTTATGAGCTTTTCGACCATCATCCTGGCAAGCTCCAGGGTTATCTCTTTGCGGTTGAGTGTTGACTGGGCATATAGAGATATGAGAACTGCTTCAAGTTCCCTTATGTTATTTGAGATATTTACAGCAAGGAATTCGAATATCTCTTCAGGAAGCTCGATTCCGTCATTATACGCTTTCTTCTTGAGGATCGCCAGGCGTGTCTCATAGTCAGGGCGCTGCAGATCGGCCTGTAAACCCCATTTGAATCTGGAGAGGAGCCGCTGCTCCATGCCCTGCAGGTCAACGGGAGGCTTGTCGCAGGTAAGGATAAGCTGTTTCCCTGACTGATGCAGATGATTGAAAATATGAAAGAATGTATCCTGTGTTTTTTCCTTTCCGGCAAATTCATGAACGTCATCGAGAATAAGGACATCTATCATCTGGTAGAAATGGAGGAAATCGTTCTTGTTGTTGTTTCTTACCGATTCTACAAACTGTGTCTGAAATTTATTCGCATTTACGTAAAGCACGGTTTTGTCGGGGTGCTTCTCTTTTACAAGTATTCCGATAGCCTGGGCAAGATGTGTTTTGCCAAGACCTGAATCGCCGTATATCATCAGGGGATTGAAAGCCGTTCCTCCGGGGTTATTCCCAACAGCTATTCCTGCTGATCTTGCAAGCCGGTTGCATTCACCCTCCACAAAGTTGTTGAAATTATAATCGGGATTCAGCTTGGGATCAAAGTGGACTTTTTTGATGCCGGGTATTACAAAGGGATTTTTTATGGAAGGCTGTGTGACATCAAAAGGCACCTGTACCGGTTTGTTATGCAGGTCGGTCTTGTTTCTGGAAGGGTATCTGACAGTATAGGGTTTGCCGTCCGAGTAAATTGCGTTTTCCATCACGACGTTATATTCGAGCTTCGCATCTGATCCGATCTCTCTCCTGAGTGTTTTCCTGAGAATGTCAATATACTGCTCCTCGAGGTACTCGTAAAAAAAAGGGCTCGGTACCTGAATTGTCAGTATATTGTTTTCAAGTTTCAACGGGATAATAGGCTCAAACCAGGTTTTAAAGCTGACAGATGGAATTATGTCCCTGATGATTTGCAGACAGTTATTCCATATGTCATGATGTGTTTTGTTCATTGAAGAAAGGCAGTTATAATTTCAGGGTCGGTACAAGCAATTTCAGATAGCAATATTTGTAAAAAAAAATCTTATAAAAAAAATTTTTTCACTTGATTATTTCAAAATAATTCTATGTTTTTAAATGTCAGCAATTTATAGAGAGAATAATTTAATGATTATGTATATATCATATTATCAATAAGATACAAATAATATTTTCAGTTTGTTGGTGTATTACAATTCGTTATGCGGACCTTTTCAGATTTTAAAACAGATGATTTGGAAGAAGGATAATCCTGAAGCCGGTTTTTATTTCTTTTTCAAGATCAAGATACGCTGATTTTAATTAATAAAAAACTAATACGGGAAAATTATTTTTTCCCGAACACGGAAAAGTGAACATACCTTTTTGGATTCTCTTTGAGATCCTGCAGAAGCACATTAAGGCTTTCAAGGCTCGATGATAAATTAATGTAAAGGGAGTCGTCAGTCAGCAGCTGTCCGGCGCTGCCTTTTCCATGGTTGAGATTTTCGAGTAGAAGCGAAGTATTTTCAAGGCTCTCCCTCAGATTCTTTACTGAATCATACAGGTCGGCTGCTGCCAGGGTATCAGTGATCGATTCAAGGTTGCTGATGGTTTTGTCCAGCTTCGGTGAATTGTCGGAAAGCATCCGGGAAAACTTCGAAATATTTTCGAGGGCTGCTTTAAGTTCTTTCTCTTCGGCGCCAAGGATATCATCAATAGTTCCTGTTGTGCTGCTCAGGTTAGCTGCTGTTTCGTTAAGGTTTGCCCTGAATTCAGGGTTCATGACGTCGTCAACTGAAACAATAACTGAATCGATGACGTCAAGCAGGTTGGAGATCCTTTGTTTTATTGGACCAAACTCCGATTCTAAAGTTGTCAATATTGATGCCGTGAGCTTGCCGGGAATGGTGTCATTGTATTTATAAAATCCTGGTCCTTCGCCCAACAGGAATTGTACTTTCATTCCTGCAATGATTGATACCGGTACTATTTCTGCCATGGAGTTGACCGGCAGCCTGAAATCCTTGCTCACCGAAAAGGTTACAAGCAGTTTCCCCCTCGACTCGTCAAGCAGGTCAATTGACTGAACAACTCCTACCTTGTAACCGTTGATCTCAACGGGGCTCGATTCCGACAGTCCGCCTATCTGGTCAAATACAGAATAATAATATGCAGTGCTCTTGAAAATGTCCTTTCCCTTCAGAAAATTGTATACCCAGATGAATACAATTATTGTAAGCAATGCCACGGCGCCAACTTTGACTTCATGAGATATCTTCATTATTCAGTTCAGTTTTGTTTTTTTCTTTTTTGGTCCAGTACCTGCTGTAAAGGTAATATTTTGTTGTCTTTTACCGCGATCACGAATGCATCGGGATACAATGGCTCAATTTCCTCGCGGTATTTGACAGCGTCGGAGTATTCACGGAATAAACCTGTTGCATATTTAAACCTGTCCTGCGCTTCCATCTCAACGATATCCCTGATTCCCCTGAAGTTTTCCGGTTTGATCTCTTTCCTTGCAGATGCAGTTGCCACCTGAACCATAAAGACAGGCTGGTCCGGTGAGGTCCATGTTGTTGCAGATGGTGCTGCGGACTGTTCACTGTCCCTAATGGTTGATATCCCGCTCTTAATATCAATTTCATTCATATAATCCCTGCAGGCCCTGAAAATTGCAGAAGCAATGTAATCCTGGCCTTTCTCGGAATTAAGGTATCTCTCCTCCTCGGCATTTGTGATGAAGCCGGTTTCAATAAGGACAGCCGGCATGGTTGTATTGTACAAAACCCAGAATCCTGCCTGCTTTACTCCGCGATCCCTGCGTTCAACCCTTGTATTGAACTGGTGCTGTATCTTTGCTGCAAGGTCGGTGCTCTGTTCAAGGAATACGTTCTGCATCAGTGTGAACATGATATATGATTCAGGCGATTTTGGATCAAATCCTGCATATTTTGTTGAATAATCTTCTTCAAGAAGTATCACCTCATTCTCCTTCATTGCCACTTCCAGGTTCGCTTCGTCCTTTGTATGTCCCATTACGAATGTCTCGGCTCCCGCCACACTTTTCAACTTTGCCCAGTTCGAGTGGATCGAGATGAACAGGTCGGCATTGTTTTTGTTTGCTATCTGCGGACGTTCGATCAGGTCAACTGTCGAATCATCATCACGCGTATAGATCACGGTCACATTCTTAAGATTTTCCTTTAAGTAATTTCCTGTTTTCAGAGCAATTGCAAGATTGATGTTTTTTTCTTTGCTGACCGAGCCCAGAGCCCCGGGATCCCTTCCCCCATGTCCGGGATCAATTACAATAATCCATTTTTCGTCGGTTTTTGGACCGGAATTTGCGGCATAAATAGCAGTGGGACCCGGAAAGGTTGATAATAACGCAAGTGCACAGCATATATTGATAAGGTTCTGTTTTCCGTTTTTAATAACTGTGCCCATGTTTGGTTTGTGTTTTTTTAATAGTTTTGCCGCTGACATCTGAAATCAAACAAAAACTATACAAAAATAGCATTTAAGTTGTATTTCTTTAACGAAAAACGGTTGCTTGTAGTGTTCCTCGTGATGGTCAGGTCGCTGTTTTTATTCTCACAGGAAGATGTCTTAACACCCTCTGCATTTCCGCTGCAAAGAGATTCCGTTATGACAGATACTATTTATCTGCTCAGAATATCTCCTGATGCAATAGACAAGCAGGTTACATACAAGGCAGCCGGTTCAAAGAAAAACGATCTTGTTAATAAAAAAGTTACCCTTGTTAATACGGCAGAAATCAATTATGATGATATAAACATTCAGTCCGATTCAATAATATTCAATATGTTGACCAATGAGATCTACGCTATGGGCATCAGGGATACTTCCGGGAATATTACCGGCAAGCCCCGTTTCAAATCGGGATCGGAGGAGTTTGAATCAGACACGCTGAGGTATAATTTTAAAACCGGTAAGGCGATAGTTAAAAACATCATAACCCAGCAGCAGGAAGGGATACTGCAAAGTGAAGTGACCAAGCTGCTCGAAGACGGAACTTCAAATATATTCAATAGTACTTATTCGACGTGCGATGCTGACACACCTCATTTTTATATAGCGTTGAAGAAAGCAAAGGTTTACCCGGGCGAGAAGATAATATCCGGTCCGGGAAATCTTGTTCTGGAAGGAGTGCCTCTTCCTATATACCTGCCGTTCGGGTTCTTTCCGATCCAGACCAAGCCGGCAGTGTCAGGCATACTTATACCTAAGCCACATTATGAATCGGGCAGGGGATATGCCCTGACCGAGGGCGGATATTATTTTGCCATCAGCGATTATGTTGACATGACAATGAGGGGGAATATATTTACCAACGGTTCCTGGCTTCTCAATGCCCAATCGAGCTATAACAAAATGTACAAATACAGCGGAAATTTTTCTTTCAGCTATGCCAAAAACGTTTCTGGCCATAAGGGACTGCCCGATTTCAATGAAGCCAAAAACTACAGTCTGGGCTGGACTTTCAGCCAGAACCCGAAGGCAAAACCGGGGTCACGATTTTCTGCAAGCGTAAATATGAGTTCAAGCGGATTCGACAGGAACAACAGCTATAACCTGAACGACCATGTAACTACTCAGAGGCAGTCAAGCATAAGCTATTCCAAAACATGGACAGGAACGCCTTTTAATCTGTCGGCCAGTATGAACCACAGCCAGAACGTGAAGAACAATACCGTCGCTCTCAACCTTCCAAAGGTAAGTTTCAATGCCGCAAGAATATATCCTCTTAAGGGTAAGGGAGCAGGAGCCGGAAAATGGTGGCAGGAGCTGCAGTTCCAGTACTCTGCATCACTCGATAATCAGATCAATACTACTGACAGCGCCCTTTTTACCAATGAGGTCTGGAACAACATGAAGAACGGATTTACCCATAAAGCACCGTTAAGCCTTGCGATAAGGCCGTTCAAAAACTTTTATATCTCTCCTCAGGTATCATATGAAGGTGTAATGTACACACGGAAATTTGTTCAGAGGTGGGATCCTGACCAGGCAAAGGTCGTCATTGATACTCTCAGCGGAATGTTCTATGGTCATGCAATAAACCCTTCAGTAGGTGCAGGATACAGCCCCCAGATATTCGGGATATTTGATATGACCAATCCTGATTCTAGGATCGACGCCATCCGGCACGTGATTAAACCCTCAGTAAGCTTTAATTTTACCCCTGCATTTGAGGGACTGAGTTCCAGAATGTATCATACGGTACAGACGAATGCCGACAGCACTGCCAGTAAGAAATATTCCGTTTTTGAGGGTGGTATTTACCAAACTCCTTCGCTTTCGTCAAAAAGCGGCAGTGTATCATTCAACCTGACGAACATCCTCGAAGCCAAGGTCTTTGAAAGGGGAGATACAACCGGGAAATCCAAAAATGTGCGATTAATCGATAATTTCAATATTTCCACGTTATACAATATATTCAAGGATTCACTGAAGTGGTCTCCTGTTTCGATGGTGATACGTACCACTCTTTTCGATGAGATCGGAATATCCCTGAGCAGCGCCTTCTCGATGTACGGACAGAACAGCAAGGGTTCAGAGATAAATACTTATTATTTTACTCAGACGCGCAAGCTGCTTCGGCTCAACTCATTCCAGGTGAGCCTCGATTTCAGTCTGAGTGATCTGCTCAGGGGAAAGGATAACAAAAGCTCCCAGGCTCCTTCGGCTCGCCCCTCAGTTGGTCTGCAGCAGCCCGGGCAGACTGCTCCTTCAGGGAAACCGGCTGATCAGCCGCTTCCCGGGTTTGATGCATGGGGATACCCGGAATTCGATGTTCCCTGGACCATGAATGTTAGTTATCATCTGACGTACAACAAGATGACATTAAAACCAACGACCTCGCAGACCGTAATGATCAATGGGACTGTAAAACTCACTAAGAAAATGAATATCACCTACAGCTCCGGATATGATTTTACGGGAAAGGAAATCACGGTCTCACAGCTTGCAGTGACCAGGGACCTGCATTGCTGGGATATGTCCTTCAGCTGGCTTCCGACAGGCTATATCAAAATGTGGACCTTCTCTATCAGGGTGAAGGCTTCGGTGCTGGCAGACCTTAAGTATGAAAGGCGGCATGATTATCACGATAACTACTAAATTTCTTATTCAGCAATTATCTCGAATTCGACCTGTACTTTCACTTCCCTGTGAAGTTTGACAGTTGCCTTGTATTTTCCGACCTCTTTGATCTGGTCCTCAGGCAGTGAAATGCTTTTCCTGTCGATGTCAAATCCTTTTTCCTTCAGTGCTTCGGCGATCTGGATCGTGTTTACTGAGCCGAATATCTTGCCGGAAGTGCTTGTTTTGGCTCCAACGACAAGTTTCAGGTCAGCCATCCTGCCGGCCAGCTCCTGAGCTTCAGCCCTGATCTTCTCCTCTTTATGCGCTCTTTGCCTGAGGTTCTCCGTGTGCATCTTCTTTGCTGAAGGCGTTGCTGCGACTGCGTAGCCTCTGGGAATAAGGAAATTTCTGCCGTATCCTGCTTTAACCTTTACAAGGTCATCCTTCTGCCCAAGCTTGTTGACATCCTGTAATAATATTATTTCCATCTTATCTCCTCCTTATTTTAAAAGGTCAGTAACATATGGAAGAAGTGCAATATGACGGGCTCTTTTTACAGCTTTTGCCACTTTCCTTTGATATTTAAGTGATGTGCCGGTTATCCTGCGGGGAAGTATCTTTCCCTGGTCATTCAGGAATTTCTTCAGGAACTCCGGATCCTTGTAATCAATATAACGGATCCTGTTCTTCTTGAAGCGGCAGTATTTCTTTTTCTTGACTTCTACTGTCGGAGGAGTCAAATATCTGATTTCGCTTTCGTTCTGTGCCATTTCCTATTCCTCCTTGCTTCTTTCTGATTCTTTCTGTTTTCTCTTCTTCTCTGCATATTCGACAGCAAATTTTTCCATTCTGAATGTCAGGAACCTTATTATCCTTTCATCGCGGCGATACTGGACTTCAAGCTTATCAATGATGCTTCCTTCGCCTTTAAACTCAATAAGATAATAAAAGCCTGTCGACTTTTTCTGAATTGGATAGGCCAGCTTTTTCAGGCCCCAGTTCTCTTCATGAATGATATCACCCTTGTGATCGGTGATGACCTTCTTGAACTTTTGTACCGCTTCCTTCATCTGATGCTCAGATAAAACGGGAGTTGCAATGAAAACGGTTTCGTAGTGATTAGACATAAATAAATTATTTATTAATGGTTATAAATATTTTGGCTCGCAAAAGTACAATTATTTTCGTTTAAACAAAAATTAATGAAGAGAAAATTATTCAATTTCAGGCCATCTCCGGGAGCATTAAGCCTACAGCGATACTCCGGCTTTAATTATCAACATACATCAACGGCAACGGCTTTTTGACTATATTTGCATAACGATAATTAAGGAATCCCGGATAAATTCATTTATGGAGAACTTCATCGTTTCAGCCCGGAAATACCGTCCTGCGACATTTGATATGGTTGTAGGGCAGGACAGCATTACCAATACGCTGAAAAGTGCAATAAAGAACAAGCATCTCAGCCAGGCATATCTGTTCTGTGGGCCAAGGGGTGTAGGAAAAACAACCTGTGCAAGGATTTTTGCCAAGACGATCAACTGCAGTAGCCTGAACGAAAACGCAGAAGCATGCGATAAATGCGAATCGTGCCTGTCGTTCAATACCCTGAGATCGTTCAATATCCATGAGCTTGACGCTGCGTCAAACAATAAGGTTGAGGATATCCGGAGCCTGAACGACCAGGTAAGGATACCTCCTCAGATCGGCAGGTACAGCATATATATAATAGATGAGGTGCACATGCTCTCCTCATCGGCTTTCAATGCTTTCCTTAAAACCCTCGAAGAACCGCCGCCACATGCTATCTTCATCCTGGCTACTACCGAAAAGCATAAGATAATACCGACCAGTCTCTCCAGGTGCCAGATCTTTGATTTTAACCGGATCAGGATCGAAGATATTGTCGGCAGGCTGCAGTTTGTGGCTAAAAATGAATCAGTTAATGCCGGGGAGGAAGCCCTTCATGTGATAGCCCAGAAGGCTGACGGCGCATTAAGGGATGCCCTTTCAATCTTTGACCAGATCGTGAGTCTATGCGGTAAAAAGATCACCTACAGGGATGTCATTGAAAATCTGAACGTTCTCGATTATGAGTATTATTTTAAAAGTGTTGATGCGGCACTTAAGGGGGACATTTCTTCAATACTGATGACCTTCAATGAGATACTGGAAAAAGGATTTGACGGGCACAACTTCGTCTCAGGCCTGAACAGCCACCTTCGCGACCTCCTGGTCAGTAAGGATGAATCAACTGTCCGTCTGCTCGAGGCAACTCCTGCCGTGAAGCAAAGGTATGTCAACCAGACAGCCATTTGCCCGGTCGGCTTCCTTTACAAGGCTCTTGATACCGGAAGCTCGTGCGACATTTCATATAAGAGCAGCAAGAACCAGAGACTTCATGTTGAGCTTGCACTGATCAGGATGTGCCGTATCCTTGAGGACCAGGAGGAGCCGGTTGAAAAAAAAAAGCCTGACACGAAGCAGCTGAATGAGCCTGTCCCTCTTCCTTCAAAATCAGAGATTATAAGAAAACCACAAGAACCTGAACCGTCCAGACATATTCCGGTTGTTGAAAAATCACCACGCTCAGTCTCCATTAAGGATGTGATAACTGAAAATGGAGCGGAAGCAGTTAAAAATACTGCTGGCTCCCATGATCCAGTACCCGGAAATACCCGCACCGGGAAAGCGGAATTCACCGGAATAAGTTTTGCTGAAACATGGCAGGAATTCGTCGATAGCCTTAAGGGAGAGGGTACCAGAATAGTAAGTATGTTCAAGTCGCTCAAGCCGGAACTGGAGGATGAACATACAATACGTATCCATTTGAGCAATGCAGCACAGAAGGATCTTTTCGTTCAGAATTACAAGCCTAAACTCATCAGTTTCCTGGAAAATAAGTTCATCCTTCAGGAGTTGGAAATTGAGACAACGGTCAACCTTGCTGAAACGAATGACTTGCTTTATACAGATGAACAAAAATATAACTACCTTCAGGCAAAGTATCCTGTACTGAAAGATTTTAAAAAAACATTTAACCTGGATTTTAATTAAATTTAAAATCTGATTATCAATATATTGTTCCAAGTGGTAAACTACGGTGACAATTCGGGTCATGAAAATTACACCAGGTATCTCGCCAGGGAGAAATACTTTTCGGACCATATCGTGAATAATTCCCGGTCGATGATCAGCATCATAAACAGAAATTATGTTTATGAGAAGGTCAATTCGGCTTTCTGTGAGGCCCAGAAGGGAGTGGAGGATTCCATAATAGGCAAATCTTTAGGTGATGTCTGGGGTAATGATACTTTCAATTCAAGAATTAAACCCAACATAGACAAATGTTTTACCGGCTCCACGGTCAGGTATGAGGCTTCTTTCAACATTCCCCAGGCCGGAAAAAGATACTTTGAGGTTATATTCAGGCCGTTTCCGGCTGAATCTGGTGAAATTACGCATCTTCTTGCTGAGACTTTCGATATCACAGATCTCAAACTGACTCAAAAATTTGCCTCTGATAAGGAGGAGGAATTCAGGCGACTTGAGACAAACCTGCCTATCGGGTTCCTCAGGTGCACTCCCCAGGGGATGATGATTCATGCCAACAGGTCATTCCTGATGATCATGGACTGTGATGACGAGAAGTCTGTACATAAAATGACCCTGCGGGCCCTGTATGCTGAAAAGAGCCTTTTTGACCTTCATCTAAAAGACCTTTCGGACAACAGGCCGAAATCCTTCGGCAGGGTACCCCTGAAGACATGCAAGGGTGAGGATATCGTCTGCAGGATTAGCGGATTCATGAATCTGGATGAATCGGGAAATCCCTTGTTCATCGATTTCTCATTTGAAGACTCGTCACGCGAGCTTATGCTCGAAAACAGGCTTCTGCAGGCTCAGAAACTTGAAACGATTGGCGCTCTGGCGGGTGGAATAGCTCATGATTTCAATAATATACTTGCAACAATTTCAGGTTACTCCGAGCTGCTGCAGAATGACCTCCCCAGGTCTTCATCCTCTTCAGAGAATGTGACTAAAATAATGGCTGCTGTCTCAAAGGCACGCTCGCTAACAAACCAGATGCTTACCTTCAGTCGTCAGGTGGAGCAGGAGAAAGTGACCGTAAACGTGTGTGATGTTCTGAAAGAGACAATTGGTTTTGTGAGGTCCGCAGTTCCGTCACATTTAAAGATAAGCAGCAGGATACGCATAAAAGATACACCTGTTCTTGCCGATCCAACACAGTTGTTCCGGGTCTTTCTGAACCTGATGACAAATGCCGTGCAGGCAATGGAGGAGCAGCCAGGGACAATATCGGTTTCTCTTACCCTGGTAAAGGGCAAGAATGTACAGAAAGAACTTAACAAGGATATTGTCGCGGATGAATATGCACTGGTCACTGTAAAGGATATGGGAAAAGGTATGGATCCTTCTTTGATGAGAAGGATCTTTGAGCCGTTTTTTACAACCCGGGAAGTGGGAAAAGGATCAGGACTGGGCCTGTCGGTCGTGCACGGGATAGTAACCGAAATGGGAGGTGAAATAATGGTATCCAGCAAGGTCAATGAAGGTTCTTTATTCTATGTTTACCTTCCGGTTTCTAAAGACTACGAAGCATCCAGGGTAGCATCCGGAAGAAGGAAAATACTATTCATAGCAGGCAACAGACATGAATCACGCATTCTTTCACTTTCGCTTCAACGTGCAGGCTACGAAATGACGCTTACTACCGGTCCTGATCATCTCAAAAAGGTGATATCAGATCAGAACAGGCAACCCGACCTTATTATATATATGATAGAGGCTGAACAGGTCAGGACAGACGATCTTATTGATCTTTATGCAGCTCATGAGATTAAAATACCCTGTATACTGATCTCTGAATCAAATCAGACTCAGGAGGAAGAAAAATTAGTAAATTCGGGGATTATAAAACAGCACCTGATCAAGCCTGTTTCCCTGAGGGAAATATTAAATGCAATCCAGGTGTCAATTTAGAAAATAGTATGCCGGGTATTTTGATAGTTGAGGATGAGAATGATCTCAGAGAGATGCTGAAAGTCTCACTGACAAGGAGAAAATTCACTGTTCTTGAAGCAGAAAACGGCAAGGACGCTATAATTCATTTCAAGCCTGCTGTTACTGACCTTGTAATAACCGACCTGATCATGCCTGAAGAAGACGGGCTTAAGGTAATCATGAAACTCCGTGAGGTAAAACCCTCACTGAAGATAATAGCAATTTCAGGCGGCGGCAAGGCAGGACCTGCCAGTTACCTTAACCTGGCAAAAGCACTTGGGGCTGATGCTGTTTATTCAAAGCCTTTCTCAGTGAACGAAATGATTAGGAAGATTGAGGAGCTTCTGGAAGTTGAACAAGATACATAACCGGATTGTTTTAAGTCTAACCAATAAAAAACAATAATATGTTAAAGAAAAAAGTAGAAGATATCTGCAACAGACAGGTTGAAAGAGAAGGTTACTCTTCAAACCTTTACCTTGCTATGGCTGCATGGGCCGAGAATTCTGGCTACAGCGGAATCGCCGAATGGCTTTATGCCCAGGCAGAGGAAGAGAGGATGCACATGATGAAGTTCATAAAATATATCAATGAAAGAGGGGGGAAGGTAGTGGTCCCGGAATTCAAAAAGCCTCCTGTAGATTTTAAAGGAGTTGACGAGATGTTCCGGGATGTGCTGAAGCATGAGGAATTCATTACCGAAAGCATCAACGACATCGTTGCCCTTACCCTGGCTGAAAAAGACTTCAATACACATAACTTTGTCCAATGGTTTGTAAATGAACAAGTTGAAGAAGAGGCAAATGTGATGGCGATACGCGATAAGCTCAAGCTTCTGGGCAAAAATAATATGTACCAGTTCGACAGGGATATCATGTCGCTCAGAGATTCAGAAAAACCGGCTGCCACTGAATGAAAAGGACGATTCTTACCTCTGGTCTCATAGTTCTGTTTGCTGTTCCGCTGTTGAAATCCCAGGAGATCGTAAGCAACAAAGCTATAACAGGGGTATGCTATGCCGGGAGCAAGGTCAAAAAGATCTATATCCCGCCTCCTGAAAAATTTTTCCGCAAGGACGGAACCGGATCGGGAGCAACAATTAATGTGGTTTATTCTAATACACCGGCATATATTGTGACTGCAGTTGACTTTGCTGTCTCCGTCCTTGAATCCCTTCTTTCCTCGGATGTGGCGATTAATGTAATGATATCGTCAGGAAGCATGGAATCAGGTGTTCTTGCCAATTCTAGTGCCGGCGCTTTTGCCGGAGGATGGGCAGTTGATGCACTTGATCCTAACTCATGGTACCCGGTTGCCCTGGCCGAAAAAATTTTTGGCGCCAGCCTCAATAATGATCAGTCTGCCGATATTGTTCTGAACATCAACACTGATGTAAACTGGTATCTTGGTACTGACGGTAATGCACCAACATTTCAATATGATCTGGTTACTGTAATTATTCACGAACTCATTCACGGACTTGGTTTCTTTGATACAATGTCAGCCGATGCATCAACCGGTTCATGGGGAGCCGCTTCATTACCGGTCATTTATGACACGTTCCTTGAAAATAACACGGGAAACAGGTTGATTGACACACTTAAATTCGATAATCCGTCGGTTGAACTTAAAAATGAACTGACCAGCGGACAAATTTATTTTAACGGGCCGCTGATCAGAAGTGCCAATGCCGGAAACAGAATAAAAATCTATGCTCCATCCACCTATGATCCCGGATCAAGTATTTCACATCTGGATGAAGATACACCTGATCCGGATGGATTAATGACACCTTTTATTGACAAGGGAGAGGCAATACATGATCCCGGGAAACTTACCATGGCAATGCTCAATGACCTTGGCTGGATCAACACCCGCTTTGTTCATGAAAGCCCCCCTGACACTGAGGAACATCTCACCCAGATACAGCTGAGCGCGACTATCATCTCAGACACGACATATGACAGGAATATAGTTGGTATCGTATGGTCATTTGATGAATTTGCCACAGAGGATTCTCTCTTAATGAGTTCTCCTCTGTCAGATGATACTTTTACCGCAACCATCTCAATTCCGTTTTTCGATGCAAGTCTTGAATACTATTTCTATGTAAATGACATCTTTTCAAGGACATACAGGTGTCCTTCATATATTGATGAGTTCAGGTACAGTGTGAGGATCGGTATGGATACGGTAAAACCGGTAATGATGCATACTCCTGTCGAGTATTATCTCGAAAAGATTGATACCATGAAAATTGAGGCTTTTGCAGATGACAATATCGGCGTCGACACTGTATACATTGAATTCAAGGTAAATGAAGGTGCACCAATGACAGCAGGAATGAAGGCAGGGGAAAACCTCAGTTATTCTGCCCTGATAAATGCACTACCTCTTCTACTTGAGGGAGGAGATTCAGTTCTTTACCGGATAATCGCGAAGGACAAGGCTTCAGTGCCAAACATCGCTGCACTTCCCGAAGAGGGATACTACTCAATAAGGATAGAGGATATCAGTTCGGTAGTATCAGGCTATTCAACTGATTTTTCAAATGTGTCAGACGATTTCTTCAGCATCGGCTTCAGCATAGCCAAACCCTACAATTTCTCCAACTTCGGGCTGCATTCTGATCATCCGTACCAAAGCCCTGATACCGACGACGGAGAATTGGAGTTTACTGCATTGCTGCGGCATCCAATTAGGTATGATGCCAATGGTATGATAATAACCTATAACGAAGTAGCACTCATTGAACCGGGCGAAGACGGCTCCGTATATGGTGAGGATGATTTCTATGATTATGTGATTATTGAGGGATCCATGAACTATGGAAAAACATGGTTCCCCCTGGTCGATGGTTATGATTGCAGGTTTGTAAAGTCATGGGAAACAGCATACAACAGTGAAATAGTAGACGGCAACTCAAGTTATACAGGTCGTGAATCCATGCTTCAGAAACGCTATATATTCCCTGATGTTTCCTCATATATCTCAGGCGGTGATACAATGATGGTACGATTCAGGCTCTATTCCGATCCGTATGCGCATGGGTGGGGGTGGGCAATAGAGAATTTTCAAATCGGACCTCTGATCGATAACGTTGAGAATACCCATGCTGTTTCAGCGGTAGTTTACCCGAATCCGGGTAATGGAATAATCAGGATTCTTGATCCTGCATTCACAGGGAAACGGATTCGATACCAGATCTATAATTCTACAGGAGCCCTGATCAGATCAGGTATTGGTGAAATCAGTGAAGAGATGGCAATAGATCTTACAGATCAGCTCTCAGGACTTTATTTTATTGTTCTGGAAAATGCACCTGTCAGAAAAACGCTGAAGTATATTCTGATAAAAAAATAAGAAAAGGCAAAAATGAGCATTATAACAAAAGTCCTCGGCTTGTTTCTGGGAAATAAGTATGAGCGTGACATCAAGGAGATAAGCCCATATGTTGAAAAGATTCGTGAAGAATACGCAAAGCTGGGGGAACTCTCAAACGACCAGCTCAGGGATAAGACTCTTGAATTAAAGAAAGTGATACTTGAATATACTGAAGGTGATGAGCAGGAGATCAGGGCACTTAAGGAGAAGGCAGAAAAAGAGGAAAACGTATATCAGAAAGAAGAGATCTACAACGAGATAGACAAAATTGAAAAGCGCATTGTTGATAAGCTTGAAGAGATACTTGATCAATGCGTTCCGCCTGCGTTCGCGATAATGAAAGAGACAGCACGGAGGTTCAAGGAAAAAAGCGAGATTGAGGTCACCGCACGGCAGTATGACAGGGATCTGGCTGCTACACGGGAGAGTATTACTATTAAGGGAGATAAAGCTTACTGGAAAAACCAATGGATCGCAGGAGGCAACGAGATCACCTGGGATATGGTCCATTATGATGTCCAGCTTATTGGCGGAGTGGCACTACATAAAGGCAAAATCGCAGAGATGGCTACAGGAGAAGGCAAAACAGTGGTTGCAACTCTGCCTGTCTTCCTGAATGCTCTTGCCGGAAGGGGAGTCCATATAGTTACTGTTAACGACTACCTCTCAAAGCGCGACTCTGAATGGATGGGTCCCATGTATGAGTTCCACGGGCTTAAGGTAGATTGTATCGACAAGCATCTGCCCAATTCGGCCGACAGGAGGAAAGCATACAATGCCGACATTACCTTCGGCACCAACAACGAATTCGGATTTGACTACCTGAGGGACAACATGGCTATCAATCCTGAAGATCTTGTTCAGCGCAAACATCATTATGCGATCGTTGATGAGGTTGACTCGGTTCTGATTGATGATGCACGAACACCTCTGATCATCTCCGGTCCGACAGCCAGGAGCGATATTCAGCAGTTTGATGAGCTCAAACCAAAGGTCGACAAGCTCGTTTCGGCTCAGAAAAAGCTTGTTACACAAATACTTGCCGATGCAAAAAAACTGATTACCGAGGGTAATACAGAGGAGGGTGGAAAACTGCTCCTTCGCGCATTCAAGGGATTACCTAAAAATAATGCCCTTATAAAATTTCTGAGTGAAGAGGGCAATAGGACACTCCTGCAGAAGACGGAGAACCTTTATATGCAGAATAACAGCAAGGAAATGCCCAAGATTACCGATGAGCTTTATTTTGTGATTGACGAAAAACTCAATTCCATTGAACTCACCGAAAAGGGACTGGATCTCATCTCAACCTCAGTTGAAGATGCAAGTTTCTTTATACTTCCTGATGTCGGATCAAAAATTGCCGAGCTTGAGAAATCAGGAAAGAGCGATCGCGAAAAGCTTAAGCTGAAGGATGAACTGCTCCAGGATTATTCGGTCAAATCGGAGAGAGTTCATACAATGTCGCAGCTCCTGAAAGCATGGACCCTTTTTGACAAGGATGTGGAGTATGTTGTGATGGACAATAAGGTAAAGATCGTCGATGAGCAGACTGGAAGAATACTTGAAGGCCGGAGGTATTCAGACGGGCTTCACCAGGCTATTGAAGCCAAGGAGAATGTAAAGGTTGAAGCAGCTACCCAGACATATGCCACGATTACGCTTCAGAATTATTTCAGGATGTATCATAAGCTTGCCGGTATGACGGGTACTGCAGAAACGGAAGCCGGCGAATTCTGGAACATTTATAAGCTTGATGTGGTTGTCATCCCGACAAACGTTTCCATAATCAGGAATGACAGGGAAGACATCATCTACAAGACAAAGAGAGAGAAATACAATGCTGTAATCGATGAAATTGTATCTATGAACCGGCAGGGGAGGCCTGTGCTGGTTGGTACAACCTCGGTGGAAATATCGGAACTTCTGAGCAGAATGCTCAAGATGAAGGGTTTGAAACATAATGTCCTCAATGCAAAGTTGCACCAGAGGGAGGCAGAGATCGTGGCAGAAGCGGGAAAAACCGGGACTATCACAATCGCTACAAATATGGCCGGCCGCGGTACCGACATCAAGCTGACCGATGAGGTGAAGAAGGCAGGCGGACTGGCAATAATAGGAACGGAAAGGCATGAGTCACGCAGGGTCGACAGGCAGCTGAGGGGACGCGCAGGAAGACAGGGTGACCCCGGATCTTCGCAGTTTTTCGTTTCACTGGAGGATGAGCTGATGAGGCTGTTCGGCTCTGAACGGATAGCAGGCATAATGGACCGTCTCGGACTAAAGGATGGTGAGATGATCCAACACTCAATGATCACGAAATCGATCGAACGGGCACAGAAAAAAGTGGAAGAAAATAACTTCGGCATCCGCAAAAGGCTGCTTGAGTATGATGATGTGATGAATTCGCAGAGAGAGGTTATTTATAAGAAAAGGCGGCATGCCCTTCTCGGGGAGAGGCTGAGTGTCGACGTCGCCAATTCAATGTTCGATGTTACGGAAACACTGGTGGATACCTATCATAAGGATGGTGATTTTGACGGTTTTGATTTTGACCTTATACGTTCATTTTCAATGGATTCGCCTGTGCCTCAGCAGGAATTCGTGAAATCGACCATGAATGAAGTTACTGACAGGGTGTATGCTAAAGTGCTGGAGACCTATAAAAGAAAAGTGGAGACGATATCACAGCAGGCTTACCCGGTTCTGAAAGATGTTTATGAACGTATGTCGCATGTGTACGAGAATGTTGTAGTTCCGATTTCTGACGGCGTCAGGGTATTCCAGGTAGTGACAAATCTGAAGGTTACGGCTGAATCTGAAGGCAGGGAGCTGGCAAAGGCCTATGAGAAAACAGTGGTCCTGGCAACTATTGATGAAGCATGGAAAGAGCACCTTCGTGAAATGGACGAACTCAAGCAATCGGTTCAGAACGCAACCTATGAACAGAAAGATCCTCTTCTTATATACAAGTTTGAGTCATTCGAGTTATTCAAGACAATGCTCAACAAAGTCAATAAGGATGTTGTAAGCACTCTGATGAAGGGCTTTATTCCTAATCAGGATCCTGATCAGGTAAAGGAGGCTCAGAGGCGGCGTCAGGTTGAAAACCTGAGAACCTCAAAGAGCGATTTCTCTCAATATGGATCCGGCGGCGGAAGCCCTCAGGACAGGAACCAGAAGACAGAGCCGGTAAGGGTCGATAAAAAGGTTGGAAGAAATGACCCGTGTCCCTGCGGCAGCGGGAAAAAATACAAGCATTGCCATGGCGCCCAGCAATCAGCCGGAGCCCCGGCAGCGCCATAATAAAAGCCTGTTATTTTTCTTCAATAACTTTTTGTATCCTGGAAAAAACAGCCTGGTTTACAGGAACAAGCGGTAGCCTGAGATTGTTACCGCAGATGTTCAGGATGCTCAGGAAAGCCTTGACCCCTGAAGGATTGCCGTCAGCGAAGCATAATTCTATCTTTTCAATAAGCTGCATCTGGATCTTTCGGGCGGCTTCATAATCATTTTTAATCAGGTGGTTGACCAGTGTGCTGCATTCTACAGGGTAAGCGTTTGCCAGGACTGATATTACTCCGGCTCCTCCGGCAGCCATCACAGGCAAAGTCATCATATCGTCACCCGAGATCACAAGAAAATCCTCAGGTTTGCCTTTTATGATCCGCATCATTTGGGCTATGTCGCCCGAAGCTTCCTTTACCGCAACTATGTTTTTGCATTCATGAGCCAGCCTGAGGCATGTGTCCGAAGTGATGTTGCAGCTTGTCCTTCCAGGGACATTGTAAATTATTACAGGAAGGGGAGAGCTTTCCGAAATAACCTTGAAATGCTGGAAAATTCCGTTCTGGCTGGGCTTGTTATAGTATGGAGCAACCGAGAGAATTCCATCAACAGATGAAAGGTCCATTTCACTGATAGAGCTGATCACTTCAGCAGTATTGTTTCCGCCGATTCCCACAACGAGTGGTAACCTTCTGGCAGCCTTACCCGCGATATATGAAAGAACGGACTTTTTCTCTTCCCTTGAAAGGGTGGAGGCTTCACCGGTTGTCCCCATGACAACAATGTAATTTACACCTCCCCTGATTACATGATCAACCACGCGGCCAAGGGCTTCAAAGTCAACTGCTGAATCACATGTAAACGGTGTTACAACAGCCACACCGGTGCCTTCAAACTTTCTCATATTTATTTTTTTCGACTTGTTCGTTTTTTCCCGATTTGATCATTTCAAGGTAATGAATAACATTGGTCAGGTATTCATTAACATTGACCGGCTTCTTCAGCTCCATCATCAGATCGAATGCAGAATAGCCTGATTCTTTGTCGAAAAGTCCCACTTTAAAGTATGCTGCCGATAGAGAAGAGACATAAAGCAGCGGGAATACTTTTTCAAAATTAATATCGATAAGTATATCAAATTTTGTATTTATGAATTTATCAGCCTCTGACGACACGGGCAGATAAAAATAGCTGGTTTCCTTTTTACGCAGACACGTGAAATACCTTAAAGCGGTGTACTGGTCCGGCAGTTCCTTCTCCGGGTAGTATCCCAGTATGGTGAGGCTTATCCCTCGCTCATTCATTTTCTGATGGAATCCAGAAAGTATTGCAAATTCGCCGGTATTGGATGCATCCCAGACGACCCCAATTGATTTTATACGGCTTATATCAGTATAGGAAACTTTTCTCCTTGCCTTTTCAAGTTTTTTGGCAAGGATCGAGTTTCCCATTTTCAGCCTGAACTCCCTGAATAGTTTCATAGTGCAAACCTAACAGTTTTTTGTAAATGTAAGCAGTGAAAAATACTATTCTTCCCCGATAAGTTTAAGAAACTCCTCCTCACTCATGAGAAGGACGCCTAACTCCATTGCCTTTTCCTTCTTCGATGGGCCCACATCTTCACCGGCAAGGATGAAAGATGTTTTTCCTGAGATTGAGGATGAATTTTTTCCTCCGTTCATCTCAATGATCTCCTTGTATTCATCTCTTGAATGCCTGGTGAACACACCCGAGATCACGATTGATCTTCCCTTCAGCTTCACGCTGATTTTTTTCTCTTTTTTATCCTCATGGAACCTGAGTCCATAGCCTTTTAACCGGTTAATTATCAGTATATTATCCTCATCATCAAAAAAGGAGATGATGCTCGATGCGATCCTTGGGCCTATCTCCCTGACACTCGTCAGCTCTTCAATGTCAGCCTTAATAAGGTCATCAATAGACCTGAACCTGTCAGCAATGATTTTGGCGACGGTTTCACCCACATGCCTAATCCCGAGCGCGAAAAGAACCCTGTTGTACGATGTTGATACAGATGCCCTGATACTGTTAATTATATTGAGGGCCGATTTTTCCCCCATCCTTTCCAGGGGAACAAGCTGTTCAGCTTTGAGTTCATAGAGGTCGGCATAGCTCCTGATCAGGTTATTCCTGAAGAGCAGGTCTATCGTCTCTTCACCGAGCCCGTCTATGTCCATGGCCTTTCGGCTGATGAAATGTTCTATCCTGCCTTTGAGCTGAGGGGGGCAATGCAGATAATTAGGGCAGAAATGGTTTGCCTCGCCATCATTTCTGACAAGTGTTGTACCGCATTCAGGACAATGACTGATGAACCCTATCTCCCTGCTCTCCCCGCCTCGTTCCGAATGGTCCACACCAACTATCTTGGGAATTATCTCTCCGCCTTTTTCAACATAAACCATATCGTTTAAGTGTAGTCCCAGCAATGCTATCTGGTCTGCATTATGCAATGTTGCCCTCTTCACTGTGGTTCCTGCAAGGAAAACAGGCTCGAGGTTTGCCACCGGGGTCACTGTACCTGTTCTGCCCACCTGGTAGGATACGGATATTAGTTTTGTTTTTACCTGTTCAGCCTTGTATTTGTATGCTATTGCCCACCTGGGGGATTTTGCAGTGTATCCCAGCTCTTCCTGAAGCGCAAGGGAATTGACTTTAACTACCACTCCGTCAATGTCATAGGGAAGCTTCTTTCGCTCCGATTCCCAGTAATTGATATAGTCTGTAACCTCATCGGTTCCTATACAGAGCTTCATGCCTTCAGATATCCTGAATCCCCATTTTTTTGCTTCTGTCAGGTTTGCATAATGTGTATCATGAACCGGATCGTCTGAAAGGAGAAAATAGAGCATGCAGTCAAGCTCCCTTGCTGCTACCGCTTTGGGATCAAGAAGCTTTAGTGTTCCTGCTGCTGCATTACGGGGATTTGCAAATTGCGGAAGGTCTGCTTTGGTTCTCTCATCATTCAGTCTGTCAAAAACAGCCCTGGGCATTAGCACTTCACCCCGTACAATAAATTCATCAGGGATATCTTTTCCGCTTACACGCAGGGGTATGCTTCTGATAGTCCTGATGTTTGGTGTGACATCATCGCCCCTGGTCCCGTCACCCCGGGTAAGAGCCCTGAATAGCACACTGTTCCTGTATGTGATGCTGACAGATGCTCCGTCAAATTTAAGCTCGCAAACAAATTCAACCGGGCTTCCGGCTGCAATCTCAGCCTTTCCGGTAAAATCCCTCAGCTCCTCTTCATTATAGGTATTGCCAAGCGACATCATCGGGTAACGGTGATCATACTGCCTGAATTCGTTCCTGATGTCGCTTCCGATTCTCTGTGTCGGGGAATCAGTAGTGATTAAAGAGGGAAACTTCTTCTCCAGTGTATCCAGTTCATTAAGGAGCAGATCATATTCAAAATCGGAAATCAGAGGTTCATTGAGTACATAATACCTGTTATTATGTTCTTCGATCTCCCGTCGCAGTTTTTCAATACGGATGCTGGCTTCAGTTTCTTTCATTTCTTATCAGCAGAGTTACTTTATTCCCAAACCCCGGAAATTTTGCCACCGCAGTTGATGCATTTGCCGCCCGATATCTTGTATGCAGTAATCCTGTAACCCTGTCTTGATACTACTGTAGCTCCGCAGGAAGGACATTTTGTATCGGACATTTCATTACCCCGGTACATTTCCGATATATACATATTTCATTCCTTCGGCAGTTGCGATACTTGCTGCGTTCCTGAGCACTTCAACAGGAGTGGGAGGGAGCTGCTCCAGCTTATGAGTAGGGTAGAATCTGCTGAAATGGATCGGTGTCTCTCTGAATCCGTTATCGCTGAGCCATTTGCACATCATTCCCGTCTCGTCAGGATCATCTGTCCATGTGGGTACGATAAGGTGAGTGATCTCAAGCCAGATACCCATTTCCATGTAAATCTTTAGTGAATCAAGAACCGGCTGAAGCTTGCCTCCCGTCAGCCTGACATATGTGGTGTCGCTGAACGATTTAAGGTCAATATTGGCGGCATCGAGCACTGAGCAAATATTCCTCAGGGGCTCAGGATTTATATATCCGTTTGATTTAAAAATGTTCTTTACTCCTGATTTTCTTGCTAACACGGCAGTATCCAGGGCATATTCATAAAAGGTATTGGGCTCCGAATAAGTGTATGCTATTGACCGGCATTTGTTTCTGATACTCTCCTCAACAACTTTTGCCGGAGGGAGGTCATAGTTCCGGGTTTTTTCAGGACTTGCCTGGGAAATAGTCCAGTTCTGGCAATTGAGACAGGCCAGGTTGCATCCTGCCGTTGCAATGGAATATGCCCTTGATCCTGGATAGAAGTGATAAAGAGGCTTTTTTTCTACCGGATCGACGTTGGCAGAACAGGGATTCCCATATGCCATCGTATATAGTTTCGAATCACGCACGATCCTGTTCCTGCAATCACTCACTTCACCTTCCCTGAGCACACATTCGTTGGGGCATATCCTGCACATAATTCCCCTTGGTGTTTCTTCCTGGAACATAGCAAGCTTACGGTATATCTCCTGCCCGGAAGGAATGATGCCATCAATAGCAGATGCACAGGGAAATGTGGCTATACCTGCTGAAAGCGCAAGGCATTTCTTAACGAAATTTCGCTTACTGTTATCAAATGGTTCCTCTTCCTTCCTCATCAGTTCATGAAAAAATAAAGCTAATATTTGTTCCTTTCTGTTCCAAGAAGAATACCCGCAAAAATCAGACCCGACAATAAAAATATTGAAGCTTTTAATCCGATCAGTGGTATTGCTATTCCTGATATAAGTATAAATCCGAAGGCAGAACCTGCAAGATCCGCACTGTATGTGGCCGATGATTCTGATCCGTTATTATCTGCCTTCGTCATCTCACGAAAAATATGACCCGTTATAAACGATGGAAGCAGTGTAGATATGAGAATAAGTAATATCGCCGGGATACTGTTTAGTGACAGAATAAAGCTGGTAATCAGTGCAATAGCCGCGAAATATAGTGCCAATGAAAGTGCTTTGGCTTTCAGGCTTATTGAATTAAGGAACCTGATGTCTGTTCCTGCTCCGGCAGCAAGTCCGGCCATGAGCACGGCAAGTATGATACCGGTGAACTGATACATGTTTCCTGCCGTCATCTGTAAGATGAGCAGGATTATTATTTCGAATCCGGCGAGCGCTGAAGCACTGCAATACATCAGTATATTTTTTCTGCGTATAGTAACAACCGGCAGGGCAAATACAATAAATAAAAAGATAAGTGAAGGAACCTTTTCGTTGATATCCCTGCTGAAACTGTAGGCCTGGAAATGGAAGGCGGCAACAGGGAACAGCGAGGAGTTCTTCTTTACTACCGGGTCAAGAAGAGAGACGATTTCTGAAGATTTAGCCTCAATGAGATCATCGGCAAGGAAATCTGAGCCAACATACACGTTGCTTATTTTCCTCTCTTCAGTCAGGCTGCAGACTGAAACCGAAACTTCAGATCCTGAAGCAATAAAATAGAGCTTATTCCCGGCAATAGGCTCCACGCTTTCAAAAACCTCATTCAGGCTGTTGTATATCGATGAGAAGAATCTCAGGGACTCCCTGTTCGGATAGGTATCCCATATCCCGGGTGAACAAACAAAAACGCCGTCCCTGGTAAGGTTCTTCCTGACACTGCAGAAGAATTCAGTTGTATAGTACCTGTTCAATGAGAGGGTCGAGGGGGGAGGCAGCAGAAGCAAAATAGCATCAAATTTCTCTTCGCTGGTTTTAAGGTACCTGAATGCATCTGTTTTTCCTGTCACAAGGTTCACACCTGCAGGGACAGTCTCTGCAGACACAGCACTTGCGAGCCCCGGATCCCTCTCGATATAGGAAATTGTTTTAACCGGATACTTGAGTATCTCAGGAAGGAGTGAGATCAGTGAGCCTGAGATAACAAGTACTTTTTCAGGATTTTCCCTCTGCAACAACCCATAGTGCACATTCTCTTCCCTTTCTGCTGAGCCGTCAGCGTATGCCAGCAGCCTGTGATTGTAGTACAAACTTCTTTCACCTGAGTATTCACCCCAGGTAATATTTCCATAAGGAGTATCCCGGGTATCTGTGACATTAATTCCCGGGAGAAGGAGTTGTCTGAAGAAGAGGTCCGGACCTGATAATATGACAGCCGTTACCGCAACGGCAATTATGACCTTTACCAGGATTCTGGTTTGCTTTCGGACTATATAGTAAGAGAGGATGACATATCCCAGTGACATCAGAATTATTGTCAGCAGAAGCTGATAGGTGCCCAGTAAACCGGCTGTAAGGACTGAAAGTGTAACGCCTGCGACAACCCCTCCTGCAGTCTCAGTTGAGAATGATCTGCCGGGTATCGATCCATTCAATGTTCTGGCAGATGCAATGAGTTTTATAAAGCTGAACCCCGATATCACACAGAACGGAACCAGAACCAGGAATGTTAATACCATTGTTGCCAGGAATGATGGTGTCTCCCCGGTTACCAGAAACACCCTTGAGAGCATTATGAGCAGAGATAGTGAAACAACGGGGCTTACCGCAAATATGAGATTGATTCTTCGGATATCGTTCATTTCTGATTTCCCGGCGGCAAAGGCTCCGATTCCGGAAGCGATCAGCCACGAACCAAGGTATAAACCAGTTGCAAGCTCATAACCTCCGGAGATATTCATTATCTCCCTCATGAGCAGGATCTGGACAGACATGCTGACAAATCCTATTATAAACAGATTGATACTGACATCAGAGCGTCCGATTCCTTTGAATTCCTTCTGTATTGTCGGTGTTTCGGTTTTTAAGAATATCTGCCTGAAGTATGAAAAATGCCATAACAGGTGGAAAATACCGGTAATTGCCATGCCGGCCCCGGTCTCCACATGCCATTTAAGCACTGATTTTATACCGGGGATCTCCCATCTGTAATTGATCTGTAAAGCCAGGAAGAGACCGGCAAGGGCAGTGATAATAAAAGCGGTTGCAAGGATCGAATTCCAAAGCCTCCTGTGGGATGAAAGTGAATAGATACCTGCCTTGTAGAAAATGAAGCTGATAAAATACAGAATTGAGACAGTCACTGCTGTCCCGGTTACATGATACATGGTTATTTTTTATTTTCTTCAAGCACTATGCCCTCGTAAATGAACAGCTCGGCGCTTTTCCAGCCTTCCCAGCCCAGACCTGCCTTGTCCCTTGAAGTGTAACCGAGGAACTGTTCAACTGTCCACCCGTTTTCTGTCGCCACCTGCGGCAACATGGTGCCTGACCTGAAGTCTTTCTTTATATAAATTCCGTGTTTCCCCAGAACGATCTCATTGATGCTGGTTATTTTTTTCATCGGGCCCAGGACTGTGATTTCGACATCAACTTTATCTAACTCCTCCTTTGTAAGAGGGTAGAATCTGTGGTCCTCGAAGGCTGATGATAATGCAGAGGCCTGTACAACTTCATACAACGGATCTGATGAAAGGAATCTTCCGATACAGCCTCTCAGTTTACCATCGATCTTAAGGGTAACAAATGCTCCATATTGATTTTTAAGGGCTTCAGATATCTTCTTTTCGTCAATTGCATAGTTTTTATCTTCATAAAGCATTGTTCTGATGCTGTTGCGGGCAATTGAGAAAAGCATCTCCTCTTCCTGTCTTGTGAATGAAAGGTCATCTATTGACGATTTATCTTCATTCTTCTGTACATGGTTTTTTTCAACGAGTGCAATTGCATGATACCCTACCACCCCCTCCCTGTCGCCGTAGGGAGTATCTCCCGAATTGGCGTAATCGATGTGCCTGAATTCAAGGCTTTTGTCTCCTTCTGCAAGATCGAGAAGCATAAGTCCTGAAGCCCAACCGCACATGCTTGTCGCCAGTCCGGCTATATTCCTGGCTGAATTGTTCCTGAGTGTTGTCAGGAACACCTGCGGGTCGCCCGATATGATGCTCTGGACAGTGAGGTTATCCACATATACTGCGTCTTTGTATGAAGGGTAATGCGAAAAATCGCTGCTGATAAGGAATAGGTTCTCAGGAGTGAAGTATGGCCTGAGCGCTTCGGCAATCAGCTTAATGGTATTGTTGTTATTTGTTCCGATTATTACAGGGACTATCTTTGGAGTCTTTTTAAAGTAGTATTGTATGAGCGGTATCTGAACTTCAAGGCTGTGTTCCTGGGCATGTGAGGTAACGGGGAAGTCGAATACCTTATTTTCACTCTTGAGCTTTCCGGCAATTTCCCTGTTTACAACCGCTTTGCCGAGAGGTGTGATGTAATCCCCGGAATTATAAACCGACGCACCATCGAATGACATTACATGGCTTGATCCGATAATAAAAATATTTTTATAGTCTGCGTCTTCAGATGTGGTTGAAAGAGCTGAGGCTGCCACTTTGCCGGAGAAAATATATCCTGCGTGCGGACTTATTATAGCCCTTACTTTCAGGTCTCCGGGCGATTTTTTGCAGCCGGCAAAGAGATTTGCAACATCCTGTGTTAATGCTGTCTTGTCGGCCTCATAGAACCTGCCTGCTGCAACCGGCTGTCTGTCAGTTGATTTATTCTGGGAATTAAGATCCATAACACTGATGATTGAGATGACTATTAATAGTAACCTGTGCATGACAATGTTGTAAAATGGCGAAATAAAGTTATGCCAAAAAAATGAGAAAAAGATGTGAGGGGATGAGTTTAACCGCAGGACTAGATGAGAACCATCGATTCCTTGAGGATCTCGCCGTTCTCATCCGTACCGTAGATCTTGATGCCAAGACTTACAATCGGTGATCCGATCATATCGATAACAGGACTCAAAGCATCCTTGAGGTCCTCGACTTCCATGCTGTCAAATTCTTCAATATTAAAATAGAGATGAATTATCAGAGTGGCTTCAGGATCTTTTATGGCACAGAGTACCTTTACTATTTTTGCCAGCCAGATGGAGGAAGCTGTGTTGAAATACTCAAGGTTTAGCCTGAGGTTTGTTGTATGCCTGGGATCTTTCGCATATTGGGTCGCCCATTTCAGTACCTGATCATAAAGGTCAGCGGCATTTTCAGGAATTGACCTTCCTGATAATATGAGCTCTCCTGTAAAATGATTGAGATCGATCTGGGGTGTTTTGCCTGATGCCTCAATGTAAATATTTTTCAGTTCAGCCACGATAAAATTATGTTAACGCTTAAATAGTTATGAATTCACTGATAAAATTAACACATCTTTTTAACAATTATATGATTCTTCATCAAATCTTCATCAAAAATAAATGTCCGGTTGTCAAAAAATTTAAGCTGTTTGCATAAACGTATGACTTTTCTCAATAAAGACCTGCCCGGTTATAAAACTCTTTTATTTTAAGTCAATACATTAAAATATTATCTTAGCAGCCTGAAATTTCAGGAACGGATGGAGAACATTCTTAAGGAGAAAATAAGAGAGGCTGTAAAGGTTCTTTTCAATGGTAATGCAGGCGACGATCTCATTCAGGTTCAGGAGACAAGAAAGGACTTTCATGGCGATTTTACGCTTGTTGTTTTTCCTCTTCTCCGTTTTTCGAAAAACACGCCTGAAAAGACCGGCGAGATAATCGGCACCCACCTTGCAGCGACTTTCCCGGCAGTTAAGGGATTTAATGTCATCAAGGGATTCCTGAATATAGAAGTCTCTGGTGCCTGGTGGACAGGCAATTTCAGCGCAATGGCATCGGAAAAAGATCTGTTCGCGAGATGCAAGATCAGCAAACCGGAAACAATACTTGTTGAATATTCATCACCGAACACAAACAAGCCGCTTCATCTCGGGCATATACGTAATAACCTTATAGGCTTCTCTCTTTACAGGATCCAGTCGGCATGCGGGCACAGGGTAATTAAAACAAATATTGTAAACGACAGGGGTATCCATATCTGCAAATCAATGCTTGCATGGCAGAAGTACGGCAATGGCGAGACCCCACATTCTTCAGGGCTTAAAGGCGACCACCTGGTCGGCAAGTATTATGTGATGTTTGAGAAGGAATGGAAAATGGAGGCAGAGGCGCTCATCAGAAGCGGAATGAATGAAGAGGAAGCAAGAAACTCAGCACCCCTTATGAAAGAGGCAAGGGAGATGCTCATTAAATGGGAAGCCGGCGATAAGGAGGTTATGGATCTGTGGTCGATGATGAATTCATGGGTTTACGAAGGATTTGATGAGACATATCACACCCTTGGAGTTGATTTTGATAAGATCTATTATGAATCCGAAACATATCAGTCTGGAAAGGATATTGTCTATAAATCCCTGGAGAAAGGGATACTATACAAAAAAGACGACAGCTCAATATGGATCGATCTCAAGGCTGAAGGACTTGACCAGAAACTGCTTATGCGTTCAGATGGGACAGCCGTTTATATCACGCAGGATATCGGAACGGCTGTGCTCCGGCAGGCTGATTACAGCTTTGACAAGTGCATCTATGTTGTCGGTAATGAACAGAACTACCATTTCCAGGTTCTGAAAGCAGTCCTTAAAAGGATGGGGTACCCATGGTCCGACGGACTGGTCCATTTTTCATACGGCATGGTTGAGCTGCCTGAAGGCCGCATGAAGTCGCGCGAGGGAACAATAGTGGATGCAGATGACCTTATATCAGAAATGAAGGAGACTGCAAGGCAAGTGTCGCTTGAGCTTGGGAAGCTTGGTGACTTCACTGCAGAAGAACGGGAGGAAATATTCATGAAAATAGGGCTGGGAGCGCTTAAGTACTTCATTCTGAAGGTGGACCCCCGAAAAAACATGACATTTAATCCTTCCGAGTCAATTGATTTCAATGGCAACACCGGACCATTCATCCAGTACACATATGCGAGGATAAGATCAGTCTTCAGGAAGGCTGAACAGAGCGGGGTAGAATATGACCCGGCACTTCTGTCCGGATCCCCGGCGGGTCCGAAAGAAATTATACTGATAAAGCTTCTCAGGAACTTTTCAGAAACCGTCTCCGAAGCCGCATCAGCAAATAGCCCTGCTATTGTGGCAAATTATTGTTACGATCTGGCAAAGGAGTATAACCAGTTCTATCACGATTTTTCGATCCTTGGAGAGGAGAAGCTGGAATTAAGGAACCTGCGGCTTGCAATCTCTGAAGTCACCGGAAAAGTGCTTTTGTCTGGAATGTGGCTCCTCGGAATCGAAATGCCCGACAAGATGTAGTCCTATAACCAATAACCAATAACCAATAACCAATAACCAACATGTTTGAAAACCTGAGCGAACGGCTTGAGAGATCCTTTAAAATACTTAAGGGACAGGGAAGGATATCGGAAATTAATATTGCCGAAACGCTGAAGGAGGTTCGAAGAGCCCTGCTTGACGCTGACGTTAACTTCAAGATAGCCAAGCAGTTCACAGATACCGTTAAAACCAGGGCCCTGGGACAGGAGGTGCTGAAATCGGTGAATCCGTCGCAGATGATGATCAAGATTGTTCACGATGAGCTGGCTGCTCTCATGGGCGGCGACAAAACCGAGATAAACATCAAATACAATCCTGCAGTTATACTCATCGCAGGACTTCAGGGCTCAGGTAAAACTACATTCAGCGGTAAACTTGCGAAATGGGTTAAAAGTAAAAAAGGAAAGAATCCCATGCTTGTTGCCGGCGACGTATACCGGCCGGCAGCCATAGAACAGCTTAAGGTCATCGGATCTCAGGTGGAGGTGCCGGTTTATACCGAAGAGGGAAACATGAACCCTGTTCAGATAGCCAGAAATTCTGTGCGTGAGGCAAAAATGAAGGGTATTGATGTGATCATTATCGATACTGCCGGCCGGCTGGCAGTCGATGAAGAGATGATGAAAGAGATCTCTTCAGTGAAAGATGCGGTAAATCCTCATGAAATACTTTTCGTGGTTGATTCAATGACCGGGCAGGATGCTGTAAACACTGCAAGGGAATTCAACGAAAGACTCGATTTCGACGGAATGGTGCTCACTAAGCTTGACGGCGATACCAGAGGAGGAGCAGCGCTTTCAATACGATCTGTTGTTAATAAGCCCATTAAGTTCGTTAGCACCGGTGAGAAAATGGATGCGATGGATATTTTTTACCCTGTGCGAATGGCCGACAGGATACTCGGAATGGGAGATATTGTCACCCTGGTTGAAAAAGCCCAGGAACAGTACGACACTGAAGAGGCAAGGAAATTGCAGAAGAAAATTGCCAGGGACCAGTTCGACCTAAATGATTTCATCGACCAGATACAGCAGATAAAGAAAATGGGTAATGTCAAGGACCTGATGGGGATGATCCCCGGTGTTGGCAAAGCTGTAAAGGATATGGACATTGACGATAATGCTTTTAAGAACATAGAGGCTATTATCAGGAGCATGACCCCTGAAGAGAGAGCGAATCCTGTTGTCCTTAACGGAAGCAGGCGTAAGAGGATTGCAATGGGAAGCGGAACAACGGTTCAGGAGGTGAACAAGCTGGTGAAGCAGTTTGATGAGACGAGGAAGATGATGAAAATGATGACCAGGCCAGCCAACGTGGCAAAACTGACGGGACGTAGATAACCAGGCAATATGTACACACTTATCGACGGTAAGAGGATAGCAGCCGAAATTAAAAGGGAAATTGCTGATGAAGTCCTGAAACTTAAGCAGCAGGGACGGAAAGTACCCCACCTGGCCGCAATTCTTGTCGGCAATGACGGCTCAAGCCAGACCTATGTGGCTAACAAGGTAAGGGACTGTGAAGAGGTCGGATTCCGGTCATCACTCTTCAGATATGACAAAGATGCGTCTGAATCAGTTCTGCTCGATAAGATCAGGGAGCTTAACAATGATAATGATGTTGATGGATTCATAGTACAACTGCCCCTTCCTGATCACATAAATGAGAACAGGGTGATTGAATCAATAGACCCTTCAAAGGATGCCGACGGTTTCCATCCCGTTAACATAGGCAGGATGGTTATAGGTCTTGAGGGTTTTCTGCCTGCGACACCATATGGCATTGTTGAACTCATCAGAAGATACAAAATAGAGACTTCCGGGAGAAAATGCGTGGTAATAGGCAGAAGCAACATAGTAGGCAGACCGGTCAGCATATTACTTTCGCAGAAGGGGATGGATGCAACTGTAACAGTGGTGCACAGCCGGACAAAAGACCTGGAAGAGATTGTCAGGCAAGCTGATATTGTCATTGCTGCACTTGGTTCACCGGGCTTTGTCAGGGCAGGGATGGTGAAGGCAGGTGCAGTCGTAATTGACGTGGGAACAACACGGATCAGTGCTCCCGGAACTAAATCGGGATGGAAGCTCGCGGGAGATGTTGATTTCGATAACGTTGCCCCGAAATGCTCGTATATTACTCCTGTGCCGGGCGGCGTTGGACCAATGACAAGAGTTTCCCTCCTGAGGAACACCCTTGAAGCCGCTAAAAGGAGAAAGTAAAAAATTCCTTATTTACAGGTCCTCGGGGAAAGTGTAACCTATGAAATAAAGATCAAATCCGCCTTTTCCGCCTTCTCTGTCAGAAGAGAACATGAGCAGATCATTTGTGAAATCGTTGTGAATCCAGAGCCTGGGGCGGAACTCAGCTGCATCACTGTTAATATCAGGACCGAAATTTACGGGTGAACTCCATGCACCATTCCTGAATACCGAATAATAAAGGTCATAATTGCCCATGCCACCCGGACGGTTTGATGCAAACAGCATCACATCCTTGTAAACAAGGGGGCATTTCTCATCACTTTCGCTGTTTATGCTGTCTACCTTTACAGAAGCTGAATAACTGCCCTCCATCCACTCATCGATCGGTGTCTCTTCAGGCCTGGTCTTAACGTAGATGTCAAAATTTCCGTTTATATCCGATGAGAAATAGGCTGAATCCTGGTCCAGGTCAAAGCATATATAGGCGTCGTCGGCTGACGTATTGATCAGTGAAGCGGGATAGGGTCCCTGAATTTCAGGCACACTATTGTTGTATACCGGCATATTCCTGAAGTAATAAAAGTCGAGGTTGCCTGCTTCATTTTCTGATGCTGTGAAAAGATACTCATACCCGTCAACCTTGCTGAACAGGCTGTAGGGACCGAAATCGTTGCCGTCAGTACTTGCAGCTTCAATAAGCTTGTCAAGAAATGGAAGACTTGATATCGAATTTGTGTACTGAAACTCTCCTGTAGTCTGGTCAAAGATAAACCCTACATATCCCTGCTCAAAGTCAAATTGTCCGCCTGAACTACCCCTGTTCGTTGAAAATAATATGTAAAACTCGCCATACAGCTGATAGAGATTGACATTATAATCGTCATAACTTGAATTTATGGCATCCAGGCTGGTTACGCTGTCAGGAAATGTACCATAAGGGAATTTTACAGGATTTTCCGTCTTCTTGCAGGAATTAAAACCAAGACTGACGAGAAACAGTGCGAATATTGCAGATTTTACTGATGATCTTTTCATACTGGCCGTAATAGATTAAAAGTAAACGTAAAGATATTATAAATAGTATTACCTGACATTAATGAAAAACCGGGTGGGTGCCCGGTTCTTCTGAGGTAGAATTTAGGTTAATTCTAGGGTAAAATTGGGTATAGGGTATAAAACTTAGTTTTATAGAATAAAGATGAATATTTGGCAACCGGGGTTGCGTGGCAGTTGCAAAAAAAGAAGAAAAATCTGTCTTAGTTATCGTATAATATTGATTATAAAGTGGTTAAAATAAAATAAAATTGTTGATAATTGAATTAAGACCATTTCAGCCTTGTTAAAATAAGTATTAATTTTGTCCTGTTACCAGTAATGCAATGGAAGAGGAAAAGTATGGATTCTCCCTTGAGGATGAGGTGATGCAGGCTGTTCAGAAATTCGAGAGAATGCGAAAGAACAATGAGAGTTATTTTTTCGATGTCAATGAATTTGAGTCAATAATTGATTTTTATATCGAAAGCAACAATTCACTGAACGCTTATGAAGCTGCCGTTCTGGCAACCAGTCAGCATCCCAACTCGATTTCTATCCAGCTCCGGAAAGCACGGGTACTGCTCGATAAGGGTAGGGCCGTTGAAACGCTGAAGATTCTGAGAAAACTCGAAAGCATTGAGCCAGGTAACCATGAGATATATATAGCGAAAGGAACAGCAATGGGCATGCTCGGGGATATCCATGGAGCCAGAAAGATGTTTGATTATGCCCTGAGCCTCGATTCTGATTCAGCTGAAAATATCCTGTTCTCGATCGTATCGGTCCTTCAGAATCTCAATTATTATGAGCATCTTATACCATATCTGCGGATGCTGATCGAACGGGAACCGGAATTCAAGGCTCACCAGTACGACCTGGCTTATGCATATGAAAAGACAGGTGATTTTGATAACAGTATCTCTCTATATCTCAAATACCTTGAAGATGAGCCATTCTCCGACAGCGCATGGTACAACCTGGGAATAATCTACAATAAGCTCGAACAGCAGGAGAAAGCAATCGAAGCTTATGATTTTGCCCTTGCGATAAATAAGGAAAACTCCTTTGCGCTCTTCAATAAAGCTAACATTCTCAGCAACATTGAAAGGTATTACGAAGCAATACCCGTGTACCACGAATACCTTGAAATAGAACGCGACAGCTTTGAGGCAATGACTTACCTGGGGGAATGCTACGAAAAAACAGACGATATTTCACTGGCAAGTAAATACTACCATGACGCGATTGAGCTGTCCCCTGAGTTTGCTGATCCCTGGTTCGGACTGGGTGTAATTGAGCTGAATACAGGGAATGCTGATGACAGTCTCATTTATTTCAGAAAAGCAGTGAGGCTTGATGACGAAAACCCCGAATTCTGGTATCTGCTTGGGAAAGCTCATTTTGCAAAAGGAGAGAAAAAGGCTGCTCTCAGATGCTTCAGGGAAGCCCTCAAGATTGATGCATATTATAACGAAGTGTGGACCGACCTCGGTTTGATGATCATAAAGGAAGACCTTGTCCTGAAGGCAATCCCATATCTGGAACATGCATACAAAGTCACAGGAAAAGTTCCCGGTATAAATTATCTGCTTGCTTCATGCTACCTTCATGCCGGATCAGACGACAGGGCTTATGAGCATCTGGCAATTGCACTTGATACAGGTAAAGACCTTTTTAACGTTTTTTCTGATCTTTTTCCGTCTGGATCAATGACAGCAGGGGTCGCAAGGCTTCTTGAGAAATACAATCTCATCTGAATATTTTCCCATTAAATTATACCCAATGAAAGAAGTACTTCCCTTTCTACCCGACCGTCCATCCAAACCAAGAGATACCGGGCTTACCATGGTCATGGATAAAGGCCTGAGCATCAGAGAAGCTGAAGACTTTATGTCTGTCGGCAGGAAATATACCGATTTTGTGAAACTCGGTTTTGGCACTTCGCTTGTCACTCCCGGTTTCAGGAAGAAAATAAAGATTTATAAGGAAGCCGGCGCAATTCCTTATTTCGGAGGAACACTCTTTGAGGCTTTTCTGGTCAGAAATATGTTTAAAGAGTATATCAGGTTCCTTAAGAAGAACGAGGTCGAAATGGTGGAAGTCTCAGATGGTTCATATGATATTGACCATTCAAGGAAGCTTGAATGTATTGGCTTGCTTGCAAAAAAATTTACTGTGATCTCCGAGGTCGGCTCCAAAAAGAAGGAAGTGGTGTATTCTCCCGAACAGTGGGTTGCCATGATGAAAGCTGAACTTGATGCCGGATCCGTAAAAGTAATCGCAGAAGCAAGGGAGTCAGGAACTACAGGCATTTATAACGAAGACGGCTCAATAAATAACAAGATAATCCAGGCTATATCAGAAAATGTAAAACTTGAAAATGTCATCTGGGAAGCTCCGATGAAATCACAGCAGGCCTGGTTTATAAAGAATTTCGGCGCCAACGTAAACCTTGGCAATATTGCACCAAATGAGATAATACCGCTTGAAACCCTCCGTCTCGGACTCAGGGGCGATACATTCTTTCAGTTCCTTCCCGATACTTTATACAAGTGAGCGGGAACCGGCAGCTGCTGAAATAATTATCTGTTGAATGAGAAAATTCGGTCTGATCGGTTATCCCCTCGGCCACTCTTTCTCAGCAAGATACTTTGCTGAAAAATTCACAAGGGAGGGCATCAGTGATTGTGAATACAGGAACTACCCGATTGAATGTCTTGATGAATTCACTGAGCTGGTGCGCAGCAATAAGGATCTCTGCGGTCTCAATGTGACAATCCCGTATAAAACAGAGATTATCAGGTATATAGATGAAAAAGAACATGCTGTCAATGATATCGGGTCAGTAAATGTTCTTAAGATCAGGAGGGCAGGAGGGAAGACCATTATATCAGGATTCAACAGTGATGTAACAGGTATAAAATCATCGCTTGGGCATTACCTCGAAAAAGGAATCAGTAAAGCAATCATCCTGGGTACCGGCGGCAGTTCAAAAGCTGTTTCTTATGTGCTGAAGCAGGCTGGCCTTGGGATGACATTTGTATCGAGGAAAAAGAAACATGGATGCCTTGCATATTCCGATCTGACTCCGGAATCACTAAGGGAATCAGATTTGATCGTTAATACGACTCCCCTTGGGATGTTTCCTGATACCGGCTCTATGCCCGCTATTGATTACAATAGTCTTTCTGAAAAGCACATTCTTTTTGACCTTGTCTACAATCCCGAAATTACCGCATTCCTCAGAAAAGGAAAGGAGAGAGGCTGCAGGATAGTCACAGGTCTCGGCATGCTCTATGCACAAGCCGAACGCTCCTGGGAGATATGGAACGACGATAACCTATAAAAAAATCTCCTGAGGATACTCAATATCTTCCAGGAACAGACCTGCCGCAGGCGCTGACTTGCCTGCCTTCCCCCTGTCCCTGGCAAGAATGATACTCTCAAAATCCTCAGGACCAATTTTTTTTCGACCCAGCTCCACCATGGTCCCGACTAGTGCTTTTACCATATTGCGGAGAAACCTGTCAGCCTTTATTGTGAAGATAAACATGTTGTTATCCTGAACCCACTCAGCTTTGATTATCCTGCACTCATTTGTCCTGACATCACTGTGAAGCTTGCTGAAGCTCGTGAAGTCCTTGTGCTTCAGCAGGATGCTGCAGCCTTTGTTCATGGCGGCAATATCCGGGGGGATCTGTATAAACCATGCTGACTCTTCAGTGAAAGGGTCCTTTGCGGTTGTAATGTAATACCTGTATGTTCTGGAAACTGCACTGAACCTGGCATGCGCATCGGGCAGCACTTTGCGGATCCCTGATACAGAAATATCTTTTGGCAGATAACGGTTCAGCCTGGTTATCAGCTTCATATTACCTGCTAATTCAGACGATGGACTTTCAAAATGAGCGCAGAAAACCCTGGCATGAACTCCTGCATCAGTTCTCCCGGCACCTGTTGTGTCTGTTTTTTCGTTAAGGATTGTGGTGAGAGCATTCTCGAGTATCTTTTGTACTGTTACCGAATTTGGTTGTAACTGCCATCCGTGATAAGATGTGCCCTTATATGCGATGAATATGAAGTACCGCGTTTTCACCTTCCCTGTTTTTGCAAATATAGTTATTCACAAAATGAACTCAATTGTTAAAAATATTTATAATTATTACCTGCAGTCTGCTTGGAAATCGATCTTAAAATGTAAATTTACCTCTGCCAAAAATACCGTATAAATTGTCTAACCTAAAATCCATACAATGACAGAAAAGAAAAATACTCAAGCAGTTGGCATGGCCTTTATGGGAATGATCTTCTTCCTGTTCGGGTTTGTTACAACTTTCAACATCACACTGGCTGACAAGTTCAAGGCAGTATTTGACCTGTCAAATACTGAAGCTCAGCTTGTTAACGGTGCTTTCTTTTTTACCTATTTTCTTCTCTCATTTGCTGCTGGCAGCATCATAAAGAAGATAGGATATAAAAGTGCGGTAATTCTTGGACTGTTGCTGGTAGCCATGGGAAGCTTCCTCTTTTACCCTGCAGCCAAAGCGCTTTCATTCCCGTTCTTCCTGTTCGCTATTTTCATCATGGCTGGTGGCGTTGTGTTCCTCCAGGTCGCTGCGAATCCATATGTAACAGCGCTGGGTGCGTCAGAAACTGCATCCGGCAGACTGAACCTCACCCAGGCTCTTAACTCGATCGCAACTTACCTTGCACCGATCATTGCCAGCTATTTCGTATTCAAGGGCGCTGAAAGTGCACTGAGTGCCGCAGAAGCTGCTGAATCAGTTCCGATGCCTTTCATGATAATTGCTGTTCTTGTGATTATCATTGCTGTTGTAATATTCTTCCTTAAACTCCCGGTAATTCCAACTCAGGGTGTGGAAAAGAAGAGTGTCTGGAAATATCCTCATGTAATCCTTGGTGCACTGGCTATATTCTTTTATGTTGGTGCTGAAGTGGGATCTGCAGCAATGCTCCAGAGGTACTTCCAGGAAGCACTTGAAATGGCACGCACTGATGCCGCTATGATGATCGCTCTTTATTGGGGAGGTGCCATGGTTGGAAGGTTCTACGGATCCTTTATGCTCTCAAATGTCACACAATCAAAGAAATACCTGTATACAGGACTTGTTCTTCTCCTCGCACTGTTTGTCGGATGGTTTGTAAGACGCGAAATAACCGACGGCCTTATCTTTGCAGGAATTGCTCTCATCAATTACCTGGCAATGCTTCTTGGAAAAGGAAAGGCGAACAGGTCGCTTGCAGTTTTCGGTATGATAGCTGCTATACTCCTGCTCGTTGTAATGCTGGCCAACGGACCGATCATACTGTGGCTCGGACTCTCAATAGGCTTCTTTAACTCTATCATGTTCCCGAATATATTCGCACTCGGGGTCGATGGCCTTGACAAGGCTGAACTCAGTATGGCTTCGGGAATCATTAATACCCTTATCGTGGGTGGGGCTATCATCCCTGTGCTTATGGGACTGATGGCTGACGGACTCGGTGTCAGGTTTGCATTCATCCTTCCGATTATATGTTATCTCTATATAGTGTACTTTGCACTCGTGGGAAGCAAACACAAATAAATCAAGCTGTTTAAATAATATTAACAGAGGCTGTTTCATAAATTGGAACAGCCTCTGTTTTTTTAATGCTGTAATTATTACTTTTACAGTTAATCATGAATTAATCCTGATCTTATGCCAACCATCGATAGCCTGATCAAAAGAATCAATAACGGAGATAACAAAGCATTCCGTGAACTTTACGGAAACAGCCCGTCCGAACTGAAAAGGAACGGTAAGAGATATGCGGACCTTCTTCAAAGATTCAACAAGGAATTTGGCAGTGGTGAACCTGAGTTCTTTACTTCGCCGGGCCGGACGGAAATAGGGGGCAACCATACCGACCATAACTGGGGACGTGTGCTTGCAGGTGCCGTCAACCTTGACAATGTATGCGTTGCTGCAAAGAACAATACAAACATTATCCGCGTATTGTCGGAAGGCTATCCCCGGTTTGAAGTTGATCTTACTTCCCTTAAACCTGATAAAAACGAACAATTTACATCTGCTGCACTTGTAAGGGGCATCTGCTCGCGTCTTAAGGAGGAGGGCTTTGCTGTTGGCGGCTTTGATGCCTGTATCGACGGGGGAGTGCCCAAGGGTTCAGGACTGAGCTCATCAGCTTCATTTGAAGTGCTGATAGGCGCCATTCTTAACCATCTGTTCAACAACGGGAAGGTTGATCCGATCAGGAATGCGATTATCGGACAATATTCCGAAAACAATTACTTCGGAAAACCCTGCGGACTGATGGACCAGACAGCCTGTGCGATGGGAGGACTGATTACAATAGATTTTAAGGATCCTTCAAATCCGGTCGTAAAGAAAGTCAATTTTGATTTCGTGGCAACCGGATTCTCACTTGTTATAACTGATTCCGGAGGCAACCATGCGGACCTTAATGATGAATATGCCTCACTCCCCGCAGACATGAAAGCCGTGGCAGCCCAGCTAGGGGCCAAAGTGCTGCGCCAGGTGAGCCTGGAGCAGGTGCTGGACATTGCTCCTGAGATAAGGGAGAAAGTGGGCGACAGGGCTATTCTCCGCGCTATCCATTTTCAGAAGGATAACCAGCGTGTTGCAGACCAGGTTGAAGCGCTTGAGCGGAACGATTTCAAGTCATTCCTGAATATGGTCATCGATTCGGGTTACAGCTCATACATGTACAACCAGAATATCTTCCCTGTGAACAATGTCAGGGAACAGGGCGTATCACTCGCCCTTGCCCTCAGCGAGCTGGTACTCAGGGGCCAGGGAGCATGGAGGGTCCATGGAGGAGGCTTTGCAGGAACAATTCAGGCTTTTGTTCCCCAAAATCTGCTCGATAAGTATATAACCACCCTTGAGCATCTTTTCGGTAAAGGATCCTGCCATAATCTGTTCATCCGGCACCAGGGGGCAGGAAGAGTTGAACTATAACGGAACCATCTGAAGCAATGAACATCCTCAGTGAAAAAACATTCAATACCATTCATAATGGCAGAGCTGTAGAGCTGTATACTCTCAGGAATAAAAATGGCATGGTATGCCAGATAACTAACTATGGCGCCATCATTGTCACTCTTTTTGTACCTGACCGTAAAGGAAATCTGGCAGATATTGTTCAGGGTTATGATACGGCAGAAGAATATATAAATGGTAACGGCCCTTATATGGGAGCTGTCTGCGGACGTTGCGCCAACCGCATTGCGGAGGGAAAATTCAGTCTCCATAACAAGAAATATACCCTTGCTGTCAATAATGGCCCAAACCATCTTCATGGAGGAATTAACGGATTCAGCAGGGTGGTGTGGGATGTGGTCAGATCAGGCCCCTCCGTCCTGCAGCTGCTTTACCTTTCAGCTGACGGCGAAGAAGGATATCCCGGAAATCTCAGAGTTACAGTGACTTATACACTGACCGACAGAAACGAGTTAAGGCTTGACTACTCTGCCTCTTCCGATAAGACAACAGTAGTAAACCTGGCCAGCCATTCCTATTTTAACCTGTCGGGGGAGGGCTCGGGAAGCATTTATGATCATGAACTTCTGATAAACGGCGACTTCTTTACGCCGTCAGACAGCACCAATATCCCTACCGGAGAGATACTGTGCGTAAAAGGAACTCCGATGGATTTCACCCGTCCGCGAAAAATCGGTGAATCGATAGACATGGATGATGAGCAGCTGAAATTCGGCGCCGGGTACGACCACAACTGGGTGCTGAATCACCCAAAAGGCACACTGGGGCTCGCCGCTGTGGCATATGATCCGCGATCGGGCAGGGTAATGGAGATCCGGACAACACAACCCGGAGTCCAGCTCTATACGGCCAACTGGATCGACAACGAAAAAGGTAAAGGAGGGAAGAAATACCAGCGCAGGTGGTCATTCTGCCTTGAAACACAGCATTTCCCCGATGCTGTAAACAAACCGCATTTCCCATCAACGATTCTCAAACAGGGCAAAGAATACAGACATACGGTCATACATAAATTCAGTGTAAAATAAAACGGCATAACGGCGTAAAGGCATAATGGCTCAACGGCCAGCAACCAGCAACCAGCAACCAGCAACCAGCAACCAGCAACCAGCAACCAGCAACCAGCAACTAGCAACTAACTAATAACCAACTCTATGACAACCGAAAAAAACAAATTCCTGTTTCCTCTCATCGTGATGGCCTCAATGTTCTTCCTCCTTGGTTTCATCACAACTATGAACAACTCGCTGATCGACTATCTGAAGAATGCATTTAATCTGAATGAAGTTGAGAAGCAGCTGCCCAACACATTCTTCTACGGGGCTTACATACTTTCCATACCTGTGGGTTACCTGCTTAACCGGATTGGATACAGGTGGGGAGTGCTCAGCTCACTTGCCCTCATAGCCCTGGGATTCTTCCTGTGCATACCGGGTGTTGCAATGGGATATTATGGATTCCTGAGTGCAGTGTCTGTTTTCGCTATCGGTGTAACAATACTCCAGGTGGCGGCAAATCCATATGTAAATGCCCTTGGCACCCCGGAGACAGCTGCAAGCCGTCTGACCCTTACCAATGCTCTCAATTCGCTTGCTACAGTGATTGCTCCGATATTTGTATCCATGCTCATCGTTTCGGCCAATACCGGAGGTGCTTCTGATCCGAAAGCTGTACAGGGGCCATTCGCGGGAATCGGTATTGCAACGCTTGTTATTGTTGTGGTTATGTTTTTCCTGAAGCTTCCGGAGATAAAAGAAGGTGAAGCCTCAGAAGGCGGAGTTGTAAAACAATATAAGTCAAGTGCATATAAGTACACACATATGTGGCTTGGCTCCCTGGCGATCTTTTTCTACATGGGAGTGGAGATAGGCATACCCAGCTTCTTTGCTGATTACTCCGACAAGCTGGGATTTTCCTTTAATGGTGATATGAGAACGCGGATGCTGGCATATTACTGGGCTGGACTCATGGTAGGCCGTATTGCAGGCATATTTATACTCCGTAAATTCTCAGCCCGCCAGATACTCAGCTTCAATGCGGTAATCGGGGCTGTTATGCTTCTGCTCTCAATTGTCCTGGGGGGTCTGGGTTTTGAACGGATTGCCCTTGTGCTTTTCCTTGGTACCGGACTGATGCATTCGATCATGTGGCCATGTATTTATAACCTTTCACTGGAGGATCTGGGCCCTCACTCAAAGGTTGGTTCCGGTGTTATTGCAACGTCGGTGATAGGAGCCGCCCTGCTTCCGATAATGATGGGTGCCATTCAGCGGGGAGCGGGTCTCATAGTGGCTGTCTGCTGCTTATTCGTATATTATGCTTACATTACTTTCTTTGCGGTAAGAGGTTCAAAGATCAGGTAATAATATTTTAATTCTTTTATTATGAACAGAAGAAAATTTATCGAAACTTCGGGAGCGGCTGCAGGAGCTGCTGTCCTGGGAAGTGTAAAAAATACACTTAATGATGAAAAAGGTTCTGAGACATCAACGCAGACCAAACCTGCTGACATTAAGCTTGGCTTGTATTCTATCAGCTACGGAGGTATCTGGTATAAGGGTGCTTCCCTTACTTTTGACGAATTGTGCATAAAAGCCAGGGAATTCGGATTTGACGGCGTTGAACTTGACAACAAGCGCCCCATGGGAAACCCCATGGATATTGACCAGCGTAAGAGAGATGCCATGAAGAATTCAATGGCAAAATACAACCTTGAGATGCCATGTGTTGCTGCCAACAACGATTTCTCAAGTCCTGTTCCTGAGCACAGGGAGTGCCAGCTTCTGATGGTCCGCGAAACCGCCAGGCTCGCAAAGGATCTTGGAGCAAAATTTGTAAGGCTCTTTGCAGCCTGGCCGGGCGTACCCATACATGAGGGGATCGGTACTTATGATCTTGTCAGGGGCGCAGACTTCTATACCTTCCAGCGTCAATATCCGTTCACAACCAGGCTCGACCGCTACAATTTTGTCAAGGATGGTCTCAGGGAAACAGCGAAAATGGGAGAGGAGTCCGGTATCGTCATGGCACTTCAGAACCATGCCCCACTGATCAGGGGATGGAAAGATACACTTGACCTTGTGAAAGAAGTGAATTCGCCCTGGCTAAAGGTATGCCTCGATCTGCCTATATTTGAGAATCACGATAAGGAATATGTGGCAAATGCTGTCAGAACAGTAGGCAACCTCCAGGTTCATTCTCATTTTGGCGGAGAGTATTATCGCGATGCAAATGGCACCATACAGCCAAGGGTACTCGATTATTATGCCGGAGGAAAAACTCCTGATTATGCTCATTATCTTAAGCTTATGAGTGAGATCGGCTATAAGGGGTACTTTACATTCGAGCTTTGCCATAACGTTCTCAATGAGGATCATACTTATGCAGGAATTGAAGTTGTTAACGAGCAGGTCAGCCTTGCGCGCGAATACATGAGCAATATTGTGAAGCAAAATGGGAAAGGATAACCTGAAAAGAGGCTTTGCAAGCGATAATAATGCCGGTGTCCACCCTGATATCCTCAGGGAGATAGAAAAAGCAAATTCAGGTCATGTTACAGGCTATGGATCGGATATTTATACAAGCCAGGCCACACAACTGTTCAGAGAGCACCTGGGCGGTGATGCAGAAATATATTTTGTATTTACCGGGACGGCAGCCAATGTGCTTGGCATATGCGGCGTAACGCGCTCGTATAACTCTGTTGTAACTGCTTTTACAGCCCATCTTGAGCAGGATGAATGCGGCGCCCCTGAGAAATTCACCGGGTGCAAGGTTCTTACTGTTGACACACCTGACGGTAAATTAACCCCGGGCATGTTGAGGAAGCATATGCACGGGTTCGATTTTGAACACCATTCTCAGCCTAAAGTGATCTCAATTACGCAATCAACTGAGATGGGAACAGTTTATAGCATTGACGAAATAAGGGCCATTGCTGATTTTGCCCATTCCCGCGACATGCTGCTTCATATTGACGGCGCCCGAATAGCAAATGCAGCTGTTTCGCTAAACCTTCCTTTCCGGGCTTTCACGACTGATGCCGGGGTTGATATACTATCATTCGGAGGCACCAAAAACGGAATGATGTACGGTGAAGCTGTTTGTTTCCTAAGTCCGGGACTCACAGACGGATTCAAATATATCAGGAAGCAGGGAATGCAGCTCGCATCCAAGATGAGGTACATCTCAGCACAGTTTATTGCTTACTTCCGCAACGACCTGTGGAAAAAATGTGCTTCTCATGCAAATGCCATGGCCGCTCTGCTTGAAGAAAAGATAAGGGGTATAGAGGGTGTTACCATTACGCAGGCAGTTGAATCGAACGGGGTGTTTGTGATAATGCCGAAGGATGTGGCAGGGAAGCTTATGGATAAGTACTTCTTTTATTCATGGAACGAGGAGACTCCTGAATACAGGCTGATGACCAGCTGGGATACGACAGAGGAGGATATTGAAGATTTTGTAAGTCTTTTACAAAAGGAATTACTGTCATTGCGAGTCTGACGAAGGAGGACGAAGCAATCTGGTTACAGAAATAAAAAAGGGGCTTCACAATAAGCCCCTTTCATATAATCAAAAATCGATATTACTTAAGTGTGAAGGTAATGGGCACCATGTACCATACAGGTACTGGTTTTCCGCCCTGCTTACCCGGCTTAAACGGAGGAAGTGATTGAACGACCCTGATTGCTTCAGCATCGAGTTCGGGATCAACACCTTTGAGAACACTTACCTGGTTTACACCGCCTTTGGATGTAACGCAGAACCTTACAATAACTCTTCCCTGTATGTTGTTTTCCTTTGCAACTTCCGGGTATTGTGTATGCTCGGCAATGTATGCCAGAAGTGCAGGATCACCCCCCGGGAACATCGGCATCTCTTCAACAACCACAAAGGGTTCGGGTTCGGCTTCTTCTTCCTGAACCTCTTCATTGACCGGTTCAACATATTCAACAACCTCTTCGTTCTGTATCTCAACTGCTGCCTCATCAGCTGTCATAAGCTCAACAGCATCTTCCGGCTTAATTGAGTCAACAACCACAGGAGGAACGTACTTAGCCTGTTGCACAGATTCCTGAGGAGGAGGGGGAGGAGGAGGAGGAGGAGCGACAACATCTGTCGGCTGATCCAGGTTCTCCATCTTTATCTCCACCTGTCTCTCAGCCCTTTTCGTTCTGCTTTCGGCAGCCTTGGCGTTAAGATAGGGTGTGATAATTGCCGTGGAGAGAATTATAACTCCGATTAGTGTTGCAATAAGCACATTGCGGCTGTATCTTTTACGCAACTTGTAAGCTCCGTACTCCTTGTTCCTTATCTCGAAGACTATGTCATCGAAGGCAGGTGCTTTGATTTTTTCTGTTGCCATTTTCTTTAAGGGTTACAGTTAATTTGATGAAGCAGTTGTAGTGGCGGCAATGCCTGCGGCAGCCTCCACCATTTTTTCTTCATACCATGCTATGTCAACGAAAGGACAACGGGCAATACCGCAGATATTCATTTCATCAAGAATATCGACGAAATTCCCGTAATTGGCCTCCTTGTAGGCTTTTATGAGCACTATCGGGCCGGTATCATCATCAGTCTTCAGTTTTCTAATTGCACTTTCAGTCGAATCCTGCGAGATATTAATCTTCCCTGAAATCACCTGCTGTCTGAAATCATCTATTTTCCTGAACAGAGCTCTGTTTCTGTCAAGAAGCAGCTGACGGATACCTGTGGCACTGAAATCTGTTTCAAATACAGGGGGAAGGTTGTTGTAGTCTTCCGCCTTAACTGTTCCGGGATACCAGTATATTTTATTTTCCGGACCGAGAATGATATTCAGGGTGCGGCTGGCTGCAATTAAAGGTGCTTTCTGATTCGGGTCAGTAAGCCTGTCAGGAAGAGTGATATCCATAACCTTTGCCTTGGATAATGCAGTAGTCAACATAAAGAATGTGATCAGCAGACACATCAGGTCAACCATAGGTGTCATGTCCAGATGCGGTGGATGCTTCTTCGCTTTTCTCTTCCCGCCTTTTCCTTTTTCCTCAACTATAACTTCTGCCATCTCACTGTTGTATTTCTTCTAAGTTAATTTTTGCTCCTTCAAGGTTGGTAATCAGACTGAACCTTTTAACATTCAGCTCCTGCAGTATATCGAGAACTCGCTTGACAACGGGGAATTCCGTTTTTGAGTCGCCTTTGATACAGGCCTGGATACTGGGATTCACCGTACGTGCAAACTGGATCCACATGGCCAGCTGATTATCAGTTGAATCCATTGGGATGCCTGTCTGAAAGTTCTTCCTGCCTGCCGCTTCCTTGGTGTTCAGGAACTCCTTCATCTGTGTAATCGGAACGCCCATCGAGGACGGATATTTTTCAAACTCCCTCTGCTCAAATTCATTGAATTCAATACCGTATCTTTTTCCCATCTCGACCAGGATTTTAGGCCTGTATTTCAGTATGGTATCGTGTCCGTTATCAAAATTCATGAATACCTTGCCATCAGGAGAAAGCAGGAACGTCATTGCATTGAAATCAGGTGTCGGTGTCTCTGATATTGAAAAGGGCGTATCAACATTTGCCGGTTCAGGCTGCCTCATTGTCGTAGTGAGCAGCAGAAATGTGAGCACTACAGCAAATGTGTCAACCATCGGCGTCATGTCGATGTGGGGAGTCTTGGTTGGTAATTTGATCTTTGGCATCTTCTCTTTTTTTTTGTGATATTAAACCAAAAGATTCATTACTATTTATTCTTCAGTGAAGCAGCGAAATTCTGCGTCAGGCTGAAACCTGCTTCATCAATCTTGAAGGTGTATGAGTCAATACTGGATGAGAAAAAGTTAAAAGCAATTATTGACAGGGTTGAACCTGTAATACCGAAAGCTGTATTAACAAGAGCTTCGGATATTCCCTGTGAAAGGGCAAGTGAATCAGGTGCGCCGGATTGGGCAAGGGCGGCGAAAGCACGGATCATACCGAGAACCGTTCCGATCAGCCCGATGAGCACGGATATTGATGCAAGGGTAGAGAAGATAACCATGTTCTTTGAAAGCATCGGCAGCTCAAGTGCTGTAGCTTCCTCGAATGATTTCTGGATCGAGAGGATCTTCTGGTCCTTCTCAAGTTCCTTGTCCTGCTGCAGGTCACGGTAACGTCCCAGCCCTGCTCTCATAACGTTTGCAAGGGAACCTTTCTGTTTGTCACAGGCTTCAATGGCTTCTTCAATTTTATCTTCATTGAGAAGAGTCTGAAGATTACGGACAAATACGTTTAATCTGCCTTTGCCTTTTGCCCTTGTAAGGGTTATTAACCTTTCAATAACAAAGATAATAAGGGCAAGTACGCATGTCATAAGAATAGGAACGATCTGACCACCTTTATATATGATCCCGAGAAAATTCCCCTCAAGTGCATGTCCCTTAGGATTACCGCCTTCGAAATTAATAGGATTTCCCATAACCATTTCAAACAACAGCTTACTTACTACATAAGCAATGATAATAGCGCTGGCTGCGAAAATATTCTGCAGCGCATCTTTGAATGTACTTCCTTGTTTACTCATTTTATCGATTTGTTTAGGTTTAAGATTTGTTATTTCGCAAATATATATATTATCAATTGTATATTTTACACAACATAATAAATTATTCTTAACCTTTTTTGCAGGATTAGCTTAATATCCCTGACAAAAAGACCGTCAACCAGCCTGATACCCTAAAATAAATCCAGTAAGCTTCCTCCAGCCGGTTTAAATTATTTCTCCAGTGAGACGTTATAAACCCTTGACTTCGTAATGGGAACCTCTTTCATAACATAACCTTTAGCGCTGATTATCAGCACTTCAGATCCATTGGGAATTTCGAACTTATATTCACCCTTCGTGTTTGAAAGGTTTTCGGCTGCCGTGTCTTTAACCCTGATTGATGCATAGGCAATCGCCTGTCCGGAAGCAGCATCCTTTATTACACCTTTTATCTCATTAGGATTTATACCTTTTCTGATCTGAGCTTCATAATCATGAACCCAGTTTAACTGGCTTTTTGCTGAAGCATTGTCCGGATCTAAAGCAAGTATCTTGTTATAAGCATCAGCCGCTCTTGCCAGCCAGGGAAGTCTTCCTTCGTTCGTTTTTTCACTTGAAATCATCCTCGACTCAAGTTGTCCGAGTCCATTATAGCCTCTGATAATGGACTCCTTATTATCAGGATTCAGGTTTATCAACCTGTTCCAGTAAGCTTTTGACTGCGTATAGCTGTCACTTATCATGTGGAAATAAGCCAGATATCCGCATGCTTCTGCTATTTCAGTATCATTCTTCAGGGAATCAGCCTTTGCAACATTGAGTACCTTTTCAAATTTAGGTCTTGCGAGCCCTAGCCTGGAATCAGGATCCATCTTGGAATATGTCCTTCCGATCCAGACATAACTCTGTATGTAATCAGGCCATTTGCTGACCACCAGGTTGAATACTGAATCAGCAGTTTTGAGATTATTCGCGTTGTAAAAAGCCCTTCCGATCTGCATGAATTCTTCAGGTTTTTCTTTGGCCGGATCGACAAGCCTGAACCATGTCTGAGCGGCTTTTTCATAGCGCTTGTATGTGTTATAGTATAGAGCCATCTCGCTCAGGACACCCTTGTCCTGGGGCTTCATCTCAAGTACTTTACCATATTCACTGAATCCCCTGTCAAGCTCTTTTTCCGCATCGCTGATCTCAGCCTTCAGGGAGGCAACTCTGGCTGTAAGGTCATCAACTGACGGCTTGATCTTTGGTTTGTTGGCTGCAGTGGCAGAAGCATACCGCGATTTTTCCTTTTCAAGCTGCTGTTCCAGCCCTTCCAGTTCAGCAAGAAGCTTCGGGTAATTCTGATTTTTCTTCATCAGTATCCTTGCAAGGTAGTGATGATCCTTCCACAGAATTCTCTCCGCAGATACCTTTCTGAAGAGCTCATCCATATATGTAAGCGCCTTGCTGTAATCGGGGTTTTTCATTTCATAGTATGAATATCCGGCAAGACGGTTCAGGAATGCCCTTGAATCGTCAACAGCGAGGATCTCCTCAATCTGTTTGATCACCTCGGTATAGTCACCCGCATAGAAAAGTGAAGTGACATACCTGGTCTGAGCTGGAATATTTCCGGCACTCAGGTCAAGGTATTTCCTGTAGTTTTCTTTTGACTGTTCAAGTCTCTGTGCCATCCAGTAAAGCTGGCCAAGCTCCCTGTAAGCCGGAGCATAATTGGCATCCAGTCCTATCGCCTCTTCAAAATAGGGTACGGCAGCAGTCAGGCTTTTCCCTCTCACATAAATGCTTCCGATCTTCATTGCGGCAGTAGGCGAATTCGGATCAGCAAACTGAGCCAGATTATAATTCCTTATCGCGTTTGAACCATCATTCCCAAGAATATAAATATCTCCGGCTATGAGAAATATCTCTGGGTTTTTGGAATCAATCGTAACCGCCTGCCTTATAAATGGAAGGGCAAGGGCCGTATCAACCTTGCGTTCATTCATGTCAATGTACGATTCTGCTATTTTGGCCAGCACAAAAGCATATTCTTTTGCCGGAGGAACGATCTTCTTTATCTTTTTGTAGGGAAGGAGGAAGCTCCTGGCCTTGGCACGCATCTCATCAGCCGTACGGTTGTCGTCGGTCAGAAAGGCAATTTTGGCAAGGCCCGCATAGTTGAGCGGATCGTTTGCATTTGCATTTACGCCTTTCTGGAAAATATCCTTCGCATTGTTCATTGCAAGAGAAAATGAGTTGGAGATTGTATCCGCATAATACTCAAGAATGGAATTCTCCCCGAGGTAAAAATAATACTTGGCATTTGATGGTTCTTTCTGTATCAGCTGCTGCAGCATTTCACCGGCTTTATCATACTGCTCGCTCTTTGTGAGCAGCAATGCAGAATTCAAATCCTGCGCAACAATATTTGCAGCCATCCCCGTAAGGAGTGCTGAAAGAAATAAACCCTTTTTGAAGATCGAACGTTTCATAGCTAAATTTTTATTTTGACGTCAATTATACAAATTTTTTATTTTCCTAACCTAATTTTAATATAAACTTTAAACCTTAAACCTTTTTCTTCTAACCTATTCTGTTTTTATCTGCACAAGCCTAATGGGCATCGTAGCTGGTGCCAAACCTGATTTTAGTACAATCGTCTGTCCTGGATGCGAAGTGACCCCACTGTATAAATCCCGAACCCAGACCACTGAATGTTTCACGTGAGATGAGATAGATTTCCCTTACAAACGGGTAGTCTTTGGTGACAATAGAACCCTGATCAGGCCTGTAATACGATCCATCATTTATATACTGCTTGGATATTCCTGTTACATTAACCTTTTTTATATACCGTCTGCTCTGGGGATCGTCTTTATCACTTATCCAGTTCTTGCTCACAATACCCAGTGCATCAGGGTTTCTTGTGACAAAATCTATTACATCCAGGTTGCTGTTTACTGCGAAGAAGTTAGCAGGAAGATTGCCTTCTATCTCAAATAGCTCCTTGAAATATCTGATGTTGCCCGACTTCGTATTGTCAAAAATTACACGGATGGTGCCAAGATCTGATTTTGGATCAAGATCCTTCCATTCATTCTTGATTCCCAGGAAGACATCCCTTACATCGTTATATTTCAGCAGAGTATCATTATTCCCCTTATTGGTCACCAGTGTAAGCGCATCCCAGGCAAATGAAATTGTCCTTGCGACAATGAGCGAATCCCGGAGGTACTTTATCTGATCGTCTGAAAGTCTTTTGCTGGTAACAATAACTTTTGCCGAATCATTCATGAAGTCATTTATCACATCGAACTCAGGCTTGTACAGGGGTTTGATCCTTGCACTGGTATAGAGCTGTGTAAATGTAAAAACCTCAGTATCGACCAGCGGCTGGAATGATTCATCAGCTATTATCCTGATATCGCCCCGGGTAGGTGTTTCATCAAGCTCCTTAGTTCCGCCCTTGCAGGAAAAAAGCGTAAGCGATAATACAATCAGCAGCGCCGGGGTTCCTGAAAACTGTGATTTTATAAATGATCTCTTCACTTTCACGATGTTGGCAACAGATAAGTTACGGCACGCAATAATAATAAAATTTTGATTAAATCTTGTTATGATCCTGTCCATAATATTAATAATTCTATCATCAACAGCACTGCAAAGTGCGTGCCAGTATGGGTATCACAGGTATAAATGTTATCAGGAAACCCCGGATCACTCCTGATCAGTATCTCTTGAAAAAAACAGCCTGTAAATACTGGTCACGGATGTATAGATCCTGTATATGCCATACAGCAGGAATATGCCGCCAACTAATTGCAGCAAAGCACTGTTTATCCGAAAGTTATCAGCAAAGAAGAGCATGAAGATTCCTGCCCCCAGGTAAAATAAAGCCATGAAGAACCTTATAGCGGCTTGCATCTGCTGCAAAATTCTGTTTTCCTCCATCTGAGATAATTCTGGCGCTAAATAACAAAAATCCAATTTAATATCAAAGGTCATTTCGCTGTAATATGCGACCCTGGTTCATAACAATATTGAAGCATCGCCATAACTTAAAAACCTGTAGCCGTTTTCCATGGCATGACTGTAGACCCTCTTCCAGTCTTCTCCGACCCATGCAGAAACCAGTAGGAGCAAAGTACTCCGCGGCTGATGAAAATTTGTGATCATGCCTTTGATCATCCTGAACCTGTATCCCGGAATAATCATCAATCTTGTGGAAGCGTTGAGATACCGGAGTTTATGTTTGTCCATAACCCTCAACAGGGCACTTAGCGATTCGAAAGGACTTATAATTTTTTGTTCGCGAGTCCATTTCCATTGATCAACTTCCGGATTTTGAACTGCCCTGTCAGTATCTTGATTGGCTTTTATGCCCAGCCAGTAAAGGCTTTCCAGAGTTCTGACGCTCGTAGTACCTACGGCGATCAGACTGTCAATTCCTGCCAGGATATCTTCCAGGCTCTCTCTCGCAATCAGGAACTTTTCACGGTGCATCTCATGCCGCGAAATATCTTCTTCCCTGACCGGCATGAAAGTACCCGCGCCAATATGCAGGGTCACCTCAACAGTTTTAATATCCTTTTCACGTATGCTCTTCAACACTCCATCCGTAAAATGAAGTCCGGCGGTCGGCGCAGCAACCGAACCTTCGTTTTTTGAATAGATGGTCTGGTACCTTGTGTAATCTTCCTCCATATCCTCCCGTCTTACATACGGTGGCAGGGGCAGTCGGCCGTATAACTCCAGCACCTCTCCGAAAGTAATCCCCGGATGGTCCCATCTGAATAGTATCCTCCAGGCATCTCCCTCGGGTGACTTTCTTTCTGAAATGAGATTGTATCGCTTTCCGTTATGGTCAAACCCCGCTGTCAGGATTCCCTTTTTCCATTTTTTCAGGTTGCCGACTATACATTTCCACTCCACAGGCCCTGATGAACTGAATACCCGTTCATAATCCCCTGGGGAGAGCGGCTCCAGGCAAAGTATTTCGATCACTGCCCCGGTCTCCTTGATGAAATGAAGCCTTGCCCTTATTACCCGGGCATTATTGCGGACCAGAACTGATTTTTCCGGCAGATGATTGCTGACATTTCTGAAGAGGTCATCTGAGATCTTACCTTTATTATATAACAGCAGCCGTGATGTGTCCCTCTCCTCAGAGGGAAACTGCGCTATCCTATCTTCAGGAAGCTCATAATCGTAATCCTCAATCTTTATTTCAGTAATCCTCTTCATGCCATTGTACCCTTGCGCCGTTGTGCCGTAAAAATAACCAATTTTCCATTCCGGCAAATATTTGTAACTTTGTGGCGCAGCAGGCTGTTCCATCGTCCCGTACTGAGCATTGCGAAGTCGGGAAGGAAAGTCCGGGCAACACAGAGCACCATGCTTCCTAACGGGAAGATATCCGCGAGGGTATAGCAGTGTAACAGAAAATAACCGCCCTGAGCGAAGGCGAAGGGAAAGGGTGAAAAGGCGAGGCAAGAGCTCACCGGTTACCGGGGTGACCCGGGGAGCCGTACACCTCATGGGTTGAAAGACCATGTATACCGGCGCTGAGGACTGCTCGTCCGATGCCGGGGGGTGGGTCGTATGATCACGCCAGCAATGACGTGACAAGATAAATGATGGAATTCAACAGAACCCGGCTTACAGGCCGGCTGCAAAAATAACAAGGACGCAAAATTTTGCGTCCCTGTTATTTGTAAATACGTTGCATGCAACGTATCTTCAAGATGTTAAATCATTTATTTAATCTTAAACACACTATCGTCAATCGGCACATCAACCTCAATTTTTGTGAAGGTTGTAATGATTTCCATCCCGCTTACGGTAGTGGTAGTTTTCATCGGCAGGAAAACGCCATTGTTATCGGTATATTCTGAAGGGATTGCTTCAAGAGTCATGGCCATTCCTCCCTGGGTTATGTCAGTGGCTGTCTTTATAAGAAGGTATGATTGTTTGTCAATGAAGAGGTTGGCAGTGGTACCGTTGCCAAGGGTAGCCTTGACTTTGAAAGCTGGTTTCCCGTTCACACTCTCTTCTCCTTCAAGGGCCAGTTGTCCGTTCTTAAGATAAGTTTCCATGTAATTATGGAAAATGTTGTTTCGCTGGACATCCGCAACCTGCTCTGCTGTCATCTCAACCGGCTCAGCTGATCCCGTCATAGGATTAACCACATAACCTTTCTCCCCGTCAAACACCTGTATCATTTCCTGGCCTCCCATGTTGGTAACAGTTTTGATCTTGTTCGGCTTTTTCATCCACATTTCCATTGGCATTTCCATTCCCATCATCGATGTGTTTGCAGTGATCTTGATGGTCTGTTTGCCCGATATCTGGTCAATTTTATTGGCAGCAGAGTATTTCTTTACAATCTCTTCAAGAGACTGGGCATTAACAGTAACAGCCGCAATAAAGCATGCTGTAATCAAAAATAATCTTTTCATAAAATTTAAAATTAATGTTTTGGTTTAAAATGAATTTATCGTTTTCCTTAGTGCAACGAGCCTGGTCAATAGTTTATCCATATCGTTTAGCTTCAGCATATTGGCTCCGTCAGATTTTGCTGATCCGGGATCGGGATGAGTTTCGATGAAGATACCATCGGCCCCGACACTGATCGCTGCTTTACCTATGGTCTCTATCATCTCTGGTATACCTCCCGACACGCCAGCTTCCTGGTTTGGCTGCTGTAGCGAATGAGTGATATCCATAATCACGGGAACCCCTATTTTCTGCATCTCGGGGATGTTCCTGAAATCCACTACCAGGTCCTGGTAACCGAACATATTTCCCCGGTCGGTAAGCATTATGTTGTTATTGCCTGAATCCCTGACCTTCTGGACCGCGAACTTCATTGATGAACCCGAAAGAAACTGCCCTTTCTTTATATTAACCCATTTGCCTGTCTTTGCAGCTGCAACAAGAAGGTCGGTCTGTCTGCAGAGGAATGCCGGGATCTGCAGGATGTCAACATAGGCAGCTGCCAACTCAGCTTCATTGGGATTATGGATATCAGTTATGACAGGAACACCGAATTTCTCTTTTACCAGGGCAAGTATCCCAAGCGCTTTCTCATCGCCGATGCCAGAGAATGAATCTATTTTTGAACGGTTGGCTTTGCGGTATGATGATTTGAATACAAAAGGAAGCTTGTGTTTTTCAGCGAGTTCAGCAAGCCGTGAGGCAGTTTCAAAAACTACATCATGGCTTTCAATAACACAGGGACCAGCGATCAGAAGGAAATTACCGGATTCCGTATTTCTGATACCGGGAATATTTATTCCGCCTTTATTCATTCAATCGTAAAGTTAAAAAAATATTTCTGTCATATTCAAATAATGTACATCTGTTAAATTTACTATAGAAAGAGGTATAAAAAAAATAATCAGATATTGGTTTTCCTTAGTGCTCTTCGTGCGTACTTTGTGTCCTTCGTGGTTAAGAACTAGAAAATCATTTAACCACCAAGAGCACAAAGGAAAAGAATAAGAGAACCAAGGATAAGAACTACCTAATAATCGTATATATCGTTCCAGAGATTCCTGAGTCTCTTTCTTATCTCCTCTTCTTTTGGAGTTGTTCCCGGATCATAGAATTTGGTTCCTTTGATTTCGTCAGGGAGATAATTTTCTTTAATAAAGTTACCCTCATAGCTGTGAGTGTATTTATAATCCTTATGGTAACCTAAATCCTTCATCAGTCTGGTCGGTGCATTCCGTATGTGAAGCGGAACGGGCAAATCGCCTTTCTCCCTGACTGCCCCACACGCATTTTCAATCGCCATATATGACGCATTGCTTTTTGACGATGTTGCCAGGTATACTGCTGCTTCGGAAAGGATGATCCTCGATTCGGGCCACCCGATCACATTGACTGCCTCAAAGCACGTATGCGCCATCAGCAGTGCATTCGGATTCGCAAGCCCTATATCCTCCGCTGCCAGTATCACCATCCTCCTGGCGATGAAAAGCGGATCTTCGCCGCCTTCCACCATCCGGGCGAGCCAGTAAACCGCTGCATTCGGATCGCTTCCCCTTAGCGACTTGATGAAGGCAGATATGATATCATAGTGCTGTTCGCCGTTTTTGTCGTACAGGGCAAGATTCTTCTGTACGTGGTTCAGCACCTTTTCATCGGTGATGACTATCTTCTTCGAGCCTGCAGAATCAGCTTCTGAGGCAACAACCAGTTCAAGTGCGTTGAAGAGCTTCCGTGCATCGCCGCCGGAAAATCTCATAAGTGCTTCATATTCTGCTATCTCTATATCGTATAAAACCAGGTAAACATCTTTTTTAACCGCCCTGTTCATCAACTCCAGAAGCTCATTCTTGCTGAGAGAATTCATCACATAAACCTGGCAGCGCGACAGGAGAGGGGATATCACCTCGAAGGAAGGATTTTCAGTTGTTGCCCCGATAAGGGTAATGGTTCCCTGCTCAACCGCGCTCAGAAGCGAATCCTGCTGCGATTTGTTGAACCGGTGAATCTCATCGATGAAGAGAATGGGATTGGGCTGATTGAAGAACTGCTGTTTTTTGGCTTTATCGATGGTTTCCCTGACATCCTTTACACCTGAATGCACAGCACTGAGGTGGAAAAATGGCCGCTTCAGCGTATTCGCAATGATCCTTGCCAGGGTTGTTTTTCCTACGCCGGGAGGTCCCCATAATATGAATGAAGGTATGTTTCCGGATTCAATTGCCTTTCTCAGCACGGCATTTTTGCCAACCAGGTGATCCTGTCCGCAAAACTCATCCAGGTCCTTCGGCCTCAGCCTCTCTGCCAGCGGTTGATTCGACAACATAAAATCAATTTCCCGTAAATTTAATTAAAATAACCAGCAACCAGCAACCATCAACCAGCAACAAGCAACCAGCAACAAGCAACCAGCAACATTGTATATGCATCCATTTTGATAAATTTGAAGTCATTATTAACAGAACACATGATGAAACTATATCCTGCACTTCCGGTTTTTATTCTGACCCTTGCCTCATGCTCTGGTACAGGACGGAATACTTCAAGAGAGACTTATGAAGGTCGAAACATAATTTCTGAGCATGGGATGGTTGTTTCAGCGCATCCCCAGGGTTCGCAGACAGGTCTTCAAATCCTCATGGAAGGAGGCAATGCAGCTGATGCGGCTGTTGCCACAGGATTTGCCCTTGCAGTATGCTACCCCGAGGCCGGGAATCTAGGCGGTGGAGGTTTTATGGTCATCAGGATGAACGATGGTTCTGTAGATGTTATCGACTTCAGGGAAAAGGCGCCAGCTGCTGCTTCACGCAATATGTACCTGGCTGAAAACGGCAATGTAGCGGAAGGATCAAGCACCGAGACACATCTTGCTGCCGGTGTGCCCGGCTCAGTGGACGGCCTGGTCATAATTCATTCGAAATATGGGAAACTTGATTTCAGTAAGGTAATTCAGCCTGCGATCGGCCTGGCTGAAAATGGGTACATTCTTACCGGTGAACAGGCCAGGTCGCTTAATGCAAACAGGGAATATTTTATTGCGAAGAACCTGAACAGACCGGCTTTCGTCAGCGATACAGAATGGAAAGAGGGAGACACTCTGAGACAACCGGATCTGGCTGAGACACTTATACGGATAAGGGATACCGGAAGGGATGGATTCTATTCAGGAAAAACTGCTGAAATGATACTTGAAGAGATGAAGAGGGGAGGAGGATTAATAACGCAGGACGACCTTGATGACTATGAATCGGTTTTCCGTAAGCCTCTGATTGCCGGATACCGAGGCTTCAAACTGATTACCTTACCGCCCCCTTCAGGTGGCGGGATTATACTGCTTCAGCTCCTCGGTATGGTTGAACCATACCCCCTGAAGGAGTGGGGATTTCACTCGCCTGCAAGTATACATCTTATTGCCGAAGCCGAAAAAAGAGCTTTTGCCGACCGTGCCGCATATTCAGGCGATCCCGATTTTGTAGATGTTCCCGTTGAGGGATTGATTGACCGTGAATACCTGAAGAAAAGACTTGATGATTTCAACGACAAAAAGGCATCCCTGCCGGAGGAGATAAGTGCAGGAAAGCTCTCAGTATATGAAAGCGATGAGACAACACACTATTCGGTAGTTGATGCATCGGGCAATGCAGTGGCTGTTACCACAACCCTTAACAACACATACGGCAGCGGCATTATTGTCGACGGAGCAGGATTCTTCCTTAATAATGAAATGGATGATTTCTCGGTCAAACCGGGCTTCCCGAATATATTCGGACTTACAGGCGGCGATGCCAATGCAATAGAACCGGGAAAAAGGATGCTGAGCTCAATGACTCCGGTTATTGTTGAAAAAGAAGGAAAACTTTTTCTGGTGGCTGGTTCCCCCGGCGGTTCCACTATACCGACATCGGTATTTCAGGTAATTATTAATGTGATTGACCACAATATGGTCATCAGTGAAGCCGTTGACACAGGAAGGTTTCACCATCAGTGGCTGCCTGCATATTTAAGCTATGAAACCGGAGGCATAGACAGTCTAACTTTATTGAAGGTTAAAGAATTAGGGCATGAAATACGTCCGCGCCAGGCATTAGGTAGGGTTAACGCAATACAGATATTGCCTGATGGAAGACTGGCAGGAAGTGCAGACAAAAGGGGAGATAACACCGCCTGCGGATATTAAGGGTTTTTGCGGTTAATTAATTTTTACTAAATTGCTCCAAATTTATTTTCACGGGAAAAAATAAATTAATACATTTAACAATTGATTTTGAGTTTTTTTACGATCGCGTGATATACTTGAATACTTTCAGATACTAATTCAGTTATGAAAAAACCTCTGCTTATCGTAATTATTATCCTGGTAGTACTTCTTGCTCTGCCGGTAATCAACCTGCTCCGATGGACTTTCCAGACCAAAAAGCCCATGGATATTTTCATCGTTGACAAAACCGTGTCATCGTTTGAACGGGAAAAGCATAAGTCACTGAACTGGGTTCTGACGTCCGACAGGTTTGTCAAAAAAGAGAATAAGACAAGCTATTCATACACCAAGGACTATTACGGTTTCATGCCTACACGTCCTAAGAAGGCCAGAACCTGGGACAGAAATGAATATCGTCTTGCAAATGTAATAAATATCGCAGATTCAATTGATGCGATCTACTTTACAGATACATATGGAGTTTTCTTCAATGACTGGTACCAGGGAATAAATAAAAGCCGGAGATCAAGGAAGCTTTATGGTGCTCTGAATAACACAGATAATTTTCTGATAAAGGAAATGAAAGACAGAAATAAACTGGTTATTCTCGAGTATAATTCATTTGATTATCCGACTGCAGAATATGATTCGTACAGGATACAGGAGAGACTTGGGATAAAGTATTCAGGATGGACGGGCAAATACTTCACATCCCTCGATACCCTCAGTGAGGATTTCCCTGTATGGATGACTGCAATGTACCGTAAACAATACAAGAAACCGTGGACCTTTAATAAACCGGGTGTGGTACTTCTGCGCGACAGATCAATTATTGTCCTTGAGCAGGGTACACATGTGAATGAACTGCCGGTTCAGATCGTTACCGATTCTGCTTATTGCACAAAGTATAAACTTCCCTCATCAATTCCTTTCGGAGAATGGTTCGATATAATTGAGCCGCACGAGAATATCGTGATCTCCGAATTTCAGCTTGGAACCACTGCCCTGGCCGACACATTGCTTATCACCTACGGGCTCGATAATTCATTTCCGGCTGTTATCCAGGAGCCGGAATTCCAGAATACCTACTATTTCTCAGGCGACTTCACAACTGCAAACCTACCGGTCTGGACATCCAGGTTCAAGGGCGCCGACAAGCTGAAAGGAATCTTTTATTCCAAAGATCCCGACGACTTCAGACGCTTCTTCTGGCTCTACTACAAACCCCTGGTATCAGGAATCCTGAATGATTATTACAGCTCACTTGAAGAGAAATAATTTCTAAAACGACAAATATTTAAAGTACAGGCAGGACAACCTGTACTTTTTTTTTCAAAATCATGAAAATCTCAATCATTCAGCTTAATCTGGCATGGGAAGACAAAACAGCGAATTTCAGAGAGATAGAACGCCTGATGTCTGATGTTGATCCCGATACGGACATCGTTATCCTTCCTGAAATGTTTACAACAGGGTTTTCCATGAACCCTGAAAAACTATTCGAGGAGCCTCTGTCTGAAACGTACAGGTGGTTGTTAAATCTTGCTGTCAAAGGGAAATATGGCATTTGCGGTAGCTATATAGTGAAAGAGAAGGGCCGGTTCCTTAACCGCTGGATAATGGTGACACCTGAAGGCAGATCATGGTCATACGATAAAAGACATCTCTTTGTTATGTCCGGTGAAGAAAAGTCGTTTTCCCGGGGAACAGAGAGAGTCACTTTGAAATTCAGGGATGCAGGGATATGCCCCAACATATGCTACGACCTCAGATTTCCGGTATGGAGCAGAAACCGGAATGATTATGACCTGCTGATAAACTCAGCCAACTGGCCGGAGGCAAGGAGGGATGTGTGGATTGCCCTCCTGAAGGCAAGAGCAATTGAAAATCAGTGCTATGTGGCTGGTGCAAACAGGGTCGGGACCGACGGCACAGGTATCAGGTACTGCGGCGATTCACTGATAATCAATCCCAAAGGAGAAATAATAGGAAGCACTGATAAAAACAAAGAAGGGGTAATAACTGCTGTTATCTCCATGAAAGAACTATCTGATTTCCGGAAGAAATTCCCGGTCCTCAAAGACGCAGATGACTTTAAATTTACCGATTAACCAGAAACAAGGAACCCGCAACCAGCAACTTCCGCCCTCACCCCTGACCCCCAGGGGGGGCCACCACGCAACCAGCAACTTGCATCCTATTTCTTCAACGCCTCATACAATATCTGAACCGGATGCTTTGCAAGCCTTCCGGTGCTATCCTTGATGTGATGCCTGCAGCTGGTTCCCGGAGCAGCAACTAGTACACTTTCGCCGGCTGCCCTTACGGCAGGAAAAAGAGCCAGCTCGCCTATCCTGGCTGCAATATCATAATGCTCCTTCTCATAACCGAATGACCCGGCCATGCCACAGCAGCCGGAGGGAATTTCGGTTACTTTGTAATTAGTTGGTATTGAGAGCATTTCTATGGTACTCGCTGAAGAGGAGATAGCCTTCTGCTGACAATGCGCATGTAAAATGACTTCGTTTGATGTCTCAGCGAAGAGATCTTTGCTGATTTTCCCTGACCTGAATTCGCGGGCTATGAATTCATCAATAAGAAAGCTGTTTCCCGCCAGATGGAGAGCCGCTTCTTTCAGATCATCACCCGCAAGATCAGGATACTCATCACGGAATCCGAATATCGCTGACGGCTCAATTCCTACAAGGGGCATCTCTTCGCTGATCACCCCTGAAAGCAATTGAATATTTTTCCTGATGATCTTCTTCGCTTTCCTGATAAACCCCTTGGAAAGATATGTCCTTGCACTTTCCCCGTGAGGTGCCGTATGCACTCTGTAACCTGATGAGGTCAGAAGTTTTACAGCAGCTATTCCTGTTTCAACATCGTTGAAATTAGTGAATTCATCAACGAAGAGGCAGACATTGCCTTTTGGCTTTTCCGGGTTGAGCGATCCAATGTTTTTCCTGATCCACTTCCTTAGAGTGGTCTTATATAATAAAGGTATGGAACGGCCGGGTGCAACCCTGAGAGCTTTTTTAATCAGGAGCGATGTAATCTTGTTATGTATGAAGAAATTGAAGACGCCGGGAACTGCCGAGCCGATCCTGTTTATAGTAGTTATATAGGCAATAAGCCTCGTTCTGAGAGGTATCCCGTGCCTGTCGTACCAGTGCTGGAGAAACTCTGCTTTAAGCTTTGCAACATCCACTTCTGAAGGGCATTCCGATTTGCATCCCTTGCACGAAAGGCACAGATCAAGTATCTCATATATCTCCCTGTGATCCCATGGATTGTTTTCATCGGCTGTCAGGAACTCCCTGAGGATATTTGCCCTTGCCCTGGTGCAATTCTTTTCTTCACCGGTTACCATGAATGAAGGGCACATAGTTCCTCCAATTATACTGGTTTTGCGGCAATCACCTGATCCGTTGCATTTTTCAGCAGCCCTTACGATACCGTCAGTTGATGAAAAATCGAATATTGTACTTATTTCCGGAGTCTTCATTCCGGGCTCATATCTGAGCGAGGTGTTCATCCTGGGGGTATCAGTGATCTTCCCGGGATTTAGGATATTCTCAGGATCCCATGCTTTCTTCACCTCCCTGAGCAGACCATAGTTTTGGTCGCCTATTATCAGCGGGATAAACTCGCCTCTCAGCCTTCCATCACCATGTTCGCCGCTCATTGAGCCCCTGTAATTCCTGACCAGTTTTGCGGTCTCGATCCCGATTGTCCTGAACAGCTCCACATCTGAAGGGTCCTTCAGGTTCAGCACGGGCCGGATGTGAAGTTCTCCCGTCCCGATGTGGGCATGGTACACGACCTCCTTGCCATACGATGACAGCATCTTCTCAAAATCAGCAATGTACTCAGGCATCTGCTCAACCCTTATCGCAGTATCCTCAATAAGGGATACCGGTTTCGGATCACCTTTCATGTTCGCAAGAACGCCAAGTCCTGCTTTCCTCAGATCCCATACCTTTGTTATATCTTTTCCGGTCACAATGGGAAACGAATACCCGTAACCTGCCGATTTCAGCTCATTTATCATATCAGATGTGACCTTACTGATCTCTTCCTTAGTCTCCCTGGCAAATTCAACTATTACTATCGAACCCGGTTTTCCGTCAAGAAAGAACCTGTTCTTTTTCTGGCCAAGGTTATTTTCCGTCAGCTCCAGTATCTTTTCGTCCATCATCTCCACAGCTGCAGGTTTGTATTTCAAGGCTATCAGGTTTGCCCTGAAAGCATCGTTGCGTTTCCTGAGATGGACACAAACAAGAACCTTGTTTTTAGGAGGAAGCTTAACGAGATTCAGCTTTATTTCCGTGGTCACTGCCAGGGTGCCTTCAGATCCTGCCAGTAGCTTGCAAAAATTGAAAGGCTTGTCAGAATGCTCATCAAAAACGTAGTTGTCGAGCAGAAGATCAAGTGCATAGCCTGTGTTGCGCCTCGGGATCTCAGGATCAGGATACCCTTCAGTGATATTCTTTCTGTTGACAGGGTCATCAAGCAGTTCCCTGATATTTCTGTAGATATTTCCTTCAAGACTCTTAAGCTTGCATTTACTTTCAAAAACCTCTTTATCAACAAGCCCGAAAATTGCCTCGCTGCCATCGCTGAGCAATGTCTTCAGTTCAATCGTATGATCCCTGGTTGAGCCGTATATTATTGAATGTGAGCCGCATGCATTGTTTCCAACCATACCCCCGATATTGCACCTGCTGGAGGTTGAAGTTTCAGGCCCGAAAAATAACCCTTTCTCCCTGAGCTTCATATTTAGCTCATCAAGAACAACTCCCGGCTGCACTCTCACCCACATTTCCTTCTCGTTGATTTCGATGATATTCTTCATATATCTCGAAATATCGACGATTATCCCGGAGCTCACTACCTGACCAGCCAGCGATGTCCCTGCAGCTCTTAGTGTTATTCCTGTCTTCTCTTTCCCGGCAAAAGCAATGATCTTTTTAAGGTCCTCCGGATCTTTTGGCCATATTACTGCCAGGGGTACTTCCCTGTATGCCGAAGCATCAGTCGCATAAATGGTCCTGGTGATTATGTCATACTTAAGATCTCCCTCAAGGGTCTTCCCAAGTGCATCAAGCTTTTCGTAGATCGTTTTGTTATCCATAGTTTTTTTCTGCGCTGCTAAAATAGAAAAAAACAGAATGCTGAGAATAATCATGTCCGGCTGAATTGTAAATTCGGATTTTTTTTTCGTACATTTAGAAACAGATTTCGAATTAATTAAAATCCTGATATACAATGGAATTATTGGAAAGCATCAAGCAGAATGCGAGGAAACACAATAAGAGGATTGTTCTTCCTGAAGGCTACGAGGAACGTAATATAAGAGCAGCTGATGCAGCTATTGCCGAAGAACTTGCTCAGATCATCCTTATTGGTGATCCTGAGGAGATAAAAAACCATGCAGCAAAGCTTGGCCTCAAAAACCTTGGCAAAGCCAGAGTGGTGGATCCAAAATCGCACTCAAAAAAAGAACAGTATGCCGGCCTGATGGTGGAACTTCGTAAAAGCAAAGGAATGACGATGGACGAAGCACTAAGGCTTATTGAAGATCCTCTTTATCTCGGAGTGCTAATGATAAAGAGCGGAGATGCCGACGGCGAGGTTTCAGGAGCCGATCATGCAACCGGCGATGTTCTGCGTCCGGCTTTTCATTACGTTAAAACGGCTCCCGGCATCTCAGTCGTATCTGGAGCATTTATTATGATACTCCAGGATAAAAGCTTCGGTGATAACGGTGTTATAATCTTTGCTGACGGCGCGGTGCATCCAAACCCCACCGACAGGGAGCTTGCCGAGATAGCCGTGGCATCAGCCAGGACGGCGAAGGTGCTTGCCGGGATGGAGCCAAAGGTGGCAATACTGAGCTTCTCAACCAAAGGAAGCGCCAAGCATGAATTGGTAGATAAGGTGATAAGTGCGACAAAGATCGCACAGGAGATGGCACCTGAATTCATGATTGACGGAGAGCTCCAGGGCGATGCGGCACTGGTTGAATCGATTGGTCAGAAGAAAGCCCCCGGTAGCAAGATTGCAGGCAAGGCTAACGTGCTGGTTTTCCCCGACCTTAACTGCGGAAATATTGCATACAAGCTTGTCCAGCGGCTGGCCCACGCTGAAGCCATAGGTCCCATTCTTCAGGGAATGGCAGCTCCCATCAATGACCTTTCACGCGGCTGTTCAGTAAGCGATATCGTCAGCATGATAGCAATAACGGCAAATCAGGCCGCTGGCATAAAATAGAAAGACAGATCAATAAATATCCCATCCAGATGATAATCCTTGTATTAAACTGCGGAAGCTCTTCAATCAAATACCAGCTGTTCAATATGTCGGACGGCTGCGAAATGAAAGCAAAAGGGCTCCTGGAACGCATCGGACTTAACGAAAGCATCGTGACTCATAAACCTACGGGAGGAGAGACATATAAGCTTATCACCGATATCCCTGACCATACCACGGGTATAAACCTGGTCATGGAAGTGCTCTGCGATCCGAAGCACGGTGTTATTAAGAATGTAAACGAGATAAAGGCCGTGGGACACCGGGTAGTCAACGGGGGTGAAGCATACAAGGAGAGCGTCCTGATTGATAACGACGTAAAGAAAACCATAGAGACATGCATAGAACTTGCACCGCTCCACAACCCTGCGAACCTTAAAGGTATTCTGTCGGTGGAGAAACTTATTCCTGATGTGCCACAGGTGGCTGTCTTTGATACATCCTTCCATCAGACAATGCCAGACTATGCTTACATGTATGCGCTTCCATATGAGTACTACGAGAAGTACAAAATAAGAAAATACGGTTACCACGGAACAAGCCACAAATTTGTTGCATACAAGGCTGCAAAACTTACAGGCAGAGATATAAGTGACCTGAAGATCATAACCTGCCACCTCGGAAACGGAGCCTCCATTACTGCAGTAAAGGAAGGTATCTCAATCGATACTTCGATGGGATTCACTCCTGTTGACGGACTGATCATGGGAACAAGAACCGGGGAGGTGGATCCAGGAGTGCTTGTTTATATTGCTGATAAAGAGCATCTTAATGTCACCGGTGTCAATAATATGATAAACAAGAAATCCGGGGTTTTCGGAATATCACAGATCTCTTCGGATATGCGCGATCTTGAAACTGCTGCAGAAGCCGGAAATAAAAAAGCAATACTTGCACTTAAAATGTATGCCTACAAGGTCAAGAAATTCATCGGATCATATTTTGCTGCAATGAATGGCGTCGATCTGCTTGTTTTCACGGGAGGCATCGGTGAAAATGACTTTAATATGCGAAAGATGATCTGTTCCGATATGGAGAGTCTGGGGATAATCTTTGACGACAAGGTTAACCACGGATCCCGCGGAACCGACCTGGTGATATCAAGGCCGGAATCAAAAGTGACGGTCATGTCGGTCACTACCGATGAGGAATTTGTAATTGCATCCGATACCCGTACTATTGTAGCAAGTATTAAAGCATAACCTCTGTTGACCTATGGTGTTAAAAAGCCTTTCTGACCTCAGAAATATTGTTGCCGGTGGACCGCGGAAGAAGCTTATTCTGGCAACAGCGCAGGACCAGCATTCGCTCGGAGCTGTTGTCCGCGCATGGAAAGACGGGATCATTGAGCCTATACTTATCGGCGACAAGGAAAGCATCCAGAATATCTGCAATGAAAATAATTATGAGATTTCCGGAGTGAGGATAATACATGAACCTGATATAGAAATGGCCGTTGAGATGTCGGTGAAATTGATAAACAACAAGGAGGGGGATGTGCTGATGAAGGGTAAAGTGGGCACATCAACGCTGCTGAAGTGCGTTCTCAACAAGGAGTGGGGCCTGCGTACGGGAAACCTCCTGTCGCATTTCGCCCTTTTTGAGGTTGACACTTATCCCAAGGTCATTGCTGTCACTGATGTGGCAATGAACATTGCTCCTAACCTGAAAGATAAAATTGCCATCATTAACAACTCCGTCAATTGCCTGAGGAGGCTGGGCTATAATATGCCGAAAGTAGCCGTGCTGGGAGCAGTTGAAATGGTAAACGAGAATATGGAGGCTACTCTGCATGCAGCACTGCTTTCAAAAATGAACCAGCGCGATCAGATAAAGAATTGCATCATTGACGGTCCGCTTGCATTTGATAATGCCGTAAGTCTTGAGAGCGCACGCCATAAAGGCATCAGAAGCGAAGTAGCCGGAGATACCGACCTTCTTCTTATGCCCGATATTGAAGTGGGCAACGTTCTCTATAAATCACTTGTATTCTTTGCAAAAGCAAAGGTCGCTTCGGTAATCCTGGGAGCAATGGTGCCGATAGTTTTGACCTCAAGATCTGATTCAGAACAGGCTAAATACGACAGTATACTTCTCTCTGCTGCTGCCAGCAAATAACATAACTCATGATCAGCTCCCTTGACCAGATGGTAGATAAGGTGATTGGCCTGAAAAAAAAGCCCGTTATTGCCGTTGCCTGGGCTCAGGATCCCAATACAGTCGGTGCTGTTAAGCAGGCAGTAAAATCAGGATTCGCTGAAGCTGTTATGATCGGAAAAAGAGAGGAAATAATCAAAACATGCCTGAAAAACGAAATTGACCCCGGCATTTTCATTATCCTGGATTCTGACAACGAGGGAAAAGCGGCTGAAGAGGCTGTACTAATGGCCAGATCCGGCGAAGCTGACATAGTGATGAAGGGGCTTGTGGGAACAGATAAGTTCCTCAGAGCTGTTATGGATAAGGAATCAGGAATAATGCTGCCCGGCTCCGTCCTGAGTTATGTCTGTGCCATTGAGGTTCCGGCGTATCACAAGCTTCTGTTTGTGTCCGATCCGGCAGTGATCCCATATCCTGATCTTAATCAGAAAATTGCCATGGCGCGTTACTCAGTTGAGATGACAGCAAAGTTTGGAATCGAAAATCCCAGGATAGCCCTTATCGGTGCCTCGGAGAAACCCGGCAATCATTTCCATTACTCGTCCGATTATTTGGAGATGTGCAGGATGGCAAGGGAAGGAGCGTTTGGCAGCTGCATCATGGACGGACCGCTTGACATTTTCCTGGCATGCGACAGGGAGAGCGTTGAGATAAAAGGCATCAACACTCCGGTAGGGGGCGAAGCTGATGTACTTCTGTTCCCTTCACTTGAAGCATGCAATCCTTTCTACAAGAGTCTTATGCTTTTCGGCAGGGGAGAACTGGCCGGATTGATAAGAGGAACTGAAAAGCCCGTTGTGCTCATGTCGCGCAGCGAGAGCCGGAAGTCGAAGTTTTTTTGCATCGCACTTTCCTGCCTGATGGCTTATAAGAACTGATTTATCTGCTAACTCTATGGCTGAACATCTGATATTGGTAATAAACCCGGGATCAACCTCGACAAAATTTGGGCTGTTTGAAGAAGACACTTTGTTATTTGACAGAACGCTGACTCATACGGTCGAGGAGATCTCAGGATTTAAAAATGTAACCGATCAGTTTGAGTTCCGGAAGAATCTGATAATGAAAGAACTTGATTTCCAGAGTGTCGATCTTTCCCGGATATCTGTGATAGTCGGCAGGGGAGGTCTGGTAAAACCCATTGAATCAGGTATATATGAAGTAAATGACAGGATGATAAGCGATCTGAAAGCAGGACATCTCGGTCAGCATGCAAGCAACCTGGGAGGTATAATTGCTCATGATATTGCTGTTTCTCTTCCCAAAGCAAAGGCTTATATTGTTGACCCAGTCGTGGTGGATGAGCTTCAGCCTCTTGCAAGGATATCAGGACATCCGGCGATTGAGAGGATCTCAATTTTTCATGCCCTTAACCAGAAAGCGATCGCAAGGACCTATGCAGCTTCCTCAGGTGCCAGGTACGAAGAGCTTACACTGATCATTGCGCATATGGGTGGCGGTATCAGCGTTGGGGCACACAAGAAAGGACGGGTCATAGATGTCAACAATGCCCTTAACGGAGACGGGCCCTTATCCCCGGAGAGGTCGGGCGGACTTCCTGCCGGTCAGCTTACAGATCTTTGTTTCAGCGGAAAATATACCCATGCGGAGGTTAAATCCATGATTACCGGGAAGGGCGGAATGGTCGCATACCTCGGCACAAACAATTTTAAGGATGTCTGCATGATGGCTGAAGACGGTAACCAGAAGGCGATTCTTATCCGGGATGCTGCCGCGTACCAGATTGGCAAGGAGATCGGGGCGATGGCTGCGGTACTCGAAGGACAGGTTGATGTAATAATCCTTACAGGCGGACTGGCATTCAATGAAGCATTTATCGACCGCATAAAAGCCATGGTTCATTTCATAGCCAAGGTAGTTGTATATCCCGGCGAAGATGAAATCAAATCCCTCGCATTCAATGGATTGCTGGCCTTGCAAGGAAAAATCGAGATAAAACAGTACTCCTGATCACGGGTTGCTGAACGCCACCGGTATTACCTTGCCGTTAAAGAATTTATGGCCGTTTAAAGCGAAATCTGCAATAAATCGTGCCATCTCCCTGGCATTCACGGGAGCTTCTAATCCCGGGAAAGCCTCCTCGAACATCTCTGTCTGCACTGAACCCAGGGCAAGGCAGTTAACAGCTATGCCTGCTTCACCGAATTCACCTGCCAGGCATTCTGAAAGGCACGCCAGCGCAGCCTTGGAAGCACTGTAATACGACATACCCCTGTATTTTGAGCTCCCCTGGAAACCGCCCATGCTTGAGATGTTTATGATATGGGAGCCTCTCTTCATCACTGGCTTCAGGAGACGGATCACAGTAGCCGGTCCAAAAAAGTTTGTCTCCATCAGTTTTCTGGCATCCGCATTATCGAAATTAGTGAAATCCCCGTGAACAAGGAAGCCTGCATTGTTTATCAGGATGTCAACCCCGGAGAAGCAACTCCTTACCGCATCCAGGAACGCTTTTTCCCTTCCATCAAAGAGCGACATGTCTGTAATGTGCGTACAAATGTTCCGGTTCACTGACATCTCTGCCAGCTGAGCAAGTGCACTCCCGTTCCTGCCGGTCACCAGGATAGTGTCGGACCTGTTTTCTGACATTATCAGGGCAATTTCCTTTCCAATTCCCCTTGTCCCGCCGTTAATGATAACATTCATTGGTTTCCCGGTATATAATAAGGTGAGTTTTTTTCGTTTATTTGCATTGATCACATCAAAGTTACAAAATGTAAAATGGTTCTCAACTGCTGCAATCGAAATTTCCTGTTGATGAGGATCGCTTCCGTCATTATTTTACTTACAGTTTTACAGGATGCTGCGGCACAGAGGGAAAGGAGCGAGCCGCCTCTCTTCAGGGAAAGGCTGTTTTTCGGCGGCAGTTTTGGATTGCAGATAGGGACAATAACCGATATTGAATTGTCACCGATAGCCGGATTCTGGGTATTGCCCAGGCTTGCAGTGGCTGCGGGTCCGAATTACAGGTTTTACAAAGAACCGCTGGGAAGGACAGACATCTGGGGCGGCAGGGTATATACTGAATTTGTTGTTATCAGGGATATTAATTCACTGATCCCCATTGGTTTGAACATGGGTATCTTCGTTCATTTTGAAGATGAGTTTCTCAGCCTTGATTCTGAATTCTGGCAAATCCCTTCAGTCACAAACAGATACAACATAAATACTCTCCTTGCCGGAGCAGGTATCAGCCAGCCTGTCGGAAGATGCTCTTCAGTAAACATGATGGTATTGTGGGCGCTTAACGAAGCAGAATACAATATTTACAGTTCTCCCGAGTTCAGAGTAACCTTTACGTTCTGACATAACATCCTGAAACAAGCATGATCAGTATCTGATAGTGAAGGGCGGGAGGGAAGTCCAAAAACAAGATTCTCGCGAAGAAAGATCATTTAAGAGCTTAGTTACAAATGTAAACCATGCTCTTGAAGTAAATATTTACAGATGTAATCAGGATTTATAAACAAGGTAGTTCACATATGTAATATATTATATTTAAAATCGCTTTTATTCGTTAATAAATTAGATATCAGTTTATTAATGCATAATATATCACATTTCTGTTGAAGATGAAGAGCAGGTTCGGAGGCAACCGGTATAAATATGTTTAGAAATCAGAATTAATACCTTATATACCAGTCTTTTGGTAAACTAATCTCAAGTATTACATGAAAAATATATGTTTGCATGTCACTGGAATACAGACTTTTACATGATGAGAGAATCTGTGCCTTTCAGCTTTAAAAGAGATTGGTTACAACGGTAACTTAAATACATTACAACAGTAATTATTATTATAGTTACATTTGTAATTCAAGATATTTTCATCATGAAAGAGAGACTGATTGAATTCCTGCGGTCAGAAAACAAGTCAGCCGCCCAGCTGGCAGAAGAAATAGGTGTCCAGCCCTCAGGAATATCACATATATTGTCTGGACGAAACAAGCCGAGCCTTGATTTTGTAATCAAAATGATAGAAAAATATCCTTTTCTGTCAATAGAATGGCTGTTGTTTGGCAAGGGTGGAATGTTCAGGGATCAGGCTGACAAGGACCTTTTTAGCTTACCGTCAGAAGATATTAAAGAGAACATTACAATTGCAGAACATGATAATGAGGTTGACGGGGACGAAATATCCGGGAAAAAGAAGAGTTCTAACCAAAAAAGTGAAAAAGACAATAAAGCTGTTGAAAAAATTGTGTGGTTCTTTAGTGACGGCACGTTTCGTCAGTTTACACCCGGCAGTGAGCATGACTGGAGCATTTAGCTACCTGGATGCGTAAAAAGGATATTTTCCAATATGCATTAATAAAATTATCTTTGGCAAAATATTTCCGGATGGCAAAGCGGATTGAATCCCTTAAAATTATTGATAAACAACAGCTTACAAAGGATATCTTTGTACTTGAGCTTTCCGGAAAGGAGAAAATTCCAGAGATGTTTCCGGGACATTTTGTTGAAGTCAGGGTTGAGGGAAGCCCTGAAACTTTCCTCAGGAGACCTTTTTCTGTTCATGATGTCAATTACGGGCAGAATACCTTTAAACTCCTGATTCAGATTGCGGGAAAAGGTACTGAAAAGCTTTCCCGGCTTACCAAAGGTGAATATCTGAACATTATTTATCCACTGGGCAATTCGTTCAGCCTTCCTTCAGGTCCGCAGAAAATACTGCTGATAGGCGGAGGATGCGGTGTTGCTCCATTATTGTTTCTCGGGAAATATCTTAAGGCAAACGGACATAACCCGGACGTTCTTCTGGGTTTCCGGAACAGCGAGAGGATAATTGAATATGATGAGTACCTTAAGTTAGGTCGTGTGTTCCTTACTACCGAGGATGGATCAAGCGGGGAAAAAGGCTTTGTTACTGACCATCAGGTACTTAAAGCCGCAGGATATGACAGGATATATTGCTGCGGTCCCGAACCAATGATGAAGGCAGTTGCATCATATTCACGGGAGAATAAGATTGATTGCGAAGTATCCCTGGAAAACCTTATGGGATGCGGCATCGGGGTATGCCTGTGCTGTATCGTTTCCACCGTAAGGGGAAACTTGTGCACCTGTACTGATGGTCCTGTTTTCAACATAAAAGATCTTAAATGGTAAAGCTGGGTTTCAATATCGGAGATCTTCACTTCAAAAATCCTGTCCTCACAGCGTCAGGCACTTTCGGCTATGGTTCCGAGTTTGATGATTTTATTGATGTTTCAGCTCTCGGGGGTATTATACTGAAGGGCGCAACCCTTGAACCAAGGGAGGGGAATTCCTACCCCAGGATGGCTGAAACTCCTTCAGGAATGCTTAATACCGTTGGGCTTCAGAATAAAGGTATTGATTATTTTGAAAAGCATATTTATCCGAAGGTCAAATCATACAGGACAAATGTTATTGTCAATATAAACGGAAGCTATGTTCATGACTACGTGACTCTTGCGGAAAGAATTGGCTCGCTTGCCAAAATCCCTGCGATCGAGCTCAACATATCATGCCCCAACGTAAAGATGGGAGGCATGGCTTTCGGCACAAATCCGGCTTCAGCCCGTGAAGTCGTTAAGGCTGTCAGGGCAAAGTATTCCGGGAAGCTGATAGTAAAGCTCTCCCCGAATGTAACCGATATCGCTGAGTTCGCACGGATTGCAGAAGGTGAAGGCGCTGATTCTGTTTCACTGATCAACACACTCCTGGGAATGGCCGTCGATACCAGGTTAATGAAACCCTCCCTTTCAACTGTCACCGGAGGCCTTTCGGGCCCGGCGATAAAACCTGTGGCTCTCAGGATGGTATGGCAGGCAGCAAAAGCCGTGAAAATACCGGTGATTGGCATTGGTGGGATCATGACCGCAGGCGATGCCATTGAGTTTATCCTGGCTGGAGCCTCTGCAATCCAGGTTGGAACAGCATCCTTTATCGACCCCGGAACATCCATTGCGATCATTGAGGGAATTAAGGAATATCTTGAACAGAAAGGCTTGTCCGATATCAGGGATATCATTGGATACATCAACAAAACCACCTGAAACAGGTAATTTTCTGTTTATCATTGCATTTCACCCCAATTTCTTAATATTTTGTATTTCCGGATTATTATGCCTATCTTTTGCTTTATTATTTTCAGTTATTCAAGCAAAAAGTTTCATTTCATTAATTAAACAGAGTACTGATGACGGAAAGTTTACAGATCGACAATCTCGACAGGAAGATACTGGACATAATTACAAAGAATGCCAGGATACCATACCTTGAGGTAGCAAGGGAATGCGGTGTTTCAGGTGCCGCAATTCATCAGCGTGTCCAGCGGCTGATGCGCATTGGAATAATAAAAGGATCAGAATTCAAGGTCGATCCAGTACTGGTAGGATTCAAAACATGTGCCTACATTGGCATTTTCCTTGAGCACCCGGGTCATTTCCGCGATGTTGTGAAGAAGTTCAGAGATGTCCCTGAAATCATTGAGTGCCACTATACTACAGGTAATTATTCATTGTTCATCAAAGTATATACCAGGGATAATGAGCATCTCAAAACAATTCTTACCGACAGAATACAGACGATACCGGGGATTCTCCGCACTGAAACACTTATCTCTCTTGAAGAATCAATAAACCGGCAGATTCCGGTGCTTTCAAAATAATTCATGCACATGAAAACAGAATGCTCACTGTTTCTTTTGCCGGGAATTGTGTTACTGGTAATGCTTTTCGCGGGATGTACCCTGGAAAGCGGAAAATATACACGCGGAGTCGGCATCTATCCTGGTGATCCCGGCGAAGATTTTTCTCCCTCGCTTGTTCCGGATAATGAGAACTACCGGAACCTGGCAAGGATGCGACCAGCCTGGCACTCTTCAAGCTATGATTATAACCTTACAGCACAGCTTGTTACAGATGGTATTATTACTGCTGAAATGCCCGATTATATCTCGCTTACAACAAGTGATGGGATTGTTCCTAAAAATGAACGAGAATGGCCCTTTGACCATAACAGCGTAACTGAGATGACGGTCACCGGAAGTGATATCCGGGCACAGCTTGAGATGAATCACGGGAAAGAAAAGATCAGGGTAACCCGTATTTCACTGGAAGGAAGACTGGTCTATGATGAAAAGAAACCCGGAGGATGGCAGTTCAGCTGCTCAGGATCTGATGATGGAATGAACTGGACCGAATTACAGACAGAAAAAGGATATGGATTGCCGGGGCAGGAAAGGCCTGATCCATTTGCAATGTTCAGGAATGCAGGTCAGCGGCGCACAAGTCAGGGAAGACGCCGGACCGCGGATCCATTTGCAGGCTTTTTCGGACCTTCTGATCCTGAAGCCCCGAGAGCATCATTCACTTTTAACTTCAGACCACCGGAACCAACACGGATAATAAATAAATCAATTGAACTGGATGAGCCTGTCGCATATAACTTTTACAGGATAGGCCTGACTGCTCCCTGCATGAAGAGCCTGACATTCGGGAACCTGGACCTTTATAAAGATGACATCAGGCTTAAAGTGGCTCCTTCCGGCACTTTTACAAGCGCCTGGATGAGCGCTGGCACAGAAGAGGAATGGATATATGCGGACCTCGGAAGCTTATCTTCATTGGATAAGATAAAGCTTCACTGGATAAATAAAGCAAAGAAAGGAACACTGCAGGTCTCAGATGATGCGGTGAATTGGAGCGCAGTTGCTGAGCTTCCGGGAAACGATGACCTGCTTGATGAGATAACCCTGAAGGAGAAGGCAGCCGGTCGCTTTGTAAGGTTGCTTATGAGCGAGCCGGCTTCCGGAGGCAGATACATTCTTAGCGAAATGGAAATATTTGGAACGGGAGGACTTACGCCAAAGCCTAAGAAAGCCCCTGCTCCGCTTAACAATAAAATCAACCTGAGCGGCGGTAACTGGAAGATACAGAGAGCTTCTGAAGTAGAGGCCGGAGGTGAAAAAATATCAGAGCCGGGATTTGATTGCGATGAATGGATTGTTGCCACTGTGCCGGGGACAGTTCTGGTAAGTTACTGGAATGCAGGTGCTTTGCCTGATCCCAACTACAGCGACAACCAGCTGATGATTTCCGAGTCATTCTTCTGGTCTGATTTCTGGTACAGGAATGAATTTGACGTTTCTGAAGGCTTTTCAAACGGCCGTATCTTCCTCAGCTTTGACGGCATAAACTGGAAAGCTGATGTTTACGTGAACGGAGAAAAAGCCGGAAGGATAGATGGCGGATTCATGCGCGGCAAGTTTAATGTTACCCCTCTGATAAATCCCGGTGAGAAAAACTCTGTTGCAGTAAGGATCATCAAAAACGATAATCCGGGCGTGATAAAGGAACAAACAGCTCTGAGCCCTGACAAGAACGGGGGCGTGCTTGGCGCTGATAATCCCACTTACCATGCTTCAATAGGATGGGACTGGATCCCCACTATCAGGGGCAGAAATATCGGGATATGGAACGATGTATACCTTCAGGCTGCAGGACCTGTAACCATTGAAGATCCTCTGGTACTGACCGATCTTGAACTACCTGATACGACAAGTGCGGAAATAAGTGTAGAAGTTACACTTATTAACAATGAGGACAGAATGATCAAAGGTGAGCTTGCAGGCAGTTATGGTGACATTGCTTTCAGGGAAGAGGTGTCCCTTGGTGCCAGGGAATCAAAACAGTTGAAGATAAACCCTTCTTCGCACCCGGAGCTTATTCTGAAAAACCCTGAGCTATGGTGGCCAAAAGGCTATGGTGAACAGAACCTCTATAATGTAAAGCTTTCTTTTACAACAGATGACGGTTTATTGTCAGATGAAACAGCTTTCTTATCAGGTGTCAGGGAAATGACATATACCGACGACGATGATATACTTAATATATACATAAACGGCCGGCGTTTCATAGGGAGGGGTGGTAACTGGGGCTTTCCCGAATCAAACCTGGAATACAGGGGACGTGAATACGACATCGCTGTCGCATACCACGCCGACATGAACTTTACCATGATTAGAAACTGGGTGGGGCAGACAGGCGATGAGGAGTTCTTCGAGGCCTGCGACAGGCATGGGATAATGGTATGGCAGGATTTCTGGCTCGCAAACCCCGTAGACGGACCGAATCCTGAAAACCCTGCCATGTTCATGGCGAATGCTGAGGATTTTGTCAAACGGATAAGAAACCACCCGTCGATAGGGCTCTATTGCGGAAGAAATGAAGGCAATCCGCCGGAGGTTATTGATACAGCATTGAGGGCAATGATCCCGGAGGTTCACCCGGGATTGCATTACATATCGCATTCATCTGCAGGTATTGTAAGCGGAGGAGGCCCGTATAACGCACTGCCACCCAGAGATTATTTCCTTCTCTACGGCAATAACAAATTCCACAGCGAAAGGGGAATGCCGAACGTGATGACATATGAAAGCCTTATTCAGACTATTCCCGAATCGAAGGCATGGCCTCAGAGCAGCCTGTGGGGGATGCACGACTATTGTCTTGAAGGAGCCCAGAGAACGGCATCATTCAATGATATGATCGAAAAGGGATTCGGCATAGCAAAGGATGCAAAAGAGTTCACCGAACTCGCACAATGGATCAATTATAACGGATACAGGGCTATATTCGAGGGACGGAGCACGTACCGCCAGGGAATGCTTCTGTGGATGAGCCATCCGGCATGGCCATCGATGGTGTGGCAGACATACGATTACTATTTCGAACCGACTGCAGCATATTTCGGCTGCAAGAAAGGTTCAGAACCAATTCATATTCAATGGAATCCGATCTGGGATTTCAAGGGTTACGATTCGGTCGAGGTGGTGAACTACAATGCGGGTGACAGGAGCGGACTTAAAGCTGAAGCTCAGATCATAAATATGGACGGGACAGTTAAATGGGAGAAGGAAACAGATCTTGACTGTTGGGAGGACCAGACCGTTAAATGTTGCAGACTTGAATGGCCGGCAGATCTGTCACCGGTTCATTTCATTAAGCTGACACTGAAGGAAGGAGATAAGACAATATCAGAAAACTTCTACTGGCGCGGACTTGAAAACGGCAATTACCAGGCACTTCGCGAACTGCCGGAGACAACACTTGATAACAGTACTACCGTCAGGAGATCAGGTGATGAATGGCTTCTGACAACTACTCTTAAGAACAGCACTTCAGTACCTGCGCTTATGGTCAGGCTGAAGGTAACCGGAACTAAAAGAGGAGAACGCATTCTTCCGGTATTTTTCAGTGATAACTATGTATCGCTGATGCCGGGAGAAGAGAAGGTTATAAACATGAAGCTGAGTGACCGGGACACCAAAGGGGAGAAGCCTGCTGTGGTGATTTCAGGATATAATTTGCCGGATTAAGGATCCAATATACTATGGAACCCCGGAGGAGTTCCATTTTTCGGTAAAAAAGCAATTACTCTTTGCATTAAAAGAAAATTATCATAAATTTGCACTCGCAAAAAAACGCAAAACTGATTTAGTAGCTCAGCTGGTAGAGCACATCCCTTTTAAGGATGGGGTCCTGGGTTCGAATCCCAGCTAGATCACAAAACGAATCCGGAAATTCATTTCCGGATTTATCATTTTCATATCAAATCTACCTTCGTAATTTTTCATTAACATCAAAACCCCTAATTTAGTAATCCTTATTCAGCTGATTTTTGTCTTTTCCTTTAAAAAAAAGAGGTTTTATTGTAATGTTTCACCGCGCGGTACGTCCTTTCATAAAACGGTATTACTAATTAATTCAAATCGAAATGAAAAGGATCGTTTGTGCGCTTGTAATAATGGCAATAAGTATATCAGGTTTTGCCCAGAAATCAGTTGATGCCCTTTTTTCAAAATATTCCGGAGAAGATGGTTTCACCTCAATTACCATCAATGGAAACCTGCTGAAGCTCATCAGGGCCTTTGACAATGATGATGAGGATAATTTCTGGCCCGGAGATGTATCTGTTATCAGAATCCTGGTTCAGGATGATGAAGGTTTTTATGCAGCCAATTTCTTCAGGATGGTTGAAAGGGAACTTGACCGGAAGAACTACGAGGAATTCATGAGAATTAATGACTCTGATAATGACGTCTTAATGTTTGTACGCTCGCAGGGAGCAAGTTTTACGGAATTTCTGGTTATTGCAGGGGATGACGATGGAGAGGATAATGTTTTAATTCAGGTGAAGGGGAGGATGACCCATAAGGAGGCCAGGGAATTTGCTGATAAGATCAAAAAAGATCACGGTGCTGAGATTGTTATAAGCTGCAGGTAGCCGATAGTTCTTATCTTTGTCCTGAACCTCCTTTCAGGCTCCTTTTCTGATGACGCGAAATGCTTTTAATGTTTTAATTGAAAGGGACAGCCGTAAACTGTTTATAATGGCTTCCCGGATCCTTAATAACAGGCAGGAAGCCGAAGATGTCGTACAGGATGTCTTTATGAAGATGTGGATGATGAAGGAAAAGCTGGATCAATATGATGACATAACCGCACTCGCAGTCACGATGACAAGGAACAGCTCTATCGATCTTATCAGAAGGCGGAAAACAATGGAGAATCAGAATAGCGACCCGGGAACACTTGCAAAAGATCCGTCACCCACTCCATTTGAACAACTGGTCAGCTATGAGAACAGGGAGATAATCCGGAAGATTATTGAAGATCTGCCTGATGAGTGGCGCGAATTAGTGCAAATGAGGGAAATAAATGGGCTGTCTTATGAAGAGATATCCGGTATTAAAGGTATGAATATCAATAACCTGCGGGTTGTACTCTCAAGGGCAAGGAATCTGATAAAGGATAATTATATAAAATATACCGATGAAAGAAGAAAGGCTGAAGGACTTGCTCGATAAGTACTATAAGGGAGAGACCTCGGAAGCTGAAGAGAGAGAGCTGAAAATATACTTATCGGGCAGTTATATATTGAAGGGATATGATGCTGAAAGAGATATCTTCAGCCATTACCCGCTGCATGATGCAATCCTGGAACCTTCTTCAGGCTTTAGTGAAAGAATTATGAAGGCCGTTGATGAGCTTGAGAGGCTGGAAAAAAGCAAACTTGTAAGGAAGCGATATATTTCCATTTTAAGTTCAGCTGCGGCAATTCTTCTTTTTATGGGATCATATTACATCTTTTTCGGACATAAACCGACAGAAGATACCTTTACCGATCCTCAGCTGGCTTATGCTGAAACAATGAGGATACTGAATGAAGTATCGGTAAAGCTGAACAAGGGTACTGAGGCTCTCAGGCCCATCAGCAAAGTACAGCACATATCAACCGGCCTCAATGCGGTTGGAGAATCAGCAGATAAAATTTCAAGTAATCTGCGCAGAATAAAGATACTGGATGGAATTTCAGACAATAATAAATAAAGAATGATGAAAAGGCATTTAATACTGATCACGGCCCTTCTTCTGTCTGCAGCAATACATGCCCAGACAAATGCCATCGATGAACTGTTCAATAAATATTCTGAGAGGGAAGGATTTACCTTTATTTCAATCTCAGGCCACATGCTGAACCTTCTCGGTACACTGCAGAAGGAAAATAAACCTGATAATATAATGCTGAGGCTGAATTCCATCAGGATCTTATCGCAGGATGAAACGTCATCAGGAGGAGTTGTGAATTTCTTCGATGAACTCAGTAAAAGGAGCCTATATCCGCTCTATGATGAGCTTATGGTGGTTAAGGAGGGGAGTGATGAGACTCTTTTCCTGGTAAAGCAGAATGGCGATAAAATATCTGAACTCCTTGTAATATCAGGTGGATCAGGAGGAAATTCTATTATATCCATAAAAGGCGACATTAATCTGAAGGAACTCTCAGAGCTTTCCGAAACAATTGGCATTGAGGAACTTGAAGAGCTTGAAGATTATGAGGGGAAACAGCCTCCCCGGTAAATGCAACCTTTTTGCTTCTGATTACGTTATATAAACGGGACCCGGGTAAAGATTTGAGTCCTGAAAAAATTCTATATTTGTATTCAATCAACAAATAACTCACGGATCATGAATAACCTGTTCACAAGACGTATTGCAGTTCTGATGATTACTTTTTCACTGGTTTCATCCGCTGCATTTTCTCAATTTGATAAGTTGGATTTTCTCAAGAGCGCCACAGCTGACGGCGTCAGCCTGCTTGAAGCCTATGTTGCACCTTACGCAAATGCCTTCGGCGCCGGACTTAACGGTGGCTGGTATAACACGGCCAAACCTCACAAACTAGGAGGTTTTGACCTTACAATCGGGCTTAATGTAGGAATGGTTCCTGCCGCTGACGAAACATTTGACCTGTCAACCCTCGGATTGTCAACCAATATAGAACCGAAAATAGGCACAGCACCGACTATTGCAGGTCCGGATGAAGGACGTCCCACAATGACCTACTCGGTAAGCGGCGTAACTCTTGCCAGCTTCTCGATGCCTCCCGGAACCGGTTGGAAATATATTCCGGTGCCAACTGCCCAGATCGGTATAGGGCTTCCGCTGGGTACAGAGGTAAAGGGCAGGTTCGTTCCGAAGATCCCTATTGGAGATGGAGATGTGATGCTCTGGGGTGTCGGACTGATGCACAGCATTACGCAATATCTTCCGGGAGATGAACTGCTTCCGATTGATGCTTCTATTTTTGGGGGCTATACAAGGCTTAACGCAAACATCCCGGTCAGCCTTCAGCCAGAGACATAC
>JAZDMU010000049.1:0-25358 GCA_043800695.1 Bacteroidota bacterium
ATGCTCTGGGGTGTCGGACTGATGCACAGCATTACGCAATATCTTCCGGGAGATGAACTGCTTCCGATTGATGCTTCTATTTTTGGGGGCTATACAAGGCTTAACGCAAACATCCCGGTCAGCCTTCAGCCAGAGACATACGCGGATTATACAACAACCTACAATAACACTTCTTTCAGTGATCAGAACCTCGCTGCAACTGTGCAGGCGTTCAATGTGAGCGCAATAGCATCAGTAAACCTGGCAGTGATAACATTTTACGGCGGACTTGGCTATACGAAGACAAGCACGATAATGAACCTTACAGGGAATTTTCCGACACCGGTACTTGAAACACTTCCTGTTCCGCATGCAGAATACAACGACTCCGGTGTAAAAAAAGGCGAATCTTTCGGTGAGATCAATATTGAAAACTTTTCCGGCATGAGGGCCAACATCGGATTCAGGCTGAAACTGGCTGTCGTAACCATACACTTTGATTATACACGGGCTCAGTACAACGTCTTTTCAACTGGCTTAGGAATATCGTTCAGATAGTAATTACAGATTTCAAATTTCAGATTTCAGATTCAAGGTTTTCCCTTTGTGCTCTTAGTGTGTACTTAGTGCCCTTTGTGGTTAGTTAATGGAGTCTCCTCAGATTCAATTGGCATACAGGTCACTGCTTAAGGCAGCCAGAAACACTGTGTCGAAGGACGATCTGGGAAAGATCCGGAAGGCACTTGATCTGGCAATAGATGCCTGCAGCAATGTTGTTACCCTCACCGGGGAGTCATCGGTGCTTCATGCCCTCTCCGTTGCCAGGATTATCGCCGGAGAGATGGAGCTCGGTCTTACATCAATTATTACTGCCCTTCTTCATGATTCATATAACAGGCTGAAAATAAGCTCAAAAGAGCTCGAGAAAGAGTTCGGGGGCAAGGTTGTGGAGATTCTGAACGGATTTGCCCGGGTCAGCAGCATTGAATCAATGCAGTCATCCTACCAGGCTGAGAACTTCCGCAAGCTTCTCCTGAGCCTTGCTGACGATGTGCGCGTGATCCTTATCAAGCTTGTTGAGCGGCTTGAATACATGCGTAACCTGGATTCAGCCCCGGAAAAGGATAAGCTTCCTTTAGCTTCAGAAACATATTTTCTTTATGCCCCGCTCGCGCACCGGCTTGGCTTCTACAACATCAAGCTTGAGATGGAGGACCTGGCTGTCAGATACATGGAGCCGGAACAATATGGACATGTTGAAAGCCGGATGAAACAAACAACAGCATCGAGGAACAGGCTGATCCGCGAGTTCATACAGCCCCTTAAACAGAAGCTTGAAAAAAGCGGATTTAAATTCACCATCAAAGCCCGCACAAAATCGATTCATTCCATCATGCTCAAGATGAAGAAGCAGGGAGTCGATTTCGATGAGGTGTACGATCTGTTTGCAGTAAGAATAATCCTTGATTTAAAGGGCGAAAACGAGAAATCGGAATGCTGGAGGGCATATTCGATCGTGACCGACCTCTACCAGCCTAATCCCAGCAGGCTCCGCGACTGGATATCTGTTTCCAAGTCGAACGGGTATGAATCACTCCACACCACTGTTGTTGGTCCTCGCGGTAAATGGGTCGAGGTTCAGATACGCACGGCCCGGATGGACGAGATAGCCGAAAAAGGTCTTGCAGCGCATTTCAAGTACAAGGGAATAAAAGGGGAGGGAGGACTCGATACCTGGCTTACCAGGATGCGCGAGATTCTTGAATCTCCTGAAAAGGAGGAGAGCGCTTTTCTCGACCAGGTGCGATCAGGCCTTTACACTGATGAAGTGTTCGTCTTTACTCCAAAAGGTGACCTCAGGCAACTCCCTGCCGGAGCCACTGTCCTTGATTTTGCATTTGAGATACATACCGATGTCGGCGCTTCATGCGTGGGAGGGAAGGTTAACGGTAAGAATGTCAATCTGAAGCATGTGCTGCAGAACGGCGACCATGTTGACATCATCCGCAGCAAAAACCAGAAGCCTAAGCGCGACTGGCTCTCATTTGTCGTCACAGGTAAGGCAAGATCAAAGATAAAGCTGGCACTTAATGAAGAGAAAGCCAGGGCAGCTGCCGAAGGGAAGGAGATGCTGATGCGGCGCCTGAAGAACTGGAAAATATCCTATGGTGACACCGTAATAAAGAAACTGCTGAATCACTATGACCTGAAGTCATCCCAGGATCTCCATTTCCTTATCCAGACAGGGAAGATAGAATTGCTGCAAATAAAAGAGGTGCTTCAAAAGGAACAACAGCAAGACCCTCTGCCCGTCGCTCAGCCTGTTGAAAAGGAATTAAAAGAGTTTGTTGATACTCAATATACTGATTATCTTGTAATTGATGAAAGAGTAGAAGGGCTTGATTATAAACTTGCAAAATGCTGTAATCCTGTTTTCGGAGACTCCGTTTTTGGATTTGTGACTATCTCGGCAGGGATAAAGATACACAGGACAAGCTGCCCGAATGCCAATTATATGATGGCAAGGTATCCATACAGGGTTGTGTCGGCAAGATGGACCAAAGCGCGGACAGGCACTTCTTTCATTGCCTCAGTGAAGATAACAGGAGTTGAGGATGCCGGCATAGTCAACAAGATAGCTGATATCATATCTGCCTATAATGTCGCAATCCGGAATTTCAACTACACCATGGACGAGGGAATGTTCGAAGGCATGATTAACCTGCTGGTACCTAACAATGATGTGCTCTATGGCATCATGAGGAAGATACAGGGTGTAAAGGGGGTGCTGAAGGTTACCAGGATAAATAACTGATTATTTTGCTTGTTCCATGTTGCTTGTTGCTTGTTCCTTGTTCTTTCGGTGAACCTAGAGTAACCAGCAACCAGCAACCAGCAACCAGCAACCAGCAACTTCTTCAGTACCTCTTATCTGGTTTAACTGGCAGCTTCGCCAGTTTCTCGACTTCAATTGAAGGATACCCGAATTCTTCCACAACTTTACCAAGGATCAGGTATGTTCCGGAACCCTTAAAGGGGTAATATTTAAGTGATTGAGGAAAGTGGGTTGTGTCGAAGAAGCTTCCTTCAGCATCGATGAAGCAGCCGAAATTCATCCATTCCTTTTTTATTGTCTTGATATACTTGATCGTTACCAGGTGGCCGACCATTCTTACCTTTTTCCCGACATTCCTGATCAGGTCGCGCGCCCCTGTTTCGCCCCTGAACGATGTTTCGAGCATGTCGAACCATGTCATTGATACGGGAAAGCCCAGCAGCTCGATCTCATCGTAGGCATCATCGAGCCTGTCATGTTCAAGGTCGGGGAGGGAAAACTCCCTGACAGGGGAGGAGAACATAGGTCGCATCGGCTCAGGCTTGCTTTTATTCATCATCATATGGGCTTCCCAGAGGAGCACTGACTTCTTCTTACCTGTAAATCTGAAAGCCCCTGCCCTTATCAGGAGTATCACCTGCTCCAGGCCCGGATTGATGCGGGTCACGAAATCGCTCAGACCGTCAAACGGGCCTTCTGCCTGCCTGTTTTCCTCGACACAAAGAGCAAGCTTGTCCTCAAGGCTCATAATATGAATGAAACCAAGATAAATATCTGTTCCATAGATATTTGTCTTGTATGTACTCCTGTTTACGCAGGGCACTTGTATATTTGCCCCGTATCTTTTTGCCTCGTGGACATATACCCATGTCCTGTAGAAACCGCCGAAATTGTTTATCACTGCCACCATGAACTCAAGAGGGAAATGCGCTTTCAGGTAGAGGCTCTGGAAGCTCTCCACGGCGTATGAGGCAGAGTGGGCTTTTGAGAATGAGTAGCCGGCAAATGACTCAATCTGGCGCCAGACCTCTTTTGTAAGCTCGTCGCTGTAGCCTTTTTCGCGGCAGTTGGAGAAAAACTTGTCGATGATCCTCCTCATTTCCTGCTTTGAGCGGTATTTGCCGCTCATTGCCCGGCGGAGGGTGTCGGCATCGGCAAGGTCGAGCCCGGCAAAATGATGGCATACCTTGAGTACATCCTCCTGGTAGACCATCACCCCGAAAGTCTCCTCAAGCTGTTCTTTCATTACCGGATGCAAATAATTGAAGTTATGAGGGTTATGAAACCTGTAGATATATTCCCGCATCATGCCAGAACGGGCAACCCCCGGCCTTATTATTGAGCTGGCGGCAACAAGTGTGGTGTAATTGTCGCATTTCAGTTTCTGAAGAAGGCCGCGCATTGAAGGGCTTTCGACATAGAAACATCCCTTTGTCTCTCCGTTTTTCAGGAACTCCTTGATCTTCAGGTCTTTCTTGAATTTCTGTATTGCATGCACATCCACATCTGTTTCCCTGTTTCGCAGTATGATGTCGACGCTTTCGCGTATGTGCCCTATGCCCCGCTGGCTGAGTATATCAAGCTTTTCGAAGCCGATCTCTTCAGCGGTGTACATGTCCCACTGTGTTGTAGGGAACCCCTTGGGAGGCATATCCAGTGCGGTATAGCATGATACTGGCTCCTCCGAGATCAGGATCCCGCCTGCGTGTATGCTTCTCATATTGGGGAAATCGGCTATCCTGCTCCCGGTGGAAAAGATGATATCGGTGATTGCGTTCCCTGCGGCTTCGGAAGAGGGGTTCTCAATTATTGTATCGATCTCTTCCTTTGGCAATCCATGGACTTTTCCGAGCTCCCTTACTATTGATTTTCCCCTGAAAGTGCTTATAGTTCCCAGCAATGCCGTATGCCTGTAGCCGTACCGCTTGAAGATATAGTCGATAACTTCGTCCCGGTCCTTCCACGAATAATCGATATCGAAATCGGGAGGGCTGCTTCTTTTGGGATTGATGAACCGTTCAAAGTAAAGGTTGAGATCAATGGGGTCAACATTAGTGATTTTCAGGCAGTAAGCTACAATGGAGTTTGCCCCGCTTCCCCGTCCCACATGATAGAAACCCCTTGCCATTGAGTACCGGATTATGTCCCAGGTTATGAGGAAGTATGCAGAGAATCCCAGGTTATCTATTATTTCAAGTTCATGTTCGATCCTCATTCTCGCCTCGCTGTTGTTTTTGCCGTACCTGTAGATCATACCTTCCCAGGCAAGCTTTTCAAGAAGGAGCCTGTCGTCGTACCTGCTTGCTGAGAAGATCTTTTTATTCTTCTGGCTTTCGCGGTCGAAGCTGAGTGAACAATCACTTATCAGTCTCTCAGTATTGGCTGTTATACCCGGATATTCAGAAAATGTTCTTCGAAGCTCATCAGACGGACTGAAGAACTCGTTCTCACCGGCGCATTGCCACGGTTTGAGATGGCTGAGCAGGATGTTGTTATCTACGGCCCTCAGGCTCCTGTGGATGAAGATGTCATCTTTTGAGGCAAATGTGACGGGCTGCATTATCACTATCTGGTTTCTCTCCGCTGACGAAAGAGGAAGAAGCCTGTTGACCTCGTCTATTCTTATTCCTGTTCGCTCATTATCAGACAGTTTTCGCCGGAGATTCTTTGTGAACGGATAGATTATGTAAGCATCAGAGAACAGTGGAGCCGGGAATGGTACTTCTTTTTTTTCAAAATTAAGGTTTGAAAGGAACTCATTCAGATCCCTTAATCCGCTGTTATTACGTGCGATACCGGTATATTGAAGTTCGTTGCCATTCCTGAATTCTATGCCTGCAAGAGCTCTTATGTTGTTTTTCAGGCATTCCCCGGCAAATTCAGGTATTGCAGTTGAGTTGTTGATATCGGTCAATACGACCGTTTCAGCTCCTGCCGCGACTGCTTTCTGCACGAGCTCCTCCACGGACATTGTTCCGTAGCGCAGGCTGTAATATGAGTGGCAGTTGAGGTGCATGTTGCATGTTGCTTGTTGCTTGTTGCTTGTTGCTTGTTATTGTTATTACCAGCAACCAGTAACCAGCAACTATTTTTTTAATGTCCGAATCCATACATATAGTACCCCCGTAGTCGCTGTTCCATCATTTCCTGTTCTTTTAAAGCGTTTTCAGCTTGTTTCCTTGCCTTTTCTTCCTTTTCAGTGCTGGTCATAACCCCGGCAGCCCTGCGGACGGCATCGCGGCCGAAACGCTTCCTGAGCTTGTCCATGGCCATATAGAGGCTTACCTTCTCGGGAGTGTCATCGAACATGTCGAGCTGCTGGACTCCCTGTACCAGGTGGCTGAACCTCACCCCGATGAGCCTGATGAGCATCCGCCGCTGATAGAGCCTGATAAAGAGTTCCCTGGCTATACCGGCAAGCACATGATCGAAGGCGGTATAGGGGATCCTTTTCTGCAGGGTATGCGTATCGAAATTGGAGTATCGTATTTTCACCGTGACACATGAGGTGAGCTTCTCCTGTTTCCTCATGTCGTAGGCTATTCGTTCCACCATGCTCACCAGCAGCTGGTTGAGCCTCACCATATCCGTTGTATCCTTTTCAAAGGTATGTTCCGTGCTTATCGATTTCTGTTCCGAATAGCTGATAACCGGAGTGGAGTCTATACCGTTTGCCCTTTTCCATATTTCGATGCCGTTTTTGCCCATCAGCTTCTCAAGCATCTCTGCAGGTATATTACGCAGTGTGTAAATTGTCGCTATTCCCATTGATCTCAGCACATGGTAGGTCTTCTGTCCGATCATCGGTATCTTGCTGATGGACAAGGGATCGAGGAAGGGAAGGACCGTCTCTTTCTGAACTTCTATCTCTCCGTTCGGCTTTGCTTCGCCTGTTGCGATCTTCGAGACGGTCTTGTTGACTGAAAGCCCTGCCGAAACCGGAAGCCCGGTCTCCTTTATTATATATTGGCGCAGCTCATGCGACCATTTCTGGCATCCGTAGAAGCGATCCATCCCGGTTATGTCGATATAATGCTCGTCTATTGATGATTTCTCATACAGAGGCACTCTTTCTGCAATTATATCGGTGACCATGCGGGAGTATGTGGTGTACGATTCCATGTCGCCGCGTATTATAATGGCATCGGGACACATCACTCTGGCCATCTTCATGGGCATGGCGGAATTCACTCCGTACTTTCTTGCCTCATAGCTGCAGCTCGACACCACGCCGCGATCCGACATGCCGCCGATTATAACCGGCTTGCCGTCAAGCCGGCTGTTCCTGAGCCTCTCCACCGATACGAAAAAAGTGTCGAGGTCAAGATGAAGGATGGAGCGGTCGGTGTTGCCTGTTGTGAACATTCCCCTGTAAATTCTATAAAGTACTTCTCTGTGTCATCATGTACCCACCCCCTTAGTCCCCCTCCCTGCTTCGCAAGGAGGGGGAGACTGTTATATGTATATTATTGATTATTAGGTTCTTCAATTAATGCATAGCTTATCTTGTTAAGCAATTCTCTCATGTCATGTTTTAAGCACTTTGTTCCATATAGCCCCCTTCCTTGCAAAGCAGGGAAGGGGGTTGGGGGATGGGTACATGTGCCCTCAGGATTATTATTTTCTGAAATTATTTGGATATTAAATAACTATATCATATTTTTGATTAAAAATTAATCAAATCTATGATTACAATATAATCAATTTTTAATTATGTACTTTACTTCCAATATAAAATTTTTAAGAAAAAGAAGGGGCAGGACGCAGGATGATGTAGCTGTCGCCCTTAACCTTAAACGTTCCACCCTGAGCGGGTATGAGAACGGCGTAGCCCAGCCCGGGATTGAGATACTTGTCTCATTCTCAAAATATTTCAACCTGTCAATTGATACCATGCTTAAGATAGATATCTCCAGCCTTTCGGAGAGCCAGCTCGGTGAACTGGAAAGGGGGTATGACGCCTATCTGAAGGGCAGCAACCTGAGGGTGCTGACAACCACGGTCAGCACTGATAATGTCGAAAACATTGAAATGGTCCCGGAAAAAGCAAAAGCAGGATATACAACCGGATATGCCGATCCGGAATATATAGGGGAGCTCCCGAGGTTCAGGCTGCCTTTTCTTTCCGATAAGAAGAAATACCGGACATTCCAGCTCAAGGGCGATTCAATGCTTCCTATACCCGATGGCTCATGGGTCACGGGTGAGTTTGTCCAGGACTGGCGCGAAATCATAAGCGGAAAAGCTTACGTTGTGTTTACTGTGAATGACGGGATAGCCTTTAAGATCATTGAAAACAACCTTAAAAGCGACGGCAGGCTTGTCCTCTATTCACTTAATCCTATATATGAGCCTTACGAGGTTCATATCAATGAGGTGAAGGAGATTTGGAAATTCGTGAATTACATAAGCAGCGAGCTTCCTGAGCCGGTGCTTCCAGAGAAACAGCTGATCCAGGCAGTTGCCACAATGAAAAACGACCTGGAGAGGATCAAGGCCAGGCTCGGAAAGGATATTTCTGATGTCAGCGAAATAAACTAAGTATCAGGATACCAGTATTATACAATGAAGAAGGCTCTGTACTTATCGTGCAGAGCCTTTATACAACTCATCTTTTTTTCAGGGTTTTATCCCCCCTTCAGAGCCTGCTCTGAGCGCAGCGAAGAGGTGGCTTGGGGGGTAATTCTATTCCTTGGTCAGTTCAATTATCAGCTGAACAATCTTTTCATGTTCAGATGCCGGTATCTCGCCTTCATACTTTGCCCTTACAACCCTGTTCTTGTCCAATATAACGACAGTATAGTTGTCTTTCGGCATTCCCCATTTTTCCTGAAGAATACCATCATAATCGAACAGGATCGTAGTATCGTATTTCTTTGCCTTGTTGCCTGCTATCATCCTTATCAGCCCATTTGGCTTCCAGGTTGATTTGGTGTCAACTATTCCCATTCCCTTGAAGAAATCTTTGTTGATTCTTTTATCTATATCAGCAGCTTTATCAATATAGTCGTTAAAAGGATCATTCAGGTCAGAGACATCCGGATCAACATAATTGATCTGGAGAACTTTACCCGTCCAGGAATTCATGGTGAATTCCTTTTTGTCGGCATCGGTGAATGTCCAATCAGGAGCTTTCATGCCAACATCGAGTTTGGCACTCTGCCCTGCGGAATAAGCTATAGCCAGAGAGGCAAGCAGGAGAGTGAAAATCAGCTTTTTCATATTTTTCTTTTTACGTTTGGGACGAAATATATGAATTTTTAATGATAATGGAATTTTATTCCTGAATTATCGTTTACTGTTATATATTTGTAGACTGAATCAGGGATTTATTCGATAAGCCGGTCATTAATTTATGGATGCAGCTAATTCAACACGGAACAGGTTCACACAGGGAGAAGACCTCGCAAACGCGCTCTCGCACCTGGCAGGAACATTTCTGGCAATAGCAGGACTTGTTCTTATGGTCGTTTTCTCTTCAATAAGGGGAAATGCATGGCATATCATCAGCAGCTCAATATTCGGTGCTTCGATGATATTCCTGTATATGACTTCGACCATTACCCACTGGCTGCCTGCAGGAACTCGTGCCAAGGAACGGTTCTTTATCTTTGACAGATCGGCAATTTTTATTCTAATTGCCGGTACTTATACTCCTCTTGCTCTCACCTTACTGAGGGGCCCGCTGGGATGGACGATTTTCGGAATAGAGTGGGGCCTTGCCATTACCGGTATTGTCCGCCTTCTTTTAAAAGATCACAGCTATGAGGAGGGTGTCTCCGTCATTGATGTACTTATTTATGTCATCATGGGATGGCTGATTGTTATTTTCTCCGGACCCGTACTGAGATCCGCTCCATTCATGTGCTATATGTGGATTGTAATCGGAGGTCTCTTCTATACCCTTGGGATCATCTTCTTTAAGGTTGTCAGATTCCGGTATCATCATCTCCTGTGGCACCTGATGGTAATAGGAGGGAGCGTCTCCCATTTCACAGCCATCTTCTTCTATGTGATACTGTGATCCGAAATCCACAATCCTCAACCCGAAATCCGCAATTCTATAGTATCAGTACTCATTCAGAAAATCATTCAGTGGTTTCATTATTTTCGAACCCCTGATGACAAGTTCAAATAGAGTGTTTCCTGTTACCTCTTTATCAGGGATCATTTTTGTCACCAGGTAACTTTTCATTTTCAGAAGTTCCATCATGGGATGGTCTTTCGGGAATCCTTTTGGAGCTGTCTTCAGTTTTTCTCCTTCAAGCTCGCCGAAGAAATTCACAAACTCTTTATTATGAATAAGCTTCAGAAATCTGGCACCCTGTTCATCGATCTTTTCCCTTATCATTTTAAGCCAGGCAGAAGGTGGCATATAGGCACCCCCGGCTATCATGCTGTTATTGCCCGGCTCAATATGAATATAATATCCTGCATACCTGTCACCGTTCTGTTTTCCGCCCCTGACAATGAATGCACCCAAATGAGTCTTATAGAGGGTTTTATCATTTGAGAACCGTATGTCGCGGTTTATCCTGTACATGCAGCTTGATGCCTCAAGGCCTTTCAGTATCGGGTCAAATTCAGTGATTTTCATTATAACTGCCTGAATAAATGATTCATAGGTTGATCTGGCTTCCAGATACCGGCTGCGGTTTTTCTGAAACCACTCCCTGTCGTTATGCCTGTTGAGATCAGACAGGAATTCAAGGGTTGATTTGTTTATCGAAACCATTTGCTCATAATTTTGAACCGCTAATTTAATTCTTAACCTTGTTTTCCGGGTTGTAATGACTCGTTTTTATTTACAGTTTAAAATTCTATCTTCGCAAATTATTTTAATAAGTAAACAGAGTTTATGAGCAAGAGTTATTCTATCAGTCCGGCAGGAGAGAAATTCCCTTTGCCGGAATCCGAAGATTTCAAGGCAGAATTTGAAAATCTGAGGAAGCGTGTGGATCAGGAACGTGCTAAAGGCCGTGAAATAGTAGTTGTCATGGGAGTCGGATTCGTTGGTGCCGTTATGGCAGCTATCGTTGCCGACACCGTTGACAAGAAAGGGCAACCATCAAAATTCGTAATTGGCATGCAGCGCCCGAGTGTACGCAGTTACTGGAAGATTCCTCTTCTGAACCGAGGTGTCTCTCCGGTAAAAGCGGAAGATCCTGAAGTAGACCCGATGATCGAAAGATGCGTAAAGGATAAGAAGACACTGATCGCAACCTATACATATGATGTCCTTAAACTGGCTGATGTTGTCGTGGTTGATGTGCAGTGTGATTACCTGAAGGAGGAACTTGGCAATGTGAAGTCAGGAGAGACAGATATGGCAGCCCTGGAGGCATCTCTATATGTGATAGCCGAACATGTTCCGGCTGATGCGCTGGTGCTCATAGAGACCACTGTTGCACCCGGGACCACCGAGCAGGTTGCTTATCCGATCATGAAGCGGGTGTTCAGGAAAAGAGGAATAGAAACTGATCCGCTGCTGGCTCACAGCTATGAGAGAGTCATGCCAGGGAAAAATTATGTAGCCAGCATCCGCGATTTCTGGAGAGTTTGCAGCGGCATCAATGATAAGGCTAAGGAGAAGGTGGTAAAATTCCTTAATGAAGTGCTCAATACTGAAAAATTTCCGCTCACGGTAATGGACAGGCCGATAGAATCCGAGACAGCGAAGATCGTGGAGAACAGCTACCGTGCTACAATTCTCGCTTTTCTCGATGAGTGGAGCCTTTTTGCAGAAAGGAACGGTGTGGATCTTGTCAAAGTTATCAAGGCAATAAAAGTCAGGCCTACGCACAGTAATATGATATTTCCGGGCCCCGGGATAGGCGGATACTGCCTTCCCAAAGATGGAGGCCTGGGAGTGTGGGCATACAAGCATATACTTGGTTTTGAGGATGATATCTTCAAAATAACACCATTGGCAATTGATATAAATGATACCCGCGGGCTTCATGTTGGCCAGCTTACCAGGGATGCTCTCAGGAATATGGGACAACCTATAGCCGGGGCGGACATTCTGATTCTTGGTGCTGCTTACAGGGAGGATGTCGGAGATACCAGATACAGCGGATCGGAGATCGTAATAAGGAAACTTACCGAGATGGGAGCGGAGATCCGCGTACATGACCCTTACGTTGAGCACTGGTGGGAATTTGAACAGCAGGACACCTTCCCGGGTCCGGGACAAAGCAAATCCCGGTTCTTCCGCAACCAGGAAAAACTTAAGGAGATCCGGATTGAGCAGAACCTTACCAAAGCCCTCGCCGGAGCCGAAGCAGTCATACTTGCAGTGCCTCACAAGGCGTATCTGCATCTCGATCCTGATGAGGTTGTTAAAACAATTGGAAAGCCAGCAGCTATAATTGATTGTTTCGGCATCCTGACCGACGAAAAGATCAGACGGTACTTTGAGCTGGGATGTGAAGTGAAAGGCCTTGGACGAGGGCATATACAGCGAATTAAGGATGAAGTCAGGAAATTATAGAGTATTCCTATAATTAATATTATGTCAAATAGGTAAGTATTAGGTATCTTCCTCCGGATTTAGAAACCCAGCAACCAACCTTCCGCCAAGGCTGCGGTGGGCAAAGCCAGTAACCAGCAACAAGGAACAAGGAACAAGGAACAAGGAACAAGGAACAAGGAACAAGGAACAAGAAACCCCACTCCCCTTAAATTGACTATTCTTTAAATAAAAAGGGATGCTCAATGGCATCCCTTTCCTGTTTCTTGTTAAGTATAGTTTTACTTTTGTTCTGCTGCGCTCACCTTGGCCCTCATCTCCTCGTACTTGGCGTTCAGTGAAGGATCTTTCTGCCTCAGCCTGTAATAAAGTTCCTGCAGGCTTCTCAATGTGTAGATATCCTCAGGATTCAGCTCATGAGCTTTTTCCATGTAAGGCAGAGCTTTACCATATACCGCATTTGCCACGTCGATTGCCTGGCTGTATTCCTTCACATCCATAATGTCGTTAGCAGCCTTTATCATGTCGGCAGCCTTATTAATATATGCTGCGCCCAGTCCATATTGAGAGTCAAAAAGATCAGGCTTGATCTCTATCGACCTTGTTAGTTCTGCAATAGCCTCGTCGTATTTAAGCTGGTTCAGATACATGATGCCGGTGGCAAAGTAAAGGCTGAAATTATTCGGATCATTCTCTTTTGCAACCTTTATATACTTAAGGGCTTCATCAAACCTGTTGCTTTTAAGGTAAAGGTCGATCAGCTGGAGCGTGATAGTATTGTCGCCCGGAAACATATTGGGCAGATCAAGAAGATATGCTTCAGCCTTCAGTGTGTCTCCAAGCCCCAGCATTGATTCATATATCTGGAAGTGCGGACTGATTCCCATATATTTCATTTCAGCACAAGTCTCGAAGAACTTTATTGCTTTGTTGAATTCCATGCAGTTGATGGCTGCCAGTCCGGCATTATAATACATGCCAGTATCAATAATACCTGCATATTTATCGCTTTCGGTTATAACTATCTGGGTTTCAAAGGATTTTAGTGCTCCTGCATAGTCATCTGCCTCAAATTGTTTGCTTCCCTGTGAATAAAGGTCAAGGGCAAGGGAGTTATAGATCATGTTGGTTATGATCCTCTTCTTTATGCCGCCTTTTGTATCAAGTTCAATGGCTTTTTCATATGCGGTATAAGCTTCTCCCAGCGGGTCCTGGAAATATGAGCTGTATTTTGGATTATCAGCTTCATAGACTGCCTGGGCCAGCTTCCCCTTAGCAAAATATGTATTGAACCATTCCTTTGATTTTTCATTTGTCATGGCCTGGTCAAGGGATTCCTTGGCTTTATCCAGGGCGCCCTGGTCAATAAAACTGAGGGCACTGGTCACCTTCCCTTTTTGTGCCATCATTCCTAAAGAGATGCTTATGGCTGCAATGAGCAGAAAAAACTTTTTCATGATTATGATTTTAATTTTTAATTGTTTATATGTCTAAAAACTTTTCAAATGTATAACATTACTTATTAATCTTCAAATTCTTTGCCATTTTCCTCAGCGGTGCCATTTTTTTCTTCAAAAACCGGTTTTTCTTCAGCCTCTTCCTCCTCGTTCACCTCGACACATGCCACAGATGCTATAATATCATTCTCCCTGAGGTTGATCAGCCTGACACCCTGTGTTGCTCTTCCCATCACCCTCAGCGCTGAAACAGGGCTTCTCAGGATATTCCCGAGCTGGGTGATTATCATAAGATCATAATTATCTGTGACATCCTTCAGAGCGATCAGGTATCCTGTTTTTTCCGTGATGTTGATCGTTTTTACTCCCTTTCCGCCGCGGTTGGTTATTCTATATCCGTCAATTTCAGATCTTTTTCCGTATCCTTTTTCTGAAACTACCAGTATCTCCTTTTCCTTGTTCTCAACAGTCAGCATGCCGACAACAATATCGGTCTTTTCATCCGCCAGCCTGATTCCCCTGACGCCTGAAGCTGTTCTTCCCATGGGCCGTACTTTTGCCTCAGGGAACCTGATGGCTCGTCCTGATTTTACAGCAAGCATTATCTCATGCCTGCCGTTCGTCATCCTGGCTTCCAGCAGCTCATCGCCGTCACGGACGGTGATAGCGTTAACCCCATTGGCCCTGGGCCTTGAATAAGCCTCCAGCGATGTCTTCTTGATTATCCCTTTCTGTGTGCAGAGGACAATATAGTTATTGTTGATATATTCTTCATCACTAAGTGTGCGGACATTGATATATGCCCTGACGCTGTCGTCCGGCCCGATATTGATAAGGTTCTGCATCGCCCTTCCCTTTGAGGTCTTTGCCCCCTCCGGTATCTCATATACCTTGAGCCAGTAACATTTACCCATGCTGGTGAAGAAAAGCATCGTGTTATGCATCGTGGCTATGTAGAGATGCTCAATAAAATCTTCATCGCGGGTTGTTCCTCCCTTTGCTCCTGTTCCTCCCCTGTTTTGCCTTCTGAACTCGGTGAGAGGGGTTCTTTTGATATAGCCCATGTGCGAAATGGTGATCACCATTTCCTCGTCGGCGTAAAAGTCCTCTGGATTGAACTCTTCGGCGTTCGGGATAATCTCGGTTCGTCTCTTGTCGCCATATTTTTCTTTTATCTCAAGCAGTTCATCCTTTATTATTTTCATCTGCAGTTCGAGGCTCTCAAGTACTTTTTTCAGGTAGTCAATGAGCTCTTTTACTTCCTTGTACTCGGCACGGAGCTTATCCTGTTCGAGACCGGTTAGCTGGCGAAGCCTCATTTCAACGATAGCTCTGGATTGTGCATCAGAGAGGCTGAAGCGTTTCATAAGCCTTTCTCTTGCGGTGTCGGCATTTGGTGAGGCTTTGATTATAGCAATAACCTCATCAATATTATCGCTGGCGATAATGAGCCCTTCGAGTATGTGTGCGCGTTTTTCTGCCTGGTCAAGGTCGAACCTGGCCCTCCTGAGAATAACATCGTGTCTGTGTTTGACAAAATAATGTATCAGCTCCCTTGTGCTCAGTGTTTTCGGCCTTCCTTTCACCAGTGCTATGTTGTTGACGCTGAAGGCTGTCTGCAGCTGTGAATATTTGTAGAGGTGGTTCAGGACGATGTTTGCGCTTGCATCTTTCTTTAGGATGATGACGATCCGCATTCCGTTCCTGTCCGATTCGTCGTTGATATATGATATCCCCTCAAGCTTCTTTTCATTTATGAGATCAGCTATTTTGCGGATCATCTCAGCCTTGTTTACCATGTACGGAATCTCTGTCACTATAATGCATTCCCTTCCTGAATGAGTTAGCTCAATTTCCGTTTTAGCCCTTACAACAATTCGTCCCCATCCGGTTTCACAAGCTTCCCGTATTCCCTGTTCGCCGTAAATAATGCCGCCTGTGGGGAAATCCGGTCCTTTGATATGTTTTAATAGTTCATCTGTTGTAATATCGTTATTGTCGATGTAGGCAACAGTTGCATCAATGATCTCTCCGAGGTTATGGGGAGCCATATTGGTTGCCATGCCAACTGCAATTCCTGAGGCTCCGTTGACAAGCAGATTCGGGATTCTGGTGGGCAGTACTGTTGGTTCCTGAAGCGAATCATCAAAGTTAGGCTGGAAATCAACTGTCCCCTTGTCAATATCAGCCAGAGTTTCTTCTGCAATTTTTCTCAGCCTGGCTTCAGTATAACGCATTGCTGCCGGACTATCGCCATCTACAGAGCCAAAGTTACCCTGTCCGTCGACAAGAGGATACCTCATCGACCACTCCTGCGCCAGTCTTACCATTGCATCATAAACCGAGGTGTCGCCGTGCGGATGGTATTTACCGAGCACCTCTCCGACTATTCTGGCTGATTTCTTATAACTTTTATTTGACATAACTCCCAGCTCCGACATTCCGAACAGCACCCGGCGATGAACCGGCTTAAGCCCGTCCCTGACGTCAGGTAAAGCCCGCGATACAATGACCGACATTGAATAGTCAATGTAGGCTGATTTCATCTCCTCTTCAATGTTTACCTGAACTATCCTTTCTCTTTCTGACATAAAAGATTATAAATTAATTAGTTACATTGGCAATACCGATATTCTGATTCGCCGTACGAAAATAGTCATTATTTGGCTATTGATAAGCTTTCCCGATAGTGAATTTTTAACATTTATTGTTCATAAATGGGCATAATTCTTGCCTTATAGAAAAAAGTCATATTATAACTTTGATCTTTCATTTATGTGTACTTTTGTCGGGAAGAGCCTGACACATTGACCGGCAACGGTGAAATGAAGGGTTTTTGATACATTTTATAACATGGATTCACAGTTTTCGCAAAAAGTAAAGGATATACTCAGTTTTAGCAAGGAAGAGGCTATAAGACTGGGCAACAGCCATATAAGCCCTGAACATCTTTTTCTTGGCATATTGAGGGACGGAGAGGGTATTGCAGTTGAGATACTCCTGAACCAGGGTGTTGACCTGATGGTGTTAAAGGGGTCACTTGAAAAAAGCATCAAGGTTGAAAGCCCGGTGCCTGTTTCGGATCATGAGGTGATCCCGCTGCTTCGTAGCACCGAGAGAATACTTAAACTTGTTTTTCTTGAGGCTAAAGCATTGAAAAGCAGCACTATAGAATCAGAACACCTCCTCCTGGCGATCCTTAAGGATGAGAATTCTCTTGTGACAAGGTTTCTTTCGGAGATGGATGTTGATTACCAGCTGGTGAGACGCATGGTTGAGGCCGGACTGCCAGGCGCCAGGGCCGATTACCCAAGGGACGAAGATGATGAAGGACAGAGTTTTAGTCCTGGCAAGGGACAGCCCGGAGCCCCCTCCTCTGCCAAGCCGGCATCCGACACCCCGGTTCTTGACAATTTTGGCATTGACCTGACAAAAGCAGCCGATGAAGGACGCCTTGATCCGGTTGTCGGAAGGGAACGCGAAATCGAAAGACTGGCACAGATACTCTCACGAAGAAAGAAAAACAACCCCGTTCTTATTGGCGAACCTGGCGTCGGAAAATCGGCAATAGCTGAAGGTCTTGCCCTGAGGATCTCCAAAAAGAATGTATCCCGTGTGCTCTTCAACAAAAGGGTTGTGGCACTCGATCTGGCGTCTATAGTTGCCGGCACAAAATACAGGGGACAGTTCGAGGAGAGAATGAAGGCAATACTCAATGAGCTTTCAAAAAATGACAATATCATCCTGTTCATCGATGAGATTCACACGATCGTAGGCGCTGGCGGAGCGACAGGTTCGCTTGATGCAGCAAATATGCTCAAACCTGCTCTTGCCCGCGGTGAAATACAATGCATTGGCGCAACAACACTGGATGAATACAGGCAGCACATAGAGAAGGACGGCGCACTCGAAAGAAGGTTTCAGAAAATACTTGTTGATCCGACTACTATTGAAGAGACGCTTCTTATCCTTCAGAACATCAAGGAAAGATATGAAGAACATCATAATGTGATATATACGGATGATGCGATCGAAGCATGTGTCAAGCTTACCAATCGCTACATCTCTGACCGGCACCTGCCCGACAAGGCCATTGATGCACTCGATGAATCAGGTTCAAGAGTCCACATATCCAATATAGTTGTTCCTGAAAAAATCCTCACGCTGGAGAAACAGCTTGAGGATACGAAGAAGGAAAAAATGACAGCTGTAAAAAATCAGAATTTTGAAAAAGCCGCAAGCTTCCGCGACAGGGAAAAGGATCTGCTTGATGCAATCGAGGTGGAGAAAAAGAAATGGGAAAAGGAGCTTGCCCTGAATAGGGAAACAGTTGATGCCGAGAAGGTTGCAGAGGTTGTGGCTATGATGACAGGAGTTCCTGTGCAGAGGATAGCCCAGACTGAAGGCACAAGACTTCTCCAGATGGGCGATGAACTTAATGGTAGCGTGATCGGCCAGGATGAGGCGATTCAGAAGATCGTCAGATCGATACAAAGGAACAGGGCCGGACTTAAAGATCCAAACAAGCCAATCGGAACATTTATATTCCTCGGTCCTACCGGTGTGGGAAAAACTCAGTTAGCAAAGGTTCTTGCAAAATTCCTCTTCGACACCACCGACAATCTGGTGAGGATAGATATGAGCGAATATATGGAGAAATTCTCCGTATCGAGACTCGTCGGAGCTCCTCCCGGATATGTCGGATATGAAGAGGGCGGCCAGCTTACAGAGAAAGTCAGGCGCAAACCATATTCTGTCGTTCTTCTGGATGAAATAGAAAAAGCGCATCCCGATGTCTTCCATATACTGCTCCAGGTACTTGATGAAGGCCAGCTTACCGACAGCCTGGGGCGCCGTGTTGATTTCAGGAATACCATTGTGATACTTACTTCCAACATCGGGACACGCCAGATTGCTGAATTCGGGCACGGAATAGGTTTTGATACACAGGCCAAGAAGGCAACCAGGGATGAACAAACCAAGAGCATCCTTCAGAAGGCCCTTCAGAAAACATTCGCACCTGAATTCCTGAACAGGATTGATGACGTTATCATGTTCAATTCACTGGGCAAGGAAGAGATTAACAAGATCATTGATCTCGAGCTTAAGGGATTGTTCGACAGGGTCAAATCTCTGGGATATCAGCTCAAGATCGCTCCTGCCGCAAGAGATTACATTGCTGAGAGGGGCTTTGATGCAAATTACGGTGCAAGACCGCTGAAAAGAGCAATTCAAAAATATCTTGAGGACCCGATGGCTGAGGTGTTGATAAAAGCCGGTACAAGCGAGGGGGATATCATTAACGTTGGTTTCAACAGCGCCAAGTCGGAGATCAAAATTAAGATTCATAAGAAGAAGGAAGGGGCTGAGGATAAAGCGGATGATCCGGAAGAGGACCCACCAACCCCCCTGAAGGGGGGCTAAATTGTTGTAGAGATTGAAATAATGTCTGGATTTAGACCCCCTTCAGGGGGTGCTCCGCTAAAGCGGAGCGGGGGTTATTCTGGTTTCCCGAAGAGATCAAATTCAGAAGATTGTGTTATAAGGACCTGGTAGAAAATTCCGGGTTGTAAATTATATTCCGCCGGTATCAGCACCTCCTGGTCAACCTCAGGGCTGTCATATTCCGTTCTTCCGATAAAATACTCACCCTCCCTCCTGTCAATGAGGATCTTAAGAGTCTGTCCCACGAGGTCTTCGTTCAGTTCAGCCGAAATCTCCTGCTGGATACACATGATCTCAGAAACTCTTGAATGTTTTACATCTTCAGGGATTTCGTCCCTGAAATTATCATATGAATAAGTGCCCTCCTCGTGTGAATATGAGAACACGCCAAGCCTGTTGAACCTGAATTCCCTGACAAACTCCTTCAGTTCATTGAAGTCATCCACGGTTTCCCCGGGATGCCCTGCAATAAGCGTAGTGCGTATTGCTGCACCCGGTATTCCTGCCCGGAGGCTGTTAAGGATATTCAGAGTATCAGACCGGTTTTGCGATCTTTTCATAAGGCCGAGCATCCTGTCGGTTATATGCTGAACAGGAATATCAATATACCTGCATATCCTGGGATTATTTCTTATCAGGTTGATAACCTCCATTGGAAAATTCGCCGGATAGAGATAATGAAGCCTTATCCATTCGAAACCCGGGATCTTCAGCAATTCCGTCAGAAGATCCGGAAGCTTTTGTTTCCTGTAAAGGTCAAGTCCATAGTAGCTCAGGTCCTGGGCAATCAGGATTAACTCCTTCACCTCCGCCCCGGCAAGCTCTTCGGCTTCATTTACTATATCTTCAACCGTCCTGGATATGCATTTACCCCTGATCAACGGTATAGCGCAAAAGGAACATGTCCGGTCACACCCTTCAGATACTTTCAGATAGGCATAATGTCCCGGGTTTGTGATTATCCTTTTCCTCACCAGGTCAGGCTTGTATTCAATGCCTGCTTCAGCCACTATCTCACGTATATCGTTCACGCCGAAGTACCTGCTCACCTCAGGGATCTCAGCCTTGAGCGCATCCATATAACGTTGCGAAAGACAGCCCATTACATAAAGGTTGCGGATACTCCCCGATTCTTTTGCCCTTATGAACCGGAGGATCGTGTCAATGCTCTCCTCCTTAGCGTCGGCAATGAATCCGCATGTATTGATGATCACTGTATCGGCGGAATAGTGCTGCGGGTCGTAAAGAACTTCATAGCCTCCTGATTTTAGCTGTGCAAGGAGATTTTCGGAGTCGACCACGTTTTTGGAGCAGCCAAGGGTGACTATATTGATGGTTTTCTTCTTCAAGGAGATTTATTCAAACAGCGAATCAACAAATTCCGCGCGGTTAAAGACCTGGAGGTCGTCAAGCTTTTCGCCGATGCCAATGTATTTTACCGGTATTCTGAACTGGTCGGATATGCCAATCACCACCCCGCCTTTGGCTGTTCCGTCAAGCTTTGTTATAGCCATTGCTGTCACATCTGTAGCCGCTGTGAACTGTTTGGCCTGCTCAAAGGCGTTTTGGCCGGTTGAACCGTCAAGCACCAGAATTACCTCATGAGGCGCTCCGGGAAGAACTTTCTCCATAACTCTCTTTATCTTGGACAATTCGTTCATAAGGTTGATCTTGTTATGAAGCCTTCCTGCCGTATCGACGATTACGATATCATAACCTCCGGCAACAGCCGATTTTACTGTGTCATAGGCCACGGATGCAGGGTCGGATCCCATCTGCTGGCGTACGACCTCCACTCCTGCCCTGCCGGCCCAGATCTGAAGCTGATCAATCGCAGCAGCCCTGAACGTGTCGGCAGCACCCAGCAGAACCTTCCTGCCTGCAATCCTGTACTGGTAAGCGAGCTTGGCGATTGTTGTGGTTTTGCCCGATCCGTTAACGCCAACGATCATGATCACATGGGGAATGTTTGCAGGCGGGATCGTAAAATCTGATTCTGCATAGAGGCTGTTATCCTCAAGGAGGGCTGCTATCTCTTCTTTAAGGATGGAATTAAGTTCGCTGGTATTCAGATACTTGTCCAGGGCAACACGGACTTCAATGCGTTTGATTATCTTCAGGGTGGTCTCAACTCCGACATCAGAAGTTACAAGGATCTCTTCAAGGTTATCAAGGACCTCGTCGTCGACCCTTGATTTTCCGATGACAGCCCTTGAGAGCCTTGCAAGAACGCTCTCCTTTGTCTTTTCGAGACCTTTATTCAGGCTCTCTTTTTTCTCCCTGGTGAAGAAACCAAGTAATGCCATTCCCCGGTTATTAATGAACAAATATAAAAAAAGCTTCCTTCGCTACGAAGAAAGCCCTGAATATCCACCTGTTGGTAATGTTTATTTCTTGCCGAAGAAGTCCTTTACATGGTCATTATGGACTATCTCCTCCTTGAACTGGTAAGATCCGGTCTTTTCTGACCTGGTCATTTTAATGCATTTTGTAAAGAGCTTGCCTGTTCCTGTTTTAAGTGATGCAACAACTTTTTTTGCCATAATATGATGGGTTACTTAATTTCCCTGTGAAGAGTATATTTCTTTAGTACCGGATTGTATTTCTTCCTCTCAAGCCTGTCAGGAGTATTCTTCCTGTTCTTGGTGGTGATATATCTCGACATTCCGGGAAGACCGCTCTCCTTGTGTTCGGTGCATTCCAGGATGATCTGCTGCCTGTTTCCTTTAGCCTTCTTTGCCATCTTCTATTCTGATTAATAATTCACTATATAGCCTTTTTCCGTTGCTTCCTTAAGCGCTGAAGTGAGTCCCTTTTTGTTGATAAGGCGGATTCCTGCAGCTGAAATTTTCAGATTTATCCACCTTTTCTCTTCCGGCAGATAATATCTCTTCTCAAAAAGGTTCGGATAGAATTTTCTCTTCGTTCTTCTTTTTGAGTGAGAAACGTTATTCCCCACAATCGCTTTCTTCCCTGTTACCTGACAAATTTTCGACATTGGTATTGTTTTATCCTGTTCTTAAAAAGTGCCTTTTAAAACGAAGCGCAAAGTACGTGATTTTTATCTGATTGACCAAATATTTAAGGTACTTTTTTTCAACAGCTGCCGGCTGGGGTCTTCATTTTGCCTCAATTTGTCTCCTGAGGAGGTTCAGTGCAGCATACGAGAACCTGTTTATGTTGGCGATCCTATCGAGGTAAAAGAAGTGATTTTCGGCAACAGTTCCCCGGGCTGACGATACAGCTATCCAGACTATTCCTACCGGTTTTTCTCGGGTGCCTCCGTCTGGTCCGGCAATGCCCGTGGTTGCAACAGCATAGCTTGTTTTTAAAAGATCTCTTGCCCCTTCTGCCATCCTTTTTGCAGCCTGTTCGCTTACTGCACCATATTTTCTGATCACGTCGCCGGGTACTTTCAGAAGCTCCTCCTTAATGCTGTTGTCATATGCAATAACTGAGCCCTTGAAGTATTCAGAGCTCCCGGGAATGCCTGTGATCAGGCTGGCTATCTTACCGCCGGTACAGCTTTCAGCAGTGCACATGCTCTGGTTTCTTTTTCTCAGGGATCTTCCTATATAAGATTCTAGCGATTCCTCTGTTGCTGAAAAAATCAAATCAGGAATAATTTCATAGAGCTTATTTACCTGTTCATCCACTGTTTTCTCAAGTCTTTTTCTATCTGCTCCGGTGGCTGTGAGCCTCAGTTTTATCACACCGTAGCTGGGAAGGTATGCAAGCTTAATGCATTCGGGCAATGATTGTTCAAATCCGGTAAGCATCTCCGCCAGCCTGGCTTCGGGAGCTCCGTATGTCATTATATTCCTGTGAATTATGCACCGGGAAGAGAACCGTTTTTTCAGATCCGGGATAACGTGTTCATTCATAATGTATTGCATTTCATAAGGGATGCCGGGCATCGATACAAAGATCGTCCCCTCTTTTTCAAACCGCATCCCGGGAGCAGTTCCCATGGCATTTGTCAGTACCCTGGATGCCTCTGGCACCCCGGCCTGGAGGCGGTTTCTTTCAATCATGGCAATTCCCCTTTTTTTCATCATCTCCTTCACCATGGAAAGGACTTCCGCATTTATTACCATTCTGCTGTTAAAGAATTCACAGAGAACTTTTTTAGTGATATCGTCACTGGTAGGTCCCAGTCCTCCTGTAATCAGTACCACATCAGCTCTGCCTGTTACCTCTCCAAGAATATTCTTAATATCATCGTAACTATCATGGACTGATATTTTCCTGGAAACATCAAAGCCGATTTTGCTCAGCTCAGCTCCCATCCATGCTGAGTTAGTGTCAATTGTTTGTCCTATAAGCAGTTCGTCACCGATTGTAATGATCTGGGCTTTCATGTTCTTGTTGCTGGTTGCTTGTTGCTTGTTGCTGGAAAATGATAATAAAAGGATTTCTAAAATTAATAAGAATACGGCTATTTGTTTGCGAAGGAAACTAATTATATTTGCACGGATTCCGGTTGTCGCTGGTTTCATGCGGGAATAGCTCAGTTGGCAGAGTGAAAGCTTCCCAAGCTTTAGGTCGCGGGTTCGACTCCCGTTTCCCGCTCAAAAGAATTTCGGATTGCGGATTTTTAAATCCGAAATCCCAAATCCGTAATTCGCAATCCAGAGAGCCTCCAATGGGACTCGAACCCACGACCTGCTCATTACGAATGAGCTGCTCTACCAACTGAGCTAAGGAGGCAATATTTGCCGCAAATATAGAAATTTTCAAACCAATTTGTCTAGCCTTTGGAGCAAAGGCGGATGGGAGTAATGAAAAAACACATACGCCGGGTGCGGTATCATGTTGGAAAGGTTCTTTACCGATAGTTTTTTCAAAGCAGATGCAAGTATAACCGGATCATAAGTATCACGCACAAAACGGTCAGCAGCAAATTCATTTCGTCTTGATATAAGGTTTGAGATGAGTCCGATAAGCAGTGACAACGGACTGTAAAGGATACCGAATGCAATTAACCCGAGGTGAAAACTGGGACTTCCCGCTCCTATTGCTTTTGATACTTCAGGATGATCAACCACAAGTGAAAAAAGGAAAAGCATCAATCCTGTCAGCAGGACTGATGATACCATTGTCCTTACAACATGTTTCTTTTTATAATGGCCTATTTCATGGGCCAGAACGGCAACTATCTCATCTTCATTAAGTTCTTTCAGAAGCGTATCAAAAAGTACGATCCTTTTTTTGGGCCCGAATCCTGAAAAGTAGGCATTACTCTTTGTACTCCTTTTTGAACCGTCTATGATATAAATATTCCTTAGCTTAAACCCTGTCCTGTCTGCATAATCTTCAATCTTGTTCCGTAAAGTACCCTCTTCAAGCGGCTTCTGCTTGTTGAACAGCGGCACAATCAGCTCAGAATAGAAGAGGTTCATGAATACTGTAAAAACAGTTATCAATCCCCATGCATACAGCCAGAACAGGGTTCCTGTCTTATAGTAGAACCAGGTTATGAGACCGAGGACAGGAATACCGACAATCAGGATGATAAACCACGACTTGATGTGATCAGTTATGAATGTTCTGACGGTCATAGTGTTGAAGCCATATTTCTTCTCGATTACAAAGGTGTCGTACCAGCTGAAAGGCATGTTGATGACCTCAGAGGCAAAGCCTATTATTCCAAAGAAAATCAAAGAGATAGCTATCATATTTACGCTCAGCGATCTTGCAATCCCGTCTATAAGAGAAAATCCTCCTGCGATTATCATTACAAGTATCACGGCGAGATTGAAAAGAGATGACCATAATGACAACCTCTTGTTGTCCTTTTCATACAACCGGGATTTTCTGTATTCGTCCTCCTGGCAGATGCCCTGAAGTTTTGCCGGAACTGTTTCGGACCACATTTTGCTGTTGAGATATTCAAGATATCTCTCCAGGATGAAGCCGGCAACCAGGATTATGATAAGAATAAAGAATATGGTATTGTGCATCTCAGCCTGCATAAAAAAAGAAGCAGGGTGTCTGTTTAAAATAAGTGTGGAATAAATATGTCTCGCTGCATTTCCTGATACACCCACTACTGAACTCATGTTGACAACCGAGCCGTTTTTCTGTTTCAGCATAACAGGTATAACAGCTTTTGTCAGGTTGAATACCGATTTAAGGTTGACTGCAATCACGGAATCCCACTGGTCTT
>JAZDMU010000004.1:0-102910 GCA_043800695.1 Bacteroidota bacterium
CTGAATTTTCTTATTAAAACATGTATGCCTGCTTCGTCTTGAAGTCTCTTTTATATGCTCCGATAATCTCAAGCAAAACAGATTTTTCCCTTTCCGAAAGAGTCTCTAGTTCTTTAAGACCCTGTAAGAGCTCGGTATTCTTAAAATTTATAGCACATAAGCCTGCCTTGCATTAAAATCCCTGATCAGAGCATTTAAGACCTTTTAGATAGATTTTTTCTCATCCTCCGGCAGCTTGTCGAGCTGTTTGAACTGTTTTATCAGCTCGGCATCTTTCAAAGTCTGCTCCACCTTATCAGACTTGTTCCCATTTACCAGATAATCAATCGAAACATCAAAAACATTGGCCAGCCTTTGCAGGACATCTGCCGGAGGCTGGAATTGTATCTACTTAATAAAATGACTCGAATTTTAATTATAATACCGGAATCAGCTTCAATAGCCGTGCGGTGGCGAACCCCAAAACCGAGCGAATACAAAATTTATCTCTTTGACAGGATTCTTCAAGAGCGAGCTCGCCGAAGGCAAATGTGCGAATCCCGAGGACTCGGGATTGGATTTTTGGGCAGCTTTTCTTTGTTACTTTCTTTTTCTGTAAAAAGAAAGTAAAAATAAAAGAAAACCGTATTAAAGCACAGTATTATAATACGTATTAAAAGCAGTATCTTAATACGTTGTAAATCTGAAATAACATGACAACCAGAAAAACAGATGAAAGAAACATCCGCAGTTTGACAAAAATATCAGGCGGATCAAGCTATGCAGTGACGATCCCAATAGAGTATATCCGCAAACTGAAATGGAAAAACAAACAGAAGCTTGATGTAAGACTTTACCAGGAGAGGATTATAATCCAGGACTGGAAACCAGGGAAGCAATAGTGTACGCCTGGCATCTGACACACGCACCCAGAAACAATCTTATCCTATGTTTTCATCTGCGGAACGGATTTAAAAAGTTAACCAGACGTCTGCCATCACTACCGGTAAACCCGAAGCAGCTGATTGTAAAATCACGCCTCCTTTTCCCGTCCCTTTATTTTATTTTCATTCCGCTAATCATTTAAATCGCAGAATATGATATACAGAGCTTTAAAGAATACATTGCTGGTTGCAGTACTGCTGTCAGTATGCAGAATATCCGGATATGCACAGGATACTGAGTGTAAAGTATTAATGCCCTCAATATCAATAATATATACCGGAGAATGCAGGAAAGGGCTGGCTCACGGGTATGGCTCGGCTGAAGGTATTGACAGATATACAGGAACCTTCAGGAGCGGGCTGCCTCACGGAAAAGGAGTTTATTACTGGACCGACGGTTCAGTTTATGAAGGGCAGTTTGAAAATGGATTGAAGAACGGTGCGGGAAAGATGATCACCGCTGATTCTACCTATACCGGAATATGGAAAAACGATGTATATGCAGGCATAGAGATACTCCCTTCATATACTATATCGCGCTCATATAATATTACACGATCCTCATTCTTCAAATCCAAAAGCAATTCCGAGGTAATAAGAATAAGGTTTTTTCAGGGTGCAAATGAATATAAAGGCATAAGATCAGTCGATATTGCACATAACAGCGGAGAACCATTTCATGACGGATATATTCATGGAATACAACGTCCCTCTTTTCCTGTTGAAATCAGGATAAGCTTTACAGCTGACAATACTTTCGGAACCTCACAGTTCAACGCTAACCTTGACTTTATAATAAACGAACCGGGTGCCTGGGATGTAAGAATATCATACTGAAAAACCCCGAATCGTCAGATTTTCCTTCCTCTTCCCCGGTAGCCGGTAGCCGGTAGCCGGCTGCCGGACTTATACCAGAAGAAAAATTCCTTCTGCCGCTTCTTCTCTTCCGGTTTCCTGGCAACATAAACCGGTGTCCCTGAGTATGGATTAAAACCTGTATAATATATAAGTGTAGATAGGGTCATCGGTGTCGGGGTGAAATCCTGAACCTGTTCCGGCCTTATTCCCAGACTCTTAACTTCATCCGCCAGATCCTTCATATCCCTGTCGGTACAGCCCGGATGTGACGAGATAAAATATGGCACTATCTCAAACTTCAGGCCTTCCCTCCTGGTGATCTCATCAAATCTCTTCTTCAGCTTACGGAACAACCCGAAGGGTACTTTCCTCATCTGGCTCACCACCTTCGGACTGGTATGCTCCGGCGCCACCTTCAGTCTCCCTGATACATGGTTTATTACAAGTTCGTTCAGATATTCGGTCTCAGCTCTCCCTGCATTTTTGTTCCATTCCGGAAAAAGAAGGTCATATCGGACACCGCTTCCTATGAATGCTTTTTTGATTCCGTCCATGCTGTTCACCTTCCTGTACAGATCATTAAGATCCCTGTGACTGGTTTCAAGATTGGAACATACCGATGGCCAGATGCATGAGGGCCGTGAGCATTTCCGGCATAACTCCATGTTCTTACCTTTCATCCTGTACATATTTGCAGAGGGCCCTCCGAGGTCAGACAGGTAACCCTTAAAATCAGTCATCTGCGTCAGCTTTTCAACTTCCCTGATAATTGAATCCTCCGACCTGCTCACTATCTGCTTACCCTGGTGGGCAGCTATTGCGCAGAAGCTGCACCCGCCAAAACATCCTCTGTGGATGTTGACTGAAAATTTTATCATCTCATAAGCCGGGATGGGACCTTTCTTATCATACCGGGGATGAGGCCTGTAAGTGTAGGGCAGATCGTAAGAGCGGTTGGCTTCTGCTTCATTCATCGCGGGGAAAGGAGGATTGATCACTACATTGAACTGTCCCGAAGGCTCAATAAGCCTTGCTGCTTCCATCCTGTTGGATTCCTTCTCGAAGACCACAAAATTTTCAGAAAACGACTTCTTGCTTTCAAGGCACTTCTCATAGGAATGAAGTCCCTTATCACCCCACAGTATATTCTTCGGCAATTCTTCTTTCCTGTCAATATTGAATCCGGTCTGAGGCACAGTGCGGAGCGAAGAAAAGGGAACTCCTTTTCTAAGTAACCTTACTATTTCCCTTACCGGTTGCTCTCCCATTCCATAGATCAGCAGGTCGGCACCGCTGCTGATAAGAATGGAAGGCTCAAGCTTATCTTTCCAGTAATCGTAATGTGTAAGCCTGCGCATCGATGCTTCAATGCCTCCGATTATTACAGGTAAATCAGGAAAGAGCTTTTTCAGAATTTGTGTATAGACAATTGTGGGGTGATCAGGACGGAATCCTGCCTTGCCTCCCGGTGTGTATGCATCATCTGAGCGAAGGCGGCGGGCGGCAGTATAATGATTTACCATCGAATCCATGTTTCCGGCCGTAACTCCAAAGAAATATTTCGGCTTGCCAAGCTTTTTAAAATCCCTCAGATCATCTTTCCAATTCGGTTGGGGAACTATGGCCACCCTGAATCCTTCATTCTCAATCACCCGTCCTATTACTGCCGGTCCAAATGAAGGATGATCGACATAGGCATCACCGCTGAAGATGATCACATCGACCTCATCCCATCCTCTCAGTTCAACATCTTTTACTGATGCAGGCAGCCAATCGGTTATTTTTCCTCTCTTTTCCATGAACGACAATCAAAAGTATGCAATGTTCCGGACATTGTTACGGCCTGATTGTTGCAGATAATATAGTCTGATTCCGTTATGACTGAAAATGGATATTAAAAAAACGATACAGCAGCACAGACAGCTTTGCTCTCTTATTTCTGAAAGAAGGGTTAAGCAAAGTCTTGATATTCTGTCAGATATGCTTCAGGGAGTGTCGTCGGGGGACCTTCGCGACGAGTACGATAACCTGGTGATGACCTACAGGAATATGCTTGCCTACACTATTGAAGGGGTAAATGATCCGGAACGCAATAAGGTATATCTTAAGCTTATACAGTCAATTCTGGAGCTGTCAGACCAGGTGAGGCAGGACATATTGTCACATTTTTCGGGATGGAGCACCTACTGGGTTAAGCAGCAAACAGAAAAAGAGCAGAAACTCAGCGGAAAGACAATCGTTGAAACAGTTGATGACCTGATGTTCAAATCAGAGCTCGATGAATGGCTCAAGCTGAGCAATGTTATAAATCCCGATCCCGAATCAGAGTTGGCCCGGAAACACAGGCAGCTGATCCGTCATATATTCAATCACCTCTGGCTTGCCGACTATTACGGTGAAGCCGAGGAGAGTCTAATAAGGATAATACTGAATTCCGGAAAATTCCGGTGGCACGAGTCGAGTATTTTCACGACTGCCATAACCTTAAGTGCCCTGAGGACATGGCAGTCAGAGAAGCTGTTCCATCTTATGGATATCTATGAATCGGGGCAGGAACAGGTTATGGAAAGGGCGCTGTCGGGACTCGTTCTGAACCTTCATTATTATAATGGCAGGGTTCTCCTCTATCCTGAAATCACTTCACGCCTCAGCAGGATGTCAAAGCTTCCCCTGTTCAGGGAGCATTGCCGGCTGATCGTGCTTCAGACCATAAGGTCGCGTGAAACCGAGAAGCTTAGCAGGAAGCTGCATGACGAGATCCTCCCCCAGGTTGCAAAGCTCAGGCCAAAGCTTGAGGAGAAGCTGGACCTGGATAATATACTTCCGAAGGACAAAACCGAAGAGAAAAATCCCGACTGGTCGAAGATGTTCGGTGATTCGGAAGAGATATTTAAAACCATGGAGGAGCTGACAAAACTTCAGATGGAAGGAGCTGATGTTTATATGTCGGCTTTTGCAAACCTGAAGCATTTTGATTTCTTCAGGGACTTCCAGAACTGGTTTGTACCGTTCTATCCCGATCACGAAGTGCTGAATGAAGTTTTCAGGGACGAGATACTGGGTCCGGGTGTAAACGAGCTTGCCGAAGCCATGTACCAGACCCCTTTCATCTGCAACTCCGACAAATATTCGCTCATCCTTAACCTGAAGCACCTGCCGTCATCACAAAAAAGCATGATGCTCAAGGTATTCAGGATGGAGCTGGAGGGTTTGCAGCAGATGAACGATGACGAGGCGGTTACTGATACAAACAGGAAATTCAGGACAAATGTCACTCAGTACCTCCAGGATATTTACAGGTTTTTCAAGCTTTCACCATACAGGAAGGAATTTGAGGATATTTTTACAGGAAGGCTGGATATATATAATTCCGAATTCTTCAGGCTTACCGGCAACGGGGCTGAGGCAGAAGCCGGGCTTGCTGACTATTTTTTCAGCAGGGACTTTTATGAAGATGCTCTTTCGTTGTTCCTGAAGCAGACCGGGATCAGGCCCGATGATGCCGAACTCTATGAGAAGATAGGGTTCTGTTACCAGCAGGTATCTGATTTTGACCAGGCTTTGAAGTATTACAGGATGGCAGAGCTCATTAACAGGAAACCCTGGACTATCAAGAAGATAGCCTTATGTCTCCGGAGGCTCGGGCGGAATGAAGAGGCGCTTGAGTCTTACATTCAGGCCGGCGAGATAGAGCCTGACAATATTCATACTGCAATAATGACAGCCCACTGCTACCTTGACCTTAAGGAGTATGACCTGGCGCTTAAGCACTATTTTAAGATTGAATACAATGACCCGGGCAATCTTAAGATACTCAGGCCTATAGCTTATTGTTACTTTGCCCTCGGAAGATTTGAGGATTCGGAGAAATATTATGAGCTGCTGGCTGAAGGAAGGCTTAATGCGCATGATATGATCAACATGGGGCATCTTGCATTATGCCGGGGCCGGAAGAAAGACGCCATTGACCTCTACAGGAAGAGCATACTTACCGGAGAACTGACCAGGGAAAAGTTCATGGCTATTTTTACCGAGGATAAAAACCTTCTGGTTTCTCTGGGCGTGAATAATGATGATCTTCCTATTCTGCTTGATTACCTGTTATTTATTATTGGATAGAATCAGCCGGCGGCGGAGGCGGCCCCTGTCTCTCACCGGAATAAGGCCTGCGCTGATGATCGCGATCGTACCCTTCCTGCCTGCTTCTCATATTCTGCCTTATCATCTCCTGTCGTTTATCATCCATCTCCTTTAACCTGGCAAGCTGTTCTTTCGTAAGCTTTGAATCAAGCTCCTTTCTGAAAGCTTTCATGCTTGAATCAATATTCTTCCTTATATCCTGCTGAAACCCGCTGTTGTGTTTTGCATACCTGTCAAGAATTTCCTCAATTTCAGCTTTCTGCTTTTCGTCGGGTTGGATCATCTTGTAAAAACCTTCCCTGAAGCGGTCATCCGAAAGATACATCCGCACGGGCTGAAGTTTATGCAATCGAACCTGGGCCGAAGTGAGCCATCCGATTACGAAACCAATAATGAGGGTGAGTATTAAAAGCAGGACCAGTTTTGTTTTCATTTTCTTAAGTGGATTAATTGCCTGTTAACAAGTAAACAATGCTTTCATCATAGCTGTCGCCAAGACCCAGGAATGAATTGAATGAGAATGAGTCCTGCATGATGAATATTGATATCATGAGTATAATTATCGCAGCTGCTCCGGTGAGGGCAATCCTGTAGAAAGCATAGTTCAGGCTGCGTTTAAACTCAGTATCCCGAACGATAGTCAGTGTAGCGCCGGAAAGCATTCCTATTACTTTATCCGTGAATCCTTCACTGAAATCGTAAGATACTCCGGCAAGTTCAAGTGATCCGGGAATATTTCCTGAATCTCTTTTCTCATCCAGTGAATCGCTTATCAGCTTTTTAATTTCCAGGGCTTTCATGTCTTTTTATAATTTTTCAAGTATTTCCCTTAATTGTTCCTGTGCCCTTGAGAGTCTTGAAAGGACTGTTCCAAGCGGGAGGTCAAGTATTTCAGCCGTCTCCTTCGTGGAATATCCCTGCAGAAGCCTCATTGCCACAATGATCCTGAATTTCGGATCGAGGCTCATAAGTGCTTTGTTCACAACTTCCTTTGCCTCTCTTTTTTCTTCATTCTCAGGATCAGCAATTTCATATTCGCTCATCTCATCACTCCCCTTGTGGGAGAACATTGAAAAGAACCTTTTTCTTCTTTTTATCTCGTTCAGGGTCAGGTTTATCGCTATCCTCTGAATGTAGGTTGAGAGCTTAGCCTCTCCCCTGAATCCCGGCAGGGAGTTGTAAAGATTCACAAATACTTCCTGCCCTATATCTTCCGAATAAACCGAATCCCCAAGCATCCCCTTCACAGTTCTCGCGACCATCTTCCGGTAACGGTTCACGATCTCGCTGAATGCAAGCTTGTCGCCATCCACTGAAGCCTTAACCAGTTCATCGTCTCCGGCCAGCCTGTACGATTCCTTCATTATTATATGGTATAGACAATATTCCGGGACCTGTTATTCCCGATTGTTAATTTTTATTAACAAAACTCTTCAACCGCCCGGTTTATCAGGGTTTACTGCCCCGGATTTCCGTTATCACCTGCAAGTTGTATCTCACAGTCTCTGGTATATCTGATCAGGTACAGCTTCTGGTTCTCAAATCCGTCGTTAACCGACTTCCGCCTGAAGTCAAACTCGGTTTGAAGCAGGTCAGGATTATGTATCTCCGGATGTGTAATAAAATCTTCCCCGTGTATTGCCAGTCCGCTCAGGAAATAATAAGCAATGTCATATCCCTGCCAGGCATAGCTCAGCTCAGCAGGCTCAGTCAGGAATTTATGCCTGAAGTCATTGTTGAAATGCCTTACATCCCTCTTTGTATAATCGATCCAGTAAGGTGAATACATAAGGATATCCATGTCAAAAAAATATTTCGGATCAAGATTCTCCAATCCCCGCATTGCAGGGTACCCGAAGACTTTAATATCGAATTTCTTTGAGAGATTATGAATATCCATCAGGGTTTCGCTTATAACCGGGGCTTCCTCCGATGCGATTATGATGACATTTCCTGACACATCCGACAATGCATGGCTCAGCCTGTTGATCGAATCATTGTCAAAAGCCGATCTGTTATAGAAAAGAAACTCCTTAAACCTTATCTCGTCATAGGGGAGCCTGCTGCTCAGCTCTGAAAATATCCTTTCCTTGAAGTATTTTACGCTTTGATCAGTGCCTGCAGTATCAGTATGGATAAATACAAAATTATTGCTTGTGTATTCACTCACTTTCAGGGCAATGGTATTCTGTGCCACCTCCAGTGATGAGTTGGACATAAAGAGCATGGGGTTATTTATCAGTGCCGAATTATTCATCAGTGGCACCGGTGATACAACAGGTATGCCGGCTTCTCCTGCAAACTTCGCGACTATTGCCAGGTTATGAGAATAAACCGGACCGATAATAAGGTCCATATCCGACAAACTGCCTTCACGTATAAGCCTGGTTAATTCAACCGTATCTCCCTTAATATCATACACATGGACGGTTAAGTCGAGGCCAAGAGCACGGAGAGTGTCGGCAGCGAGAAGTATCCCTTCAAACATCTCAACAAAGCCAAGGCTGCGAGTATAGATCCAGTCATCAGGACGGTCCACCACCTTATATATCTTCCTTCCCTTAACGATCTTTGAAGAATCAATATCCGTCCTGTCAGCATTCTCACCAAGGTAGAACGGGAGCAAAACAGCCAGGTTCATCGAGCCTTTGATATCCCTGACGGGGGTGTAACCTGAGGGATGGGGCAGCAACACTGGTTCAACGGAAACAACAGGCACAGTATCTGACGAAACAGTGTCAGCCACTGCAGTTGTTACCGTTTCAGGAACTGGTATCCTCAGATAATCTCCGACCTGGGGAAACCTCACGTCCCTGTTTTCTCTCCGTAGGTCCCTGATCGTGATCCTGTATTTTTCTGCTATAGAGGAGAGTGATTCACCTTTTACAACCCTGTGGAAGATGTAATGACCGTCACGGACCTCAAATTCCATTTTATTGGTCATAAACTGCCTTTTCGGGATTGCAACTTCTGATCCAACCGAGAGCCTGTTAATATCGATACCGGGGTTTGATGAAATGATCTCATTTTCCGCAACACCATATAATCTGGATACAGAATAAACAGTCTCCCCCGGCTGAAGTTTGTGGTAGTCAAACCTGGTCACGTCTCTGCGCTGAATGACAGGCTCTACCTGTATTTTCTGCTCCTGAGGGATTTCCCTTACGGGTATCCTCAGTGTCTGCCCTTCCTTCACTCCGTACAATACGGGAGGATTCTCCCTGGTCAGTTCATCCACTGTGATGCCATATGCCCTGGAGATCGAGTAGGCAGTTTCACTTTTCTTTACGGAATGAATATAATATGCAGTACCTGAAATAATTACCTTGTCTTTTGACCGTTCAACCACAACCTGGGCAGATGACAGGAGGCTGAATCCTGTCATGAGGACGAGGAGAAGTAATCCTTTATAGCGTAAGTTTATATTCATCAATTATCCTTTAAGTGTACTGAGGAATTTCCTGCAGTTGTTTTCAATCCTTTCAAAGATATTTGCAATATCAGCCCTGGCGAATGACTCTCCGGTGATCTTTTCGTATAGCTCAATATACCTTTCAGATACTTCATTTACAAAACCATCACTCATTTCCGGCACTTTCTGCCCCGGCTGTCCCATGAATCCGTTTGCCATAAGCCATTCCCTTACGAACTCCTTCGACAGCTGCTTCTGAGGAAGCCCCTTATCAAACCTCGCCTGGTATTCGTCAGCATAAAAGTAACGGGAGGAATCGGGTGTATTGATCTCATCTATCAGGTAGATCCTTTCGTTTTTTCTGCCGAACTCATATTTTGTATCAACAAGGATCAGGCCATGCTCAGCAGCAATCTGAGAGCCTCTTGTGAATACTTCCATTGCATATTTTTCGATCAGTGCATATTCATCTTCAGGAATAAGTTTTCTTCTGATGATCTCTTCGCGCGAGATATCCTCGTCATGTTTACCGCTTTCAGCCTTGGTGGTTGGTGTGATCAGGGGATGGTCGAACCGCTGGTTCTCCTTCATTCCTCCCGGTACCGGTATGCCGCAGATATTCCTTGCTCCGGACTTGTATGTTCTCCATGAGCTTCCTGTAAGATAAGCCCTAACTATCATCTCCACGGGGTAAGGATCACACTTATGTCCGAATTGAACTGTAGGATCTGGTGTTGCTATCTTCCAGTTAGGAACAATATCGCTGGTAGCATCAAGGAATTTTGATGCAATCTGGCAAAGGACCTGTCCTTTGTAGGGAATGCCACGTGGCAGCACCACATCAAATGCTGAAATTCTGTCTGATACTATCATCAGCAGGTATTTATCATCAATGTTATATACATCCCTGACTTTCCCTCTGTAAACGCTTTTCTGCCCGGGAAACCTGAAATCGGTGCTAACTATTGTCTTTTCCATTTTCTTCTTGTTCGTATGCTCTTATAATCATTTTCACAAGCTTATGCCTCACAATGTCCCTTTCGTCAAATTTTATGACCGATACGCCCTCTATCCCTGCCAGGATCCTCATAGCCTGCAGCAAACCCGATTCATTGCGCTTTGGCAGATCGATCTGGGTGGTATCGCCTGTCATGATGAATTTAGAGCTCACTCCCATTCTTGTAAGGAACATTTTAAGCTGGCTGATCGTTGCATTCTGGGCTTCGTCAAGTATCACAAATGCGTTCTCCAGAGTTCGCCCTCTCATGAAAGCGAGGGGTGCGATCTGCACTGTCCCGTCTTCAAGCCATGTCTCCAGTTTTTTGAACGGGAGCATGTCATGAAGGGCATCGTACAATGGCTGAAGGTACGGATCGAGCTTCTCCTTCATATCACCGGGGAGAAAACCGAGCCGCTCTCCTGCCTCAACTGCAGGACGCGTGAGAATTATCTTTTTAACTTCCCTCTCCTTCAATGATCTCACTGCCAGTGCTATAGACGTATATGTTTTACCGGTGCCGGCCGGGCCTTCCGCAATGATAAGATCATTGTTTTTATATTCATTGACAAGTGCTAGCTGGTTTACGGTGCGCGCTCTTATCGGCTTGCCGCTGGTGCCGAATACCAGAATCTGTTCAAACTCACCACCGGAGACCGACTTCATATGTTCTGCGTCAAGGAAATATTTTTCTATATCCTGCGACTCCAGGCGGTGATATTTCTGGTAATACTCCAGAAGCTCATTGAATTTCTCGGCAAATATTGTGATCTCCGATTCTTCCCCCATGCATTTGATCTCATTGCCGCGCGCAAGGATCTTTATTTTAGGGAAAAAACTGCGGATCTTATCGAGTATGACATTATTGGTCCCGAAGAAGACAACAGGATCAATATCTTCAAAAAAAATTACTATTTCTGTCATCTGCCTCCATTATATAATATGCCCTCATGACCGGCTCGAGTCATAAAAAAATTGCATCGGGCGGGTACAAAGTAAGTTTATTTTTGCTTAGAAGATTATCTTTGCTTTAAGTTTTTTCCCTATGCCCGTAATTACCCTTACAACTGAATGGAAGCCCGAGGATATCTATCACGGCATACTCAAAGGCAAACTCTGCAGTCTGTGTCCGGGAGTAACCATTGTTGACAACGCCACCAGTATACCCGCATTCAATATATCACATGCCTCCTTCGTAGTCAGGAACACATGGAATAACTATCCTAAAGGTACGGTGCACATAATATGCGTCCATTCGGAGGCAATCGCGAAGCAGGATCACCTGGTTGTAAAGGCAAAAGATCATTATTTCATTGGCACCGACAACGGCATTTTTAACCTGATCCTCAATTCCGAACCTGATGAAATAGTCAGGATTGACAACATGGATTCTGCCGATGAGCTTGACATTTTCGCCAGAGCTGCTGCGGCAATTGCATCCGGCAAAAAGATATCAGATCTTGGGAAACACGTCACAGGAATAAGCCAACACATTCCTCTCAGGGCAACGATTGACAGGAACGTTATCACAGGTAGCATCATCTTCGTCGACTCATACGGAAATGCAATTTCAAATATTACGAGGGAGGTCTTCAACAGGGTTTTTGAAAACAGGAGTTACCGGATACTTATCCAGAGCAATAAAAATTACACAGACCATATTGTGGAAAAGTACGGAGATGTGCCTGTAGGCGAACTGCTTGCAAGATTCAACCCGCTCGATCTCCTTGAAATTTCAATAAACGGGGCAAATGTATCAGAACTCCTCGGTCTTTCACCAGGATCAGTCATCCGGATCGATCTGGCAGTAAAACCGGCATCTCCCGATCACTTGTTTTAATTCAGTTCATAATATGGATGATATAAAAAGAAGCGCTGAGGAGTTCGAAAGGCTCCTTTCGATAATTGACAAACTAAGGGAGACATGCCCGTGGGATATGAAACAGACCTTCGACACCCTCAGGAAACTGACCATCGAAGAGACCTATGAACTTGCCGATGCAATTTCGTCAAAAAACGATGATGGCATCAGAAACGAACTCGGAGACATAATGCTTCACATGGTGTTTTATGCAAAAATAGGATCCGAGAGAGGCACATTCAATATGACGGATGTGCTGAAAGGAATAAATGAAAAACTGATTTACAGGCATCCGCACGTCTTCGGCGATGTCAAGGTATCAGGTTCGAGGGAGGTTGAACAGAACTGGGAAAAGCTTAAAATAAAGGAGAACAATGGCTATAAGCCTGTCCTATCGGGCGTCCCCTCATCGATGCCGGCAATAATCAAAGCCAACAGGATCCAGGAAAAAGTAAGGGGAGTCGGGTTCGACTGGGAAAAGCCCGAACAGATATGGGATAAGATCCTGGAGGAGATCAATGAGCTCAGGCATGAGATCAAAAACCTGGATACAGCCGCGATCGAATCAGAGCTTGGTGATGTCATGTTCTCGATCATCAATGCATCACGGCTTTACGGCATCGATCCTGAGGCAGCCCTTGAGAAGACCAACAGGAAATTCATCAAACGTTTCAATTATCTTGAGGATCAGACCCTTAAGAAAGGCATATCACTTCATGACATGACGCTTGATGAGATGAATGTGATATGGGAGGAGGCTAAGAAGGAGGACTGAATATATAACTCAGCATCTGATAGATCACCTTGGCGGCGATGAAATCGGGTGACTTGTTTGAAGCTGACGGGCACAGTTCCACAACATCAAATCCCACGATTTTCTTTTTGGCGGCGACATTCCTGAGAAAATGCATCAGCTCATAATAGTGAAGCCCTCCCGGTTCAGGTGTTCCTGTTGAAGGCATTATCGATGGATCGAAGACATCGAGGTCGATGGTTACATAAACATTTTCTGAGAGCATTTCCGCTGCTTTTCCGTACAGCTCCTTGTTATACCAGAGATCATGAGCATAAAAGATCCTTTCCCTGTCAATAAAGGGCAGTTCCTCAGCTGAGACACTTCGTATCCCCACCTGCACTGCAGGCGCCATTTCACTAATGCGTGCCATGGCACACGCATGATTAAATGCCGACCCTTCATACTCCCGCCTCATGTCGGAGTGGGCATCGAGCTGAAGCACTGAAAGATTGCGGTATTTCTCAGCAAAAGCCTTTACCGATCCGATGCTTACAGTGTGGTTGCCGCCGACTGTAACGGGGAACTTATTTTCATTTAAAAGCTGCAATACCCTAACATAAACGGCATTAACAAGAGCTTCAGGGGTGCGCTTTTCGGTGACCATGCTAACGGTATGAATGCCTTTCCTGTGGACTTCCGTATTGGTTTCCACATCATAGAACTCGAGATTGACCGAGGCTTCCATTATTGCATCAGGTCCTTTATCGGAGCCCTTCATCCATGTGCTTGTCTCATCATATGGGACTGGCAAAATGATTATGCTGGAACCGGCATAATCATAAACAATCTCGGCACCACCAAAATTCATTTCAGGATGGCAGTTTATTTTGATTTTGATTTCGGTTTCGGCTTCGGGGATTTCTTCTTTCCGGCCGGCTCAGCTTTTTCTGTAGCGCTTTTCTTCTTTCCCGCAGGTTCTTTCTTCTTCCCGGTTTCTTCTGAAGGCTTGATCTCCTTTATCGGTATTTCCTCCACAGGCTTCTCCTTTGATTCTGGCTCTTCCTTTACCAGGAGGTTAAGGCTCTGAAGGATATTGTACCATTGCAGAATCTTCCGGATGTCACTGTTGTATACCTTTTCCTTGTCATAATCAGGTACGATTTCTTCAAGGTATGATTTAAGCTTTTCAGGGTCGCTTCTGAAATCGATGGCAGGCCCGCCGTTCTCCTTGTCAAATATCAGGTCAAATACTTTTCCGAGAGGCATATCTTCCTTCTGCGTATAGACAGTTATCTCATCAAGTGAACTGACTCTTGCTGTATTGAACGCACTGCCTCTGCGCTTCGTCTCAAGGTGTTCCACAATTATTGCATTTTTTCCCTGGGCTATAAACTTAAAGAGCCCCGGCTGACCTGAAATTGCCATAATATCTTTTAAAACCATATCAAGTATTTTAACTGTAAAATTAATTCTTGTATTGACATCATTGACCGGAAAGACGGTTTTTTATTGATGATCAGACCATATTTCTTTCCTTTTTGACCTTTTCATATGCCTCGTTGACCTTCCTGAATTTCTCATCGGCTGTTTTCCTGAACTCTTCCCCGAGGTGACTGACCTTGTCAGGGTGATATTTCACAGCCATCCTCCTGTACGCTTTTTTCACGTCATCATTCGTGGCAGTGGGTTCAATTTCAAGGATCCTGTATGCCGAATCTGTTTCAGGTACAAACATATTCTTTATCGAGAGCAGATCAGAGTGTGATATCCCGATTAACCCTGCAATCGAATCGATGATCTGGATTTCTGAGGGATGAATACTGCCGTCGGCCATCGAGACGCTGTAAAGAAGCTGCAGCAGCTGAAGGCGGGAAGAGTAATCCATATTCCTGTCAATCTGGGTACATACATCGTTGATCGGGATATTCTGGTTAAGAAGATCCTTCAGCATCATCGTTGCTTCTGCAGCGGATTCCCTTCCGAATTGTCTTAGAAAGAACTGTTTTACGTAATCAAGCTCAGATTTAAGCACTTTCCCGTCAGCCTTCATTACGGCAGCGATCAGCACCAGGAGGCTGGCGGTAAAGGCTCCGGGGGTTGTCCTGTTATCCGTTGTGGTATAGGAAGATGTCATAACAGAAGTACTGTCGATCATTGAGCCGACGAGAAATCCAAGCAGGCCGCCTATCGGTCCACCCATGGCCCATCCCAGCCCTCCTCCTATCCATTTGCCGAATCGTCCCATTTTCAGAATCAGGCGTTTAGATGGGTTAAAAGATCTTCGTGTATCTGAAGTATGACAGGGATGATCATTTCGTTCTCGGAATTATTTATCACATAATCCGACCTTCTGATCCTCTCCTCGTCGGTCATCTGGTTTTTTATTCTTTCCATGACCTGATCCCTTGAAAGCTTGTTCCGGAAAGTCACCCTTGATATCCTCTCCTCAACAGGAGCAACGATTGTGGCTACCCTGTCGACAAGCTTGTGAGCCCCGCTCTCAAAAAGTATCGCGGCTTCCATGATAACATACGGAGTGGTCTGTTCTTCAGCCCACCTGATGAAATTGTCAAAAACAACAGGGTGCACCAGCTCGTTGACTCTCAGGAGGCTTTCCTGGTCATTGAAGATGAGTGAGGCCAGAGCCATGCGGTCAAGATTTCCGCCGGGATAGATATTACGGCCGGCGATTTCATTGATGCCTTTTATGATCTTCTTATCGGTGCTCATGACTTTCCGGGCTTCCGGATCAGCCGAGAAAACAGGTATTCCAAGAATGTTGAACACCCTGCAAACGGATGTTTTCCCGCTTCCGATACCGCCAGTGATACCCAGCTTCATCCCTTGTCTTCCCTGGTTCATATTAATCGACGGATATGAAAATAGTATCCGGTTTTATTGAGTTCACCCTGCATTCTGATTTCAGCTGTGAATTAAAACCAGGGACCAGGCTGGATGTAATGATAAAATAATCTCCCTGGCTGCGTTTTTCCGAATGCCTGTAATTAACTCTTGAAAAATCGATCACCAGGGGTGAGTGCTTTCCGGTCATTTTCATCTGAAGGATCGAATAGCCAGGACCGTTCAGGTTAAGGCTTACATAGCGGGGATTCTCTTCACCTATCTTCCAGTCCCCGGGGGTATTTGCATATGTGAGAGGATACCTGATGCTTGTAGTGAGATCTTTTCCCAGTGAGTTTAGGTACCAGAATACAAAGGAGAGACCAAGGAAAAAAACAAATACTGCAATATCTGCCCTGGTGAATCGCCTGCCCTTCCGGACACTCTTCCCTGACCTTGTCTCCCTTTTCTTATCCACCCTTACCGGAAATCAATTAACTCTGTTCATCTGCTGACGGGTCCTTGAGCAGTGCATTCTTGTCAACCTTTAGCTTGACGTCACCGCCTGCATCAATCATTACATAATTATCCTTCACCTCATTGACTCTTCCATAAATTCCGCCGGTGGTAATTACCTTATCTCCCTTTTTAAGCGAGCTTCTGTAACTGGTCATCTCTTTCTGCTTCTTCATCTGTGGCCTTATCATAAAGAAATAGAATACCACAAAAACGAGGAGCAGCGGAAGCAAGCTGATCCATGTGTTTCCCTGTCCTGTCGTTCCTGATGCAGGCTGTCCCATTAATAGTATGTAATTCAGATTCATGTTATTGGTTATTGGTTATTAGTTATTAGTAATTGGAGGATATAACATCTGCTGTGATTTTAAGCATTGCGACAGGAGTAGAGGCATTGGATCTGACGGTGATTATCTTGGATTGAATTCCGTTCCTGCCTGATGTGTCAAAGACCACTTCCATTTTACCCGTCTCTCCCGGTGATACCGGTTTGCGGTCATATTCAGGCACTGTACATCCGCATGTGGTTGTAGCCGCAAGGATCACGAGGTCGGAAGTGCCTTTGTTTTCAAAAGTAAAAATACAGCCAACCTTTTCGCCTTCCCTGACCTGCCCGAAGAGATGTTCATATTCCCTGAATACAATGACAGCTTTCCCTGTATCGGAAAATGTTCCGGCCTCACCTCCTTTCACTTTCCTTCCCGAACAGGCGAACAGAAGTGCAACCAGAATAAAAAGTCCGAGCTGTAAAAGCTTTTTCATTGATCCTTAACTTCCAAATATCAGTTTTCTTTCTCCATCGACTCTCCGACAAGGCCTCTTCCGTACTTGTTGAACAGACCTTTCTGCCTGATCTCCTTTACAATATTATCCAGGATACCGTTGACAAATGTACTGCTTTTTGACGTACAATAGTATTTTGCTATTTCAATGTATTCATTCAGTGTTACTTTGACCGGGATCTCAGGAAACTCAAGAATCTCGGTAACTGCCAGCTGCATCACCAGGATATCCATAAGGGCAATGCGTTCAAGCTCCCAGTTTGTGGTATTGTTATCAATCAGCCCGGAGTATTTTTCCGTATTCAGAACTGCCTTCCGGAACAATATCTTTACAAAGTTTTTATCTTCATCATTCTTGAAAAGGGGCATCAGCGCAGTATCTTCAACTGAATCAACCCTGAATTTCTTAAAAGTCTTGTCGATCATTATCAGGATATACTCCATATCGTCATTCCAGTAGATGCTCTGCTCTTCAAGGGAATTCACAAGATCTTCCGAGTCTCTGACCAATTCATTTATAAGCCTGAATATAAATTTCTTGTCAAGCTGATAATTGTTTTCATGCGAATTCATGTATTCAATATAGACATCCCATGCAACGAGTTTATTGTACAGGATGCGGATTATGTGGGAATAGTTTACCCAGGAAAGCTTCCTGGATGAAACATACTTCTGGAACGGCTTATTAGTTTTCAGCTGTGCCAGCAGCCGGTTGCTGATAAACCGGGGATTGGGATTCAGGTCTTCAGGAGAGGGTATTCTTTTCTGACGGGACTGATCGATCTTCCCGGCAGCTACATCTGAAAGTTCAAGGAGAAGCAGCATCAGCAGGTGATAGAGGTCATAGGTTTTTTCAATGCTGAACATAAGTTCCTTCTCTGCTTTTGGCAGATCTTCATCCTCCCTCCGGTTATATGCATAAAGAGCCATCAGAGCTTTTATGCGCAACAATCTTCTGCTTATCATCCTAAAGAACTTCTGATTCCGGTGCAAAAATACTCTTTTTCTGCAACCCCCAAAACTCAACGGTAAATTTAAGGACGTTTCAATTTAGGAGGCATGTTTTGATTTGAAAAAAATATTATTACATTTGACAATACAATACAACAACCTAACCTTAACCTACTTGTAAATGGAAGAAGAAACGGGAACAAAAGACGATCTGAACGGGAGTGAGGAAAAAACTCAGAGGGAGGAGATTTTCACCAAGGTTGTACGCGCGGGGAAAAGAACCTATTTTTTTGATGTAAAAGCCACAAGGAAGGAAGATTACTATCTTACTATCACAGAGAGCAAGAAACGTCCGGGCAGGGAAGGTAAGTTTTTCTACGAGAAGCATAAGATCTTCTTGTACAAGGAAGATTTTGAGAAGTTTGCTGAAGGGCTGAAGGATGCTGTCACATATATTGACAACGGCAGGGATGAAATAAAAACGCCCGCGCCCGCGCCTTCTTCTGAACTTAAAACTACAGAAGAGTTCACAAACATTGAGTTTGATGATCTCGGTAAAAAATAAGGTCATCCTCTTTATCACCTTTCCATATCTGATTCTGAATGTCTGATTATGTCCTTCTGATATTGGCAATTATCATGTTGATAATCGGGATTATCGGCTGCCTCCTTCCCGTATTACCGGGGCCGCCATTGAGCTATCTGGGACTTATACTGCTACATGTGACAAAATTCGGGCAGTTCTCCAAAACCGAACTGATAGTGCTTGCAGCCGTCACGATCGTTGTTACGATTCTCGATTATATAGTCCCAATATGGGGAACAAGGAAATTCGGAGGTTCAAAATATGGCATTCGGGGCGCTACTGTTGGCCTGATCATAGGCTTGTTCCTTGGACCGGTCGGTATCATCGTCGGCCCGTTGATCGGCGCCATAGTCGGCGAACTTATTTTCAAGGATGATATGAAATATGCCCTCAGGGCAGGATTCGGCAGCCTTCTTGGTTTCCTGACGGGCGTAGGCCTCAAACTGGCTGCCTCGTTTTTAATGACTTTTTATTTTGTTAAGGAGCTCATAAAATAATCGCGCAGTGCGCAGTGCGCAGGGCTCAGTGTAATAGCTTCTTGCTCTGAGCCCTGAGCCCTGAGCTCTGAGCCTATTCTCCTAGCGTAACCACCATCACAGCTTTGATTGTATGCAGCCGGTTCTCGGCTTCGTCAAAAACAATAGAGTGCTTTGATTCAAATACATCTTCTGTCACTTCCATGCCGTCAAGCCCGAATTTTCTGTATATGTCCTCTCCTACCTTTGTTTCCCTATTGTGAAATGCCGGAAGACAATGAAGAAACTTGACATCAGGATTGCCTGTTTTAATTATTACTGATGAATTAATCTGGTAAGGTTTAAGAAGCCTTATCCGATCCTCCCATACAGAATCAGGTTCGCCCATTGACACCCATACATCCGTATAAAGGAAATCGGCTCCTTTAACAGCATCATCGACATTGTCAGTGATCAGTATTTTTGCACCTGTTTGCTTAGCAACAGCCCTGCATTTCCTTACCAGGTCGTCGGCAGGCTGATACTCCCCTGGTGCAGCAATTCTGAAATCGATACCCATTTTTGCCGATCCGACCATAAGCGAATTGCCCATATTGTATCTGGCATCACCGAGATAACAGAACACCATTTTATTGAATGGCTTTACGGAGTGCTCCGCCATTGTAAGCAGATCAGCAAGTATCTGTGTGGGGTGAAACTCATTCGTAAGTCCGTTCCAGACAGGCACGCCGGCGTATTCTGCAAGCTCTTCAACGATAGCCTGGTCGAAACCGCGGTATTCGATTCCGTCGTACATGCGTCCCAGCACCCTGGCAGTATCCTTCATTGATTCCTTCTGTCCAATCTGCGAGCCGGAGGGCCCCAGATATGTGACATTCGCTCCCTGGTCAAATGCAGCAACTTCAAACGCGCATCTTGTCCTTGTTGATGACTTTTCGAAAATCAGCGCTATGTTCTTCCCTTTCAGGTATTGTTTTTCTTTGCCTTCCTTTTTTGCTTTCTTCAACTCTGCAGAAAGATCAAGCAGGTATTTTATTTCTTCCGGAGTAAAGTCTAGAAGCTTTAAAAAGTGCCTTTTACGTAAATCTTTATTCATAATTGATCATGATTAATCGAGAGTACAAAAATAATAAATATGAGTATTTCCAAAAACCAGTTTACCACGGAATTCACGGAGTTGCACGGAGAAATCCACGGAGGAAATCCGTGTTAACCTGTGTTTTCCGTGGTGAATTCCTTTGATCATCAATTAAGAATCCATCCAAACCATGGTTATCTTCTATCATCCTCGTAATCCATCGTGATTTTGGAGCCGTATTTTGTATCGGCTAGTTTAAAGGCTTCGGTGATGACGCTCATTCTGCCTCCGTTTTTGATGAAGTTCAGGCACGCCTGTATCTTTGGCGCCATGCTTCCTTTTGCAAAATGGCCTTCGTTCAGGTATTTAAGTGCATCAGCATAATTCAGGAACTCCTTCACCTCCTGGTTTGGCTTCTTATAGTTTAAATATATATAAGGTACGTCAGTAAGAATGTAGAACTCATCAGCACGAACGAGCGTTGCCAGCAGAGATGATGCCATATCCTTATCAATTACCGCTTCGGCAGGTCTGACATCATTTTTCTCATCTATATATACAGGCACTCCCCCGCCTCCAGCTGCAATTACAATATTGCCCTCCCTGACAAGGTTTCCGATTATGGAATAATTGATAATATCGATCGGAAAGGGGGAAGGAACAACCCGTCTGAAGCCGCCATCGACCTTCACCTCCTCCCTGAATGTCCACCCCTTTATGACAGCAATCTCATCTGCCTGCTCCCTTGTGTAAATTTTCCCTATGCGCTTCTGAGGATCGCTGAATGCAGGATCGTTCTTTTCGACGATGACAGAGGTCACGATACAAATAACATTTTTCTCAATTCCGTGCCTGTTAAGAACATTCCTGAACATCCTTTCAATCATATACCCAATCCCGCCCTGGGAATCTGCCACGCAGATATCAACCGGCATCTGCGCAATATTATACATCTGTTCTCCGGCATCATTTCTCATCAGGATATTCCCTACCTGTGGACCGTTCCCGTGAGTAATGATCAGGTCATAGCCTTCCCTGATCAGGAATACAAGGTTCTCAAGGGTTGCAGTGGTGTTTTCCTCTTGCTCATCGATGGTGCCTGTCTGCTCACCCCTCAGTAGTGCATTTCCGCCCAGTGCGACAACTGCCAGTTTGTTTCTCATATTTCAATACCGTGATTGAACCACAAAACTATTAAATTCTTGTCAATTAAACACGACACAGGCCTCAACTAACTAATACTCAATAAATAACAACTCATTTTCCTAAATATTACATTCGGTAAGCGGAATTAAAAAAAAATGTTACTTTTACATAATTCTAAAAAACAGGCTTGTGAGATTCAGATCCGTATTGATCATTGCAACAACCCTTGCAATTGCGGGAAGTTCCTGTAAACAAAAAGGAGGAAAACACATCGACCAGGGAGAAATTCATTACAACATCGAATATATGGGTGATATGGGAGTTGTGCCCAAGGAATACATGCCAGGGAACCTTATAGTATCATTCAAGGACGATAAAATACTTTTCGATATATCAGCACCTTTCGGTAATATTGGAATATATAACCTGTCGAATCCGGAAGAAGACATTTACGACACATATATCAGCCTCCTGACACTGAATTATTTCTATGCCTCAAGGCCGGGTGAAATAAACCCGGGATTTGAATCAATGAAAGATTTGAAGGTCAATAAGACCTCAAGGACTGCGGTAATATGCGGATTCAATTGCAAAAATGCAGAAGTGAGCTTCCCCGGCGGCAATGAAAAAGTGTACAATATATGGTACACTGATGAGATAAAGGTCAAAAATCCAAATGCCGTTACACCATTCCATGAGATCGATGGAGTACTCATGAGTTTCTTCTTCATGATGGGGCCATCTGAAATGCACTTCACCGCAGAAACAGTTTACAAGAAAGAGATCTCTGACAAAACATTCGAACGCAGGGATAAATATATCCGGGTCTCAAGGGAGGAGATCGACAGCTTCATAAACAAGATGGGAAGTTTGTAAAAAAACCTGTCATGAATAAGGGGAAGGAAGAGGAAAAGAAGAAACCCGCCAAGAACTCAAAGAATAAAAAAACTTCATTCTTTACTGACGAAAGAATAAAATTCATTTTCGGCATTCTGATTACCGGGTTTGCCCTCTATCTTCTCATTGCCTGCATCTCATATCTCTTCTGGTGGAAAACCGATCAGAGCCTTCCAAATTCCGAAATAGTCTCAGGTCCTGATATAGAAGTCAAAAACTGGGCAGGCAAGAGCGGCCATTTCCTGGCGAAGATCATTATTGGCTATGGCTTCGGCTTTGGAGCTTTTTTCATACCGCTGATCTTCGGAACACTGGGTTTGTACCTTCTCAACTTTCCAAAACTGAAACCATGGGGCATTGTAGTCAAAATGACCTTTGCCGTCCTGATCCTTTCACTGATTCTGGGTTTTATCTTTGGACAGTCGGACGGCTATCTTATTAGCGGCCCGGGAGGCGCCCAGGGCTACCTGGTCACCAGGTGGCTTAACGCTTTCATGGGCAAGATAGGAACTGGTATTGTGCTGGCACTCCTTACCGTGAGCTACCTGATCTTTGCTCTCAGCTTCTCCCCGTCATCTTTCGGATTCCGGATACCCGGGTTCCTGAAGTTCGGAAAGCACAGAGAGGAAACCCCGGATGTACCGGACGAAGAGGCTTCAACTGCAACAGAAACCGTGGAAACAGAGAAAGGGAGCAAGGTTGAGTTCCTTGTTAAAAACAGGACACGTCCTGAAGACCTGGAAGAGGATGAAGAACCTGAGACAGTAATTCCTGCAAACGGATCACTTATCCATGAGCTTGATAAGGATGTTCCGGTGATACCTGACAGGAAAACTGTTGATATCGATATTATAAAGCCTGAGCCCCAGGATATACTGAGTGACGAGGAGGTCAACGGCATGATGGAAAACTATGATCCCCGCCTTGACCTGTCACGGTATAAGTTCCCTCCTGTTTCAATACTGAAAGAGCATAAGTCGCAGAGTGCTTTTGACAACAGCGAGGTGCTTGAAAACAAGGAGAATATCGTCAAAACTCTCGCTGATTACAAGATCAGCATTCAGCATATCTCAGCAACCGTCGGGCCGACAGTCACTCTTTACGAGATCATCCCGGAGAGAGGCGTCAAGCTTGCTCGCATCAAGTCGCTTGAAGATGACATTGCTCTTAATCTTTCAGCAATGGGGATAAGGATCATCGCGCCTATTCCCGGCAGAGGAACAGTGGGAATAGAAGTTCCGAACAAGAAGCCTGAGATTGTTTCCATGAGGTCACTTATTGCATCTAAAGCCTTCCAGGAAACAAAGTTCGATATCGCACTTGCCCTGGGTCGCACAATCACAAATGACCCATACATAGTTGATCTGACGAAAATGCCTCACCTTCTTGTTGCCGGAGCAACCGGACAGGGAAAATCAGTGGGACTGAATGCTATAATAACCTCCATATTATATAAGAAGCACCCTTCCGAGCTGAAATTCGTGCTTATTGATCCAAAGCGTGTTGAATTGCCTCTCTATGCAAAGATAGAGCGTCATTTTCTCGCTAAGCTTCCGGGAGAGGAAGACGCAATAATTACTGATACACAGAAAGTTATCAATACTCTATATTCTCTGTGCATCGAGATGGACAACAGGCTTGAGCTCCTTAAGGGAGCCCATTCACGCAACATAAAGGAGTATAATGAGAAATTCATTTCCCGCAAGCTGAATCCCGGGAAGGGTCATAAATACCTGCCATATATAGTCCTGGTAATTGATGAATTTGCCGATCTGATAATGACAGCCGGAAGGGAGATAGAGGGTCCGCTGGGCAGACTGGCACAGGTAGCGCGGGCAATAGGTATTCACCTGATCATATCAACCCAGAGACCTACTACCAATATTATTACCGGATTCATTAAAGCCAACTTTCCGACAAGGGTTGCCTTCAGGGTCTTTTCCTCAATTGATTCCCGCACGATACTCGACACTACAGGGGCCGACAGGCTCGTTGGTAACGGCGACATGCTGATATCATCAGGTGCAGAACCTGTGCGTGTACAGTGCGCATTTATTGATACCCCGGAAATAGAACAGCTGACGGAATTCATTGGTAGCCAGCAGGGTTATCCCGACGCAATGCACCTTCCGGAATATATTGATGACAACGACTCAGGTGTGGCTGAAGTCGACCTTAGAAAGAGAGATCCGATATTTGAGGAGGCAGCCCGTCTGGTAGTGCAGCACCAGCAGGGTTCCACTTCCCTGATACAAAGGAAGCTTGCTATCGGTTATAACAGGGCAGGAAGGATTATTGACCAGCTTGAGGCTGCCGGAATTGTCGGACCCTTTGAAGGAAGCAAGGCCAGGGATGTGCTCTGCACAGATCTGTTCGGTTTGGAACAGATTTTGAAGAGACTTGAGTAAAAGCATGATAATGAGAAGTCCGGCATTGATAATCACACTTTTTGCTATTGGTGTCTCTGCAGTGGGACAAAATGATCCCCAGGCAGTTAAGATACTCGACAGGTTTTCTTCAACCGCTACATCCGCTCCTTCGGTTTCTATGATGTTTTTTCTTGTAAATATCGATCAGATGGCAGGTACAAGAGATACAACGGAAGGTTCTGTCATAATCAGCAAAAACAGCTACAGGCTTGACCTTCCCGATAATATTATCTGGTTTAACGGTGAGACCTCCTGGAGCTACCTCCCGGCTGAAAAAGAAGTAACAATAACTGTTCCTGTTAAGAATGATGATTCATTTCAAAGCCGTCCCTCGCTGATATTCACGATGTATAAAAAGGGGTACAAGAGCAGGCTTGTTGAGGAACTGACAGACTCATACCTTATCGATCTCTATCCTGATGATGTCAAAAGCGATCTTATCAGGGTGAGGCTTCATATTGACAAATCTTCCTTTAGCCTCAGGAGCTTTGAATACAAGCAGAGAGACGGGATGACACTGTTCATATTTATTAAGGATTACAATCTGAAAAAGGTCCCTGAGCCGGGAATATTCACCTTTGCTGCTGATAAATTCAAGGGAGTTGAAGTGATCGATATGCGTTAGCTCCGCTGCGGATAGGCAATCCTTGCGTGATAGATATCTGACAGTCGTTTTTTGAAGATATCCTTTATATCCGACATGTTTTTATAAGTAAGCGGAATATCCATATACTGGCCATCCTGTTCCTGGATCAGGATTATCCTTTCCACCAGCTCGTTTATCGATTCCTCAGAGTAGCCTCCAAGACTTCTTGATGATGCCTCCACGGCATCAGCCATCATTACAACAGCTGTCTCCTTTGAGAAAGGTTTTGGCCCGGGATAGGTAAAATCCTTCCTGTCATCACTCTTGTCCGGATTGCTGTCCAGAAACTTCTTGTAGAAGAAATAAGCCACAGTGGTGCCATGATGTGTTTTAATGAAATCGATGACCTGCGACGGGAGCTTGTAATTTCTGGCCAGCACAACTCCGTTCCTGACATGATTTAAAATCACCTTTGAGCTTGCCATGGGGTCAAGCTTCTCATGCGGACTTACTCCATCTTTCAGATTCTCGATATAATACCCCGGATTGGCAATTTTCCCTATGTCATGGTAAAGGGCACCTGCTCTCACAAGAAGAACATTAGCCCCAATGACCCGCGCAGCCTCCTCAGCCAGGTTTGCAACCTGAAGCGAATGCTGGAATGATCCGGGAGCCTCATCAGCCAGTTTCCTCAAAATAGGCTGATTGATATCTGCCAGTTCAAGCAGCGTGGCGTCGGAAAGGAAAAGGAACCTCTTTTCAAAGAGGAGGATCAAAGGATAGCTGACAAGCACCATTGCTCCGTTACCGGCAAACCGGTAAAAATCATTCGGTAGAATTGTATCAAAACTTCCTCCGTTCATCAGCCATATCCCTGTATATAAACCTGAATATGTTAGAATAATCACAAAAGCGGTAAAAAAGAGTCTTGCCCTTCTGTAAATATTTGTAAGCGTGAATATTGCAGCCATACCTGAAACGAAGCTCATCAGTACGAATTCAAACGGGCGCTCTACCATGAAAGCGGCTTGCATTATGGTTATCAGAAGGATGAACTGAGCCAGCCTGGCGTCATAGAAGGTACGGATCATTACGGGGATCACTGCAAAAGGAACCAGGAAGATCATGTTCTGCCCGGGTAATTTTGAGACAACCCTTGTAACATAAAGAAACAGTATAATAGTGATCAGGATAAAGAGAATCTTCCGGGGCAGTTCAAGCACCTCCCTGCGGTACTGAAGAAGAAAGAAATAGAGTATGATAAAGCATGTGGCAACGACTGACACTGTGCCGGCAAACTCCAGTTTGCTTGTCTCTTCTCCATGAACAAGAATAACCACAACTGCAGCAATACTGACCATGAACCAAAAAAGGTTCAATACTGCTCTTCTAACCCTGAGCGACGCTGCTTGTTCAGACAATGAGGAAGCCATTTCAGAATCAGGTTTCATGTACAAAAATACCTATAAATCTTATTAATCCTTTGTGCTCTTCGTGTGAACTTTGGTCCTAAGTGGTTTAATTTCCTAATTTTGTTGTCTTAAATATAATAGTATGGAATATTTTATCTGCGAGAATGTTTTCGTTCCCCTGAGGTCGGGTCCCTCGCACAGGTCAGAGATGCTGAGCCAGGTGCTTTTCGGAGAAAAATACAGGGTTCTTGAGGAGATCGGGCACTGGATTAAGGTTGAAACTCTCTACGACAACTATACGGGATGGATCGACATCAATCACCTGCAGCATACGGAAGATGCCGATAAAGGGATAGGACATGTACTTAATAAATCACTGCTCTGCTTCAGGAATGACAAGACAAAGATGGTGCTGGAGCCGGGTTGCGAAGTTTACAATCCTGACTTTAAAAACAGTAAATTCACTATCGGGAAAAATACATATACAACCTCAGCAGATTTCAGTGAGAACTTACTTAAAACTACTGATTCGTTAGCCGACCTGGGGATGAAATTCATAAACAGTCCTTATATATGGGGAGGCAGGATACCATCAGGAATTGACTGTTCAGGATTTACTCAGCTCGTTTATAAGATAAGCGGGATACCCATCCCGCGCGACAGTTGGCAGCAGGCTGAAAAAGGTACAGACGTAAGCTTCATTGATGAGGCCAGGCCGGGCGATCTTGTATTTTTTGATAATGAAAATGCCAGGATATCACATGTCGGTATGATATTGTCGCATGGGCTGGTGATCCATGCATCAGGCAGGGTTCGCATCGACAACATTGATCACCAGGGAATCTATAAGAACGAGATCAGGGGGTATTCACATCATCTCCGGACTATCAAAAGAATAGTGTGACTTAAGGGTTGCTGGCGCCGATTTGTAATCGGTGCCAAATGAATAAGGCACGGATCATAGATCCGCGCCAGCTTTTAAATTATCAAGATTGTCCGGCAATGGCCTCATCAACCATTTTCATTATGGCTGTCTCTTCGGACTGAGCTTTGGATTCTATATCCAGGCCTCTCTTAAGTATCTCATTGACAAATGTTTTATCATCAAGGCTGGCTGCGTTTATCCTTACATTCAGATAGGCCCCTCTAATACAGCTCCTCAGGGCTAATGCTCCTACAGCTGCATCAGTAACTGAAGCCGGATTACCCTTGGCCACCATTTGTTTTATGAGAGGAAAGGCTGAAAAAGATGTCTCCATGACCATGAACGGTACCAGAATAGCATTTCTGGTAGCTTCCTGGATAGCATTTTTCCTTATCCTGTTTTCGTCATCAGTTTTTTTAGGGAGCCGGTAAGCCTCCATGATCCTGTTGAAAGCATCCGTATCTTCATCAACGAGGTCAAGAAGCCTGTTCTGTATCTCTTTTCCTCCGGCAGCAAGGTCGGAGAATTCCTTCCAGCGATCGTCCCAGCCTTTTTTATGGCTCGACAGGTTAGCTACCATCGTACCCAGTGCAACTCCAAGTGCACCCAAGTATGATGACACCGATCCGCCGCCCGGGGCAGGCGATTCCGAAGCAGTTTCGTTCATGAATGCCCTCATATCCATGTCAACCAGTTTTCTCTTTCCTTTTTCTGTCATGACAAATTCAATTATTTTTTCTTCGGGTTTGAATGGATGTATATCGTTCAATCCCATTGACTTAACAGCAATTTTAATAAGCCCGGCATCGGAAATTCCGACAGATCGCTGCTGTTTTTCGAGAAAATATTTCCCGGCATCCAGCATTGCCTTCAGCGGAATAAGCCCGACCAGTTCCGACCCTGTAACTCTCACCCCCCTTAAATCAGCTTTACGGCACACTTCATCAAATGCAATATGGACAGGGGTCACTGATATATTCGTCAGGTTCATCGATATCTGCGCGATCCCGTATTCCTCAATATACCAGCCAATTGCCTTAACGCTTTTAAGTGTACCCGGTACACTTATTTTTTTCCCGCTTTCATCTTCTGTCTTCCTGCCCTTTTCACGGACATCGAAAGCTATCGCATTGGCCCTTCGTACTGAGGTTGTATTGAGATTGACATTAAATGCAACCAGGAAATCGCGCGCACCAACTGCCGTTGCTCCCGATCTTTCATTGAACATAGCAGGACCGAAATCAGGCTTCCAGGCCGGGTCGGCCAGCTTCTTCTTCAACCCTTCATATTCGCCTTCCCTGCACGCCGCAAGGTTTATGCGCTTTTCTTCGAGAGCTGCACTCTCATAACAATAAACAGGTATCTTCAGCTCATTCCCTATCCTCTCCGCAACTTTCCGGGCATAGACAACCACCTCATCCATGGTGATCCCCGAAACCGGGATGAACGGACACACATCGGTTGCTCCCATCCGCGGGTGCTCGCCATGATGCTTCGACATGTCAATCACCTCCGAAGCCTTTCTAACCGCCATGAAGGCAGCCTCGCAAACAGCCTCAGGATTCCCGACGAATGTCACTACTGTCCTGTTGGTATCTTTTTCCCGGATCGACATCCAACAGCTTAACTCCCTCCACAGCTTCAATAACATCAGTAATCTGCTTAATTACAGACATATCTCTTCCTTCACTGAAATTCGGAACGCACTCTATGATTTTCTTCTCCATCAATTAAATCTGTTTTTTTCTCTGTGGCTCTCTGTGTCTTCTCTGTGGAACTCTGTGTAACAAAAAAGATCTTTGAAGAACTTACACAGAGGGACACAGAGGATGCACAGAGTTACACAGAGTTAAATCACTTTTCCGTTAAGTATTACTTTTTCAATCAATTCGCTTCCAAATGCATATGGAAGGAACTCATATGACGGTATTTCTTTGGTTATAAACAGGTTGGCAACTTTCCCTCTGGCTATCGATCCATGCGTTTCAGAGATCCCCATTGCATATGCCGAATTTATTGTGGCAGCATTGATGGCTTCCTCCGGAAGCATCTTCAGCCTGATGCATGCAAGCGATAGCACGAGGTTCATATTACCGGAGGGCGATGATCCGGGATTATAATCGGAAGCAAGCGCTACAGGAAGACCCGAATCAATCATCTTCCTTGCAGGCGGATCAGGAAGGCCAAGGAAAAATGCCGAACCGGGCAGAAGAGTCGGCATTGTAAGTGTACCCTTAAGTACCTTTATCTCTGCTTCACCTGACCGTTCAAGATGATCAACAGACAGGGCATCGTATTTAACGCCAGCCTGAACACCACCTGAAAAATCAAGCTCGTTGGCATGAATCTTGGCAAGCAGCCCATATTTCAATCCTGCCATTAAGATCCTCTCAGTTTCATCAACAGTAAAGAATCCTTTGTCACAGAACACATCAATGAAATCCGCCAGTTCTTCCGATGCAACGGCAGGTATCATTTCATTAATTATAATAACAACATATTTCTCCCTGTTGTCTTTAAACTCTGCCGGAATCGCATGTGCACCCAGGAAGGTTGCCCTTACTTCCAGCGGCGATGTTTCCTTTATCCTCCTTATCACCCGCAGCATCTTCAGCTCATTTTCAACCGTTAGACCGTAGCCGCTCTTTATCTCCACGGCACCGGTGCCAAGACTTATGATCTCATTGATTCTGACCATGGACTGGCGGTACAACTCTTCCTCAGATGTCTCATGAAGCCTCTTTGCCGAGTTCAGGATGCCTCCTCCCCTCTTTGCAATCTCCTCGTATGATAGTCCTTTTATCTTGTCGGTGAATTCCTGTTCACGGCTGCCGGCATATACAAGGTGAGTATGTGAGTCGCAGAAAGACGGGAAAACAAATCTGCCTGAAGCATCAATTATTTTATTATCAAAGTTCTCAAATTGTAAATATTCTGATGGTAATAAATTCATCTTTCCAAAATCCGAAATTATTCCATTCTCGATCAGCAGATAGGCGTCACCAATCGTATCGAGCACAGCCATCTCCTTTCCGCATACCTTAAGCCGCGGATTCTCCTCAACCTGCACGAGCTCTTTTATGTTCTTAATCAGCAGCTTCATATAAGTATTTAGTCGTAAAAAGAGATGCCTAAGGTAGCAAATATTGAAAAAAGAGTTCATGATTTCCATTTTTCTTTATCTTTAGCGCTGCCAACCAAAAATCATACATATGAAAAAGGCCTTATCGATCATTCTGATACTGATGACCGTAGTCACAGTATATGCACAGGAAGAGCAAAAAGAGAAAAAGGAAAAGAAACCAAAAGAAGGTTGGAGATTCGGAGGCGCTCTGCCTGCAACAACATATGATTCCAACCTGGGTTTTCAGTACGGTGCTCTCGTTGAGTTCTACAACTATGGAAAACCGAGTGTCTATCCCGAATATCTTGATCACACATATACAGAGGTATCAAGGTTCACAAAAGGAAGCGCCATTTACAGGTTCATGTATGAATCGAACCACATTATTCCAAATGTGCACTGGTCAAGTGACCTCAGCTATCTGCCCGACCAGGCTTATCATTTCTACGGATTCAACGGATATGAATCGGTTTTCAATGTTGACTGGATGGATGATGATTCGGCAGACTACAGGACCAGCATGTTTTACCGCTTTAAGAGGGACCAGTTCAGGTTCAAGAATGATTTCCAGGGAAAACTGGCAGGGGAACATATAAAATGGAGCGCCGGGTTTGCTTTTCAGAATTTTAAAAACAGTTCGGTCGATATTGACAGGCTTAATAAAGGGAAGGATGTTCTGCTTCCGTCGGTTACTGATATGCCGGGACTCTTTGAAAGATATATTGCTCTCGGGCTTATCTCACCCAATGAAGCTGATGGAGGATGGGTCAATACCGTCAAGGCAGGGCTGGAATGGGATAACCGCGATAACAGGCCTAATCCGATGAAAGGAATCTGGAGCGAGATCGGTGTTGAGGCAGCTCCCGGTTTTATCGGGAATGACTGGGGGTTTTCCAGGTTCTATGTAATCCATCGTCAGTACTTTACTTTAATTGAAGATGATCTGTCTTTCGCTTACCGGCTGAATTATCAGACAAAGCTCTCAGGAGATGTACCATTCTTTTATCAGTCGCAGGCAATTACCTCAATGCTTACAGGAGCTTTCAATGAAGGTCTTGGAGGTTCAAGCACGATGAGAGGTGTTTTAAAGAACAGGGTTATAGGCAATGCATATGTGCTTGGCAACTTTGAACTTCGCTGGAAACCTGTATATTTCACTCTTGCAGGCTTGGATATTTATATTGGATTAAATTTATTCTATGATGCCGGCCTGATCCTAAGTCCGATCGATCTCCCTTCTGATCTGAGCACTACCTTTGCTGCCACATACCCTGCAGAAGATTTCAACAATTACTTTAATCCCGACTCTGAAAAACTGCATCAGTGTGTCGGCTTAAGCATAATGCCTGTAATAAACAAGAATTTTGTTGTAGCAATCGATATTGGCAAGGCGTTGAATGAACAGGACGGCAATATAGGATTTTCGATGGGACTTAACTACCTGTTTTAGATCCTGCCCAGCATCGTACCAAAAAGGATACCCACATAGTTTCCGACCATCCAGCCGATTATCCCGGTTGCCAGACCGGTAAGAATGACATCCTTGTTCTTCAGGGCAGCGGCAACCATCGGCACAAACGGGGGTGAATAAACAAACCCTGTTGTTGTGATCAGGTAATCATCAGCATCAACCTTGAATATCCAGGAAAGGAAAAGATGCAGTAATAGTGATCCGAAATATGCATAAGTTACAAACAGCATCAGGTTCAGGTATTTAACCTGGAAGAATACGCTGAGATCGCACCGGGATGCTATTACCAGGGAAAATGCGATGATAAAATACATCCCGAGCTGAAAGGTCTTCTTTATCCGTCGTATTTTAGGGATGAACGATGCTGCCACACCGAAAGTTGTTATGGCTAAGATTACTGAAATAAGCTGAGGAATATTAGGGAAGATGAGGCTTACGGCAAATCCTGCCGCAAAGATCAGAATAGCAAGTCCAAATGCTCCCAGCAGTGGTAGTATTGTTTCTTTCTTAAACATCCCTGAATAATCATCGAAATCTTCCGACAGCTCCTTTCCCATCTTTTCAATATCTGTGAGTTCACCTTTATTTATTGCATGTGCTTTGTAGGAAGGGAGAAATAATCTGAAGAATGCGGGACCTAAAGTAATAAAAAAGAGGATGGTTATTGCGCCAACGATCATGTCATAGGTGTTCGTCATCACAAAAGTGTTGGGCTCCACACCGAGGGCAACTGCGAGTGATGCCATGTTTACCGTACCTCCGGTATAGCAACCTATAAGCATACCGGCTACTTTATCCCCCTCTGGGATCTTATTCCTGAAAATAAGGTAGCCTGTCGCGACAATAACCATTACGGAAATAAGCGCAAGCACCATTGAAAGAAACCCTTTACCTGAGAATTTCAGCCATCGTCGTACATTAAGTGAGAAAAGGATCAATGGCAATGCAAGAGGTATCATAGCAGACTGGACGCCATCCTGAATTGAGGCTATATTGTTAGCCCTTAGATCACTTTCATTAAGTGTGCCTATAGAAATAAGCTCAGTAATCTCGGTTTTCGGGATAAAAGCCCTGTCCTTCCCGACAGTCTCTGAAAGGAATCCGTCGCCGGGCTTCGGAAATATTCCGATGTTGCCAATAATGATCCCTGTGGCATAAGCCAGAACTATTGCCCCCAGCTTTTTGGCAAGAGCCCACCTTTTTGTAAGCCATATAAGGAATATGGGAAAGACGATATAAAAAACTATCAGGATTATAAGGTTTACCATGATGTCAGGTTTTGGTATAACCAAATATAAAAAAAGCGATTCACCCCCTGAGCAAATCGCCTGAAAAATAGGTATTTATACTTATTTACTCCTTTTCGTCACAATCGCACTCCTCAAAGCTCTTCTTATACTGTTCGATAGCTTTAAGGCTCATCCCCATGCTTGAAAATCCACCGTCATGATAAAGGTTCTGCATTGTTACCTTTCTTGTCAGATCTGAAAAAAGAGCAACGCAATAATCTGCACACTCTTCGGATGTTGCATTTCCGAGCGGTGACATTCTCTCTGAAAAGTCGACCAGTGAATCAAATCCGTGAATGCTTGTTCCGGCAGTTGTCGGAGTTGGTGACTGTGAAATAGTATTGATCCTCACCCTCCTGTCGCGTCCATATATATAACCGAAGCTCCTGGCGATCGATTCAAGGAGCGCTTTTGCATCGCCCATGTCGTTATAACCGGTAAGGGTGCGCTGTGCTGCAACGTATGAAAGCGCCACAACTGATCCCCACTCCTTAATCGCATCAAGCCTGTAGGCTGTCTGCAATATCCTGTGGAAGCTGAGAGCTGAAATATCAAATGTCTTCAGCATGTTCTCGTAACTGGTGTTTTCATAAGGGATTTCTTTCCTGACATTAGGCGACATTCCTATTGAATGAAGTATGAAATCGAACTGTCCGTCGAAGAACTTCATGCTTTCAGAAAGCAGATTATCAATATCTTCCATTTTTGTGGCGTCGGCAGTGATCACTTTACTTCCGGTCTTTTCAGCCAGATCATTTATCGTTCCCATTCTAACTGCCACCGGTGAGTTCGTCAGAACCAACTGTGCTCCGTGGTCATGACATTTCAGTGCCACCTGCCATGCTATTGACCTATCGTTCAGTGCACCGAAGATGATGCCCTTTTTATCCAGTAATAGGTTTCCTTCCATAATGAATCTTAATTTCTTGCTGCCTTTATCAATTCCTTCGCGTTCTTAATCGCTGTTTCAGTTATCTCAGCTCCGCTAAGAAGCCTTGCTACCTCAGTAACCCGTTCCTCAGCAGATAACAATTTGATCCGGGTAATTGTTTCGTTACCGCTTTCATCTTTATAGACATGATAATGCCTCTTCCCCCTGGAAGCTACCTGCGGAAGGTGTGTAATATTTATCACCTGCATGTATTTCCCCATGCCGGCAAGGATCTGGCCTACCTTATCCGCCACCTCTCCCGAAACCCCCGAATCGATCTCATCAAAAATGATTGTCGGCAGGCTGGTGTTTCTTGTAAGGAGCGACTTAAGGCTGAGCATGACTCTTGAGAGTTCCCCCCCGGAGGCTGTCCTTGCAAGATTCTCCGGTTCAACCTGCTTGTTTGCCGAAAAGAGGAAATCAGCATTGTCTGTCCCTGCAGGGGTAAAACCGGGCTCATCCGCAAGCATTATTCTGAAACGTGCATTGGGCATCCCAAGCTGTTTCAGGATATCGGTGATCTTTTTCTCGACATCGGGAATAACAGTTTTTCTTTTTATCGACATCTCCACTGCCAGCCTTTTCAGATTACCAGTTTCTTTTACAAGAAGAGCCTCAAGATCAATGATCCTGTCGTCGCTGGTGATTATGGAGGCAATAAGTTTCCTTATCTCCTCTCTCTTAAGTATGAGCCCGCCCAGCGAGCCTGCCCTATGTTTCTGAATGAGAGCATATATTGTGTCAAGCCTGTCGTTCACGTGTGCAAGCCTTGCCGGATCAGCATCTATCGACGCCAGGAGCTTATTGAGTTCCACCGCAATATCATCATGTTCAACATATGAAGATTGCAGGCGGATAATAAGCTCATCCCCCTGAGGAAGGTACTCTTTTATTTTTTCCAGGTTCACCCTTGCTTCCCTCAGCGAAGCAAGTATTGAGGTTCCCTCTGCCGAAAAGAGCCCTGATGCGGTTCCAAGGGCAAGCTTTATTTCCCCGGCATGACTCAGCAGCTCCTGCTCCCTTTCAAGTTCTTCCTGCTCCCCCTCAGCAAGTTTCGCATCGTCAAGCTGTTTCAGCTGGAACTGGTAATACTCCAGGTCAGCCTTGTTCCTGTCGGTTTTCTCCTTCAGCTCGTTATACTCTTTCTGCACGCTCCTGAACTTCCTGTAAGCACGCCGGTACTCTTCCTTTATTTTAATAGTACCTGCAAAGGAGTCAATTACATTCAGCTGGAAGGAATTATCATTCAGCATAAGTGTCTGATGCTGTGAATGGATGTCAATAAGGCGCTCACCCATCTCCTTCAGCAGGTTTACAGTCACAGGGGTATCGTTTATAAATGCCCGTGATTTTCCTGCAGGATTGATTTCCCTCCTTAGTATTGTAACAGGTTCATAGTCGAGCTCATTTGCGGTAAAAAAATCATTCAGGTCATACCCGTCGATCCTGAATGTTCCCTCCACAATGCATTTTTCATTCTTATCGAGCAGAACGGAACTGTCGGCCCTGTTACCCAGTATGAGTGAGAGTGCACCAAGGAGTATCGTCTTACCGGCTCCCGTCTCGCCGGTAATGATGGTCAGCCCCTCTTCAAGCCCGACGTCCAGGTCTTTGATAAGAGCATAGTTTTGAACATAAAGTTTGTTGAGCATGGCCGGGAGATGGAATTAATTGGATGCAGTGATCTTCTCGTACTTTGATTTGTTGGCCGGATCTATCTCGGCCAGTATCTGCACAACCCTGCTCTTTTCTTCAGGAAATGCCTCGGAAAAAACATTAATTATCTCGTCCGACTTTGCGTCAAGGACCACCTGTATTATGTACATGAATGGATCCGGTCTTTTCCTGTAGACCGTCTGCAGCAGTCTCAGGCTTTCAACCATACTGTTCCTGGCTTCAGCTATCTTTGATTCCATCTTGTCCATGCCATTGATGTAGTATTCATATATAAATTGGCGGACTTCATCATACTCCTCGTCGAGAACATTTTTAACTAGCCAGTACCTGTTTTTGTTTCGTGAGCCGTCGTATGGCTTCCATCCTGTTTCAGGGGCATTCTGGGCATTTATAACGATCTTCTCTGCCTTCTGGAATAACTCGGTGCCTCCCATTGGGGCAAAGCTGTCGTAATCAAATCCGAGGATCATGTATGCATAATAGGCCAGAACCGAGACCAGGTTCGATCTGTGCGTGGTCGGGTCAAATTCAAGGGGCTGGAACTCAACATACCTGAACCTGAAATTATTATCGATGAAATTAAGTACAGTTGAATTATAAGTTGTATTGAAGACGGGCCTTCTGAGCTGTATCTGTACCGTTCCGCTGAATTCGTCAGCTGAAAGCTGGTTGGTGATGTTAATCAGGATATTGCAGTCGATCCTTTCCGAATAGCTGAAGACATGGTTTGTCCACACCGTGTTGTTCATGAACTCGTATATATCGCGCTGCATGTTCTCGAACATCTGCCGGTTTGACCCCTGTATCTTCTGGGCCGAAACCTGCACATTGCAGTTAAGCTCCTGCGGCATGGCCAGTGCGGGAACCAGAACAAGCATCAGAGTCAGGACAAATTTGTCGGGACGGAACATCACTTTGTTTTTTTGATCATTGCTACAACCTTGTCAAGGATATCCCTTGCAGTTTCCTCTTTTGATTTTAACCCAAATTTAGCAATATTATTGTTCCTGTCGATGATGGTAATCCTGTTGGTATCATAACCGAATCCTGCGCCCCTGTCGGTCAGGGAATTCAGAACGATGAAGTCAAAGTTTTTGCGACCCAGCTTGTCCTTTGCATTACTGACACCATGTCCTGTTTCAAGGGCAAATCCGGCCAGCAGCTGCGATGGTTTCTTAATCTTTCCCAGGGCTTCGGCGATGTCAGTGGTGGGTTTAAGCTTTAATATGAGATCCCTGCCGTTCTTTTTGATCTTTTCTTTTTCAGTTCTCTGGGGAGTAAAGTCAGCTACAGCAGCCGACAGAATAGCTATATCACAACCGGGAAATCTCGAGATGCATTCCGACGCCATTTCGCCGGCTGTCACAACCCTGATAATTTTTATGTTACTATTTGACGGACAGATATTTACAGGGCCGAGCACCAGGTCAACCACGGCTCCGTAATCAGCTGCTGCGTCAGCAAGGGCAACACCCATTTTGCCTGATGAATGATTGCTGATAAAGCGTACGGGGTCTATTGATTCGCGGGTGGGGCCGGCATTTAATAGGATCCGCTTGCCGTTGAGCGGTTTATTTATTTTTTTTTTTGTAAAGAAGTTTTTAATCTCCTTTACTATCTCTTCAGGTTCAGCCATCCTGCCTTTTCCGGTGAGGCCGCTGGCCAGTTCTCCGGTTTCGGGTTCAAGGATGATGTTGCCGAATGCCTTCAGGGTTTCTATGTTGATGATCGTTGCCGGATGGTTCAGCATGTCGCTATCCATTGAGGGAGCGACGAACACGGGGCAGCGAGCCGATAAGTATGTTGTCAGTAGCAGATTGTCGGCGATCCCGTTCGCCATCTTCGCAATTGAATTGGCTGTTGCCGGCGCAATAAGAAAAAGGTCCGCCCAGATGCCGAGGTCAATGTGGCTGTTCCAGTCGCCGTTTTCGGGGTCATAGAATTCGGTGAGAACCGGATTTTTTGACAGTGTCGCAAGAGTGAGCGGTGTAATGAATTCTTTGGCATGGCTGGTCATGATGACCTTTACCCCGGCTCCCTCCCTGACAAGAAGGCGGATCACGGAAGCGGTCTTATAGGCTGCGATGCCTCCGGTTACGCCGATGAGTATTTTTTTGCCTTTCAACATTTAAGGCAGGTTTTTATTTTTGTTTTGCAGCTTTATCGGGATTCCTGTGAAAGATCTTACCTTCCTCAAGTTCCTGAAGTGCGATCAGGGTAGGTTTCGGAAGTCGTTCATAGAACTTTGAAATCTCTATCTGCTCGCGGTTCTCAAATACTTCTTCCAGATTATCGCTGTATGAAGCAAATTCTTCAAGCTTCTTGTTAAGCTCCTGCTTCATTTCAACAGCGATCTGGTTTGACCTTCTGGCCACAATTATCACTGTTTCATAAATATTGCCGGTGTTCCGGGTAATTTGGTCAATGTCGCGTGTGACAGTTGTGACGGGGGCATTTGATTTTCTGTAATCCATATTTGTTACTGGTTTTCTGCTATTGGTTCCTTTGTTCCTATTTTAAGGTATTCACTTGTCTTCTGGTAGATTCTTCTGACATCCCTGGAATATTTGCTCTCAGGGAACTCTTCCATGAATGAATAGTAGTCATCCAGGGTTGACTGGTACCTCTCCTTCTGCCTTGAGGCGAGGCTTTTTTCCGCATACTGGAAAAATGAACTGAGCTTGAGGAACATCATTTCTTCCCTGAACTTTGTGTCGGAATACTCCTTAAGGCTGTTTGTCAGGGCTGTGATCGCTGACCTGTATTGTTTCATATCGTAATAGAGCCTGGCGCTCAGGTACGACTTCTCAACAAGCTTTTCCTGCAGCTCCTTAATATATGTCTGGCACTCCTCTATCTTCTTGCTGTAAGGATATCTTCGCATAAAAACATTGAATCCCTCAATTGCATTGGTGGTGTTTTCCTGTTCGAGTTCAGGACGGGGCGAGATATTGTAATCGCAAAGGGCTCCCATAAAGGCAGACTCCTCGGTATATTTGCCGTACGGGTACTGGTCAACAAATGACTTGAAATATGATCCTGCAGAATAATAGTCCTTCATCCTGTAGTAGCTCTGGGCATTCAGCCAGTTAAGCTCTTCGGCCTCTTCTGTCGCCCTGTAGCGTGGCAGCAGCTGTGAGAACAGCTCTGTAGCCTTTACATACTTCTCAGCTTCATAGTATTCCTTAGCCTTGGCCTTCTTAAGATCATAATCCTCACTCTTGAGGAGCTTTTCATACTCACCGCAGGAGCTGGCCAACACTAATATTATCAATAATATATAGAAAACTGACCTCATAAAAAATGTTGCTCAAAATTACACAATAATTTGATATCTTAGCTATAAACGTGAGAATTCAGAAATTATTCTAAATAAATAATTAGGTATAAATAGGTATGAACGGTTATCCCGTAATCCTTAATTTTGTGAAAAATTTATCAGAAACAGAAATCATGGATATTTTCGACAAGATCACATCAACAAAAGGCGCCCTGGGTCAGTATTCAGCTGAAGGCGATGGTTATTTCATGTTCCCGAAGCTTGAGGGAGAAATTTCAACGCATATGATGTTCAGAGGTAAGAAGGTCCTTACCTGGAGCCTTAACAACTACCTCGGGCTGGCTAACAATCCTGACGTCAGGAAGGCTGATGCCGAGTTTGCAGCACAGTACGGGCTGGCCTATCCCATGGGTGCAAGAATGATGTCGGGACACTCGACTAACCATGAGAAGTTTGAAATAATGGCAGCTGAATTCGTTGGAAAAGAATCTGCATACCTGCTCAATTACGGATACCAGGGTATGGTTTCAATAATCAATGCACTGGTCGACCGGCATGATGTTATTGTATATGATTCCGAATCACATGCCTGCATCATGGACGGGCTCAGGCTTCACTTCGGGAAAAGATTTGTATTCGGGCACAATGATATTGAAAGCTGCGAAAAGCAGCTTCAGCGTGCAACAAAGCTGACCGAAGAGACCGGCGGAGGAATCCTGGTGATCACAGAAGGAGTATTCGGGATGGCAGGAGACCTCGGAAAACTTGATAAAATAGCAGCACTGAAGAAGAAATATAATTTCAGGTTCCTTGTTGATGATGCTCATGGCTTTGGCACAATGGGGGCTACTGGCGCTGGCACGGGAGAGCATTTTGGGGTCCAGGACCAGATCGATGTTTATTTTGCAACCTTTGCAAAATCAATGGCAGGAATTGGAGGATTCGTAGCCAGCACGAAAGAAGTTATAACTTACCTTCGCTTCAATCTCAGGTCTCAGATCTATGCTAAAGCACTTCCTATGGCGATGACTCTAGGGGCTGTCAGGAGGCTTGAACTGATCAAGGCTCATCCGGAATATAAAGAGAAACTCTGGAAAGTTGTCAATGCTCTTCAGAAAGGACTCAGGGATGCAGGCATGGATCTCGGACGGACAGAATCACCGGTTACACCAGTATTCTTTAAATGTCCGCTTTTCCAGGTTACACAGCTTATTTATGACCTTAGGGAAAACTTCGGTATTTTCTGCTCAGTGGTAATCTACCCGGTCGTTCCAAAAGATGTCGTGATGCTCAGGCTCATACCTACAGCGGACCACTCTCTTGAGGATGTTGAATACACCATCAATGCATTTAAGGAAATAAAGAGAAAGCTCGACAACAACCTCTATCCCAACGAGATAGCGGATTTTTCGAAATAATCAGGGCACCATGTACTCACCCCCTAGATCCCCCTCTCTGCTAAAGCAAAGAGGGGGACTTTTTTGAACAATATTTCACGTTGTTCGTTATATACTTTTAAAGTATCCCGTGTCCCTCTGATGGAATCATATAAACTGTCATCTGACCAGATCAACCTTCTTAAAGGCTATAATATGCTTTTGTATTTTGCAGGAAGCATGCTTATGAGCGAACCAACTGAAGAGTGTGTGATCGACTTCTGGACCAGCGGAACACTCAGGAAGCTGCCAGTATCGAGTTCAAATCCAAGGTTTATCAAGGCTGCAGCCATCCTGAGGGAATCGTGCGTGGATAATGAGACATGCAGGGTAGGTCTTGCGGATGATTTCTTCAGGCTCTTTGCGATATCAGGGTTGCCACTGGCGCCGCCAAGAGCTTCTGTTTATAAAACAAGCAAAAACAACAGCATAAATACAGCAAAGGAAATCGGTGAATTTTACAATTCCTACGGGTGGCACCTTAAGCCTCGCGGCGATTCACCCGACGACCACCTGGGCATTGAGCTTCTTTTCCTGACAAAGCTGATCGACAGATACCTCCATCTTGACGACGATCCCTGCTGCCGAGAGATGAAACGGGAGATCAATAGGTTCATCGACCTGCACCTTCTATCATGGATACCCAAGTGGAATGAGGATATTCAGGAATACGCCCATACATACTGCTACAAGGGGATCGGAACGCTGATACACGCCACAGTGGAGGATCTTTATAGTATCTTTAAATCCGGGAGCAGAACCCGGTACCAGTTTTAAAAATTGGGATTGAAGAAACTGATTATCGCTCCGAAATAATACTCCCTCCAGCCTTCTGCAATATCCGTGAAATCAGTATCGGGAATATTTGAATGCTCAACAGTCACCTCCGAGTTTTCACCATCAGGCTTTATTGAGATCGTAACAACCGACTTATCTTTCTGCTCACCAAAATGCCACTCCTGAACAACTTTCTTATTCTTAACAAATTCCAGGTTCTTACCTGTAATGTCGCCCTCCCACAGCGAGAAATCGCTTCCCGGTTCTTCTGACATCACTGCCGGGTAACCCGACCATAGTTCAATTGTATATGGGTTTGTCAGCGCTGAATACACGTCAGACGGTTCAGCATTTATCTTAAAAGTTTTCTGGAATGTTTTCATTTCTGGTTTTCCGATAAATACCTCTCTGCATCAATCACTGCCATGCATCCTGAGCCTGCAGCTGTCACAGCCTGCCGGTAATGCGGATCCTGAACATCGCCTGCCGCAAATACACCCGGTACATTAGTCTTTGTTGTCCCCGGAATGGTTTTTATATAACCCACATCATCTGTATCTACAAACCGTTTAAAAACTTCAGAATTAGGAGTATGACCTATTGCCAGGAAAAATCCGTCAATCTTTATTTTAACTGTTTCTTCCTCAGATGTGCCTTTTTTCTTTATCAGCACTGCGCCTTCCACACCATTCTCACCGAAGAGATCAACGGGCTGATGCTCCCACAGCATCTCAATATTTTTTGTATTCATCACCTTCTCCTGCATGGTTTTTGATGCCCGGAGGACATTTCTCCTTACGATCATATACACCTTGTTGCAGAGCCCTGCAAGGTATGTAGCTTCCTCAGCAGCAGTATCCCCCCCTCCTACCACCGCAACATCTTTCTGTTTATAGAAGAATCCGTCGCAGGTGGCACATGCAGAGACACCCATGCCTGCATATTTCTGTTCTGCCTCAATTCCAAGGTATTTTGCTGTTGCTCCAGTTGCTATTATTATTACATCTGCATCCACCAGGGTATTGCCGTCTATCGTAACACGACGCCTCTCTTCCGTAAAGTCAGCATCTGTGGCCACGCCGAATCTTATTTCAGCGCCAAATCTTTCAGACTGTCTCTTCAGGTCTTCCATCATCACAGGACCAGTAATTCCATCAGGGTATCCGGGGAAATTATCAACCTCGGTTGTTGTGGTAAGCTGTCCTCCCATCTGCATGCCGGTATAAAGAACAGGTTTCAGGTTTGCTCTTGCCGCATATATCGCAGCCGTATAGCCTGCAGGTCCTGAGCCGATTATCAGGCATTTCACCTTTTCTGAACTTTTATTATCGCCCGTCTCAGCTCCGGACTGTAGATCAAGACTTTTAAATACTGCCATAATTCAACCATTAAAATATCTGCAAAAATAATAAATAGTTACTAGTTGCTGGTTGCTCGTTCCTGGTTCCTGGTTGCTTGTTGCCGGAGATTCTTCGCTCTGTGCCCTGAGCCCTGAGCCAAGAATCGTGTGTCCTACTTTGCAGTGGCCGGGACTCTTATAAGAATATGATTATTTCCGAGAAGCCTGAGAGTTTCCCCGCTATCAATTGTAACATCTGAAATGCTCAGTTCGCAGAGCCCCCAGCCCCTGAATGTGATAAAAAGCCTGAAGTCCTCCTCATTGGCAAACCTGACCGATATTGTCGTTTTCTCAGGTGATTCAGATATCAACGCATAATAGCCGTTCTGATCCTTAAAAAAATCCTCCCATTCCGTTGCGCCATTTGCAAGTCCAAGTTTTCCTTTCACAAGCACTGCATCGCCTTTGATCGTTTCAGGATCAAGGTCAGGAATGAACGTTTTCAGGTCTGCAGATGGTTCTGATGTCTTATCAGCGAGCAGTTCAGCAACCTTTAACATTGCCAGCGAATCAGCACTGGTGCCCGACCGGTTTATTATACTTATATAATATGGTCCCTTGCAAACCTGTATCTGGTATCTGTTAAGGCAGGTGTATTGCGAAAAACCGGGGGAACTCAGGCATTTGTACTTTGAAACCGAATAAATGCCGAATGCCTCTTCATTACCTTTCATCCTGAACACCTCGCATTTATAATACCTCTCATCAATGTCAAATTCAGTTATCACAGCATCAGTAATTCCGTACTCACGGTATAGTTCGGCGCCTCCGTTCATATAACCGAATAGCGATTCCGCAGTAAAGTAACGTGGAGCATTAAACTTCGCCTCAGGGAGGTCACTCTTTCCGGGAACAGGAAAACCTTCAGGGATCTGTGCACTGCCGGCTAATGAGATCAGTAATAATATCAGGTATAATGGTTTATACATATTAGTATTCAAGGTTCAAGGTTCAAGGTTCAAGGTTCAAGGTTCAAGGTTCAAGGTTCAAGGTTCAAGGTTCAAGGTTCAAGGTTCAAGGCTCCCCTCCTCGGAGGGGTTGGGGGTGGGTTTATTCAGCTCAGTTCAAAACTCTTCACCTCAATTTTATCCTTCTCCCATATCCCCAGTCCCAGGTCAGCAGCCATCTTAAGGAACGTAAGCACCTCAGGATTAGGTACTTTCAGCAGTCCTTCCGCGATGCGTTTCTCAGCAATGATGTCATAGGCTATCCTGTCCATCGCAACCGGGTCAGATCCTGCAAGGAGTACATTATAGTTGCAGATGAACTGAGGATTTGCTCCGGGACCGCCGTTGAAGCACCCTTTCAGTCCGTCGGTGATGTTCAGAACAACTTTATCGCGCAGCGGGGCAAAGGCGCACACTTCCGCGCAAGTATCGTTCCATAGCTGGGCGTGAAGGCGGCCTGTGTTCGAGATTGCGCCAAAAGCCAGGTTCTTCATCGCATTGGTGATGGAGCTGCCTGCATTCTTCAGGATGGGGATGTTTATGATTTTATCGACCTCCTGCGTGATTATCTTTGAGAAATACGAATATTTGCCGGTGTTCACCATGTAGGGCATTGTTTCGGCATCATATTCGCCCTCCACGTCAGCCCAGTAGTACCACTCCTTATCAATGTTCCTTTCACCGTAGAGCTTTCCTTCACTGTCGTAGAAAGAACCATTTTCATCCTTACACTCGGTCCCTCTGATCTTTATTCCAGGGTAATTTTCTGCAGTGAACCCGACATCACTGAGTTCCATATCCCTTCTGTCCCAGATGATGATATCCTCTTTCTTAATTCCGCTCTCTGTTAATTGTTTAACAACAGATTTCACCACGGCATGGCTTGTATAGAGTTCCTTGCCGGCGACCGGATTCACTTTCAGTCCGATTTTTTCTCCGGGATTTACAAACTGCCTCCATGCGTTTTTGAGTTTCTTTTCTCCTGTGAGCTCGAGGATGGCTTTTTGAAGCATCACGTATGCAATAGATTCAACAGCCTCATTACCAACCACTGATCCCGGGTGTTTGACCTGTACAACTTTACCGGGGTATATACCCGGCATTGATCCGTTTTTCCTGGGTGTTTTTGAAGCATCGGCGATGTTGGTTCCGGGTTTGGGCTTCGGTTGTATATCTGCAGCATTCCCGATTGAAGGATTCATTGCAACGAGGGCTCCTCCCGCACCAAGCATGGTCATGAATTTCCTCCGGCTTAAAGATTTTCGTTTCATTCTAATCATTATTAAAAGGAAAAATAAGAGACTCAAATGTAGTCATTTAAGCTGAGCAATAAAAAGCCAAAACAACACATATATTCGGAATTATGTATATTGGTACTCGGACATTTAACTCCAGGGAAAATGAAATACTTAAAATCAGCAATTATTCTTTCAGTTATCCTGATTTCACTAAAACTGAATGCTCAGGAGATGAAGAGACCTGCAATCTGGGGGATAGCAAAGATCACATTTTCAGTATCAGATTTCGAAACTGCCAGAAGCTATTACGGTAAGTTCCTGGGTTTTCAGGAGTGTTTTAGCTACCAGTCCGATTACGGTATGGTAATTTCATTCAAGGTTAACGACAGGCAGTTCCTTGAGTTTGTGCAGAATAAGAGTGAAGGGGAAAAACCACGGATGCTTTCAGTATCGTTCGAAACCGACAATGAGGACGAGATGAGGAGGTATCTCGGTTCGAAGAGTATAGATATCCCCGCATCCGTGACCGCAGATGGAGCAGGAAATGATGTTTTTTCAGTTTCCGATCCCTCCGGGAACAGGATTGAATTCATTGAGTTCAAAGCCAGCTCACTCCATAAAAAATCAGCAGGGAAATTCATGCCAGATACCAGGATATCGAGGCGGATCCATCACGCAGGGTTTTTTTCTGAAAAAATCCTGGTAAACGATCCGTTCTACGTCGGAGCACTGAACTTCAGGGTGATATGGAAATATCCTGATGATCAGTCAGTTGAACCATCTCTTCTGTATCTGGCTATCCCTGAATGCACCGAAAACATTGAACTTCTCAGTTCAGGAGGCATGTCTACAAATCATCCTTGCTTCCTTGTAGACGATATGCAGGAGACAATTTATACCCTTAAGGAAAGAAGGGAGAATGAGATCCTTAACAGCCCTGCTGTAGGCAGGGGTAACCGCTGGTTGCTTAATATAACTGATCAGGATAAAATAAAAGTTGAATTCACTGAGGCACACACTGTCAGATAACTCTGGTTTTCATATAAACAAATCAAAATACTTCCGACATGAATAGAAAATTTAACCGCAGGATATTTATGAAGAGCACACTGAGCGCAGGAGCTCTCCTTGCCGGTTCCCGGATTTCATTTTCTCAGATATCCGGAACAGAACTTCCCGGCAACTCTCAGAAACAGCAGTATGATCCGAAGGGACTGCCTACTGCTGTGCTTGGCAATACAGGGGTCGTTATACCCCGCCTGGTGTTTGGTCTGGGCAGCAGGTTTTGCAATATAGCCACGCCTGATCAGGCTATCGACCTGTGCAATTATGCTCTCGATAGTGGATTGTACTACTGGGATACAGCTCATATCTACGAAAATGCTGAAACGGGCGCCGTTAGCGAAGAAAGACTCGGACATGTTGTTAAAAACCGGCGCAATGAGATATTCTTGTCGACCAAAGTGAGCTCGCGCGATCCGGAAAAGGTAAAATTCGAAATTGAGGATAGCCTTAAAAGACTCCAGACAGATCATCTTGATATGCTTAAGATTCATGCTGTTGAATCAGTTGATGATGTGAACAATATCCTGCAAAAAGGTAATTTGCTCGATATTGTAACAAAGCTGAAAGAAGAGAAGGTAACCCGTTTCATTGGATTTTCCGGGCACAGTAATGCCCTGGCTCTGAAGATGATGGCTGAAACAGGAAGGTTCGACAGCATGCTGTTTGCCATGAATCATTACGGCGGGAACAAAGACAACAGGCAGGGAGAAGTAATTCCTGCTGCAAAAGCAAAAGGAATGGGGGTTTTGCTTATGAAAGCAATAAGACCAAAAGAAACAATCAGGGATATAGATCCCGATGAGCTGGTACGTTTTGCATTTTCTCTCGAGGGCCCCGACGGAATAGTTATTGGAATGGAAAGCAGGAAGGTTATGGATGCGAATCTCAATATCCTGCGGAATTTCAGGCCAATGAATGATGAGGAAAAACTAAGATATGCAATGATGTTGGCTCCGTTCTTCAGGCATGAGAACCTGGAATGGATGAAAGACGGATATCAGGATGGTTACCGGGGATAATAATACTCCTTAGATCTGTAAAAAGAAGTGGATAAGAGTGGGATGTTGCGGGTTGCCAGGAAAATATAAACGCAATCACCTGATATAATGATGATTGCGTCATTATTTTGTCGGGGTGATCTGACTCGAACAGACGACCCCTTGCACCCCATGCAAGTGCGCTAGCCAACTGCGCCACACCCCGAAAAATAATCCAACCTAACCAGGTCGGTAAAACAAGTGCGCTAACCAATCCCGAGTACTCGGGACCACACCCCGAATTCCAAAACAATCGCAAAATTAATCAACAATTCCGATTATGCAAAAAGATGATTGAACCCTTTTAAGCTCATTAATCCTTTAAACACCGAACAGAGAAACCAGACCCCTCATAAGTGGCACCATTCATAAATTCATTCCACTCATAATATAAAAACCGGTAACATCCTCCCCAGGGAAGTTCTTCAGTACGACTCCAGAAACTGCCTTCACCACCCAAAAAGTAAAAATCACCCAGGGCCTCGCCGCGGACACCTGACGGAAGACCTGAAAAGAAAGATTCATTAGTGGCTCCGGTATTAGGGCTGGCCCACAGACCATCTCCTCCTTCTTTCGTCCCTGTGGATTTCAGCTTGCCGCCGGCAATATCATAACCTCCGAGATATTCTTCCAAAACTGCCCATTCCTCTATGTCAGGTACATGCCAGCCGGCAGGACAGAGATTCAGGGCATTCCTTGTTGTATAAAAATTATATAGTGCACCGTATACATCCTTATAAGCTGCAGGATCATTGTTATACCAGCAATATGCACCTGATGTCAGATCAGCCCAGGTTGCAGCATCAGTAATGTACGGGATAGGACTTCCATCCCTGTACCTTGTTGTTTTAAGGTTCTCCGACATCCAGGTCTGTGCTCCAATAGTAACTGTATTGTAGTTGTTGCCATCAATATCGGTGACCTGACCGGGGGTTATAAAACTTACCTGCGGTCCGTACCCCGTTCCGACACTATTAGTGGCATATGCACTGACATAATATTCAGTAGCCTGTGTTAATTCCGTAATCAGACTATTAAAACTCCCCGTACCGTCACCATCTGTGGTTTTACTGTCTGTAATTGCCGGATCCTGACTTGTGCTCCAGCAAACACCCCTGGAAGTTACTTCTGCACCTCCGTCACTGCTTATATGACCACCTGCAGAAGCACTTGATGAAGTATATATTGTGATGTCGTTTGTTAACAGGACAGGCAATGACGGTTTGTTTTTATCATCACATGAGACCATCAAAACACTCAGAAGAAATAGTCCCGAAATCTCTAATTTCTTATTGAAACTAATCATTGCTAACCAATTTCATATAAAACATATAACAAAGGTAATAATCATTTACTATACAAGTCAAATAAATCCACCAGTACAATCAGCGGCATTATAAAATTCAGTCAATGTGATAACCCCATGGAAAATCAGGTAACATAATTATTTAACATTCCAGGATCATGAAAGTGAAACTCACTGTCGCTGCAATTGCATGTGGCTGTACCCGGTACATCACAATCACATACTCCGATGGTAGAGATACGACTTACAGGGAATTATTCATTGCTTCGGGTGATGCTTCACATGATGAGACCAGGGTCGAAATCCTGGCAGACGGAATAACAAAAACGACAAATATCCATATCACATGTACTCACCTGCCAGGATCACCATGATTATGTCATTAAATGTTTACTCAAAGACCTCCTTTTAAAAATAAAAAGATTAACTTTGAATATAACCCTGATGTTAAAATAATAGTGTCATAAGCAAATAGATAAAGGGAAACAAGTTGAGTAAAAACTATCAGAAAATACCATCTACAAAGAATACCCCGGAGGTCATCCTCGACCCGGAAGGGACCATTGAATTTACCGGTCGGCTGATCCCTGAGAACGCCGAAGAATTCTTTCAGCCTATCGTGGAATGGATAAATGAATATTTCCGTAACCCTGCTGATATTACTACTATTGAGATTCATCTTGAATATATCAACAGCGCCGGCACAAAGTACCTGCTCAGCATGATCGATAATATTCATGGCAATGCCAGAGAGGGAAAGGCAGTGATTAACTGGTACTATGAAGAGGCTGATCAGGATATGTTTGATAAAGGAACAATCCTATCCATGAATCTGAATATACCTTTTAACTTTATATCTATAAAATAAGCTTACTTTATCACAAAGATCGTCAGGCAGATATTCGTGACTGCAATTATGAAGGTGTACAGGTGGAGCGACCTGAAGGTGAATTTCTCCCTTATCAGGTATACGAACGACATTACGGGAATAATTACCAGCTTTATAAGCATAAAGAGCCATAGGAGCTCAATAATAGCTCCTAGCAGAGCGTAATTGTAGAAATCAAGCTTATGATTCACAAACCAGAAAATCAATATCCCTATACTTAGTGCAAACAATGTTTTACTCACGTTCGAGTTCCTGAAAGTATTTGTTGTATTCCCCATAATTATCAATCAATCATACAGATAAAAGACCTTATTACTGTGATAGCCACAGCACCATTTCAGATTATTTCCCACCGGATTAAATACTTGCGAGTATAAATGAACTGCCTTGAGATAGATCAAGCCAGTAAAAACCTGAAGCATCAAAGGTAGCAATGTTTTGCCGATTACTTCCATTAATTCACCTTTTATTATTCCCTGAGTTGCATGGTTATGATTTCAAAATTTTGAAACTACATAAACCCTGGTAAAATAGTAATAATTATTACTTTAGCGGGTGACACTAAATTTGACTTTAAATGGAATTCACCGATCTCATCCGAACCCGAATAAGTATCCGGAATTATAATCCGGACAAACCTGTCCCGAAAGAGACACTTGAAAGGATCCTTGAAGCCGGAAGGCTGGCTCCCTCAGCTGTAAACTACCAGCCATGGAAATTCGTGGTGGTCTCCTCCACTGCCATGCTCGATAAAGTAAGAGCCTGCTACGACCGCGATTGGTTCAAGGAAGCGCCGCATGTTCTTATAGTTGTCGGTTTTAAAGACCAGGCCTGGAAACGCAGTTTTGACGGACTTAACTCAATCGAGACCGATATGGCAATCGCCATGACACATCTTATCCTTGCAGCCGAGGATGAAGGCGTTGGCACCTGCTGGATTGAACATTACAATCCTGCTATGCTTAGAGACGCACTTAATCTGAAAGAAAACCAGCTGGTTTTCGGTATCACTCCGCTCGGGTATCCCAAAGAGGGATATGTAAAAAACCTGAAGAAGACCAGGAAACCGTTAACTGAAATAATAGAGATATTGTAAAACCTACGATTCATGGCGCAGGGCGCAGGTTGAGGAGCGAAACGACGAAATCCCGTTCAACGGGAGATCAGGGTTAGAAGACCAGGTCCAGCAGTCTCTTCACAATTCCTGCCAGCACTATCGCAAATACGATCTCAATTACGCAGATCGCAAGCGCCTTCTTCCAGCCATACTCCTTCCAGAGAACGGAAATGGTTGCGACACACGGTACATAGAACATGCTCACAACTGCAAGGGTGATCATCTGCGGCTTGGTGAGCACTTCTGCAAATTCGGTTGTCCCGAGATATGCTGCAAGCATTACAAGGATCAGCTCCTTACGTAATATGCCGAAAATCAATAAAATACCAGTTATTGAAGGTAATCCCAGCCAGGAGACTGTAACAGGATTAAGGAAGGACGAAATTGCCGGCATCCAGCCTGCAAGGTTTATAGCCTGGATAACAACACCGGCAATTATAACCATCGGGGCAGCTATGTAAATAAATTCCTTCAGCGCATCCCAGGTCTGAACCATGATGGTCTTAATATTGGGGGTTTTGTAATCCGGCATGTGCATTATCAGCTCTACAGGCTCGCCAATCAGCAGCTTTGAAGAGAGCCTGCCTGCCACAAATACCACTATCATTGCAAACACATAGAGCCCCAGCGCCCAGAGTAACCCTACATATTTCCCGACAAGCCCGAATACTATCACCGAAACTGCCGAGCAGGGAACAAGTGTAACCAGCACTGCAGTTATGAACCTTTCGCGTCTCGATTCCATGATCCGGCACGACATGCAGCCGGGCACGTTGCAACCCAGCCCGATTATGAACGAGATGCACCCCTTCCCGTGAATTCCCATCTTGTGCATGAACTTGTCCATCAGGAAAGAGATGCGGGCAATATAACCCCAGTCCTCGAGTATATATAATAGTATGTAGAAAGGCAGGATATAGGGCATCGCGATCTGGATCAGCGCCAGCACTCCTTCAATAGCCGACCAGGCAAGCGCTGCAGAAAAGGTTGTTCCTACGGCTGTGTTCCACCATTCATGCCATCCCCGGAATGCCGGATCGAGCGTGGAGGAGAGCCAGTTGCCGAAGCTGAATACAGCCAGGAACATGCCCCCCAGGATCAGGATCATAATAAGGTACCCGGCAAACTTGTGGGTAGTAATCACGTCGAGTCTTTCATTCATCGACATTTTCCTGTGAGGCGCCATCTTTACTATCTCTCTGGTTATCTGGGCAGCGAGATGGCTCCTTTCATCGGCGATCACGAGCCCCGGATCGTGACCATGGATCTCTTCAAGTTTCCTGCCCAACTCAGCTGATTTTTCCAGGATCGCAGGAGCCTTTTCACCGATGATCTTTACAATATCATTGTCTTTTTCAATAAGCTTAATCGCTATCCATCTCTTTGGGTACGGCAGATCCAGTCCATCCATCATGCCCGTAAGCTGTGAAATGCAGCTTTCAATCTCCTTTCCATATCTCTGGGGCTTATAGGCAGGCTTTGTCTCTTTTAATTCAATTACCTCATCAATTATATCAGTAAGTCCCCTGCCCCGTGAAGCGACAGTCGGGATAACAGGAACCCGCAGAATGGACTGAAGCTTTTTGTGATCGATCTCAATCCCTTTTTTCTTTGCCAGGTCTATCATATTGAGTGCGAGTATGACCGGGCATTCAAGTTCAAGCAGCTGAATGGTAAAGATCAGATTCCTCTCAAGATTTGTTGCATCGACGATATCGATTACAAAATCGGGTTTCTGGGTTACGATATATTCACGCGAAATTACCTCTTCAACTGAGTATGTTGTAAGGGAATATATTCCCGGAAGATCAAGGACGTCAATCGTATGGTCCTTATAATATAGTGTCCCCTCAAGTTTTTCTATGGTCTTTCCTGCCCAGTTGCCGGTATGCTGGTGAGAACCTGTCAGGAAATTGAATACAGAAGATTTCCCCGTGTTTCCCTGCCCGGCAAGGACAATGTTTATCTTTTTCTCATTTGTCATGAGGCACAACCATAATTTTTGATGCCATACCGTGTCCCAGCACAAACCGTGATCCGCAGACCTCAACCTGGACAGGCCCTGAAAAAAGGGTCCGTCTGAGAACCGTTATCCCCGCACCTTTTGTTATCCCGAGGTCGGCCAGGCGCTTTACAAGGTTCTTCCCTCCGGTTATAGAATCTATTATTCCAAAATGCCCATCTTCCATTTCGGCGAGGCTTATCTTATCCTTTTCCTTCATATTATACGGTGATATATGAACATATATTCAATTGTTTTCCAAAAAAAATCATTTCTCCTCAACATGCCTCAATCCCTCATCAAAGAGGTTGTTAATATGCTTATCGTCAAGCGAATAATAGGCTACCTTGCCAACTTTATCGTATCTGACAAGCTTCATGTTGCGCAGTGTTCTTAACTGATGAGAAATGGCAGAACTTGTAGAACCGATTATTGCCGCAATGTCGCACACGCAAAGCTCCTTCTCAAGGCAGAGTGAGTAGATTATCTTCGTCCTTGTGGGATCGCTCATCGCTTTGAATGTCTCAGCCAGGTAGTGAAAGAATTTCTCGCTCTTCATTTTGCTTTTCACGGCCTTTACCTTTCCTTCCTGGACGAACTGAACCTTTTTATTTACCCTGGTTTTCATCTATGCTTATATGAACAATTGTTCAATTGTTCACAAATATAATATTTATTATGATACAAGACCAATAATAGAATTTTGTTTTAAATAAGGAAGATTCCTGCCTACTGCCTATTGCCATCTACTTCATGGTCGCTTTCCTGGATGACTGGGTCACAGCTCCGCCCCTGCCGTTGATGATGCTCTTTACAATACTCTCCGGATTGCCGTTAAGCCAGAAGATGATTTTGTTATGAATGCTTCCCTCAAGATACGGAGGAGTCTCAATTGCATTATCAGCAACAGCCGGAGCATTAGGGAAGTAATTATAAATTCCAAGGGCCCAGGCTTCATGAGTTGTAACGTGATCTGCCACCTTGTATGAAGCATAGCCGTAAACGCCGTCATGCTTCCACGATTCGGCTGAAGGAGGGTCGTATGGCATCTCACTCTGGTAAAAAAACACCCTTCCTCCGTTCCCGTTCCAGAGGGTCTGGTACTCCTGGTTGTGCTCATTAAACAAACCGTAAATCACCACGTCATGTCCGTTTACCACCAGTCCGTTTGCGCACCAGTTCTTCTCCCATCCCACTCCGTTTCCGTGATCCGCTCTCCAGAGCCATATATGGTCAACAACTACATCATTGCTGTTTATCACAACAGCACTTTGGACCGATCCCTCGTGAGGACCTCCTATCCTGACAAATACATCAAAAAGAAATACAGGATTTGCGGTATGACTTTTTGATGATCCCGGTTCTCCGGCAACAAGGAGCGCTTCCGATCTCTTGTACCCGGCATCAAGGAGTATACCGCTTACGGTAACACCATCAACATCAGCAATATCGATCACTGAATTGCCATTCAGAGGCTCCAGGGAAGGCATTCCCAGCCCTATGATCACGGTGCCGGCCTTCGTGACCTTCAGCGGCTGGTCAAGCTTGTAGATACCCGGAGTGAAAAGCAGATTCTTTCCCTTCTTCAGTGCAGCATTCAGGGTTGCTGAATTATCCCCGGAGGCATTTACGATATAAAATTTGCTAAGTTTCAAAAGAGCATCATCGTTATTATCGTCAGTCCATTCAGGTCCCGATGAATTGATTTTCAGCTGCGGTATCTTAACTGCGAAGCTTTTGCCGGATATCGTCAGAAAAGGCTTCTCCTTTACAAAAGGCACGGTTTCAAATGTTGTATATGGATTCTCCGGGAAGTTTGCTTCCGGCGCATTCACAACTCCCATAAACATCATGTTCCAGTTGGCTCCTGTCCATTTCTGCCATTCAGTGTTTCTGGTGAACCACTGCTGCTGCGGTCCTGATGCTACCCTCCCGTCTATCTTTGAATCAGCGAGGAAACCGCCGCTTGCATAACCTTTATCAAACAGGTTCATATTACCTTTTATATATACTCTCCTCATCGGCGCTGCCTGCGATACGCCCCATATCACGGTAGTGTCAGCGTTTTCAGGAACTATGGTCAGGTTCTCAACCCCTCTCCAGAAGTTGGTAAGCACGCTGCTGCCCCGTGTGTTCGACCTCACCGCACCTGTTATCACAACATCTTCAGGTGAATCTCCAAGTCCCAGCACCTGCATGTAATAACCCAGCTTAACGTCAAGATTGTACTTCCCAGGCCTGAACAGCAGGGCATAGCGGTTTGTGGTGAATTCGCTCCTGCGGTCCGACTGACGGGAAAATATAGTATCCAGCAGCACCTGTATCTCCTTCATATCCATTGCGGGATCGAAAACAAAGACATTCTCTCCCAGCAACGGATGATTGAATTTTGATGGCAGAGGTTCCTGTCCATTCAACAAAGTTGTTCCGGCTATCGAAACAGCCAGAAGAATAAAAAGATATTGTTTCATCGTTAACGGAATTTGTATTTAGTAGGGTCCCCTGTTATCGAGCAGGTAGGAATAGAACAGCAGGTGCGACAGTTTCTGCATTTCCGGTGAGCAGTCACCCAGTTCAACCTTTTGTTTTGAGGCCATCTCCTGCCATGATGGAGGCAGACAGCTGACCCTAGTTACCATGCCGTCTTCCGGACCGGGAGTGCAATATTTTGTATCACAGCCTGCGGTGCTTATCCTGATGAAGCACATGGGGCATGGCTCTGCCGAGCTGAAAACGGTTAACCCCGGTTTATATACATAACCGGTCATGTATTTGTGTGATTTATGACTGTTCTCGAAATTTGTCATCAGGGTCATTTCGGCATGAAGGTCAGACCTGTTTTTCTGTATTTGTGAATTGTGAGCTGCATAGATGATTTTCCCTTCCTCGTCGACAAGCACTGAGCCGATTCCGTATCCGCCCTGCAATACACTCTTCAGGGCCTGTATATTTGCAGCCTTTGCGTATAAATCGTCTGAATATTCAGGTTCCGGAATGAAAGCCGTGAGCCAGGTGTTGAGTTTCTGCAGGATCACCTTTATAGGATCGTCCGCCTTTATCCCGCATGGCAGATCAACCAGCTTGACCATAAGTTCCTCGCGGGTGTGCGTAATGAAATATAATGGATCAACCTGCGTGGAGATACCGGCTTGCTGGGCAAAATTGTTGGAAATAAGCAGTATTAGGCAGGCAAAGATCAGCACTTTTTTCATTCCTGTTGATGTTTTGCTTCCAGGAAACACCCGGAACAATTCATATAAAGTTAATAATATTATAAACAATAAACAACCCGAAAAAAAAATCATTCTCCGTTGTGGTGTCAAACACGTATTATAAACCAGTGGCGAAGTGAATAAGTTCGATCAGGTTGCTGTAAAAATCTTGTATCTTTTTTCTTTTATCTTGAATTATTTCTGATAAACCCTCACCCAATCTACAAACACAGTATCAGGGAAAATGGTTGTTTCATCAGGATTGCCGGGCCAGCTTCCGCCAATGGCAAGGTTCAGTATCAGATAGCATGGCTTGTGAAATTCCGAAGTGCTTTTCACTGAATCTCTGATTACAACCTGGTGATACTGTTTTCCGTCAAGGAACCATTTTATTGAATCGGCATCCCATTCTACCGCATAATCATGATAATCAGCCAAATTGCACGGTGTCTTGCCGCCGTCCTGCATATGTTTCCCGTCATGCCAGTGCAGCGTGCCGTAGAGAATATCCTCATTGTTGATATGCTCCATTATGTCGATCTCGCCGCATTCCGGCCATCCGATCTGCTCAATATTGCCGCCGAGCATCCAGAAGGCAGGCCAGATGCCCTGGCCTTCGGGCAACTTTATCCTTGCCTCAAACTTGCCGTAAGTCCAGCTGTGTTTACCAAGAGTATTGATGCGGGCTGATGTATATCCTGCCCAGTCCCATGGTTCTTTGCGCCCTATGATCATCAGGTTCCCGTTTCCCACCACAGAGTTCTCTATCCTTCGCGGAGTATAGTACTGAAGCTCATTGTTTGCAATGTAGCCCTCTTCATGCCTCCAGTTGTTTTTATCGGGAAGTCCTTCATAGTTGAATTCATCCGACCATACAAGCCTCCATGGCTGTTCCTTTTCCGCTGAACAGGCTGTGATCAGCAGGAATAATAATCCGATCGCTATTGTTTTCATAATTGGATTTTATATTGTTATCCTGATTTGCGTTTTATGAAGATAATGCAAAATTACCTATTCCAATTATAAAATTAAAATCACCATCTTTAAATAATTTTGTATTTCGGCTTCTTGGTTCCCCTCCGGGGAAGGGCTAGGGGTGGGTTAATTTGATTGCGGATTGCGGATTAAAAGAATGGATGCAGAGGTAACAATTATAGGTGCAGGAGTCATCGGGCTGGCTGTTGCGGAAAAAATCTCCGGGAGTTTCAGCAACGTATTCCTTGTTGAAAAAAACAGAACCTTCGGACAGGAGACGAGCAGCAGGAACAGCGAAGTGATTCATGCAGGGATATATTATCCTCAGGGCAGCCTGAAGGCAAAACTTTGTGTTGAAGGGAAAAACCTGCTCTATGATTACTGTAAAAAGCATGATATTCCATTTAATAACTGCGGGAAGCTTATCGTTGCCACAAATAACCAGGAAGTGTCTGTAATTGAAGGCATTAAAACAAATGCTGCAAAGAACAGCGTCGAACTTGATGTCCTGGAAAAAGACCAGGTATATGCGTTGGAACCGAACATTTTTGCGCTTAAAGCCCTCTTCTCACCCACAACCGGTGTTGTTGACAGCCATTCACTCATGAAACGACTGGAGACGAGCACAATGAATAACGGGGCACAGATCGTATATGGCAGCGAAGTGACAGGAATAAGAAAAATTGATTCCGGGTATGAGATAAGTCTGCTGGATGCTGACGGAAATGAATTCAGCTTCACCTCAGCCGTTGTAATAAATTCAGCGGGACTGACATCTGACAGGGTATCGGAAATGGCTGGTATCACTGACGAAAAACTGAAGATACATTTTTGCAAGGGAGAATACTTCAGGGTCCGGCCTCCGAAGAATAAGCTGATAAACAGGCTTGTATATCCGGTCCCTCATAACAATATGGAGGGCATCGGGATCCATGTCACAATCGATATGGGAGGCGGGGTCAAACTCGGTCCCGATGTTACTTATCTCGCCTCAAATATATACGACTACAAGGTTGACACATCAAAGCAAGAGGCTTTCTGGAAGTCGGCAAGAAAATTTCTGCCCTTTCTTGAGTTTGAAGACCTTGTGCCTGAAATGGCAGGCATACGACCAAAAACCCAGAAGCCCGGGGATCCGATCAGGGACTTCTATATCAGGGAAGAGAGCGAGCGGGGTTTCAGGGGATTTGTCAACATGGTGGGAATGGAGTCGCCGGGGCTTACTTCCTGCCTCTCGATTGCAAATTATGTTCATCAACTTGTTATCAATTCAAAATAAAACTGATAATTTTATCTTTTTAAAAATATCATTTTCCTTACCATGAGATCAAAGACCGTGTACATCCGCTCAATTGCACTGACAATTCTTGCTTCAATGCCGCTGATGCTGGCAGCCCAGAATTACCAGCCCGATTCAGGCTATGTCCCGGAGGTCGGGCAGCCCGGCAAGGATGTCGTCTGGGTGCCGACTCCACAGCATCTTGTTGACACGATGCTTTCAATTGCAGGCGTTACTCCTGACGATTTTGTTGTAGATCTCGGGTCGGGAGACGGGCGGACGGTTATAACGGCAGCCAAAAGAGGGGCATATGCTGTCGGGGTTGAATTCAATCCGGATATGGTAGAACTGTCGATTAAGAATGCAGAGATTGAGGGGGTCAGCGACAGGACCAAATTCATCACAGGTGATCTCTTTGAATATGATCTTTCCAGGGCGACTGTAATAACTATGTTCCTGCTGCCTGAGATAAACCTTAAGCTCAGACCTAAGCTTCTGGAGCTGAAGCCCGGGACACGGGTTGTATCGAACACCTTCACCATGGCCGAGTGGGAGCCTGATTATGAGGTGACCACGGAGGAAAACTGGAACAGCTGGAACACGGCGCTGATGTGGATCATTCCGGCAAGTGTTGAAGGTGACTGGAAGCTTGGAGAGGACATCCTTACCATAAACCAGGAATTCCAGATGGTTTACGGGAAGGTGACCAGCGGTACAAAGAGTATTAACCTCAAAGACGGAAGGCTCCGCGGCAATGAGATCACATTCAGGGTGAGTGACCGGCTTTATACCGGCAAAGTATCAGGTGATAAGATGGAAGGAACCGTGAAGGACAGCTTCGGGGAAAAAAAGTGGACCGCAACACGCTGATCACCAGCCGCCTCAGTCATCACACCTTGCTTCTTAACAGTTTCTGAAGATCGGCCATTTCGTCCCTGAACCTTGCTGCTTCAACGAAATTCAGCTCTGCAGCTGCTTTTTCCATACTCTTTCTTGTTTCTTCTATCATCTTTTGAAGAGCCTCTCTGTTCATGTATTTAATGACAGGGTCTGCAGCAATGTCAGGTCTCTCAGGCTCGACATAAGCCTTCACCGAGATTCCTTTGCCTGTGAGTCCGGTAAGTATTGTGCCGGTTTTTCTGAATATCTGTGCCGGAGTTATCCCCATCTTCTCATTGTACTTCATCTGCTTATCCCTTCTCCTGTTCGTCTCATTTATCGTCAGCTGCATGCTTCCGGTAATATGATCGGCGTACATTATGACCTTTCCGTTAAGGTTGCGGGCCGCCCTGCCCGCTGTCTGGGTCAGCGATCGTGATGACCTCAGAAATCCCTCCTTGTCGGCGTCAAGAATCGCCACCAGCGATACTTCCGGGAGGTCGAGGCCTTCCCTGAGGAGATTTACCCCTACAAGCACATCGAAGGCTCCGGCCCTCAGTCCTTCCAGTATTTCGATACGTTCAAGGGTATCGACATCTGAATGGATATATCGGCATTTGATATCGAACTTCAGGAGGTATGCAGTCAATTCCTCGGCCATCCTCTTGGTGATAGTGGTTACAAGCGTCCGCTCACCCGATTTTGCTCTGGTCCGTATCTCATCCATCAGGTCGGCTATCTGGTTCAGGCTCGGCCTGATCTCTATCGGCGGATCAAGAAGTCCGGTTGGTCTTATCACCTGGTCAACAAAGACGCCCTCGCTCTTCTCAAGCTCATAGTCGGCAGGTGTGGCGCTGACAAAAATTATCTGTCCTGTCAGTGATTCAAACTCCTCGATGCGCATCGGCCTGTTATCCAGTGCTGCCGGAAGCCGGAAACCGTATTCAACGAGGGTTTGTTTCCTTGAATGATCGCCTCCGTGCATTCCCCTGATCTGCGGAATGCTCACATGGCTCTCGTCAATGACCGTTATGAAATCCTCAGGGAAATAGTCGAGCAGGCAGAAGGGCCTTGTACCTGGCTTGCGGCCGTCAAAATACCTGGAATAGTTCTCTATCCCGCTGCAGTAGCCTAGTTCCTTTATCATCTCAAGGTCGTACGAAACCCTTTGCTCAAGCCTTCTGGCTTCCTCCTTCTTGCCTATGTCATTGAAATGAGTGATCTGAAGGACAAGGTCATCCTGTATCTGGCCTATGGCCTGGTTTATCCTTTCGCGGGTAGTCACGAATATGTTCGCGGGATAGACGATATAGTCATCCAGTTCTTCCAGCCTGCTGCCGCTGAGAGGGTCAAAAGTGTTTATCTCCTCGACCTCGTCACCGAAGAATACCACCCTCACGCCGATGTCGGCATAAGCAGGGTAGATATCGACAGTATCACCTCTTACCCTGAATGTGCCGTGCCTGAACTCCAGTTCGTTGCGTGAATAGAGACTGTCTACCAGCTTCCTGAGAAAATGGTTCCGGCCGATCTTTTGTCCTTTCTTTATCTGTATCGTGTTCGAATGATAGTCATCCGGATTACCGATGCCGAACAGACATGATACTGAGGAAACAACAATCACATCCCTCCTGCCTGAAAGCAGTGAAGAAGTGGCGCTGAGGCGGAGTTTTTCAAGATCCTCATTTATTGAGAGGTCTTTCTCTATGTAGATATCCGAAACGGGAAGGTACGCTTCAGGCTGATAGTAATCGTAATATGAAACGAAGTATTCCACCCTGTTTTCGGGAAAGAATTGGCGGAACTCTCCGTAGAGCTGGGCTGCGAGTGTCTTGTTGTGGCTGAGGACTAGGACAGGGCGACGGATCTTTTCGATGACATTTGCTATGGTGAATGTCTTTCCTGATCCGGTTACGCCGAGAAGCGTCTGGTACGGGACACCCTTATTCAGACCTTCGATAAGCTGCTTAATTGCTTCCGGCTGATCTCCCGTCGGGATAAAGTCCGAAACCAGTTTGAATTCCATTTAAGATTATTTGTTCAAATATCATAATTTCGGTTCAATTTTCCCCAGGTCTGCAGTGACCTTTTGCAGGCAAAAAAAAATGAGCCTCTCCCCGGGGCTCATTTTTACATCGATCCTGTAATAGTGTTAACCCAGATACCCTTTAAGCAGCCTGCTTCTTGAGGTATGTCTGAGTCGTCTGATTGCCTTTTCCTTTATCTGGCGGACCCTTTCGCGGGTAAGTCCGAATTTCTCTCCGATCTCCTCGAGGGTCATCTCCTGGCATCCGATGCCGAAGAAGTACCGTATAATATCTCTTTCCCTTTCTGTTAGTGTTGCCAGAGCCCTGTATATCTCTCTTGAAAGGGATTCATCCATAAGAAGCTTGTCGGCAACCGGTGAGTCTGTGTTTGTAAGGACATCCAGAAGGCTGTTGTCTTCGCCTTCAATGAAGGGTGCATCAACGGAGACGTGCCTTCCTGACACTTTGAGTGTATCAGTTACTTTTTCCTTTGGCAGTTCCAGCACTTCAGCGAGCTCTTCAGGCGATGGAGTGCGTTCGTTCTCCTGCTCAAACTTTGAAAATGCCTTGTTGATCTTATTGAGCGAGCCTACCTGGTTAAGGGGAAGGCGTACGATCCTTGACTGCTCGGCCAGTGCCTGAAGGATGGATTGCCTGATCCACCATACGGCATATGAGATGAATTTGAAACCGCGCGTCTCATCAAACTTTTCAGCAGCTTTGATAAGCCCGAGGTTTCCCTCATTTATAAGATCAGGAAGGCTGAGCCCCTGGTTCTGGTACTGCTTGGCCACAGACACAACAAACCGCAGATTTGCTTTGGTGAGTTTTTCGAGAGCAGTTCTGTCTCCCTTTTTAATTCGCTGAGCCAGTTCAACCTCTTCCTCTACCGATATCAACTCTTCTTTACCAATTTCCTGCAAATACTTGTCGAGTGAAGCACTCTCCCTGTTTGTTATGGATTTGGTTATCTTTAGTTGTCTCATTGGCCTTTTAAAAATTGTCGCAAAGATACTACTTATTAATGTAATAACAAAGAAAGAGGAACATTGTTATAAACAGGAGGCCGTGTTTTACAAACCTCCTGTATATCAAAGATTTACGAAAAAAAGCTATCAATAATCGAACTGGTAGTTGAACATTCTTCCGTCGGGAGCGATCCCCTGGATCGATTTCAACGATTTTTCGTTGTTATTTGTTGCACTGCGGATATCTTCAGTATTATTGATCTTTTTATCGTTCACCCTGAGAATTATGGTTCCTCTTCTGAGTCCAAGATCCCGGAACAAGCCCTCATTCACTTCTGTAACTTTAACTCCGTGATCTGTGTTGTAAGTTCTTTTATCTGTCTGGCTCAGAAGATCAATTCTGGCACCAAAAATTGATCCTGTTCCCATCCCCACGGGAACAACATTTGTATTTCCTGCAACATTCTTAAGTGTTATGGGAACCGTTGTTTCCCTGCCGTTCCTGACATATGTAACGATTACCCTGTCGCCCGGACGATGTTTCCCGATCTGTTCCTGGAGCTCTGATACAGAATTGATATTTGCTCCATCCAGCTTTATGATCACGTCATTTGCCTTAAGGTTTGCATCTGCAGCTGATCCGCCGTCAACGACGTTTGTAATGAGCGCGCCCCTGATCTCTTTCAGGTTGTATTTCTCAGCATCTTCAGAGGTGACATCGGCTATGTTGACACCAATTATGGCTCTCTGTACCTCGCCGAACTCGCGCAGGTCATCAATAACCTTCTTCACGATACTTACCGGTATGGCGAATGAATTGCCCGCGTATGCTCCGCTGGGTGAATAAATTGCCGAGGTAATGCCTACCAGCAATCCTTTTGTGTTGACGAGAGCTCCCCCGCTGTTACCTACATTAAGAGCAGCATCGGTCTGGATAAATGATTCAATGCGGTAATCGCTGTTGAGAAGACCAAGGCTTCTGCCCTTTGCACTGACAATCCCTGCAGTAACCGTTGAGGTGAGATTGAAAGGATTGCCGACAGCAAGTACCCACTCACCTACCTTCAGATTTTCGGAGTCGCCATATTTAAGAAATGAAAGGTCAGTTGCCTTAACCTTAAGCAGGGCAATGTCGGTACTCGGATCACGGCCGATAAGCTCGGCATTGAAAACTCTGTTGTCATTAAGCTTTACTTCAATGTTCCCGGCATCCTCTATGACATGGTTATTGGTAATTATATAACCATCAGCCGAGATTATTACACCTGAACCAAATCCGGCCACTTCCCGCTGCCTGCTGCCGTACTGTTCGCCATAGAACCATTCAAGTATAGGGTTTTGAGGCTGTGAGACCATCGTTTTGGTACGAACATGCACGACGGCATGAACGGTCTGCTCAGCCGCATATGTAAAATCTACCTGCCCTTCCTGCATCTGGAAAGCAGTCAGTATTGCCTGAGCATCAGGCGTTTCAATATGTGAGCTGTCTTTTACAGTTACTGATTCCTGTTTTTTATCCATGGCAGTATAAGCGAACAATGCTATTGCAGCTCCGATGAGCGCCATTAATACTGCCCCTGCTAAATATTTTCCTTTCATATTATTGTATTTGTAAGTTTTTCAGTTTTTCCCTTCACCTGTTAGCAAATATTATGCCCTGGTAAAAGATTCATATATTTACAACCGTTTTCGGACAATTTTGTTTTGCAAAGATCATGCATTTTTTCAATGATCTTCAATATTTTAGACGTATTTAACAACACTTTAACACGGATGACAATAACGTTTAACAAATACCAGGGCGCAGGTAATGATTTCATTATCATAGACAATCGCAAAGGTATAATTAATCCCTCCGGGTCAGTTCTCATTAACAGATTGTGTGACCGCCGCTTTGGCATAGGGGCTGACGGACTAATCCTGATTTCAGATCACCCGGGTGTGGATTTCGAGATGAAATACTTCAATTCCGACGGAAAGATCGGATCGATGTGCGGCAACGGAGGAAGATGCACAGCACATTTCACACTCAGACATAAAATTGCAGGTAATAAGCAGAGGTTCATGGCATTTGACGGCATTCATGAAGCTGAGGTAATTGATGATATTGTTCGTCTGCAGATGGCTGATATAAATGAATTTAAAATCATTGAAGGAAACTACTTTATCAATACCGGATCGCCGCACTATGTTGTGTTTATGAACGGAATTGACGCTATGGACGTAAATGCTGAAGGCAGGAAACTGAGATGGTCTCCGCTCTTTGAACCGGGAGGCACAAACGTGAATTTTGTGGAGATCAGGGAGAAAGGATTATATATCCGCACATTTGAACGCGGTGTTGAAGAGGAGACGCTCGCCTGCGGAACCGGAGTCACTGCATCTGCCATTGCTTCAGTTTTAAAAGGACATTTTGACACTGTACCTGTTAGAGTGAAGGCAAGAGGTGGAAGTTTAGAGGTCGATTTTAAGGTAAAGGACGGCAAAATTACCAATGTATGGCTCACCGGTCCGGCGACATTCGTTTTCGAAGGGAGTATAGATGTTTAACCACGGTGTTACACGGAGTCCAAAACGAGTTTCACGGTAAAAGATGATAAAACAGTGTAACTCCGTGAAAGTCTGAGCGAAGCGAAGACCAGTGTTACTCCGTGGTTAAAAAGGTTTTTCAGAAAATGACAAAAGATAAACTGTACGGGAAAACTCTGAATGAGTTGATTGCTGTTGCCAAACGGCTCAGGATGCCGGGGTTTGCTGCAAAACAGATCGCCGACTGGCTCTATAAAAAAGAGATATCATCGATCGAAGAAATGACCAACCTCTCAAAAAAGATGAGGGAAGTTCTTTCAGCTGATTATGAACTGGGGACCTCCGCACCTGTAAACGTTCTGGAGAGCAGCGACGGGACTAAGAAGTATCTCTATAAAGTTCTGAATGATAAATACATAGAAACAGCATACATCCCCGAAGACGACAGGGCTACAATATGCGTCTCCTCCCAGGCGGGATGCAAAATGGGCTGCATCTTCTGCATGACAGGGAAACAGGGCTTCCAGGGAAACCTCTCCTCAAATGAGATCCTCAACCAGTTCAGGAACCTTCCTGAATTCAGCAGGCTTACCAACATGGTATACATGGGCATGGGAGAGCCTCTCGATAATATTTCCGAAGTACTTAAGAGCCTTGAGATACTTATAAGTGAATGGGGCTACGGCTGGAGCCCCACGCGTATTACCGTGAGCACCGTGGGAATTGTTCCATCAATAAAGAAATTCCTTGAGAGCAGCCGCTGCCATCTTGCTGTAAGCCTTCACTCGCCGTTTGATGAGGAGAGGAGGAAGCTAATGCCGATCCAGAGAACAAATACGATCAGAGAGGTGCTCGACATCATCAGGGACTTTGACTTCAACAGCCAGAGAAGAGTCTCTTTTGAATATATTCTTTTTAAGGGTATAAATGACACTTCTTCTCATATAAAAGAACTTGCAAGGATTCTTAACGGTATAAAATGCAGGATCAATATAATAAGGTTTCACCATATTCCGGGATCGGAATTTGAGAGTCCTGACACAGAAGAGACCATCCGTTTCAGGGAGGCTCTGAATGCAAAAGGAATACTCACAACTATCAGAAGCTCAAGAGGCGAGGATATCAATGCAGCATGCGGACTGCTTTCAACTCTTGAACAGAATAAAGCTGTAAGATGATGAGAATCAGTACTCTTTTCCTGGTTGCACTGACCAGCCAGTCACTTTTCTCACAGCAGAGTGCATTCGAGGCTTTTCTTGCAGACTCATCAATGAGATCCGGAAGTGTTTCATTTCATCTTATAGATGCAAAGAGGGGCTCAACCATATATGATCATAATTCAGGCAAGAGCCTGATACCTGCTTCAGTATTGAAGCTCGTTACGACATCGGCCGCACTGGAATTGCTGAGACCTGATCACACTTTCACAACTGCAATAGGATATATTGGAACACTGAACAGCCGGACAGGAGTGCTGAAAGGCAATATTATTATTAAGGGAGGAGGAGACCCTGTGCTGGGTTCAAAAGCATTCTATTCACACTATGCGGATTTCGAAGAGGAATGGGTAGAAAAAATCAAAAAGGCCGGTATCCGGAAGATAAAGGGTAAGGTTGTAACAGATGACTCATACTTTGATTACCAGCCTGTGCCCGGCAAGTGGTTATGGGAGGATACCGGTAACTATTACGGCGCCGGTGCCTTCGGACTGAGCCTTTATGACAATTCATACGAAATACACTTCAGAACTTCTTCAGACGGGCTCACACATGAGGTCACAGGGATCTTTCCGGAGGAGTGCAGGGTAGATATGACCGACATGCTGACAGTATCAGGAACAGAGGATCATGGATATGTGTATGCAACTCCCTATAGCACCACAGGGTGGATGGCAGGAACAATTCCTGCGGTTGAGAATGATTTTGTACTCGGGGCTTCAATTACAGATCCTCCCCTGCTGATGGCAAGGATGTTGGATAATAAAATGAGGAATTCCGGAATAAAAACTACTGATAAGCCTTCCACAGTCAGGCTTCAGCAGGGCAGTGCAGATGGATTTGTTGAAATCAGCAACATCATCTCTCCCCCACTCATAGAGATTCTATGTGTTCTGAATCATGAGAGTGTAAATTTATATGCTGAACATCTTGTCAAAGAGCTTGGTAAAAGATTTAAAGACAGCGGGTCAACTGATTCGGGACTGGTTGTTATTGATGAGTTTCTAAAGGATGCCGGAATTAATTCCGAAGGCATCTTCATGGAGGACGGAAGCGGGCTCTCACCTCTAAATTCAGTCAGTGCGGAGGGATTGACCGGTTTGCTGTTCTTCATGAAGACAAAGAGCAAACATCCTGATGTATTTATCAATTCCCTGCCTGAGGCCGGAAGGGAAGGAACTCTTAAAAACTATTTCAGGGACCCTGTATTTGAAAACAGGCTGGTGGCAAAAAGCGGATCAATGACCAGAGTCAGGGCATACGCAGGTTATCTGGAAGCCGTATCAGGCAAAGAACTGATATTCTGCATTATTGTTAATAATTTCACAGGTCCTTCCAGAAATATTGTCACTCATATTGAGAATATTCTCAAGGAAACAATATTATCATATTAAATCCTTTGTGTTCTCAGATTTCTACCTTTGTGCTCTTTGTGGTAAAAAAAAATTAACCACAAAGGACTCAAAGGCAAACACTAAGAGCACAACGTGTTAAAGATGAATAACAAAGTAGCAGTCAGGGTTTGCAGGGAATATGATTATAATAAGGTATATAATCTTGTTTCAGAGATTTACGATTTTTGTGAAGGTCCGGATGTAAAGGGGAAAAAAGTACTTGTCAAACCCAACATCCTTGCCGACAGGGATCCGGAAAAATGTGTAACCACACATCCGGTTGTATTTGAAGTCGTTATCAGATTTCTTCAATCAAAAGGCGCTGAGGTACTTGCAGGTGATTCCCCGTCAATACATCTCAGGGGAATGAAACCTGTTAAGTCAGGGATATTCCAGGTTTGCGAAAAGACCGGAATCCCCTGGATCGATTTTACAAAGAACCCGTCAGAGAAGTCTCTTCCAAAGGGCAGGATAAAAATCGCCTCTATAGCTGAAGAGGTTGATCTCATAGTTTCTATCCCGAAATTCAAAAATCACGAGCTTGTATATTTTACCGGAGCAATAAAAAACACTCTGGGACTTGTTCCCGGGTTCACAAAAGCAAAGCAGCATGCTCTTCATCAGAACCGGAAAAGCTTTGCTCATTTCCTTGTCGACCTTAATGAAGCCGTAATGCCTCATTTCTTCATTATGGACGGAATCAAAGGCATGGAAGGCCAGGGACCGGGTCAGGGAACACCATTTGAAACCGGAGTGCTTATCGGGTCATCAAATCCTCTAGCCCTGGATATTATAGCAACAACGATTGCAGGTTATGACCCGATGGACATACCAACTAATTTTAATGCGCTTGCACGGGGAGAGTGGTTAAGCGATGCCGGTGATATAGTATATAATGGACCCCAGTTGAATTCACTTATTAAAAAGGACTTTAAAAGGATACCTGTAACGGTCGACAAGAATATTTCACTTAAGTTCGTTTCAAACAGGCTCAGGTTCCTCAGGAAGTTTGAACGAAGGCCGGTCTTCATACACAGGAACTGTACAGGCTGCGCAGAGTGCATTAAGATATGTCCGGTTAATGCCATTACTATGGACGACAAGAAAAAGAATTGGGTAGTGCTCACCGACAGCAAGTGCATCAGGTGCTTTTGCTGCTCAGAGGTGTGTCAGTATCATGCAGTTGAGATCCGCAGAAAACCTTTCGGAGTCTGATCTAGACGTCTATCCTGGCATAGCGGGCATGGGTCTCGATGAATTCCCTTCTGGGGGGAACTTCATCGCCCATAAGCATTGAGAAGATATGGTCGGCTTCGGCGGCGCTTTCAATGGTCACCTGGCGGAGAGTCCTCGTTTCGGGGTTCATTGTTGTGGACCAGAGCTGTTCGGCATTCATCTCGCCAAGACCCTTATATCTCTGAAGAGACACAGAAGAGTCCTTGCCCTGTCCCATCTCTTTAATTGCAGCATCACGCTCATCGTCGGTCCAGCAGTAACGTTCCGTTTTCCCTTTCCTGACGAGGTAAAGCGGTGGTGTTGCGATGAAAAGGTAGCCGCCACGGATCAGGTCCTGCATATACCTGAAGAAGAAGGTCATTATGAGAGTAGTGATATGGGATCCATCGACATCAGCATCAGTCATAATTATTATTTTGTGGTAACGTAGTCCTTTGATATCGAGAGCCTTGCTATCCTCATCTGTTCCGATGTTTACACCAAGGGCCGTAAATATATTCTTGATCTCCTCGCTTTCATATATCTTATGGTGCATGGCTTTTTCAACGTTCAGTATCTTGCCTCTCAGCGGCAGGATAGCCTGGAAACGCCTGTCGCGGCCCTGTTTAGCAGTACCGCCTGCGGAATCGCCCTCTACCAGGTAAATCTCGCAATGAGCAGGATCCCTGTCGGCGCAGTCGGCCAGTTTACCGGGCAGTCCTGATCCGGAGAATTCATTCTTGCGCTGGACCATCTCTCTCGCCTTGCGTGCAGCATGCCGCGCGGTTGCCGCCAGTATCACTTTTTGTACGATAACCCTTGCATCCCTTGGATTCTCTTCAAGGTAATTGGTAAGCATGGTGCTTACAGCCTGGTCAACGGCGCCCATCACCTCTGAGTTGCCCAGTTTGGTCTTAGTCTGTCCTTCAAACTGAGGCTCTGCAACTTTCACCGAGATTACAGCTGTAAGACCCTCGCGGAAGTCATCTCCGTTGATATCAAATTTGAGCTTGGAGGTTGCGCCGGAGTCTTCGGCATATTTCTTGAGCGTCCTGGTGAGTCCCCTCCTGAATCCGGCAAGGTGAGTGCCACCTTCTATGGTATTTATGTTATTCACATAGGAATGGACATTTTCCGAGAATGAGTTATTGTACTGGAGAGAAATTTCCACAGGTATCTCGGTCTTATCGTATGCGATATGTATGGTTTTTTCAATGATACGCTCCCTGGTGGCATCGAGATATTCTACAAATTCCTTGAGCCCTTCTTCCGAGCGGAACTCTTCGTACCTGGGCTTGCCGCCGTTTCCGTTCTCCACCAACTCACGCATATCCTTTATGGTAAGCAGTATGCCTTTATTCAGAAATGCAAGTTCCCGCAGACGGGCAGCAAGTATCTCAAAATTGAACTCGGTGGTCTGGAATATTGTACCGTCGGGTTTAAAGGTGATTATTGTTCCTGATTTTTCGCTGGTTCCCATAACCTCAACTGCGGTAACGGGCTTCCCCTTTTCATATTCCTGTTTGAAGATTTTGCCTTCGCGCATGACGGTGGCTGTTAGATGCGATGAGAGTCCGTTCACGCAGGAGACGCCCACGCCATGAAGTCCTCCCGAGACCTTGTATGACTCTTTGTCAAATTTACCGCCGGCATGAAGGACGGTCATAACTACCTCAAGGGCTGACTTCTTTTCTTTCTCCATCATTCCCGTTGGGATACCTCGTCCGTCGTCAATGACAGTCAGCGTGCCGTCTGTATTGATTATCAGTTCTATTTTGCTGCAATATCCGGCCAGCGCTTCATCAATTGAGTTATCTATTACCTCATATACAAGATGATGCAAACCCATCGACCCGATGTCTCCGATGTACATTGCAGGCCTTTTCCTGACAGCTTCAAGACCTTCCAGCACCTGGATACTCTCTGCAGAGTATTCTTCCTGCATTTTTTTCTTTTTTTCGCTCATTTTTTTATTTTTTTCTCCATCTATTCTGTTATCAACAACCCATGAAGAGAATCTTTCTTTTCTCCTTTACAACTGACAGTAAAAATGATTTTCCGGGGGATTGGTTTTCAATATTCGCCAGCACTCAGAAAAAGCCACTCTTCACATATTGTAAATAACTGAAATCATGCATCTTAATTAATACGACAAATATACGGATTTTCAACCGTTTTTAATGTTAAAAATCAATAAAATTTATGCACAATTTTGGGGAGAAATTAACAGTAAGAACCATGTTATTCGGGAATACACGTACTCACCCCCCCTGCCACCTTCTCCTTGCAGCATGTACCCACCCCCTTGATCCCCCTCCCTGCTTCGCAAGGAGGGGGAAACTGCCTCATCCACAACGCCTTAGCCCCCTCCTTATGAAGTAGAGGGCTGAGCGTTAAAAAATAGCCCGGTGGGTTATTTTAGCGAAGAGCCGGCTTGCAGCGAGGGGGATGGGGGGATGAGTACGTGTATTCTTTATAAACTATACGTAAACCCTATAAGCCCCATGAACCTCTGGCCGGGGTAATATGCCCACTCATTGTAGGGTCTGGCGGCTATATTGTTAAGCTTAAGCCAGAATGAGAGTATTTTTGTGTAGCGGTATTCAGCGCTGAGATTGAAATTAAAATGGACCGGCTCTTCAAATAGAATAATTTCATCATCCGGAGTTGCTATTCTTGTTGTCATCAGGTTTCTCTTACCTGTTGCTATAATATCAAACCCTGCAAGTATTTTGTTCCGAAGATTATATTTTATACCAATCTGACCGTCCCATGCAGGTTTATTCCAGGCATGATCGTAGTTTGAAAGCGTGTATTTATAGAAATTGCCGGCTCCGCTGTATGTGACCTTTTCAGTTATGGATCCGGTTATTTCGCCATGAATGTTCAGCAGTTCGCCATCATCATATAATGGAATAAAATGATTCCCCCGCTCTGTCATAAGTGTTGAAAAATAGTTGGAGAAAAATAGCATGCTGTCAATCATGGAGTAGGAAGCAGAGACAAGATAATTCCCGCCTATGCCCGTATTCCCGTTTAACCCTGCCGAGACTATGAGTGAATGATCAGTATTCGCAAGGTTGTAGAGAGAGCCGTTATTTATCAGGAACGGATTAATATCAATGACATACTTTGGCTGGTTCACTTCCAGTTTCCCGTTCAGGGCTGCAAAGAAGCCTACATATTCAGGTACAACGCTGAATCCGAACCTCACATCTGGATAGAAATGGAAAGCAGGCTTATCATTCATATTCTGATCGAGCAGCATCTCAAATCCTGCCTTGAAATTCCACTGTGAAGTGCTCTTTTTAACAAACGGGCTCAGCGCGGCAATATATTTCATGTCGCCGTAAATAAAGGCTGAAGGGATGAAAAAATCGAGTTTCAGATCCGATCCTGCATAAAAACCCTTGAAGAGTGTGGCCATCGTGCCTGTAAGCCCTGCATTATGCTGATAAAGAGTACCTGAGCTGAAAAAGAAATCGTAACCGGCGTTGAAGTTATATGAGAATTTTGCCGAATCAAGGGTCAGCGATGCAAAGGTAATATCAGCTCCCATATTATTGTATCCCAGCCTTATATCCTTCTTGTCGGCTTCATATCCGGTTAATAGTGTATCATACCCGTAGGCATACCTTAACTTCTGGCTGTAATCCACAGTTCCTTCAACATAGCTGTTCCTGAAGAATTTCTTTCCGAAGAATACAGCGTCATTATCCATATACCACGCAAGGACCTTCTCATTATTAAGGAGCTTAATCTTTCCGTTGGTTGAGAAATGCCTGGCATATAAGCCCACAGCCCCTTTTTTGGAACGTTCATTGGTGATACTCAGCTCTGCAAAAGGAGTAATGTAATTGCCGATTCCCATGTTGACATAGCTTTTATAAAGCCTGGGCAGGGGATCAGGAAGAAGGGATGCAGCTTTTATGGGGCTGATGGTGTATTCAGGCATAAATGGCCGGATGGCGATATCATAACTGAATTGAGGTTTGATCCGTGAAGTGTCATTCATATCGGGAAGGAAGCTTCTCTTTCTCACGGGCGCAAGCGACGGCTTGTATGGATTGTACAGGGTTACTTCCCTCTTGAGGTCCTGCTGCCCCGTCTGGGCTGAAACAGGTATGACTATCATGATTATCAGGAGTTTTATGATGAGTATTCGTTTCATCAGGAGATATTTTTATTTCTCAATATCAGTTGCCCTGTCCCAGGGCATCAAGTTTAGCCTTTACCTCATCAAGGATGCCGTCGTTATCTATCGTATAATAGTCCTTCAGGCTCTGCAGAGTTGCCCGTGCCTGCAGCTTATCACCCTTACTGACGCTTATGTCCGACAGCAGGATGAACATCCGTGCCATCCAGTACTGATGCGGAGTATTCTGGTCGATGAATTCATTAATGACTTTCTCAGATTCAGTTACCTGGTTGTCTTTGAACAGCAGTTCGGCAACCCTGTATTTTGATTCAGCGCCCTCAATACTCGCTACCTCATATGATGTCCTTCTGAAATCGGCCAGGGCTTCCCTGAAATTATTGAGGCTGTAATTTGCCTTGGCCTTCATGAAGACTGCTTCCCTGAAAAGCTCCTCAGGAACATTAACGGTATTGATTACTTTATCAGCTGTTGTTATTGACTTTTGGGCATCGCCGAGCTGGTAAGCCGAACGTAATCCGCCTCTGAGCGCAATGATTTTATTCTCTGAATTACCGGCCGACTGTTCAAGCATTTCATAGTATTTCAGTGAGCTGGCAAAATCCTCAAGGCCATAATAAATGCCCGCGGCGGCAATAAGTGACTGTTCTGTAAACTGGTTATTCGGCGCACCCGCCACGGCAGTATAGTACTTCAGGGCTTCCTCCCTGTTTCCCCCGGAAGCATTCAGACTCTCAGCAAGGTAAAATTGTGCATTCTGCAGGAAACTTCCATTGGGGAATTCAATAAGGTAATTCCTGAACACCTCTACAGCCCTTGCATAATTTCCTGTGATATAAAGGTTCTCTCCGGAAGTATATAAAAGGGAATCCTTCTCCGAAAGGTTGACATCACCGTAACCCTGAAGCGTCTTGAGATATGTAAAATATCCTTCCACATCATTCATCTCAACACAGGAATTCCTGAGCCCTGTCAGAGCATAACGCGCTTCAGGTGTCGACTTGTAGTTTTCAATTACCTTCTTATACTGTTCTACAGCCTTCCCGTTCTGTCCGGTGTTGTAGTATAGCAGTCCCAGCTGAACCATAGCCCGCGGTACAAAAGGAGTTGCCGGATACGATTTTATGACGGTATTGAAATCCTCTTCGCCCCTGCTGAACTCGTTAAGCACCAGGTATGCCCTGCCCCTTTCAAAGATTGCATTCGGTACATATGCCGATGAGGGGTATCTGGTCGTTAGCAGTGTAAGCACATCAGCCTTGCCGTGTTCATCATTCATTAGTCCCAGGGAGAATCCTTTCTGGAACATTGCATAATCTGCATCTATCTTACCGAAGTCGATCACCTTGTCATAATAGCTTATTGCCTCGGGATAGCTCGTGGTGATGTAATAACAGTCGCCTATCCTGTTGCGTGCATCAGCCATCACTTCAGGACGTACAGTTACTACATCCGATTCAAAAGCCTTCAGGTGCGTAAGGGCATTTGTGTAATCCTGAAGATTGTAGAAGGTGTATCCCAGGTTGTATCTGACCAAATTTGATTCGCCATGCTGCAACGATCCGGGCAGTGCCATGAATTCGGCATAGTCGGCTTTTGCATTTTCGAGGTTGCCAAGCCGGTAATTGGCTTCGCCTCTCCAGTATACCGCTCTGGCTTTCATCTGGCGGTCGTATTTCCCATATTTCAGGGACTTATCGAACATATCGGCTGCGGCCTGAAGCTCCATATTTTTGAAAAGCTCAAGTCCCCTGAAGAAAGCCACTCTCTGGTAAGCCTCCTCCAACTGGCTCTCCTTGTTTTTTATTCTGTCAAGGGAGGCCAGGGCTGCTTTATAGTTTTTAGCTTGTAAATATGTAGACACCAGGTAATTATATACTTCCTGGATCCTTTCGGAGCCCGGGTAAAGCTCGATATATTTCTGGAATGAGGCGGTGGCTTCCCCGAACGGGGAGTATGAGGTTTCGTAAGTGATCTTGGCATAATTAAATAGAGCATCCTCCTTTATCTTCTTGTCAAAATCAAGCTTTGAAGCTTCCGAAAAACCGTACTGCGCACGTTTCCTGTCACCTTTCTGCAGGTAGCAGTCGCCCAGGATATACCAGATGTTCTGGCTTAACAGGTCATTCCGGGACAGGTCATTCCGGGAATCAATCTCCCTGAGCATTTTTATTGCCTTGTCCAAATCACCCGTTTTATAATAGCAATAAGCCAGCTGATACTGATCCTCCCTGCCGCTTATTTTCGTGCCCGTGGAAAATTTTTCAAGATAGGGCAGCGCTTCACTGAAGTTGCCCTTATTGTAATGTGCGTCGCCAATGAACCTGTAGAGCTCAACTTCCCTCTCCTTCCCGGCAGAATTGATAAGCGAGGGAGCTATCTCAAGGATCTGATCGTAGTCTTTCTGAAGATAGAGTATCTGAACTATGTAGAATGGCACAACGCTTCCGAAAGTCTCATCCCCCTTAAGACGTGAAAAACCATCCATAGCCGTCTGGTACATCTCCTGCTCGTAGGCAATATGAGAGAAATAATATAAAGCCGGTGCAGTATATTCAGTGTCGATATCCTTAATTTCGGAGAACATCAGGAGGGCTCTCGGCTTTTCGCCTCTGATGAAATGAGAATAGCCGAGTCGGAAAAAATACTCCGGAAGCTTCTCCTGCGGGAGCTCCTGCTGGTTGACCTCCTCATAATAAGTCACAGCTTTCCTGTAATTCTTATTCTGGTAGAAATAATCGCCGAGCCCGAGATATGCTTCATTTATCCTCGGACTCTCCGCATGTGTGCGTATGTATGATACCATCCTGTATTCGGCATCAGGATTGAAAAGTGCAAGAGCTGCAACCGATCTGTAATATTCCGCTTCGGAAACCATGATATGATTCCGGTCTTCGTTATCACTTATATAAGAGTCAAAAAGCCTGATGGCTGCAGCATACTTTTCCTTATTGAACAGTTCCATTCCGCGGGTAAGATCAGATGCCAGTTCATCCCCCGTAAAGAGAACCTGGGATACGGCATTTAATGAGAATATAACGAGGAGGCTGAGAGTAAAAAAGTACCTGTTTCTGTTCATAACTTGTCCCTTTTGGCTTTTCCCTTTTTTATCCGTTTTGCCGACTGAAAGTTCATATCGGTCGTAACAGACTAATCTATAGCCATATATAACACATTATCCTCTTAAAAATCAGTTGTAAAATTACAATTATTAAACGCCTGCGGCCGGGCTTTATTATTGATTTTATCAACATCCAAATATTAGTTATCAATTCTTTCAGTATTTTGCACGCAAAATGGCCGGGAAATGCAGGAAATCCTTCCTCTTGACGTGATTATTGAACTGAAAGACTGCCTTATCTGGCAGCATGATCATCTTGTCCTTTCGAATGTAAACCTTAGCGTAAGAAAAGGTGAATTCATGTACCTCGTGGGAAGGGTCGGAAGCGGGAAAACAAGCCTGATAAAAACACTAAACGCGCAGATCCCGCTGAGAGAGGGTACCGGTATCGTCGCCGGATACAACCTGTCAAAACTGAGAACCAGGGATATTCCGATGCTTCGGAGAAAACTGGGAATTGTCTTCCAGGATTTCCAGCTTCTTACCGACAGGTCGGTGCATGACAATCTTGAGTTTGTATTGAAGGCAACCGGGTGGAAGAACAGGAACGAGATAAGTGCAAGGATTGGCGAGGTGCTTGAAAAAGTCGGCCTCGGGCTTAAAGGATATAAGATGCCCCATCAGCTTTCGGGAGGGGAGCAGCAGCGTGTCGTAATCGGAAGAGCTTTGCTTAATGACCCAGATATCATTCTTGCTGATGAACCCACAGGCAACCTCGATCCTGAAACATCCGAGGGCATCATAAAACTGCTCGTTGATATCAGTAAGACCGGAAGGGCTGTCGTTGTCGCCACACATAACTATACAATCCTGAAAAAGTTCCCGGCCCGCACGGTCAAGTGCGAAAATGAGAAACTCACCGAGGTCAATTCCGACCAGGAGATCGATTTTGAAAGGCTATAAGGCAATACGGCGTTAAGGCATTACAACCTTAACGCCCTAATACCCTAATGCCCTTATGCTTTAATGCCCTGTAGCCTTTGATCATCCATGGCAGATTGTTGCGGTATATCCTGTAATATGGTACATTACGGCTTCCGAACGACTGCATGAATGAGGCGACAGAAGGAATGGAGGAGCCTTCAAAATCAATTATTGTCTTTGTGCCTGCTGACTCTTTTATCAGTTCATTGACTGCATAATACCCTAGCCTTTTTTCGCGGCTTAGAGATGTATTGACTACCAGGAGCATTATCCTGTTGCCGTCACTCTCCACCAGGAATATTCCGAATAACAGCTTACTCCCGGCATCCCTCACTCCAACTATCCTTCCCTTGCTGTCACTCACACAATGACCAATGAGTTCAATAAGCCGGTTGTAATGAACATCGCTGAGCTCCCTTATCTCATGCCCCCTGTTTTTCCTGAACAGTGCAACAAGTTCTTCAGGACCAATATCTGAAACCAGGTCATGTTTCTCTCTGGCTGAAACTTCAATGTTGCGCTTGCAGTGATTCGAGTAACTATCATAAAGATGTTTATAACCACCTGACAGGTCAATCTCATAATTCACCCTGGGTGTAATGGCGAATTCATTGCTGACGGCCTCCTGACTGATGCAGAGATCTGTCAGTCTGAATCGGTCAGGGATGTGTTTCAGGAAAGTATTGATTCTTGCCTTTGAATCAGGTGATGATGAAAAGAGCCCCAGCCTCTGGGTAAAAGCCGGAGTTGACAGATAGTCTATACCATATTTCCTGTACGCAGGAAGAGGGAACACCGAGGAGTAATCGTCTTCAACAAGCGCCTCCCATCCGGGCGACATTATATTCAGATACCATGAATAACCATAAGATTTTACGCCGGGGGTGCTGCCCACGCATTTATCCCATTTCATAGTGTCGATATCGCTGTTCTTCAGGTGTATGATCATTCCTGCTGTTCCTTTAGCATTGATTCAAAAACCCCTCTCCAGCCTTGCCGTTCAGGTGTATCAGGGAGCGATGTGTTGTGCCAAAGGCTTACAAAATGTCCTCCGGCCTTCCTTGTTTCATTAATTAGCTTTGAAATAAGTCCGACTGAAGCAGCGGGATCAAGTTTTTTATATTCATCCAGCGTGACATCCATTACCTGGAAAGGGACGATCCTGAGACCAGTCGCTCTATCTTCAGTCAGGTCATAAAACATGAAAGGCCTTGCTATTCCTGCCCTGAAGCCCGGCTCATCATGAAAACACATCGAATAATCTTCTGTAATTCCTGCCTTAATCAGGTTTCTTAAGGTACCGGGGATAAAGAGCCTCAGATAGTGAAACCGGCATGCTGTCACTTTCTTTCCCGTAATTGTTTTCAGACGATCAATTTCAGATTCCAGGAGATTGTATTTTTCTGCAGCGTAATATGAAGGATGCAGACCGGAGTTGAATCCGGAAGTAATCTTCCTGACAAGATTTCTGTATTTCGTATTCTTCCACGAAGGATTTTTGTCGTATTTTGAAAACCTGCCTACTGAAAAAAAGAACCTGGCTTCACTTTTATATACTCCAATTTTCTCAGTTATGTAATCGAAAACCTCGTAAGGATCGTTTTCCCGCCCGGAAATGACTTTATACCGTTCAGATGCCCTGCCTTTCACTGTTATGATATCCCTCAAAAACCCTCCTATATTTCTGAAAAGGTTTCTTCCAAGGTAGGCAAACGGAACATCAATATCAATTGTAAGGAGGGCTTTGAACTGGTTGTTCCTGAATACCAGTGATGGAAACTTATTCAGCAGCATCACTGCAAATTCTTTCACCCACAGATCGATGATAGGTCTATCGAGGAATCCATTACTGGAAGCCAGTGACGATGAAGCACAGAACCGCCCATGTTCATCAGGCTCAAAAGGAAGGTATTCCTCGTAACGCGTTACTAACCAGAATGATGCGGCGAAGATATCAAAAGGAAGGTCAGTACTGTTGCCTGTATGAAAAAAGACAGGAAGATTTTTCCAGTTACTGACCGTTATATCCCTTGCAGCCAATCCCGTCTCCGACAGAAGTCCATGGGGCGTTATTGAGAAAGCGCCTGCTATATTTTCGTTCGAATAGTTTATGACAGGAGACCCGGCAAGCTTATCCCTATCGGTCGCAATCTCCAGGCTCAGACCGAGTATATCGCCAAGGATTAGTGACGCAATATAATCAAGGCGCGGAAGAAGCTTATTTGTAAATATTTTAACCTGAACAGGCTCCATTTAACAAATTTAAAGATTTTTTCTGGCCGGCTCCCTGACTTTCACTGCAAGGAGGATCATAGAGAGTATAGCCAGCGATGCTCCGAAGCAGAAGGCCACTGTACCTCCGTAACCAGGAACGATCCTGTCAAAGTAACTGTAGATAAATCCGAAGATAAGGCTCGCCGGAAGGGCTCCCATCCCTATGGCAAAATTATACAGCCCGTATGCTGAGCCTCTCTGTTCTGCAGGAACCAGGTCGGCAACAAATGCTTTTTCCGCCCCTTCAGAAAATGCATAGAAGAGTGCATAAACTGCGAACAGGATGAACGTTGCGATTATCTGTCCTGACGGCGAAAAAAACTGGAGCAGGGCAAAAGAGAAATAGACAAAAGCATAAATTGCCCAGCCAATGTTTATCACTCTCTTCCTTCCAATCCTGTCCGATAAAGCACCAAGGGGTGTCGAGAATATGACTTTAATTATGTGGAAAAATGCCCACACCAGCGGCAGGAACAAAATGTTGATCATCCTTGCCCCTGTTTCCTCATCGCCAAAATTTGAGATCATTTCGCGCAGGGGAGCAATGCTTTGAACGAGGTCAGTCACCGCGCCGCTCCTGCTTATCGCTTCCTCAACCCTGAAGAGAAGGAACGCGTCTGATGAATTTCCAAGTGTGAAAAGTATCATTATGAGCAGGTAATTTTTGAAATTCCCGTCAAATTTTTTCAGTGAAAACCTGAATGCAGGAGCACTCTGTTTTAACGGCGCCTTTTCATGAACAAAAAATATAACAGTCAGAACTGCAAGGATCCCCGGTATCACAGCAAGCACGAATGTCCAGCGCAGGGCAAGCAGCGGATCGGTAAATCCGAATCCGGCGAAAAGGATCAGAAGTGTTATTATAGCCAGTATTGGTCCGATGACGGCACCTGTATGATCCATTGCCCTGTGAAAACCGAAAGACCTTCCCCTGATGGTGTCATCAACCGATGAGGCAACGAGTGCATCGCGCGGAGCTGTCCTGATGCCTTTTCCAACCCTGTCGAAGAGTCTTACAGCGACGATCTGCCATGCAGCTCCTACCAGCCCCGTCAGCGGCCTGACAAAAGATGAGATCACATATCCGATGACCACAAGCAGTTTCCGTTTACCGATCTTGTCGGAAATGATACCGCTCACAAGCTTCAGAACGGAGGCTGTCGTTTCAGCCACTCCTTCAATGATGCCAAGCAGCAGGGCTCCTGATCCAAGCGCCGAAACGAACACCGGCACAAGTGGATAGATCATCTCCGAAGCAGCATCGGTGAAGAGGCTGACCATCCCCAGCATTATTACAATTTTCGGGATCCTTTTTCTATCCCCTCTCATCTCGGGTATTTAGTTGATCAAAACAGATCTATCTTTTCAGAAAATCATCATAAAGAACCTGCAGATATGCTTTGCCGGATATTCCGGCCGATAGCGGATCTCTCCCTTTTTCGACAACCGGTTTACCAAGCTTGTGATCATAAATGTATTTTGAGCTGTCGCTGATGAAAGCAAAACCCTCATTGAATGTATAGAAGGCAAAAGATGCAGATTCAGGCGAGAGCAGGTCCTTGGCAAACGGATAGTTGTCATCCTGTCCGAGCTGATGGAGCAGAGTAAGGGGAATATCCACCTGGCTTCCGTATTTTTCGATCCTTGCACCATGAACGGCAAGGGCGCCTCCCAGCCAAAGCATCGGGATCCTGAAAATTTCTTCGGAGTAGGCAAGCACCTCAACCGAATTTCTTCTGCAATGATCGGCAACAAGCACCACAAGTGTATTTTTCCACCAGTCAGTGGTCGCGGCCCAGTCTAAAAATTTTCCGATAGTCTGGTCGGTGTAGTAAACTGAGTTTCTGAATTTCGTAAGATCATCATTTCCCTCAAAAACCGGTTCCATAGGCACTTCAAAGGGTTCATGGCTTGAAAGTGTTAGAACTACACTTATAAATGGTTCCCGCGGGTTCATCATAGAATCCCTGAATGCTTCCATAAGGATATGGTCATGGACCCCCCACTTCGAATTGAAGTGTTCAGGATCGAAATAATCCATGGTGATAATCTGCCTGAAGCCTGAATTTAAAACAAACGAATTGAAGTTCGCAAAGTTGATTTCTCCGCCATACCAGAATGCACTTTCATAACCAAGGCCGCACATGGTTTTTACAATTCCCGGAAGAGACTGGGTTTTCTTCGGTTCCTTCATTATGGATACAGCAGGTTGCGCAGGGTACCCGTTCAGGATGGCAGGCATTGCCTTGTCGGTGCGGTTTCCGGAAGCATAGAAATTGGTAAAGAGCACTCCCTCATTCACATAACGGTTCAGGTTTGGTGTGGTAAGAGAGTCGCCTCCAAGAGGACCAATAAGCGCACTGCCAAAGCTTTCAAGTACAATAAAAAGTATATTCGGTCTCGGATTGTTTAGCACCTTAACAATTTCCCCTCCCTTTACAGTAAGCGAATCAACCAGCTTCCCTGCCTCTTCAGGATCACCATATGAATAAGGATTGGAAGTCGGCTTTTTATTGAAAACAGAGCTTCCGACATTCCATGTTACATTTACTGCAGTATGATTTATGAACATATCATCGCTGAAATAGACGGTACCTGCATTTATTGGTGCAATGCCTGTTCCTCCCCTTATGGGGATGATGAGCGATCCGAAAAGGAGCAAAAAGAATATAATGGCCGGAAGCCATACCCGTACTCTTTCAAATCCACCAAAAAACTTGTCTATCAGCCTGTTATAAATGAAAATAAACAGCACAGAAATCAGTATTACAGCAATCGCAACTGAAGTCATCTGAAATAAGGTAACCGAGGCGGCAGCTTCTTTGGGTGTGCTTAAATACTGCAGGGCAGTATAATCCATCCTGAATCCCCAGTATTTGTACAACAAAGAGTCAGAAACGGTAATTATTGCTGCTAGAATTATGATCAGATATGAATACCATTTAAGGAAACTTTTATACCAGTTTCCTGAAAAATATACTCCGGGAATTATCAGCAGTAGAGGAAGGATTAGTATATAGCTCGTCGCTGAAATATCCAGTTTTATCCCGTGAAGGAATGTTCCGGCAAGTGTGCCTGCACCAAACTGAATAGCCTCACTGTAATGCGTGGCGATGAAGAACAGCCTGGCAAAAATGAAAAATGCCAGCCAGAAGAGTGAATATGCCAGTATTGCTATAAGTCTTTTTTTCATTTGATTGCCACAGGTTTTTTACCATTCTTATAAAATCCGATAAGTGAAGCAGTGATTATTATCATACCCGCGATCGTAAGCCACTCGGGTTTTTCGCCCGGGACAAGCATCCAGCTGAGGACCGCTCCCACGACGGGAATGATGAATTTCCAGAGGTTCAGCTCCGACACCTTCACCTGGGGGCGCTGAAGGAGCCTGAACCAGAGTGAGAACGCAAATGCGCTCACAAAACTGAGCCATAAAAGTGTCAGCCAGTACTGAGAAGGCATGTTGTACTGTTTTACACCTTCAACAGGCATTGAAATCAGAAAAATGATCACACCTCCGATCAGGAAGGAGGCTGAACTCAAAACCAGAGGATTCATTCCCCTGCTCTTAAGTGAAACCATGACATTGCTGGTAGCGGTTGCGATATTGGCCCCAAGTATCAATATGACGCCAAGGAGTTCAATTGCTCCTCCAAGCCGCAGCGCCTGACGGCCCGCGCTGATAAGTACGACACCTGTTATCCCGAGTATAATTGTTACCATTTTCCGCATCGTAAGCGGATCCTCCCTGTGCATCATTGAAGCTACCAGCGCTGTAACAAGAGGTTGAGAGCCTACAATGACTGCTCCGAGAGCACCCGGCACCATATCCATACCGATGTAGAAAAGAACATAATTGACAAGCACCTGAAGCAGCAGTACCCATAAGACTATTTTCCGGTGCTCTCTAAGCATTCTTATATATGATGAAGGCTTGACTGTGAAAGGAAGGATCATCAGTCCGGAAAGGATAAACCTTAAGCTTGCAAAATGAAGGGGAGTGTCGTATTGAAGTCCGATTTTAATTCCGGCATAAACTGTTGACCAGAGAAGACAGGCGACTATTGCCCAGATTATTGTATCATCCTTCCTGTTCAATTGAGTAAATTTGGCGGCAAATATCAGAAAAAAATTGTCACCGAACAACCTGAAATATGAAGGTTTGAGAATTTTATTCAATAGATTTGTTATTTAATCCAAACCCCATGAATATTACTGAATATATTGCCGGTCAACTGGTTAGAGAAGGCGTCAGGTTTGTCTTTGGCATTCCCGGAGGTCCATCCATAACATACATTGAAGCTTTCAGGAAGGCCGGCATTGAGTTCATTCTCACTGCGAATGAGTCTTCGGCAGGGATCATGGCTGACGTGACGGCAAGGCTCACAGGCGTTCCCGGAGTGTGCCATGCAACATTCGGCCCGGGAGCAACTAATATATTAACAGGTGTGGGCGGGGCTCTCCTTGACAGATCGCCCGTTATAGTGTTAACGAGCGAGGTAAGCGATGATATGGCAGGAAGGACAACCCAGATGAAGATCGATCATCAGAAGCTCTTTGCTCCGGTGACCAAAGCTACCTTCAGGCTTGACCCGGGCAATGCAGCTGAAGCGCTTGAGAAAGCATTCAGGATATGCCGTGAAGAATACCCGGGCCCGGTGCATATAGGTCTTCCTTCAGATATTGCCGGAAAGGAAATTAAAGAAAACAGGGAACATTATTTCGTGAAAGAAGATATCCGGGATAATAACGACAATGAAAAGATATCTTCACTGCTTGCCCTGTCGCGGCGCCCCCTTCTTGCTATCGGGCTCACGGCAAAGCGTCTCGGGATAAAAGATAAACTGCTGACTTTTCTCGGCACTTATAAAATGCCTCTTGTGATAACACCGATGGCCAAAGGCATAATACCAGAGACACATCCTTCATACACAGGGGTTCTTTTTCATGCGCTGAGCGACCGGCTTGAAGATATTTACGAAAGAACCGATCTTGTAATAGGTCTGGGATATGACCCCGTGGAATACAATTACGAATCATGGATGCCTTATGTGCCGCTGATCCACCTTAATTCAATCAGGACTGATTTGCCTGAACGGGAGAATATGTTCCAGTTTACCGGACAGCCGGATGAATGGTTCAGGATTCTTTGCGGACTGAATTCAGGTTCTCTTATATCAGAACATGGAATTATACGGGGCATCAGGGATGAAATGAGATCGGTTTTCGATGGGTTTACGAATCATTTCGGACCGGTGACTGCCCTGAGGACGCTCCACGAGGAACTTCCGGAAGATTCGATCGTCACTGCCGATGTAGGGTCGCATCTCCATCTTGCAGGTCAGATATGGGAAACAGGAAACCGTGGCACCCTGATCATGACCAACGGATGGTCGGGGATGGGATTCGGGCTTCCGGCGGCAATGGCAGCAAAGATGAACACTCCGCGATCAACTGTCGCATGCATAACGGGTGACGGCGGATTTCTTATGCAGGCCGGCGAAATTATTACAGCAAGGCGTCATGACCTGCACATCATTATTGTGGTCTTGTCGGATGGCGAGCTTAACCTTATAAAGCTGAAGCAGGAGTGGAATGATATAAAACCATGCGGCTCTGCATTATACCAGGGCGATCTCTTCGGAGCCGGAATATTCCTGGGATGCAGGGTGCTTTATGCAGATTCCGTTGAAAGCATGGGTAAAGCCGTCAGGCAGGCTCTCTCAATGAACGGTCCGGTGATTATAAATGCCAGGATCGATCCTGAGGACTATAAGTGGCTTATAGTAAGGCAATAAGAGATGTTCAATATACGATATCAGATAGGCGAAATGCGAAATCCCTATGAAATCGCATATCGCATATCATAAATCGCCTATTTTTTTGTGGCTTTCTTAGGTGCGTTCGGTTTTTTCTCAGTTGGTTTTTTCTCAGCTGTTTTTTTCACAGCCGGTTTTTTTGCTGCAGCAGGTTTAGCTTCCTTTACAGGTTTTTTTTCCTTTTCCGCTTTTTCGGCTTTAGCAGGCTTAGCCTCTTTCTTTTCTGCCGGGGCTTTTTTGGTTTCCTTCACGGCCTTTTCCTTTTTGGCCTCCTTCACAGGTTTTTCAGCTTTAACCTCTTTCGGTTCCTTTGCAGAAACGGCAGCTTTTGCATTCTTCTCCTCTCTGGCCGGCTTGTGCTCTTTGACCACCTTCACTTCATGTATCTCCTTTGCATGCTTCTGTTCCTGCACAGCAGTAACTTCCTTAACCACTGGTGCTTCTACAACTTCTTTAACCTCTTTTACCGGCTTTATCTCTTTCTTCTCCTTAATTAGTTTCTTTTCCTTCAATTCAGTAGCAGGAGTCACGAGCTTTACAGCAGGTTTATTCTTTTTCTTCCTGGGGCGTCTCACACCATATGTTCCAAGAATTATCTTCCCCCTTCTTGACTTTTTATCACCTTTACCCATATACTTTTTTTTATCAGGTTTATTAATTCCTTGTTTTGCGTCCGCAAAGTTAAAAAAATTCTTTAGTTTTATTCAATAATATTTAAGCGTATGCAAACATTACAGGATTTGAGGCTTGCCGTTCTGATCGATGCTGACAATATTCCTTTCAGCAACGTTAAAGGCATGCTCGAGGAGATAGCAAAATACGGCACACCAACATTCAAGAGAATATACGGCGACTGGACGAAGCCGACTGTCGCAGGATGGAAATCGGTGCTGCTCGAGAATGCAATAACCCCCGTTCAGCAGTACAGCTATACCCGGGGAAAGAATGCAACGGATTCAGCGATGATAATTGATGCCATGGATATTCTTTATTCCGGGAAGGTTGACGGTTTCTGCCTTGTATCCAGCGACAGCGACTTCACCAGGCTGGCAACAAGGCTCAGGGAGGCAGGAATGAAAGTAATTGGGATCGGCGAGAGGAAAACCCCTTCGCCATTCATAACCGCTTGTGACAAATTCATATATCTTGAGATCATAAATTCACCGGCATCGGGCCAGTATCAGGCTTCTGACAAGAAGAAAAAAGGGAAGCCTGTTCACGTGAAACAGAAAAGCGAGGAGAGTGACAAGCAGATTCAGGTAAGCAAGGCAAAGAGGCTCATTGCATCATCAATTACTGACCTCGCCGACGAGAACGGATGGGCGTATCTGGGGGATGTAGGCAACCTGATTCTCAAGAAACAGCCCGATTTTGATCCCAGGAACTTCGGGTTTGCAAAGCTGACCCCGCTGATAAAGTCGTTCGATTTTGAGATCGATGAACGGGACTCAGGGCAGAACCATATTAAGCATATTTATATCCGGAACCGGAAATAAAAAGTAGTTACGAGTCAATATATTATGCCTTAAAATTTTTTGTTTAGAAAAAAAAACATGACCTTTGCATGTTATTTGTATCACATTAATTAATTGAATTATGAACATTTATGTCGGAAGCCTTCATTTTAAAATGAATGAAGCAGAATTAAAAGAACTATTTGAAGAGTATGGAGAAGTTGGATCTGCAAAGATCATTTTCGACAAATACTCCGGGAAAAGCAAAGGATTCGGTTTCGTTGAAATGCCTAACGATGCTGAAGCTAAAAAGGCCATTGAAGAACTCAACGGGTCCGAAATTCAGGGCAGAAAAATTATTGTTAACGAATCAATTGAAAGAGCTGACAGAAAGCGAGATTTCAGAGGTGGTAATTCCGACCGCAGAGGCCATGGCGGTGACAGAAGGGATAACTAAAATCATTAACAAAATTTTCCTAAGACTATGAAAGGCACTGTTAAATGGTACGACAGGGTTAAAGGTTATGGTTTTCTTCAGACCGAGGATGGCAAGGACATTTTCGTCCACCGCTCGGGTCTTGAGGTTCCGCAATCTGAACTTGAAACGGGCCAGACTGTTGAATTTGAAATTGAACAGAGAGAAAAAGGGCCTGTGGCCATTAAGGTAAAAAAAGCTGAATAATCTTATTACCTTTTAGCGATAAATAAAGAGGCTGTAAAAAATTACAGCCTCTTTTTTATGCTAACTGTTGTTTTTCAGATAAGCTTCCATGGCGCACGATACTCATAATGAAGGAGTTTCGTGGCTGCACCATCCGTATCATCAACAAAAGTCTCGGTTGCCGGGTCCCACTTGACTGTCCTCTTGAGCTCGCAGGCTATATTACCCAGGGTGCAAACCGTACAGCTGCTGTGGCCGACTTCAACCGGCACAACAGGATCCTGGCGCGATTTTACAGCCTCAATGAAGTTCACCTGGTGTGGTATCCTGGTCTCATAAGGCACATTGGGATCCTCAACAATCGGTTCTGCCGGGTTGAATTTAGGATCTGAAGCATTGAAGAATCCGCGTGACACCTCTATCCAGCCGTTTTCGCCGATGAACTTAACACCTTTTGTCTTCTCCTCATTGAATGGTTCTGACGTCATTACAACACCATTCGCATATTTCCACATTATGAATTCCGTGCCGTCGCCGATAGGTGATATCTCAACCGGACCGCTTTTGTCCATTCCCAGTCCCCACTGTGCGATATCAAACATGTGCGCGCCCCAGTCGGTTGTAAAGCCGCCGCCCATCTCTTTGTACCATCTCCATCCACCCCAGAACTGCTCATCCTGCGGAGGATCAAGTGAGATGGGAGGATCGAGCTGGTTGTTGTAATGTATGGTTTCGGGAAGAGAACCGAGCCAAAGATCCCAATTGAGATCAGCAGGCAGCGGTTCTTCCGGAAGGTTATATGGCGTAGGTGGCGCACCCACATATGCATTGACAAGGGTTATCTTGCCCAGCGCTCCGTCCTGAACTAGCTTGACGGCATGCTGGAACTCCTTGCTTGAACGCTGCTGGCTTCCGAGTCCGAATACCCTTCCTGTCTCGCGGACAACTTTCCGAAGCTCCTGTCCCTCCCTGATGGTGAAGGTCATCGGTTTTTCGAGATATACATCCTTGCCTGCCTTAAGTGCTGCAATGGCGATCATTGCGTGAGAATGGTCGGGCACTGCAATGACAACTGCGTCAATCTCGCTGATAGCAAGAAGATCCTGGTACTTTTCAAATGTTACTACTTCCGTTTTTATTCCTGCCTTTGCATGAAAATCAGCTACCCTCTTTTCAAAGCGCTTCCTCTTGATGCCGTACACATCGCATCCTGCTACTGCCTCAACACCGGGGATCTGCATGAACCCGTTAAGCAGAAACATGGCCTGCTGACCCAGACCTATGAATCCAAGCCGGATTTTATCATCTGCAGGCTTCGGCTTGCATCCTGTAATGTGAGGGATAAGCGCCACACCGGCTGCACCGGCTGCCGCAGCGGTCAGGAACTGGCGCCTTGACCATAATTTTTTCTGTTTGCTCATAATTTAGTGGTATTTAGTTGGTTAAGTGATAATATCAGGTTAGTTAGAAGTGATATAAAAATAAGAATTTTTCAGATACAATATACCATCGGAAAAGGAAAATCAGATATTTTTTTCAGAATCTTCCGAAAATTGAAAATCGCTCAGTGTTGCAGTAGATGGATGAATAGAGGAAAAAACCTGTAACATTTGTTATCATTTTCCGCTCAAGGTGAAGCACGGGCTGGTTTTTCTTAAGTTGCAGGAATGAACTGATTCTGGAGGATGCCGGAATAGCTTTTATCCTCTGCTCCCCCCCCTTTATCTCAATGTGATAATGCTCCCTCAGTATTCTGAACAGTGACCTGTTCTCAAACTGCCGCGACGTTATTCTCGGCAGGTTGATATTTGCAATATAGCTGATATCGTAAAATATGGGAACATCATCAAGCAGACGCAATCTTTCAAAGTAGACACACCCGGACTCCCTTTCAAGCCGGGAAAGCGGGAACATGAATTTTTCATCCCAGGGAATAATCACCGGCTTTACAATGATCAGTGTCTTGAGATTCCTGTCTCCGACGGCAGATGTTGTTCCTGAAACCGACAGTATCCCTATCTCCCTTGGCAATTCGTGAACAATGCTCCCCTTCCCCTGATGCCTGGTAATATAGCCGTCGTTGGCCAGTGTGCTCAGCGATTGCCTCACCGTTGGCCGTGTCATTCCATACAGATTGCACAGCTCATTCTCAGAAGGCAAAAGATCCCCTTCCCTGTACACACCCTCAGTTATATGCTTCCTGAGTATCTCATAAAGCCGTTTGTGATGAGGAATCCTGCCAGGCGATGTCATGTCAGCAAATATTTTTTTGTAAATATATTATATTTCACTTGTAAATACAAGTTAAATTACATATTTTTGTATCCCCTGATTAATAACAAGATAATAAATATAATAAAAGCATTCTCTATTACTTATAATAACAAGTATAACAAGCAACAAGCAACAAGTAACTGAAACAAATATGGCAACACCAGTAATCATGCCTAAACAGGGTCAGTCAGTGGAGACCTGCATTATCACACGGTGGTACAAAAACAAAGGTGATAAGATCTCTGCCGGAGACCTCCTCTTCTCATACGAGACCGACAAGGCAGCATTTGAGATGGAATCACCGGCTGACGGCATCCTGCTTGAAACATTCTTTGATGAGGGTGCGGAAGTGCCTGTTCTGACGAATGTTGCAATGATCGGAAAACAGAGTGAACAGATTAATGAGTTCTTCCCGGGTAAATCAGATACGGAAGATATACCCCCTTCAGAAAAACCTGCAGAACCTGCTGAAAGAGCAAGGGCTGCCGCAACAGGCTCCATTTCGTCAGGTAACGGCAAAATCAGGATATCACCGCGCGCCAGAGCGCTGGCACAGGAAAAAGGGATAGATTATCAGGCTATCCGGGGATCAGGACCAAACGGAAGAATAGTAATAAGCGATATTGAAAAAGAAGCTTCTGGTGCTTCTCAGTCCAGACAGGCTTACACTCCGTCAGGGCAGGAATTCGCCGACCATCCCATCACAAACGTGCGGCGTATGATAGCAAAGGCAATGCACTTCTCGCTTCAGAACGCGGCACAGATCACCCACCACATGAGTGCGGACGTCCGCCGCCTCCTTGAAGCAAGGATAAAAATAAAGAAGGGAGTGGCATCAGGAAGCAAAACACAGGATATCACCCTGAACGACATGATCTGCTGGTGTGTGATAAGGGCGCTTGAGAAATTCCCTGAAGCAAACAGCCATTTCCTTGGCGAATCAATAAGGACTTTCAGCAAGGTGCACCTTGGAATTGCCGTTGACACTCAAAGGGGACTCATGGTTCCCGCGGTTAAAAATGCCGGGGACATGGATATTATCCGTCTTTCGAAGGAACTGAAATCGGCTGCCGACTCATGCAGGAAGGGAAACATAAATCCCGGGCTGATACAGAGCACTGCCGCCTCATTCACCGTTTCAAATCTCGGCAATTACGGCGTTGAGATGTTCACTCCGGTAATAAACCTGCCGCAGGTTGCTATTCTCGGTGTATGTACAATAGTGAACAGGCCGGCAGACCTCGGCAATAATATTTTCGGCTTCGTGCCTTACATCGGCCTCTCTCTGACGTACGACCACAGGGCAATTGACGGAGGACCGGCCACGATGTTCCTGAAGGAGATTAAGAATCAGATAGAGAATTTTAGCTATATAAGTTTGTAGAAAGTTATTAAGATTGCTTCTCCCGCCTGCGGCGGGATCGTAATGACTGTAATATTAAACGACCATTAGACCATTAGACTATACACTATGCCAAAGAGCCAGAATATCAATCCGAAGGTAGTACGCAAACCGCAATTCATAGAGTTCGGAAAAATACCTGTAAATCAGTATAATAAATCAATAACTGATGAAAAGAAGAATTTCAGCAACAACGATTTTGTAAGGATATACCGCGACATGGTTATCATCCGTGAATTTGAAACCATGCTCAATCTGATTAAAACCACCAACGAATATAATGGAATCAAATATAATCACCCGGGACCGGCACACCTGTCGATAGGTCAGGAAGCTTCGGCAGTTGGAATGGCTTACACTCTCGGGGTTGATGACTTCATATTCGGCTCTCACCGCAGCCACGGGGAGATTCTTGCAAAGGGATTATCAGCGGTGAACAGCCTCAGCGAGGATGATCTATACTCAATAATGAACAGGTGGTTCGGCGGAAGCACGCTGAAAGTGGTTGAAAAAGGTTTCCGGGGAAATATAAAGGATCTGTCAGTGCACTTTCTGACCTACGGAGCTCTTGCCGAGATCTTTGCACGGGAGAACGGCTTCAACAGGGGACTGGGAGGTTCGATGCATGCGTTCTTCACACCCTTCGGTGTTTATCCCAATAATGCTATTGTCGGAGGATCCGGCGATATATCGGTAGGTGCCGCCCTCTATAAAAAGATTAACAGGAAACCGGGTATAGTTGTCTGCAACATCGGAGATGCATCTATGGGATGCGGTCCTGTCTGGGAAGGGATCTGTTTTGCCACAATGGACCAGTACAAAACCCTCTGGGAAGGTGAACACAAAGGAGGGCTTCCACTGATCTTCAACTTCATGAATAACCTCTACGGAATGGGAGGCCAGACCATGGGCGAGACCATGGGATACGGGACACTTGCCCGCATAGGAGCCGGAGTCAATCCCGAGATGATGCATGCCGAGCGTATTGACGGCTATAATCCGCTGGCAGTGATCGATGCTTTCAGGCGAAAGAAGAAGATCATCGAAGAAAAGAAAGGACCTGTTCTCCTCGATACTCTTACCTACAGGATAAGCGGACACTCTCCTTCCGACGCTTCCTCATACAGGTCAAAGGAAGAGATCGAGGCCTGGCAGAAGGAGGACTCAATACTATCATACGGCAGTTCGCTCGTTGAGGCAGGTGTCACAAAACAGGATACACTCGATCAGATCAGGCTCGATACCGGCGAACTGATGACTCATATACTCAGGCTGACAGTTGATGACAACATTTCTCCGCTGCTCAGTCTCAGCAATGATCCGGATGCAATCGGGAAAATGATGTTTTCCAACGGATCTGCTGACAGGATGGAAGAGGGCACACCCGAAGTCCTTCTTACGCTCAACGATAACCCAAGGGTGAAATCGCTCAGAAACAAGGAGAGGTTTTATCTCGATAAAGAGGGCAAGCCGGTTTCAAAGGCCAGGCTTTACCAGTTGCGTGACGGCATTTTTGAAGCAATTATAGACCGTTTTTATAAGGATCCAACACTGGCTGCCTGGGGTGAAGAGAACCGCGACTGGGGTGGTGCGTTTGCAGTATACCGCGGGCTTACGGAAGCTCTCCCCTATCACCGTCTTTTCAACTCACCCATATCCGAAGGTGCCATTGTGGGTACAGCCATAGGTTACGGCATGTGCGGCGGGAGGGTGATCGCCGAGATCATGTATTGCGATTTCCTCGGCAGATCAGGGGATGAAGTATTTAACCAGCTACCGAAATGGCAGGCAATGAGCGGCAACGTAATAAAGATGCCGGTGGTGATCAGGGTTTCAGTCGGTTCAAAATACGGCGCCCAGCACTCTCAGGACTGGTCGTCGCTCACAGCTCATATCCCCGGTTTGAAAGTCGTGTTCCCGGCAACTCCTTATGACGCCAAAGGATTGATGAACAGCGCATTGCAGGGCACAGATCCTGTAATATTCTTCGAGAGCCAGCGAATATATGACATAGGCGAGATGTTCCATGCCGGAGGTGTTCCGGAAGGTTACTACGAAATACCAATGGGTGAACCTGATATAAAGAGAACGGGTAAGGACATAACAATACTGACTATCGGGGCAACTCTTTATCCGGCAATAAAGGCCGCTGATACTCTAAAAGCAATCTACGGACTGGAAGCAGAGGTAATGGACGCAAGGTCGCTGGTGCCGTTTAATTATAAGCCGGTTGTGGATTCAATCAGGAAAACCGGCAGGATACTTTTTGCCAGCGATGCCTCATCAAGAGGCTCCTTCCTCAAGGAGATGGCTCAGACAGTCACAGAGCTGGCTTTCGACTATCTTGATGCTCCTCCAGTGGTGGTTGGCTCCCGCAACTGGATCACACCGGCCTTCGAAATGGAGGAATACTTCTTCCCTCAGCCTGACTGGATAATTGATGCTATTCACGAAAAGATCATTCCCCTGAAAGGCCATAAACCTGGTCGTGATTTCACGGAAGGTAAAATGATTCAACTAAACAGGGAAGGTGTTTAAAATAAAGGGATGTGTCATTATAATAGAAATACCCCCTACTCAAACTTCCCCCAAGGGGGCAGGAGTACCAGCCTTTCCCCCTTGGGGGAAACGGGAAAGGGGGTATATACTTTATATTTCCGTCTTTTAATTACTTTTATTACAAATTGTGACAGATGGAACAAATAATCTTAAAAATAAAAAGCAAGTCCGGTTTCATCATCGACATGGATGGCGTTATATATCATGGGAATAAACTGCTGCCGGGAGTAACCGAATTTCTTGCATGGATGGAAAGCTCAGGGAAGAATTACCTCTTCCTCACCAATGCAAGCCAGAGGACGCCTAAGGAGCTCCATGAAAAGTTGCAGCGACTCGGAATAAACGTCACCGAGGATCATTTTTACACGAGCGCCCTGGCCACGGCAAGCTTCCTGGCAAGCCAGAAGCCAAACGGCAGCGCATTCATTATTGGTGACGCAGGACTAATCCATGCAATGTACAGTGCAGGATACACGACCAATAATGTCAATCCCGATTATGTTGTCGTTGGCGATACCAGCGGTTATAATTTCGAAAAGATAGAGCTGGCAGTGAACCTTGTAATAAAAGGGGCAAAGCTTATAGGCACGAACCCGGATATAAGCGGACCGGTCGAGAACGGGATAACGCCTTCTGTAAAAGCACTGATCGCACCCATAGAAATTGCCAGCGGAAAGAAAGCCTATTTTGTCGGCAAACCCAATCCGCTGATGATGAGAATAGCCCTGAAAAAACTCGGACTCAAGCGTGAAGATTCAATAGTGATAGGCGACAGAATGGATACAGATGTGAGGTGCGGGCTCGAATCTGAAATAGACACATTGCTGGTACTCAGTGGAATAACAAGCAGGGAGGAGATAAATAATTATCCGTACATGCCTCATTATGTGCTTGATGGAATTAAGGACCTGGTATAAATTACAGGGAATTTCCGGTAAGAACTGAAAAATCAAGTGATGACAAAAAACCTGTTTTCCACCTTCCCTTCCATAGAAGGGCTTGCCACTAAAATGAAAGGCGTCCCAGCACCTGCCTTCAGGGAAGTCAACGGGCACATCCACACACCTTACTCCTTCAGTGCTTTTGAAAACCTCAAGACCATTTTTTCAATGGCAAGAGATGAGGAGATAGCAGTTCTGGGAATTAATGATTTTTATGTGACCGACGGTTATGGCGTGTTCTACTCCGAATGTCTTCGAAACAATATCTTTCCGCTGTTCAATATTGAATTCATCGGCCTGATGAAGAAGGAACAGAAGGCAGGTATCAGGATCAACGATCCCAACAACCCGGGCAGGATATACTTCTGCGGAAAAGGCCTCGATTACCCTTTTTCGGCCGGATGGATGGATAAGCTGCAACTTGACAGGGTAAGGAAAGAGAGCCAGAAACAGGTCAGGATAATGGTTGACAGGCTCAATGATCTTATTACAGAAGTAAATCCCTCTCTTAAAATCACTTACGAAGATGTTAAGAACAGATATGCCCGCGAGCTGGTCCGTGAAAGGCACCTGGCAAAAGCAGTGAGGATGGTGGCCATGGAAAATTTCTCTACACCTGATGAGCAGCTTGGATTCATAGAGAAACTTTACGGAGGGAAGAAATCAAAACCCGGGATATCCACCCCTGCAGCCCTTGAGAATGAGATCCGCTCAAACCTTCTAAAGGCAGGCGGAGCTGCATTCGTACCGGAGGATGAGAACTCCTTTATGGAACTGGAAAAGATCATTAAGATAATAATAAAAGCCGGCGGCATACCATGCTATCCTGTACTGCTTGATGACCCTGCCGGCAGATTCACGGAATTTGAAAGCGATCATGAAAAATTATTTTCAACACTCTCTTTAATGGGAATAGGATGCATTGAACTGATCCCCGGGCGAAATGATCCTGCTGTCCTAAAAGACTTTGTGGAATTCTTCAATGAAAAAGGATTTGTTATCACCTTCGGAACAGAACACAACACGCCGGAGCTGGTTCCGCTTACCGTCTCAGCAAGGGGCGGTGTACCGCTCGATGATACATTGAAAAAAATTGTTTGGGATGGCGCCTGTGTGATAGCAGCACATCAGTACCTCCGGTCTCAGGGGAGGCAGGGATTTGTGCTTGACGACGGGACCGTGAGTATCAAACAGAAGGAGAGCCTTTCAATACTCGGGAGAATTGTAATTGAGTATTATTTAAACAGAAAAGTTTATGAGCCAGGAGATTAAGGATCTGATAGAGATTTCACGTTTCTATGGGGCTGACAGGAATTTTGTGATAGCAGGAGGAGGTAATACCTCTTTCAAGGATGAAAACACTCTCTGGGTAAAGGCAAGCGGACATTCGCTGGCAAGCATGACAGAAGAAGGGCTTGTAGCACTGAGCCGGCAGAAGCTGCATGTGATAGCTTCGAAAATCTACTCCGAAGATCCCATGGAGAGGGAGGAACAGGTCAGGAATGACCTCTTCGGGAGCATTATCGATCCGGCTCAGAAAAACCGTCCGTCGGTCGAGACCTCCCTGCATGAAATGATAAGCTGGAAATTCGTCGTGCACCTGCATCCTTCACTGGTAAACGGAGTGCTCTGCTCAAGAAGTGCAAAGAACCTCATAAGCCAGTACCTTGGTGATGAAGCTCTTTTTGTCACATATACCGATCCCGGATATACACTTTTCAAAAAACTTGAAAAAGAGATAATAGCATACCGCAGCAGGTATTCAAAGGATCCTCAGGTGATCCTTCTTGAGAACCATGGAGTTTTTGCGGGAGCAGATTCAGCCATGGAGATCAGAAAGATATATGATGACCTGATGGCTGCGATCGAAAAGCACATAAAACCTGTCTCAGATCCTGAAAACCTTCAGTATAATCCATTGCTCCATAAGGTACTGCCGGTCATCCGCATGATGCTTTCAGATGACAAGCCAAAAGTGATAAGGCACCGGAATAACACCCTGATCTCAAAATATTATGCCAGCCAGCAGGATTTTCACAAGATATCCCTGCCCCTCATCCCTGATATCATTGTTTACTGTAAATCACGGTTCCTTTATATAGAACAATCTTCAACGGCGGAGAAAATCATCGATTCATTCAGAAACCAGCTTCCGCGTTTTCTTAATGAATACGGGCATCCCCCGAAGGTGATTGTGATAAGGGATATGGGAATATTTGCAGTGGATGATACCTGTGTATCCGCTGAGACAGTGCTGGATGTGTTTGAAGATAATGTCAGGATATGCAATTATGCCCTTCAGTGCGGAGGAATAAAATTCCTTACTCCGGAGCAGGTTGCTTTCATCGATAGCTGGGAAGTGGAAAATTACAGGAGGAAGGTAGCAAACCAGGGAAGCTGGGTAAGCAAACTCTCCGCAAAGATCGCAATCATTACGGGGGGCGCCCAGGGGTTCGGGGCAGGCATTGCCGAGGCACTATTCAGACTGAACATGAATGTGGTGATTGCCGATGTAAATGAAGAATCAGGAAATAAGCTTGCAGCCGGACTGATGAAAGGGAAGCCTTCAGGAAAGGCAGTTTACATCAGGACAGATGTTTCGGACCCTGCTTCGGTGAAAGAGCTTATTGTAAAGAGTGTCAGTGAGTTTGGCGGACTCGACATCATGATCAGCAATGCAGGAATACTTAAGGCTGGTTCGCTTGACGAAATGGAACCGGATATGTTTTCCAGGGTCACCAACATTAATTACAACGGGTACTTTTACTGTGTGAAATATGCCTCCGAAGTGATGAAGCTGCAGAATGCAGAGAAGCCGGAGCATTACACCGACATCATCCAGATCAATTCCAAGTCGGGTCTTCGCGGCAGCAACCGCAATTTTGCATATGCAGGCGCCAAGTTCGGAGGCATTGGGCTTACTCAGTCCTTTGCAATGGAGCTGGCTCCTTTCAGGATTAAGGTGAATGCAATCTGTCCGGGTAACTTTTATGAAGGACCGCTCTGGTCCGATCCGCAGAACGGCCTTTTTATGCAGTACCTGAAAACAGGCAAGGTGCCTGGCGCGAAAACGATAGAAGACGTCAGGAGATATTACGAGGATCAGGTACCGATGAAGAGAGGTTGCAGGCTTGAGGATGTAATGAAAGCTTTATTGTATATTATCGATCAGGAATATGAGACAGGACAGGCTGTGCCGGTAACTGGCGGACAAATAATGCTGGGCTGACGGCGACAGACATCAGGCGTCAGGCAAATCCCCTCCTCGGAGGGGTTGGGGGTGGGTTTAGGATTGCTTCGTCCCGAGTACTCGGGACTCGCAATGACTATATAAATATTAGAAATATCTTTAATGAGAACTAAAGCAGTAAGGATTTACGGTAAAAGAGATCTGAGGCTGGAGGAATTTGAGCTTCCGGAGATGAATGACAATGAGATACTTGCAAAGGTTGTCTCCGACAGTATCTGCATGTCGTCGCATAAGGCCGCCCTTCAGGGCGCCGATCATAAGCGTGTTCCTGATGACGTGCATCTCAATCCGACCATCCTGGGTCACGAATTCGCCGGTGTGATCCTTAAGGTTGGAAGCAAATGGAAGCACAAGTTCCATGAGGGGCAGAAATTCACTGTCCAGCCTGCTATGGCTCATACAGGAACACTTGATGCACCTGGCTATTCATATCGTTATATCGGCGGAGATGCCACACATATAATTATACCCGATATTGTAATGGAAGCCGACTGCCTGCTCACCTATGATGGCGACGGCTTCTTCCCTGCTTCTCTTTCCGAGCCTATGTCGTGCATTGTCGGTGCATTTCATGCCAGTTATCATGTTCCCCCGGGGACATACAAACATGAGATGGGTATAAAACATGGAGGCAAATTGGCGATCCTGGCAGGTGTCGGACCAATGGGTCTCGGGGCAATAGATTATGCCCTTCACCACGACAGGAAACCGTCTCTGATCGTGGTCACGGATATTGACGACAGTCGCCTTTCAAGGGCTGCCTGCCTCTTCACTCCGGAAAGCGCCGCAAAGGAAGGGATCAGTCTGACATTTGTAAACACCGCAAAAACAGCTGATCCTGTAAAGCACCTTCGGGAGCTGACAGGAGGCACCGGTTTTGATGACGTGTTTGTATTTGCCCCGGTAAAGCAGGTTGTTGAACAGGGAGATGCGATCCTTGGATTTGACGGATGCCTGAATTTTTTCGCAGGTCCAACAAACCCGGAATTCAGGGCTGAGTTCAATTTCTATAATGTGCATTATGCATTTACGCATATTACAGGCACTTCAGGCGGAAATACAGATGACATGCGTGACTCGCTGAAACTGATGAGCGAAGGGAAAATTAACCCGTCAATGATGATTACTCATATCGGGGGGCTGGATGCAGTTGTTGACACAACACTGAATCTTCCGCAGATACCCGGAGGAAAAAAGCTTATCTATACAAATATCTCAATGCCGCTGGTTTCGCTCTACAACCTGCGGGAAATGGGAGCCCATAATATATTATACGAAAAATTGCACGAAATTGTTTCAAAAAACGACTATTTATGGTCGATAGAAGCCGAAAAGTACCTGCTGGCGAACGCAAGTGAGATATAGTTCTCATAGCTCATGCACACATCGGAGGCGAAATCAACGCCTGTGCCAACAACCTTTGACCACATCTCCTCCCCAAGTGCCGGCAGATCCTCAACCGCGATATTGTATTTATATATAGCTGCGATCATCCCGGCGTTAAAATTATCGCCGGCCCCTATTGTGCTGACCGGTTTGATCGGTTTTACGGGAAATATGCCTGAAAACCCTGTTGTCATCACAAATACGCCTTCAGCATTGGCTGTATAGACCATACAATTACAGTATTTGCTAACGACCTTCCATGCCTCATCGGGATCGCATGCTCCGAAGATGTTTCTGAAATCTTCATCCGATCCCCTGATAACAGAGGCCATCTGCATGTTTTCAATTATCAGCGGTCTTAGCTGGTCAAGCTCTGAAGCATGCGCCATCCTGAAATTCGGATCATAGATTACGAGAGCCGCTTTTGCCTTTGAACTGCTGACAAATTCCGTGAATTTATTTCTCAGCTCCGGCGTTATGGCATAAATTGAACCGCAGAGTATAATGTCATCCTTTCTTATATCCGGGAATCTCATCCTGAGCCTTTCGGAAGGGTAGTTCTTATAGAATGTATAGCTGGCATCATTTTTCTCATTAAGGATAGCAATAGCAAGCGCTGTCTTGCCGTCGCTGTAGTGGTCAACATGGTCTGTCCCCACGCCGTTCTCATGCAGGAATTTATCAATTATTCCTCCAATATCATCATCGGCATATTCGCTGATAAGGTTCACCGGTAATCTTATCCTGCCCAGGGATACAGTACTGTTGAGCATTGCTCCTCCGGGCTTGGCTGCCTGCGGTTGTCCATTCTTGAAGATTATATCAAGCAGAGTCTCACCGATACCATAGATCTTTCTCATATGTGGGTTTTTACAGAAGGTGAATTTATATATAATAATACAACGGTGCAACGGCTCAACGGAGCAACGGCGGAAAGGCGTAACGGCGGAAAAGGAATTATTTTACAAAAAATATGTTGATTTCATTAAATTTGCTGAAACAAAATAAGTTGCGATGAAAGCGATGATGCTGACAGGGATCAGGCAGATGGAGATGATGGAGGTCCCTGACCCGGTGATTGGGGGTTTGAAGGATGTTAAGATAAAGATGACGGTTGTAGGTGTCTGCGGCTCGGATATACACTATTACACAAAGGGGAAAATAGGTTCACAGGTTGTAAATTATCCTTTCACGGTCGGGCATGAGGGCGCGGGGATTGTAGTTGAGACTGGCACTTCCGTAAAAAGGGTGAAACCGGGTGATGTCGTTGCGATAGAACCGGCGATCTCCTGCCATGAGTGCGACCAGTGTCTTGCCGGAAGAACTCATACCTGCCGCAAACTGAGGTTCCTTGGTTGTCCGGGGCAGGCTGAAGGGTGTCTTTCAGAGTTCATTGTTATGCCTGAAGAGTGCTGCTTCCCATTACCTGAAGGACTTATTGCCGATCATGGTTCTCTTTCCGAACCCCTCTCAATTGGAATATATTCATTAACACATGCCGGTGATCTTGAAAACACACTGATCGCCATACTGGGATTTGGTCCGATAGGCTTGAGTGTTTACCTGGCAGCCATGGCAAATGGTGCTCAGAATATTTTTGTTACAGACAAGATAGATGAACGTCTTAAGATAGCGGTCAGGGAGGGTGCAGCGTATACCGGCAATCCTCTGAAGGAAAAAATCACGGAACAAATCAAACTTAAAGTGCCTTTGGGGCTTGATATAGTTTTCGAGTGCTGCGGCCAGCAGGAGGCTCTTGACCAGGCGGTAGAGATGCTGAAACCCGGCGGCAGGCTCATAATTGTGGGTATCCCCGAAACAGAGAAGTGGACATTGAGTGTTGATGATACCCGGAGAAAAGAGATATCTGTCTTCTTTGTACGGCGTGAAGCTGACTGCGTGGGAAAAGCACTGGAGCTGATGCTATCAGGAAAGATAAATGCTGACAACATGATAACCCACCGCTTTCCGTTTAAGAAAACCAGGGAGGCTTTCGATCTTGTCGCGGCCTATGCTGACGGAATAATGAAGGCGATGATATATATTTAATCGGTAAAATACCGGTATCTGAGCAGACCTTCGAGAAAATAGTAATCTGCATATATAAGCGGAACATCCACTTCACTTTTCCCGGGTAGGTGGCCTACGCCGTGCTTAAGGATGAAATACCCGTTCTCGCCCTCTTTTGCCAGGTACTCTTCCGATGCAAGGTTTCGAAGCTGCTTCTCTGCGAACCCAAGATATTTCTTCCCGGCTTCCTCATCCGTGAACCGGCAAAGATCTATAAGAGCTGACGCCATTATCGCTCCTGCTGATGCATCGCGCTTTGCGTCCGGTATGCCGGGAGCATCGAAATCCCAGTATGGTATCCCGTCATCCGGCATATTCGGATGGCTTATCAGGAAATCAGCTATATGAATTGCATGATCGAGATATCTCTGAAGCTTTGTCTCCCTGTACATCGTTACATACCCGTAAAGTCCCCACACCTGGCCGCGCGACCATGCTGACCCGTCAGCGGCACCCTGGTGGGTCTGCTTCACCTCAATTTGTCCTGTTATGGTATCATAGGAAACAACATGATAAGAGCTGTAGTCAAAACGATAATGATTTTTAATAGTCGTATCAGAATGGCTTATACATATATTATAATACAACGAGTCACCGGTAACACTGAAGGCGTACATAAGCAGCTCAAGGTTCATCATATTATCAATTATCACGGGGCACTGCCACTTTGAATTGCTTCCCCATGACTGAATACAGCCTATATTCGGCCTGAAACGGGTTGAGAGCGACCTTGCCGATGTCAGCAGAACCTCTTCATAACTCTCATCGGCGGTCAGTCGCAATCCGTTGCCAAAGCTGTTGTACATCATGAATCCGAGATCATGTGTTCCGGTGTTGTTCTTCTCCTTCTCCACCCTGGAAGTCATTTGTATGGCTAACTCCTTTATCTTTTCATCACCCGAATATTCATACAGCAGCCATAGGCTTCCCGGGAAAAACCCTGATGTCCACCAGCCGGATCCGGCGGTTACCAGATTGCCATTCTCATCGATCGTCCTGGGAAGAAGATCAGGCTTCTCTTTCATAACCTCAGCCAGCAGGCTGTATTGCCTTAGTCCCGCAAGGAATGATCCGTCGATTATCTCTTTCATGGGCTTCTCTTTCCTGCAAGATGATAAGATGATCATCAGTAAACTTATTAAAATAACTAGTGTCTTCTTCATTGAATATCAGGTATTTGATAAATTAAATCAACGTATTACACGGCCAGATCTATCACCTTTCATCAGTTGTTCGACCTCTCCGACAGAAACGAGATTGAAGTCACCGTGTATGGTGTGTTTCAGGCATGAAGCGGCAACCGCAAAATCGAGTGCCTTCTGGTCATTGTCAGGGAATGCGAGCATGCCGTAAATGATGCCTGCCATGAATGAGTCGCCCCCTCCCACCCTGTCGACGATATGGGTGATCTGGTATACCGGGGCTTCATAAAGCTTCCTGCCGTCATAGAGCACGCCTGACCATGAATTGTGGTCGGCGCTTATCGATCCCCTGAGTGTTATTATTATTTTTTTCGCCTGGGGAAATCTGGCTTTCAGCTTTTTGCATACCGATTCGTAGCTTGTTCCCCTGACTTCGCCCCTGAACACATCGACTCCTTCAGGTTTGATCCCGAACACCTTATCCGCATCCTCCTCGTTGCCAAGGATTATGTCGCACTCCTTCACCAGGTCAGGCATTACCTCAGAGGCTGTCTTTCCCCATCTCCAGAGGTTTTTCCTGAAATTCAGATCACATGAAATGATAATACCACTTTTTCTGGCGACCTGTACGGCTTCAAGACATACTGAGGCTGCACCTTTCGAGATTGCCGGAGTAATGCCTGTCCAGTGGAACCATTGTGCTTCCCTGAATATCTCTTCCCAATTGATCATTCCGGGCTGGATTTCAGCAATTGCAGAATTAGCCCTGTCATAAATGACTTTGCCTGGCCGCGATACGGAGCCTGTTTCCAGGAAGTAAATTCCAAGCCTCTCTCCACCCCTCAGTATGTGGTTAGTTCCTACATTGTGCTTCCTGAGTTCCATGATCACGGAGTCACCCAGATCGTTCTGCGGAAGGCGGGTTACAAATTCCGAAAGCAGCCCGAAATTAGCCAGTGAAACAGCCACGTTGGCCTCCCCTCCACCGAATGAAGCGCAATATGAATTTACCTGCGATATCCTCTGATGCTCAGGCGTTGCCAGGCGAAGCATTATTTCTCCGAATGTAACTATTTTCATATTAAATTTATTTACCCACCCCCGACCCCTCCAGGTGTAATACTTCATAATTTCGGTAACAAATTTACTATGTTTTTAAGTTTATCCAGAGGGGTAATATATTTCAATGCTGAGTGTCTTCTTTGATAGTTATATCTGTACATAAATCCATCTAATTCGGCCTGG
>JAZDMU010000009.1:0-18972 GCA_043800695.1 Bacteroidota bacterium
TGGTCAGTAGGGCGCAGGGGTATCCCATACTTCGACTGGGGTATCGTAACCGGTTCAGACTGGGTTCGTGACCAGACTTATGCCGGTCCCTGGAGTATGAAGAAACAGGTGTACAAGAAATCACAGGAGAGAGTTCTCACTGATATCTCAAGCTGGACATCAGGTTATACAGCCAACGGCTATCGTATGATCCGCTTCGCTGATGTGCTCCTGCTTCTTGCAGAATGCCAGATTGAAGCAGGCACGCTTGCCGATGCAGCTACAAATATTAACCTTGTTCGCGCAAGAGCTGCCAATTCGGATGGCTGGGTTAAGGAAGATGACGGCATAACAAATGCCGCTAACTACGTGATCAACCAGTATCCTACCGGAGGAGTAGCACCTTTTGATACAAAAGAACATGCACGTGTTGCTTTGTATATGGAAAGGAAGCTTGAACTCGGTATGGAAGGACACAGGTATTTCGACCTTAACAGATGGGGAATCACTCAAACCGAACTTAACAGGGTTCTTGCTTATGAAAAGACCATGCCATGGGGTGGCCAGGCAATGTACCTGCAAGGTGCAGCTACTGTTGGTCCCGAGGACGTTACAGTACCAATACCACAACGTCAGATCGACCTGATGAACGGTTTACTGGTACAGAACAGATAATTGAAATTATTAAGTAATCAATATGAAGGGGCTTGCAAAAGCCCCTTTTTTTTTCCTATTTTTACCCGATTTTGAAAATAGCATATATGTAATTTATGAGAAAACTGTTCCTGCTCCCGTTATCCCTGATTCTTATTCTTGTATCCTGTTCCAAACCCACAAGGTTCAAAATGTTAAGTTCTGAACGTACAGGGATTGAATTTGCAAATATTCTTACCGAGTCTGACAGCTTTAATGTCATAACCTATGAATATTTATATAATGGTGCAGGCGTTGGAGCCGGTGACCTGAATAACGATGGGCTTGCGGACATTGTATTTGCAGGGAACCAGGTCTCTCCGGGAGTCTATCTGAATGAAGGCAGTTTTAAATTCAGGGATATTACTTCAAACTTTGAAGGACTGACTAACAATCAATGGTATGGCAGTGTTACACTCACAGATATCAACAACGACAGATGGCTTGATGTATATTTTACGTCCACCACCAACCCCGATTCATCAAAATGCAAGAACAGACTTTGGGTATGCCAGGGATTGAACGAGAATGGAGATCCCTGGTATATTGAAATGGCTGAAAAATACGGAGTTGACGACGAAGGACAATCCACTGATGCTGCATTCTTTGATTATGATAACGATGGCGACATAGACCTGTATGTTCTGAACAATACTATTAATCAGAGGATGAATGCTTCCATCGCGGAAAGAATAACTACAGGGAAAGCAATAAATAATGACAGGATGTACCGGAACAATAGTGACGGAACATTCACTGATGTTACTATCCCTGCCGGGATTATATTTGAAGGATTCGGACTGGGAGTGGCAATGGGCGATGTGAATAAGGATGGATGGACCGATATTTATGTTTCGAATGATTTTATAACCAACGACCTTCTTTATATTAATCAGAAGGATGGCACTTTCAGGAATGAGATAAGAAAATATATATCATACCAGACACGATCTTCGATGGGTAATGACATGGCCGATATAAACAATGACGGGAATCCTGATATGTTTACACTCGATATGCTGCCCGAGTACTATTTTAAGAAGAAACAGACAAACGGAGGTTCCGGATATATCTTTTACCAGGTGGATGCCAGGTTTGGCTTTGAACACCAGTACATAAGGAATATGCTTCATATTCATAATGGTTTTATTAACGGTGAAATGGTGCCATACAGCGAAGCTGGTCAGCTGGCAGGAGTGGAGGCGAGTGAATGGAGCTGGTCGCCCCTGTTCGCCGATTATGATAATGACGGTGACAGAGACCTTATAATAGCAAATGGTTTTCCGAGGGATATGACTGACAAAGACTATACTGTTTACAAAACCAAATACTATGGCTATCTGGCTGATGCATTTCAGACTATAGAAGTAGCTCCTCCTGTTAAAGTGCAGAATTTTGCTTTTGAAAATACCGGTGAATTAACTTTTATCAATAAGTCTGAGGAATGGCTGCCGGATATCCCTTCATTCTCAAATGGTGCAGCGTTTGTAGATCTCGATAACGACGGCGACCTTGATTATGTTGCCAACAACATTAATGATAAGGTATTTATTATGCGGAATTATACTGTTGAAAAAGCAGATAAAGATGCAAATTATTTAAAGATCAGGCTTATAGGAAAGGAAGGTAACACAATGGCACTGGGGGCAAAAGTTGATATATGGACTGACGGAAAATACCAGTTCCATGAACATTTTACCTCCCGTGGATATGCCTCCACTGTTGACCCTGTAATACATTTCGGACTGGCAGAGGAAACAACTGTTGATTCTGTCATAATTACCTGGCCCGCAACAGGCAAGATATCGGTTGTAACAAATATTGCTGCCAATCAGACAATCGAAATTGATGAAAAGGATTCCTTTATTAAAAAGGAAACAAAGGCAAATCTTCCCCAATACCGTTTTGAGCCTTGCACAGATATCCTTGAATACAAACATGAACAGACTGACTTCCCGGATTTTTTTACCGGGCAGAGTATTATTCCTCACAAATTTTCGCAGATTGGTCCGAGGATGACAAAAGGTGATTTAAATGACGACGGGAAAGAAGATATCCTGATCGGCTCAACAAATATCCTTCCAACTACGGCGTATCTGAGGAAAGGTGATGGATTTGTAAAAACTGATCTTAGTGGACTGACAACACAAAAAGAGTTCTCAGAGGCCGACCTGGCAATAGTTGACATTGACAACGATGGAGATAATGACGTTATTGCAATTGCAGGAGGATATGAGAACCAGTATGAGACCGACTACAAGCATTTCCTTTACGAAAACAGAAATGGCTCGTTTACCAGGATTCCGTTACCGGTAAATCCTTTCATTGCATCTGTTTTGCGGCCCTGTGATTTTGACCACGACGGAGATGTGGATCTGTTCATAGGATCAAGGGTAAAGAACGGGATGTTCCCTCATGCTAATAATTCCTGGATTCTTATCAATGAAAAAGGCAAACTGGTCGCTAATGAATCATTCAGCTTCAATCTTGGAATGGTGACAGATGCCATCTGGAGTGATTATGACAATGACGGATGGGAAGACCTTATACTGGCACGTGAATGGAATTCAATAGTGATCCTGAAGAATGAGAAAGGCAAGAATCTTTCTGCGCCCTCCATCCCTGGATTACCCGGGAGACAGGGATTATGGTACACCCTGATACCCGGGGATTTCGATGGCGATGGTGACAGCGATTATATTGCCGGAAACCTCGGTCATAATCACAGATTTACGATAAGTGAAGAATATCCGCTTGCAATCTATGCTCTTGATATAGATATGGATGGGAAGCTTGATCCTGTTTCAACTGCATGGTGGAAAGACCAGTATGATGTTATGAGAGAATATCCGATAAATTATCTTGATGAGCTGGTTGGCCAATCTGCTTATTTTCAGAGTATATTTTCAAGCTATGAGTCGTTCAGTTTTGCCACCATCGATAACATTCTTGATGAGAATTTGAAGACAAGAGTTGAACTGAAGCTGAACGTGACCACTTCTTCAAGTTATGTTATATGGAATGATAACGGTACTTTCAAGTGGGAAGTTCTGCCATTAGCGCTTCAGGTTTCTCCGGTAACAAAAGGCATTGTGAGGGATCTTAATGGCGACGGTTATCCTGATATCATTCTGGGAGGTAATGACCATACGTACGATGTGTCAACCGGCTATTACGATGCAAACAAGGGATTTGTTCTTCTGAGCAGGGGGAAGGAGCAGGGATTTGATGTACTGAAACCCGCTCAGAGCGGACTGCTCCTGAACGGGATGGTTGAGTCGCTTCTCTGGTTTGAAGGCGATACTCCACTGGTTGTAGCCGGTATCAACAGGGGGAAAGTGGTGACATATAAGTTGAAGAAATAGGGGAGGAGATTCCTCGCTTTGCTCGGAATGGCAAAACGCGCCGCCTCTTCCCTAAAATTCCCTGAAGAAACCTGTCATTCCGAACGGAGTGAGGAATCTCCATCAGTATAATTTAGGTATCATTCAGTTCTCACCAACTCCCCATTTTGAAATCTATACTTCACCACCTCCCAGCAGGAGGGACAGTTGAATAACGGGGAGTTTCGCTTATGTTCAGGGATTTCAGCTGTAATTATGCCATTTTCAACGCTTATGATCCTCATGTCGGACTCCAGCGCGCTGACGAGCATGAGCCTGCCATTATTATTAATTGTAACAAGATGTTCGGTGGTAATCTCGTAATTATTTTCGAAGGGGAATAATGAAATAATCGCATCGTTCAGGGAGTCCCGGTCAATCTGTCCGATAAATATCCTTGATGTATCTATAATATAAGTCTTCATTTCGCCGCTGAATGTTATCAGTCCGTTCTCAAGAACCTTCTTTTTACCATCTGTCAGATTCCCCAGAGCATACTCCCTGGCAATATCCAGAACCTGTTTCCTGATCCTTTGCTGGCTGCCGGAACAGGAGAACAGGATAAGGGCCGATATAATAAGGGAGAAAATCTTTCTCATTTTATTGTTTTTACACATAATTCAAATGTAGAAACAAAATAATGATTTTAAAAAATGTAAATTTGGTATCGCAAAGGAAAAACTGTAAAAACATTTAACTCTATTAAAAAATGATACTATCAGGCAGGCAACCTGTTCAGCATGTTTATTATGCTGCACGGTGCATTTTTATTTTTTTTCTGGCAATCACTCTTAATCCCTGTATAAATGCCCAGAATGATGCAAGCCTCCTCAGTGATTCTCTGGGGATTATATTGCCGCCGGCAAGAGTGACCGACGGATATTCTTCGGTGGACAAAACAGATATCATAGGTTCGGTCGCGGTTGTGACCCCATCAATGCTTAATGCTTTTCCATCGGATAACCTGAGCAGTATGCTTCAGGGGCGCGCCTCTGGAGTTACGGTGACCGGAAGCGGCCAGCCCGGTGAAATGCCAAAAGTTAGGATCAGGGGATTCAGCTCTTTCCTTGACAATGATCCGTTATATATCGTTGACGGCATTCCTTCGCGGGATATCTCCTTCCTGAATCCGGCTGATGTTGAGTCCCTCTCTGTTCTTAAGGATGCCGGATCTGCTTCTGTTTACGGGTCACGGGCATCAAACGGCGTTATCGTCATTACAACTAAAAAGGGAGAAAAGGGATTAAGCGTCAGTTATGATATGACCATGGGGGTTCAGAGTCCCGGCAAAGGCACCCGGGATGATGTGCTCACAGCCAAAGAATATGCTGACCTTCAGTGGCTTGTTTATAAAAATGATGGTTCCTCGGAAACACATCCTATTTATGGTGATTCCTGGAACCTGGCTCCCTCAATGCCTTTCTGGGCTGCAAATACTGACTGGTATGATGAAATGACCGACCATGTCGGAATAATGAAACATGATCTGACCCTTTCCGGAGGAACAGAAAACGCTAAGTTTTATGCCGGATTCGGAGCTTTTCACCAGAACGGTATCATCCTGTACACCCACGATACAAGATACAATGCCCGGTTGAATTCTGACATTAAGCTGTTGAAAGGCCGTATTAAGACAGGTGAGAATTTCAATGCATCGTTCAGGGATAATCTGCACGTTCCCAACCTGAGTTCACAAAGTCCGGTAAACACCGGACCTTACGGTTCTCAGTCAATCATTCCAGTCAGATGGACAGGAGCTGACTACGACGGGTGGGGCCATCATTTTACACAGGGTGACTGGGGCGGACCGGCGATAGCACCAAGACTGGGCAGCGAACCAAACGTTGTGGCTGAGCTTACAAGGAATAAGGATGACTATTACCGGGAGATTTATCTTAATGGCAGTGTATACCTCGATTTTATGATCATTAAAGACCTAAGCTTCAATTCTGTTGCGGGAGGAATCTGGCAGAAAGGTTCTGAAATGGACTATACATATCCTCAGGATGAAACCCAGAGCAGTTATCGTGAGACCAGTCTGAAAGAGCATACAACTTTCAGAAGCAGCTGGACGTGGACCAATGCACTTAGATTCAACAGGCAGTTTGGCAGACATAATATCAATGCAATTTCCGGATGGGAAGCAACAGAATATGATATCGGCAGCCTTTCATCCTTTTCTCATCTCAGTCTTGATGTACCTCCTTATTCAGTAGATGAATCGGATACAACCGAATTCACAAGGACAAGGATGCTTTCATTATTCATAAAGGCTGATTATTCTTATGCAGACAGGTATACAATAGGTTTTTCCATGCGCCGCGACGGATGTTCAAGGTTCGGTGAAACGAACAGATATGCATATTTCCCTTCATTTTCAGCAGGATGGCATTTAAGCAATGAACCGTTTATGGAGAGCCTGAGCTGGATCTCAGACATGAAGATCAGAGGATCGTGGGGAAAGACAGGGAATCAGTATGCCATTTCGCCGCGTTATTCTGCATACGTCTTCGGAGCGGATATAGGAGGATCATATTATGACCTTTACGGTACATTCAATTCTCCTGCTACGGGATATTTCCCATATCAGGCCGGGAATAACAATATAAAATGGGAAGAAAGTGATATTACTGATATCGGGATTGATGCAGGATTATTCAGCGAAAGGATCAGGATCATTTTTGACTGGTATTTAAAGAAATCCGATGACCTCCTTTATAATCCTCCGGTTGCAGGTACGGCAGGACAGGCAAGTCCACCCTTCATCAACATCGGATCTATGAAAAACACCGGAATCGATATTGAAGTATCGTACGAGGATAAATGGGGTGATCTCGGTTTCAGCGGGACAATGATCTTCACAAAGTACAATAATGAAATTACCGGGATATCTGAATCTGTGAAATATTTTTATTCAGGAAGCTCTGAAATAGGCAGCATTGTCAGAAACGAGGAGGGACAGCCGCTCTCTTCTTTCTATGGCTATAAAGTGGCGGGGATCTTTAAGAATATTACGGATGTCGATAATTCCCCTGATCAGGCTGACGCACGACCCGGATTTCTGAAGTTTGAGAACCACGATACTCTGACAAACGTTTACTGGCTTTGGGTGCAGGAACGCTACATAAGGAAAAATTTTATTGATTCCCGTGATAAAACATACATTGGAAATCCCAACCCGGATTTTACATACGGTCTGGATCTTGCTCTCTCCTGGAAGAATTTTGATGTTTCCGGATTCTTCTATGGATCGCAGGGTAATGAGATATTCAATTATAATAAGTGGTATACTGATTTCTGGTCTTCATACGAGGGGCAAAAAAGCAAAGCACTTTTGTATGACAGCTGGACTGTCTTGAAAACCGATGCAACGGTTCCTATGGCGACAAACTACTCTGGTTTTTCGACAAATACCCAGGTTTGCAGCTATTATATCGAGGATGGCTCATATCTCAGGCTGAAAAGCCTGCAACTTGGATACTCCTTCCCCGCTGCTCAATTAACCAGGATCAGGACAAAATCGCTCAGAATTTATCTTCAGGCGGTAAATCTCTTTACACTGACAAAGTATTCTGGGCTTGATCCTGAGATCGGTGGAAGCGACCTTGCCTCAGGGATAGACTATGGCAATTATCCGAATGTAAAACAGTTTCTTTTTGGAATAAACCTTGCGCTGTAACAAATGATAAACAAAATGAAAATAAAAGTCAAATCGCTGATAGTCACCCTTTTCCTGGCAGCCGTATCAATATCCTGCGGGAAAGATTGGCTTGAGGTGAGGCCAGCCGACTCGGTTGACCAGTACTCGCTGGCAAATGAAGATGGCATTGATGCTCTGCTGATAGGAGCATATTCAATGCTGGATGGGGTAAGTTCTGTCTCCTACTTTGGCTGGGAATCGGCTGCATCAAACTGGTTGTACAGCGAAATCCGGGGACTGATTGCCAACAAGGGCACCGATGCAGGAGATTCATGGGATGGCCAGCCAATAAAATCATACACTGAAACAGCCACAAACACTTATATTAGCCGGAAATGGGAAGAAGTTTATGAAGCCATAGCCAGGTGCAATACCACGATTATGGTGATAAATCAGGCTCTGGAGGATGGAACAATTTCACAGGACCAGGCCGGCTTGTTCCTGGAACAGGCCAGGGCACTGCGCGGATGGTATCATTTTGAAGCATGGAGAATGTGGGAAATGATACCATATATTGATGAGACTACCGATCAGAACACCCTGACAAACACTGAAGATATTCGTGAAAAGATCATTACTGATCTTCAGGAGGGGGCGAAACTGCCTGATGATATGGATGCAATAGGAAGATTTAACGGAACGGTTTCGAAAGTGCTGCTGGCTAAAGCATTTATGCAAATGTACCACGATTATCCAGGCGCACTGGTACTGCTTGCTGATGTTAAGACTAATGGGACGAAACCTGACGGTTCGCCAATAGGGCTTGCACCTACATACGGTGAGATATTTGATATAGTTAACCGGAACGGTATTGAAGCTGTTTATACTGTCCAGTATTCGGTGAATGACGGTTCAGGGGGATGGAACGGGGGATATGGCGAAGCGCTCAATTTCCCCTATAAATCAGGCGCTTCCCCTGCCGGCTGCTGCTCATTCTTCCAGCCTACACAGGAGTATGTCAATTCTTTCAGGACCTCAGGCGGATTGCCGCTTCCTGATAACTCATACAACCTCGATCCTGTGGAGAACGACCAGGGTTTAAGGCCATCGGATCCATTTGTTGAAGATGCAGGGCCGATTGATCCGAGACTCGACTGGTCGGTTGGCAGGCGGGGGATACCTTACTGGGACTGGGGAGTGCACACTGGCTCAGACTGGGTGCGTGACCAGACTTATGCCGGACCATACAGCCCGAAGAAACAGGTTTATAAAAAATCGCAGGAAGGCATTTATACCGATGTCAGCAGCTGGACGTCAGGTTTTACTGCAAACGGATACCGGATGATCAGGTATGCAGATGTGCTTCTGTTACTTGCTGAATGTCAGATAGAAACCGGTGACCTGGCTGGTGCCCTTGAGAATATTAATGCAGTAAGGGCAAGAGCTGCAAATCCTGATGGTTTTGTAAAGGAAGCTGACGGAGTTTCACCTGCTGCAAATTATGTGATTTCACTGTATCCATCATTTTCCGATGCAGATTATGCCCGCAGGGCACTTCGCATGGAACGCAAGCTGGAGCTCGGAATGGAGGGGCACAGATGGTTTGACCTCAACCGCTGGGGGATTGCTGTTGAAGAACTGAATAGAATACTTGATTATGAAAAGTCCATGCCTTGGGGCAATGCCATGTACTATGGTGCAGTTGTCGGTCCTGAAGATGTAACTTACCCTATTCCGCAGAAGCAGATCGACCTTAGCAGCGGACGGCTAAAGCAAAACAGATAATTTTAGTAAATTTCGGGGATGAAAAACATGAACCTCCCCGATACTGTCATTCTTGCTGACGGAAGCTTTCCTGTTCATGATATCCCGCTAAGTTGCCTCCGGGATGCAGCAAGGATCATTTGCTGTGACGGAGCTGCAGACTCACTCGTTCTGTACGGACTTGAGCCTTTTGCCATTGTAGGGGATTGCGATTCGCTTAATCCTGAGATAGTTGAAAAATATTATGACAAAATATACAGGGATGATGACCAGGAAACCAACGACCTGACAAAGGCAGTATTGTGGTGCCGCGAGGCCGGATACGGGGAGCTGTTAATTACCGGAGCAACAGGCAAACGGGAAGACCACACGATAGGGAATATCTCATTGCTGGCTGAATATATAAAAACCGTAAGGGTCATAATGGTCACAGACACAGGAATTTTTTACCCGCTTACCGAAAGCTGCCTGGTGCCATCGGCCAAAGGCCAGCAGGTATCCCTGTTCGCCATTGATCCCGAAACGGAAATAACAACTTCAGGTCTGAAGTATCCGCTGAATAAAAGAAAGCTCAGAAACTGGTGGGAAGCAACGCTTAACGAGGCAACCGGCGATCAATTTGGGCTGGAATTTGATAGAGGGGTGGTGATAGTGTATTTGGTGTTCTAGACTTCATGTACTCACCCACTCTTATCCCCCTCTCTGACGACACGTACCCACCCCCTTTGTCCCCCTCCCTGCTGTCGCAGGAAGGGGGTAGGGGGATGGGTTCATGTAGTATGGGGGGTCGTCTCCTCCTTCACCAGATTTATCAACTGCACCCTGCTCCTGACGTTTGTCTTGATATAGATCCGGTGTGAATGATCCTTGACAGTCTGTAGACTTATGAAAAGTCTATTGGCTATTTCTTTGTTACTGAGTCCGTTGCAGATTTCTCTTATAATATCGGTCTCCCGTGGTGAAACCTCGAATTTCCTGCAGAAATCCTCAAATGACATCTCCTTGCATGGCTCTTCACTGAAGGGTGACATAAGAGTTCCATAAGTGAAATAGACCGGAAGAAAAGCATTGACCGCGAAGAACATTATCACGAAGACCAGATCAACATACACTGAGACGTCAAAGAAAAACAGAGGGATAATTTGCAGAAGCATAGCAATGAAGATGCCTGAAGCAATTATCCTCCTGTCATAAGCATGAATAGGAGATCTTCCTTTTTTAGGAAAAACTATATGAAGTGATGAAGCAGTGGTAAAGTAAAGGGTCATTCCGATGAAATAGTACCTCAACAGCACAGCAGGTTCAACAATGTTCTCCTTAATGATTAACCATCCCAGGGTGATGATGATCAGAAAATTGATCAGCAGAAACCAGAGCAGGTGCCAGTTGGTATATTTTCTCCCCGATATTTCTCCGGCGAACCGGATTAGCATAAGCCAGGCAAAAACAAGAAAAGGAAGTCCGAGAAGCAGGGAGATATTCGTAAATCGCTCAATAATAGCTGTTTCAAGATATGGAGAAAGGAATGATTCAATGATCACTTGTCCCCATATCCCGTAAAAGCCAAACGTAAAGATGAAGACCAGGAAATAGAGGACTGATGAGAAGAGTCCGGTCCTGTACCTGTTGTGAAGCTTGGCGCCAAGGACAATGCTTCCGGCTGCAAGTGCAACCGATAACAGGAAAACTATCCAGACCAGATACCTGAGCATTATTATGTAAATGTATCTGAAAATTTCGGATTTTGAGGAGTATAACGACGAAATCCCGTTTTGTGGGAACGGATTTCGGATTTCGGATTTTTCCATTTTAAGGCAGACAGAAGACAGCAATACCTACCAAAGTAGTGTGCCAATACTTAAGTATGAAATGAAAAAAACACTACAATAGTATGAAGGCTATCGTAAAAAGGTGGTTTAAATTTGTCTCATGAAGTTGTTCTTTTATTAACTAATTTAATCTCAGAATGGAAACAAGTAATGAATACAGACTGGTACCGACCTTCGGGAACAGTTTTGGAACAGGATGGAAAGTAATGGCAGATAATTTCATCAGGCTGTTTCTGATTGTGATTGTTGTTGCGATTATATCAGGACCCGCAAGCATGGTAAACTTCAAGTTTGACCCTGATGATTTTCATGGTGCGCCCTGGCATTGGGCAGGGGATTTTGACAGTTTTATCAACTGGGCATCAATAGGCATGCTGGCAACATTCTTCGGAATCATTGCATTGCTGTTCACCCTGTTTGTTATACCTGTCTTTGAGTACGGAGCCGATATGACATTTGTACAGGCAGTGAGAAAGATCAAGCCCGATTTTGAACTGCTCATAAGGGGTTTCTGGCAGAACTACCTGCATATAGTACTGGCAAATCTTCTTGTAGGAGCCCTGGTTGTACTCGGATGTTTTGCACTCCTGATACCCGGAATCATAATCGGATGCCGCCTTGTATTTGTCTCCTACATCGTTATGGATAAAAAGCTTGATCCCATTGAAGCTGTTGAATTAAGCTGGAAGCTTACAAGGGGACACGGATGGCGGATTTTTGCCATGGGATTTGTTTCGATCTTCATTATTCTGTTCGGACTTATATTCTTCATTGTCGGAATTTTCCCTGCAATAATGTGGGTATCAAGTGCATTTGCTACCCTGTATCAGTCAGTGCTGATCGAAAAGGAAAAACCTGCCGAACCTGTTGCAGTGGCAGCATAAAAAGGGTAACCAGTTTTCTTTCTTAATATGTTTTCTCCTGCCGGTAACTTTTGTTCCGGCAGGTTTTTTGTATATAAGATGTAACTTTAAGTGATTTTCTTTTACAGCCGGATGAAGAAAGCAATAATTATAATTATCCTGATAGCAGCAAGTTTACAAACTCACTCACAGGAACTTAAAGGCATTGTCCTTGATAATAATACAAAACAGCCACTTTCAAACGTAAGTGTGTTCTTTAATGGCACTACAATTGGAACGATAACTGACAGACAGGGAAATTTCAAGCTTGATGCTCCGGCTGATCAGAAATTCCCTGTAGCCATTAGTGCAATTGGCTATAATTCAGTTCTCCTAACAGATTATACATCAGATAGAAACCTGATAGTATTTCTCATACCAAAAATTTATGAACTTGACGAGGTTGTGGTTACTTCTAAAAGATCATTTTTTGAAAGGACAACCCGTAATTACAACCTGAATACTTTCAAACGGCAATTTTTAGGAGAGACGGTCAATGCTTATAACTGCAGAATTCTGAATGAGAGTGAGATAATATTCCAATATGATAATGAAAAGCTCATGCTGACAGCCTATGCCCCCCGGTCATTGATAATTAGCAATAAATCTCTCGGCTACAATATTACATTCTACCTTGATTTTTTCAGGTTCACGCAAACCCCCTATTCGTTAACATATGCAGGGTACTATATATTCAGTGAAGATTCAACACTGGGGATAAAAGAAGTGGAAAGAGCACATAAAAGGAGAAGACTTGCTTACATGGGATCGAGGATGCATTTAATGAGGTCGTTGTGGGAGAATACTCTTGATTCGTCAGGCTTTATAATAAAAAATTCAGCCGGCAAGTCCATGTCTTATGACAGCCTTGTTGTCGGAATGGATTCTGCTGATAAATATCTGGGACCCGGAGGGGTCTATGATATAGCTTATTTCTCTAAAATACCCTCATCAACATTTGAAATAACAGAGGATTCAGTCTTTTTTAACAGGCTGGGTTATTTTGATCCCTTTCGTATCAAATGGACCGGGGGAATGAGCAGGCAAAGAGTGGCAGATCTGTTACCATTTGATTATGTGCTTAAATAGTTGAAATTAAACTCAATAAGTCAGGTATTCATCGTTTGAAAGCTGCTCCTGAGCCAATGGCATTTTAGTATGGGATTTGCACAGGAACTGAAATATCAGTAACTTTATTGTTTATTCTCTAACCAATTTTTAACATGAAAACACGTACTATACTCTTGACTATTCTATTGATCTTCGCTATTCCGGCAGTGACAGATGCCCAGGTTGGAAACATTCTCAGGAACAAGGTGGGCAGGGTGGTCAATGCCGGCGTCAATGTGCTTAACAAGGAGGCAGATAAGAAAATTGACTCGGCAGCTACGAAGGAAGCCCAGGAAGCATATGACAAGGCTGAGAGGGAGAGGATTGAACGGGAGGCTGCAGAAGCACAAGTAGCAGAATCTGACGAGCAGGCTGACACGACTGAAGATTCAGACAGTAAGTCAGGAAACAAGCCTGCAGGAGGCTTAAACTTCGGTGGACTGATGGGTGGGGGCAAAATAACTTCAAAGTATCAGGAATCCTATTCATTCAATAACAGGATTTATACCCAGGCAGAGATGTATGATAACAAGGATGTGATGAAGATGGATTATTACATCTATTTCAATGATAATACACAGGATGCAGGGTTCGAATCAAAAATGGAAGGTTCCACCGAGGATACTGGAGGAGATGTGACAATTACTAGTGCTTTCATTTTTGATGGCGGGAACAAATCATTCTTGATGATGACAGACATGGGAGGGATGCGGATTGGGGTCATAAGCGAGGTACCTGATGAGAATAGTACCGAAGGGCAGGACACTGGGGAAGATACTGATGCTACCTTTACCAAAACAGGGAATACGAAAATCATTGCCGGGTATAAGTGTGATGAATATAAATATGTTGATAATGAAACAAAAGAGTATGGTTTCATATGGGCCACAAAAGATTTAACGCTTCAGGCCGACAGAAGAACATTCTCAAAGGCCGGGATGTCACCATATTATGGATACAAGGAACTGGACAATTCTGTTGTGCTCGGTATGGAAAACTATAGTAAAAAAGGAGAACTTGAGATGAAATCAGAGACCAAAGAGGTCAACCTTGGCTACAAGCACGATATGTCTACAACAGGATTCTCATTCAGACAGATGAATTTCAACCAGGCAGGGGAGCAGGAGAAGAAGTAACCCACCTGCAACACGAACTCACCCCCTCCTTACGAAGTAGAGGGCTGAGCGTTAAGAAATAAGCCCAGCGGGCTATTTTAGCGAAGAGCCGGTTTGCAGCGAGGGGGTCGGGGGGTGGGTACATGTGACTTAAGGGAAGGGGTTTTGGGGGTGAGTACATGTGGGATCAGGCTTTTCTTAGTTTCGCAAACCTTAACAGCAGTTTTTTCCTGCCATTTTTCTCGAAATCAACAGACGCAGTCGTGTTCGGAGGCTCTCCTTCGATTGTAACTATTATGCCGTTACCGAATCTCTCATGCTGAACGGCATCACCTTCTGAAAATTCTGACGGATCGCTTGCGTTGAAAGGGGTGCTTTGCTGAACCACTGCCTTCAGTGGTTTTCTCATCTTAGGCCTGTCGGGATAAACCGTTGTCTCCTCCCTGAACAGATCCTTCCTGTCGGTTTTGGCATTGAAAGGCTTGCCTCCGGTCTGGGGATAGTGAAGATATTTCTGGTCTATCTCCCTGAGGAACCTGCTGGGATTGCTTTTCTCAAGGTTTCCCCACTTGTACCTGTTAAGGGCATAGCTCAGCGTTGCCAGCTTTTCGGCACGGGTGAGAGCTACATAGAAAAGCCGCCTCTCCTCCTCAAGCTCCCTTGAGCTTCCGGCTGACATCGGCGACGGAAACAATGTATCTTCCATACCGACAATATATACATGCCTGAATTCCAGCCCTTTGGCAGAATGCATGGTCATGAGTGTCACCTTGTTCCGCTCTTCCTCCTTTTCATTGTCCTGATCTGTGAGGAGAGCCACGCTCGCCATGTAAGCTTCAAGGGTTGAGGGTTCGCCGTTGGTTTCGGCTGCCTCTGTGAATATCTTTATTCCGTTAAGAAGTTCCTCAAGGTTCTCATAGCGGCTTATCTCTTCCGGAAGCTTGCCATCCCTCAGATCTTTCATAATGCCTGACACAGTTGCTATCTCCCTGGCTTTGGTGTATGCATCTGTTTTATCAGTACCACCGGTCATCCGGCTGATCAGCTCAGCGTAGTCGGCAAGCTTTTTAACAGTACCGGCGTTGAAGTGTTTCTGCCAGGCGGCTGCCCCGGAAACTATATCCCAGGCTGGGATGTTGAGCTCTGCCGAAAGATCCAGTATTTTTTCAAATGTTGTGTCGCCGATGCCCCTTTTCGGGTAGTTTATTGACCTTTTAAGACTTTCCTCATCGTTAGGATTGATCACCAACCTGAAATAGGCAAGTATATCTTTTATCTCCTTTCGCTCGTAGAACGAAAGTCCGCCGTAGATCTTATACGGGATGTTCTTCCTGCGCATTGTCTCTTCAAATATCCTGCTCTGGGCATTGGTCCTGTAGAGTATCGCGAAGTCGTTCCATGCCAGTTGCTGTGAAAGGCTTTTGTCAAGGATATCGGATGCAATGTTGAATCCTTCCTCAGTATCTGTCATGGCCTGCATGACTGCTATCTTTTCGCCGGGTTCATTTTTTGAAAAGACAGTTTTATGGATCTGTCCTTCATTGTTTGCAATGATCTCATTGGCCGCATTAACGATTGTCTGTGTTGACCTGTAATTCTGTTCAAGCTTGAAAAGCCTGTAATCGGGGTAATCGTTTTTAAATTCGAGGATGTTCTCTATCCTGGCTCCCCTGAATGAATAGATGCTCTGAGCATCATCACCAACGACGCACAGGTTGTGGTGCACTGCAGCAAGCCTCTTAACTATGAGGTACTGGGCATAGTTGGTGTCCTGGTACTCATCCACCAGGATATACCTGAAGCGCTCCTGATAATCTGCAAGCACATCCGGATAATCCCTGAAGAGGATATTTGTATTCATCAGAAGATCGTCAAAATCCATGGCATTGGACTTGAAACAGCGCGATGAATAGATCCTGTATATCTCGGCAAGAAGAGGCATTCTGCTTACTTTGTCATATTCATACATTGTTGCATCTCCTGAATACATCGCCGGGGTGACAAGGTTGTTCTTGGCCGTTGAAATCCTGGCGGCTATTGCTCCGGGCTTGTATATGTTATCGTCAAGATTATGTTCTTTAATAATTGACCTTACCAGGCTTTTTGAGTCAACGGCATCATAAATGGTGTAGTTTGGTTTATACCCAAGCCTGTCGCCTTCGATCCTGAGTATTCTCGCAAAAATGGAGTGAAAGGTGCCCATCCAAAGATAACGGGCTATCTCTGCGCCTGCTATCCTGGCGATTCTTTCTTTCATCTCACCGGCCGCCTTGTTTGTGAATGTGAGGGCAAGGATCTTACCGGCGGGGACTCCCTTCTGCAACAAGTGGGCAATGCGATAGGTGAGGACCCTTGTCTTGCCTGCTCCTGCACCGGCAATGACAAGAGCAGGTCCTTCCGTGTGGATAACCGCATGCTGCTGAGCTTCATTCAGGTCGTTAAGGTAATTGGGGGTCATTTATTGATAAGATTTACAGCGCCTGGAGCGAAACAAAAATAGCAAATACAACATAAGCGAAACTGAAAGTTGAAAAATTCAAAAGATTATTTATTAACATACAATGGCTGGTTAACCTGACTTTTGGTTGCAACATCAATCGCTTATTTTAGATCACTTAACCCTTCCCTGACCGCTTCCTTTAAGACTAAGTAATTTTCATTCATGAACAATATTATGGTGCTGATATTCAGGAGATTCCTCACTTCGTTCGGAATGACAGGTTGCTTTAGGGTATTTTGGGAAAGAGGCGGCGCGTTTTACACTAAATTTGATCTTGGAGACAGATTATTGAAAAACGCGCCGCCTCTTTCCCATCTTAACACAAACATCCTGTCATTCCGAACGAAGCCGACGAAGGAGGCGATGTGAGGAATCCCCTGCACTTTTTACTGACGTCATTGTGAGGACATTTCAGACAGGTTCGTTTAAGGACCAATGCCAACGAAGGAGGCGTAATGAGGAATCTCCCACTTATAAACTGTGGCATAGAAAAAGATGTGTAAAAAGGGTAATTATAACAAAGAGGAGGAGTTGGAGGAGGAGCTGAAAAGGTATTGTATCGTGTGATAGCCTTATTTTTATTATAATTGTGTTCGATTATACAAACCGGATCATTTAATCCGTTATAAACAGAAACTCCAGATTGCCTGTGCGTTATTGGATCGTTTTTACAGCCCTGTTTCTGCCTCTCTTAGTTAATGGCCAGCTTACAGCCCCGGGAGCTGTATCAATAAGATATACTACATACCCTTCGGCGCCTGCTTCGCAAGATCCTGTCTTTATTTACTGTGGCGCAACCGGGACAGAAACGGGTACTCTTACCGCTGCAAGGCCGGGAGGAGGAGGGCTTTTTACTTTCAAATGGTACAGATGGAACGAAGGTACTAACAGCTTCAGCACAGATATAAAGACAGACACAGCAGTCACCTCATCGTCAATAAGTATATTGTCTGAAGGAGGATATAAAGTTGATATTGAGGATGCCGGAATAACTGATACCACCCTGACAGGCTGGATAGGGTTTGACAAGCCCTCCTTCGTTCTTGCCCAGCTTTATAATCCCATGAAAAACTGCAATTATGTAAAGCTGCAGGGTGATACATCGGCAACTGTCAAGACTTTCCGTTATTATGATATAAATACTGGCGTGCCTCTTAACCTGAGGAATCAGCTTACATTCGAGTGGTCGTCCGATCCCTCATCCACCATCCCTCGTCCTACCACAGATATTAATCCAGTCACATATTCACCTCCCCTTGAAGATCTTACATATAAGCTGAAACTTAACTCCCTGGGATGCAGCAGTGAGTCCTCTTTTTTCTATGAATCGATCCATGTAAACGCCGATTTTACTTTTGACCCGGCCGAAGGAGAAGCTCCGCTTGAAGTGGCATTCACAAACTCTTCAATAAGGGGGTATATATATTCATGGGATTTTGGCGACAGCACCACCTCCGACCTTGAAAATCCGGATCTTCATGTATATTATAAACCAGGTGAATACACGGTACTGCTGACAATTGAAAGCGACCGGCACTGCATTGATTCGCTCAGGTCGACAACCATTACAGTTGAGCCTTCAGATCTTGGAATACCCAATGTATTCACACCCGACGGCGACGGGTACAACGATAGCTTCATGGTTTACTCCAAGTCGATAAGATATGTGAGCATGGAGATATTCAGCCAGTCGGGGATGAAGGTTTATGGATTCAGCGGTGAAGGGGAAGCGCTAAAAGACTGGACGGGCTGGGACGGACACATTAACAATTCTTCAATAAAGGCAGCCCCGGGAGTGTACTATTATATAATACGCGCCCTCGGCTGGGACGATATAAGGTACGACAGCAAGGAATATAGAGGGTTTTTATACCTTTTTAGATAGAGGCATAACGGCGTAACGGCTCAACGGCACAACTGAAAAAGATGACACGGATTACACATCATGGGTTTTCGGAATAAGTAAAGTTAATACTATAGCAAGTATTAACAATTTATGAGTTTCAAAGTTAATAAATCAAATGTCTGAAATTACTTCTTAAAATTTCTGCAGATAT
>JAZDMU010000013.1:0-47240 GCA_043800695.1 Bacteroidota bacterium
GATTCTGTTAATGATTTAACAATATGAATGAATGACCGGCGCTCTTCCTTATTTCCAAAAATAAAGAGCTCCTCGAACTGGTCAAATATGAAAAAGACAGGTTTGTAATGATCAAGATAAAGAGAGCGGACCCCTTTTTTAAAATCTGAAGGAGTTAAGAATTTATTTTGCTGATCAGTGAGCGAAGCCGAACGGATGCCTGCAGCCATGCTTTCAATTATGTTCCCTCCGCGGCGTATTACTATCGGCAGCCAGTCGGTATCCTGGAACTTGTTAGCCAGCCCGCAGTGGATAAGCGATGACTTGCCTGTTCCGGAGACCCCGTAAACAAGCATGATCTTACTCTCGAACACCCGGTGATAAAGCTCTTCTATCTCGCGGTCGCGGCCAAAAAAAATTGCCCTGTCATCTTTAGTATAGCTGTCAAGAAACTTAAAAGGTGATCTCATTGTAAGTTTCAATTTCTATTTTGATGTTGCTCGTTCCTGGTTCCTTGTTGCTTGTTAAAAATATTATCAGATCAAACCAGCAACCAGTAACCAGCAACCAGCAACGTTATGTTTTTGTTGGCTTTACCCTGTGATAGTAACCAGCATATCCTTAAACTGATCCACCAGTATGCTGTAGTTATGCAGGCTGCGCAGGTCGCACTTCTCGGTTACTTCAGTGCCTACATACATCAGCTGGTCGCCCCTGAACTTGGTGTACAGGAATATGTCTTTCTTGATGTCGAACTTCTCCTTGTCATCAATCACCTCAGCATTTGTGTCGATCACAAGAGGGGAGAGGTTAAGGTATTCATCAAATGACTTGAGTGACTTCATAAGCAGAACTGAACTGCTCTCGGCAAATTTGGATTCCTCAAGCTCCTGGGCCTTGAATCCCGAGTCGGAACTGCTCAGAAGATCTATCAGGTGATTGAATTTTGCCTCCTGGTTCTTTGGATGGATGACTTTTATCTCACGCACTGAAACGAGTTTGTATTTTGCGATAAAGGCAAGCTTCTCAAGTATCAATGAGAGCTTTTCCTCATATTCCACACACCGTTTCTCTATCTCCTCGTTTGTGAGGTTGATCTGATAATGCCCTATCTCATTACGCTCCGGGACCCAGAAATCCAGTGCTGCATAGAATTTCTTGTCAAAGTTCTCGCTCATCTCAGGCATGAACCACGGGATGCCTTTTTCCTGCATGAAGGTGCCGATCGCCCTGATGAGCCAGGTATAATTACCCATGCTAAGGACAGCTATCCGGTCGCTGAATTCTTTCTTAAATCCATCCGGCAGGACAAGTTTCTTCTCCTTTGTGTCTTTCCAGAGCTGTGATATCATGAGGAAACTCACGAACTGCATCGTGCGTTCAATCGTTTTGAATATCTGATCGAGGCGCATCCTGTCGAGCTGGCGTGTTGATGCGGAGAAGAGCCTCCGCAGCTCCACCCCGATTGGCCACGGGAAGTTCCTGATAATGAGGTCGCCGAGCAGGCGCGGATCAAGGGTTTCCTCTTCCTCCTCATCGGCAATAAGCATCTTTTGCATTGATGGTTTGTACTTCAGCATTTCCTGAAATACTTTCTGGATAAGAAGTTCATTGGTTGCTGCCATGGTTCCGGAATTGGTACAAAACAGTTAAGATACAACAAAGTACCGGAAAATGCAAATGGGATTCAATAAAAGAGAGGCGCAGCGGCGCAGCGGTACAGCGGCAAGAAGGAAGGGGAGAGTGGGTGAGGGCGAGAGGGGGAAATAAAAATATCAGCCTGTCGCTTAGCCGTAACGCCTTTACGCCTTAACGCCCTTGCGCCGTTTAATACCCCGCCGCGTGTCCGTCCTTCCGCGACTCCGATGCTCCATAGTACACCTTGTTCTTCTCGTCCCACATGATTGCCTGGTAGCCGCCGAAGCCTCCCAGGTTGCCTTGTATCCTGTGGCCCATCGACATCAGCTTCTGGACTACCTCCGGACGGAATCCGCTCTCGAGATGAAGCACCCCTCCGTCAGTCATCTGCTCTCCTGTGGGCTCTGATGAGCCTGTATGATATATCCTTGGGGCATCGCCTGCCTCCTGGAGGTTCATCTTGAAATCAATAATGTTGCATACTATCTGAACATGCCCCTGCGGCTGCATGTCGCCACCCATGACGCCAAAGCTTATCCAAGGCTTGCCGCCTTTTGTGATGAATGCAGGGATGATTGTGTGGAAAGGCCTTTTCCCCGGGGCATAAACATTCGCATGTCCAGGCGCCAGACTGAACATCTCACCCCTGTCCTGGAGAATGAATCCCATACCTGTCGGACACATGCCTGATCCCATTCCGCGGTAGTTGCTCTGGATGAGCGAAACCATGTTGCCGTATTTATCGACAACAGTCATGTAAATGGTGTTGCCCGCTTCAATCACACCTGCATCATATACTCTTCCGGCTCTCTCCGGATTGATCAGTTTGCGTCTTTCTGCAGCATATTTCTTTGATATCAGCTGATCTACCGGAACTTTTGCGAAAAGCGGATCAGTATAATATTTTGCCCTGTCTTCGAAAGCGATTTTCTTGGCTTCAGTGAAGAGATGCACATATTCGGCTGATCCAAAGCCCATTGAAGCAATGTCATAACCCTCAAGGATGTTCAGAATCTGTAGAGCTGCTATACCCTGTCCGTTAGGCGGAAGTTCCCATACTTCGTAACCGCGGTAAGTTGTTTTAACTGGTTCAATCCATTCGGAGTGGTGGCGCGAAAGGTCATCATAGGTAAGGAATCCGCCCTGCTTTTTCATAAAAGCTGCTATCTCTTTTGCTATGCTTCCCCTGTAGAACTCGTTCCTTCCTCCTTTAACTATTTTTTCAAGAGTATTTGCCAGGTACGGATTTTTAAATATCTCGCCTTTGGCAGGCACTTTTCCTCCCGGGGAATATACTTCTTTTATATTCGGGTATTCTTCAAGAGCTTTTACATTGCTTGCAAGATAGTAAGCTATCACCTCCGACACGGGAAATCCTTCCCGGGCATAGCTTATTGCGGGCTGAAGGATATCTTTCATAGTAAGTCGCCCGAACATTTCGTGCATCTCAAACCAGCCGTCAACGCAACCCGGAACAGATACAGGCAGTGGCCCTCGGGAAGGGATGAATTCATAGCCATTCTCCTTGAAATACTCCAGCTTGAGCGACCGGGGCGATCTTCCGCTGGCATTCAGGCCGTAAAGCTTTTTCTTGTCGGCGCTCCAGATTATTGCAAAAAGGTCGCCTCCGATGCCGCTGCCTGTCGGTTCAACAAGCCCGAGCATCGCGTTTGCGGCTATTGCAGCGTCGATGGCGTTGCCGCCTTTTTTAAGAATGTCAATGGCAACCTGTGTTGCCAGAGGCTGGCTTGTTGCCGCCATTCCATTGGCTGCTATCACTTCCGACCTTGTGGCAAAGTCGTGTCCTGTTACCCTGTCCTGCGCATGTGAAACCATAGGAGCGATCATGGTTAATACTATAAATAATATTCTGGCTTTCATCTTTTATCCTTTTTCAGATGTAAAGTTAAGCAACTGCTTCCGTTATTTTGCCATTGCTTTTGCTTTTAATTCCGGAGGCATCTTTTCAATTGCATACCTTAACGCTGTCCGTGGCATGGTCTTCTTCTTTCTCATTACATAGTCAAATACCTCTTTCTGGTGTGCCTGACTTGCAACCTTGAGCATCCAGCCGTAACCTTTCTGAACCATATCGTCCGGATCTGAATGAAGTATGTCTGCTATCTCAAAGATGTCGTCAAGAAACATTCCTTTACGGGCAGGTACAATCAGTGTGACTGCAGAAGCGCGCTTCACCCAGCGGTTATCCGACTTTGACCATCTTTTAAGCTCCATGATATATGAGGGGTACATTTCAATGAATGTTCCTACGGTATGATTGCACAGCGTATCGCAGGAGGCCCAGTTGGTTACATATTTGTTCACCCACCTCTCAAATATTTTGAAATCAGCAGGTTCGTATTGCTTTCTTACATTATATGACCAGTTGCAGGCAATGAATGATTCTTCCATATAGCCTGACTGCCATAATTCTTCGCATAGCGAAAAAACATTTGCTTTTGATTTGTCAGGTAAAGTCCCGTAATAATCTTTACCAATCTGCTGTGTCTGGGTTGACTTTAGTCCATAAATTCTGACATTCTCCTTGAAGAACCTCTCACCCTGGATCCTGGTCTTTTCGTCAGCATTCTTTCTGATTTCGGCTCTGATCTTTTCAATAATCATATCTCTTTTTTTATACCAAGTTAATTAAATTTATTCCTATCTTAAACTGAATTTTCGATGACAGGTTTTGTGGACCTTAGCGTCTTTGCGTCTTGGCGGCAAAAAAAAATGCCACAAAGGCGCCAAGGCGCTAAGAATCACCAGGAAATCATGTATTTTATTATCCTTATTAAAGATAAATGTCTTAACAATAATATGTAGTATGAGAAAGTTATTTCAGTTCCTTTTTTTGCTTGCAGTATGTCATTCACTTAAATCGCAAAATCCTGATGCAGTGAAATGGCATAAGTATGAGCTGGCGTTTACCAGCAATGTTGACTATGAGAACCCGTTGCAGGATGTCAGAACCTTCGAGGTGACCTTCACTTCTCCAACGGGTATTAAGAAGACAATCAACGGGTTCTGGGACGGAGGAACAGCATGGAAGGCAAGGTTCATGCCAACTGAAACAGGTAAGTGGACATACGAAACTGTCTGCTCCGACAAGAAGAATCCGGGGCTTGGCGTCCAGAGCGGATCATTCCTGTGCAAGCCCAATACAGTTGAAAAAGACATCTACAAACATGGCCCAATTATCAACCCGCCCGGAACCTATTACCTGACCCATGCCGACGGCACTCCCTTCTTCTGGCTTGCCTGCACCGCATGGAACGGCGCACTCAGATCAACCAATGAGGAATGGGACAAGTACCTATATCAGAGGGTGAGCAACAGCTACAGTGCAATCCAGTTTGTGACAACCCAATGGAGGGGAGGAGATAAGAGCAGTGAGGGGCTTACGGCATTTGAAGGATGCGGCCTGGTAAGAGTAAATCCCGAATTCTTCCGGCTCATCGACACGAAGATTGATAAGATAAATGAGTATGGACTAGTTGCAGCACCGGTAGTCCTGTGGGCATTGCCGGTAGCGGCGGGCAGGGAACTGAGTCCAGGGTATTACCTGCCCGACGATCAGGCTATATTGCTTGCAAAATATATTGTTGCCAGGTATGGAGGCAACCATGTCGTCTGGATCCTTGGCGGTGACGGCTTTTACACCGGAACCCATGAGCAGAGGTGGAAAACAATCGGCCGCGCAGTGTTTGACGGAAAGCACCAGGGGATAGTAACCCAGCATCCGAGCGGAATATCATGGATAGGGGAGGTGTACAAGGATGAACCATGGCTTGATATCATTGGTTACCAGAGCAGCCACAGCAACTCTGAAGGAACGGTAAACTGGATAACAAAAGGACCCATGAGCAAAATGTGGAATCATCTTCCGGCGCGGCCGCTCATTAACCTTGAACCGAATTATGAACAGATCCTCTTCAGAATTACAGACAGGGATGTAAGGAATGCTTCGTACTGGAGCATCTTTGCCACACCGATTGCCGGTGTTACTTATGGTGCAAACGGTATCTGGCCATGGCTCCGTGAAGGAGAGAAGATCCTGAACCATGAGGACGCAACGGGTACATCATCATGGGATGTAAGCATCAACTTCCCGGGATCGATACAGATGGGGTACCTGGCACAGTTCATAAAAAGGTTTGCCTGGTGGAATTTTTACCCGGCACAGGAGCTTCTTGTTGAACAACCGGGAGATAAAGTCTATAACCAGTTTGTTTCAGTTACCAAAACAACAGACAGTAAAACAATTTTTGCTTATATACCTGTTAAACAAACAATTATGATCCGGAAACCTGCCGGACACAACTATTCAGTAAGGTGGTTCGATCCTGTAATAAACACATATATCAATGGCACAGGAACCGATGACGGAGCAGTTCTGACAGTTACACCACCGGTCGACAGTGATATGGTGCTTATTCTTGAGGAAATAGTTGAAGTGAAGAATATCCGTCCCCCTGATAAGAAAAATGTAATCAGGAGTAGAAACTAATTCATTTCAGATAATGCCAGAATTTTTCTTCCGATACCCGGAGGTCTCTTTTCTTCTTCCTGCCAAGCAGGTAATAAAATAAAGCCACGATAAATCCTGTTATCAGGATAGCAAGGAGAAGGTATCTTAATATCTCTGAGACAGCCGGGTCGAATGTAACGACCGGATCAGGAGCAATGGCGCCAATGACTTTTTGTCCGACATCAATATTAAAAATGTTCTTCACAAAAAAGAGAGAGAAGAATGCAAGCAGACCTGAAATAATGGGAGTGGCGATCCAGCCGATACATATTTCCCCGAGCAGCCTGAAATTTATGTTCCGTGCACCCTTCCAGAGCCCTATTCCGATTACGCATCCTACTATAACCTGCGAGCTTGAGACAGGTACCATGGGAATCGGAGGAAGTCCGATCCTGACGAAGAAATTGGATAATCCCGAAGATGAAAAGATGAAGAGCACAAGAGACTGGGCCAGGACAACCACCAGGGCGGCTTCAGATGAAAGCTCAATTATGTTGGCTCCGACTGTCTCCATAACCTTCTTTGAATAGGTTAATATGCCTGCTGCTATTGCGATACTGCCCAGGAGGAACAGCTGCTGTGCGGATGAAAGAGTGAAAATGCCCAGGTCTATTTCCTGCAGGTTGAATGCAAGTACAAACACTCCCATGACATTGGCTATATTGTTGGCTCCCAGGCTATAAGCTCCGAAAGCTCCGGCAGCGATTAGTCCTGCTTTAAGGAATGTTTCAAACCTGATCAGGTGTATCTTTGATGTTTTTTTGACCTTTACGATCAGTATATAAAGAAGTATTGCGAACAAAGCTCCCAGCACCGGTCCGGAGACCCAGGTGACGACTATCTTTGAAAGAGTTCCTGAATCGGTACTGTTACCAGTGAAGAGGTTCCATCCTATTATTGCACCTACGATTGCCTGGGTTGTGGAAACGGGAAGCGAGAATTTTGTCATTGCATATACTGTGACAGCTGCTGCCAGGGCGAGGGTGAATGATCCACCTATTGAGTTGACAGCTCCCAGTTTTCCAAGAGTATCAGAAGTTCCGGCACCCTGAAACACTGCTCCAAGGATAACCGCGATTGAAGCAATAATTGCGGCTTTCCTGAAGGTAACCATCTTTGAGCCGACCGCTGAGCCAAATACATTTGAGGCATCGTTGGCCCCAAGGGACCAGCCGAGAAAAAGACCGCTGGTAAGGAAGAATAGGATCATGTTACTTGTTCCTAGTTGCTTGTTCCTTGTTGCTTGTTGCTTGTTCCTTGTTGCTTGTTGTTTGTTGTTTTTAACCAGTAACCAGCAACCAGCAACTATTTATATTATTATCTTAATAGCCATTGCCGCCAGCCGGTCTGCTGCCTTCTGGGCCATATCGGAGATCGCTTCAATATGATGAATAATATACCTCAGATGCGCCTTGTGAGCAAGGTCTATTTCGTTCATTTCCTGGAAGATGCGCTTCTTTGTTCTGATCGCAATCTTGTCGGTCTCGCTTTCAAAATAATAGACCTTCAGCAGCTTTTCCCTTACTGTGTACGGAGTTATGAAATAGGCTCTGGCTGCAGGTATCAGCTCTTCAGCAGCTGATGCTGAAGCGTCGGCAAGACTGACGATATCCTTATTCAGGTCGGACGGTATCCCGGGCATCTCTATTATGAACTCATTCAGAGACTTCTTTACGGTATCCATGATCTCATCGATCTCATCAATGAGTCTTATTACCTCTTCCCTGTGCTGCGGCAGAATTGAATGAGTGATCATATCGTTCTCTATCGACCGCTGAAGCTTGTCAGCATTACCTTCAAGGGTATCCACTTTCTGAAGGTGCCTGTTGAAAGCCTCCCAATCCTTATCGATATAAGATCTAATGCTTTCCCTGAATACAAGCAGTCCGAGTTCAACATTGTCGAAGAACTCATCGATCTTGATGATCAGGTCTTTGGTTGTTCGTTTGAAGAGAGACATATTAGTTGCTTGTTGCTTGTTATTGGTTATATCAAATATATAAAACTATTTTAAGTGTTGCGAAATATGACGGAGATGAGCGGAACGAAGTGGAGCGAAGAATCTCATCCATCAAAATTCAATTATCTTTTCGACCCTGTTGCTTCTGAGGTACTGCTTAAGGATTACCTGGATGTCACTATTATCGCGTGCCGGCTCGATGCAGTCATGAACTGCCGAAAGACCGAATCCCATATCGTTAATGTGGAAGTAACCATAGCCTGTGAATTTACCGTTCATAATCCTGACTGCACATCTTTCATCATCATCCCTTCCTTTATCTATGATGAAGAAATTACGCCGCGAGAAGACAAACTCGTCTGCTGCCCTGAGGGCGCGTTCATTGTAATCCTTTGGGCTCTCAATGCCACAGCATGCACCTTTGCATATGCCCACCTGGTAATGAAAGCAGGCATCCTCTGACTCATATAGGCCAGCCAGCTTCTGGCAAAGCCTGTGCTTTTCAGTAAGTCCCTCAAGCCTCGATCTGGCCTTGTCACGGGTGCTGAAGACTGATAGCGGATTCTCATCTGAGTTTGTCTGTCCGAACCTGAAATTCAGGTAGCCTTTCGTGTCGAAGAAGCTGTAGATGGCCCACTGAAAACCAGTTCTTCGCTGAGCCCTGTTATAAACAGGTTTGTTCTCCTTGATTTCATATGATTCCCTGAGCAGTGCAATAAGCTCGCTGCCGGTCTCTACCCAGTCAATATCTGCTATCAGGTCGCGCATTTCCATTGATCTGCCTGACGTGTTGTTTGAGAGGTGAGTGCTGATTCTTTCCCTCAGGTTCCGGCTTTTACCGATATAGATAAGGTCACCTCTTTCATTATAGAAGTAGTAAACCCCCGGTTCATCGGGTATCTGATCGAGTTTTGAAATATCAAGCCTGGGGTTTAGTTTTGAAAGCCTTGTATTCCTTATCAGGTTTGATCGGATTCCGTTAACCTCCCTGTCTTTTTCAAGAAGCATTTCAAAGAGCCTGACGGTAGCAAGTGCGTCTCCCGCTGCCCTGTGTCTTCCGTTTATAGCGATCTTCAGTTCCCTGCATATGTTTCCCAGACTATATGACCTGTAACCAGGGAAGAGCTTCCTGCTGAGGGTAACCGTATCAATTAATTTCCTCCTGTAATTGAATCCCAGTGATTTGAATTCCTGCCTTATGAACGAATAGTCAAACCTGGCGTTATGTGCGATAAATGCCCTTCCTTCCGTAAATTCAACGATCTTCTTCGCGATCTCAAAGAATTTTGGAGCATTCTCGACCATTTCGTTAGTTATCCCCGTAAGATTCGTAATGAAATATGGAATGTTCCGTTCAGGATTTACAAGTGAGACAAATTCTCCGGTGATCCTTTCTCCGTCATACTGATAGATAGCGACTTCCGTTATCTTCTCGATCCTCGCGCTGCCTCCTGTTGTCTCTATGTCGATAATTGCATACATCAGGCGATGAGTAAATGCCACACGAATATAATCAGATTTGAGGGGAGAGAAGTTAATTGTTTGTATTTTTGTTTCCTCAACATTTATGATCATGAATGAGTGCCACGGAAAGAAGTTTATTCTGAACGGCAGCCTGCAATCGTCCGATTCATTTGTCAATTCACTTGTATATGAAGGCGATTCAGTTTATGAGGTGATAAGGATGTCGAAAGGATTTCCCGTGTTTTTCAACGATCACATGGAGAGGCTCGCTTCAAGCGTAAAGCTGCAGAAAAAAAAGATTCTTGCAGATCCTGGTGCCCTGAAAAAAGACATTATAAGCCTTGTAAAGTGGGATAAGAAGAAGGAGAATAACCTTAAGATAGTATTCAACTACAACAAGGGATCGGAAAACTATCTTGCATATTTCATTGAACCTGTCTATCCCTCCGTTGAACAGTACAGGAGAGGAGTGAAGGGGACACTTTTCTATGCGGAGAGGAAGGATCCGGCATCAAAAGTGATCAATCATAAGCTGCGGTCAGAGATATTCCATAAGCTTATCCTGGACGGAAGTTACGAGGCTCTGCTGGTCAACGAAAAGGGACAAATTACTGAAGGAAGCAGGTCAAATATATTTTTCCTCAGGGGGGATACTCTCGTTACTGCTCCTGAAAATATGATACTCAGCGGGATAACCAGGAAGCATATTCTTGAAATCTGCAACGGGAACGGCATCAGCATAAAAATGGCTTGCGTAAAGGCTGACAGAATATCGGATTATGATGCTGTTTTCATGACGGGTACATCGCCAATGGTACTGCCGTTCTGCTGTATCGATGACAGGTACTTTAACGTGAAGGTCCCTCTGATAGCAGAAATAAGGGAGATGTACATTGAAAGAGCTATGAAAAGCATTGCAGCATTCAGGGCAGGTTAAATCAAAGAGGCTCAGTTCTGTATCGAAGAAGAGAAAGAAGTAAAGTGCCTGTATATCTTTGTGCCGCACCTGTTGCAGCTGCCTTCCCGGTCAAGATTCTGTAGCTTTACCTGATATCCTGATCTTTTTGTTACAACCTTTCCGCATTGCGGGCAGTGAGTATTTTGCCCGGAATCAGATGAAATGTTTCCTACATAAACATACCTTAGGCTTTTAGAAGCAATTTCAGCAAGCCGCTTAAGGGACCCGGTCGGGGTTGACGGATCTTCCCTTTTATACATCGGGAAATACCTGCTAAGGTGGAAAGGCACATCCCTGCCCAGTTCCCCGGCTATCCATTCAGTCTGCCTGGCCATTTCACCTTCATCATCATTCTGCCCGGGAATGACAAGTGTCGTGATCTCCAGGTGTTTGCCCGATAGTGCGATCTGCTTCAGGGCTTTGGTCACAGGCTCAAGGCTGCCTCCTGTAAGCATTTTATAGAAGTCGTCATTGAATGCCTTAAGGTCAATGTTGAACGCATCTGTGAACGATATGATCTCATCAAGCGGCTCCCTGTTGACATACCCGTTGCTCACCATTACGGTTTTTAATCCTTTCTTCCTGGCTTTTCGTGCTACGTCGCTGATGAACTCGAACCAGATGACAGGTTCATTATATGTAAAGGCAATGCCGATGTTATGCAGTGCGTTGTGAGCGTCGTGAAGGATGGTGTCGATCCCTGTCCTTGAAACGAAGCCTGATGATACCCGCTGGGAGATCGTATAATTCTGGCAGAAGTCGCACCTCAGGTTGCAACCGTATGAGCCCATCGAAAGGATATTTGTTCCGGGATAGAAATGGTACAGCGGTTTCTTTTCCACCGGGTCGAGCGTATATCCTGAAAGTACTCCGTAGGTAATCAGTTCAACTGATCCTGCATTGTTCTTCCTCACTCCGCAAATGCCGGTTTTGCCTTCAGCGATCATGCACCGGTGAGGGCATAACAGGCATTCGATCTTATCTTCATGTTTGCTGAAAAGGGAAATCATGGCTAAAATGACAGGATCATGTAAAGTTACAATTCTTCATCCTTTATCTCTGCCGGAATACTGTTGATCCCGGCAAATTCAATGATTTCATTCCTGACCGGCTCAATTATCTCAGTGAAGGAGAGGCCGAAGCGAAACATGATGCTGCTCCGGTTTTTCATTTTAAAGCTTATGCTCAGGGGGAACAATTCGATTTTCTCCAGGTCGGCAGGTTTCAGTTCAACCGGAGGAAGCACTGAATTCTGTTTAAGAACAATCTTCCCGGCTTCAGTTGAGATATATTTCCTTGTTCTGCCGCTTCCGGCAAGAATCTCCCATACTCCGAACAGGATCAGGAAAACTATGGTGATCCACAGCCTGCTTTCAGTTTTGAACGCCTGGAAATTGAAGATAAGCCAGTACAGTGCTATTATAAAACAGAGGATGCCCAATATGATCTGAAATACCTTTGTGAATCTGGTGTTCCCGTGCTCAAGAAAAAATAACTTCTTTTCCATAAAAATTTACCGGTAGTTAAAATAATGTTATTTTTAGAGACTTTAAATGTAGGAATAAAAACCATGAAACGTAACTATTACCTCGTCGCTCTTATTTTCCTGATTTTCTTTGCAATTTCCTTTCTGACCAACATTCTTGGCGCGATAAATCCGAATGTAAGCGACAGTTTCACATTGAGCGGAACTCTCACCGGAATGCTGCCGTTTTCATTCTTTATCGCTTATGCCCTGATGTCGATACCCTCAGGCATGATAATCCAGAAATACGGCGAAAAGAAATGTCTTATTCTTGCCTGGATACTGGCCCTCGGCGGTGCATTGCTTTTTACGCTGTTCCCGGTTTTCCCGGTATTCCTCTGCTCCCTGTTCATGATCGGCAGCGGCATGGCGATCCTCCAGGTTGCCATCTATCCGCTGCTCAGGGTAACGGGAGGGGAGGAGCATTTTGCATTCAACTCGGTGATCGCACAGCTGGTATTCGGGGCTGCCTCGTTCCTGAGCCCCTTTGTATATTCGTACCTGGTGCTGCACCTCGGCGACGGTGTGCCTGATGAAGGATTATTCCTGGGATCAATCTCATTTCTTACTCCCGATAAACTTCCATGGGTGTCAATATACTGGATATTTGCCATGGTAAGCCTCCTGATGATGATTGTAATCCTGCTATCCCGGTTTCCGTTGGTTGAGCGGAAGGAAGATGAGATAGTTGGAGCGTGGGAAACCCATGTCGAGCTTTTTAAACAGAAGAAAGTGATACTCTTCTTCCTGGGAATATTCTGCTACGTGGGTACCGAACAAGGTATCGCAAACTGGATTTCCGAGTTCCTGCGCACCTACCATGGCCTTCGTCCTGAGGTTGAAGGTGCCAGGGCCGTGGGCCTGTTTTGGGGCATGATGACGGTTGGATGCATACTGGGGATGGTGCTTCTGAAGGTCATGGACAGCAAACTGGTACTCAGAATATTCACTGCAGCCGCCATGATAATCCTGACGACTACTCTCTTTGGCAAAGCCTCCTGGGCCCTGTTCGGCTTTCCGGCTCTCGGATTCTGCCTCTCTGTGATGTATGCAATAATCTTCTCCCTCGCACTCAATAGCGTCAATAAATCTCACGGGTCATTTGCCGGTATCCTTTGCACTGCGATTGCCGGAGGAGCAATCGTATCACTTCTTATCGGAAAGCTGAAGGATATGATCGGACTTCAGGCAGGAATGACTGTCCTTTACCTGACGCTCGCTTATATACTTAGCATAAGCTTCTGGGCAAAACCAATTATTACGAATGCAACAATAAAACTGAAAAACCAGTAACCAGCAACCGCCTGCCCGCACCCCTGATCCCCAGGGGGGCCAACCACGCGGAATAACTAATAACCAATAATCAATAACCAATAACGTACCATGAAACGAATTATAATTGTATTTTTTACACTTATTATCAGTGTACTGGCGTTCGGGCAGAAGTTCCCTGCAGCCATGAAAGCCGAAATGACGGAGATCTGGGATCCCGAGATACAGAAAGTCATTCCGGGCGATCAGCCCGGAATGCCGCCATCAGATGCAATAGTGCTGTTTGACGGAACAGATATCAGCAAAGAGTGGACCGATGGCGAAGGTAATCCTACCAAATGGAAGATTGAAGAAGGGGCAATGGTTTGTGTGCCCGGTTCAGGGAAAATTCAGACAATGAGGAGATTCAGTGATTTTCAGCTCCATATTGAATGGAAAGCTCCGTCACCGGCCAGGGGCGAAGATCAGGACAGGGGCAACAGCGGAGTATTTCTTCAGGATCTTTATGAGATACAGGTACTTGATAATTACGATAACAGGACCTACCGGAACGGTCAGGCTGGCAGTCTTTATAAACAGTCTCCGCCACTGGTGAATGCCTGCCGCATGCCCGGAGAATGGCAGACATATGATGTGGTCTACACTGCTCCTCGCTTTGAAGATGACAGCACCTTATACTTCACACCCCCCAGGGTAACCGTTTTCCATAACGGCGTACTGATCCAGAATAATATAAGCTTTCGCGGTCCTACACTATATATCGGCATGCCTGAATATTCTGTCCGGAAACATGGCCCGGGTCCGCTGTCTCTTCAGGATCACAGCCATCCTGTTGCCTACAGAAATATCTGGATCCGTGAGCTTTAGATGTAATTAAGATTATTTAACGGGCGGATTTCTAATTAATATATCAATTCATCCGGAAATTATTAATTTTACATATCAATCAAATCCCTAACCAAGTAAAAATATCTGACAAATGAAAGAAGATTTAAAGAACATTTCACGCCGTTCATTCATTGAAAGAACAGGCGCTGTTGCTGCAGGGTTGACTATTCTTCCCGGCTCTGTGATCAGCGGTTTCGGCCACAGGGCTCCCAGCGATAAGCTCAATATAGCTGTCGTCGGAATAGGGGGGATGGGTAATTCAAACCTGAGAAACGTTAAAGGCTCTGAAAACATCGTTGCTCTCTGCGATGTTGACTGGGGCTATTCAAAAAAAGTCTTTACCGATAACCCAGATGCCAAGCCCTATTGGGATTGGCGAAAGATGTATGATGAGATGGGTAAATCAATTGATGCCGTGATAGTTGCAACGGCCGACCATACTCATGCCATCGTTGCCGCTACCGCGATGACCATGGGTAAGCATGTTTATGTGCAGAAGCCCCTTACACACTCCGTTTACGAATCAAGGCTTCTTACCAGACTTACCGCAAAGCATCAAGTGGCAACCCAGATGGGAAACCAGGGTTCATCAGCCGAAGGCGTTGACCTCGTCGTTGAATGGCTGAATAACGGAGAAATCGGTGAAGTAACGAAGGTGGAGGCATTCACCGACCGTCCTATCTGGCCGCAGGGACTGAATGTACCAAAGGGTGAGTGGGTTCCCGATACGCTTAACTGGGATCTCTTCATCGGCCCGACAAAAATGCGTCCTTATAACAGCCTTTACACTCCGTGGAACTGGAGAGGCTGGTGGGACTTTGGAACAGGTGCACTTGGTGATATGGCATGCCACATCCTTCACCCGGTATTCAAAGGACTTAAACTACAATACCCAGTCAAAGCACAGGGAAGCTCAACACTCCTTCTTACCGATTGCGCCCCCGCCGCACAGATGGTGAAGCTTGTATATCCTGAAAGGGTTACCCCGGAGAATGCCAAAATGAAACTACCTCAGGTGGAAGTTACCTGGTATGACGGCGGACTTCAGCCTGCAAAACCTGCCGGCTGGCCTGCAGGTAAGAATATGAACGATCAGGGTGGCGGCGTTCTCTTCCATGGAACGAAAGACACACTTATCTGTGGCTGCTACGGAATAAATCCATGGCTGCTGTCAGGCCGTGTTCCGAATGTTCCAAAGACCGAAAGACGTGTTGAGAAAGCAACAGATGGCGGTCATGAGATGGACTGGGTGCGCGCATGCAAGGAGAGCCCGGAAAGCAGGGTACAGACCAAGTCGAACTTTGCAGAAGCAGGTCCGTTCAATGAAATGGTTGTCATGGGAGTTCTCGCAGTGAGACTTCAGGGCCTTAACAAAGAGCTTGAATGGAACGGCGAAAAAATGGAATTCACCAACATCGGCGACACAGATATAGTAAGGATCTGCGTCGAGGATGCATTCACAATCAAGGACGGCCACCCGACATTCAACAAGAAGTGGACCGACCCGATGAACGCCAGGCAGTTTGCAGCAGAAATGGTTAAGCATAACTATCGCAGCGGCTGGTCACTTCCTGAAATGCCCGCTTAATTATTAACTTAACCAAGATAGATTATGAAGATAGTAAACTTACTAAACATACTGTTCTCATTAGTCCTTATCATGGGAATCACATCATGCGCATCAACCGGAAAGACAAAATCATCAGCAGATGACGGATGGATTACCATATTTGACGGCAAGACAACCACAGGATGGAGAGGCTACAACAAAACCGCATTCCCTGAAAAGGGATGGGAGGTTGTTGACGGAACACTTCACTGCATGAGTCCTGGCGGAGGAGGTGATATTATCTACGACAGGAAACTGTCAAACTTTGAACTGGAACTGGAGTGGAAGATATCTCCGGTCGGAAACAGCGGTATATTCTTCCTGGGACAGGAGGTTCCGGGTGAACCGATCTACAGATCGGCTCCGGAAATGCAGATCCTTGATAATGAAAAGCATCCCGATGGAAAACAGGGCATCAACGGAAACCGCCTGGCCAGCTCACTTTATGATCTTATCCCTGCCATCCCTCAGAACACAAAACCTGTTGGCGAATGGAACAAGGTTGGCATACTCTGCAATCAGGGAACAGTCGTGTTCAAGTCAAACGGAGCAAATGTTGTTGAGTTCCACCTCTGGACAGACGATTGGAAGAAATTGTGCGCCAATTCCAAATTCAAGGACTGGGAAGAATTTGTAAACCCGGCCAGGGAAGGCTACATCGGCCTCCAGGACCATGGCAACGATGTGTGGTTCAGGAATATAAGGCTGAAGATAATGTAGAACATAGATGTATGAAAAAGAAGAAGCCGGATCATTCTCCGGCTTCTTCTTTTTCGATTACCCCCTTCAGCCCGACTGCTTCCGCAACCTCCCTCATTCCCATTATGCAATCTGTGATAAGGTCATCAAGGCTCATACCAAGCATGGCAGCTCCCTTCTCAATGACACTTCTGTCAACACCGGCAGCAAACCTTTTATCGTTCCATTTCTTCCTGACCGACCTTGCTTCCATATCCATCACACTTCTGGTGGGACGCACAAGCGCGCTGGTGGTTACCAGGCCTGTGAGCTCATCCATGGCGTAGATTGTTTTTTCCAGAAGGGTCTGAGGCTCTACCTCAGATGCGAGCCCCCACCCGTGACTCAGCACCGCCCTGATATACTCTTCAGGCCAGCTGTTCTCTTCCAGTATCTTTTTCGTCATTGTGCAATGCTGTTCTGGATACATCTCATAATCAAGATCATGAATAAGCCCTATTATTCCCCATTTCTCTTCATCCTCGCCCGCCTTCCTTGCCATATGGCGCATTACGCCCTCAACGGCGAGGGCATGTTTCATAAGGCTTTCCGAGGAATTGTACTTTTTAAAAAGCTCAAGCGCTGATTCTCTGGTTGGAACTGAAGATGTCATTGCACAATATGTTTATGGATTTTCACTCCCGGGCTTTCACGATGGGAACTGTCCTGTAAACCCCCGGGAAGTCGATCCTGAGATAATAAACTCCCGGCACAAGCTTCCTTCCGTTCATTGCGAACTCGTTCATTCCCCTGTCGACCGGCTGATCGGATTCCAGCACCTTCTTACCTCCGGAAGTGAAGACTGAAAAATATACCGTTCCGGCAACATCGGAGTTGACCACGATCTTAAGCTCGTCAGTAAACGGATTGGGGAAGACGAGGTACGGCTCGGCGATCTCATCCTGTTCGTATCTTGCTTTTAAAGTATCATTTAAAGGATAATCGTCAGCGTTGCCGTAGCCGTAAACTTTTATGTCATAGATACCATAGGGAACGAAATCAGCTTTGGTGCTGAAAGAAACGCTCACCGAATCGCCGTATGGCACCAGCAGATTTTTGAAATATTCCTTGACCGGCGAACGATTGTTTATATTGTATGCCAGGTTAAATCCCCGTATCGTGTCGGGCCCCTGGTTCACGACTTTGATTGTAACTGTCTCTTTCCCGTATCTGTCCTTCTCAACCGGAGTGACAAGTTTTGCTGTAACAAGATCCCTTCTGACATACCTTATGGAGCCGCTGACTGCAAAATCGATCATATCTATCATTGCATAATCCAGCCCACCAATAACACCGGCATCCTTTTTATATATCCATTCCATCTTATTATAGCCAGCCGGAACAGGAACTACTCTCTTTTCCCATTCTGTTACACCTGATTTTTTAAATATCTCTATGTCGTTCAGTTTAAAGATGAAAAAGTCATAGCTTGGTTCTGAGGAGACCTTATAATAGAATTTAAGGGAGTCAGGTTCTTGATAATATGTTTTAATTGACAATGTGCTCGATGCATTGTGGCCAATTGCCCCTGAGCGTGCAGCCACTATCCCGTCATAGGAATCCGTTTCTGTGACCAGCCATGGCACCTTGCTGATGTTAAGCCATGGAAATATCCTGAATGATGATGCTTCAAAGGACTCTCTTATCTGTCCCACCCTGAACGAGATGTTCCTTATTACGAAATAGGGAGTGCATTCTAGCATCACTGTCATATTGACTGTGGCTCCCGAGGCTGCACTTTCGGATATCTTCACAGGTACCCGGATACTGGTTATTTCCCCGTATTCAAGAACACCCGATTTTACGCTGGATTCAAGGATGGTTATTATAGTGTCGGCAGTTGTAACATTGAAATTGCCCGAGATATTGCTCGTGCCTTCGTTGATGATATTGAAAACGAGGTCAAAGGTCTCTCCAAGATCGGCAATATCGTCATCGTTGCCGTATGCAGAGTCGTCCATGATAAAACTCTGAATATCAAGGGCCGGGGCATGTGCTGAAATATCTATTTTGTATATTTTCTCTTCAGCATCATCCTTCAGCCTCAGGTCGATGGTTATCATTGTGTTGTCGGGAATGCTGTCAGCGACAGTGAATGCCAGGTTCTTATCGAGGGTTATGGCTGAACCTCCGGCAAGAGTGCCGATCATCAATGAATCTGAGCTGATTGTTACCCATTCAGACTCTGATGTGATCTTCGCATAAAGGTTCACGGCGTCTGCAAGCCCGAGGTTGCTGATTGTCAGATCAAGCCATATCATTTCGCCGTAATCGGCAATTCCGTTATTATTTTCAACTGTGTCGTTCAGTACGGTTTTTGTAAGGTTAATATATTCTGTATTTACCGCACCGATGTATATAGTTTTTATAAGGGGAATCTTATTTTGTCCGGTAATTACGACAAGGCATGAATCATTTGAAACACCCGGAAGGGTAATGGTAACGGTGCCTGAAGGGCTCACATGTGAAGCATCCCAGAGAGTGTCAAAATGAGAAACGGCAACATACGAAAAAGGATCGGCTTCAAGTGACCATGAGGTAATGTTATTTGGTAATGTGTCAGGAAGGGAGATGTTGAAGGTGTCAGGTGTTCCTGTAATCGGAGTAGTGCTGGGGTCTCCTACAAGGTTGTATATTTCCCAGTATAGTTTCTTTTTATTGGTTGTACTTGCGCTCACAGCCAGGTTGCCGGCATGGATTATCTGTCCCATCGTCGTATACCACTCCGAAGGAGCTTCATCATGGGTATGGAAGAGCCGGTCGTAGGCTCCGAGGCCTGTTGTCGCGTAGGTCGGATCGGCTGACGGGGTTCCCAGTCCGACTGCCCAGTAATAATCCTCGCTCCAGTAGGTGTCGGCAGATGCCCCGATAAAGCCTATTGCCCCCTTTTCAGCAGAAGTAACCCATTTGCTTCCGAATGAACTGCTGAGCTCAAAGCTTGAGGTCTGGCATGCGTTGCTGATAACGAGCGGATACATATTTTTGTTTTTAAGCTTCGCAACAGTATCAGTATTGAACGACATGCTGAGCCAGGCCGAAGTGCTGCCATGACCTGAATAATTTATAAAAGAGAGTCCCTGATTTGTCAATATTTTTGTTGTATCGCCATTGCTTGACCCATTGTATAGATAGTATCCATTTATCCTGTTCTCTCCAAGTAAATAATTGTCAATTGCATAATTAACCTGTCCATTCATGTACAAGGCATTCGAATTATCGTATCCGGCTGTTGCAAGTGCATTACGATGGAAAATATTGGTATCTGCAAACGCAAATTTTTCGTATTGGATGATCTTGCTGACAACATTCTTAAGTTCGGTGGTGTCATTTACAGGAAGCCTTCCGATAAACATCTCGGGAATATAATCACCGTTCCCATCCATCTCGCCGTAATACATATCCGTTACACTGCCAGTTCCGTAATAAGGGATTTTTGCAACATTCCCCACAATCAGAAGGTAATCGGGCAACGGGTTGTCTTCAGTGGCGCCCAGGTAGATGCTTTTTATGGTGTCTTTTAATTCAGTATATGTATTTCCTGCAAAGTCTGCACCTTTATATAATATATCGAGGTTAAATCCCTTTTGTGTCTTCCATTCTATATACGGTTCGAGGTGCTTCCTGAAAGCAGTATCGGTAAGGATTATCATTCTCACCGGCTTGTCGCTGTAACCGGGGATTACCGTGCCGGGATCATAGTTTATGACTCCCTTGCTTACAGTCTCAGTGAAGGGCAGCGATTCATGGATCAGGGATTTGATGCCCGTTTCGCTCTTTGAAAAGGTTATCTCAATCTTCATTGAGGTTATGACTTCAATTGTGTTGGAGCCCGGATTATATGTTACCGGGTATATGTAAAGTGCGGCGAGGTTCACTCTCCTGGCTTTTCCGATCAGCTCTATCCTTACGGTATCTGATTTTATGAAATCCCTTGATCCGTATAACGATTTATCAATTCTGAATTGAGGTTTCCGGGTCTGGGGCTCTTTGGTTTGTCCTTCCTGGGCAGGGAAGAGCATCCCTTCAAATCTCTGCCTTTGCGGTTTGATACGTGAAGTATTTACTTCAGAGATCTTTATATTCCAGGACGAATTTTCAGGGACCGATATCAGTCTGCTTAGAACGGGCAGTTCAGGTTTGCCGGGATATGAAGCAGGAATATGCCCCGGCATTGACACTTTATAAAAAGTACCGTTTTCTCCGGATATGCTTTGGAGTGTAAGTTCTGATGCGGAATAGTTAATTATGATGGATTTGCCAGTGGCAACGACACTATTATCCTTTAAATCACTTCCAAGAAAATATTTGTGACTTTTTACCTGCTGTCCGTCTGCTGCTGAAAACAGAGCAATGAGCAACACTGGCAGAATCCCCCGTTTTTTTATCCCTAAATACATCAGTGTTAATAAATTAACGCTGTACCCTAAATTCTTCCGGCAAGTTATTAAAATTTACTATGATAACGAAAGTGCAAATAATAAATTTGATTAAAATAATAAGATTAGTATTTTTATAGTTGATTTCATCAGAGGAATAACAAAATTAGCTATGAAAAGGTTCGTCCTGATATGTTTTCTGGTTGTATTATTCTTTGATTCATCGGGACAGGTAAACAAGTTCGGTGTCCCGTTCATCAAACCTTATTCAACTCAGATAACCCAGGGTTCGGATCAGAACTGGTGCATGACGAAGGATAGTTTTGGGAATATGTATTTCGGGAACCAGGAGAGAGGAGTGATAAGGTATGATGGAACAAAGTGGTCGGCTATACAAATCAAGGATAATTCCCGGATATATTCGCTCGGATCAGATGAAAGGGGAATAGTATATGTTGGATCTGCTTTTGAATTCGGGTATATACAGCCTGATGAAAAAGGAACCCCCGAATATATATCGCTTGCAGACCGCATTGATTCAACCCGTGAGATACAGATAATCTATTCTGTTGAGGTTATACAGAATAAGGTTTTGTTTCTTAATCAGAGCAAGCTTTATATTTACGATATTGACAGTGACACACTGAACAGAATTGACCTTATAGTATTTGGTCTGGAAAATGCAATAAGGCTGGTGAAAATTAATGGCAGGCTGTTTATTTCGGATAATACTAAAGGTATCTTTGAGTATAAGGATGGTGGTATAATCAAGGCCCCTAACGGGGAGTTCTTCAAGGGTATGTACTGTACCGTGATCCTGCCGTTTGATGAAACCTCCATGATTGTCGGAACCTATTTTACCGGATTGTTTCTGTATAATTATAACTCAGGGAATGTCCGCGAGGACTTTATTGACGAAAGCCTGAACAAGAAATTCACCACAATAGCAAATATATACGCGGGTGCCAGGTTACGAAACAACCTCTTTGCCATCGGTACCACAAGCCAGGAAGGGGTACTGGTGTTTGATATGCAGGGGAATCTTATCTATCAGTTGAATATGGAAACATGCAATCTTCTCGATGACGCTGTCCATGCCATGTACTGTGATTCCGGTAATGACTCTGAATTGTGGTTTGCAACATACGGATACATTAACAAAGCTTATCTTAATATCCCTATAACCTTTTTTGCAGAGAAGCAGGGGATAGAATACGGAGTAAACGATATTTGCGAATTTAACGGTAGTATTTATGTGTCATCCGATGCAGGTATCCTGAGATCCTATACCGCTGATCAGGGAGACATCAAATTCAGGAAGATACCCCAGACAGACGGACAATATTTTCCGCTTGAGGTGATAAGATCGAGCTCTGATGAGTATTTACTGACAAGCTCACTTACCGGCCTTACCCAAATCACAAAAAATGGCATGATACGACAGGTGGAAAATTACCTGAAAATTCCTAAAGCCCTCACAAAGCTGGTTGCCAAAAAAATACTGCAATCAAAAATTAATCCTGTTATCATTTATCTGGGACTGGATTTAGGATCTGGTTTTGTCATTCTGAAAGAAGAGGGATCACGCTGGAAATTCTTATACAGAATAATGGGGATTTCCGGAGCAGTTTCAAGTATTGCGGAAACGCAAGATGGAAATGTCTGGTTCTTAACTGAAGATCCCACAGCCCTCTATAAGTTATCATATAACGAAACCGATACAACCAGTACCCAATATAATACCGATAAGGGAATCCCTGATGTAAAACTATGGGTTGTAAGACAATTTGACAATGAGTTATATCTGACAACCTCTTCGGGAGTTTACAGATATGATAAGGTTAATGATCATTTTGTCCCCGACAATACTCTGACAGGTGGATTTGTAAAGGAAAAAATTTCTCATACCCTCTTTCAGAATTCCGATGGTGATCTGCTGTTCAGCGGCCATGATGGTAAATATATTGAGATACTCTTCAGCAAAGAAAATAGCTCTGTTCATCCTTACCACGGTGCACTTAATCTATTGCCTAATGTGGCATTACTTGATGTAATGGAATCAGAAAAAAAATTGTATCTGACCAAGTCAAAAGCCATTTACGTCCTGGATAAGGAACGAATGTTACAGGATACAACCCGGGTAATTACACGTTTTGCTTCCATTACCGTTGGAACAGATTCTGTTGTAATGAAAGGATCATTTTCTGCTCCTGTCGATGGTAAACGGAGAATTCCCCTTGACATGCCTGTCACAGCTGATGTGCCTGAGTATAGCTATGATATGAATGAGATTACTTTCGAATGGACAACACCTTATTTCATCGAGGAACTTCAGACTGAATACAGCTACAAGCTTGAAGGATATGATGAAAAATGGTCCGAATGGCAGGGCATATCATTCGGGTTCACCCAGGAAGCGATCTACTCCAGGAAGGATTACACTAATCTTCCCTATGGGCATTATACCTTCTATGTAAAAAGCCGGACACTCACGGGACTTGAAGGAAATGAGCTAAAATATGAATTTATCATTCTCAAGCCATGGTATGCAACATTCCTGGCCTTTGTATGCTATGCTCTTGCAGGAATCCTTATAATCTGGGGGATTATTTCAGCTTATACTCGCAGGCTGAAAAACGAAAATATACGTCTTGAAGGTATCGTCCGTGAACGTACCGCCGTTGTGGTCAAGCAGAAAGAAGAACTTGAATCAAGCATCCATTATGCCAAGAGGATACAGATGGCACTGCTGCCTTCACAGTCAATTCTCAACGATAATATCAGGGAAAACTTCATCCTTTTCAGGCCGAGAGACATTGTAAGCGGAGACTTCTACTGGATGACAAAGAAAGGAAACAGGCTTTATGTAGTTGTTGCTGATTGTACCGGGCATGGAGTTCCGGGAGCATTCATGAGCCTGCTTGGAATGTCGTTCATTGATGAGATAATTGATAAAGAGAAGGCCCCGAAAGCTGATTTTATCCTTAATGAGCTAAGACTTCAGATCACTGAATCGCTTAAGCAATCTGGCGGAGACGATGAAGCAAAAGACGGAATGGATATGGGACTTCTTGTTGTTGATTATGCGGCGAATCGCATGGAGTTTTCCGGAGCATACAATCCATGCTTCAGGGTAAGAAAAATCACTGAGGATGAAGCCGTTAAATATACTGAGAATTCCGATGAGATGCCTGACGGCTTAATGTCGAACGGGAAATATCTCCTCGAAACAATTTATGCATCCAAGATGCCAATCGGTATCTCCTCAAGGATGAATGAACAGTTTGTATTCTATGAATGGGATCTTGAGAAGGGAGTTTCATACTACATGTCTTCCGATGGGTATATCGACCAGTTCGGAGGTGCCCACGGAAGAAAATTCATGAAGAAGAATTTCAAGAGACTGATTCTTGATATCCAGGATAATCAGATGGATAAGCAGCGGGATCTTCTCGAGAAGAACCTTATTGACTGGATGGGTCCGTCGCCGCAGATAGATGATATCCTTGTGCTCGGTATCAAAATCTGATTAAGATACTGTTTCCGGTTAAAATTTAATAATGAAAGTGATATGACAAGATCAAAAAGATCCGCATTTTTTCTAATCCTAATTCTTGTTACTATGGCAAGCACTTTTTCCCAGGAAAAACCTGCTGTCGATAAGATCAGTTCACCGGCAGGCGAAGTAGAGATATACTTCATTGGTCATGGATCGCTCATGTTCAGAACAGGAGATTTCGTCATCCATATTGATCCGGTAAAAAGCTCAGGAAACTACGATAGCCTTCCGGAGGCTGACCTGATCCTTGTGACACACGAACATTATGATCACCTCGATAAGAACCTGATAACAAGCCTTCGAAAGGATGCCTCTGTAATGCTTTGCAACGCGGCCTCTGCAAAAGAAGTCAACTGGGCACAGGCAATGAATGCAGGCGACAAAAAAGTTATCGGAAGCATAATAATTGAAGCCGTGCCTGCATACAATATAGTAAATATGAGGGCGCCAGGCCAGCCTTTTCACCCCAAAGGAAATGGGCTGGGATTTGTCATTTCAATTGGAGAAAAAAGATTCTATGTTGCAGGTGATACCGAAAACACTCCCGAGATGAAGGCTCTTAAGGATATAGATGTTGCATTCCTGCCCATGAACCTGCCTTATACAATGACACCAGAAATGGTGGCAGATGCGGCCAGAGCTTTCAGACCAAAAATCCTGTATCCTTATCACTTCGGCGATACCGATACAGATAAAATAATGAACCTGCTGAAAGATTCAGGTATTGAGGTACGAATTAGAAACATGAAATAATATGAAGAAAATTTCCAGAAGAGGATTCATTAAGACCGGAGCAGCAGGAGCAGGCATGTTCGCAATTTCTCCTTCAGTCATTTCTGCCGGAACAGGAAAACAGGAAAGCAATATAGTTTACAGAACACTGGGCAGGACAGGACTGAAGGTGCCCGTAATCAGCTTTGGTGTCATGCGGTCCGATAATCCCGGATTGTGCAAGGCAGCTTATGAAAAAGGAATAACCCTGTTTGATACTGCAAACGGATACCAGGAAGGCAATAATGAGACGATGCTGGGCAACCTGTTTAAAGAATACCCCAGGACTTCATTTATTCTGGCAACTAAGATCAAACCAACTCAGGACAGGGAAGGAAAGCCAACCAGCGACGCAACAGCGGAAAACTTCCTTTCAATGTTCAATACGAGCCTTTCGCGGCTTCAGATGGATTCTGTCGATATCCTTTATGTTCATGATATAAGCAATCCGGAATTGCTTGATTATAAACCTGTTATTAATACAGTGCTGAAGCTCAAAAAGGATGGCAAGGCAAGGTTTATAGGGTTTTCAACACACAGGAATGAGCCGCAGGTTATCAGCGCAGCCGCAGATTCAGGTATCTGGGATGTGATCCTGACGCAGTATAATTACAGGTATGCTGCAATGGATGAAATCAACCTTGCCATCAAAAAAGCAGCCGGAGCCGGTATTGGTATTGTCGCCATGAAGACACTCGCAGGCGGCGGTTACCTTGACCGGGAAAGGACAAAACCGATGAACACATCGGCAGCCCTGAAATGGGTATTGTCAAATCCTGATGTTCATACCACAATACCGGGGATGACCAGCTTCGAACAGCTTGAAGCCAATGAAAAACTGCTTACCGATATCTCGCTTAATGAACAGGAGAAAAGCGACCTGGTTGCCATGCTGGACGAACCGGGGCTTCATTGCTCAGGATGCACCAGATGCGTTTCATCGTGTCCGTATACACTTCCGGTCCAGGACCTTATGCGCGCATATATGTATGCATACGGATATTCAAATCCGGCAATGGCAAAGACACTTCTCGGAGAGCTGGGCATTACGGGAGATCCCTGCAGCAATTGCAATGCATGCAGCATCAATTGCCCGCAGGGGTTCAATGTAAGAGAAAAAATAGCCGACATATCACGGCTGTCATCAGTACCCTCTGAGTTTCTTGCCTGAGAGGAATCAATATGATTAGAAAAGCATTTCTTACGGGATTCCTGTTTTCTGTGCTGTGCGGATTATCAGCAGCACAGGAGATTACCTGGCCCGTTGTAAACGGGTTTAAGCTGATCACTAAGTATCCTGTTTACACTCCGGATAACCTCTGGGATTTTATTAACGGGGCAGCTGACGGCTACAATGCCCTGGGTTTCCAGGATCTTCATGTGGCCGAATATAAAAAGGGCAAGGATGTCATCAAGCTTGAGATCTACAGGCACAGTGATCACACAATGGCATTCGGGATATATGCATCGGAGCGCTCCTCCTCATTTCGTTTTATGAACCTGGGCGCCCAGGGTTACAAAACCGGAGGCGCTGTAAATTTCTTCACCGGTAACCATTACGTAAAATTAAGGACGCACTCGGAAAAGACGAAAACACTCCAGGCAGCTGAGTCACTTGCTATGAGGGTTGCAGATATGCTGGGCGGCGACACTGAAATGCCGGCGCTCCTGACCGAGTTCCCCGATGATGGCAGAAAGGCTAATACGGAGACATATATAAACGAGAATATTCTGGGTCACCAGTTCCTTAATAAGGCATTCAAGGCATCATACGGCCCGGATAGCAATAACTTTGATATCTACCTTTTAAAACCCGGCACAGCGCAGGAAGCTTTTGCCGCCGCAGAAAAGTACCTTTCAATTGCCGGCATTGAGCCTGACAGAAAAGAGGAGGGAAAGTACGTTTTCACTGACGGGTATAACGGGACGATTTTCCTTTCATGGAAGGATAATATGATCGTAATAATTTCGGGACTCGCTAAAGACCAGACTGATTTAGCAGATCAATATACTTCTGCGATCCTTGACTGAGGTCAGGAAATCAGTTTGCCTATTGCTTCCCGAGATAATCCGAAATGACCTGTTTCAGCTCATCATAGGAATTTACTGCCTGTATGTCGCTGTTATCATCAATTACATTCTGCGGCGGACGGTATAGCAGTCCGACATCAGCCTTTCGGAGCATCTTAATGTCATTGTAGGAATCGCCTATTCCGATCACCTTATAATTAAGGTTTTGCATAGCTTCTGCGATTTTCATTTTGCCATCGGGAAGGCGAAGGTGGTAATCCACGATATTCCCCAGGTGGTCGACCGAAAGGTTATTGCAGAACAGAGTGGGGTGGCCAAGTTTCTCCATCAGGGGATCAGCAAATTCGGTGAAAGTGTCAGATACAATTATCAGCTGAGTCCTTAATCTCAACCAGGAAATGAACTCTGTTGCCCCGGGCAGGGGCTTGATGCCTGAAATGACATGCTGGATCACATGAAGAGTAAGGCCGTGCTGACGAAGGATCTCAAGCCTGCGCATCATCAGGACATCATAATCGTTAATGTCGCGTGTTGTCAGCCGGAGCTCATCAATCCCCGTATACTTTGCAACACTGATCCATATTTCCGGAACAAAGACGCCCTCGAGGTCGGCACATACAAGGTACATATTCTGGTTATTAGTTATTGGTCAGTCCGCGTGGTCGGCCCCCTTGGGGGTCAGGGGTGTGGGCAGGCGGTTGCTGGTTGCTGGTTGCTTGTTACTGGTTACTGGTTATAAGGTAGCTTCTGAATTTGTTATAGTCATTTTTCATTTCAATGTATTCCTCTTTTTTACCGGCAAGATCACTTATTGAGGCCGGTAACGGTAATTCGATTCCAAGGATACTTTTAATTTCATCACTGAACTTAGCAGGGTGTGCGGTCTCAAGCGAAACAAACAGCTGATCATTTTCATGTTTTGAATATCTTTCATAATCCTCGATACCCTTCCATGCCACAGCGCCGTGCGGTTCAAGAATAATACTATTGTTTCTAAAGCATTTATAAATTGACGATCGCGTCTCTTCATCTGAAACAGAAACCCCATACAGATCCTTTCGCATCCGGGCAATGTCGGGATTTTTCAGAACAACACCTGATTCATTCATCATTCCGCCGTAAAACGCGATAATTCTTGCAAGGTTGCTTGGGTGCCCCACATTCATGGCGCTTGAGATGCAATTGACAGAGGGCACCACAGGTTTGTAAATTCCTGTTTTCAGGAATTCCGGGACTTCATTGTTTGAGTTTGTGGATATTATGAATTTCTTTACCGGCAGCCCCATTGCGCTCGCAATTAAACCCCCCATGAGGTTGCCGAAATTGCCTGACGGTACGCTGAAGATGACTTCATCATCGCAGTCATCCGCAGTTGCTGCCCATGCATGAAAATAATAGACAGCCTGCGGCAGGAGGCGGCCGATGTTTATTGAGTTTGCTGATGACAGGTGAAGGCCTGACAGATCAGGGTCCAGGAAGGCTTTCTTGACAAGCCTCTGGCAATCGTCAAATTTCCCGTCAAGAGCAATGACGCTTACATTGCCGTGGAGGGTTGTCATCTGTTTACGCTGGATACCAGAGACTTCACCTGCAGGAAAAAGTATTATTACATCTATGTTGCTGAGTCCGTGGAATGCACTTGCCACAGCACTACCTGTATCGCCTGAAGTCGCTGTCAGGATAGTATATTGAAGGTTCTCTCCTGCAAGGAAGTGATTCATGAGCCTCGCCATCATCCTCGCGGCAAAATCCTTGAACGAAGCTGTCGGCCCCTGGTCAAGCCTCATAAGATATTTCCGCTCGCCCACCCGTTCAACCGGAACGTCAAAATCGTAGGCATCGCGGCAGATTTGCAACAGATCATTTTCAGAAAGTCCATCATTCAGCATGATCTTCAGTACACTGAATGCAAGTTCATCATAGGGGATGCCATGAAGCGACATGATATTATCTTCATCGAGTGCCGGGATCGATAAAGGCATGTACAATCCTCCGTCAGGAGCAAGCCCTTTCAGCAGAGCCTCCCGGAAACTCACTAGAGGAGACTGAAGATTGGTTGAGTAATATTTTATAATGTTATGTTTCATACGTTCACTACTCTCATAAGGTCGGCAAAAACACCGGCGGCAGTCACATCAGCGCCGGCGCCGTAGCCTTTGATCACCATAGGGAGCTCATGGTATCTTTCGGTTGTTATCATAACAATATTATTGCTTCCTTCAAGGTTGTACGACGGATGATCTTTATCAACGCGTACAAGGCTGACTTTTGCCTCTCCATGGTCCATCACCGCAAGGAACCTCCATTTTTTCCCCTCTCTCACAAGCTCCTCTCTCTGCCGTTCAAACTCAGCATCAAATTTCTCAACCTTCAAATAAAAATCGTTAAGGTCCCCTTCAAAGCATTCTTCGGGCAGAAATCCTTTCACCTCAACATCTTCTTTTTCGATACTATATCCTGCTTCCCTGGCAAGGATCAGGATTTTTCTGACCACATCCGTGCCATTGAGGTCGATCCTGGGATCAGGTTCGGAATACCCTTTCTCCTTTGCCCTGCGGATAGCCTGGCTTAAAGGTACATCCTTGCTTATTTCGTTGAATATGAAGTTCATGGTGCCTGAGAGCACGGCCTCGATCTTATAAACGGTGTCTCCGCTCAGCATGAGGTCGCTTATGGTTTTGATTATGGGAAGCCCGGCGCCAACAGTTGTTTCATACATGAACCTTACATTCCTTTCCCCTGATATCTCCTTGAGCTGCCTGTAATAGCTGTATTCAGATGAGCATGCTATTTTATTCGCTGTGATCACGGAAATGTACGACGACAGGATGCCTGCATAAGTTGCTGCTATCCTTGTATCCGCGGTGCAATCGATGAAGACGGAGTTTCTGAGGTTCATCTTTATCATCTGCTGAATGAATAAAGATATGTCTGCTTTGTCTTCAGCTGTTTTCAGTATATCCCTGAATGATTCAACCTTAATCCCCTTTGAATCGGTATGCATTTTCCGTGAATTGGTTATGCCCGGAAGGTTGATCTTTAGATTGTGGTGCTTGAGGAGCGGTTCATGCTGCTTCTGGAGCAGCTTCAGCAGGCTTGATCCGACAACGCCAGTTCCGGCAATAAAGAGATTCACTTCCCTGACCGTCGACAGGAAGAACCCGTCATGAATGACATTAAGAGCTTTTTTAAGACAGTTGTTTTTTATGACCACTGATATGTTAAGCTCCGAGGAGCCCTGGGCTGTTGCCACAACATTGATACCGTTTCTCCCGAGCGCCCTGAACAGGGTTGCTGAGATGCCCGGTGTGTTCTTCATCCTTTCGCCAACGATCGCTATGATCGAGAGCTCCTTTTCAACCGCAATCCTGAGCTCCCGGCTCTTCTCTATCTCGCTTTTGAATTCCTCTGTTATGGTTTCGCAGGCAGCTGCTGACGAGTCAGGTTTTACCGCGAAGGTTATTGAGAATTCCGATGAACCCTGTGTTATCAGTATGATATTAATATCACTTTTTGCCAGTGCCCCGAAGAGCCTTGCTGAAGTGCCCGTAATACCAACCATGGCAGGTCCCTGCAGAGTAACAAGATCTATATGGTCAATTGATGAGATCCCTTTTATGGGACTGCGCCCCTCTTCCGGGGAGGTCTCGCTTATGAGGGTTCCTTTTGATTCCGGGTTGAGAGAGTTCCTGACTGAAACAGGGATCTTCTCCTTATATACGGGACGGAGTGTGGGAGTGTAAATTACCTTTGCACCAAAATGGGAGAGCTCCATTGCTTCCGCGTATGTCAGATTTCCGATCGTATATGCTTTTTCAACCTTCCTGGGGTCTGCAGTCATGAAACCGTCAACATCCGTCCATATTTCAAGCGACTCTGCACCGAGTGCGGCAGCGATAATTGCAGCAGTATAATCAGATCCTCCTCTTCCAAGGGAGGTTATTTCACCCTTTGAATCCGATGCGATAAAGCCCGGCACTATCACATGCTTCGATGGATCACCGATAATATCCCTGATAAGCTTGTTAGTAGCGGAAAAGTCGACCAGCGGACTGCTTGCCTTGTGGTTTGTCCTGATAAAATCCCGTGAATCGGCCAGGATGGTTCCTTCGATATATTCGCTTATTATTATTGAGGAAAGCCTTTCACCTGCTGTAATAATGTGATCCCCGGAATGGCGCGACAGTTCACGGAGTATGCTTATCCCCCTGAGCAGCTCCTCAAGTTCTCCTGATATCTGTTCTATTCTGTCAAGTACATGCTTCTGTCTCTCTGTTCCGTGAATCAGTTCGGAAGTGAATGCCCGATGCTTATCGGCAAGCTGTATGAAGAGATCAAGATATTCATTGTTGCCTGCAGCCGCCAGCTCTGATATTCTGATAAGCTGATCAGTGACACCCTCGAATGCCGAAACAACTATAACAGCAGGCGCAGGCTGTGAATCAATAATCTTCTTTACCCCCCTGATACGGGCAGGAGTGCCTACCGAAGAACCCCCGAATTTCAAAACCTTCATAACCGTAAAAAAAAATTGCATCCTAAGCTCAGGATGCATATAAACTATAAAGATAGTAATAATTTATTGTTTGACCAAATCCAATTATTAAAAACAGTAATAAATACCTTAAGAAATTAATAATTTAAAGTTAATTAGGTATTAAGCTTAATAAAATTAATATACAAAGCCCCCTCCTTATGTAGTGGGGAGGGGGGTGGGGGTGGGTTCATGTATATTCTTTAGCCTGAAGTTGCCTTCTCCAGTCTTCTCAGAATTGAAAATATAAATGTTGCTGACAGCAGGCAGCATACAATGAATACCAGCCAGAGGGTGCTGAGCTGCACTTTATCCCATAACAATGTTCCAACAAAGAGTAAATTGTTGCCGATAGCAGTTGCGAGAAGCCAGCCGCCCTGCATGAGGCCCTGAAACCTTGAGGGAGCAACCTTGGAGACAAATGAGAGTCCCATGGGGCTCAAGAACAATTCGGCCATAGTGAGGACAAGATAGCTGCTTATCAGCCAGTATGGAGATACCCTGTCACTGTCTGCTGCCGGTACTCCGTTCAGAGATTCGGGTGAAGGCGCTCCGATTGATGAAATAAGAACCACAATGAATCCCAGGGCTGCAATGACCATTCCGATACCTATCTTTTTTGGAGTTGATGGTTCTTTTCCTTTTTTGTTCAACCATGCAAATGCTGCCATCACCGGGAAAGTAAGAGCCACAATGAAAAGCGGATTGAATGACTGAAATACCTCTGGTTGTATAGAATTTGATGCAGAGAAGCTGTTAAATATCCTTCCGAGAATTGTTGTCGGATCAATTCCTGCAGTAAAGAACAGGATAAGCCACATTGCAAGCAGGAACATTATTCCGCCGATGGCCCTTGTTCCTGCTTTCAGTCCTTTATAAAATAATATCACGATACCTGCAATTGCAGCTATCACCGAAAGCATTGATGGAAGAGTGAAGAAGAGATTGGTGAATTCTCCAACCTGTTTCACAGTGTAATCCCTCGCAAAAAGAGTCAGGGTGAGCCCATTCTGGTGGAATGACATCCAGAAAAATACGACAACAATGAAAACAAGCACCAGTGAAGTGATCCTTGCTCTCTCTTCCTTTCGTGATGTAAGGATGATCCAGGTCACGAAGCCTGCAAAGAGTCCGAATGCAAATCCTCTTGCCCATCCTACCTGCTTAATGAAATGGAGTCCGAATGCGGTAACTCCGATTGCCACAACAGCGGCAATAAGAGGAATAGGCCTGAAATCAATTTTTTCAGTGGCAACAGCAGAGGCTTTTACTTCCTTGTTGGGCAGGAACTTATTGAAAATAATATAAACAATTAACGAGAGTACCATTGCTCCGGCAGCAATGCCGAATGCATAGTTGTAGCCTTTTGAGAAGACCTCAAGGTACTGATTGGCGAATGCTGACAGATCTGTGATCGGTCCGCTCAGGCTGACTTTATCAGCCAGCTGCTGGAGAACAGTTGTATCGACCAGTGTTCCGTTATTAAATTGATGGCAGAGGGAGGGAAGACTTCCGTCATGAAGGAATCCATTTGTTTTGAGCCACCAGTTCCTCATTCCGTTGGCGGCATACGGTGCAAAGAATGCTCCTACATTTATCCCCATGTAGAAGATCAGGAATGCCGTGTCCCTCAATTTTGAGTACTTCGGATCGTCGTACATCTGTCCGACCACAGCCTGTAGATTCCCCTTGAAAAGGCCATTGCCAAGCGCGATCGTCATCAGTCCTATGACTGTGAATGTCAGCGTCATCCCGGGAACAGCCATGATAATGTACCCGGCGAACATTATTATGATGCCCGCAAGAATTACAAGTTTGTATTTTTTCGTTGAATCGGCCAGTATCCCGCCAAGCAGGGCTAGTGCATAGATACTGAAATAAAACCAGCCGTAAATGCCTCCTGCCTTTTCAGCCGAGAGTCCGAACTTGGCCTGGAGAAACAGCACCAGAATGGCCATCATTGTGTAGAAGCCGAACCTTTCTCCCATGTTTGAGAAAAAAGCTACAAGCAGTCCTTTGGGGTGATTCTTCAGCATATTATTCTTTTATTAGTTGGTTAATCTTTAATTGCTCAGTGTCATCTATCTCATTATCAGACAGGCAGGCCGCCGGAATTATTCAATAACTGACCGGTAACAAATATATTAATCTTTTTTTATTAATGGCTGAAGAGATTAAATTTGTACTTAAATGATAACAACTCAATGAAAATATTCCGCTATGACCAGATAAAAGAGATTGATGAGTTCACAATCAGGAACGAGCCTGTCGCTTCGATTGACCTTATGGAGAGGGCGGCAGCAAAGTTATTTGACTGGTATACGGATAAGTTTAACAGGTCAGGGCGGATAAAAATATTCGCTGGACCTGGTAACAACGGCGGTGACGGCCTCGCTCTTGCCAGGATGCTCGCACATGAGAGGTATGAAGCAGAAGTATTCTATATAGAATTCTCAGAGAACAGATCCAGGGACTGGCAGATAAATCGTAAGAGGCTTGAGAAGGAGACCAGTGTGCCTTTCACCGGGATCAGAAACATTGATGAGTTTCCGCTGATCAGTGAAGATGATGTGATAATTGATTCCATATTTGGCTCAGGCATCTCCCGTCCTGCCGAAGGACTGGCTGCTGAGGTGATAGCAAGGATCAACAATTCGCCGGCAACCGTGGTGTCAGTTGATATCCCCTCGGGCATGTTCGGAGAGGTTAATGATCATCTCAACAGTAAAAATGCTGTTATGGCTGATTATACCCTGAGCCTCCAGTTTCCAAAGCTTGCCTTCATGTTCCCTGAATGTGAAAAATATACGGGTGAATGGTTTATTCTGCCTATCGGTCTGGATTATAGCAATATGAAATCTCCATATAATCTGCTGGAGAAGAATATGGTAGCACCGCTCCTGAAACAGCGGAACAAATTCGATCACAAGGGAAAATTCGGACATGGATTGCTTGCCGGCGGATCTTATGGCAGGATGGGAGCAATTGTGTTGGGAGCCAGGGCAGCTCTGTGCACCGGCGCCGGACTGATAACATGCCATATTCCATCATCGGGTAACATTATTATCCAGACAGCAGTACCTGAAGCAATGGCAATCAGCGATGCCTCAGAACATTGCATTTCAGGATTAGGGGATGCAGATAAGTATGATGCGGCGGGAATTGGTCCGGGAATGGGAACAGAGTCCCGGACACAGGAAGCCCTTCACCAGTTTCTGCAGGAGTCCAAAAAGCCTCTGGTCATCGATGCTGATGCCCTTAACATTCTGTCGATGAATAAGGAGTGGATCGGACTGATACATGCCGGAGCAATACTGACTCCTCATCCCAAAGAATTTGAAAGGCTGGCAGGAGAAACCGTAAGCAGTTTTGACAGACTGAAATTACAAATGGAGTTTGCAAAAAAACATGGCTGCGTGGTGGTGCTTAAGGGAGCTCATACCTCGGTTGCCTCGCCTGACGGCAATCTGTGGTTCAACAGCACGGGTAATCACGGGATGGCAACTGCAGGAAGCGGAGATGTCCTGACAGGAATGATCCTGTCGCTTCTCTCCCAGGGATACGGTCCGGCTGAAGCTGCAATAACAGGAGTGTATCTTCACGGGCTGGCCGGTGACCTTGCCGCAGAAAAAACCGGCTATGAATCGCTGACAGCATCAGATATCATCTCTGCGACAGGCAACGCATTCCGCAGATTAAGAGAGATTTGAAAACGTTAAAAGAAAGATAAATGAAAACGACCTTCAGACTTCTAATAATCCTCATAATAATTCAGATAGCTTCTTCCTGTATGATAAACAGGAAGGTTGTATCGCCCGGCCATGTCATTACACCGCTTTCAGACACGGTAACTTTCAGGGAGGGAACTCTGATCTACAGCCTGCCAATGACAGTATTTACAATATCAGTTGAAATGGAGAGGACAATTGAACTTCCCGGCCCTTATGCAAAATACGCCGGAGAACTGCTTGGCCTTGCTGATATAATTTTGAATGAAGATGAGTACTGGACTATCACGGGTGTTGCGGTAAATTCCCATGAAGAGGCAGATCCGTCAGATTTCTATGTTATCGAAACAAATACTTTGTTCAACGCCAATGCCCTGGCGCTTAAAAGGGAAGGATTGATCCTTGATGTCAGTTCCGGTATGAATCAGGAGCCTGCAGACCCAATCCGCGGCAAGGAGATCAACCTTGATCAGTTCAGGTCGTATGACCTGGGCTCGGATGAGTATTACAATATAGATACTGACACAGCCTACAGGCGTGTAAAGGTTGACGATCAGTTCATAAGGCTGCCATACCTTGTGGAAACGAAGAAGAAGCTCACTGAGAGCCAGCTTGCCGAGAGGGCAGCAAGGAGGCTCATGGACCTCCGGGATGGCAAGCTTCTTATACTTACCGGCGAGGCAAACGTGTTTCCTCAGAGCGACGCTGCGATAAATGAGATTAATAGGATGGAAAAGGAATATACGGAACTCTTTACCGGCAAAACGATCACTGAAAAGAGGCGCTTCACTTTCCAGATCACTCCCGGAAAGGAGCTGGCAGGGACACCGTTAGTTCTTTTCAGATTCTCAGAAGTTACCGGACCTGAGGATGCTTCATCAGAGGCAGGAACTTCGGTGAATGTGATTCTGAGTGCGGAACAGAAAACAAAAGAGGTTTCGGTGATCACCAGACATGAATCTGATCCGCTTGCTCCGAAGATTGACAGGATATACTACCGTATGCCCGATGTGGTGAGAATGACGATAATGATGGGAGATGAAACACTATACACTTCAAGAAAGCTGGTTTACCAGTTTGGTGAAATTCTTCAGCTGCCGGCGAACTATATTATCAGAAAATAAAAACAGGTTCAGGGTTTAGGGTTCCGTGTTCCTGATACCAACCAGCAACAAGTTCCTATTTTACTTTTCCAACAAATGTTTTCTTGAAGTCGTCAAATTTTATAGTCTTGTAAGCTTTATCTGCAAAGAAGCTCAGCAATACTTCCATTTCTTTCGGAGCCCTGTATCCCGGTACCGGTGAGATCCCGTATTTTTCACCTTCCTTCGAAAAGAAAACCACAGTAGGATAGGAGAGCTGTCCCTGAAGCAACTCTATGGCAAGCTGGTGAGCTCTTCCTGCACTGCCATCATTGATGAAGGTGTGCCCGAGGAAAGTAATTGACTCCTTTCCTTCGGCGTTGAATTTGACAGGGTAAAATTTCGAATTAAGGATAGCTGCGATCTCATTGTTTGAAAAAGTATCCTGGTCCATCTTCTTGCACCAGCCGCACCAGTCAGTATATGCATCAATGAACAGTGGTCTTGGTGAAGAATTCATCAGCTTCTCAGCCTCCTGGATGGTGTACCATTTGACTCCTTCAACTGGCTGAACAGCAGGTTTTTGCGAAAAAACACTATATGATATAAAAGCAATAACCAAAATAAAAATTATCCTTTTCATTATCTCTGTTTTCAAAATTATTGTGCAAAGTAAATCAATTATCCGATACAACAATCAGGCCGGAGATTAGTTCATTTTAAATGATAATGACCCGCGGTGACATCCGATTTATTTATTTACATTTACGAGTTAAAATAAAAACCATAATGGAAACAATACGACAAACCCTGAGAGACTCCAAGACTGCCCGCTGGACTGCGCTGGCAGTAATATCATTCACTATGCTATGTGGTTATTATCTTACTGATGTAATGGCCCCGCTGAAAGGGCTGCTTGAGGGTCAGTTACACTGGAACAGTTCTGAATTCGGGTTTTTTACCAGTGCATACGGCTGGTTCAATGTTTTCCTGCTGATGCTTATAGTCGGTGGGATCATTCTAGATAAAATGGGTGTCCGGTTTACCGGAATGATGGCAGCCTCAATAATGGTGGCAGGTACACTTATTAAATACTGGGCAGTCTCGACTCACATCCTTGACGGTAAAATATGGCATGTTTTGTTCTGGGATGTTAATGCCCAGGTATTAATGGCAGGGCTTGGCTTCGCAATTTTTGGTGTTGGAGTGGAAACAGCAGGGATCACAGTATCAAAGATTATCGTGAAATGGTTTAAGGGTAAGGAGATGGCCCTGGCGATGGGACTTGAAATGGCGACAGCAAGGCTGGGCACAGCCCTGGCGCTATCAACAGCTGTCCCGATAGCAAAAGCATTCGACACTGTTTCAGCTCCAATTCTGGTCTGCCTGATTATGCTCTGTATAGGACTGATCTCTTTCATTATGTATACTTTCATGGACAAGAAGCTTGAAGCTTCAGTAGTTGCAGCAGGCGAAGGCACAGTTGTGAAAACCGAAGAGGAAGAGTTCCGCATCCGCGATATCCTTTTCATTGTTACAAACAAAGGCTGGTGGTACCTTGCAATTCTCTGTGTTTTATTCTATTCGGCAGTATTTCCTTTCCTTAAATATGCCACTGACCTGATGGTGCAGAAGTTTAATGTTAATGAAAGCCTGGCAGGTTTGATACCTGCAATGCTGCCCTTCGGTACCATTCTCCTGACCCCTCTGTTCGGCAACCTGTATGATCGAAAAGGCAAGGGAGCTTCAATCATGATCCTGGGAGCTATTCTTCTCATTTTTGTTCATTTGATATTTTCAATACCATTCCTTAATCACTGGATTATTGCTATAATCATGATCCTGGTGCTCGGTATTGGTTTCTCACTGGTACCATCAGCTATGTGGCCTTCTGTACCTAAGATTATACCGGAGAAGCAGCTTGGAACAGCATATGCACTGGTATTTTGGGTTCAGAATTGGGGTCTGATGGGAGTTCCTGCTTTAATAGGATGGGTACTTGATAAATATTGTATTACCGGTACACGAATAATTGATGGAGCTGAAGTAGCATCTTACAATTATACTCTTCCTATGATGATCTTCATGGCACTGGGAATTCTGGCTCTCTTATTTGCATTTCTGCTGAAGGCAGAAGACAGGAAGAAAGGCTACGGACTCGAGATGCCAAACATTAAAAAGTAAAATTTATGTCAGCAACCGAATTTGAAAAAGCGAAGATATTCAGTTTAAATGACTCAGTTGAGTATGCAAGCGGAGGTATTCTCAGTAAGACCGTCCTTAAAAAAGAGACGGGCAACATTTCGCTATTTTCTTTTGCAAAGGGTGAAGCCTTAAGCGAGCACACCGCTCCCTTTGATGCAATGATCCAGGTAGTCGATGGTAAGGGTGAGATAATAATAGGAGGGAAGTCAAATATTCTTGAAGCCGGTCAGAGCATAATTATGCCAGCTGATATACCTCATGCCGTAAAAGCAGTCGAGAAGTTCAAGATGGTGCTTACAATGATACGGAGCAAGTAATTTGGACATCAGTTGCTTGTTCCTTGTTGCTTGTTAAATCCACTTTACATGACCTGGTAACCAGCAACCAGTAACCAGCAGCCAGCAACCAGATTAAGCCAGCTTTATCAGAATTGACTTGATTGTATCGGTTACATCCTCTTCTTCATCAACCGTTCTTTCAAGGATCTCAAGAATCTTGTTATTCTTCAGCAATTCTGCCGGATCCTTCTCCTTATCAAACAGCTCGGCAACAGCTATATAATAATAATCATCCACTTTATGTTCAATGGCGGTGACGTTTACGCATGCCTGGGTAATCTCTTTTTTGTTCGCTGCTGCATCAACCAGGCAATGGATTCCTGTCTGGATCTCTTTAGCGGCCTCCAGGATCATTTCAGCCATCTGCTTATAGACGGGCATCAGATTCTTTGGCTTATACAGGCATATTCTCCGGCTTACACCGTTTATTGAATCAACAACATCGTCGATATGAGCTGTCAGTTCATGAATATCCTCCCTGTCGAAAGGGGTAATGAATGACTTATTGAGCTGCTGGTAGGTTTTATCCGTGATTTGGTCACCGATGTGCTCAACATCCTTGATCTCCTTATATATCTTTTCGTGTTCTTCATGCACTGATGTAGCCATAAGCTGATTTAGCAATTCAGCAGCTTTAACCAGGTTTTTTGCATCCTGCTCAAACAGGGGATGAAACGAATGGTCCTTGGGAACAAAAAATTTCAGAAATTTATCAATATTCATAATGAGGGAATTTACTTGTTTCAGAATTTAATTTATCCGGTTAAAAAACAGGTACATAAGTGCACCAATAATGCCTGATATGGGAATAGTAAGTATCCATGCCCAAAAGATCTTTGTTGTGACGCCCCATTTCACGGCAGATAATCCTTTCCTTGAGCCAACACCTATTATAGAACCTGTAATAGTATGTGTGGTACTGACCGGTATCCCGAAATGGGTTGCACCAAAAAGGGTTATAGCACCGGCTGTTTCGGCACAGAATCCTTCAAACGGCTTAAGCTTGGTGATCTTCTGCCCCATGGTTTTAACGATCCTCCATCCGCCGAATAAAGTACCAAGTGCAATTGCAGCCTGACATGATAGAACTATCCACATGTCGATTTTATCATCCTTGGTTGTTAACCCGGATATAATGAGTGCAACCCATATTATCCCCATCGATTTCTGTGCGTCGTTGCCACCATGTCCGAGGCTGAAGGCAGCGGCTGAGACCAGCTGAAGCCTTCTGAAATGTTTGTCAACGCCGGAAGGTGTTTGTTTCCTCACAATGTACTGTACTACTATTGAAATAACGAATCCGATCACCATACCAAGAAGCGGAGCAATTACAATAAATGCCACAATCTTGATCACCCCTCCGGCAATCACTGACCCTGGCCCGGAACCGGCAAGTGCAGCACCGACAAGCCCGCCGACGAGTGTGTGAGAAGAACTTGATGGCAATCCCCACCACCAGGTAACAAGGTTCCATGCTATAGCTGCTATGAGTGCAGCTCCGATTACATTAAGGTTGAGCACATCAGGTTCTACAACCCCCTTGCCCATCGTGGTGGCGACCTTCAGTGGAAATACCATGAAAGCGATGAAATTGAATATGGCTGCAAGAAGAACTGCTGAAAACGGAGAGAGCACCTTGGTGGATACTATCGTTGCGATCGAATTAGCTGAGTCATGAAATCCGTTGATAAAATCAAATATCAGGACAAGCGCGATTATAATGTAGAGAAATGTCATCCCTAATGTTTTGACTCTTTCGAACAGGGTGCCCAAAAGTAAATAAAGAGGCAGAGATTTCAAAACAATTGAGTTGTTAAGTTTTTGATACATTTTTAACAGGTTAGCAATATGAACATTACCCGGCTCATAGGTGTTTATAAAAATTAAATCCTATTTTTACATTTAAAATTTGCTTAAATATTTACTAATCCTATAAAAATTATTAGTTATGAGCGACATACAAAAGCTGGAGCCAAAACAGGTATGGAATTATTTCCATGAAATAACACAGATACCACGACCTTCAAAGAAGGAAAAAAGAATAGTCGAATATGTTATGAAGTTTGGCAAGGAGCATAAACTTGAGACAATTGTCGATAAGGCAGGAAACGTGATAATAAGAAAGCCTGCCACAAAGGGAATGGAAAAGCGCAAGGGAATTATTTTCCAGACCCATCTTGATATGGTGCCTCAGAAAAACAGCGATAAGAAGCATGATTTTGAAAAAGATCCGATAGAGACCCTCATTGACGGTGAATGGGTAAAGGCAAACGGCACTACCCTTGGATCGGATAACGGAATAGGAGTGGCGGCCACTCTTGCTGTTCTCGCTTCAAAAGATGTTAAGCACGGACCTGTTGAAGCACTGTTCACAATTGACGAGGAAACCGGGATGACCGGAGTATTCGGACTTAAGAAAGGATTGCTGAAGGGTGATATACTTATGAACCTTGATTCGGAAGATGAAGGCGAACTATATGTCGGATGTGCAGGGGGTATTGATGTTGGAGCATTGAAGAAATATAAAGAGGAGAATACACCACGGGGAATGGCCGCATATCTTATTTCTGTCAAAGGACTTAAGGGAGGCCATTCAGGGGTCGATATAGCACTCGGCAGGGCAAACTCAAACAAGCTGATGTTCAGATTTTTAATGCAGGCTGAATCAGATTTTGCGATCAGGCTGGCAGAGTATGAAGGTGGCAACCTTCGCAATGCCATACCAAGGGAGGCAAATGCGACCCTTGTTGTCGCGGCTTCAAAAGCCGGATCATTTGAAAAATTTGTAAAGGGATATGATAAGATGTATAAAAAGGAGTTTGCGGATACTGAACCAACACTGTCATTTACATGCAAAAAGACAAAGACTCCTCCCAAAGTAATGGTAAAAACTGATCAGTTTGGAATCATCAGGGCTGTTTTTGCATGTCCTAACGGCGTCCAGCGCATGAGCCAGTCAATGAAAGGACTGGTAGAAACATCAAACAACCTGGCAATAGTGAAATGCTCAAAAGGGAAAATTGAAGTATATAACCTTACCCGGAGCTCTGTTGACTCATCCAAGGAAGCTGTTGCATGGAAGATAGCAGCAGTATTTCATCTGATAGGTGCAAAGGTCACAATGGCAGGTGCTTATCCGGGCTGGAAACCAGATTTGCAATCACCCATACTCAAAACCATGAGCGGGGTATATAATAAGATGTATGGAATAGTTCCGGAAATTAAAGCAATTCATGCCGGCCTGGAGTGTGCAATAATAGGAGGTGTCTATCCAAACCTTGATATGATCTCATTCGGACCAACTATTAAATACCCTCATTCACCCGATGAGAAAGTGCATATTGCTTCAGTAAAGAAGTTCTATGATTTTTTGTGTGCAACGCTGAAGCAGGTGCCGGTGAAATAGGCGCAGGGCTCAGGGCTCAGGGCTCAGGGCAAGAGGATAGAGAATCTTTTGCTCTGCGCACTGAGCTATTCAACTTTGATCTCCACAAGCAGATCATCCTTCATCACGTTGTTGTTTGCCCTGGCTATGACTGATTTTACGATTCCGTTCACAGGGGACAGTATCTCATTCTGCATTTTCATGGCTTCGAGGATCACTACGGGTTCACCGCGAAGGACAGGGGACCCCTCCCTTATAAGAACATCTATTATTTTCCCCGGCATCGGCGCCCTGACAGATTCCTGTTCTGATTTTCCTCTCTTTGAGTTGAGAACCTTCATCCGCTTAAGGGAGAAGGGTGTTTCAACCGTGAAAGTATAACTGATGTCGTTGAAGAGGATCTCATATTTATTCTGACGCGATCTTACAACCTCAACCGGAAATTTCCTGTTTTTCCAGAGAATATAGGATCCGAATTTTTCATCTGCCCTGAGCTGAACCACATAGTCGCGCTTACCTATCCTGATTTTGTTTTTCAGAGGCAGTGAAAAACTGAATTTCCTGTTTTCTGACGACAGGGCATATAGCTTTTTTAACCGGAGCTTATCATTCATTGTCAGCAGTGAGTTGAATTAGAATTGATTGACTCTTTTGTTTAACAGCCAGGGACTCATTACTTTCCCGTCTTCAAAATCGATTTGAATACTGTTCTCCTCAAGGTTCTCTTCGACGAAAAGTTTTGTTGCCAGCCATGCGGCCAGCATCTCTTCATATTCGCTGTTGTAGTAGTATTTTTCAAGGTCTTTTTCAATAAATGAAGTGGTGAAGGTTCCATCATGGAATTTCTGGTTCCTGACCAGCATCCTGAAGAATGGGAGAGTAGTTTTTGTACCTTTTATCCAGACCTTGTCAAGCGCCAGTTTGCAGTTCTTTATTGCTTCTTTCCTGTCCTTGCCGCTTACGATAAGTTTAGCGATCATCGAATCGAAACTGGATACGATGGATGATCCCGCCTGTATGCCTGTATCAATCCGTATATTCGGTCCTGAAGGCATGCTCATGTTTTCTATTTTGCCGGGATCGGGAGCAAAACCGGCCTGTACATTCTCTGCATTTATCCTGCACTCAATAGCCCAGCCTTTCAGCTTTACATCTTCCTGTTTTATTGTGAGTTCCTCTCCGTTGGCGATCCTTATCTGCTGTTCTATAAGGTCAATTCCGGTTATGACCTCAGTCACAGGGTGTTCAACCTGTATCCTGGTATTCATTTCCATGAAATAGAAGTTCCTGTCTGAATCGAGCAGGAATTCCACTGTGCCGGCTGAATAGTAATTCACTGCTTTTGCTATCTGTACAGCCATCGCACCCATTTTTTTCCTGAGTCTGCTGTCTAGTACACATGAAGGAGCCTCCTCAAGAAGTTTCTGATGCTTTCTCTGGATCGAGCATTCCCTCTCGCCAAGATGGATTATATTGCCTTTTGTATCGCCAAGTATCTGAAATTCAATATGCTTTGGGTTTTCAATGTATTTTTCAATAAATACCGACGGATCGTTGAATGCTTTCTCTGCCTCCTTGCTCGCCGTAATGAAACTCCGTTCCATCTCCTCCGCCTTCCTCACGATCCTCATTCCCCTTCCTCCGCCTCCGGATGCAGCTTTGATTATTACAGGATAGCCGATTTTTTCTGCTATTGCAATTGCTTCTTCATCATTTGAGATATTTCCCTGGCTGCCTGTTGCCATGGGAATCCCTTTCTTTAGGGCTAGTTCACGGGCAATTGTTTTGTTCCCCATTTTATACAATGCATCTGGTGATGGACCTATGAATATTATCTTGTTATCCAGGCATTTTTGGGCGAAATAGGCATTCTCTGCCAGGAATCCGTATCCCGGATGAACTGCATTAGCCTTTACATCAAGGGCAATTGAAATCAGCTTATCGATATTCAGGAATACCGGGATCTCAGTAACATCCTCACTGTTATCATAAATCTCATCGGCGTGTGAAAGATACATTGCGCTGGGTTCTACCGCAGTCTTTACAACAACCGTTCTGATCTTCATCAGCCGCGCCGTTTTCATGATCCGTATCGCTATCTCCCCGCGGTTAGCTATCAGTATTTTTGTGATCTTCATAATGGCATATTACCATGTTTACGTGCAGGCACCTTTACCCATTTATTGCTGAGCGCGGCAAATGCCGAAAGGATTTTCTTTCTTGTATCTGCCGGATCTATTACCTCGTCTATATAGCCGAGTTCGTCGGCAATGAAAGGATTGGCAATTTTGTCACGGTATTTTTTCACGAGATCTTTTTTCATCCCGGCCGGATCCTTTGATTCAGCCAGCTCCCTGCGGTAAAGTATCGCAACAGCTCCGTCGGGTCCCATCACTGCTATCTCTGCTGTAGGCCAGGCAAAGCTGAAATCGCCTCCAAGGCTTTTGCTGTTCATCACAATGAATGCCCCGCCATATGCTTTGCGTAGTATCACGGTAATTCGCGGAACTGTGGCTTCACTGTATGCAAACAGGAGTTTTGCCCCATGCTTTATAATGCCGTGGTGCTCCTGGTCAACCCCGGGAAGGAATCCGGGAACATCTTCGAATGTAAGTATAGGAATGTTGAAAGCATCGCAGAACCTGATGAATCTGGCTCCCTTTGTTGACGAGTCAATATCCAGGACACCGGCAAGCACCTTTGGCTGGTTGGCGACGATACCTATTGTCTTTCCTTTTAGTCTTGCAAAACCGGTCACCAGGTTTGGAGCAAAGAGCTCTGCCGTCTCAAAAAAGCTGTTCCTGTCGGCAACCAGCTGAATAACATCCTTGACATCGTACGGCTTGTTGGGATCATCCGGAACTATGTCCCTGAGTTTCTCATTGACATCGGAAGTGGATCCGTCGTCTGTCACAACAGGCGAATTTTCAACATTGTTGGAAGGAAGGTAAGAAAGGAATTTCTTCAGGGCAAGGATTGTATTTTCTTCATCATCGTATATCATCTGGGCAACTCCGCTTTTTTGTGCATGCACCTCTGCACCGCCGAGCTGATCAAATGTGACATCCTCATTAAGAACCTCTTTAACCACATTTGGTCCGGTCACGAACATGTAGCTCGTATGGTTCACCATGAAGGTGAAGTCCATCAGGGCAGGGGAGTAGACGGCACCCCCGGCGCACGGACCCATAATTACAGCGATCTGGGGGATTATTCCGGATGAACTTATACAGTTGTGAAAAATAGATGCATAACCGGCGAGGCTTGCGACACCTTCCTGTATCCTGGCACCCCCGGAATCCATCATACCGATGATTGGTGAACCCATCTTAAGGGCCATCTCCTGGATTTTTGCGATCTTCCGTGCATGTATGAATCCCAGCGATCCGCCCATAATAGTAAAATCCTGGGCATAGGCAAACACGAGGCGTCCGTTAATTTTACCATGACCAACGACTACTCCATCGCCGTATGTACGCTCTACCTTCCCGAACTCAACAGGCTGGTTTGCAGGTGTGACGAAGGTATCGATCTCTTCAAAAGTCCCGGCATCAAACAAAAGGCTGATCCGTTCGATAGCGGTGAGTTTACCTTTTGAATGCTGTTTTTCAGCCTGTTTACGGCTGAATTGCTTTTTGAGTGCTTCCTGCCGTTCAAGGAAGGCTTTGTAGCTTTTACCAGAGAGGTCCATAATATTCCCCGTTTTCTGGATTCAAAAATAGTCAATATCAGTCTAATTCCAAATAATGGTTAGACCGTGAAAAACAGCAATTAACTATGTATAAGAATATCAGATTATTAAGAGCGTTGATACTTCGACTTCTATTTTGGTTTAAACAAACCTGCTTCGTTCGAACCAAGCATCCCTGCTTTCATCATGGTTTCACTGGCCATGTAAAGGCGGCCAATCATCTTCTTTGCTGCTACCGGGAAATGATGAAGCGATTCAATCTTATCGCCGATATATTCAAGATCTTCATCTGTTGTCTGCCAGTTCCTTGATTCAAAATGATTGAGATTGAACGGAAGCGAATAGTACCTCAGGGATTTGTAGCCGTATATATTAAAGTAGAAATCGAAATATGACATTATCAGCTCCCGGAGCGATCTGTAAACCGGTTCCCTGTACCTCAGGGTGGTGAAATTTGATTTCGCAACTGCTCCCCAGTGATTATTTTCCCTGAATACAGCGATCACGTGGTCATCATCCTCCACAGCCTTCATGTCAACGATAAGAGGCTTGTGTCCAATGAACTGCAAGGCAGCTGCAGCAAACAGCGCTCCTTCAAAGCAGTGTGCGCAGCGTCTCTTCATAGTCCACCTTGGCGATCTGCATTCATAATTCGGATTGTAATCAAGCGAATCCAGAAACCCCTGGATTTTGTCCGGATTATTAAGCTTCTTAAGTAATTTGATCTCGTCTTTATTCCAATCCATACACTTAATTTTAATTTATCCTCAGTCATTGCGAGGATCCCGAGTACTCGGGAGACGAAGCAATCTCTTTCAACCCACCCCATCCCCTCCCGGTGTAATACTTCATAATTTCGGTAACAAATTTACTATGTTTTTAAGTTTATCCAGAGGGGTAATATATTTCAATGCTGAGTGTCTTCTTTGATAGTTATATCTGTACATAAATCCATCTAATTCGGCCTGGAAGTCATCC
>JAZDMU010000014.1:0-2914 GCA_043800695.1 Bacteroidota bacterium
ATAATCCTGTGCAAAAAGCGGATTGAACTGGATGCCGATGAGGTTTTTCCCCGTATAAAACGGGTTCCTTTTTGCCGGACTACTATGAGGCTGAGAGTATGAGATGCAGTCGGCAACGATTAAAAATAGCAGAAAAATAAAGATTAGTCTTGCGTATCTCATGGTCTAAAATCGCCTTCCGTACTTAAAAATATTTCACCTGAAGACAGGACTGTTTCATCACTTCAAAGTTAAGCATTTAATGAAGAAAACATATACTGCAGGAAGACCTCCTGCAGAGCGCCGGTTAACTTCTGATTATCATGTCCGGTGCTGCCCGTTAAAGGTTATCTGATTCAAAAAAAACAGGATTTATCCTTCCCGGCGCAAATTCTTTTGTTAACTTTATATCCATTACAAATCTTATAACTACCTGATCTATGAAAACAGTCTCCTTATTTTTTGCGTCTGCCCTGGTGGCATTTATGATCACCTCATGTAAACCTCAGACGGCTACTCAGCCCGCAGAAGTTAAAACTGATATTTCAGAATTCGTCGGCCAATGGACAATAGATGTTCAGGGTGGCGGCGTAAGCTGGCTTGAAGTAACACAGGCAAATGATTATCTCGATGGAAAACTGCTTTGGGTTGGCGGAAGTGTACTGCCTGTATCATCAGTGTTCCTGGCAAAAGATCGCGTACTTATGGTACAGCGCGAAAGCAGAACTGTTGTAAGGGAAAAGGATGCGAACAATGCTACTCTTAAAACCAGTGTATTCACAGTCTGGCTTGAAGTTGTTAAAAACGGAGATAAGATAGAAGGTGTTTTCCTTAACCCTAAGAATAACGGTACAGGTGTCGACAGCGCCAGGTTTACCGGTACAAAACTACCGGCCTCTCCTGCTGCTCCCGATCTTTCAAAAGTGAAATTCGGTGATCCGGTACAGCTTTTCAATGGCAAGGACCTTGCAGGCTGGAAACTGATAAACGAAAAAAACACCAGCGGATGGACAGTTAAGGATGGAGTTCTTTCGAACAACCCGGTGCAAACCGAAGGGCAGCCACACATTGCATACGGAAACCTCAGAACAGAACAGGAATTTGAAGATTTTAACCTGAAACTGGAGGTAAATATTCCTGCCGGAAGCAACAGTGGTGTATATCTCAAAGGTATGTACGAAATACAGGTTGTGGATTCGTACGGCAAAGCTCTCGATTCTCATAATATGGGAGGCCTTTACAGCAGGGTATGCCCCACTGTAAGTGCTGAAAAACCTGCCGGTCAGTGGCAGTCCATGGAGATGACACTCTGCGACAGGTATGTAACTGTTGTGCTTAATGGAGTTAAGATAATCGATAACCAGCCTGCATACGGACCTACCGGAGGGGCAATTATATCGGATGTCTTCAAACCGGGTCCGATTTACCTTCAGGGCGATCATGGTACTGTTAATTACAGAAATATAGTATTGACCCCGATCATCAAATAAACAATGGAAGATAAAAGCAAACCGACGCGTCGCGAATTTATTGGCAAGGCAGGGATTGTAACAGCAGGCGTATCTCTGGGAGTGACATCTCTTAGTGCCGCCGGTTATAACCGCATTATCGGAGCAAACGAAAAGATCAGGATGGGTTTTATCGGTATAGGTAACCGTGGTTCCCAGCTGCTGAAGCTTTTCATGGATCAGCCCGACCAGGAAGTTGCAGCCCTTTGCGATATTTATGAACCTTATCTACAGCGCGACAGGAGCATGGTCGACCAGCGATACCTGTCTGTGATGCCCGGACAGATACCTGCCATGGGAGAGAAATTTCCTGTTAAGCCGGTACTGTACAACGATTACCGTAAGCTTCTGGAGGATAAAAATATTGACGCCGTATGTATAGCTACTCCCGATCACTGGCATGCACTTATGATGATACATGCTGTGGAGGCCGGTAAAGACGTTTATGTAGAAAAGCCTCTGACAAATACACTTGTTGAAGGAAGAAAGATGGTGGAGGCGATGGAAAAGAGCGGGCGTATTGTTGCAGTTGGCTTAAACCGCAGAGGAAATGTCGTATTTCAGAAGCTTGCCAGAGAGTTGCCACAGGGAAAAATAGGGAAGATCTCTGTAGGACGGGCTGCAAGGATAAGTAATATGGCCCCCGACGGGATTGGTAAACTTAAGCCTGAGCAACCTCCGAAGGATTTTAACTGGGATATGTGGCTGGGACCCAGGGAGTACCAGCCCTACCAGTATAATATTGCTCCCTATATGTTCCGCTGGTGGAGTCATTATTCTAGTCAGATGGGCAACTGGGGGGTACATTATATGGATGCTATCAGGTGGCTGATGGGAGAGAGGGCACCTGTCACAATAACCGCACATGGAGGAAAGTATGTTCTCGATCATGACGCAGATATTCCCGATACGATGCAGGTTACATTTGAATTTGCATCAAAGAAGCTGATCTCTTTTGGCATATATGAGGCCACTGGCGGAGATATCTTCCCGTATGGCGAACTTGAACTTCGTGGAACAAAAGGAAATGTATATGCGAATGAAAGAGGTTATAAGGTGTTTCCGTCAAGGCCCGGCCAGTTTCAGAAATGGAAAACCCAGATTGAAGAAGAAGAATTCAAAAATCCGAGTCAGATCCTCGATGACGGCAGCAGCGCTGACAGTACTTCAGGACTTATAAGTAACTTCCTCGCATGTATAAAGTCTCGTAAACAGCCATTCTGCCCTCTTGAAGAAGGTCACCGGTCAACTTCATTTGCCCATCTGGCAAATATTGCAGTGGCTACACAGGAGAGGCTTTTATGGGATGCAGATAAAGAGCGTTTCACGAACAGTGAAAAAGCGAACAGCATGCTTCATTATGAATACAGGAATCCCTGGAAACTTTAATATATAAGATGCATAGCAGAAGAGAATTCATTTCAAGA
>JAZDMU010000034.1:0-2258 GCA_043800695.1 Bacteroidota bacterium
GCTTCTTGCAGACACCGACGTCCTCATTGATTTTCTCAGGGGAAATGAAACGGCGGTTGAATTGATCAGGGAGAACTCTGAAAACATACTTGTCTCCCCGATAACCATCACTGAGCTTTATGCTGGAGCAAGAAACGAAAAAGAAAGAAGCGATCTGGATTCATTCCTAGCGCTTTTCCAAAGCATCCCCATAGATGGCGAAATCGCAAAATCGGCAGGCAATTTAAAGCGGGAGTTTTTTAAAAGTCACAACCTGGGCATGGCCGACTGCCTGATTGCCGCCTCGGCAATCGCCAGCAATGCAAAGCTTAAGACTCTGAACATAAAACACTTCCCCATGTTCAAGAACCTTGAGGCGGCTTACACTAAGAACTGATTCATAATCAATCAATGCTGTTCATGTTCTTGAAAAATTCATCCTCCAGGGATATGACTAAAACTCTCAAGGAAAAGCTGGGATATGTGAACTTAAAGCCACAGGAATAGCATTACATTATTACTTCTTTTTCCCTGCAGGTTTTTCTTCCTGTCTCCTGATTAGCTCATCGAGCTGGCTTATCTTCTTGATGGCAGTCTTGTAGCCAGACTCCTTTCTGTCCATTACCGACAGCAGACGGATGAATGCTTTGAGTGAAGCTTCGTAATTCTTTTCCTTGATACCTGATAAAGCCTGAAGTTTCAGGATACATTTTTCGAGTTGCTCCTTGTCCTTTTCCTTATCAAGCCCAGCGATCTCATCTTGTTTTCCGATGATTAGCAGTTCAAGCTTTGCTTCGTTGTTTTTCAGTGAAGCCTTCCGGAACAGCTCCTTGGCTTTCTCTAAGTCCTTGTCCGCGCCCTTGCCTTCCATATACATTGTTCCAAGCCTGTATTGGGCTTTTGCGTAATTTTTTAAAGAAGCATTTTCAAAATACTTTCTGGCAGCATCATAATCAGTCTCAGCTCCTTTTTCCTCAAGGAGCAATATACCGAGTTCACACATGGCTTCAGCATTGCCTTTGGATGCGGCATCTAAAAAGAGGGATTTAGCCTTTCCTGGATCCTTTGCAACTCCTTTTCCCTGAAGATACATATTACCTAGGGAAACCATTGCGTTGACATTACCCCAGGAGGCAGACTTTGAATAATATTTCCCCGCACTTTTGTATTTTGACACAGAATACTCGTCTTTGGCAATCAGATAATTGAGCTTTCCTGTGAGAATATAATCTGTAATAAATACGACAAAAACAACAACCAGTATGGCTGTCAAGGCAGTTATAGAAACAAATATCATCCTTTTGGAGAGGTGAATAACAGGCTGAGCCTTGTTAAACTCGTCCACGACATACCTGTTATGAAGAAACAGGATTATCAGGCAAACCGGCAATGACATAGACAATAATTCCGACATCCTGTAAAGATGGATACTCCCCGTCTGCAATTCGCTCTGTCACATACATGGCAATAAATACCAGGAGATACAAATGCAATATGGCAGAGAACGCAATCCTGCTCCAGCTTTTCCTGATGAAAATTGCAATAGCTGTGACAATTAAGCACAATGAAAGCATATCCAATACAAAAAAGCCTGGGGAACGTGAAAAAAACGGATTGTCGTTTAAGCATGACATTGAGATGAAGCAACAACAGATATTCAGGGCAAGCAATCCCAATATTGTATGCATCGACAAGTCTGGTGATAGGAATTTTAATTTCATTATGTTTAAAAATAGTTCGGAAGCAGTAAGGAATCAAGGCAGTAACTGACAAATTGCCGGCGAGACGCCGGCATTCCTTTTACTTCAGCAGTTTCTGGACTAGCCGGACGGCTCCGACCGAATCAGTCGCATAGCCGTCGGCGCCGATATCATCCGCATAATCCTGGGTTACAACGGCACCGCCTATGATATACTTTACTTTCTTGAGCTGTGCTTTGCGGCACTTGTCGACGATCACCTTCATCTGTGTCATGGTGGTGGTCATGAGCGCGGAAAGGCCGATGATCTCGGCGTTGGAATTCCTTGCGGCTTCAATCACGGCATCTGGCCCGACGTCCTTTCCGAGATCTATGACTTCATATCCGTAGTTCTTCAGCATGAGCGCGACTATGTTCTTGCCGATGTCGTGTATGTCGCCTTTCACGGTTGCGAGGATTATTTTCCTCTTTGCCGCCGTCTTGTCGGATTTGCCGGTCTGCCTCAGGTGCGGTTCGAGAAAATCAAAAGCAGCCTTCATCGCTTCGGCGCTCATGATGAGCTGCGGGAGGAAATATTCCC
>JAZDMU010000041.1:0-85749 GCA_043800695.1 Bacteroidota bacterium
TATACGCCGTATTTATAGAATGTGTCCTTTGTCCTCTGATCAGGCTTCCAGTCGAAGAAAGCATGGCCGGCACCGCCAATCTGGACATACTGAACCCTCTGTCCTTTCTTGACCAGCGCATCAACGAATTCCTTTACAGGCTCATCCCTTATAAGACCGTCGTTGGTGCCGCGGGTGAGATACTGGGGAACCGCCCTCTCATTTGCATCGGGAATATTTCCAAGTGGTGCAATGCCGTCTTTCCAGGTATCATCGGCGGCAGGGTCTTCTGAATAATGATTTAAAAGCTGTCCTCCGAAAACTCCATAGCTGGGAGCTGCTGCTTTTATTGATGCCATCAATTCATTTCTTACCTGGTTAACCGTCTTGTTCGCAGGCATATATGAGGGCATGAATTCAAATATTCCTTTTGTTTCCCCGAAGCCGCCACCTCCTATTTTGTTTGCCAGGAGAGATGCTGCAGCTGACAAATGTCCTCCTGCGCTGTCGCCGGTGAGTCCTATCCTTGAAGGATCGATTCCGTATTCGGCAGCATGCTCCATGATATGGGCGATTGCCCCATAGACATCCTCAATGAGGTTTGCCATACTATTGCCGGTTTCATCCCCGTCGGCTTTTCCTGCCCACCTGTAATCGATGCTTGCCACAACGAATTTGCCTCCCCTGGTAAGCTCCCTTGCAAGTCCGCGCATAATATCTTCATCGTTGGAAGTCCAGCCTCCACCGTGAATTATAACAATACATGGCAGGTTCTTTGCCTTCTTTGGCATATAGACATCATATTTCAGTTGTTTAACTCCCGGTTTCGAATAAAATACATCATGGATCACCTTGACATGGTCAACTGCAGATTTTTCGATAAAAGATACACCTATATTCTTATCCCTGTCGACAGTTACCTTAAACGGCGATGAGGAAGACTCATGATACATGTTGCCCCACCTGCCTTTAACCGAGTAATAACCGGCATCAACAACATAACCCGGAGAAGGTGTTGCAGTGACAGTCAGCACAGTGCCTGCAGGGTATTTGCCATCGGCCGGAGGTTCGGGATCGACTTTGAAAGTACCATTAACAGGCTGATCAAGGTTTACTGTAAACGGTTGTGAAAATAATGATCCTGACATAACAAGGGCCATCATAATTCCAGATGCGATTGATCTTAATATATTTTTCTTCATGATTTAAGGTTTTATAATATGACCCCAAATGGTTAAATTTGTATTACAAGATAATTATTTTTCCCGGGATATTTCGTTGAATAGAATCTGAAACTCTATCTTTGAAACCCTTTATTCCATTAATAGGGCTACCGGAATTTACATGACTCAGGACAATCACTATGAACTGGCCAGGAAACTGAAGCCGGGGAGAATAATTCTTCCCGTTCTCATCAGCCTTGCCGTTGTTGCATGGTTCATTATCAGGGAAATTGACGCCGATATCCTCAGCAGGCTGAATTTCACCTGGAAGTCGGTATTCTGGCTCTTTGTTGCATGGTGCTGCATGATCGGAAGGGACCTTGGCTACATGATCAGGATCAGGATTCTCTCCGAAAATGACCTTACATGGAGGCAGGCATTCCGGGTTATTATGCTCTGGGAGTTCACATCAGCCATTACTCCTTCCACAGTTGGGGGAACTGCACTGGCAGTTGTTTTCATTCACAAAGAGGACATCTCTGTCGGAAGAAGCACCTCAATAGTGCTTGCCACATCGTTTCTCGATGAGTTATATTTTGTTATAATGCTTCCGGTTCTCCTGGTGATAATCGGAGGTGATATCCTGTTCACGACATCTCTTCATGGCACCGGTGCGGCCCTGTTAAATAACCTTTTTATCGTAACACTGATCGGGTATGCGGTCATACTTGCCTGGGTGCTTTTTGTGGGTTACGGACTCTTTATTGATCCTGACAAGATCAGTAAAACAATAAAATATATTTTCCGTCTCCCGATATTAAAAAGATGGAAAGAATCAGCTGTAAAGGCCGGTGATGACATTATTGAAAGCTCCATTGCATTAAAGCATAAACCGGCTTCGTTCTGGATAAAAGCCGGAACAGCAACATTCCTTTCCTGGACATCAAGGTACTGGGTTGTTAATGCAATCCTCATGGCATTCTATGCTGTAAACGACCATTTCCTGATATTTGCCAGGCAGCTTGTGACATGGATAATGATGATAATCAGCCCGACTCCGGGTGGCAGCGGCTTTGCTGAAATGATACTCGGCAGGTACATCTCTGATGCTATTCCTGCTGACCCGCTGTACACCGGCGGCATTGCATTGGCTATTGCAATCATCTGGAGAATAATAAGTTACTATCCATATCTTATAATCGGAGCCTCGATCGTGCCCGGCTGGCTCCAGAGAAAATTCAAGAACCCTTTGTCAAAAAAGAAATAGTTTTCATACCTTAGTTTTCTGTTACTGACCATATCCTTTCCACTTTATGAGTGAGGAAATCCTGAAAGCCCTGATGGAACTGTTTGCCCTTATTGTCAAGCAGGACGGAGGCATGATAGTTAATGAGCGTGAGTATGTGTCGGACTTCCTCAACAAGCAGCTGACACAGGAGAGCGTAAAGGAATATCTTGCGCTTTTTGATGAGCATGCCGGACCGGTAATAGACAGGTCCGCTGAAAAGACAGGTACGGCTCCATCTGTCAGGGATTCGGTAAAGATCCTCGGAATTTGCAAGAAGATCACAAGAACCCTTAACCAGGAACAGAAGGTGGTCGTACTGGTCAGGCTTTACGAGCTTGTCAATGCTGACCGCCGGTTCACTCCCCAGAGGATGAACATCATTAATACAGTCGCCGAGGTTTTCAAAATATCACCCGATGAATTTGCAGCGACTGAACAGTTTGTAAAGAACGATGAGCCCGAAAACCTGGTGAACCCTGCCATAAGGGTTCTTACACCCGGCAAAGAAGAGTGTGAGCTATGCAACAGGGTGATATCAGGCTACCAGGATGCAACGATCTGCTTTCTGAGAATAGCAAGCGTCGATCTCTATTTCATGAAATATATTTCCCCCGAACAGCTCTATCTCAACGGCCTTCCGGTAAGGCCGGGGCATGTTTATAGTTTCGCAAAGGGAGGATCGCTGAAATCATCACTGGGCCATGCGATATATTACAGCGATATAAGCTCAACATTCCGATCCGACCTGATTATCAATAAGCTTTCATTCAGCGCTGAGAACCTTTCATACATGTTCAAGGACGGTATTCCTGCCGTGGATAACATAAGTTTCTCTGTCGAGGAAGGAAAGCTGATAGGAATTATGGGAGCCAGCGGGACGGGTAAGACCACTCTGATGAAGCTTTTAAGTGGCATGACAATGCCAACTTCAGGCAGTGTCAGGATCAACGGCCTTGATATACGTAAAGACAGGGCAGCGCTGGAAGGTGTCTTCGGGTTTGTCCCCCAGGATGACCTGCTCCTTGAAGATCTTACTGTTTTTGAGAATCTTTATTTTGCAGCCCTGCAATGCTTCGGGGATAAAAGCAAAAAAGAGATTTCCAGGATGGTCATTCACACACTGGCTAACCTTGGACTACTGGAAAAGCGGGACCTTAAGGTAGGCTCAATGCTGAATAACATCATCAGCGGAGGACAAAGAAAGAGGCTGAATATAGCCCTTGAGCTCATACGTGAACCGCTGATACTGTTTCTCGATGAACCAACTTCCGGGCTATCATCAAGAGACTCGGAAAACCTGATGGACCTCCTCAGGGATTTGACCCTCAAGGGCAAGCTTGTCATTACAGTGATCCATCAGCCGTCATCAGAGATATTCAAGATGTTCGATAAAGTGATCATTCTTGACCAGGAGGGAAGCCTCGCCTATTTCGGAAATCCCGTTGATTCGGTAATTTATTTCAAAAAACACGATGCACAGATAAACGCAAACGTGGGTGAATGCCCTTCATGCGGCAATGTAAATCCAGAGACAATATTCAATATCATTGAGACCCAGGTTGTTGATGAATTCGGCAAGTACACCGATAAAAGGAAAGTAAAGCCGAAGGAGTGGGCGGAGCAATTCAGAAACAAGCACCAGATTGCTAAAGTGCCTGAAGTCAGGGAGCCTCCGCACAGCAACCTCCGGAGGCCAGGTCTCTTTATGCAGTTCCTTATCTATCTGGGCCGGGATGCGAAAAGCAAGATCTCGAACAGCCAGTACGTACTGCTAACTTTCCTTGAAGCCCCCGTACTAGGCTTTATCCTTTCGTTTATCATAAGGTATATTCCCGATCCCGATTCAACAATATATATGTTCGCTGAAAATGAGAACGTTCCTATCTACATTTTCATGAGCATAATAGTTGCCCTCTTTATGGGGCTGACAATCAGCGCAGAAGAGATCTTCCGCGACAGGAAGATCCTCAAGCGCGAGCAGTTCCTTAACCTGAGCAGGTCAAGCTACCTGTTCGCCAAGATAGCTATACTGATCCTGATATCGGCCCTGCAGTCGGCCGCTTTCCTTGCAATTGCAAATCCTATCCTTGGAATCAAGGGAATGTTCTTTCATTACTGGATCGCCCTGTTCACCACCGCTTACTGCGCAAATATGATAGGTCTGAACATCTCGGCATCCTTCAACTCGGCCATAACCATTTATATAGTCATTCCGCTTTTAATAATCCCCATGATGGTTCTCAGCGGCGCAATGTTCCCGTTCGACAAGCTTAACCGGACCATCGGAAGCGTTGAAAAGGTGCCTGTCATCGCAGAATTGGTGCCAACAAGGTGGACATACGAGGCGCTGATAGTTTCGCAATTCAAGGACAACAGGTACAGCCGTGTTGAATACAACCAGCAGAAAGAGACCTTTTACGTCCTTCAGAAAAAAATAAGCATTTCCGATTTCAACAAGGTGCACCGGATACCTGAACTTATCGGAGCCCTTGAAACCACGCTCCGGGAGTACAGGGAAGATCCCGGGCAGAATCTCAGCAAACTCCCCCTCCTGAAAAATGAACTGACCAGGATCCCGGAGACCTACAACATACCGGCATTCAGATACACCGGATCACTTATACCCCGTGAATTCAATCCGGCAATAGCAGATTCTGCGACAGCCTACCTGAATAAGCTTGACAGGATATTCAGCGATGCATCCAACTCGGCCAGCGAGAGAAAGGACAGGTTCTACAACCTGAACAGCGACGGGCTCAACCAGCTGAGAAACGACCATTATAACTTTAAGCTCGAGGAGATTGTGACAAAATATTATGAGCGCAAGAAGATCCTCATCTATAAAAACAAGATCGTACAGAATATCGACCCTATCTACCTCGATCCGTACAACAGATGGTTCCTGGGATTCAGAACTCATTTCTACGCCCCTGCCAAGTATATTTTCGGGATGCTGACAGATACTTTCACTTTTAATATTTTTCTGGTTTTGCTCAGCACTGTAATGCTGTATATAACACTATATTACGAGCTTCTGGCAAAGGCTGTGAGATTTTTCGAAAAAATAAGAATCCGCAAGCGTATATTTAAGAGATTTAAATTTTATATTTTTGTACTAATCTTATTATCATTCTGATGAAAGGGAGCTTATTCATTTTTATTCTGGCATTGGCAGTTGCCGGTTTTTCCTGCAGGAATTCTGCAGGCAAGGCCGGGGATTTCGTATTCCCGGAAGCTGATACCGTGCCTGCCGGGGAAGCTGAAAAGCTTAGCGCCGAGGCAATAGCCGAGATCTCGAGGAACATATCGTCACCGGTGGAAATAGCCAATCTCCTGCAGCTCCTGGAGGTTCCCTATTCGCCCGAATACCTGGCGTCCTCAATAGACGCCAACAAACAGACTACAGCATTCGACAAGGCCCTCACCCTTGGCATCCTTGGAGCCGACCTGGGATATCTCAATATGTATGAAAAGACAGGAACATCGATTGACATCCTTTCATCAATAAGGAAGCTTGCCGAAGGGATCAGGGTAGGTCAGTTCTTTGATTTTGAGACAATTAAAAGGCTCTCGCTTAATAAATCAAACCTCGATTCACTGCTCTTCCTTTCAATAGACTCATATACCCAGATCGATCAGTACCTGCGCGACGATAACCGGGGACAGCTTTCGGCCCTGATGATAATCGGGGTCTGGTCCGAAGCGCAGTACCTTGCCACACAGGTGGTTAAAAGATATCCCGACCAGATGCTCAGTGACCGCATCGGTGAGCAGAAGATAATACTGAACGACCTTATCATGCTGGCAAGTCCATACTGCGGAAAGGATACCGAATTCACAGCTCTCTGCAAAGACCTCCAGAAGATAAAGGAAGTATACAGGGACGTCAGGATCACCTATACGCTCGGCGAGCCTGTAAGCGTTGAAAAAGACGGGGGCCTCATTATTGAACAGACAGAGACCAGCGTTGTGGAAATGACCGATGAGCAATTATCTGATATAATTGACGTTACAAAAGAGATTCGCGACAGACTGATATCAAACAATTAAAATGAAAAAACATCTTATCACACTGGTATTATTGATCGCAACAGGCATGCTGGCAAAAGGCCAGGCTGCTGATCCCCTTGTAAGCACCTGCATCTCAACGGCAGGACCAAATGCTAAATATCTGAAGGATTTCAGGGTGCAGCTTGGCAAAGCAGCATCCGATGGAGAATTCAGGTATAAGGCCCAGATGTCGCTCTGGAAGAATACGAAGTACAGGTTCACGATGTGCAATTCCGAAAACTCGGAAGGCAAGCTGATCCTTGCCATCAAAGACGATACCAACAAGCAGATACTCTCCTCATACGACCAGAAAACCGGCAAAACCTACCCATACGTTGATTTCATCTGCAACCGCAGCGGGATCTACCAGATCGGCTTTGATTTTACCGGAGGACAGCCGGGATCGGGTGTCGGTGTGGTCTCAATGGTCAAATGACAGGATCATAGAACAAACAGAACCTGGATCAGGACAACCAGCAGAAAGAATCCTGAAAATATAATCTCAGGCACCAGCTTCTTCCTTGCAAATACAAAAAAGTGCGCCATGATATAACATACAGGAACAGCTGTAAGGTATATCATTTCGACTGACGCTGAAGGAAGCAGGAAATAAACGGTAAGAGCAGCAGCCAGAGACCAGAGCAGGAGAAAAAATGTCTTTCGCGATTTGATCTTCTTTGAGCTCATCTGCATCAGAAGAAAAGAAAGGCTCACGAGGAAAACCATAGACCAGAGGATCAGCACAATAATTGTCAGCCTTGAAAAATCATAACCCTGCGTCTCACCGAAGAGATTTATCCTGATATCGGCCAGATAAGCCCCGATATCCTTCCCGAGGACATAATAGAGACCCAGAATCAGTATATAAGGGGTTATGAGGCCAAGTACTGAGATGGCTATCTCCCTGAGATTCCATGTCCTCAGCAGGGCGATGCCAACTATCACAAGCAGCCAGAACCAGATAAGATTCATGTAAAAAAGGCTTCCCACGCTTATCAGTATTCCTGCATCGAAAAAATTGAATGCAGTGCCGGATATGCGGTATGTGTTCATGATCTTCATCAATGCCAGCATAAGAAAAAGCGCTCCGGGCATAACCGGATTTATTACCCTGCATTCCGGGAACAGAGCGCATATCAGGATGAAAAAAAGTGCAGGCAGGAAAGTCCTTTCATTGAGAAAGAATACCGATGTATTGAACCATGTAATAAGAAAAACCATTACAACCATAACGGAAAAGGAGAATATGACCCCTGCCAGAGGACTGGTCCCGGCAATGGATCTCAGCAGGCTGTACAGAGGCATGGGGTCGGTCTCGTAAACAGCCTGCCCCGGAGCTTGCGGATCAATGAAAGCGCTGATCCAGAAGCCTGCAAGCGTCAGGCCTGTCAGAAAAATAACTCCGGGTCCGGTTCCCTTGAATAGCCTTAACAGCATGATTAAAGGAGATCAAATCCTATATCGGTCCTGTAATACATTTTTTCGAACGAAATACATCCTGCATTTTTATATGACCCCTGCAAAGCCTCATCCATGCTACTGCCCCATGCGCTTACTGCAAGTACCCTGCCGCCTGAGGTTACAACCCTGCCCTCCGACATTCTGGTACCGGAGTGGAATAAAACACAATCCTCTGTTCTTTCAAGACCCGAAATCTCCTTCCCTTTCTCGTATTGTCCCGGGTATCCGCCGGAGGTTAACATCACGGTTGTAACGAACCGGTTATCCGTCTCAAGTACCCTCTCCGACAGGTTGCCTTTCGCAACACCCTCCATAAGCTCAAACAGGTCTGATTTTATCCTGGGGACAGTTACTTCCGTTTCCGGATCGCCCAGGCGTGCATTATATTCAATGACCCAGGGATCGCCATCCACATTCATAAGACCGAAGAAGATAAAACCCTTATATACGATACCATCAGCGGCAAGCCCTTTCATTGTAGGATCAATTATCCTTTCCCTGACCCTGCCCATGAATTCTGAGGTTGCAAAGGGTACAGGTGATACGGCGCCCATCCCTCCGGTGTTGAGCCCGGTGTCGCCCGCTCCCACCCTTTTATAGTCCTTTGCTTCAGGCAATAGTTTGTATGATTTACCATCGGTCACAATGAAAACGGAAATTTCAATGCCTTTAAGATATTGCTCGATCACCACCTTATTGCCGGCTGAACCGAATTTTCCATCCAGCATCGCCCTTACCTCTCTTTCCGCATCTTTAATATCGCGCAGGATGACAACACCTTTCCCCGCAGCAAGGCCATCGGCTTTTATAACGTATGGTGGCATGAAGGAACCCAGGAAATCAGAAGCCTCATTTACCGTTGAGCTGTCGAAGCTCCTGTAGGCTGCAGTCGGTATTTTGTGCCTGGTGAGGAAATCCTTTGCAAAATCCTTGCTGCCTTCGAGCCTGGCGGCTGATCTGTCGGGACCAATTACCGGAATGTTCTTAAGAAGATCATCATTTTTAAAAAAATCTGTTATCCCGGCCACCAGGGGAGCTTCGGGCCCGACAATCACCATCCCTATGTTATTGTCCAGGACAGCCTTTCTGACATCCTGAAAATTTTCAGGGTCAAGGGGCAGGTTGGTTCCGGTAAGGGAGGTGCCGGCATTTCCCGGACCAATATAGATCTTTGTTACTTTTTTGCTCTGTTTCAGTTTCCATGCCAGGGCATGTTCCCTTCCACCCGATCCCAGTATGAGGATATTCATTAAATGGGAAGTTTATCAACCGTAAATGTAACTTTTAAAATGTTATTTCAAATCTGAAATTTCTATTAACTGAGCTTTCAATGAATTCTTCAAGAAAGTGGATACATTTTGATTGCGGAGAATCATGCAATACTATAATGGAACCCGGGCGAAGTTTATCGTTAAGTACACTCAATGATTTTTCAGCTCCGAATGCAGGATCAAAATCATAAGCCATAATATCCCATAATATTATCTTGTATTTTTTGCTCAGCTCCCTGTATTGCCGGGGAGTCATGCGGCCAAACGGAGGACGGAAGTATATATCAGATGTTAGACTGTCAGCTTCCTTTACATTATTTATATATATTCCTGCAGCCGTTTCCCATCCGTCAAGATGTCTGTAACCGTGATTCCCGATCAGATGCCCGGCTGACCTAATTAAGGAGGTCAGTTCAGGATGTTTTACTGCAGCCTCGCCTGAGCAGAAGAACACGGTCTTTATATTGAACCTATCAAGTATTCTCAGTATGGCCGGGGTGGATGAAGGATCAGGTCCGTCGTCAAATGTGAGGCAGGCTGTTTTCTCTCCTGTCCTTATCCTGAAAAGGGCGGAAGGATAAATGATTGCACTGAATGGCCATGACCTGAATAGCCGCATACATGTCTAGTTTCCTGAATAGAGCTTTCCGTAATACAGATTCATCATCGGCTCAATTCTGCTGATCAGCGCTTCATCTTTCAGAGCCAGTGCAAGGTTATAGATATCAAGCATTGCCTGCATGTTGATTCCGGTGGGATAATCGAGCCCGTATCTGCCGGCGGAGCTGAGGCTGATGGCATAATCAAGGTATTCCTTTGAATAGTCAATAATATCCGAAAGAAGCTTTTGTCCTTCTTCACCTTTTCCTGCCCTGATCAGGATCTCTGCAGTCCAGATGGAGAAGAAATCATGGGGCAGTTTAACAGCAGGGACTATCTCCAGCGCCCTGTAAGCAACCTCGATGGCTTTCGTTGTATCACCGTATTCCAGCAATTCCTTTCCGAGGTTTCCCAGTATCCTTCTGAAGTTGCTGAACATCCTTCTGTTGTTCTCATCAAGGTAGACGGACGGGTCGCCGGCATTGCCCCACCTGAATTTATTCATCATGTTATCGTACATCACGAACGGATCGATCATTCCGAATTCGCCCTGGTCCGATTCATCTGTTTTTATCGGAACTATCCTGTAAGCCATTCCCTCCTGAACAAAGTACTTATCGAGCCCTTTGTACTGGTGTCCAGGCACCGTGGTTGAGAAGTAAACCGGCCTTTTCCATTTGTTAGTTGACAGAAGGTCCATGATAGCAAGGTCGCCCTTGAATGCATCCTCTTCGGTAAATTCCCAGATTACCGGCGACAGTATCCTGTCATTGAAATACTTGCTTACAGTTCCGTTTGCGAGCACAAGTGAAGTGTCGACATCGATAATGAATTTATTGGCAGGCAGATAATTAAGGAAATCTCCCTGACCACTGTAGTCGATCATGTAGTTTCTGTCATCCATTCCGGCAAACTGCACGATTTCTCCGATGCTGACCGGCGCCTCGATTCTTTTGTAAACCGGCAGCTGGGTTCTTATGCCATCCATGTACTTGTCGTTTCCCAGAGTCAGGGGCATGGGATCAGATTCAAAGGCTTTCAGCTTCATCATTTCGATGTACCATCCTGCCTGTATATAGCTGAGGTTGGCTACTCTTACATCGGTCCTTATTCCTTCAACATCCTGCACGTACCATACCGGGAAAGAGTCATTGTCGCCATATGTGAAAAGGATGGCATTCGGGGCGCATGATTCAAGATAGTTAGCTCCTATATCCCTTGCCGTATAGCGTCCTGACCTGTCATGGTCGTCCCAGTTTTGTGCTGCCATCAGAACAGGGCATGCAGGAAGGAGGATAAACAGGGTGATTGCCGCCGCAATCCTGTTGCTGAATATCTTGCTGAGAAGCTCATAAACAAACATGAAGCCGAATCCGATCCAGATGGCAAAAGCATAAAATGATCCGGCATATGCATAGTCACGCTCCCTTGGCTGGTTGGGCGACTGGTTCAGGTAAAATATGATTGCGAGACCCGTCATAAGGAAGAAGGCCAGTATCAGCCAGAAGCCCCTGTTATCCATTTTATACTGCCAGAACATTCCCGCCAGTCCGATCAGGAGCGGGATGAAATAGTATTTATTGGTGCCGTGATTGTTCTTAAGATCATCAGGGAGGTTACTGCTCCGGCCCAGGCGAGCTTCATCAAGGAATTTTACTCCGCTTATCCAGTTTCCGTGAATGTCGTTCCCGTTTCCCTGAATATCATTCTGTCTCCCTGCAAAATTCCACATGAAATACCTGAGGTACATATATCCGACCTGGTACCTGAAAAAGAAACGAAGGTTCTCTCCGAAAGTCGGACAGATTATTGTCTCCTTGCCCGAACCTGTGCTGAAAGTGTATCTCCTCCCCTTTATCCTGCCCCAGTGTTTATAGACCTCCTCATGCCCGGTCTCGGTGCTGTACATGCGCGGGAATAAAGTAGTGAACTCCTTGCTGTACTTATACTCCGGATGATAATAGGGCACATATTTTCCTTTTACCTTGTTGTAACCTCCGACTATTCTTTTCACATCAACAGGTGGAGCGCTGTAATAAGGGCCATGCAGCCTTGGAGGATTAACATACTGCTGCATGTTAATATAATATGAGAGGGAGAATATATCAGAGGGATTATTCTGGTTCATGGGAGGCTTCGCTGATGACCGTATCATGATCATGGCATACGAGGAGTAACCTATCATAATGACTGTCAGACAGGTCATTATATAATTAAGGATCACCCTGTTATTTTTCAGTGAATATCTTATCCCGAAGACAAGAAGCGCAATCAGTAAAATAATGAATGTAAGGAGTCCGCTGTTAAACGGCAGCCCCAGGATATTTACAAAAAGAAGCTCGAACCAGCCTGCAACCTCCGGTACACCAGGTATCAGAATGAAAACCATGAAGCCGAGAATGAGGACAGAAATAATAAGTGTATAAATTATACTTCTTGTAGTGACCTCGAATTTCCTGAAGTAAAAAACAAATACCAGCACGGGGAGTACAAGCAGGCTGAGTCTGTGTATTCCAATGCCGAGTCCCATGATATATGCAATGAATATTATCCAGCGTCCCGAGGAAGGATGATCAGCCTCCTCTTCCCATTTGAGCATTGCCCAGAAAACCAGTCCCACGAATAGTGATGAAAGGGCATATAATTCTCCCTCTACTGCCGAGAACCAGAATGTGTCGGAAAAAGTGTAGGCCATGGCTCCCAGAAGTCCGCTGCCAATTATTGCAGGGATCTGTTTTGATTCAAGTACGGCGTTCCTTGTGAAGATCCTGCGAACCAGGTGGGTGATTGTCCAGAAGAGGAACAATATTGTGAATGCGCTGCAGATGCCAGACAGCATATTTACCATCAGTGCCGCCTTTGAAGCATCGCCTCCTGCAAAGAGAGTTGCTATCCTTGCCATCATTACAAAGAGCGGCGCTCCCGGAGGATGACCTACCTGAAGCCTGAAGCCCGAGAGAATGAATTCGCCGCAATCCCAGAAGCTTACAGTCGGTTCCACGGTAAGCAGGTAAACAACAGCAGAAAAGAGAAACATGAACCAGCCTGTGATGTTATTCCACCGCCGGTAGGTGGTCCATACTGAATCCATAAAAACCTTTTTTAGTGAAAAACAAATAACGGAAAAAAATATTATATGATCTCAATCACTGAACTATTTAACATCATTTTAACCGGATAATCCCACTCCCCACCCCCCCTAAAGGGGGGCTATAAATCAACAGATAAGTTACTTAGTGGTTGGGGTTTAACCCCCCTTCAGGGGGGCTGGGGGGTAGGTTCATACGGTATCTCCATGGCTTACTGATCCACGGTTCCCCGGCATAATCTATTCCTATTCTCGGTCCGGTTTTAATTTCAGGCCTGAGTCCTGTATCTTCAACCCATATCCGTTTTGAAGCTGACAGGTCTTCAGCATAAAATGACCCGTCGATGCTTAGCGCCCTGGTCAGTTTCCCTGGCCCGTCGTAACCCTCAATTCCCCTGATCAGAGCAGCCTGAGGATTTCCCTCCGGGCCGGTAACAAAATTCAGCATCCAATACATCCCATAGACAAAATAGACATACACCCTGCCCCCCTCGCGGTACATCACTTCAGTCCTTGCCGTCCGGCCCTTGCTGGCATGACAGGCTTTGTCGTCTGATCCCCTGTAAGCTTCGGTCCCGGTTATTATATACTTCCGGATATTCCCGTCTTCATGTCTGATTGCCAGGGTTTTGCCGATAAGCTCAGGTGCAACCTTCAGAACGTCACGACTGAAAAAAGCGCGTTGCAGCTTAATGACTCCCATGATTCAATAAGGTATTTTACCCTCATACTGTTCCCATATCCTGAATGCCTCTTCTCCTCCTGTATCAGGCATATGAATGAAATCGATCTTTCTTTCTGACGGGTCGAGGCTGATCTCGTCGTATATATAACTGTCATTAAAGCCGGCGGATGAAGCTTCTGAGCGGCCGGAAGCGAACACTACCCTGCGGATGCCTGCCCAGTATATGGCGCCGAGGCACATCGGGCAGGGTTCACAGGAAGCGTAAAGCACACAATCTGAAAGGTCGTGGGAATCAAGAATACCTGAGGCTTCCCTTATTGCAAGCACTTCGGCATGTGCAGTCGGGTCATGTGAAAGCACCACCCTGTTGCCTGTCTTCGCGATAATTTCCCCGCCTCTTATGATAACGGCGCCGAATGGCCCGCCTCCCTCTTTTATCCCCTCGCATGCTATTTTTACAGCCTGCTTCAGATAGTATCTGTCATCATTCATTTTCCGGGTTTTTATCCAAAAAGGAATGTAAAATTACTGTAAGTTTCGCTTACTTGAATAAAATCTGGGCAATATTCTTTTTTTTTAAGAATTATGTTGTATTTTTGCAAACCCGAAATCAGAGGGTTTTTACATTAAACACAAGGATATCAATTAAAAACAATTAACAAGTGAACACCTTAAGTTACAAGACAGTATCGGCCAATAAAACGACTGTCAACAAGGAGTGGGTGATAATAGATGCTGAAGGTGCCGTGCTCGGCCGCCTTGCCACAAAAGTTGCCGGTATGCTCAGAGGAAAACACAAGACCGGTTTTACTCCTCATGTTGACTGTGGCGACAACGTGATCGTGATAAATGCTGAAAAGGTCATGCTTACGGGCGAGAAATGGAGCGATAAGCAATATGTAAGGTATACCGGATATCCCGGAGGCCAGAGGTTCACTACGGCATCCGAGATGCTGAAGAAGAAACCGATAAGCCTTGTTGAAGAGGCTGTCAGGGGTATGCTCCCGAAGACACGTCTTGGGAGAGCCATATTCAAAAACATGCATGTTTACACAGGATCATCGCATCCGCACGAAGCTCAGAAACCAAAGATAATTGAACTTAACTAACTCCGGGAACTATACATGGACGCTATTAATGCTTTAGGAAGAAGAAAAGCTGCTGTTGCAAGAGTATATTTAAGCGACGGCAAGGGCAAGATAACGGTTAACGGCAAGGACTACAAGGAGTATTTCGGAGCCGGCACTCTCAATTATATGGTAACACAGCCTTTGATTGCGCTGAATTGCGCTGATAAATACGATGTCACTGCCAATCTTGAGGGCGGCGGCATAAAAGGCCAGGCTGAAGCTCTTCGCCTCGGGATCACAAGAGCTCTCATCAAGATAGATGAAGAGAACAAGAAAGTACTGAAGTCCAGCGGTTTCACAACCAGGGATCCCCGTGAAGTTGAAAGGAAGAAACCGGGAAGGCCCAAGGCCAGGAAGAGATTCCAGTTCAGCAAGCGCTAGGGATCAATACTTCAACCAATAGAGATGCAAGTTTAGTATCTAAATTGCAAAGACTTCCGGATGACGGAGCTACTCTGCAATTGACTGAATGAATGTAAACTTAAATTATAAGACATGCCAAAAACAACTTTCAAGGAATTACTCGACGCCGGTGTTCATTTCGGACACCTCAAAAGAAAATGGAATCCTGCAATGGCTCCCTACATTTTTATGGAGCGAAACGGAATTCATATTATCGATCTGGAAAAAACGATCACAAAACTCGATGAAGCTGCTTCAGCGATGAAGCATATTGCAAAATCGGGGAAAAAAATATTGTTTGTTGCCACCAAGAAACAGGCAAAGGAAATTGTTGCCGAAAAGGTAAAGAACGTAAACATGCCTTATGTCACTGAACGCTGGCCGGGTGGGATGCTTACCAACTTCCCTACGATCCGTAAGGCTGTCAAGAAGATGGGTTCGATCGACAAGATGGCCACTGACGGAACATTCACCAACCTGTCGAAACGCGAGAGGCTCCAGGTTACGAGGCAGAGGGCCAAGCTTGAAAAAAACCTCGGAAGCATCATTGATCTTACCAGGCTTCCATCCGCACTCTTTGTGGTGGACGTCTGCAAGGAACATATTGCAGTAAGGGAAGCCAAAAGGCTCGGTATACCAGTCTTCGCTATGGTTGACACAAACTCAGACCCTTCAGAGATAGATTTTCCGATACCGGCAAATGACGACGCTTCAAAATCAATTTCACTGATAGTTAATATCCTTTGCCAGTCTATCGATGAAGGCCTGAATGAAAGAAAGCTTGAAAAAGACAAGGAGCCTGCCGGAAGAGATAAAAATTCAATAAGGAAAGAACTTGAAACCAAGGATATCCCTGAAGCGCTTATTAAGGCTATCGTTGAGGAGGAGGAAGAGGAGGTTGAAGAGGAAGAAGAAGAAACGGAAGAGGCTGTAGTGGAGGAAGAACATGAGGATGCTGCCGGCGTTTCTGAAGAAGCGGAGTAGGAGAATTAGTTATTGGTTATTGGTTATTTGTAAATAATATAAGGATGGCTACGATTACGACTGCTGATGTTGCAAAATTAAGAAGGATCACTCTCGCCGGAATGATGGATTGCAAAAAGGCCCTTGAAGAGGCTGACGGCAATTTTGACAAGGCAATTGAAATAATAAGGAAAAAAGGACAAGCTGTTGCCAGCAAGAGAGCTGACAGGGAAGCAACCGAAGGTGTTGTGCTAGCAAAAACGACCGGTGACGGCAAGTCAGGCGCAATGATAGTGCTTAACAGTGAATCAGATTTTGTTGCAAAAAACGCTGAGTTCATCGGACTTGCAAACAGGATCCTTGATATCGCAGTTAACATGAAACCTGCTGATCTTGAAACCCTTAAAGCGCTTCCGATGGAAGACGGGAATGTGGGCGGCAAGGTTGTGGAATTTCTTGGCGTTATCGGGGAAAAGCTTGAGCTGTCATTCTATGATAAGATTGAAGCTGCCTTCGTCCAGGCCTACATTCATCCGGGAAATAAACTGGCAACACTTGTTGGCTTTTCAAAAGCCGGACTTGATGTCCAGGTTTACAAGGATGTTGCCATGCAGGTGGCTGCCATGAATCCCGTTGCTGTTGACAAGGCTGACGTTCCGCAGTCTGTCATTGCACAGGAAATTGAGATAGGCAGGGAACAGGCCCGCCGCGACGGCAAGCCTGAGGAGATGCTTGAAAAGATAGCCCAGGGCAAGCTCTCCAAATTCTACAAGGATAGTACTCTCCTTAACCAGGAATTCATCAAGGATAACAAGCTCACCATAGCACAATACCTTAAATCAGGTGACAAGGAACTTACAGTTACTGCATTTAAAAGATTCAATCTCAATCTGTAAATGTTCGTTCATAATTCAATATAACAAGGTGGCTTATTTTTAAGCCACCTTTTTTTATCTTTACATTATACTACTTTGACTATGAAATACTCCAGAATCCTCCTGAAGCTCAGCGGTGAATCGCTTGCCGGGAATAAAAAACAGGGGATAGATGAAAAAGTCCTCGACCTGTATGCAAAACAGATTGTTGAGCTGCTAAACAAAAAATGCGAAATCTCAATTGTAATCGGAGGAGGCAATATTTTTCGAGGACTGAGCGGAACCAGATCCGGCTTCGACAGGGTAAAAGGCGACCAGATGGGCATGCTTGCAACAGTGATAAACAGCCTCGCTCTTGAAAGCGCAATCAGAAGGCTGGGAGGCAGAGCCGTTGTCTTCACATCAATCAGGATGGAGCCTGTGGGTGTGCTTTACAACAGGGACAGGGTTGTTGAAGAGATGAGCAGGGGAACAGCCTGCATCCTTTCGGGAGGGACAGGCAATCCTTTCTTCACAACCGATACGGCCTCGGCGCTCAGGGCAGTGGAGATCGGCGCTGATGTGCTTCTAAAGGGGACAAGGGTCGATGGTGTCTATACTGCCGATCCTGAGAAAGATCCCAAAGCCCGGAAGTTTGAAAAGATCACTTTCGGGGAAGCAATCGCGCTCAGGCTTAAAATAATGGATTCCACCGCATTCACCATGTGCCTTGAAAACAACATGCCGGTAATCGTTTTTGACATGAACAGTGCCGGCAACCTGATGAAAGTCGTCTACGGATCCGGAACAGGGACTCTCATTTATAACGAAAAAGGGAATCGTTAATCATTCTATTTTTATTATTTTTGTTATTCCTGTAATAATCTGAATAATTGAACGGAATTAAAATCCCCACAATCTGATATATGAACGAAGAAGTTGAACTTATTATAGAAGAAGCAAAGGACAGGATGGAAAAAGCCCTCAGCCATCTTGAGCATGAGCTTGCACGGCTTCGGGCCGGAAGATCAAATCCAGCCCTGCTTGACGGCATCACGGTGGATTATTACGGTGTCAATTCGCCATTGTCACAGGTGTCCAATATAAACACTCCTGATGCGAAAACAATACTTGTCCAGCCCTGGGAAAAAACCATGCTGGGTACTATCGAAAAAGCCATCATGGCTGCAAACATAGGTCTTACCCCCATCAACAACGGTGAAATAATCCGTATTAATATTCCTCCGCTTACCGAGGAAAGGCGCCACCAGCTTGTAAAACAGGTGCGCAATGAGGGCGAAACAGCAAAAATATCCGTCCGGAATGCCAGGAAATGGGCAAATGACGAGCTGAAACAGCTTCTTAAGGATGGCCTTCCTGAAGACATTGAAAAAGAAGCTGTTGAGAATGTCCAGGAACTGACTACCAGCTATAACGACAAAGTCGATAAGGTTATGGCCGCGAAGGAAAAAGATGTGATGACTGTGTAGCTACGGCTTCAGCTTCATCACGTACTTCGCAGCCGCTTTCACAGCTTCATCCGAAAAGGCATCCTTGTAAAATTCCCGGTTCACATATGCTTTAGTCTGCGACAGGTAGAACTCGTTTGCAGGGATTCCCGATGCTCCCGTCGGAATGATTGTCAGCGATTCATCCCAGTTGGCAGTGTTGAAGATATGCCTCTCTGAAGCCCCGTGGTTGATAACGAATCCGGGCTGATATGAATACGGGCTTACAGTATGATTGCTTCCGCCCACGCGTAACGGCTCCGAATTGAAACCAAAGACTTTATCTATAAGCGGGACGGCTGATCCCAACGGATGAGAAATAACTATTTTGTGAATATCACCCCATTTCCAGGCTGACTTATCCTCACCGTATTGCGTAGTTATTGTGGCAATGCAATCTTTAAAGCTCTTCAGGATAATGTCATCAAGGGTTTCCTTCTCAGGCGTGTTTATATTATCTACCCAGCTGTCAGGGCCGGTGCTGAGGATCCGGTAGATGTAATAATCCCTTGCCAAACCGAACATCTGGCCGGAAAGATCCCCGAGCTCGTCAGATAGAAGGTTCTGCCCGAAACTCATCCTGAAGAATTCAAACAATGAAGGAGCGATAAGATCAGCATTCATTTCATAATCCCAGCTGCCAAGTGTGGCCAGGGCATCTGCCTCAGCCGGCGTCAGCTCACCCTTCTTATCATTTAGCCGAAGGATGAAGGGTGTAAGCAGGGCGGCATAGTCGGAACGCTGGTCGGTGATCATCCTTTTAAAATCCTCAATTGAAAAAATCTCCTTTTCATCGAGCATCTGCCTTATCCTGTTGATCCTGTAAGGCATTGAAAAACCGGTACCGATATAATAAGGATAATCGTCCGGAACAGTCCGGTTATTGGCTGATGAAACGTAACCGTTTTCAGGATTGTAACTGGATGGAAGCTGGTCAAAAGGCACATATCCCTTCCAGTCGAATTCATCGGTCTCGCCGTTGCGGATCATTGTTCCGCTACCCTTTCTTATTGCTATTCCTCCACCTGTATTAAGTCCGATATTGCCATCCACATCGGCATATACAAAATTCTGGCTTACCGACCTGAACGAGCCTAATGCGGTGCGAAAATCATTCCAGTCAGATGCCCGGTTAAGCATGTATACAGCCTTTATTTCGTCGCTGTAATCATATCCCGACCATCTCATGGTGAGGCATGCGTCATCAATGTTCCTGAATCCGGAAATAACCGGACCCCGGTGAGTAAACTTTATCTGAAGAGTATCAGCATCGCCCCCCTTTATCTTTATTATCTCTTCCCTGATTACCATATTTTTCCATTCTCCATTGAAATAATACTGGTTTTCGTTTTCAGGATTGATCTTTTCGGCAAACAGGTCAATATCATCTACCATCAGGTTCGTCATTCCCCATGCTATCTTTTCATTGTGTCCTGCCACTACCATCGGCTGGCCCGGGACAATGACTCCCGTCACATTGAGTCTGCCGGGTATAACCTGGTGCATCTGGATCCATATCCCCGGCGAACCGAAGCTAAGGTGCATGTCGTTTGAGAGAATCGGTTTCCCCGTTTCAGTTCTCGTGCCTGTCACAGCCCAGTTGTTGCTTCCTGAGAATGAAGCGATCCCGAGTGCCTCCAGCTTATCCATTGATGAAATGAAACCCTGTACATCTTTAATTAGTTCATCGCTGAGCTTAAAACCGGGATATACAAATGAGTTTACGGCTTTCCAGTCGGGAATCAGTTCAGCCGCCTTCTCAGCTCCAAATTTCTGAGTGAGCCTGTAGTAAAAGATATCCGATGTGAGGTTGTCCGATGCCAGGTCCCATCCCATATACCCTATTATATTAGCCAGGTCCTCGAGTTTCCAGGGATCGGGCTTGTAGCCGAGCAGCCTGAATTCTGGCGGAAGCTTTTTACCTGCCTCACTGACATACTTATTCACGCCATCGGCATACGCCTGCATGGCTTCCAGGATAGCCGGCTCCTCATCGCTGAGCACCATTTTTGACTTTGCAGTCATCTCCAGGCTTCTCAGGAACAGGTCAGTCTGTACATAATCACTGCCGAAAATCTCGGATAACCTTCCGGTTGTAGCCCTGCGGATCAGGTCCATCTGCCAGAGCCGCTCCTGGGCCATCACATATCCAACTGCAAAATAAAGGTCGTGGTCGTTCCCGGCGTAAATATGGGGCATGCCCCTGTGATCCCTGTATACGGTCACCTCTTCAGTAAGCCCGACAAGTGTCTGTTCGCCCTCGTAATCAGGCAGGGCTCCTCTTTTAATGCCCGAGATAAGGATCAGTCCGGCTGCAACTGCTATCACTATTAGTGCCAGAAGCGACAAAAGAATGGTTTTAAGGATTTTCATGGTTCTGCTGTTTTATATTCACTAAATTACAACTTTCCTCATTCCCGAGGTGCAGTTTCTGCAAATATCAGTCATATAGCGTCCTGCAAGCAGGCTTTTTCTGAAAATTGTGTACTTCGGGCCGTTCCAGATGTCCCTGAATGTATCTTCATAAAGATCGCCGAGAACATGGTCTGCATCTTTATCAAAGCAGCATGGCAAAACTTTCCCGTCCCATGTAACTACCGGATTGAGCCACAGTCTTGCGCAACGGTCAGGAAATCTGTTTTTTATCCTGTATCCACCGGGTTCTTCTTCATACCTTGAATGATCTTGTTCTGACGGGATCCATTTCCTCATGTTACCCGCATTGATTATCTGCATCGATTTCAGCCGGAATGCAGCTTTCATTTCTGATGCGAAATGTTTTACGCTTTCAATCTGATGCTCATTTATCCTGCTGACGAGGAACTGGATCTCGAGCCTCAGCGGCCTCCCTGCCCTCCTGTTTGCATCATGCACATTTCGTATCCCCTCGAGTACGGTTTTTAGATCCCCTCCCCTTCTGTATTCTGAATATGTTTCCTGCTCCATCCCGTCAAGTGATACGATAAGCTTATTCAACCCTGATCTCACTATCTTCTCAGCATACTCAGGAGTAAGAAAATGTCCGTTTGTAGACAAAACAGTCTTTAGTCTTCTTGATTTTATCAGGAATGAGAAGAATTTGGGATGCATGGTCGACTCACCCTGGAAATTGAGGGTGACATAATAAATGGAATTCTTAAGCTCCGAGATGAGCTTATCGAACAGACTTAAGTCCATAAAACCTTTCATCCTTTTCATTTTACCCGATCCGGTAGTGCATTCGGGGCATGCGAGGTTGCAGTGATTTGTGAGCTCTACACCTATAGCCGGAGGTAAGCCGAACGCCGCCGGTCTGCCGGTCATTGAACTCAACAGATAAGAATACCCGGCAAGCAGGGCATTTAATGGTCGGGCTGACATTCTGCTCATTAACCCTGTTTTAGGGGAGAAGTAAGATAGAAATTATTTTTATAGAAACCATAGGGTTTCGCGATATACTTCAGGTCTTACGGATGAAAAGCAATGAAGAATCAAAGAAAATAATGTATAACCAATTTAAAAATGCCATGAAAACACTTAAAAACATTTCGCTTTATGCAATGATTGCCCTGCTGGCTTTTGCCTTCCAGCCGGTTTCCGGAAGCAGTTCCGGTATGGTGAAGAAAGGTGACCAGCAGAACTACCTGACCCTCAAGGGCAAGGTGGTGGATGCCGAAACAGGAGCTCCGCTTGTTTTCGCAACAATCGCAGTTTCCGAGTCCAATGTTGCAGTTGTGACCAACATTGACGGTGAGTTCACTCTGAAAGTAGGGGAATCGCTCAATACAAAGAACCTTGAGATCTCCTACCTGGGATACAAGAGCCTTGAAATGCCTATAAATTCCATGCGCGACAACGGGTACAAGAACATTATCAGGATGGAAACAGCTCCCATACCGATAAAAGAAATCGTTGTCAAGCCGCTTGACCCGGATGCCATAGTTGAAAAAGCCATTGGCAGGATAAACCGGAATTACGAAAATGTTCCCAACCTGATGACCGCATTCTACAGGGAGACCATTCGTAAAAACCGTCAGTATGTATCAATCGGCGAGGCAGTTGTTGAGATATTCAAGGCTCCTTACGCCAACGACATAAGGTTTGACGGCACCCGTATATATAAAGGAAGGAAGAACTCAGATGTCGAAAAAATGGATACGCTTCTCTTCAAGCTCCAGGGAGGCACCACAAGCGTTCTGCAGCTCGACATTGCAAAGAATACCGAGTCGATCCTTACAATGGAATCAATGAAGTATTATGATTATTCTATTTCAAATTTCATTGAAATAGACGGCAGGCCGAACTATGTTATAGACTTCATACAGAAGCCTTCAGTTGACGAGCCTCTCTTCATGGGAAGTCTTTACATCGACATGGATACTTATGCAATAACGGAAGCCGAATTCGGATTCAACCTTTCAAACAAGGATGCCGCAACATCAATGTTCATAAGGAAAAAACCGCTTGGTGTTGACGTCACTCCTGAGGTTGCAACCTACCGCACCAAGTTCCGTGAACAGGACGGCAAATGGTACTTTGCGTACTCAAGGGCTGAAGTAAAATTCAAGGTTGACTGGAAGAAAAAAGTGTTCCACACCTACTACACAACTATGTCAGAGGTAGCTGTCACTGACCGTACTGCGGAAGAAGTTATTAAATTTGCAGGAAAAGAGAAAGTGAGATACTCCGACGTGTTCACTGATAAGGTGGGTGCATTTGCTGATCCTGAGTTCTGGGGTGATTACAACGTGATCGAACCTGACCAGAGCATTGAATCAGCTATCCGCCGGCTCAGCAAGAAACTTAAATTCAGCGACAGGCCAGATTATATAGAACAGTAACATTATGACCGGTGACAGTGAAATAATAAGGAGGATCCGGCAGGGTGATAAAGGACAGTTTGAATCACTTTTCCGGACCTCCTATGTTTCACTGGTCAGGTATGCAAAAACGATCATCAGGGATCATGATTCAGCCGAAGAAATAGTCCAGGACCTTTTCTTCAGGCTATGGCAGGACAGGGAAAAAATACAGATTGAAAGTTCATTGAATGGTTATCTCTTCAGGGCGGTTCACAACCGCTGCCTTCACCGGATCGAACATAACCGGGTTGTTGAAAGGCATGTGCACGAAGCGCTTTACAGCCCGCCCGGCGAAGTTGAAAATCCATCAGAGATAATCCAGTACAAGGAGCTGCAGGCAAAAATTGCTGTGATAATTGCAAGGCTGCCTGAAAGATGCGGAAGGATCTTCTGCATGAACAGGTTTGAGGGATTGAAATACGCGGAAATAGCCGAAAAACTGTCAGTCTCGGTAAAAACAGTAGAAGCAAACATGGGAAAGGCACTTAAGGAATTCCGCAAAGCATTAAAAGAACAATGAAAGAAAAAATGAATACAGAGAAGTTTACCGACAGAGAATGGGAAGAGCTTGCTTCAGCTTTGTCAGGCGAAAAGGGAAACCGGTCAGAACTGGCCGGCAGGTTTGAGGCTGAAGATGAGCTCAAAACGGGAAAACTGTGGAACATGCCGGGTAATACGGATGACAACAGGGAAATAAGTGTAGATAACGCCTGGAACAGAGTATCCTCCAGGATAGCTGAATCAGGAGACCCGATGCAGAAAGCTCCGGCCAGGATGATTATCTTCAGGCCGCAGTTATTGAGAATAGCTGCCGCAGCACTGGTATTGCTCAGCCTGGGGATAGCATCAGTCTATGTCGGTACACGTAATAAAATGGTTGTTGTTGCCACGTCTGATATCCAAAAGAACGTTGAGGTCATCCTTCCGGACGGAAGCACAGTGATCCTCAACAGGAACACTGAATTGTCGTACCGTGCAAATTTCGGAAAATCAGAGAGAAACGTCGCTCTCTCGGGTGAGGCATTTTTCGAGATCACTCCTGATTCTGAAAAACCTTTCACTGTTGATGCAGGAAAAGCATGCGTAAAGGTAGTCGGCACCTCCTTCAACATCATAACAAACAATCCCGATTCGGCCGTTGAAGTATATGTCGAAACCGGTAAGGTAATGCTTTCTGATAACAGCAACACAAGGAGTATAATGCTTGACCCCGGCTATATCGGAACAATGGATACTGAGATTACCGGGAAGGCAGTGAATGAGAATCCAAATTATATGTCGTGGAAAACCGGCGTGCTCGTCTATAACGGACAAACTCTTGATGTGGTCTTCAGGGACCTGAAGCGTGTTTATGACATGGATATTGTCGCTGATGATCCGGATATCTCACAGCTGCCATGGGTCTCTCCTCCGATTGATAACCAGAACCAGGAAACAATTATTCTTTTAATTTGTCGTAGCTTTACGTTGAGTTATACAAAAGATGGGAATGTTTACCATCTATCAAAAAAATGACTCACTCACTGAAAGATGCTGCCCTTCAATGGCTTAAAATGCATAAGGACTTCTTCCATTGGTTTGCTGATAATTCTTGCCAGCTGGCAGGCAGCAAAGTGCCAGACAGGCATTCTTGATTCTATTTACAGCTTCAGGGCTGGCCAGGTGAAAACTGTAACCGCCCTGAATCTCATTACAAAGCAAACCGGCTTCTATTTTACCTACGACAGCCGGCTTATCGATCCTGAGAAGAAAACCGAAATGACATTCGATGATGCCAGTCTCGGTGTTATCCTAAAAAACATCCTTCAGAATGATTCGCTTGAATTCTCGGTGATCGATAAATATATCATCATCTCAAAAACAGTTTCTCCTCCGGTAACAAGAATTGACTCATTCCCTTCAGTTGAAATAAGATTAATTTCAGGTATTGTGGTTGATGAGGAATCCGGTGAACCTCTTCCGTTTGCCACAATCGGACTCAGAAACAAGGGAAGAGGCACTGTCACAAACAGCAATGGGGAATTCCAGCTGAGGATAGCACCCGATTGCCTTAATGACACTCTTTCCCTCTCGTATCTGGGGTTCAATGGCAGGGAAATTCCGGTCAGGCAATCTTTTGGCAATGATTTCAGGATCCTGATGAAACGGGAGTTTATTCCGATCCCCGAAATTGTTATCAGGACCCAGAGCCCACAGGAGATCATATTCAAAACAGTCTCATCCATTCCCCGTAACTATGGCAGCTCACCTGCCATGCTGACCGGTTTCTACAGGGAAGGCGTTATGAAGAAGAATGAGGTTCAGGTCTATTCCGAAGCCGTACTGCAGATATTTAAAAGCGCCTATTCAGGTTCCTTTCTCAGCGACCAGGTGAAAGTATATAAAAGCAGGAAAATAGAGAACAGGGATTTCAGCGATACCCTGGCTGTGAGACTGAAGGCCGGGTTAAGCACCTGTCTTGAACTTGACGGGGCAAAAAATATCTTTGACTTTATCAACAGGACAAGCATGCCTGAATACAGTTACAGGATCTCCGATATTGTTACCTATGATGAAGAGGCAGCATGGGTTATAGATTTTGAACAGAAGGAGAATTTTGAAAACCCACTCTACCGCGGAAGCATTTATATTAATACCGATGATTTTGCAATCCTGAATGCCGATTTTGAGGTTAATCCGAAATCGCTGCAGAAATTCAGGGACTCATTCATTTTAAGCTCATCAAAGGGATTTGTGACCTGGCCGGTATCCGTGAAGTACAAGGTGAGCTACCGCAGGATCGGGAGCCGCTATTACCTTAACCATGTGAGGGGTGACCTCCTTTTCATGTCAAAACAGAATAAAAAGCTGTTTAACAGTCAGTTCAGGGTGTTCTTTGAACTGGCCGTTACAGGGATGAACCCGGAGAATGCTGTAAGGTTTGAGCGCGAGGAGCTGGCTCCAATTCATTCTGTTTTCTCAAAAACCATCGAAAGCTATGACCCTGATTTCTGGCAAAACCAGGATTTCCTGAAACCGGAGGATAATCTCCTGCAGGCATTGAAGAACATCAATGTCAGGCTGCTGGAATTTTCAGAGACTCCCTAATACTTGTTAATCAGCTCATACAGCTCTGTCAGGTCAGGGGTAAGGATAATATCCGTTCTCCTGTTTTTCTGACGGGCTTCAGATGTACCCGTGGGATCAACCGGCAGGTATTCGCTCCTGCCTGATGCTGTCAGCCGTTTGGGATCGATCTTTGACCCTTCAAGCAGGGTTCTTACAACTGTGGTGGCCCTTTTTACGCTGAGGTCCCAGTTATCCCTCAGCTGTCCGCTTCCCGGATTGTAAGGTACATTATCAGTATGCCCTTCGATCATTATCTGGATGCCGGGATTCCTGTCAAGCACCACTGAAAGCTTTCTGAGCGCGCTTTTGCCGTTTGCATCAATTTCCCAGCTAGCCGACCTGAAAAGCAGCTTTTCATCAAGTGATACATACACCTTGCCATCCTTCATGGTGATTGTAAGCCCGTTGTTCTCAAAACCAAGCAGTGCTTCTGAAACCTTGTTTTTAAGGTCCTGGGCTATCCTCTTCTGTGCATCAAGTATCTTTTCAAGCTCAAGCATCCTGGCGTTTCGCTTTTCAAGCTCAAAGGTAAGCTCATCAAGCGAGGCTTTTTTGGCATCCAGGGTCTCCTCAAGCTGACGGAGAAGATTCTCCTTCGCCTGCAGATTGACCTGGGTTTCCTGAAGTTCGGTAAGAAGCTTCTGCGTCTCCCTGGCACTTCCGCGGATCAGCTCCTCCTGGGCATTCTGGAGATCATTGTATTTTGCGGAAATATTATTGTAATCTTCAAGAGCTTTATCCCTGGCCGCCGTTACCGACTCTATTTCAGTGCTTGCCCCGGCAAAATCCTTTTCCAGAACAGATATCTTCGATTCCAGCTCCCTGTTTGACATTTCAAGACCTATATTTTCGGTTTTGAATTCATCCCTTTCATTCATATACTGTCTGCTGGTATCCTGAAGGCTTTTAAACTTTTTGCCTGAAACGCAGGATATGGTGGAGAATCCTGTGAATATTACAATGGAAATAAAGATGAGTATCGTCTTCATGCTTGTTCCGGTTTATATTAAAACATTTCTTCTACTAGGTTTATTGCATCCTGGGGCATTCACTACCGGGCAAAATTAAGAAATCCCTGTATTGCTTCAGCAAACAACAGGGAATAATAATTGTTATATTTGCAGGTTATTTTTAGAATGAAATGGCTGGGGAAGAAAGTCTTCTGTCTAAAATATCAACACCTGAAGATCTGAGAAAACTGGATTCGTCTGACCTGATAAAGGTAAGTACGGAACTGCGCCAGTTTATAATCGATGCCGTTAGCACAAATCCTGGTCACCTCGGGGCAAGTCTGGGTGTTGTCGAGCTCACTGTGGCGCTGCATTATGTCTTTAATACGCCTTTTGACAAGATAATATGGGATGTCGGGCACCAGGCATACGGGCATAAGATACTGACCGGCAGGCGCGATATATTCAATACCAACAGGAAGTACAAGGGTATCAGCGGTTTTCCTAAAATGGCTGAAAGTGAGTACGATGCCTTCGGTACCGGACACTCTTCAACTTCCATTTCAGCTGCTCTCGGCATGTCAGTGGCATCAAAGAAAAAAGGTGAAACGCGTCATGTGGTGGCTGTTATAGGCGATGGGGCAATGACTGCGGGAGAAGCCTTCGAGGGACTCAATCACGCCGGCTTCGCCAAATCAGACCTGCTTGTTATTCTTAATGATAACAAGATCGCCATTGATCCCAATGTAGGAGCACTTAAGGAGTATCTTCTCGATATTACCACAAGCAAAACATACAACAGGTTCAAGAATAAAGTATGGAACGCTCTCGGCATTTTCGGCCGCTTCGGTCCAAAAACAAGGACACTGGCATCACAGATCGAATCTGGCCTGAAAAGCACAATCCTTGACAAAAGCAACATCTTCGAAGGAATGAATTTCAGGTACTTCGGACCCATTGACGGCCATGATGTTCTTCATCTTGTCAGGGTGCTTGAAGACCTTAAGCGGATTCCGGGCCCTAAGCTTCTTCACTGTCTCACCGTTAAAGGCAAAGGTTTCAAACAGGCTGAAGAAAATCAAACTGTCTTCCATGCCCCGGGGAAATTCGATAAGGAGACCGGCGAACTTATCGACATCCCTGACGGTGATACTCTGCCTGCATATCAGGAGGTGTTCGGGAAAACTATACTTGAGCTGGCAAGAAAAAATGAAAAGATAGTCGGAATTACCCCTGCCATGCCAACAGGCTGTTCCCTATGCATAATGATGAAGGAGATGCCCGACAGGACATATGACGTGGGGATCGCGGAACAGCATGCGGTGACTTTTTCCGCCGGGCTTGCGGCACAGGGGATGATCCCGTTCTGCAACATATATTCATCGTTCATACAAAGAGCCTACGACCAGGTAATACATGACGTCGCCCTGCAAAAACTGCACGTAGTTTTCTGTATCGACCGCGGAGGCCTTGTCGGTTCCGACGGGGCAACGCATCACGGGTTTTTTGATATGGCATTCATGCGCACCATTCCGAATCTGACAGTTACCGCCCCCATGGATGCCATTGAACTCCGGAATATGATGTACACATCGCAGCTCGAAAAGAACAATATGCCGTTCTCGATACGCTATCCGAGAGGCCGTAGCAATATTACAGACTGGGAGAGGCCGTTCGAAGAGATCGAAATAGGCAGGGCTCGCAAGCTCAGTGACGGCAGCGATATCGCAGTGCTGACCATCGGAAATCCCGGGAATGATGTTGCTACGGTTGTGAAAAAACTTGAAAAGGAGTCAATTACTATCGCGCACTGGGATATGAGGTTTGCAGCTCCGCTCGATAAGGATGCCCTTCATTCCGTTTTCAGGAATCTCAAAAAGATAATCACAGTGGAAGACGGAGTTCTCAAGGGAGGATTCGGCAGTGCTGTGATAGAGTTCATGTGCGATAATTCATACAATGCCGAGGTAAGACGGCTTGGCATACCTGATTACTTCGTAGAGCAGGGAACCCAGGAAGAGCTCTACCATGAATGCGGATTTGATCAGGAAGGAATTGAGCGTACAATCAGAGAAATGTTGAAGAGGGTTGAAGGGAGTTAATGGGGGTTTAAGAAGTTCAAAAACCGTGAAACTCTGTATAAACTCCGTGTTACCCCGTGGTAAAAAAAAAAAAGAGCATGAATAAACTTATTTCATTTTCAGTTATTGCATTATTCCTTTCATCATGTAATACAAGACAACCAGAATGGATTCAGCTATTTAACGGAAAGGATTTTACCGGCTGGGATATCAAGATCAAAGGTTCCCTCCTGAATGTGAACTACAAAAACACTTTCAGGGTTGAAGACGGAGTGTTGAAGGTGAGCTATGATGAATATGAGAAGTTCAATAACGAGTTCGGCCATATCTTCTATAATAGGCCATTCTCAAGCTATAAGCTCAGGATCGAATACCGCTTTACAGGCGACCAGGTGACAGGAGGTCCTTCCTGGGCTTTCCGGAACAGCGGCGTGATGCTTCATTCACAGTCGGCAGCCTCAATGAATATCGACCAGGATTTTCCTGTTTCCTTAGAAGCACAGTTTCTCGGGGGTGACGGTGTTTCAGAAAGAACTACCGGTAACGTATGTACGCCCGGAACACATATAGTAATTAAAAACCAGCTTATTACACAGCATTGCACCAATTCAGTCTCCCGGACGTATCATGGCGATGTCTGGGTGCATGCTGAGTTTGTTGTCCTTGGCGATAGTATTATTCATCATATCATTGAAGGTGATACAGTTATGACATATTCCAAGCCTCAGATTGGCGGTGATCTGCCCGAAGGATTTCCGCTTGCGGAGGGAACTCTTCTGAAGAGCGGATATATTTGCCTGCAGGCTGAGAGTCATCCGGTTGAGTTCAGGAAAGTGGAGCTGCTCGACCTCAGCACAAAATAAATTCCTATTTTTGCAGTCCTGCCCGGATGGCGGAATTGGTAGACGCGCTGGTCTCAAACACCAGTAGTAGCAATACTGTGTGGGTTCAAGTCCCACTCCGGGTACTGAAAACAGAGCAGGTGTTCGGCTTCGCTCACACTCGCTCTGTTTCTGTCTAAACTTTTATGAATATCTTGCTCTTATACAGCCAGTAGCAGATATACCATAAGACCGCCCATACCAGAGTTCCGGTGATTGTTTCCGCTGTCAGCGGACCAGCCCAGGAAAAGAGCAATTGGCTGAATGGATCTACAATATCCCTTATGATTCCTGCCGTACCTACATGAAAGAATATGTAAATGAAAATGCAGTTCATCCCTACAATTATGAAAAACTTCGCACCTTTTGCAAATAGTTTCTTAACATCTACAAGCCAGTAGCTGAAAGTCAGAGCAAGAATGGTCCAGCCGCCGCTGGCAAATACAAATGATGATGTGGCGATCTTCTTAATTATCGGGGTAATGTTCAGCAGATCAAGAGTATAACCGATCGCAAGGGCAGTTACTCCTGCAATGATCAGGATACGGATCTTTTCCTTTGCACTCTTTTCGCTCATCAGGAGCTTGCCGCAAAGAACACCCCATACAGTATGTGCCGTGGTCGACACAAAATTAAGAGTCGCCCATTCGCTTGCCTTTTCAACACCTTCAATCTTGTTGTTAAACCAGGCTCCCAGGTTCTCAAAGTTCACCCACGGATTGTTGAATCCATCAACCGGGAAAAACCTGTAAGCAAGGTCTATGAGCAGCAGAACCATCAGTGTAAAAACAATCTGGAATTTGAAGCTCCTGTTCCGTATCAGGAAAGCCACCAGGTAGGTTACCGCCAGCTGTGCCAGCACATTCTGAAGCCTAAGTACAAAATGGCCGGCTTCAATAAAATAGAGGGCCCAGCCTATGAACAGCAGAAGCAATGAACGCTTTATTGCGTGAATGGTTATCTGCCTGTTGGTGGCACCCTTTTTCATACGGTTGGCAACTGCAAAAGGAATTGCCACCCCTACAATGAACATGAAGAACGGCTGGATAAGGTCCCAGAAGTGAAGGCCATGCCATTCATGGTGTTCTAGCTGTGTTGCAAAAAAATGCACGACGCTGCTGTCGTATTTCATCAGCGTGCTGTAAAGGTGCGATGCTTCGCCTGCCAGCATGAACATGGTGAATCCCCGGAAGAAATCGACAGATGCTACTCGACCGGTCGCTGTTGAATCGGATACCGCTGAATTAGTACTCATGATTACTCCTGATTAATATCTATTTCAAAACTCAAAGGTTTTTCATCATCCAGATCGTGCAGCCAAAGTGGCCGTCATCGCCCATCTTGTGATCAAAAAATCTGAATCCCTCTTTCTGGTAAAGGCTTATTGCTTTCCCAAGCTCCGGCAATGATTCAAGGTAGAGCTGTTTGTAACCAAGCTCCCTGGCTGATTCAATGCTCATCTCAAGAAGCTGGCGCCCTATCCCCTGTTTGCGGTACGGAGCAAGGAGATAGAGCTTGACAATCTCTCCGCAATCCGCAGGAAGGTTTTCCGTAGGGTAGATTCCACATCCGCCGATAATCTTACCATTATCCTCGGCCACCCAATAGACCGAGCGCGGCGCCTGAAACAGTGTAAAGAGATCATCAGTGGTCGGATCAAAATAAACCGTCCCGGGACGGGTAATGTCAAATTCCCTGAAAACCGAACGGATGAGATCAGCAATCTCCTTATTGTCTTTCTTCTCAAGATGCCGGCAGGATATACTCATCTTATAATATTTTCATTATAACGCGAACCAGTAATTCAGCTTAATGAGAAAGATATTATTCGGAAAGACGTCGCTTAGCTGTTTATATGAATCTCCCAGTGAGGCTTCGGAGAGACCGCTATTTCCGGTACGCTCGCCTGACCAGACGAGATAGATGAATGATCCCAGTCTGTATTCCCATTTTGCAACAAGGTTCGATCTGAACTGGTGAAAATTGAAATCAGGATTACCGATAAAATAATCCGCTGCCAGGTCACCTGTCTCGTCAAGTCCGTAAACATTACCATTAAGCTGAAAATCAGTGAAGAGGGTGAATCTATCCTCATATTCTTTTGCCTGCGGATTATTCACATGCTTGAATTTTGAAAAAGTGCCTCGTGAAATGAAAGGGCTTCCGTAATACTGTATCGAAAACTCAGGCGTAAGATTAAGGTCTGCCCTCAAAGTAAGTCCAAGTGTTTGCTGGTCAATAGTCCCGAGAATATAGCGTTTTTCACCATTGTAGCTTCTTTCTGCAATATACTGAAGTTCGTCAAGATTTCTCCTGTAGTCTGCTATTAATCTGACCCTCAGCTTACTGAACGGCCTGATGGAAACAGAAGGTGAGATATCATAGCTTCTGGCAGAATTATCTCCTGAGACTTCAACTCCGTATGCCATATGAAACATCAGTTTCTTTGATGGATCTGTCATCATTCCCCCGGAATTGGAAAACTTATGAGGCATCAGCATATCAGGACCTCCCCTCAGCTTCCGCGGATCATATGCCTGAGAATGGTATATAAGGCTGTTCCTGATGGTCCAGTTATTCTTTAATGTTGCCAGAAACGATACCTCTCCGCCGGAGCCAAGCCAGGTCCCTCCGAAATTCCATGAGTTGAACTGCTCAAGTTCTATCTCATAGGAATTGAATATTGAAACAGGTTTGATCACAAAATATGTAACCTGGTTCTCCTGGCTGATCTGGTCGGCCGAATTCATATAACCGAGGTCATTAAGTTCGAGACCAGGTGAGAGCCATGATATACCCGAAGAGTACTTCCACAATCCCTGGGATCCTCTTCCAATTTCCAGTTTACCCCCGAATCCCGAAAGACCTGTTAATGTAGTATCGTAATCCAGGTAATCAGCACCGGGGCGTTGGAAATAGCGGGCCGACGACTCCTGAAGGGTTGTGATCGCATGAGTGCTCCCTCCCACATAACTGCCAAGCAATTTGGCATCAAGGTAATACTTCTTGTCTTTCCAGTGATGCCTTAAATCGACCCCTCCCGTGAAAGCTTCATTACTGAGAAAGTCAAGAGCTTCTTCCTCAAAAAAGCGGTTTGTAGAGGTAAGCATGCCGCCGACCACGGTGTTGCCTGCCTTATATCCCTTCTGCAGCCTAGCCACCAGGTAATTTGTCAGAGGCTCTACTTTGCTCTCGCTTTTATTGCCATACTGGTCGATGGTCCGGGCATATTCACCGGCAGTCAGACTCTGGATCAGCCCTATTGAAAGACCTTTTGAGGTGGTTCCGCTGAACTTGGCCGAACTCAGGATAGTTGTCTTGTCAGGTGAGTCTACAAACAATGTATCATTCTGATCTATTGACCGGGATGGTGCATGCCCTATCCTGCGTGAATAGAAGAGATCGGTCTGATCGAAATCATAATCAAAAATAGTCAGTCCTTCAAGAAAGAAGGGCCTCTTTTCTTCATAGAATGTTTCAAACGCTGTGAGGTTCATGACCGACGGATCAGATTCTACCTGTCCGAAGTCGGGGTTCACTGTCAGGTCAATTGTGAAATTGCTTGATACTCCGATTTTTGCATCAAGTCCTGCATTCCCTCCCCACGTCCAGCCATCTTCAGTAAACGGGTTGCCCGGTTCTTTTTTAAAGGTCTTAAGGTCGCCAAAGACAAATGGCATTAATTCAAGGCGTCGTGATTTCCCCAGGCCGCTTATGCCTCTGAACTCTCCGAAATTATAGAGCATACCTGGGCCGGTCTTTGATTGTAATTCCCAGTTACTCTCTTCCTGCAGTCTTGAGATCCACCGCCAGGTATGCATCCCCCATACCTGTTCGTCTTCCCTGCTGAACCGGAGCTGGCTCAAGGGGATCTCCATTTCTGCCACCCAGGCAGAATCCTCCAGTCCTGTTTTCCCTTTCCATACAGGATCCCAGTTGAAATCCCAGTCCATCGGATTGAACAGGATGAGATCTGATTTCTGACCCCATGCCGTCATGGTAAATTCAAAGCCCGTCCTGTAATCCCTGTAGCTGTCAAAGGTGATACCCATCATATCTCCAACCTGCTCATCCCTGATGCCCGACATGCGATTTATCTTTTCAGGTTCACCGTCATACCCTCTGAAAGCCACATAGATGTTCTTGTCGTCGTACTGAATATTGAAAATGGTGGGCCATGTCGGCTTCGCTCCTTCTTCAGGAATCCACTGATGGTAATCCCCTGCCCAGTTACCGTGCTTCCAGCATTCCTCATCCAGTTTGCCGTCAATTACCGGCTTCTCCGTAACCAGGCGCGAAGTTATGTATACCGGTTGTTTCCCGGCGGAATACCCGACTGCTGCAGTATCGCCCTGCGCCGGGGATAAAGAACTGGAAAAAATCAGGGCTACGAAAATTAAAACTGAAGCCGCAGATTGTATCTTACAAAAAGAATTCATGGGAACGAAATAATTACTGACTCGTTCCCAAAAATAACATTTATATCGGGATTATTTGTTGTCCCACCCGGCAAGCCTTGCCCAAAGCCACCAGGCGGCATAAGCCTTCTGGTTGGCATTCAGCGGTTCGCTGTGTGCTGATGAACAGCTGTACCAGTCAACTCCCTCTGTATGAGAGTTCTGCCATTCATTGGCCCAGTTGCCATCCCTGGTTCTGTCACCATTGGTATCATAAGCGCATGCATCATCGGGAATCTTATCACCGAAATATGTGCCGTCGGGATTGTAGCTTTCAATGTCAGCAAAATCAAATAATATCCTGTCATTATCACGGCAATACTCTCTGATCTGCTCGTTGCGCAGGTGCAGGTTGCCTGTCAGACCAGTTCCGTCCAGATGTCCCGTCATATAAACAAATTTAACACCGGGGTATTCTGATTCCAGTCCCGACATAAGATCAAGATATGTATTGATATCTGTCTCAGTTGCTGATGACACCTGTCCGCACCACGACCATATTATAACGTTCACATCACCATTTGCATTCAGGTATGTCCTTGTCCTGTCGGCCCATGATGTCCTGTCGGGATTTCCTAGATCGCCCGACATTGCATAGTCATGAAGGTCAAGGGCTCCGTTTGAGCCCCCGTTGTTCCATGCATAGGCACTCCCTTTGAAAGTTACAAGTCCTTCCATCCCGGTTGTCAGCTGGCTGCCGTGCGATGTGTGACCGTATGCAATGTGAAGGGTCTGCTTTGCGGAAGCAATGTATTCAGAAGGGATCGAGCTCAGCTTTGTGCAGCTATGATCAATTATCATATCCTCAAAACTGATCTTGCCGTTCTCTTTTTCACATCCTGTAAATAAAGATGCTGCTATCAGAATAATCAGGAATCTTAGCGACTTCATTTAAATCTATGTTTCGGATTAGTTATTTGTAATAAGACTAGTAATGAGATATAAATGGTTGCAGGCTTATTTCTTACCACGGGGTTCACGGGTTTGCACGGAAAAGAAACACGGATGAAAAAATCCGTGTCAATCTGTGTTATCCGTGGTGAAAATATTGTAAATTTATAGTGTCTCGCTAAATTATCATTTATGGAATTACTGTATAAAGAATTAACAGGTAAAATAGTTGATTGTGCTGTAATAGTACATAAACTTTTAGGTCCGGGATTACTGGAGTCTGCTTATGAAGAATGTTTATTCTTTGAGTTACAGAATACAGGATTAGGTGTTCTTAAACAAATTCCTATGCCCTTGATTTACAGGGATAAGAAACTTGAGATTGGATATAGGATCGATCTGCTTGTGGAAGAAAAAGTAGTAATTGAGGTCAAATCAGTGGATGCACTAAATCCTATCCATACAGCGCAATTACTTACTTATCTAAAGCTATCGGGCTGCAGAATCGGACTGCTAATTAATTTCAATGTGCAATTCCTGAAGGAGGGAATTAAGAGAATTATTTTGTAGTTTTTTACCAAGGGGTTCACGGACTTGCACGGATAGAAAAATCCGTGCCAATCCGTGTAGTCCGTGGTGAATCTTCTAAAGTACCTTAAGCATATTTAATGCCAGAATGCAGATTATCGTCAACAATGATACTCCGACCGGGAACCAGACAGGAGCTATCCAGGGAACCGGAATAAGAAAGAGGACATCTATTGTTTTAAGTGTCGGAGGCCATTTGATTAGAATATAGAGGGAGAGGTAGTAAAAGAGATCCCAGAATGCAAAGGTCCACAGGAAAAAGACTCCCCTTTCAAGCCATGTCGTACCGACCAGAATTGCGATCACAACAAGCATTATGATCGTTGCCGCCTCCCTGGTCATTTCGATGTAAAGAAATCGTTTTGGTATTTTTTCTGCGGATTCCTTATTCCCATCCGAATCGAGCATTCCAAGTGCTTTCCTCAGGTATACAACCACGACCCCCTCGAAGTGAGCCATGGCTATTCCGAATATTGCAAGAAGTGACAGTTTGAGAAACATCTTTATTCAGGATAAAATTCTTATCAGGGCAGGGACAAATACAATAAGTCCGGTGACAACCGAGACTATTGCTGAGATGAGAACACCTGCAGCAGCCAGGTCCTTCGCTTTCCTGATCCCCGGATCAAATTCAGGCTTTACGGCATCACACAAGGCCTCGATTGCCGTATTGAACGCCTCGGCTGCAATGACAAATCCGGCTGCAAGCGAAACTGCTATCCAGTTTGCCGCGGAAATTTTCAGCAAAATCCCGGCAGCAATCACCAGCACAAGAATTACCAGGTGTATCTTTGCATTTCTTTCCAGCTTCAGCAGAGTGGCAATACCTGCGAAGGCATTCCTGAAACTGCCTGATAAAGCTTGATTACCGTTCTTCTTAATTTCTGAGGCTTCCATAATGATCATTCAAATCAGATACAATTCTTTCAGCTTTCTGAATTCATCGTTCACAGGTCCCGATCTGCTGAAATACCCTTCTATCCCGTCATAGTGATTCATCACCCTTTCGATGACCGATAACATATTCCTTTCACGAACGGTTACTGCAAACAGAACTTTGTCAGCCGGGAAAAACCCAAGTGTAATTATTTTCCTTATCGCAAGGCGTTTTCTGAAGATAGCCATCAGAGCGGTATTTGATGCCATGTAGTTACTGATAATTGATCCCTGGTCGGCATCAAGCGACAACTGGATCAGGGCGCTCAGGATTCCAGTTCGGTCTTTTCCTGCCTGGCAGTGGATCAGCAACGGGATCCTGGAGGGATCAAGCAGCAACCCGACAACATTCCTGAAAACGCCGACCGATCCATCGAGTATCTCCAGGCAGAGCGAGTCAATAAGTGCCGGTATATGCTCCATTCCATCTTTACGCTTAAGCAGCGGAATGAGGTTTTCACGTGTTTTCTTCTCGAAGTCCAGCGGAAGCGATACTGTTTCTATTCCATCTATCCTCCTTGCCTTTTTCCCGGACTCATATGGCGCCCGCAGGTCGATAATCGTCTTTATCCCGAGTCCGTGAAGATTAGCGATATCTTTTCTTGTTATTTTATCGGGACTGGCGGATCTGAAGATCACGTTGCTTCTGATCCTTTTACCCCCCATAACAGGCATGCCGCCTGCATCCCTGAAATTCGGGACAGATTTTATTTCGGTTGCAGGGGCAGACATTTTAGTATGTTTGTTTGCCAGGCTATTGATTAACCACCCAGTTATAATCTACAAATTCTGATGTGAATTCCTTTCCTTTTACGTTCACCCTGATAAATCCCTCTTCATGTCCCAGGTATGATCCTCGCCACCAACCTCCTGAAACTGCACCACCCGTTATAAAATGGATTCCGTCGATGTAAATATCCTCGTAGATATGAAGATGTCCCTGCAGAACGAGCTTAAGGTTGTGGCCGTTAAAAAGACCGAGCACTTCTTTTCCGTTATAGATTACAAGCGATGAATCATTTGCAACAGTCGTCCCCTGGTACACCTGGGTTTCAACAGTTATGAACGGGATGTGCGTGCTCAGTACGATTGGAGTTTCCGGACTGGTTTTTTGTAGTTCTTCCTTTATCCACTCAACCTGCTTCGGATCTATCAGTCCCACATAACTGCTGTTCCCTGCATCCTCTATAGAATTGAGGATCATGAACTTCCAGCCTTTATGGTCAAAACTGTAGTATGATCTCCCAAGACGGTTTTCAAACATTTTTTCTCCGAAATCAGGATGAGCAGGATCGGCTCCGCTGCCTTTGTAAATACCATATATCTCATGGTTGCCCATTGTGTTGTAAACCGGCATTTTCAGAGCTTCTGCATTTTCACTGTAAAGATTGTAGAGCGAATCGGCCCTGCCATATCTCTGGCGCAGGGCATCCATGATCAGGTCGCCACCGGTAATGACAAAATCAGGACTCAGGTCATTCAGGGTGTCAATCACCTCAAGGAAGCCTTTAACAGCATCCCCTTCGGGCTGGAGGTGGATGTCGGTTATAAAGGCAAAGGAGAATTCATCAGGTTTTTCCTTCTTTTTGCAGGATGAAGATAGGATCAGGACGCTGATCATAAGCGACAGCGCCAACAGGTTACAGGAATTTCTTTTCATTGGAAATGATTAAAGGGTTCTCCTGTCAAAATTAAGAGAATTAAGGACAGGATAGTCAGATTTGCGACTTTTATCAGATGTTACTGGTTGCTGGTTACTTGTTGCTGGTTATAAGAATCCCCTCCTTGGGAGGGGCGGGGGTGGGTATTTAATGTTGCTGGTTCCTTGTTGCTGGGTGCTTGTTAATTCGATTCTTTGAAAAGCTTTCGCTTAAAATAAATGGCGACGTTTACAAGTCCTATCATTACCGGAACTTCTACCAGCGGACCAATAACAGCAGAAAAGGCCTCACCTGAATTTATGCCGAATACAGCTATGGCAACTGCAATTGCAAGTTCAAAATTATTACTTGCCGCTGTAAAGGATAGTGTAGTAGTCTGGCCATATGTCGCACCCGCTCTTCTACTCATAAAGAATGAAAACAAAAACATAATAACAAAATATATTATGAGAGGGATTGCTATCAATAAGACATCATATGGCAATTTGACAATGTATTCTCCCTTGAGCGAAAACATTACCACAATAGTGAATAACAAAGCAATAAGAGTAATCGGGCTTATTCTGGGGATAAATTTAGTATTATACCATTCCCTGGTTTTGACTCTTATTAAAATATATCTGGTAAGAAAACCGGCGATAAAAGGTATTCCGAGATAAATAAAAACACTCCTGGCTATTTGCCCTATAGTAATATTTTCAACAACAGAATTGGTAGGCACCCCGAACCAACCTGGTAATATTGCAATAAATACCCAGGCATAAACTGAGAATAACAATACCTGGAAGATTGAATTAAAGGCTACCAGGCCGGCACAATACTCTGTGTCTCCTTTAGCCAGGTCGTTCCAAACAATAACCATTGCAATACAGCGGGCCAGACCAATCATGATAATACCATACATATAGGGAAGGTTTGAATTGTCCTTCCCGGGGAAAAGTTTAAAGAATATTATAGCCAGCGCGAACATAAGTACAGGGCCGATGATCCAATTCTGCACCAGAGACAGCCCCAGAATTTTAAAATTTCTGAATACACCACCTAATTCATCATATTTTACTTTTGCCAGGGGTGGATACATCATCAGAATAAGTCCGACAGCAATGGGTATATTGGTTGTACTGGCGGGGGAAGATTTTAAAGATTCCCAGAATGTCGCTATTGTCGGGAAGAAATATCCTGAAAAGACACCGGTAAACATCGCGAGAAAAATCCAGAGAGTCAGATACCTGTCAAGAAATTTTAATCGGGGTTTCATGTTAAACAATTTGAAAATGTGATAATCTGAAAATTTGAAAACTAGCGTGGTTTAGAGGCTGAAACAGTTATGCTGAAAATTCCGGTATCTCCGGTATGAAATGATTTTAATTCATCTGGCTCAGTGTATTCCGATAATAAAGAATCCGGGAGCCTGATCTCTTTTTGTTTATGGACTTTCACATTAATGAATCCTGAATCTTTAACGATCTTCAGGTATTCATTCATTTCACTTGCCCCGGAAACACAACCTGCATACATTTCGGCATCCTTAAGCATTCTATCAGAAAGATTGCCTTTTATGACCACATCTGAGACACAGAAGTGTCTGCCCGGTTTCAGAACCCTGAATATCTCACTGAATGCTTTTGATTTATCGGGAACCAGGTTCAGGACGCAATTTGAAATTACAACATCAAATATTTTATCGCTGAACGGCATTTCTTCAATATCCCCTGAAATAAACTCAACATTTTTAAATCCAAGCTTTTCACAGTTTGCCTTTGCCTTATGAATCATCGGGTCTGTCATATCCAGCCCGGTAACTTTTCCCGTCTCTCCGACTATGGCGCGAGCAACAAAGCAGTCGTTACCTGCTCCGCTGCCCAGGTCCAGAACACTATCTCCTTTCTTTATACCGGCAAAATCTGTTGGGATCCCGCAGCCAAGATTCAGGTCAGCATCAGGATTATAGCCTTCCAGTCCGTTGTAATTCTCTGAAAATACGGTATAATCCACTTCCGGTCCGCAGCATGACGAACTGCAGCATGATGACTTTTCAGAATCGCTTTGTTCGGCAATCTTTCCATATTTATCTTTAACTACTTCTTTTAAATCATTTTTTTTCATTATATGACAGTTTTTAATTCTGTTTTTTTTCTTGGTGAAACTTGGTGTTTTGGCGCCTTAGTGGCAAGAAAAGAAAGCCACCAAGACACTAAGGCACACAGGATCACCAAGAACCTCATTTATTTAATTTCCTCATTATAAAATCTGAGAAATTCTGCTTTTATTGAATCCCTTACTCTTCTGAACTCACTCATTATGAACTCTTCTGAACCTATGGCGTTTGACGGGTCTTCAAATCCAATATGCATACGATGTTTAACCCTGCCTGTAAAAACCGGACATGTTTCATTTGCGTCATCACAAACTGTTATTACGTAATCCCACTGTTCATTCAGAAATTCATCAATTGATTTCGGAGTTTTCTTACTAATGTCAATTCCTGCTTCAGCCATCACCTCAATTGCTTTTGGGTTTACTCTGGCTGCAGGAACTGTCCCTGCAGAATGTACCTCAATCTTATTGTCAAATGATCTTAAGAACCCCTGAGCCATCTGACTCCGGCAGCTGTTCCCTGTACAAAGGATCATTATTTTCAGAATGTCATTTTTATTCCCCATACCCTATTATTTGAAGATACTGCATTGTTCACAAAATGTTCCGGGCTAAAGCCCTGTTAATCTGATACCTGACTAACCCCAGGCTTAAGCCTGGGGTTAATACTTATGAGTTAAGTAAGGACTTTAGTCCGGAATACTTTTTCTAAATCTCTTTGCAAATATAAAAACATTTCGTAATTTTGCGAAATATAAAAATAAAATGATTTCACATATATCAGATAAACTGGAATTCAGCGAGGAAGTTCAGCAGATAGCCAGGATATCGAAAGCCCTGAGTCACCCGGTAAGAGTATATATTCTTCTGAAGCTGTCTAAAATGGACTCATGTTGTTACAGCGGTGACCTGGTTGAAGAGATCCCGGTGGGTAGATCTACTTTATCTCAGCATCTGAAAGAACTGAAATATACCGGACTGATCCAGGGAGAGATCAATCCTCCATATATTAAATATTGTATAAACAGAAAGAACTGGGAGGAGGCGAAGCAGCTTTTTACCTCTTTTCTCAATGAAGGCAATACCGAAGAGATCAGCTGCGATATTAATGATACATCAGGACATAAATAACATAATTTATTTTCAAATTAACTCATTTTCAAATTTTCAAATTAAAACTATGGAAATAAAAATATTGGGTACAGGCTGCCCGAAATGCAAAACACTGGAGAAAGTAACCCGTGATGCTGTTGCCGAACTCGGAGTTGAGGCATCAATAACAAAGGAGGAGGATATAGTAAACATAATGAACTATGGCATAATGCATACTCCCGGGCTGGTAATTAACGGGAAAGTGGTACTGAGCGGACAGGTACCATCAGTAAATCAGGTGAAAGAATTAATAAACAAAAATAAATAATCTCAATTATGAAAGCTTACAGGTTACTTATTTCGCTTTTATTGATGGCTCCTTTCGTCTCGTGTACCTCACAGCCTGTTAAAAAGGTGGCTGAAGCTGATTCAGGCAACTCTGATAAAATTGAGGCATATTATTTCCATTTTACTGCCCGCTGCATGACCTGCAGAACGATCGAAGCAAGGTTTAAGGAAAACCTGGAATCATTGTATCCTAACCAGATGCAGCAAGGCCTGATCACATTCCGGGCAGTAAACATTGAGGAACCTGAAAATAAACCCCTGGCTGAAAAACTTGGTGTTTCAGGACAAACCCTTCTTATTGTAAAAGGCAAGAAGAAAATCAACCTGACAAATGATGGTTTCATGTACGCTGTGGTCAAGCCCGAAAAGTTCAGAGAGATCATTAACGAAAATGTTGACGGGCTTCTGAGCAGGTAATTGTATGGAATTCCTCACAAATTTGTTGGATAACAGCACGATGCCGTGGCTGACGGCATTACTTCTGGGTTTAATGACTGCAATAAGTCCATGTCCGCTGGCAACAAACATCACTGCTATCGGATTTATAAGCAGGGATATTGAAAACCGCAACAGGGTATTCATTAACGGATTGCTTTATACTCTCGGAAGAGCAATCACTTACACCGTAATAGCACTAATAATCTTTCTGGGAGCTGATCAATTGAAATTTGGTGGTTTTTTCCAACGTTATGGCGAAAAGATTGTTGGTCCGCTGCTGATCTTAATAGGGTTCTTCATGCTCGATATAATCAAAATAAAATTCCCGGGATTTAACAGACTGACATCAGGAATGCAGGATAAAAAGAGGTGGGGATATTTTGATGCATTACTGCTCGGTTTGCTTTTTGCCCTTGCATTCTGCCCATACAGCGGCGTGCTTTATTTCGGGATGCTTGTTCCCCTGACAGTTTCAAGTGCCTCCGGACTTTATCTCCCGGTCATATTTGCAGTGGCAACCGGAATCCCGGTGATAATTATAGCATGGGTACTCGCTTATACAGTTTCAGGAATCGGAAATGTTTATAAAAAGATCAAATCGTTTGAACTCTGGTTCAGACGGATCATTGCAGTTATTTTTATTGCTGTCGGAATTTACTATATAATAAGGGCGTACTTTTAATTGTGGATTGCGGATTTCGGATTGGTGATTGCGGATTTATAAAGGCATTTTCAAATTGTCTCATTTTCAAATTTTCAAATTGATATGGAACTCAAAAAAGAATTAAAAATACTCTTCTGGATTATTGCAGTTTTTGCTTTTGCATTCTTTCTACCAATTGATAGCGTACGATTTAATACTGCCATAACAGCAACACTTGATCTTGTAAAATGGTATGCACAGGAACACGTTATACTTTGTCTCCTGCCTGCGTTTTTCATTGCAGGAGTTATATCCGTATTTGTTAGCCAGGCTTCAGTTTTAAAGTATTTCGGAGCACAGGCAAAGAAATGGGTAGCATATATTGTGGCAGCCGTTTCAGGGACAATCCTGGCAGTCTGCTCATGCACAATCCTTCCTTTATTTTCAAGCATTCACAAAAGAGGGGCTGGCCTGGGACCCGCAATTGCATTTCTTTATTCAGGACCCGCAATAAATATTTTGGCAATAATACTTACCGCAAGGATCCTTGGTTTTGAAATGGGTGTTGCCAGGACAATAGGAGCCGTTTCTTTCAGTGTTATTATTGGCCTGATAATGGCATTTATTTACCGGAAGGAAGAAAAAATAAAAAAGGAAGAGCAGATGAATATCGCTGCTCTGCCTGAAAAAAGGCCTATGTGGCAGACATCGTTCCATTTTTTTACACTTGTTATTATCCTGGTCTTTGCTAACTGGGGTACGCCTGCAGAAGGAGATACAACAAGTACCTGGTATTTTATATGGCACTATAAATGGTGGATTACCGGATTTTTCAGTCTTGCCCTCGGTTACTCATTGATTAAAATCCTTAAGATAAAATGGCAATGGGTTCTTGGTGCAGCAGTAATAGTAATTGCATCAATTATTCTGTCAAATAACCTGATTGAAAGCGATAAGCTGAGGCCTCTCGTACCAATGCTTGTCGGAATAATTGCATTGAGTGTTATCACAATCCTCGATAAGGTGGATGAAGAAAATAAAGCATGGACAATTGCAACCTGGGATTTTGCCAAACAGATCCTCCCGTTACTTGCCATTGGAGTGGTTACAGCAGGTTTCCTGCTTGGATCAACTCATGATGAGAAGACCATTGCAGGAGTAATACCTAATGAATGGATATCTGCTCTTGTTGGTGGTAATTCGGTATTTTCGAACTTCTTTGCATCAGTTGTGGGAGCATTCATGTATTTTGCCACCCTGACAGAGGTACCTATTCTTCAGGGACTCATTGCTTCGGGAATGGGGAAAGGTCCCGCTCTCGCTCTTCTTCTTGCAGGGCCATCACTTTCATTGCCGAATATGCTTGTAATAAGGGGTGTTATCGGAACTCAGAAAACCGTGGTTTATGTAAGTCTTGTTGTCGTAATGGCTACGATTACAGGGTTGGTTTATGGTGCAATATTTTAACTCATCAGAACTATATGGAAAAGTTTAAATACCTTGATGAAAAGACTGTTGAGCTTGCAGGAATTGCAGCATCAATAGCCGGAGGATGCCGTCCTTGTCTCGATTATCATTTTAAGAAGGGGATTGAAACAGGTTGCACTATTGATCAGGTTATAGAAGCGATTGAGTTGGGGAAAATGATAAAGCAGAGGCCAATTAATGATATTTATGAGCAGGCTGAAAAACTTATCTCAAATCATAAAAAATAAAAATATGCATAACTGTAAAAAAATCAGAGGGGTCTTAATAATTTCAATGCTGTTTCTTGGTATTTCATGTAATTCGCAGCAAAAACCTGCTACTGCAGGTAATAAGAATGAAAATAATAAAATCAAATATAAAGTCACCTTTATTGAACTCGGTTCAGTCCGCTGTATCCCCTGTCAGCAGATGCAGCCGGTAATGAAATCAATTGAAGAAAAATACAGTAAAGACGTAAAGGTTGTTTTCCATGATGTATGGACCGAAGCCGGAGCCCCCTTTGCTCAGACTTATGGAATTGAGGCAATACCTACCCAGGTATTCCTTGATGAGAATGGCAAGGAGTATTACCGGCATGTCGGATTCTTTCCGGAAGAAGAGCTTGTAAAGGTGCTTCAGCAGAAAGGAGTTAAATAACTATAAAAACCCAGATAAATAAAAATTCCGGCAGAATAAATATTTCTTCTGCCGGATATAAAGTGGCCTGAATAAAGCTGCTTACTTTTGATCCCCGGGAGTTTTTGCATGGCATGTACCCTGACATCCTGCGCCTGTATGGTTACAACCCATGGCGTCCCCTTCTTTATGAGCCGTACAAGTTGCGGGATCGCATTTCCCATCCTTGTGGACAGTACATGTTGTTGGCTCACAAGTTGCAGGTTTTTCACCAGTCGAATGATTGCACGCGGCTGAGCATGGTGCAGTGACTTCTGTTTTTGCAGATTCTGTCTTTGCTTTTTTCGGATCTTTATCGGTTTGAGTTGCATTTATAAATAAAATAACAACAACTGCCATAATCGCCAGGCTTCCGATGCTGATTAATAGTTTCTTCATATTTATGAGTTTTAGTTTTTTCTCCATAACAAAAATATATTAATTAATAATACCTTCCGGTTAAGGCGGGGTTAATTCATGTTAAGCCGATGTTAAATCGGAATGCACTTAAGAAAAACTGTGTATTTTTGAAAGTTATGAAACGAAACCGACTCCAGTTAATTCTTCTTGTTCTGACAATTACAAGCCTTATTTTGCTGGTTGGAATACAGATCAGCTGGGTACTTAAGTCAGCCAGGATGCAGGAGGCTCAGTTCAGCCACACTGTAACACTGGCAATGAACAGGATAGTCGAAAACCTATCGAATAATCAGGCGATCTGCAGTGAAATGAATAACTGCCTCCGTTCAGGCAGATCACATTCCTGTTCGGTTCTTATGAAAAACAGACTTCAATGGGCTGATCTGGACACGCTTATTAAAAAAGATCTTAAATATTATAACATCAATCTTGATTATGAATTTGATATTGTCAGGAAAGGCACTGATGCTGACTTAAAAACAGGAAAAGAAACCTTCATAAATGATAATCTTGAACGGGTACTTGATCAGTCCGGATATGAATTAAGAATTCGTTTCCCGAAGAAAAATGAGTTCATTAAAGCCCAGATCAGTTACATTTTTATCAGCTCAATTGCCCTGCTGATTCTAATATCTGTCTCATTTCTGTTGATATATAAGTTCTATAAGAGGGAAAGGAAATTAACAGGTGATATTATTGATTTCATGAATAATATGGCCCATGAATTTAAAACACCGTTAACCAATATTGCCCTGGCAAACGGAATGATCTCAAAAAATATCAATATTGAAAATGATGAAAAACTGGCTTCCTACTCCAGAGTCATCAAAAATGAGCACCATCGCCTCAAGGAAAAAATTGAATTACTTTTAAAAGCTGCTATTTCTGAAAACGGAAGACCGCTGACGGCTGAATTATTTAATGCCGTGGATGAAATAAAGCATATAGCAGGGACTTTTGATATTCAGGTGAAGGATAGAAATGGCTCGATAATGATCAACTCCTCCGGCAATGGTTTTACCTTATCGGGGAATATAGAAATGTTTCAGATCTCAATGGGAAATCTGATAGATAACGCTATCAGGCATAACAGGAATGAGCCCCGCATCATTATTAATATTGAGTCAGGAAAGGATAATCTGGCAATCAGTGTTACCGATAATGGTTCAGGAATTGATAAGGAAAACATCTCCAGGATCTTTGATAAATTCTACAGGATCCCAACCGGAGATATTCATGAGAATGAAGGATTCGGACTTGGACTCTATTTTGTGAAGAATACTTTAATTCACATGCATGGTACGTTAAAAGTGTCAAGCCATATCGGCAAGGGGACAACATTTACTCTCGAATTCCCTTTAATAAAACAGGATGCCTGAAAATTCCAAAATAAAAATTCTGCTTGTTGAAGATGACATCAATCTGGGTTTTCTGCTTGTTGATTTTCTCGAATCCAACGGGTTCGAAGTGAAACTATACAAAAACGGTGAATCCGGATTTAATGGTTACCGGTCAACTAATTTTGACTTTTGCATTCTTGATATCATGCTTCCGCGGATGGACGGATTTACGCTGCTGGGGAAAATCAGGGAAAGTAACCTCAAAGTTCCCGTGATACTCTTGACTGCCAGATCGTTGAAAGATGACAAAATAAAAGGATTCACTCTCGGGATCGATGATTATATTACCAAACCGTTTGATGAAGAGGAACTTTTATACCGTATAAGAGCTATACTCAACAGGATAAATAAGCCAGAAAACGGGGAAACGATAAGTATTTTTAAGGTGGGCATATATGAATTTGACGAACCAAATCAGGTATTGAGATCGGAAAACAGAAGCCAGCGGCTGACCCTGAAGGAGAATAAAATTCTTGCCCTGCTGTGCAGGTCTGAAAACAATATTGTAAAAAGAGAGGAGCTGATGCTTTCAGTATGGGGCGAATCTGATTATTATACTGGCAGAAGTCTCGATGTATTCATCTCAAAAATAAGAAGTTACCTTAAAGAAGACCCATATGTTAAAATATTAACTATTCCGACTGTCGGCTATATTCTTGAAGTTATGAGACCAGCCGAACCGGATCAGCAATAATTATTTAAAAAAGAAATAACTGATGCTTGTCCTGTCAATAGTAACTATTTGCTTTGTCCTGATATCTCTTGTGGTCGACCGGAGAAAAACATGGAATGGGATAAAGAAGGGTATTAAAATGTTTCTGAATCTTCTTCCCACTCTGTTTATAATGCTTGTTCTGGTCAGTATTGTACTGTATCTGATCCCTGAAGAAAAGCTTGCAAAGTATATGGGTGACGGATCAGGAATTGCCGGCTGGGTAACAGCTGCTTTATTCGGATCGGTTGCATTGATACCCGGATTTATAGCTTATCCTCTTTGCGGTATTCTTGTTAAAAGCGGTGTCGCATATTCCGTAATAGCCGTATTCATAACAACTCTTATGATGACAGGATTTCTGACACTGCCTGTTGAGGCAAAATTTTTCGGTTGGAAGATAAGTATTATGAGGAACCTCATAAGCCTTGCTGCAGCTTTACTTATCGGATTAATTATGGGATTCTTTCTATGAAGATAGTGAAGAAATATATTCTCTCGTTGGTTTTTCTGGTACTGATCGGATTATCATATCTGTTCGATTTTGCAGCAGGAGAAAAGATTGGCCTGAATTTCTGGATGTTTTTCAAAGAGATGATACTATTCCTCCCTCTGATGTTCATCCTTATAGGCTTATTCGATGTCTGGGTCCCGCGGGAGAATATTGAAAAACATATAGGTAAAGAATCAGGATGGAAGGGTACCGGCCTGGTCATCCTCCTCGCAACTCTTCAGGCAGGGCCGCTTTACGGTGCATTCCCGTTTGCTTATATCCTCTGGAAGAAAGGATGCAGCATTCGCAATATTTTCATCTATTTAGGTGCTTTTGCAACCATCAAAATTCCAATGATAACCTTCGAAATAGGTTTCCTGGGATTGAAATTTTCACTGCTCAGGACTCTTATAACTTTGCCAGTCTTTATCCTGATCGGATACCTTATGGAATGGTATTTAAAAGATAAGGATTTTGAGGTTAAGCAGCCTTAAAAGTCCATTACCTGAAAATCTGCGGCAGGAATCCTGGCACTCTCTTCTGGTATTAAGCATATTCCGGGTATTTACTACTGCTTATGCTTTCTGTCAGCCTCGAGCTTTCAACGAAAATAAGTATCAGCAGAACCGTATAAAGCGTCAGACCAAAGAAGACTAAGGTTTGATCTTCTCAAACAAACCCAGCAGTTTGGTATTATAGATTTCGTTTATCTGCGGTTCATGTTCCCCGATCGGCTTGACTGGGATAAGATCAATTACCTCAGCTGTTGTGAGACCGGATTTATACATCATGTTCAGCGAGGCTATTATTGTCTCAAAGATAGACTTTTTGCTCTCTTCTTCTGTGAGACCGATCTTTCCACCTATACCTGCAAGCTCTCTCCACTGGAACCAGAAATAGGTGGGAAGCATTGCCGACATTATCGCATAGCTCTCCAGCTTTTCTTCTGACACCTCAAAGGTCGCACCCAGAGTTTTTAAGAGATCAAGAATCTCTTTCTTCTGTAAAGGATCAAAAGCTGATGCAAATGTCACAGGATTAAATCCCTCGTTTATATAAGATGTGGCATTCGGTATAAGCCTTGCAATGTTCTTCACATGCCCCAGCTTCATCGAAAGTTTCGGCAGGTTGATCTTTGGTGCGAGTGATATGACTACAGCTTCTGCTTTTATATCAGCTTTTAAAGCTTCAAGCATATCCATTACCACGGGCGGGTGAAGGGCTATAAAGACAATATCCTGCCCTGCAGCTGCCTTTGGATCCAATGATTCAATTTCGGGAAACTGAACCTTAAGTCCGGCCAGTACATCAGGATTGGTGTCAGTGACAACAACCCTTCCAAATTCCACTTTCCTGTTCTTAAAACCCTGCAGAAGGATCTTTGTGACCCTCCCGCCGCCGATAAATCCGATTGAGTGTTTCATAAGTTTATTTTTTTAATATTCTTTTTTTTTTGCCACCAAGGCGCTAAGGCACAAAGGTTCACCAAGCTATATTTTTGTAAATCTTGGTGTAACTTGGTGTCTTGGTGCCTTGGTGGCTAATTTTCTTTTATTTCTTTCGCCGATTTTGCCGTTTTGGTCAGCTCTTTAAAAAGCTTCCTGGCCAGCTTCCAGTTTTCCTGGTTTATGCAATATTGTATCCTGGGAGGCTCAAAGCTACCCTGGATCAGTCCGGCGCTTTTAAGCTCTGTCATGTGCTGTGAAACCGTTGAGTCGGCCAGCGGGATCTCCTTCGAGACCTCGTTGAAGCAACAGGTATCAAGCGAGGCAAGGTGACGCAGTATGGCTATCCTTGCGGGATGAGCCATCGCTTTTGCAAACCTTGCCAGTTTTATGTCCTCTTTTGTGAATTTATAGCTCTTTGAAGGTGCCATCTTACAGTGATTTTTGCCCTGACAATTATAAAAATACGATCATCTCAGCGCCATTTTATGGCTAAGGCACGTATTTAGTAAATATACGAACGATTTTTGAATAAAACAAGAAAATCCGGAAAATTGAAACCAAAGGAAAATTAAAGGAATTTCTTCCTTTGTGGCTCGTCGTGCGTCGCACCAGGAGCACAAAGTTCATTAAGGATCAGTTCTTAACGCAGCGGACCGAGTATTTGTTAATCTTTTCGGAGCCGTGGATATCCTGGGCATCGCTTTCACGCGATACATCCACCACGGGATGGCTGTTAAGGAGGATGTAGGAGAAATACTCTGCCTCATTATCATTATACTCGGTAGCGGTCCAGAAATAGGCGCTCTCATCCATCTCCGTGAATGTCCCCTCATGATCCTGCATTCCTCCCAGCCTGATATCGAACGAAACAGGGCCCGAACCTTTCCCTGACCAGGCTTCATCAACCTCAAAATTGCCGGCCAGTGTCCGGAACTCCTCACCTGAGGGTAGGCGCCAGCCATCGGGACAAGCCTTCATGGCTGTCTTCCAGTCGTAAAGGACACCATAGGAATGAGCGTTGTTGGGATCATTATCGAAATAGTTTTTCTCACTTCCCGGAACAATATATTTCAGGTTCTCAGCCATCCAGGTAACACCTGAAACAGTAATTGTCCCGTATGAATTCCCGTCGCGGGGATCTGTAAATTTTTCCTGTGCTGACAGGTTTATGAGAAAAAACACAGCTGTCAGGAGAACTATAATCTTTTTCATTTTTTACCTTCCTTATTGGTTTATTAAGTTATTATATCCGTAAAAGTTACCGGATGCAATAATCTGCAAAATTAAACAACACTACACCTATTAACGTTTCAAAAAGCAAAATGTTATCAACGGCTATTATAAATTTTTAACAGCCTGCCGGCGGCTCTGTTTTATATAAATGAGTAACTTTGGGCGCTTAAATCTAAAGTAAAATAACTTAATGGCGTGCAATGACCCGATAAAACCCTACGGCGAGAAGCAGAAGGCTTTTGATAAGCGTTATCTTAAAATGGCACTCATCTGGGCCGGGAATTCATATTGCATCCGAAGAAAAGTGGGCGCCCTCATTGTTAAGGGCAGGATGATAATTTCTGACGGATATAACGGGACACCGGCAGGTTTTGAAAATATCTGCGAAGATGAAAACAATTTAACAAAACCCTATGTGCTTCATGCCGAGGCTAATGCCATAACAAAGGTTGCAAAGTCGAATAATTCCAGCGAGGATGCCACCCTGTATGTAACCACTTCACCATGCATGGAGTGCGCCAAGCTCATAATACAGTCGGGGATCAGAAGGGTTGTCTTTTGCAACAGGTACCGCATCACTGACGGACTTGATCTGTTGAAGCGCGCAGGCGTTGAACTGGTTTATATTGATCCTGAAAACGATATCTATGAGCAGCAATAATACGCGAAAAAATATCTTCCTTCCGCTGATGCTTGCCGTGGCGATGGCTGCAGGCATTATCATCGGCTTATATATACCCGGGAAAAGCAATGTCGCTGAAAAATCGAGCATCAGGATCAAAAGCGACAAGATGAACAATATCCTGGACGTGATCGAATCAAATTATGTCGATACAGTTAACAGGAAGGAGCTGGTTGAAACTGCCATTCCGGCAATACTTAAGAAGCTTGATCCCCATTCTGTCTATATACCCGCACGTGACCTTGCCCGTGCAAATGAACCGCTGGAAGGAAATTTCGAGGGAATCGGCATTTCATTCAACATGCTCACCGACACCATCCTGGTCATCACCACTATCCCCGGCGGACCATCAGAAAAGGTCGGACTGCTGGCAGGCGATAAGATACTGTTCGTCAATGATTCGCTTGTTGCAGGCAGAAACATTAACGACAACACCGTTCTTGGCATACTCAGGGGCCCCAGGGGCACGGTTGTTAATGTAAAAGTGCTCAGAAAAGGAGCTAAGGATCTTCTGTCATTCAATATCACCCGCGACAAGATCCCCATTTACAGCGTCGATGTTGCTTACATGGCAGATAACAATACCGGGTATATACGCATCAACAACTTCGCCGTTACTACCTATGAGGAGTTCATGAAAGGACTCAGGGAGCTCAGGGGGAAAGGCATGACAAAGCTGATCGTTGACCTGCGGGGAAATTCGGGTGGCGTAATGGAAGCTGCGATACAGATCGCCAACCAGTTCCTTAAAGAGGGACAGCTTATCGTATATCATGAAGGACGCAGGCAGCCACGCAGGGAATCGAGGGCAACCGGGAACGGGGAATTTGAAACCGGCGACCTGGTCATCCTCATTGACGAAGGGAGCGCATCGGCCAGCGAGATACTTGCAGGAGCTATCCAGGACAATGACAGGGGCACCATTATAGGAAGAAGATCTTTTGGAAAAGGACTTGTTCAGGAACAGGTTTTATTCCCTGACGGATCGGGCATGCGGCTGACAATTGCCAGGTACTATACGCCGACAGGCAGATCAATCCAGAGACCTTATGATAACGGATATGAAGAGTATTTCAACGACCTGAATGACAGGTACGACAGGGGCGAGTTTGAGGCATCAGACAGCATTCACTTTTCCGATTCACTGAAGTTCACGACCCCGGGCGGAAGGATTGTATATGGCGGCGGCGGTATCATGCCCGACAAATTCGTTCCTTTGGATACATCGGAGATAACTCCTTACTTCCTATCGGTTAGGCCTCTTATCTACCAGTTTTCACTTAAGTACACCGAAAACCACAGGGAGACACTTAAAAAATATACCGAAGCCGGCGAGCTTGAGAATTATCTCGATAAGCAGCCGCTGCTGAAACAATTTTCGGATTTTACCCTGAAGAACGGTATCAGATCCGATGCACGCGGAATGAGAACCTCTGAAAGGCTTATCCACACTCAGGTTAAGGCTTACGTTGCCCGCAACATACTGGATAACAAAGGCTTCTACCCTATCTGGGAACAGATCGATACCACGCTGCGGTATGCGATAGAGTTTCTGGACGGAAGGTAAAACTGTCGTGAAGTCATGCAGTCATGCAGTCATGCAGTCTTCCAACAAATGATTTAATGATGCTTAGCGAAAGATTTTCTTCCTCGATGAATCCAATATGTCCCGAGTTCTGCAATATTTCAAGTTTTGCATTGGCGGGAAGTGAAACTTTTTTCCGGACAGCTTCGTAGTTTATATAATTATCCTTTGTGCCCAGTATCCAGAGGCAGGGTACTTTACCTGATTCCATTACATGCACCCTTGAAGGCCTCAGGATCATGCCATTCAGGACTGCCGCTATCGCTTCGCCCGGAATAGCTGAAGCAATCTTTTTTGAACGTTCAAGCTGCGAGGCAAATTTCTCCAGATTATCATTCGCAAAGAGCCTGGTAATGTTGTCAGGATAAATGAGATCTTTCTTCCCGGCTTTCACTAGTGCAATTTCACTTTCCCTTTTTGTGATGTTATCAGGACTGTTTTCCAGCGGATGGGAATGGAACAGACAGTATCCAGAGAGCATTTCGGGAAAGAGTTCGGCAAATGCCAGCGCCACATAGCCCCCCAGGGAGTGTCCCGTCATGAAAACCTTTTTCAGGCCCAGACTTTCAATAACCTCCAATATTGATCCGGCCATTGATTCCATAGTCTGTGTCTCAGATATCAGATCCGACTTTCCGTGTCCCGGCAGATCAACCGCTATCACCCGGAAGCTTACTGCAAGCTTTCGTGCAAAACTATCCCACACCTCCGAAGTTTCAAGGTATCCGTGTATCAGCACTATCGGGGCGCCCTTTCCCAGGTCAGTATAATGTATCATTGGAAACCGGTTTTGCGTAAAATTATTTCAATTACATGAGAAATGTTTATTGTTATTCTGATTAATTAAATTTAATTTTAGCAAAGAGCAGCCCTGAATATTATATTTTCACGTATATATCTCATATCCAATGAATAAGGTTCTGTTTTCATCCATTTCCAAAAAATTCGTGATGGCGCTCGCGGGACTTTTCCTTCTTCTTTTCCTGCCTGTCCATCTTACTATCAACCTGATGCTTCTGAAAAGTGACCCTGATCCTTTCAACAAGGCGGCCCAATTCATGGCATCATTCCCGGTTATAAAGATCGTTGAGGTGGTTCTTATTGCCGCGCTGATAATACATTTCTGCTATGGGATCTACCTGCAGATCATGAACTGGTTTTCACGCCCGGCAGGATATGCTGTAAGGAACAGGGCCGAAACATCTTTCTTCTCAAAATTCATGATCTGGACAGGAGCTGCTGTGCTGACATTTCTTATAATACACTTTTTCAACTTTTATTTCATAAGACTGGGACTGGTGCAGGGCAATCCGGAGGATTTTTATACAGCCGCCCATGATCTGTTCGCCATCCCTGCCTATAACATCATTTACCTCGTCTGTTTTGCCCTTCTCGGGCTTCATCTCTTTCATGCATTCTCATCAGCTTTCCAGACACTGGGACTGAATCACAGGATATGGACGCCTGTCGTAACGGCAGTTGCATGGTTCTATGCGATACTTGTTCCGGCCGGTTTTGCACTGATCTCTTTAACGCTCTGGCTATTCAGATAGAAAAACAATCAACCATGGGAAAACTAAATTCAAAGATACCTGAGGGTCCGCTGGCTAATAAATGGACAAAATATAAGGCAACCACAAAGCTTGTCAATCCGGCCAACAAAAAGAAGCTTGAAGTCATCGTTGTGGGCACCGGATTGTCGGGAGCTGCAGCTGCCTCGTCGCTTGGTGAGCTTGGCTACAGGGTGAAGAATTTCTGTTACCAGGATTCACCCCGCAGGGCTCATTCGGTAGCTGCTCAGGGAGGCATCAACGCCGCGAAGAATTACCAGAACGATGGCGACTCGGTGTACCGTCTCTTCTACGACATGATCAAGGGGGGCGACTACAGGGCCCGTGAAGCAAACGTTTACAGGGCCGCGGAAGTGAGTAATGATGTCATTGACCACTTTACGGCGCTTGGAGTTCCGTTTGCACGTGATTACGGAGGGACACTCGATACGCGCTCCTTTGGCGGGGTCCAGGTATCCCGTACATTCTATGCCAAAGGGCAGACCGGACAGCAGTGTCTTCTTGGCTGCTATTCATCGCTGAGCCGGCAGGTTAAAAAGGGAAATGTTACAATGTATCCAAGGCGCGAGATGCTGGATCTGGTCATCATTGACGGAAAAGCCAGGGGAATTATTGCGCGCAACCTGCTTACCGGAGAAATTGAACGCCATGGCGCTCATGCTGTTGTACTTGCCACAGGAGGCTACGGGACAATCTATTATTTGTCGACACTGGCTGTAAATTCAAATGCATCTGCAGCCTGGAAAGCTCATAAGAAAGGCGCCCTTTTCGCAAATCCCAGTTTTATACAGATACACCCCACCTGTGTGCCTCAGCTGAATGATTATCAGTCGAAGCTGACATTGATGTCTGAGTCGCTCAGGAACGACGGCCGCATGTGGGTCCCGAAAAAAATGGGAGAGAGCCGTCCCCCGAATGACATCCCGGAAGATGAAAGAGATTACTTCCTCGAGAGAAGGTACCCGGCATACGGGAACCTGGTGCCACGGGACGTTGGATCAAGGGCGTCAAAGGAGCGGTGTGATGCAGGCTTCGGAGTAGGTGATACAAAACTTGCTGTTTACCTTGATTTCAGGGATGCCATCAGCAGGCAGGGAAAGAAAGCCATAGAAAACAAATACGGCAATCTTTTCGAGATGTACAAAACGATCACCGGTGAGGATCCTTATGAAGTGCCGATGAGAATTTATCCGGCGGGCCATTACACCATGGGAGGCCTCTGGGTCGATTATGAGCTTATGACGACAATCCCGGGCTTATATGCCATTGGAGAGGCTAACTTTTCAGACCACGGTGCGAATCGCCTCGGTGCAAGCTCGCTGATGCAGGCGTCAGGCGACGGGTATTTCGTGCTGCCCAACACGATAAGCAACTTCCTGGCCGACGAGATACACATTCCAAAGATATCCACAGACAAGCCGGAGTTTGCAGAAGCTGAAAAAGCCGCTGTTGACAGGATCAATAAGCTTATGTCGGTAAAAGGAAAGGAAACAGCCTCTTCATTTCATAAAAGGCTTGGAAGGATAATGTGGGATTATGTCGGCATGTCGCGCAACGAAGAGGGGCTGAAGAAGGCCCTTTCCCAGGTTAAAGAGCTTCAGGAGGAGTTCTGGAAAGAGCTTAACATACCGGGATCGGCTAATGAGCTTAACCAGGAGCTTGAAAAGGCAGGCAGGGTGGCTGATAATTTCGAACTGGCACAACTGCTTATCACTGATGCACTTAACAGAAAAGAATCATGCGGCGCCCATTTCAGGGAAGAGTATCAGACGCCTGACGGCGAGGCGATGAGAAACGATGCTGAGTATGCATACGTTGCTGCCTGGGAGTATGCAGGTGAAGGGAATGCGCCCGTGCTGCATAAGGAAGATCTTAAGTTTGAGGAGGTGGAGATGAAGGTACGGAGCTATAAATAAGAAGCACAGGGCACAGAGCTCAGGAGGAAATAACCCTGCGCTCTGAGCACTGAGTCCTGAGCAAAAGGATAAAAATCAAATTCAAAATAATATGAAGCTCACACTTAAGATATGGCGCCAGAAGGATGCAAAGTCAAAGGGATCCTTCGTTTCTTATAAGATGGATGATGTATCACCCGGAATGTCGTTCCTGGAGATGCTTGATGCTCTTAACAAGAAGCTTATTGAAGAGGATAGGGATCCTGTAGCCTATGACCACGACTGCCGCGAGGGTATATGCGGGTCGTGCGGGATGTACATAAACGGGCATCCCCACGGTCCGGTGCCTGCAATAACCACGTGCCATCTCTCGATGAGGCATTTCAGGGATGGCGATACAATATGGGTCGAGCCCTGGCGAGCAAAGCCATTCCCCGTGATCAGGGACCTGATTGTCGACAGGAGTGCTTTCGATAAGATCCAGATCGCCGGAGGATTTATTTCGGTCAATGCCGGTGCGGCTCCGGAAGCCAACTCTATTGCTGCCCCGAAGAAGAATTCCGATGCCGCATTCGATTCTGCGGTCTGCATAGGCTGCGGCGCCTGTGTCGCGGCATGTAAAAATGCCTCGGCAATGCTTTTCGTCTCGGCCAGGATTTCGCAGTTTGCGCTGCTGCCTCAGGGAAAAATTGAAGAAAAAGAAAGAGTGAGAGAAATGATCGGGAAGATGGATGAACTTGGTTTCGGAAGCTGTTCAAATACCGGAGCATGCGAAGCGGAATGCCCGAAGAAGATAAAGCTTACCAATATTGCAAGGCTCAACAGGGAGTATTTCAAGGCATTCTAGAAATTGGCGACCGAGGTCAGTGTCATCATGTTAACCTCAAGCGCAGATAGGTTTCCGTAACCCTGCTCTTTCTCATACACGCAGCCTGTATCAACGGGTATGACATTCGAATTGTTCTCAATAAGCCGCTTCACATGATCGATCGTTTTGGGACGGTGCCCGTGGATTATCTTCTTCCCGGCCAGGAGAGGATTCTGATATGACGGGCTGCATTCCCATATCATTGTATACTTGTCTGAAAAGGGATCATGTTCATAATCATTGAAGCCTGCATGTACAAAGATGTAATTACCGGTCTCCTTATAGAATTCAAGACCTGAAAAGAAATCGATGTAAGCCTCGTCCATCTGCCTGATATCCTCTATTCCGAAGCTGAACAGAGTAGTTATACCGCTGTTCATATGCCACTGGTAGAGTGCCGAAGGATCATGCCACGCATCAAGAAGCATCTGCTCATGGTTGCCGGTAAGGGCGGTTACATTGAATCCTGTTTTCTGAAGGTCGATTATAAAATCAACTACTGACTTGCTCTCTTCCCCGCGATCGATGTAGTCGCCGAGTAGAATGAGCTCATCCGATTTATTAAGCTTGATGATATCATTCACCAGCTGATAAAACGGTCTGAAGCATCCATGAATATCGCTTATGGCAAAAAGTCTGCCCATCAGGCACAGATAGTTTCGATTTCAGTGATGGTTTTAGGTATCGGTTTGCCGAGCACTTTATGACCTTTTTCGGTGATCAGCACATTATCCTCAATACGGATACCTCCTATTGACATATACTTATCGATCTTACTGTAATTGATAAAGTCCCTGAACTTCCCTTCTGTCTTCCACTTTTCAATGAGTTCCGGAATGAAATAACATCCGGGTTCAATTGTAAAGACGTGTCCTGGTTTAAACGGGAGAGCGAACCTCAGGTATGCCAGTCCGAACTGGTCGCTGCGCTTCACATTATCATTATAACCTATATAGTTCTCGCCCAGCGCTTCCATGTCATGCACATCAAGCCCAAGCATGTGCCCCAGTCCGTGGGGCATGAAGAGGGCATGCGCCCCTTCTGCAACTGCTTCATCGGTATCGCCTTTCATCAACCCGATCTCCTTCATCCCTGAAGCTATTATTCCGCATGCCAGAAGATGGAGCTCTTTGTTCGTTCTGTCAGGTCCGGCAGCCTTAATAGCCCCGGTATTTGCTTTCAGGACTATCTCATAAATCTCATTCTGGAGGTCGCTGAATTTGCCGCCGACCGGGGTGGTTCGCGTTATATCGGAAGCATAGTGCATATTTGTCTCTGCACCGGCATCGGTAACCATCATCCTTCCCTTTTTCAGGATATTTCCATGCCCGTGGTTATGGAGCGTCTGCCCGTTCATGCTGAGGATTATCGGGAATGATGTCCCGCCGCCTTTAGCCAGTGCAATACCTTCGATAGTTCCGAATATATCCTGTTCCCTGATGCCCGGCTTGCACATCTTCATTGCAGTGACATGCATATCATAAGCAATATCAACAGCTTTTTCAATCTCATCGATCTCAATCTTCTCCTTGACTGAACGCATTGAAACGACAGCTTTTATAAGATCAGTGGAAGCAAGTGTCTTCATCTGGCATGGGTTTTCCTTAAGGAGTGAACCGAGGATCATTTTATTCTCACCTCTGTATGGAGGAAGAAAATGTACCTTGATCTTCTTTGCCATTGCATTCCTGATGACCTCCTCAAGTTTTGAGAATGGTGCAGTGTTTGTCACTCCGCATTTTTCAGCGAGCTCTTTCACTGCAGGCTGGGGACCCATCCATACTATATCATCAAGGTCAATATCGTTACCGAATATCCAGTCTTTGCCTGAACTGAAATCCATCAGTCCGGCAAATCCCGGCAAATCGATTCCGAAATAGTAGAGGAAATCACTGTCCTGGCGGAAATGATAAGTATTGGAGGGATAATTCATTGATGCCTCATTGTTCCCGGTGAAAAGGGCAAGCCCCATCTTCATCATTTTGTGAAGCTCCTCTCTCCTTTTAATATATACCTCGCTTTTAAACATGACTTTCAGTTTTTGGATTAAACTACTAAGGTAATATCATACAGGCAGGAATCAAAGACAGGATCTCAATATCTTAATTTTTATAAAATGCGAATAGTATTTGTTATTAACATATTTATATTATATTCGCATGAGTTATCAACAGCTTATTAACACCCAATCAACATGCCTTACAGAAGATTGCCCAACACCGATGCCGCAAGGATACGGGCCATGAAGACCGCGCTGGAGAAGGGGAAAGAGCTCCCCCCGAATAAAATCGCTTATTCAGCCAAAACAATTATCAGACTTCAGAAATTTCTTCCTCTTTATGAACATAGCATCCAGCTTCAGAAACAATCAATAGCACAACAGAACAAGATGAGCAGGGATTATAGTGAGGCTGCGAGGAAAGCACGAATCTACCTGACCCATTTCATAAGGGTTATGAACATGGCAATATACCGCGGCGACCTTCCGGTTGAGACAAGGGCATATTACGGACTTCCTACAAATGAATCAACTGTCCCCGCACTGAACACCGAAAATGAACTTATCAGCTGGGGCCGAAGGATTATTGAAGGTGAGGAGTTCAGGATACGAAAGGGCGGAAGTCCGATAACAAATCCTACAATTGCGGTCGTGAAGGTCAGGTTTGAGAATTACCTGGAGGCATACGAATATCACAAGACACTGGCCAGGAAAACCCTGGATTATTCAGAGAGGACGGGTGATATGAGACGTGAGGCCGACAGCATAATCCTTGATATCTGGAATGAGGTTGAAGCTGCATACGGCTCGTTCCCTGAAGATGTAAGGAAAAAAGAGTGCGGTGATTACGGGCTGGTCTATTTTTACAGAAAGAACGAAATTGAAAAAACAAATACTGCCATAGCAGGTAGTACAATTCTAACTTGAAATTAGGTCCCATATCTCTTAGTGATCATCCCCTCTTCCTCGCTCCCATGGAGGATATCACCGATCCTTCGTTCCGCATGGTATGCAAGCTGAACGGAGCCGATTTCATGTATACCGAATTCATCTCCTCCGACGGGCTCATAAGGGATGGAGAGAAAAGTGTAAAAAAGCTGGATATTTATGATTTTGAGCGGCCTATTGGCATCCAGCTTTACGGCCATCTTACTGATGCAATGGTGGAGGCCGCAATGATCGCTGAGGAATCAGGGCCCGAACTTATCGATATCAATTTTGGCTGCCCAATGAAAAAAATAGCCAACCGGGGCGCCGGGGCAGGAATGCTGAGAAATGTGCCGCTCATGATCGCCATGACCTCGGCAATTGTGAAGGCAGTAAAGCTCCCTGTTACCGTAAAGACGAGGATTGGCTGGGACGACGAAAGCAGAAACATTGTTGAAGTCGCGGAGATGCTTCAGGACACAGGCATTCAGGCAATTACGATCCACGGACGCACACGCACCCAGATGTACAAGGGCAGTGCCGACTGGACCCTTATCGGAGCAGTGAAGAAAAATACAAGAATGAAGATCCCTGTCATTGGCAATGGCGACATTGACGGACCTCTGAGAGCGAAGGAGATGTTCGACCGCTACGAAGTTGACGGCATAATGATAGGACGGGCAGCAGTTGGAAGACCATGGATATTCAGGGATATAAGACATTATCTCAGCACGGGTGACCTTCTTCCTGAACCTGCAGTTAATGAAAAGGTCGACCTGGCCATTTTGCATCTTGACAAATCACTCGAATACAAGGAAGGGAACAGGGCGATCTACGAAATGAGGCGCCATTTTTCAAATTATTTCAAAGGATTGCCCCACTTCAGGGAAACGCGTCTTAAGCTCCTTACCTGTCTTGACGTGGATGAAATAAAAAGTATCCTTGAAGATATCAGAAAGAGATGGGGTGATTTCAGGACAGATGAAAAGACTTCAGTTTACGGCATCTGAGTTCCTGCAGGTTTATCTTCCACCCTGCTGAACAGTACGGAAAAGCATTTCCATTTAAATACTATTTTCAGAAGCAGGATAACGACTAATCCCATAAACATCATTGTGAGCAGGTCGGTCCAGGGATTTATCTCAAGCTGCTTATATAGCGCCGGAGTCTGAAGCGCCGATGATTCATTGGTGACCATTATACAAAGAAAAGCATTGTTTGCAGCATGAGCTCCCAGTGCAGCTTCAATGCCGTCGTCAAGAATCGTTATTATTCCGAATATGAGTCCGAACAAAATGTATTGCGGCATCATTGTCAGGAATCCGAACTCCCTGACTTCAGGATTGAGCACATGCATCAGAGCAAAAAATATGGATGTCATCACCAGTGGGAACCATCTGCTTCTGACAAGGTTTGTGAAGCCCTGCATCAGATAGCCCCTGAAAAGAACCTCCTCAAAAGCCGCCTGGAAAGGGATCAGCAGGACAGAAATTATTATTAGCGGAATAAGCGTTTTTGTGGTATTGTTCAGAACGAAATTTCCGGGATCTGTTCTGACGCTTACAACAAGATATATCGCCGAGACAAGTGTCCAGATCAAAGCGGAAATCAGGAACCTGTTCCACCTGAATGAACCGGTGCCGTTCACCACCTGTGAAAAGCACCTGCCGTTCAGTGGTTTGATCAGCAGAATAAAAGCTCCTAGCCCGATCAGAAAGGGGAACAACATTGTGAGGAGGTACAGGTTCGGTTCAATTCCCAGTACGCTCAGATCACTCGGATTTTCGGCCAGCTTTGATATAATGCCCGGATCGGCTGCTGACTTTATTCCCATCGTAATTATCAGTGGTATTCCTCCTATCGTGTTGGTTGCTGCAAAAAGGGCGGCAACCATCAGAAGATATCTCCAGAAAGCATTTTTGCCGGAAAAAGAGGACTCTAAATGATTCATAGAAAGGTACAGGGTTCAGGGTTCAAGGTACAGGGTGCAGGGTTCAAGGTACAGGGTGCAGGTTGCAGGGTGCGTGGTCGGCCCCCCTGAGGGTCAGGGGTGTGGGTTGGAGGGTTCAAGGTTCAGGGTTTGGAGGATTTTTTGGGGTAATCGATCGAATAGTGAAGGCCGATGCTCTCCTTGCGGGCCATGGCGTGCTTTATAATGATGTAACCTACATTGATTATGTTCCTCAGTTCGCATATCTTCCTGGAAATGAAGGAGCGCTTAAAGAGGCTCTCGGTCTCCTGGTACAATATCTCCAGGCGTACCATTGCCCTCTCCAGGCGAAGATCCGACCGCACTATACCGACGTAATTGCTCATGATCATCTGCACCTCCTTAATGCTCTGGGTGATCAGAACCATCTCTTCAAGATGTGTCGTCCCCTTGTAGTCCCACTCCGGTATTTTTTCTTCGTAAGCGAGATCCTTAAGTCTTTCCCCGGCGTGCAATGCTGCCCTGTGTGCATATACTGCCGCTTCAATGAGCGAATTTGATGCAAGCCTGTTGGCCCCGTGAAGCCCTGTTGAAGATGTCTCTCCTATGGCATATAACCTATCGATGTTGCACTGGCCGTCCATGCCGACCTTGATACCGCCGCAGGAATAGTGTTGAACAGGTACAACCGGGATCATATCTTTGGTTATATCGATCCCCCGTGTAAGGCAGTGAGTGTGAACATTTGGGAAATGGTCCCTCAGTCCATCAGCATTCAGATGAGTACAATCAAGCCATACATGATCGTCACCCCACTTTTTAAGCTCGTTGTCAATGGCTCTTGTCACGATGTCCCTCGGGGCAAGCGAACCCCTGCTGTCATACCTCGACATGAACTCTTCACCCCGCATGTTCTTAAGGACTGCTCCATATCCTCTCAGCGCCTCCGTGATCAGGAAGGAAGGCCTTGCCTCGGGATCATAAAGTGATGTAGGATGAAACTGCACGAACTCCATGTTCTCTATAGTCCCCTTTGCCCTGTAGACCATCGCTATGCCATCACCTGTTGCGATCTCCGGATTTGTTGTTGTGAGGTAAACATTGCCAATCCCTCCGGTTGCAACTATAGTGACTTTTGAAAGAAAGGCTATCACAGTCTGGTTCACCAGATCGGCAATATAAGCTCCGAAGCACTTGATATCAGGATAATTTCTTTTTACAACCTCCCCCAGATGATGCTGTGTAAGGATCTCTATTGCAAAATGGTGTTCATAGATCTCAATGTTCGGATCTTTTCTTACCCTCTCAATAAGCGTACCCTGTATGGCTTCTCCCGTTTTGTCCTTGTAGTGCAGAATCCTGTGCTCCGAATGTCCGCCCTCCCTTGCAAGGTCATATGTCCCGTCACCTTTCTTATCGAAAGTGACGCCCAGGTCAATCAGGTCATTTATCCGGTCAGGCGCTTCGTTCACAACCATTCTTACAACTGTCTCATCATTGCATCCGTCGCCCGCGACAAGTGTATCGCGCACATGCTTTTCAAAGTTATCAGGTTCACTGAATACGGCAGCAATTCCTCCCTGGGCATAGCTTGTATTGGTATCTTCAAGCTTGCCCTTTGTAACCACTGAAACCTTCCCGTATTTCGAAGCCTTCAGGGCGAATGTCAATCCCGCAATGCCTGAGCCAAGCACAAGGAAATCGGTTCTTTTCTTCATGATCTGATTGAGTGAAAGCGAAGACAAAGATAGCAAATAGGATCGGGAGAGGGACATTCATAATTGTAAAACCAAACTTTTTGAGTTATTTTTGCTTTCTTTTATATTATAGCAAAATTTTATGGCTCAGGAAGATGTTTTCAGGAAGCTGGTGTCACATTGCAAGGAGTATGGCTTTGTTTTTCAGTCAAGCGAGATCTACGATGGGTTAAGCGCTGTGTACGACTACGGCCAGTATGGGGTTGAACTTAAAAATAACATCAAGAAATACTGGTGGGACAGCATGGTACTCCTTCATGAAAATGTAGTGGGCCTCGACTCGGCGATCTTCATGCATCCGACGATCTGGAAGGCTTCGGGACATGTTGATGCCTTTAACGATCCGCTTATCGATAACAAGGATTCAAAGAAGAGATACCGCGCAGATGTGCTCATAGAAGATCACATTGCCAGGATCGAGGAGAAGATAAACAAGGAGGTCGATAAGGCCAGGGAGCGGTTCGGTGATGCTTTTGATGAGAAGAAATTCAGGGAGACCAACCAGCGCGTCGTGGCAAACCAGGCAAAGATCGATGAGATCAACAACCGGTACTCAAAGGCGATGAATGCCAGTGATTTCACCGAACTGAGGCAGATCATCCTTGACAATGAGATTGTATGCCCGGTATCGGGTACAAGGAACTGGACAGAGGTGAGACAGTTCAATCTGATGTTCGCCACCGAAATGGGATCTACAGCAGAAGGCGCAAGTAAAGTGTACCTTCGTCCCGAAACAGCACAGGGTATATTCGTAAACTTCCTCAATGTGCAGAAGACCGGAAGGATGAAGATCCCCTTCGGCATTGCCCAGATAGGAAAGGCATTCCGTAACGAGATCGTGGCACGGCAGTTCATCTTCAGGATGAGGGAGTTTGAACAGATGGAAATGCAGTATTTCATTCAGCCCGGCACCGAGATGGAATGGTTCAGCTACTGGAAGGAAAAAAGGATAAAATGGTTCAGGGCGCTTGGATTCGGCGACGACAATTACCGGTTTCACGATCATACTAAACTGGCGCATTACGCAAACGCGGCAACTGATATTGAGTATAAATTCCCGTTTGGCTTCAAGGAAGTTGAAGGCATTCATTCGCGCACAGATTTCGACCTTAAGCAGCACCAGCAGTACAGCGGAAAGAAGATGCAGTACTTCGATCCCGAAAAAGGGGAATCATACATACCTTATGTTATCGAGACATCCATAGGTGTTGACAGGACCTTTCTCCATGTTATTTCAGCTGCCTATTTTGAAGAAGAGCTTAAGAAGGAAGACGGCACCTCTGATACCCGCGTTGTCATGAAACTCCCGCCTTTCCTTGCACCCGTCAAACTTGCTGTAATGCCGCTTGTGAAGAAAGACGGATTGCCTGAGGTTGCTGAAAAGATCATCGATGATCTTAAGTTTGACTTCAACTGCCAGTACGACGACAAGGATTCCATTGGCAGGAGATACCGCAGGCAGGATGCCATCGGAACACCCTATTGCATCACCATTGACCATAAGACACTTGAGGACAGCACAGTAACAGTGAGGTTCCGCGATTCGATGGAGCAGGAGCGTTTATCGATTGAGAAACTGAGAGATACTGTTAAAGACCTCGTATCTGTCACTGAAGTATTGAAAAGGTTATAACACCCGGAAACTTGAAGATTTCCGCTATCATATCGACGTTCAACAGGGATTCATTTCTGCCCGGACTTTTTGATTCGCTGAAGGATCAGACCCTCCCCTATGACCGGTTTGAGATAATCATCGTCAACAACAACTCGACCGATTCAACGGAGAAGCTTTCCCTTGATTTCATTAACAGCAGCAATGGCATAAAGGTCAGGTATTTTAAGGAACCAAACCAGGGATTATCGTTTGCCAGGAACAGGGGGATAAAAGAATCCGCAGGAGATCTTGTCACATTCATCGACGATGATGCCCTCCCGGCAAACGATTTCCTCGAGAAGACCGTACATTTCTTTGATGAGCACCAGGAGGCCGGAGCCGCAGGCGGGAAAATACTTCTCCGGTTCATGGACAAAAAGCCCGGCTGGTTCAACAGGTTCCTCTCTCCCCTGCTGGGATATTTCAACCACGGTGACAGGACAAGGATTTTCAGGAATAGTTATTTCCGCGGATCAAACATGACTTTCAGGAGGACGCTCTTTGATACTTTCACCCCATTCGATACCAGGCTGGGCAGGTTTGGCACGACACTTACCGGAGGAGAAGAGAAGGAGCTATTCTACAGACTAAAAAACAAAGGTATTCAACTGTGGTATATCGCGGATGCAATTGTGTACCATCTGGTGCCCGCGGAACGCACAACCGTTGATTTCATCAGGAAACAGGCAGAAGGAACAGGCCGGGGTAAAAGGATCCAGGCGCAGATAGAGGGAAATTTCTCCATCCTTAAAGCACTCATCTCGGAGGATCTCAGATGGGGCGCTTCAATTTTCATTTCACTTTTCTATTTCATAACTTTCAGATTCAGCAAGGCAATAATGATACTCCGGTTCAGGTACTGGGTAAGCATGGCGCTTATCGCAAAGGATGAGAAAAATGATAAAAAGAAGTGACACAATATATATTATAGGGAACGGGCCGAGCCTTAATAAGATCGATATCGGCCGGCTGAAGGGAAAAGAGACTATCTCATTCAACAGGGCTTATATTGCATACAGCGACTGGGGATTCAACCCTGAATACTATATGGTCGTTGATGCGGTAGTGCTTGAGAATATAAAAGAAACCATCAGGGATCTTATCGAAAGCTCGCCGGTTAAAAAGTTCCTTCTGCCACAATGGTCGCAAAATTATTTCGGGAACAATGAAAAGATAATTTACCTCAATTTCAGGGATTCGTGGCTTCTTAAGAGAAGAATCTGGGGAAAGAACCTGAACAGGCTCAGCGTTATTGCAAATGTCGGCGCAACATCAATCCCTGTGCTTAAGATCCTGGGATACAGGAATTTCGTTATTCTCGGAACCGACTGCAACTACGTGGAGGAGAACATAAAGAATGTTGAGGTAGAATATAATCCTGATGACAGGGTCGGACGGAAGATCGTCTTCAAATCATCCGGTGATGATGATCCCAATCATTTCAGACCCGATTATTTCGGCAAAGGGACCGAATACAGCAAGCCCCAGCAGACGAACCATTACAGGGGATGGGAGTTCATCGCGAAAAACATGAAGAAGCAAAAGGCAAACATAATACTTTGCAGTCCGGGATCGAGGCTTTCATCACTTTTCCCGGAAGCGGATTTTGATGAGGTAGTCCGCCGCTATTAAAGCATAATACAAATGAATACAGAGAAAGCAGGGATAATATTGAATTCACCCGATACCCTTCATTGTCTTTTTACAGATCCGCAACTTACCGGTTTTTCGGGTAAAAGAATAATTGCTCTTCTCCAGAACCTAGCAACATGCCTTGATGTGCAGAATGAATCGTACCTTGAAATAGGAGTATACCGGGGGATGTCACTTGTTTCAGTGTCAAAGGTCTTTGAGGGAACTACATACGGGATAGACAACTTCTCACAGTTTGATAAGGAAAAAAGGAACTATAACCTAATCAGGGAACATTGTGAAAGACTTAACCTGGGTAATTTAAAACTGATAAATGATGATTTTGAAGCTGCACTCCGTAACCTCAGAAACTATATCGGAAATAAAAAGATCGGGTTGTTGTTTATTGATGGTCCGCATGACTACAGAAGCCAGCTAATGTGCCTGCTTTTATCAAAAGGATACCTGAGCGGGGATGCTGTTATCGTTATTGACGACAGCAACTACAGGCATGTCAGGCAAGCCAGTGATGATTTCCTTGCAGTCTGCCCTGAATACAGCCTGGCATTTGAGCGGTATACAAAAGCACATCCCGGGAATATATCAGCTGAAGAAAAAGAAAATGCAATGGAAGGATGGTGGAACGGGATTAATGTACTCGTTGGCAGGGAAATGTCCGGCCTCCCGGCAAAGAAGATCAGCACAATGGAAAACAGAATCCTGTATTACAATGATCATCATATACACTCATCAAGATACGCCGACTGCGCACCTGAAGCTGTTACCGTAACGCATGCATTAAAGCCATTCAGGCCATTGAAACTATTTTACCGCCTCTGCAGACTATACAGAAAAGTCAGGGTATCAGATAAGATGTTCCATGGGAAATACAAGCATCTGAATACATATACCGATGATCTGGTATAAGTTAACGGCAAATCGTAACTTTAACCCCGGAGAAGAGCAGGCGACAATAAATTTTTATCACCAGGAGTTGGGACAAATAAAGCGGCAATCGATCAAAGGCACGATATATTCCTATATCGGAACGGTGATAGGTTTTATCACTGCAGGATTGCTTTTTCCGAGGTTTCTTACCACAGAGAGAATAGGACTGTTGAGTCTGCTTGCCAGCTATGCCACCCTGTTTGCGGTTTTCGGCAACCTGGGCTTCAACAGTGTGGTGATCAGGCTCTTCCCTTATTTCAGGGACGAAAGCAGGCAGCATCATGGCTTCTTCTTCCTCATAGCTGCTGTAAGCGCCGTTGGTTACCTGCTGTCGATACTGGTTTTTCTGCTGTTAAAGCCAATGATCATAAGAGACAGCATAGAGCAGTCTCCTCTTTTTGTTGAGTACCTGTGGCTCGTACCTGTTCTTACGCTGTTCTTGCTCTTTTATTCTATTTATGATTCGTATAACCGCGCTCTTTTCAATGCAACCTACGGAACCTTTCTCACCGAGGTGTTCCAGAGGTTCTCCATTCTTGTCATATTAATATTGTTCATTGCCGGGTTTACCTCTTTCCACTGGTTTACCTTACTTTATGTCGCTGTACTTTGCCTGCCGGGGTTGCTCATCTTTTATCCGCTGATAGTAAAGAAGCAGGTATTTTTCAAGCCTCAGTTCAACTTCATTGACAGGAATCTGAAGAAGGAAATAGTGAATGTAAGCCTGTTCGGAATAATAATAGGTTACAGCAATATCATCATTCAGCGGGTCGACACCATCATGATCAACTCAATGATCGACCTGAGCGCAACCGGGATATACTCAATTTCACTGCTCTTCGGCGGAATTGTGTCGCTGCCCTCGAGATCCCTTAACAGGATATCAACGAGTGTGATCTCTGACGCCTGGAAGATCAATGACACTGACACTATCAGATCGGTCTATTTCAAGAGCTGCCTGAACCAGACAATTATCGGAACTCTTGTTTTTGCAGGTATCTGGGCTAACATTAACAATGTATTCCGGATTCTACCCTCAGAATTCGAGAGCGGTGAATATGTCATTCTCTTCTTCGGGCTGTCGGCAGTGATAACCATGATGGCGGGGGTCAGCTCTTCTATAATCAACTTATCAAAAGAGTACAGGTACAATACATATTTCACATTCTCTTTCGGAATACTGGTTATCCTCACCAACCTGGCATTAATACCGGTCCTTGGGATAACAGGTGCCGCTCTTGCTGCCCTGATCTCCAATTTCATTTATCACCTGATGCAGGGTATATTCCTTTTCATCAGGTTCAGGCTCTTTCCCTACGACTTCAGAATACTGATTGTGCTTCTGATTGCAGCGATCACTTATCTGTTAAGCCTCCTGCTTCCTGAGCTTCCGAATTTCATTGCTGATATCATAGTAAGAAGCACTCTGATGACAATCGTATTCGGAACACTGATCCTCCTGCTGAAGGTTTCTGCTGACGTTAATGATGTCACGAAGAAAGTATTTTACAGGTTAAAATCATTGATCATAAGGAAATAGCTCATCATGAATATTTATCTTACCGGATATATCCCGGAATATTTTTTCAGCAGGAAACATACAAATTTCTGGCCCTGGAGTTACCTGGCTGAAACATTCAGGCTGCTGGGATACAATGCTTTTCATATTAATGCCGGTAAGACAGACCACAAAAAGCCTGCTCTCTACATTTGCTGGAACAGTCCCGACACAATCGAGCTCATCAGCAAATACAAGCCGCACAGGGATAGCATAATCGTCCAGAAGCTTACCAGCTTTGACGCGAGCCCCGAGAGCCGGGGAAGGGAATGGACATCTGACCCGGTTAATTTTTTCAGGGAATGGCACTGGCCCCAGTACCAGAAACTTGACCATCTGAATGATTCAGGTTACAGGTTCTATGCCTTCGGGGCAAAAACCGACACGGAGAGCTTCCCGGAAAAGAAAAAAATAGTCGACAAGTACCGCGAACGGATCTTCTGGATCCCCTGGGGGACCATGACAGTCTCATATCACGACATAATGAAGAGCGTTCCCATAACAGAAGGATTCAATTATGACCTTGCCTTTGTCGGATCGCGCTGGGGAACAAAACAGAGGGGAAATATTTCGGAATGGGATACATACCTTCAGCCACTCATTGATTCCGCAGAAAAAAGCTACATAGCAGGGCGCGGTACAAAACGAGGTGTCGTTTCAGTGAAAGAACATGTTGAAGCCCTGAAGCAGGCAGCATTATGTCCAATAATACACGCGACATCATGGAAGGTTGAAAAGGGGATCATGGACAGGTTCTGGACGGTCTTTTCCCTTGGCAGGTTCGGGGTTACCGACAATGAAGGCATCCTGAGCTTCTATGAGAAGAAGGATGTCGTGCTTGCTATTTCTCCCGAAGAATATATTGAAAAAAGCATCTGGTATATGAAAAACCGTGCCTCGCAGAAGCCGTACATTGAATCGGCCCAGAGATTGATTAAGGAAAAATATAACCAGTATGAGGTATGGAAAGCAATACTATCGAAGATATTTTCGGAATAAATGAGAATATGCCTGTATAACTCATCCTTTAAGGAGGCTGAAGGAGCGTTTGACAAAATCATCCGGTGCCCCCTCTCCGGCGATATAGTGTATATTATACACTTATTCAGGAAGAGCTTCGGGGACCCCACCGGGTTGCACCTTGAGTCGGTATTCAGGGATTATTTAAAGGGTGATCAGGGTGAGGATATAACTTTTTTTGATACAGAAACGGTTATCCATGAAAATAAGGAAAGGCTTGTGGCTTTCTACTCACAGAGCGATACACTGGCAAACAATACGCTCTGCCTGATCGCTGAAGATCCTCATTATAAATATGTTAATTACGTTCCCCCGGGAAAAGCCGAGAATGCGGATCTCTTTTTTAAGAAGTACAATATTCCATATCACAGATACTCTTTCAGGCATCTTAAGGAGTCGCGTCCTGATCTGCTGGTGCTTTACAACGACTGGACAAAAGCAGCAATCCGGGTCATATCACACTGCCATCTGCTCGGGATACCAGTTGTGTGCGTCCAGGAGTCGATAATCAATTTCGGCGACCGCTTCAGGAGGTTGCAGAGGGCCGATGATGTTATGATACAGGGAGTACGGTCGGCTTTGATGATTCCGCGAAAGCATTTTTACCTGACAGGAAACCCGAGGTACTTCCGGCCGCTAACCGGGGAAAAGCATCCTGAGTATGTTCTGATAAACTGCAATTTCACCTATAACATTTTCGATAAAATACGCACAGCATGGCTTGATGAAATAACCTCTGCCCTTGATGAGCTGGAAATTGACTATCGTATTTCACATCATCCGAGGGATAATGGCGATCTGAGTAATTACAGGAATGTTCTCAGATCTTCCAGCTCAAACCTTGATGAGCAGTTCGCCGGGGCCGGACTGCTGATAACCCGTTTCAGCAGCCTGATACATGAAAGTCTTGTGCGGGGAGTTCCTGTGATTTATTTTAATCCTCACAATGAAAAGATGCATTATGAGTTCGATTTTGATCCGGAGTACCTGGCTTCAGCGGGGGATAAAGCAGCTCTCAAAGAATATATAACTGTACTTTACCGGAAGAACATCTTTGGCAAAAGCCTTGACTCATACCTGAATGTGCATTGCCTGCCGTCCGCGACGAGACCTGTTTCAAATATAAATCAACTGCTCGCAGAAAACAGGTTCAGCAGTGTGAAATTCACTTTTAAGGATCTTATGCATCTGATCTTTTACCGGCCTTTCATTCTAAAGGTTGCAATGAGAATAAGACGGATGTTACCGAAGTCCCCGGAACCTGAAAATTGACTCGGCGAGCATGAAATCGTCCTCGTAATCGGGGTTGAATATGAATAACCCCCGGTGCAACCGGGGGTAGAAGACTTAAAACTGTAGTCAAACCCTGAAAGGGTTTAATATTGTTGGAGTTTACAAGATGTTTTTGTAATTTAGTCTTTGTTCGCTGCATTAATAATTTAATACCTTCTGACATGTCGAGTTATCGTCAACGTCTCTATCACATTGTTATCAGAACAAAAGATAGCAAGCCTACAATTAAGATGGATCAATCTGATCAGTTATATGCTTATATGACAGGGATAATAAAAAACAAGGACTGCCACCTGTATCGTATTAATGGTATTGAAAATCACATTCATATTCTCACTGATATCCATCCGTCAATTGCGCCTGCAGATTTTATCAAGGATATCAAGGTTGCATCCTCGATATGGATTAAAGGAAGTGGTCTCTTCCCAGCTTTCATTGGCTGGTCTGATGGTTATGGTTCATTTACCTGTTCGTTTAGGGATATCGGAGACCTCATTGATTACATTAAGGACCAGCGGGAGCATCACAAGAAGAAGTCATTTGAGTCGGAGTTCAGGAATCTACTCCTGGAATCGGGCATCAGGATTGATGAGCGATACTTTCCATAGCCCTCATATTCAGCTCCTTCAGAGCTGTACCAATTGGGGTGTTCTCATGCCCCCGGTTGCACCGGGGGTTATTCACATTAAGCTCTTTCAGAGCTAGCTCAGGATGAGGCCAGCATGCCACAGTTAGCACCGTGGTTATTTATATTCAGCTCCTTCAGAGCTGTTACAGTATGGAGGCCTGTTTGCCCCCGGTTGCACCGGGGGTTATTCACATTAAGCTCTTTCAGAGCTAGCTCAGGATGAGGCCAGCATGCCACAGTTAGCACCGTGGTTATTCACATTAGGCTCTTTCAGAGCTGTCTCAGGATATTGCCAACATGCCGCAGTTAGCACGGTGGTTATTCATAATAAACTCCGTGTTCTCGTGACTAGCTCAGGATTGGGCTTGCATGCCTCTGTTCACACTGGAATTCTTCACATTAAAATCTTTCAGAACATTTTGTAGTAATTAATCATCTGCATCTTATTTAAGCCAGACAATACCTCATTGATTCTCTTGCGGGTGTCGTAACGATGAAAAAAGGTGCGTCTTCACGCATTTGTAGGGAAGATCTCTGTAACGAATTGATATCCAAATATTGAGTCTTTAACTTGTGTTTCCTAGGTGCGTTCTAGAGTTTAGACATAGTTTTATACTTTGCCACGATAGTGGCTGAATATGAATAACCCCCGGTGCAACCGGGGGCAGAGGGCTAAAAAAGAATATCAAACCCTGAAGGGGTTTAACTCCTCGAACTTCCCATGACCATTAAAGTCAGTCCGCGAGGACCCGGGGCTGATTACCGGAACAACGGCTGCAGCGAACGTAAGGCACATGTTACCGAAGTCCCCGGAACCTGAAAATTGACTCGGCGAGCATGAAATCGTCCTCGTAATCGATATCCAGGGCATCGGTCCGTTCCATCTCGAATAAAAATGGTCTTGCTCCTATCCGATCCTCCAGCTTCCGGTAGTTTTCCCTGCTGTTTATGAATACTGCACTGTTGACTTCAAAAAGAGGCTCAACCTGCTGCGACCTTGGCCATCTCAGCTCTTCCCTTGAATAATTCACCGGTTTTCCGTTCCTGTCCCATACATGCACCCTGAAAGGTGTTACCGACATCAGGGAGTCGTAATTACCGGTTTTTATTGCCCTGAAGTATTCATTAATTGCCTTTGTGTAGACCTCTTCGCCTGCAAAAGGAGAGGTGACGTGCGTCCAGAGGATATGCGTATCGCTGATAATCTCCGGTACATACCTTATGAGCTCGTCGGTACTTGTTTCTGATGTTGCCAGCTCAGGGGGACGGTTGTCAATCCTTACCCTTTTTCCGTAAGGCTTTGAAACTTCAATGACCTTTTTATCATCGGTGCTGAGCACGATGGTTTCGATAAGCGGACAACGGATCAGCTGGTCAAGTTTGATCTTCAGCAAGCCTCCGTCAACACCGGCGAACTGCCTGGTGTTCTTGTTCTTCACCCTTTCACTGCCTGCCCTGCACGGCAGGAAGCATGTTACCTTCATCGTGATTATTTTAGCAGAGTGCTTCCCGGATCATGCAGAAGCTTCGATATGCCGCCGTCGTATTCAATATATGAACCTGTAAGGAATGTGTTTCTTTCGCAAAGTGTAAGCACGAGCTTTGACAGCTCTTTCGGGTCGCCTATCATGTCTGCGGGATGGAACTGCCTGAGCTGGTTGTACTCCTCTTTGGTAAGTCCTGCCTTCAGCATGGGTGTGTCGATTGCTGCCGGGGCAATACAGTTAACCATGATATCGGGAGCCAGCTCGAGTGAAAGACACTGGGTGAGTGTTCTGACAGCCCCTTTTGTGGTGGCGTAAAGAGTAAAATCCTTCTTGCTCTGCTTGGCGTGGATGCTTCCTATGAAAACCACACTGCCGCCACTCAGGTATTTCTGCAGTTTCTGAACAAGCATGAATCCTGCAATGATGTTCACATTTACGCTCTCAAGCCAGTCTTCATAAGTGAATTCATGGAATTTCTTTTTGATCTGAACGGCTGCATTGTTGATGAGGGCATCAATCTTCGTGATCCCCTCTTTTTTGATCCTTGCCTCAATAGTATTTACCGCATCATCAACTTTATTGAGATCGGTTGTGATCTTAATGTCAGCATTGGAATAAGATTCTCTTTTGTCAGTGCCTATCACCAGCCAGCCCTGTTCCTTAAAGAAATCAACCATTGAGCTTCCTATGCCTCCGAGGCAGCCTGTAATTAAAATGACCTTTTTACTCATATTCTAAATATTTGATTTAAGCATGGATATCGAGTTCAAATGTACGTTTTTCCAGGCAATATAACTCGAGTTCGTGTTATGGCTCAGAAGAATGCAGTTGTCCATTTTCCTGAGGACCGAATCCTGTGGAAGAGGCTCCTTCTCATAGACATCAAGGCCTACATAGCTTATCTTCCTTTTCAGGATGGCTGCCGTAAGGTCCGCTTCCTTTACGATCGGTCCGCGGGCCGTATTGATGATTATCACCCCGTCCTTCATCCCGCTGATAAGGGCGCTGTTTACCAGGTGCCGGCTCGTGGGGTTAAGGTCGCAGTGAACCGTGATTACATCCGACTCCGAAAGAAGGGTTTTGAGATCGGTCCTCCTGCCGTAAAATGTCCTGTTCAGGTTCCTGATCTCCTCATCGCTTTTAACATCGTTCCACAGGATATTGTTCGTGAAGACCGAAAGTTTCTTTGCGACTTCAGAGCCTATATTTCCGTAACCTATTATCCCGACGGTGAGTTCATTAAGTGTATAGCCTTTGGGTTTGAACCATTGCCCGCCGTGCATCAGCCGGTTGTTCTCATCTATTTTCCTGAGGATGGCAAGCATTAGTCCGATGGTGCTTTCAGAAACTGGAATTGTAAATGCGTTCGGGGTGTTGAGCACCTTTATCCCCTTTGACTCTGCGTATACCTTGTCGATCGAATCGATGCCTGTGCCCCATTTAACTATCAGCTGGAGCTTCGGAGCCGAATCAATAACGCGTTTTGTTATCCTGTCGTCACCGCAAATTATGCCTTCAATACCGTCGGCAAGTATCTCTATCATCTCTTCCTCTTCAAACCGCTCCTCGACCTTTGGAACCGTAACATCAAATTCCGTAAGAAGATGTTTATATTCATCCCATTCTATCTGCAAATAGGGCGCTGTAACTGCTATCTTCTTCAACATAAAAACATTTTCGTGCACTGTTACCGTATGTAAAAATAACTATTTTTGCCTTATCTTTTCTCATATTGACTTTATCGGCATATAATGAAGAAATCCATACTGTCGGAATACGGGATACATCTTGTCGCCGTATTACTGTTTGCAGGCCTTTCATACATATATTATTTTCCTGTCCTTGAAGGGAAGAGGCTGGTTACCAACGACAACAATGTTTACAGGGCATCGGCAAGGGAGATACTCGAGCACCGTGAGAAATACGGTGAGGAGCCTCTCTGGACAAACTCCATGTTCGGCGGGATGCCTGCCTACCAGATTTCGGTAAAATACAAAGGCAATCTTATCAGGCCAATATTGTATTTCCTGCAATCGTTCAGAGTTCCGGTAGCGGCCCTGTTCCTTGCTCTCCTTGGCTTCTATATCCTGCTTGTGGTTTATGGGGTCAATCCATGGGTTTCGATACCGGGGGCGATAGCATTTGCCTTCTGTTCATACAACTTTATAATCATAGCCGCAGGCCATTACACGAAAGCATACGCGATAGCATACATGGCTCCGATGCTTGCAGGCATCATTCTGGCGATGAGGAAGAACAGGCTTGCAGGAGCAGCCCTGGCGGGCATCTTCCTGGCATTTGAACTGATATCGAATCACCTGCAGATAACATATTATGCCCTGCTTATAGTTGTTATTTTTGGCATTTCGGAATTGTATTTTGCAGTAAGAGAAAAGAAACTTACTGACCTTCTGAAGTCGCTTGGTTTGCTTGTTGTTGCAGTATTATTTGCTGCAGGCACCAATTTTACGCATCTCAACACAACCAGGGATTACACAAAATATACCACCCGTGGCGGGTCGAACCTGAGCATTGATGAGAATGAAAAAGGGCTCGACAAGACCTATGCAACAGGATGGAGCATCGGTATAAACGAAACACTTACATTGCTGATCCCCAACTACATGGGCGGTGGAAGCGGATTTCACTTTGACCGCGATACAGAGTTGTACAAGACACTCCAGAAATACAACGGTACCCAGCTGGCAGCCATTTTCAGCAAGTACAGGGGCGACCAGCCAAGCACTTCATCGATATATGCGGGCGCCATAGTGATATTCCTGTTCGTACTCGGACTCTTTCTTGTTGAAGGTAGAGAGCGATGGTGGCTCCTGGCTGCAACAATACTTTCAATACTCCTTGCGTGGGGAAAAAATTTCATGCCCCTCACAAGTTTTTTCCTTGATTATTTCCCCGGATACAACAAGTTCAGAGCTGTTTCGACCATCCTTGTGATAGCAGGATTTACAATACCCCTGATGGCCGGTCTTACTCTGAGAAACATATTCCGGGATCAGATCGAAAAGAAGAAGTTCAACAGGTCGCTAATCATATCGGCCGGAATAACCGGCGCTTTCTGTCTCTTTTTCACGATCTTCCCGGGTGCCGGCGGTAAATTCATTGCTCCGGTTGATCATGATATTTTCCGGCAGCTGAAAATCACTCCCGACATACAGAGAATCCTTGAATCTGCCCTGACCTTCGACCGCGAGAAGATGCTCCAGGACGATGCTTTCAGATCGCTCATATTCATTGTCCTGGCAGCGTTCCTTCTTGCAGCATATTATAATAAAAAGATCAACCTGAAAATTGCAGCAGCTATACTTACGCTTCTCCTCCTTATCGACATGTGGCCGGTAGCCAGAAGATACCTCAACAAGGATAACTTTGAGAATGTCACGGCAAAAGCTGAGCCTTACCCGATGACAGCCGCTGACAGAGCGATACTTGAGGATAAATCCCCGGGCTACAGGGTGCTTAATCTCACCGTTTCACCATTCAATGATGCCTCAACTTCAAACTATCACAGATCGATTGGCGGCTATCACGGAGCGAAGCTTCAGATCTACAGCGAGCTTATAGAGCACAGCCTTGCTGCCGAGATAAATGACTTCATTTCAACTTTCGAGAACTACAGGGAGTCGGAAAGGCTTCAGGCGGAACTCTCAAAAAGCATTGCATCGGCAAATGCACTCAACATGCTCAATACAAAGTATATAATCGCTGACCCTGAAAGCAGACCAATTATAAATGGAAATGCCCTCGGAAATGCATGGTTCGTTCAAAAGATCAGGATTGCGGAAAATGCCGATGAAGAGATAAGCATGGTGAATGATTTCAATCCGGCTAACGAGGCAATAATGGATAAGAAGTTCAGGGATCTCATTTCAAAAGAGACTTATCCTGCTGATTCTGCCGGAAGCATTGCACTTACATCATACAAGGCGAACGAACTTAAATATGATTTCAGGGCATCAGCAGACCAGTTTGTTGTCTTCTCGGAGATCTATTATCCCGCTGGATGGAAATCATATATTGACGGAAAGGACGTTCCGCATTTCAAGACTGATTATGTGCTGAGAGGAATGGAAGTTCCTGCCGGAAACCATGAGATTGTATTCAGGTTCGAGCCACAGTCATACCGCACAGGAACAAAGATACAGATCGCAAGCTCAATTCTTCTGATACTCCTTTGCGCCGGATCATTGTTCATTGTTTTAAAGAAAAAGCTATCAACATCTGCCTCTGATGACACAGGGGAATAAGTGTCTGGTTTGCGGCAGCAGCGATACAGCGCTGAAATTCACCTGCATCGATCACCTGACCCGGAAAGAGAGCTTTAACATTCATGCCTGCACGAAATGCGGTTTTAAATTCACTTTTGATCCTCCACCAGAAAATGAGGCCGGAAAATATTATGATGACAGTCAATACATATCGCACAGCAATACAAGAACAGGTGTAATAAATACACTTTATCACTTTACCCGCAGCCTTATGCTCCGAAGAAAGAGGAGCCTGATCAGGAGGGTCACGGGTCTGAATACCGGAACTCTTTTCGACATCGGTTGCGGTACAGGTTATTTTGCAGGATTCATGAAGGAGTCGGGCTGGAAGGTAACCGGACTGGAGATAAATGAAAAAGCAAGGGACCATGCCAGGGAGAAATTCGGACTTGAAGTAATTGACCAGCCTCAGCTTTCCGGACTTGAAAGCGGCATTTTTGACTGCATCACCCTATGGCATGTATTTGAGCATTTCTATGATCCGGTCGGTTCTTTCACCGCTATCAGGCGTCTCCTTAAACCTGGAGGCAGGTGCATCATCGCCATGCCCAACTCTTCATCCCCTGATGCCCGGCATTATGGCCGGCACTGGGCAGCATGGGATGTACCCAGGCATTTGTGGCACTTTGATCCGGATACATTCATATCCTTTGCAGCAAATAACGGCTTAAAGGTTACGGGAATTAAGAGCCTTCCTGCAGATGTATTCTATATATCGCTCCTCAGTGAAAAATACAGGAGTACCAACATGCCTTTCGTCACAGGCATGATAAAAGGATTGTGGTTTGCAATGCTTACGATGTTTAACAGGAGAAGGAGCAGTTCGGTAATATATATACTTGACCCTATATCCTAATGCTGGCGCGGATTTGGCCTTTGCGCCTTTATGCCGTTATGCCGTTGAGCCGTTGAGCCGTTTAGTACCGGTCCAGCCACCTGTACCTTCGGGCGTTGTCGCCGAATTTGATGGCGACGGTAAGTTCGTGGGTGCCGTAGGTTATACGCTGGATCTCCGAGAAGGTGAAATCGAAAGAGTAGCCGAACAAGAGGTTCAGGTATTTGAACCCGGTGGAGGCTATCATCGCTCCGCTGGTCCTGCCGGCCAGACCCACCCAGAAAGCATCGTTATAGATATAGTTTAATCCTATGTCGGCCTGGGGCTTCAGCTGCTCCGACATCATAAGTAGAAATGACGGCTGGAGCTCTATATATGTTGACGGATAGAAGCTGTAGCTGCCAAACAGGTAATAGTGCCTCTTTATATTGATATTTTTATATATGCCATTACCTATTTTTCCTGCAGCCTCAAAAAGCTGTTCTGCCGAGAATCCAGCGCTGTATCTGCCATTTAGCAGGTAAACTCCGAAAGAGGCATCCGGGACGAACATTCCGCGGCGCAGATTGCTGTAAAGGAGGGGTTCGTCAGGATCCTCAAAATCAATCTCCCTGTCGTCTATCTTGTAATGATACCCCGTAAAGGCAAGTCCGAAAGAGAGCTGTGTCGATTGCTGCAGCCATAAGTTATAGGCATAGGAAAACTGGAAACCGGTCCGGTGAATGATCCCATTCTTGTCGCTGAAGACATATCCTCCCATACCTACCTTGCCGTCGGTCTTAGGTCTGTATACCGACTTTTTTACAGATGTATGTTTCAGGATATAGCTCCGCTTCAGCATCCTGGTCTGGTAGCTGAATGAGTATGTTCTCGGGGCGCCGGAATAACCAACCCACTGTTCCCTGGCTGTGAGATTGATGCTGGTATATCCGTCGCTTCCTGCTACAGCGGGATTGATGAGGAACTTGTTATACAGGTACTGGCTGTAAAGCGGAAGCTGCTGACCTTTCACCGTCACGCTGGCAGTCAGTAATATCAGTATGTATGCTATCCTCTTCACTGTGTTAAAATACTTCTTTTTATCTTACTATCGTTATGTTGCCCACAACCGGTTTCGTGCCGTTATTCAGGTCAATGATATAATGGTATGAGTCAACCGGCAGCTGTCTGCCATTGCTCCTTCCGTCCCATGGCTGAGGATATCCCTTCTCCGATCTCCATACTGTCTCTCCCCATCTGTTGAATATCCTTATCTCAGCTTCGGGATAAATCTCTATCAGCCCGATGTTCCATTCATCGTTGATAAGGTCGCCGTTCGGCGATATCGCATTCGGGATAAGAAGGCATGCCTCGTTCACCGGTTCAAGGTTGATTGAATCGGTCACAGTGCACATGTTCATGTCAGTTACAGTCACCCAGAACAGGCCGCTGTTGATGTCTGTTAATGTGCCATTTGTTGAATTATCCGACCATCTGTAGCTATAATCCGTTCCCATTACTCCGCCGGTAACCGTCAGCCTGATTTCGCCTTCAGGTAAATCAGGACACCATGGCTGGGTTGTTTCAAAGGTCAGCGCTATCGGGTCAGGTTCGGTGAGCGTGAATGATGAATCAGCCAGACATCCGTTCGAGTCGGTTATTATTACACCATAGTCACCGGCAGGCAGGTTGTTCCTGTCGCCAGAGGTTGACCCGTCAGACCACAGGTAACGTACAGTACCAATGTTATTTACCGGGACCAGCTCTATTGATCCCACGCTATCGCCTGCGCAGCTGATCTGGTATCCTCCGGCCAGGCTTGAAGATAAGGTAACATCCATATGAAGCCTGCCGGGCTGGGTAACGGTTATCACCTCGGTGGCTGTACAGAAGTTGGCGTCGGTCACAACCAGAGTATAATCGCCGGCCCTGATCCCTGTGATGTGCCGGTCTGATGAGGTGTATCCAGGACCGGTCCAGCTGAATGTGAACGGCGTCTGGCCACCCGTCATGTTTATGTTGATGGTTGCGTTGGACATTCCGTAGCAGCTGGCGTTGAATCCGTCATAATCGGAAAGAACCTTGTCATACAGCACCGGCGGAGGCAGGTTGATCTGTGTTGTGTCGGTAACAGTACATCCGTTCATGTCGGTTACGGTGACAATGTACGATCCTGCTGTAAGTCCTGAAATATCTTCGGTGACCGCACCGTTCGACCAGCTGTAGCTGAATGGCGATACTCCTCCGGTAACAGTAAGCGCTACTGAACCATTCGAGAAGCCCGGAGTAACGCATGTTATGTGTGCCGGGACAAGTGATATTCCAAGCGGCTGAGGCTGTGTAAGTGCAATATCAGTTGATACTGAGCAGTTATTGGTGTCTGATACTTCCAGATGGTAAGTTCCGGCAGTGAGCACATTCTGGTCAGCCTGGCCTGCGGCTATTCCCGATCCGTCGGTTGTGCTCCAGGTATAAATGTATGTTCCGATGCTTCCGCCTGTTACGGTGATATCCACGCTGCCGGTTCCTCCATAACAGTTGATGTTATGCGAGCCTTCTGCCGAGGAAGAAGGAACTGCAGCTATCCCGAGCGGAGCCGGCTCTGTAAGAGTGAACACAGGGTTCGGTGTAAGGATACAGCCATTGACATCCGTTACAATGCAAGTATAGGTTCCTGCCTTCAATCCCGAGATATCCCGGGTGGTTGCTCCCGGATAGCCTGCCGGACCTGTCCAGGAGTAGAGGTAAGTACCCGACCCGCCGGTGATTGTAATATCTATCGTGCCGTCACTGCCGCTATTGCAGGAGATGTTGTAATTGCCATCCCTGCTTATTGAAAGAGTAGTGTCGGAAAGAACCATTCCGTCGGGCTGTGTCAGAGTGATGCTGTCGACTTTTATGCAGCCCATCATATCGGTTGTTGTGAGGTAATAGGTGCCTGCAGTCAGATTATCAATATGATCCATTGTATCGGGACCGGTTATTGTTCCGTCAGATGTTGTCCACTTGTAGGTATATCCGCCGTTGCCACCGTAAATTGTATCGATCTTCACGGAGCCGTCGCTGTAGCCGAGACATGAAATATTATACCCACCGGAATATTCATACGGGTCAAATTCAACGGTTATCACCGGAGGCGCAGTAACCTCAATACCCGGATAGTTGAGATTGTAGCATCCGTTGGCATCATTCAAATATAGCCTGTAGTAACCGGGACGGAGGTTATAGTAGTAGTTGAATGACTCCTGTGCAAAGAGGGTGTCGGAATTGGCTATGGTATCAACATTGTTATAGATCAGCGTATATACATACGGAGGCACGCCCGTTGATCCGCTTGTCTCCTTGATCCAGAGCTCTCCGTCGCTTGCTTCCGGGCATGTTGTTCCGTAGCCGTTCACCTTATCGAGAACAAACAGGTAGGAATCAAATACTGCACCGGCAACGAATATCGTACTGCTTGTTGTCGTACATCCGAGCTCATCCTCCACCATCACATGGTAATTACCCACAAATTGAACCGGCAGTACGGCTGTATTGGCTGTTGTGGTCTCTGTTGTCTCTCCAACATATGGGGCGGTCCATGTAAGATCATCAGGCTTCGAGCCTCTTGAGAGAACAGCAGTAAGGGCTCCATCAGAACCACCCTCGCATACGAATGGTGTTGAGATGTAGAAGTCCTGCAGCGGATCCGGATGTACCTTAACCTCAGGTACTCTGATGCTGTCATATACACATCCCAGTGTGCCGTCGCTGGCTCTCGGTGTAACCGTGTAGAATACTGAGTGCAGTGTGTCACCGGCATTATGGTATGGCAGTGTGATGGTATATCCCGGACCAAGGTCTGTGAGCGATGTAGTGTTGCCTGTAAGGTCTCCGGATGAGAGTGTCACGTTATAGTCAAACACAATACCGCCTTTGGTCATCAGGGTAGGTGTCGTAAGTTCGATCTCGGTTGAGCCGTCGTTGCATATTGCAGGCTGGCGATTGACCGGGATCACTCTCGGTGTAGGGTTGACCATTACAGTGGCGATCACAGGATCACCTTCGCAATAAGTAGGATCTGGTCCGTAGGGTATTATTGTGAATATGATCTTAACAGGTTCATCAGATGTGTTTGTAAATGAACCCGAAATCACATCGCTTATATTCTGGTTGGTGCCGCTTATCGGAACCGTACTTGCTGTGATGCCTGCCGGATTATCACGAACCCAGTTGTAGGTTGTAACATCGTCCCAGTATATCAGACTGAACATGACCGGATCAATATTGAGATTCGAGCACTCATGGTTCTGATCGATCTCTGATGTAATTGCGATCTGAGGTATTTTCTTAACAGTCAGGTGAACGGAGTCGGTGCGGGTAACATTGTCATGTATTTCTTTACTATATCTGTCGCGCACGATACAATAGTAGTATCCCGTATCGGCCAGCGTTGCACCCAGGATAGTGAGGGAGTCGGTACGTGCACCGCTGAAATGAGGATTGGAGTTAAGTATCTCAAAATCAGACGGTACAGCCACCTTATACCATGTATAGCGCAGTGCGGGAGTACCGGTTGCAACAACCTTGAAGAAGGGAAGCGTCTCCTCGCACACAGTAGTATCGTTGGGATGATCCATAATAAGAGGTCTTGCGCGGCCGAGCGCAAACTGGGTTCCGGTTGCCGATATCCCGTCGTTCAGGTTATTCCTGTAGATAACTTTATTTACTGTGTCTGCATCCTGGTGGGTGCCATCAACAATCCAGCTGCCTCCGGTTATACGCCTGATGAGGCGTGTGTTATCGTGGATAGTGTCAACAAATCCGGTTGCATTAAGATTAATATTAAAATCCGAAATCGAAAATCCGCCTTTCGCAATCAGGCTCCAGTAGCCGTCGTTGTAAGCCCTGCCTATTTCAACCGGATAATCTTCGATTGGGAATCCCACATTGGCTGGAGGCAGGGTGAAATATTCAGACAGGATCGTTCCGGTCGCTGGAAGTGAGTTTGTCCTGAGATTGGCAGGATTGTAATAATTTATCGTGCCCATGGGGAAGAGGTAATTACCAGCCTGGCTCACACCCCTCTCAAATTTACCGAGTATCCTGCTGCCCGTAGTCGAAGTATAGTTAAGAGCTGCAGCAGCGGGATTTGAAAGGTAGAAGAGCCACGTTCCCGCATTGATGATACCTCTCTCCATTGCAAGAGTACCTATTACCTCAACGTCGTTGAATATCTCAACCCGATTTGTCGGTGCAACTCCCGTATTTCTTATTGTAAAGTTTCTGAAGTTCTCTCCACCCGCTCTTGTAACAGCCTGATCTGCAAGACCGTCAAATATTACTGTATTCAGCGGTCCGGGAGAAAAAGTACCTCCGGTGTTTGTCCAGTTGCCCATGAGGGTGAATGTCCCGTTGCCGCTTGTTGTGGTAGTGCTTGTAAAATCCCCGAAAAGAGTTATTGTTCCATCGTTTACCAGGTTCCCGGGAAGGTTGTTATAGAGGTCGCCGGAAGTAACAAACACGCCGGGTGCAGTTGTTATATGTACGCCGGCGTTGTTGAGGATCTGGGAAAAAAGTATATTGGATGAGCATATCAGCGAAACAGAAAAGAGGAAGAGCAATCTCTTAATTTTTGAGATTCTGTTGTATAATGATGATATGTTTTTGTTTCTGGTCATCACGTACTCACCCCTGCTTCGGCTTCGCTCAGCATCCCCCTCCCTGCTGTCATAAGGATGGGGAGTAGAGGCGTCTGATTAATTATTTTTGTCTTTTTATCTTTTATCTTTTCTTACCATTGTACCGTGCACCATGTACCGTGCACCTTGCACCTTGCACCTTGCACCTTGCACCTTGCACCTTGCACCTTGCACCTTGCACCTTGCACCTTGCACCTTGCACCTTGCACCTTGCACCTTGCACCTTGTACCT
>JAZDMU010000043.1:0-55987 GCA_043800695.1 Bacteroidota bacterium
ACCCTCATTAACATATTTATGGCAATACGACAATAGTGGCAGCTGGGGTGCTGTAGTGAATAACACACCTGCAGGAGCGAGCTATTCAGGAGGGACGGGGACGAGTTTTTCGGTAAGCGGGATCAGCGGAGCGGGATCATATGTGTACCGGTGTCTGGTATCGGCGACCGGCAGTGACTGTGCCACAGCGACAAGCGATGTGGTTACAGTAACTGTAACTGCTTACCCGGATATTAATACTATGTCGGAATCATTCAGTACTGGAGTGGCGTTTACAATAACTCCTGAGAATGTTACCAATGGAGTAGTCCCATCAGGCACAACATACTCATGGGATGAACTCGATATTGATCTTGAAAATGGGCTTACAGTCCTTGACGGAAAAGATGGCCTAGATATGCCAAATATATCAGGACAAATCTCCAATTCCAAGAACGTGAATAAATTAGCTACCTATACCATTACTCCTAAAAATGTAATGTGTACAGGTGGAGATTTTACTTTGGAAATTACTATCATTCCGGGAGTTTCTATTTCTGATAAAACCACTTCAACTTGCAGCCATATTGCATTCAGTGTAGTTCCGGTAGATGACTCTGAAACTCCGGGAGGTGATATAGTACCTGATGGTACAACATACAGCTGGCCTGAACCATCAGTCGCCGGTATTGACGGGGAAGCCGCGGGCTCAGATTCACCAGATATCCATGGTACACTGACAAATAAAACGAATGCCCCAATAGACGTGATATATGTCGTCACGCCAAGATATAATAGTAAAAACTATCCGGCTTTTAATCTTACCGTGACTGTCAATCCTGAGCCTGACCTGTCATCACTCTCTTCAACTGTATGCAGTGATATGGTAAGCGAAGTTACACTCTCTGTTGCGAACTCAGGAGCAGTGCTGGAACCGGTATCATATTATATAAGCTCAATAGCTTCAGGCACTCTGGACGATACTGATGGAGCTGACCTTGAAGGGACAACAAGTATATCAACAGTCATGATATACTCAGAAAGATGGAATAACCGGACCAATACAGATTTCATTGTCAATTATTCAATAATTCCGACAGGAGCCAATGGTTGTACAGGAGAAGAAGAAATAGTACCTGTTACGGTAAGGCCTGAAGCGGATCTGTCGGCGCTATCAGGCAATGTATGCAGTGATGCGGCAAGCGGGGTAGTACTGGCAATAGATAATCCCGGGACTGATGTAGGAGCTGTTACCTATACGATTACCGGGCTGGTTACCGGTGGATTGGATGAATCGGACGGGACAGTGCTTGGAGTACTCGATTCAGGAGATGAGACTTTGATCCAGAATGAGAGCTGGACCAACAAGACCAGTGCTGATGTAGATGTTGTATACACGATCACACCGCAGGGCAGTGTTGGTTGTGCGGCAGATGCTGAAGATGTTACGGTGACCATTAGACCTGAACCTGATTTGTCGTTACTATCAGCCACTGTATGCAGTGATGTGATAAGCGGTATTGAGTTGTCAATAGACAATCCTGGTGCGGTAGGCACAGTCACCTATACTGTCAGCTCAATAAATCCCAATGGTCTGACTGATTCAGACGGAACTGATCTGACAGGGGCAAGCAGTACATCAATTAATCTGATAGGAAGTGAGAGCTGGACGAACAAGACCGATGCGGATGTAGATGTTGTCTATACGATAACGCCAGAGGGGTCGAACGGATGCACAGGCGATCCTGAGACTGTGATTGTAACAATAATGCCTGAGGTGGATCTGTCGCCGCTGGGTGCAGATGTGTGCAGTGATGCGATAAGCGGGATAACCTTATCGATAGCTAATGCCTGGACAGGCATAGGAACAATAACCTATACGGTAAATTCCATAACAACTAACGGGTTAGACGATTCCGACGGCACATCTGTCAGCGGAGCTACCGGCGATGTTGACCTTATATATAATGAAAGCTGGAACAACAGGACTGATGCAGATGTCAATGTGATCTATAACATAACTCCGGCATTGGCAGGAGGTTGTGCGGCAGATGCCGAGGATGTGACTGTGATAGTGAAGCCTGAGGCAGACCTGTCGTCACTATCCGGAAATGTATGCAGTGATGCGGCAAGCGATGTGGTATTGTCAATAGATAATGCCGGTACGGATGTAGGCGATATAACATATACCGTCAATTCAATAAATTCCAATGGTTTGTTCGATTCAGACGGAGCTGATCTTACAGGAGCAAGCGATACATCAACCGATCTGATAAGGAACGAAAGCTGGACGAATAAGACCAATGCTGATGTAGATGTAATATACACCATCACACCGCAGGGCAGTGTTGGTTGTGCTGCAGATGCTGAAGATGTGACGGTGACCATTAAACCTGAAGCCGATCTGTCATTACTTTCAGCCACGGTATGCAGTGATGCAGTGAGCGGAGTGGTATTAACAATAGATAATTCGGGTACAGCAGTAGGCACAGTTACTTATACGATCAATTCGATAAATGCTAACGGATTGACGGAATCAGACGGAACGGTTCTTGGTGCAGGCAGCTCTAGTGATCTGAACCTGATCCTGAACGAAAAGTGGACGAACAAGACCGATGCGGATGTTGATGTTGTCTATACAATAACTCCCCAGGGGGCTAACGGATGTACAGGAGACCCTGAGACTGTGATTGTAACAATAATGCCTGAGGTGGATCTGTCGCCGCTGGGTGCAGATGTGTGCAGTGATGCTATAAGCGGGATAACCTTATCAATAGCCAATGCCTGGACAGGCATAGGAACAATAACCTATACGGTAAATTCCATAACAACTAACGGGTTAGACGATTCCGACGGCACATCTGTCAGCGGAGCTACCGGTGATGTTGACCTTATATATAATGAAAGCTGGAACAACAGGACTGATGCAGATGTCAATGTGATCTATAACATAACTCCGGCACTGGCAGGAGGTTGTGCGGCAGATGCCGAGGATGTGACTGTGATAGTGAAGCCTGAAGCAGACCTGTCGTCACTATCCGGCAATGTATGCAGTGATGATATAAGCGGTGTAGTACTGACAATAGATAATCCCGGGACGGATGTAGGAGCTGTTACCTATACGATTACCGGGCTGGTTACCGGTGGATTGGATGAATCGGACGGGACAGTGCTTGGAGTACTCGATTCAGGAGATGAGACTTTGATCCAGAATGAGAGCTGGACCAACAAGACCGATGCTGATGTAGATGTAATATACACCATCACACCGCAGGGCAGTGTTGGTTGTGCGGCAGATGCTGAAGATGTGACGGTTACGATTAAACCGGAAGCAGATCTGTCATTGCTTTCAGCCACGGTATGCAGTGATGCAGTGAGCGGAGTGGTATTAACAATTGATAATGCAGGTACGGATGTAGGAGATGTAACATACACAATTACGGCATTGGATGACAACGGGCTGACCGAATCAGACGGAATGGTTCTTGGTGCAGGCAGCTCGGGTGATCTGAATCTGATCCTGAACGAAAAGTGGACGAACAAGACCGATGCGGATGTTGATGTTATCTATACGATAACGCCACAGGGATCGAACGGATGTACAGGCGATCCTGAGACTGTGATTGTAACAATAATTCCTGAAGCTGATTTGTCGCCGCTTTCTGCAACTGTATGCAGTGATGGAGTAGCAGGTCTTGAACTGTCAATAGTAAATTCAGGTACAGCTGTAGGTAATATCACATATACTGTCAATTCTTTAAATACCAATGGATTGACGGATACTGACGGTATTGATATTTCCGGCACATCAGGGGGAGTTGAGCTTATTAAGTTTGAAAAGTGGAACAACAAGACAGATGCTGATGTCGATGTAGTTTATACAGTAACTCCATGGGGGGCAACAGGTTGTACCGGTGATCCTGAACAGATCATTGTAACTGTCAGACCGGAAGCCGATCTTTCGCTACTCTCTTCAATTGTATGCAGCGATGCAATAAGCGGTGTCACTTTAGCGCTAGACAATTCAGGAGCGGCTGTAGGAACTGTCACCTATACTGTAAACTATATTGCTGACAATGGCCTTGCCGATTATGATGGTACTTTGCTTACCGGTATATCAGGCGGAGAGGATCTGATAGTTAATGAGAGGTGGACAAACAAGACAACCTCTGATATGGATGTTATTTATACAATCACTCCCCAGGGATCGTTCGGATGTACAGGAGATCCTGATACAGTGATAGTTACAGTAAACCCTGAGGCTGATCTGTCATTGCTTTCAGCCATGGTATGCAGTGATGCAGTGAGCGGAGTGGTACTAACAATAGATAATGCCGGAGCAGCAGTAGGCACAGTTACTTATACGATCAATTCGATAAATGCTAACGGATTGACGGAATCAGACGGAACGGTTCTTGGTGCAGGCAGCTCGGGTGATCTGAACCTGATCGTGAACGAAAGGTGGACTAACAAGACCGATGCCGATGTTGACGTCATATATACGATAACACCCCGGGGATTAAACGGGTGTAACGGAAATCCTGAATCTGTTACCATCACAATAAAACCTGAGCCGGACCTTTCACCACTTTCAGGAAATATTTGCAGTGATGCCGTAGCAGGTATTACATTGTCAGTAGCCAATTCAGGATCTGTGGTTGGAACTGTGACTTACACAGTTAATTCTATTACAACAAACGGATTAACCGACTCTGACGGGACAGATGTTAACGGCAATTCTGGCGGTGACGATCTCCTTTATAATGAGAAGTGGACAAATAATACCTCCGCTGATGTAAATGTGATTTATAATGTAACTCCTTTCAGTGCTGATGTTTGCCAGGGAGATCCTGAAACAATAACCGTAACAATTAAGCCCGAGCCTGATCTTTCGGCAGCTTCCTCAAATGTGTGCAGCTATGATGCGGGAGGTATTACTTTATCAATTGATAATTCATCCGCGGCAATAGGGTCCGTCACTTATATGGTAAATTCAATTAATGACAATGGCCTGACCGATTATGACGGTACTGCTTTAACCGGAGCCTCCGGAGGATCGACCCTGATATTGAATGACAGCTGGATCAATAAAACCAATGCTGATGTTAATGTTATTTATACAATTATTCCGCAGGGATCAATCGGGTGTACCGGTGATGGAGAGGAAATAACGGTGACGTATAAATCAGCACCGGATGCTGTCAGCCAGATACCTCCGACCCTTTGCGAGGATATATATGGAGGAGGATTGGCTGCAGGCATCGATATTACAATTCTTGAAGATGACATTATAAACAGTTATTCAGACAGGCTTGTAACCTGGTATAGTAATTCAGACCACACTGTTTTAGTATCAACACCGACCAGTATGACCATAACAGACGGGATGATGTTCTATCCTCTGGTTACTAACACCATCACCGGCTGCACTGATTTTGCGACTGTTACATATCATGTTTCGGGAAAAGAGCCGCCAAAAAATCTTGAAATAACCGGTGTTGCTAAACAGGGTGCGACTTTGATACTATCGTATGACGCCAGCGGAAGCTGCATGCCGGAAGTTGAATCTGAAACTGAGATCACCTGGTACAGGTCCGATACTGATACAGGCCCCGGGGCAAGGATATTAACCACGGCAGGAACGGATAAGTATTATGTAATTACTGCGAATGATCTGAACAAGTATATCAGGGCTGGTGTAAAACTCGCTGACGGTTCAGGCGTTCTCTACGATCCGGAATACTCCGTTCTTTTCAACGGAGATTCTCTCGACTGGGTCGGACCGGTTACGGCAAATGATCCGCCAACGGCTTCCGATGCCACTATATCCGGGATACTGGAAGCAGCCAGGACACTAACTGCTGACTATGATTATAACGATACCGAAGGAGATCCGGAGGGGATATCAGTTTTCAGATGGTATTCAAAACCCTCTTTACCTGATGAATATGCTGAAATTCCCGGTGAAACAGGAAAGACCCACGTAATCAGCAATAATGAACAGGGTCATTATTTCAAGTTCTCGGTTATTCCAAATGCGGGCATGGGGACATTAACGGGCACGGCTGACACATCTGACGGTGATTATGGCCCTGTTAACATGCAGCCTAATGCTATAGTTTCTGATATAACGGGAGACTTTGAAGTTGGTAAACCGCTTACCGGCCATTATACTTACGGTGATGTTGACGGTGATGCTGAAGGAGTATCAACGTTCAGGTGGCTCAGAAGCGGTATTCCAATAACCGGGGCAACATCAATAACCTACCTGCTTACTGCCGAAGATGAAACAAACAAGATAACTTTCGAGGTTACACCTGTTGCTTTGACAGGTTTTCCGAAAACAGGATCAGCTGCAACAAGTCCTCAGACTCCTTCTATTGCACCTATTGTGGTTGATTTCATAAGTTTCAGGAATGTCTATTGTTATGATAGCAATATTGACACGATAAGTATCAAGAACGTGCCTTCAGGATCAAGCGATGTAAAATTCAGGATGACCAATACAGAAGGATTTGTTGAGCTTATAGATTCCATTACCATTGTTATTGATCCGATGAAACTGACACCGGTCAGGCCCAATTCCAATGTGGTTGATTCACTTATTTTTTCATATTATGAACGTGGAACTACATTTTATATTTCCCGTCCGTTTGTGATCGATTCTTTAGGAACAGCACTGACTCTATCGAATATCGATCCTGCATACTGTGACGGTGCAGCCCTTAGGAATGTCACGGTTGACGGGATCTATCCGCTGGGAGGAACAGGCGAATGGCTGGGCGATCTCACTCTGATGACTGACAGGACAACCAACACGGCTAAATTAAATCCTCAGCTGGGAACTGCCGGCGCTATCTATGCTTTCGCTTACCAGTACACTTCACCGAAATTATGCAGGAGTATGATTATAAACCGGTCAGTAAAAATAGATACCCTGCCTGATCCGGATTTTGCGATAAATTCAGCATATAACATTGACGGTGATCCGGTAACCCTGGTTCCGGTATTACCGGGAGGCACATTCACCGGAAACGGGATTTCAGGTGACAAACTATTCCCTGATATTGCCGGGCTGGGTGTTAACATCATCACATATAGCGTAACTGACGGGAATGACTGTTTCAATACTAAATCCAAAACCACTACAATCAAGGAGGCCCAGGGTAACTTCATGGATCTTCCACCGGTATTGTGCTACATTGACTCTTCATATACATTCTCGGTAATTGATCTTCCTTCAGGGATGTCGGTGAATTACCTGAAAAACCTGAATAATACTGTTGTACAGGATACAATATCTCTCACAACCGGATATTACAATCCGCTAAAAGCAGGTTCAGGAAGTGATACGGTAACCTTTTCATATAAATATGAGGGTGTTGATTACTGGCTGAATGCAATTGTAAATGTTGACTCACTTGCGCCGGTTTCCATTAACAACCTGCCGGCTGACACTCTGATCTGCAGCAACAGGGCTCCGTTTGAACTATACCCTTATCCGGACGGTGGAGTCTTTGCAGGACCTGTTACCGGCAACTATCTTGATCCTTCAAAAGCCATGGGAGATACATCTGTAATTTATACATATACAAGCCAGAAGACCGGATGTTCTATTTCAACTACCGTTCCTTTCCATATTCTTGAAGCTCCGGATGTATCGTTCGTGCCGGAAGATGTCTGTATAGAATCATCAGGTGACAGAACCCGGTTTATAAATACCACTGTGTCGGAAGATGAGGTGATATCATGGAAATGGGAATTTGTGGAGATCGGCGGAGCAATTCCCGTTTATGATGAAAACGCTTCTTTCCTTTACACGAAAGCCGGAGCACATACGATACATCTTACTGCATTGACAAAGAACAATTGTACCGTCACCAGAGAATCAATAATTGATCTTGGTTTGAAGCCTGTCGGAAATTTCTACTGGAAAAATGACTGTTATGTTCCCGGCACCAGGATCAGGCTGTTCGAAGATACAAAATCCGATTTCACACTTGGCCAGCGATACTGGGACTTTGGGAATAGCAGCCAGACCAGTACTGATATCAGTCCTGAATTCACAATGTCTGATACAGGGTATGTACAGATCAAATATATTGTTTCAATACAGGGTTATACAGGGTGTGCCGATACAGTTGTCAGGAGCGTATATCTGCGTCCGACATTTACTCCTTCGGCCGGTAATGCTTATAAAGAAGATTTTGAAACAGGAAAAGCAGGCTGGCTGAGAGATGATTCTTTGTTAATGACAGAGGATTACTGGTTAGTGAAAGATGATACAGGATTTGTGTGGGATTTCGGTATACCGGCACGACAGATGATCAACAAGGCTGCTTCAGGCACACATGCATGGTTCAACCATTATAATCCATATTATACAGAGACACAGAATCAGCAAAAAGCATCAGTGATTTCACCCTGTTTTGATTTCACTGAAATAGAGAGACCCATGATCAGTATGATGCTGTTTAAGAGATTTGACAGAGCAAGGAACGGAGCTGCACTCCAGTATATGCTGGAAGGAAGCAGCGAGTGGAAGCTTGTGGGTACAGAAGGTGACGGCATAAACTGGTACAATTCAACAGTAATAACCGGAAGTCCCGGCGGTGATAAAATCGGATGGACCACCAAAACAGATCCTGATACTGCATGGACGAAATCGAGCCATAAGCTTGATATGCTTCAGGGAGAAAAAAATGTCAGATTCAGGATCACATATGGCAGCGACGGATATTCAAATTCCAATGAAGGTATGGCGTTTGACGACATCTGGATAGGAGACAGAAGCAGGAATGTCCTCTTTGAACACTTTACAAATACTTCCTCCACAGCAGGCATTGAAGCAACTGAAACTGTTAATGAAATTACAACCAGAAATGACGAGGATGTTATAAGTATTCAGTATCATACAAGCTTCCCGGGAGAAGATCCGTTTAATCTGATGAACCAGGCTGATGTAAGTGCAAAAGTCTTGTCGTACGGTATACCTAGAGTCCCGTTCTCACTTATTGATGGCGGTAATGATCCTTCTGAATTTGCGAACCTTGTCAATTATACTACTGTAACTTTAGATACTAATGACATCACACTGAGAAGCCTGATAGCACCTGACTTCAAGATATCATTAAACCCATCCGTCGCAGGAGGCGTCATTGAAATAGGCTGCAAACTTACAGCTCTTACTAATATTAATTCGAACAATATTGTTCTCTATCTTGCAGTAATTGAGAAGGAAAATTCAGATTATACCGGAATCTTCCATAACATTTTCAGGAAATTTATTCCTGATGCCGGGGGTATAATCCTAAAGGGATACTGGAGCATAGGAGATACATTAAACATTCCTGATCAGACCTGGGATATATCAAATTTCAAGGATTCAAGTGATATTGATATCGAGATAATTGCATTTGTACAAAACAGTGTTACAAAAAAGATCTACCAGGCCGCTTCCGTAAGGAAAACCGACTACTACCTTGGAATTGAAGAGCCTTCCGGAATACAAAAAAATAGTTTTACACTTTATCCGAATCCAACTCTTGAAAGACTAACTATATCATTCCATGAGCCACTTTCACGCGATATTGATATTAAGATATATGACATCCGGGGTGTTGTGATATCTTCATATAAGGTAGAATCAGGAATGGAAAGATACACAGTAGACGATCTTAAACTTAAGGGTGGAATATACTTTGTAAGGGCTTCAGCTAAAGGAATCGACCTGGGATATCAGAAACTGGTGGTAAGCGGAGACTGATCCCATCGGGCTCTTCGTGCGAACTTTGTGTCCTTTGTGGTTAAAATCTGAATTGATTTTTGATTAAATTTGCCCCCTCAGGCAAACCTGAACAAAACTGCAGCATCTTTGTTGAAATTTAACCAGCAACCAGCAACCAGCAACCAGTAACCAGCAACCAGTAACCAGCAACCAGTAACCAGCAACAGAATCTAATATATTCGAACTATGAAGAATAAAAAAACCCTCCTGATGATTCTTGACGGCTGGGGTATCGGCGACGGCTCCAGAGCTGATGTGATAAGCTCGGTGCCTACTCCCAATCTCGATTCACTCAAAAAGAACTATCCGAATTCAAGACTTCTTGCCTGTGGAGAGGATGTAGGCCTCCCAGAGGGGCAGATGGGGAATTCCGAAGTAGGCCATCTGAATATCGGAGCCGGCAGGATAATTTATCAGGATCTTGTTAAGATTAATCTTGAATGCAAAACAGGTGAGATAAAAAAGAATAAAGTCCTTACTGATGCATTTTCTTATGCCCGTAACAACAACAAACAGGTCCATTTCCTGGGCTTGCTTTCCGACGGGGGGGTCCATTCGCTTGACAAGCACCTGTATTCCCTGTGCGACATGACAGGAGAATATGGTATTAAAAATGTTTTCATCCACGGATTCGGAGATGGCCGTGATACAGATCCGCGCAGCGGGATTGGCTATATGAGGAACTTGCTTGATCACATGAAAAAATCAAATGGCAAAGTGGCTTCATTCATCGGCCGTTATTATGCAATGGACAGGGATAAGCGATGGGAGAGGGTAAAGGAAGGATATGACCTGATCGTAAATGGCAAGGGTACTCCGGCAACTGATATCCTTGAAGCGATGCAGAAATCATATGACGAGGGCGTCACGGATGAATTCATGAAACCGATAGTTGTTGTTGATAACAGCAATGATCCAATTGGTACAATTAAGGAAGGCGATGTGATCGTTTTCTTCAATTTTCGCAACGACCGGGCCAAAGAACTGACCATAGCCCTCACCCAGAAGGATATGCCTGACGCAGGGATGAAAACAATCCCGCTTTATTATTGTACGATGACACCGTATGATGCTACCTTCAAGGGTTTACACATTATATATCCGAAAGAAAATGCCGATAACACAATTGGCGAAGTGCTCGCAGCTGCCGGGAAAAAACAGCTCAGGATTGCTGAAACCGAAAAATATGCCCACGTGACATTCTTTTTTTCAGGCGGGAGGGAGGAGATCTTTACAAACGAAGAGCGTATACTTATCCCATCACCCAGGGTAGCAACATACGACCTTCAGCCTGAAATGAGCGCAAATCAGGTGAAGGAGGCTGTGATCAAAGCGATTGAAACAGAGAAATATGACTTCATCTGTCTCAATTTCGCAAACGGCGATATGGTGGGCCATACCGGTGTGTATGAGGCGATTATGAAAGCAGTGGCGACTGTTGATGAATGTACCGGAGCAGTTGTGAAAGCTGCCCGCAGTAAAGGGTACGATGTACTGATAATTGCCGATCATGGCAATGCCGACATGGCAATCAACCCTGACGGTTCTCCGAATACAGCGCATTCACTTAACCCTGTGCCCTGTATACTGGTCAGTGATGATTATAAATCCATAAAAGAGGGGATACTTGCAGATGTGGCGCCAACGCTACTGACGATAATGGGTGTGCCGGTGCCGGAGGAGATGACCGGGAAGATACTGGTTTGACCCATGCTTCGTATAGGCGATACAATATTCAGCTTTGATATTCTTGAAAAGAAATTCAGGTGTAATCTGCCTGAATGCCTTGGCAACTGCTGCAGATACGGAGACTCAGGCGCCCCGCTCTCTGAAAAAGAAGCAAAGACCCTGATGGAAATATGGCCTGAAGTAAAGGCTTACCTGCGACCGGAAGGTATAAGAGTTATTGAGGAAAAAGGTACAAGCACACATGATTTCGAAAACGAACTGGTTACACCCCTGATCGGAACCGAAGAGTGCGCTTATTCAATTCTGAGCGACAATATTTTTATGTGCGGGATAGAGAAAGCCTGGTCAGATGGGAAGACTAGTTTTCAGAAGCCTCTTTCATGCCACCTTTTCCCGGTCAGGATAAAGCAATTCTCTGATTTCAGGGCGGTGAACTACCAGGAATTATCAATATGTGCCAGCGCCCGGGAAAAAGGAAACGAGGAGGGCGTATTCGTCTACGAGTTTTTAAAGGAACCACTTATACGGGCAATAGGCGAAGAAACTTATAATGAACTATGTATTGCCGCTGAAGAGATAAGAAAACAATACCTCTGAACACCAATACTCTACGACCCTATGATCCTAAGACTTTAAGACAATTGACTATGGACATTATTAAGAACTACATCACCTCCAACAGGGACCGCTTCCTTGAAGAACTTTTCGAATTCATCAGGATCCCGTCAGTAAGTGCAAGAGAGGAGAACAGACCCGACATGTTACGTGCCGCGGAATATGTTAAGAATGAGCTTCTTAAATCAGGTGCTTCAAAAGCTGAGATTTATCCTACAATAGGCCACCCGGTTGTTTATGGTGAAAAGATAATCTCAGAAAAACTGCCAACGGTCCTTGTTTACGGGCATTATGATGTACAGCCGGCTGAGCCGCTTGATCAGTGGAAAAGCCCTCCTTTTGAGCCTGAAATCCGCGATGGAAAGATATGGGGCAGGGGCGCTGATGACGACAAGGGGCAGATGTTCATGCAGTTCAAGGCGTTTGAACTGATGAACAACACAGGATTGCTGAAATGCAATGTGAAGTTCATGATCGAAGGAGAGGAAGAGGTAGGTTCGGTTAGCCTTGAAAAATTCTGCAACGACCATAAGGATATGCTTGCTGCTGATATGATCCTCATTTCAGATACCACGATGATCTCACTCGAAATGCCTTCAATAACCTCAGGACTGAGAGGCTTGTCATATGTTCAGGTTGAGGTTACTGGGCCGAACCGTGATCTTCATTCGGGGCTTTTCGGAGGCGCCGTGGTAAACCCATGCAATGTTTTATGTGATATGATTGCATCGCTGAAGGATAAGAATGGCCGCGTTAGCATACCAGGATTTTATGACGATGTCCTGGAGTGCAGTGATGAGGAACGAAAAGAGATGGGCAAAAGGCCGTTTGACAGAAAGAGGTTCATGGAATCGGTTGGTGTTGAGGACCTCTCGGGTGAAGCCGGATTTACAGATCTTGAGAGAATAGGTATCAGGCCGACACTCGATATCAATGGCATCTGGGGCGGTTATACCGGCGAGGGAGCTAAAACGATCCTGCCTGCAAAAGCATACGCCAAGATATCCATGCGGCTGGTTCCGTACCAGGATGCAGAGAAAACTGCAAAACTGTTTGAAAAGCATATTCTCTCAATAGCACCGGAGGGAGTGAAGGTGAAGGTTGAATATCTTCACGGCGGTCAGGCATATGTAAGTCCCCTTGATACTCCTGAATTCCGGGCTGCTTCAACGGCAGTTGAGGAAGCAACTGGAAAGAAGCCGATCCCGGTCAGGAGCGGAGGCAGCATCCCGATAGTTTCAGTATTTGAGAAAATACTTGGAATTAAATCCATTTTAATGGGATTTGGTCTCGAATCAGATGCAATACATTCACCAAATGAGAATTTTCCGGTATCAAATTTTACAAAAGGAATAGAATCAATAACTCTCTTTTTCTCTAATTATGCAGAGATGAAGGCGTGACATCTCATAGATAAAGGATGTCTCAAAAGGGAACCTCTTTCTTTCTTTCGGTTTAACCCATACACTAACCCCTTCAACTGAAGCAAAATACTTATAATCATTAATAATATATGGTGCTGATATTCAGGAGATTCCTCGCTTCGCTCGGAATGACAGACTAAAAAAAGATGGAGGGAACAAGCGGCGAGGCGCACCATAGTTTCCAATATGTGACAGTACAGGGAATGCGCCTCGCCGCTTTTTCCCCACCATTCACAATAGTACCTTGTCATTCCGATCGAAGCCGATCCCGAGTACTCGGGATAGTGAGGAATCTCCTACTTTACCAGTTGTTCACTATTTAATATGTAGATAAAGAGTAGTTTAGGCTAAGAGAAGGTTATTCATATTGTGCCGCTTCACGGCACGATTTATTTTGAAATCAAACACATCAGTATTAGTTCTGGTCCATCATTGAATCAGTGAGGCAAAAAAAAAACCTCTGAATGTAAATCTTTTTCAAAAAATGTTAACTTTACCGGGTTAATTAAACCTAAAACTAATTTTCGTATGAAGAAACTATTTCTGTTGATTATTTTGTTTGTGTTTGCGGGTGTCTACACCTTGCAGGCTCAGACAGTAGTCATTACCGGAACTATCGCTTCCTCCATTGAAGGGGAGGGGCCCATTCCGGGTGTAACTGTACAGGTAAAGGGTACGACAATAGGTACCATTACCGATGTAAACGGAAAATACTCTCTTACTGTTCCGCAGAATGCAACCGCACTGGTTTTCTCCTACATCGGGATGAAAAAGCAGGAGGTTGAAATAAACGGCAGATCAGTAATTGACGGAATCATGGAATCGGACATCCTGGGCCTGGAGGAGGTCGTTGTGACTGCTCTGGGTATATCAAGGGAGAAAAAGGCCCTTGGTTATGCAGTACAGGATCTTGGCGGTGAAGCCATCGAAAAGGCAAAAGTTTCCAATATTGTGAACGCTTTTCAGGGTAAACTGTCAGGTGTTCAGATATCAAACTCTGACGGCGGTGTTGCCTCAGGTGTGAGGATCCTGATCAGGGGCGTTAACTCACTCGCAGCAAATGGCAACAACCAGCCTCTCTTTGTGGTCGACGGGGTTCCCATAAATAACGCCACTTCCGACCCCGGAGCCTATGGCGGTAAAGACTACGGTAACGCTTCTTCCGATATCAACCCTTCGGATGTTGAGAATATCAGCGTTCTGAAAGGCGCAAGTGCAGCGGCACTTTACGGATCAAGAGCTGTTAACGGAGTTGTCCTCATTACAACCAAATCAGGTAAAGGACAAAAAGGCCTTGGTGTAACATTCGAGGAGAACATGATGTGGGAAAACCCGCTCGTGATCCCGAAATATCAGAACCTTTATGGACAGGGATCGGCTGCTGACTGGAATACCGGCGATTATGAATTTGAATATGTTGACGGCAACTATGGCGGTATCAACGACGGCGTTGATGAAAGCTGGGGCCCGAGACTTGACGGCAGGCTTATTCCGCAGTTCGACAGTCCCTATGATCCTGAAACAGGCGTGCGCACTGCCACTCCATGGGTTGCACATCCTGATAATGTCAAGAGCTTTTTTGAAACAGGGCTCAAGAGAACTACCAACCTCGCTATCGCAGGTTCAAAAGGAGGCAATAACTTCCGCCTTTCCCTCTCAAACCAGGACGTAAAAGGTATCCTTCCGAATACTGACCTCACGAAGAATACTATCACCTTGAACAGTAATCTTGCTGTAACTGACAACATTACAGTGGGCGGTTCCGTGACCTATGTCAGCAACAAGAGCGATAACATTGCTGAGAACGGCTACAACGGAGGTAACCCGATGCAATCAGTCAGTCAGTGGTTCGGACGCCAGGTTGACATGGAAATTCTTAAGGAAAAATGGGATGAAATAGATCCTGCCACAGGCCTTCCATTCAACTGGAACCACAGCTATCACAACAATCCGTACTGGACTCTTTACAAGAACACCAACTCCAGGAACAGGGACAGGATGATGGGCAATGTCAATTTCAACTGGAAATTTACCGATTGGCTCTCATTCAAGGCAATGGCCGGTACTGACTGGTCAATTGAAGATATTCTGGAAGTCACTGCCCAGGGTGATGTCGGAAGAGGTGATCCTCTCGGAGGATTTACATCATATTCACGACGCAGACAAGAGATCAATGCCAACGCAAGACTCGAATTCAATAAGACATTCGGGGATTTTGGTGTACTTGCCAGTGTTGGTGGTGAATATAACCATTATAATTACAAGTTCCATCAGACTACAGTCCCTGATCTGATCATTCCTGACCTCTATTCTGTCAGTAACTCTGCCGCAGCTGCTACAACAAACCTGAATGAATCGCATACTGAGTTGCAGAGCGTTTTCGGGACAGCAAACTTTAGTTTCAGGAACTTCCTTTACCTCGATTTTACCGGAAGAAACGACTGGTCATCGACATTGCCGCTGGATAACAATTCATACTTCTATCCTTCGGTATCTCTGTCATTTCTCATTACAGAAGCATTGGGAATTGAGTCAAATGTTCTTTCCTTCCTGAAGCTGAGGACCAGTTATGCTGAAGTTGGCGGTACTGCTGATGCCTATGCACTAAACGGCGTATACGCCTCATCTCAGCCTTTCAATGGAAATGCATCACTTAGCTATACCGAAGTAATACCTCCTCTCGGACTCAAACCACAAAGGAAAAGATCCAAGGAAGTTGGTATGGAATTAAAACTTCTGCAAAACAGGATAAGCCTTGATGCAAACTTCTACCAGGAAAACACAATCAACCAGATCATGGACATTGCTGTATCACGCACAACAGGTTTCCAGAATAAAACAATCAATGCCGGTAACCTTCAGAACATGGGCGTTGAATTGCAGCTGATGGCAACACCTGTCCAGACTGCCGATTTCTCATGGGATATTACCCTTAACTGGTCGAAGAACGAGAATAAAGTTGTTGAACTGTACGAAGACATGAAGTATCTCGCACTCTATAACGCCGGATGGAACGCTAACGTATATGCTTTCCCGGGCAAAGAGTACGGAACTCTCTGGGGATATGCAATTGTCCGCGAGAATATGACCCCGGTTTATTATGATGAAGAAAAGACACAGCTCTCTCATTATTTATATTCGGGACGGCCTGTTCTTACTACAGCCGGCAGGGTCATCCGTTCAAATGCACGAACAGACCTTGGCAATGTTTACCCTGACTGGTTCGGAGGTGTCAACAACTCATTTACCTATAAGGATTTCAACTTCAACTTCCTGGTTGACTTCAGGAAAGGCGGGGTTATTTTCTCTGTAACCGACATGTTCGGTGTTTATACGGGGATCCTTGAAGAAACTGCAGCAACCAACGCTAACGGCAAAAACGTAAGGGATGCTCTCGCTGACGGCGGGGGTCTTCTCAATGAAGGTGTATACGGCAGGGTTGTCACAGTCGGCGGAGTTTCATCTGTTGAGTTTCTGGATGCTGCGGGAGTTGTTGTTACATCACCGGTTGAGAATACCACTTATGTCGCCGCTAACAGACATTTCTATGATGTTTACGGCAAGAACGAGATGTCGACATTTGACGCAAGCTTTGTAAAACTTCGCGAGGTCGCAGCCGGTTATACGTTCAATAACATTGGATTCCTCAATAAGGTAGGAGTTAAGAACCTCAACCTCTCAGTTGTTGGACGCAACCTGTGGATTATCTTCAAGAACACCAAGGATATTGACCCCGAGGTGAGCTCAGGTGCAGGAAACACTTCTGTTGGTGCGGAATCCAACACGATTCCCTCAACCAGATCTTATGGTTTCAATATAAGACTTGATTTCTAACCCTAAATGCATTAAGAAAATGAAATACATAATAAAATCAATGAAAATTATATTGGGATTGTTCCTGGTAGCGGGTCTTATTTCTTCCTGTACCAAAGGTTTTGAGGAACTTAACAAAAGCCCGAACAATCCTGTTGACGTTCCCGCTCTTAACATCTTCACTAATGCAGAGGTTAGTGGTGTCGCACTCGAACTGGGTGACTGGATCCAGCACACATATCTTGGCGTATGGTGCCAGCAGTGGTGCAAGATTCAGTACATAGATGAGGACAGGTACATGCCCCGTGATATGTCAGCTTATTTCAACGGTCCTTATACCGGTGCGCTTAAAGACCTGGCAATTGTCATTGAAAAATCCTCAGCAGAAGATGGTGATAAGAAACTCCTTGCTGCTGCTCAGATTTTGACAGCATGGAACTATATGTATCTGACTGACCTCTTTGGCGATGTACCTTATACTGAAGCTTTGCAGGGTTTTGAGAATGATGGTACACTTCATCCCCAGTATGACTCTCAGCAGAGTATTTACGAAGATCTGCTTGCAAAACTTGAGGAAGCAAACGTACTTCTGTCAGGAACAACAGTCAATTTCGGCTCCAGCGATGTTATCTTTGGAGGCGATCCGACTCTATGGAGGAAATTTGCCAACTCACTTAAGCTGAGACTGCTGAACCGTGCTGCAGGCACACCGTGGACATTCACATATAACATGGCAGGTGCACAGGCTGATGTAATAACAACAGCAGGCGCCGCCGCATGGGCTGCAGCCGATACTGAAATTGGTAAGATCCTTGCCTCTCCCTCGACCTATCCTGTATTTGAATCAAATGATGATAATGCAGCTATCTATTATCCTGGTGAGCCTTACAAGAATCCGATCTTTAACACTCTCTATTCAAGAAAGGACCAGGCTATTTCAGAAACCATGGTTGACTGGCTGGAAGCAAGGACAGACCCGAGACTTCATGTCTATGGTCAGCCTACTCCCAACTCAGTTACAACACCGCCCCTTGATTACGTTGGTTTCCAGAATGGCAGGAACATCACCGCAGCTATTTTCCCGACAATCTCAATGCTCGGAACACCTGTTGCTTTCGATGAATTTGCACCTCTGTATGTAATGTGCTGGGATGAAGTTGAATTCATCAAGGCTGAGTATTATAAGCGTGTTGGAAACGACGCTGCAGCACAAACAGCCTATGAAACAGGTATCCAGGCTTCAATGGAAAGATGGGGTCTTGATGACGGAGGCGTTGTATACCCGTCATGGGGCTATGCTTACGATATTCATGTTCTGACTACCTCATTTCCTGTTAACTATACCTCTTACCTGAATGATCCTCTTGTCCGCTGGGCTGCAAAAACAGATGCCCAGAAATATCAGATGATCTGCGAACAGAGGTGGGCAGCAATGTTCGGCCAGGGTGTTCAGGCATACAGCGAGATCAGAAGGACCGGTTTCCCGGAAAGGATATTTGAATATGAGCTGGAAGGCGCATATTATCCTAATCTCGGTCTGCCTATCAGACTGCAGTATGCATTGCAGGAGGAAACCTACAATACCGATGAGCTTACAGCTTCTAAAACAGCTCAGAATGTTGAGGCAGGTAGCGAAGGTATGTTCAGCCAATCAGGTACAACAAGCCAGATGTGGTGGCATACCCGCAAGAACCCGATCCCGACTGAAACAGACGTACATTAGTATTTAAGTTTAACTGATATCAGAAGAGAGCCCGGAAAGGCTCTCTTCTTTTTTAAAATAGTGTAGCTTTGTATATAGGTTGTCAGGACAGACAGATAACATTTAATCATTTCAAAGCCATGAAAAACAGAAATGTGATTTCACTATTGTTGCTGTTATTGCTTTTCCCCTGTTTCGTTTCAGCGCAAACAGAGTGCCAGGTGCTTGTACCACCGCTTGCGGGGAACTATTCAGGCGACTGCAAGGCCGGTCTTGCTGACGGAGAGGGAGAGGCTGTAGGCGAAGACTATTATAAGGGAGGATTTGTGAAGGGAATGCCGGAAGGCGAAGGCACATACCTATGGAAGAACGGTGCTACGTATACGGGAGAATGGAGGAGAGGAATGAGGCATGGAACAGGCAAATACCAGTACTCTACCGAGGAGAAAGACTCGGTTCTTGCAGGTGAATGGAAAAATGATAAATTTCTGGGTTACAAGACAGCCCCTCCTTATATCATCGAATACCGGAACGGCATCGGAAGAGTAAGCTGTTTTAAGGTAGGCGACAGGCCATATGTAAAATACAAGTTCTCCAGGGCCGGCGGAGAGACAAGTTCAGTTAACGGCATTATGATGCAATCATCTTCAGGTTCGGAACGGATATCGCCCGAATTTACAGGCTATGAACAGGTTGAGTTCCCGTTCTGGGGCAAGGTAACCTTTACAGCGCCAAATGCCTGGTACACTGCAATGATCTCCTGTGAGCTCCGTATCACAATCAATGAACCCGGAGCCTGGATCGTCACTTTATCCTATTAGAATTTATAAGTCCCTCACTCCACCTTCATATTCACCAGCTCCACCCTGGTGGATGTAACCTTCAGCATCCTGAAAATAATATTCTTTATCCTTATAACATCATTGTTCCCGGGAATGCTTCCGTGAAAGTAAAGAATCATCCCGGCAAGAGTCTCATAATCATCCTCCTCAGGCAGTCCCAGTCGGTATTTCTCATTCAGGTAGTCAATCTCCAGGCGGCCTGAAAAAACAAATTCGCCCGGGCTCACCACCTTCTCTGTCAGCTCCTGAACATCATGCTCATCTTCAATATCCCCGACGATCTCTTCGAGCACGTCCTCTATGGTGACCATCCCTGATGTGCCGCCGAATTCATCCACAACAAGCGCAACATTCTTCTTCTCCTCAACAAATACCCTGAGGAGCTTGTTGGCCGACATGGTTTCAGGAACGATAGTAAGCTTCCTGATGTTCGACACGATATCAGGAGGATTTGTGAAGATATCCTTCAGTTCAAAGTAGCCGATTATATTATCAATGGAATCCTGATACACCAGTATCCTTGAATGCTGTGTCTCAATGAATCTGTCCTTAAGCTCTACCACCGGGCTGTTGCATTCGACGGCTTCTATTTCCGTTCTCGGGACCATGCATTCCCTCAGCTTTACGTTTGAGAAATCAAGGGCGTTCCGGAATATTTTAATGTTGTGGCGTTCCGAACCTGAAGATCCCTCCCGCTCCCTGTTGAGACTTATAAAATGGTCGAGGTCAACTTTACTGAATATAATGTTTTCCTGCTGTTTTCGAGCCTGTTTGCTTCCGGGGAAAATTCTTATGATAAGATTGGATACCATAAGTGCAAGGCGGCTCACAGGGTAGAAGAGCCAGAAGAATATGGCAGTAGGAAGGCTTAATGCTTTCAGGAAAAAGTTGGGAGCAATGATAAAAGTGTTCTTGGGAAGAAATTCTGCAACAAAAAGTATTATGACTGTTGAAATTATCGTATTTACTATCAGTACAAGTATGTCAGAGCCAATGAATGGGCTAAGTGCAGGAGTGAGCAGCCTCGAAAAGAAAATACCATAAATTACCAGCGCGATATTGTTCCCTACCAGCATGGTGGCAATGTACTGTCCCGGATTTTTTGCGAAAAATTTCAGAATCCCTGAACCGAAATCACCCTGCTTGATGTCGAGTTCCAGGCGCATTTTATTGGAGGAGATAAATGCTATCTCCATGCCGGAAAAAAATGCAGAAAGAAGTATTGCCAGCAGTATGATCAGGATCGCATCCATGATGCAAAATTAACCTTTTTTTCTCTCCCTGTGCCTTATCCAGGCAAAGAGGAAGGCGACCAGTGTTATTAACGGAAAGATAAAGAACATCTTTCCGCCGCCTGCAATCAGGTACCTAATACCTGCAGCAATGCTCAGAACACCAGTTATGATCCAGGTTATCTCAAGTATAAGAAGGAACTTTTTATTCATCGTGGAGGTATATTGTTGCAGTCACATTCTTGATCTTTCTCCTGGCGAGCTGGGGATCTGATTCAAACCCGGTGCCCATAACAGTCTGGTCCTCGTTTGTGATCTTCACGAATCTGTCTGTATATACAAGGTTCTTGTCCCTGTTCCAGAACAACTGTTCGGTTTCCAGCTTGTCGCCCGATTCATTAACGATCACCACCGAGTCGTTCATCTCCCACAGGTTCTCCTTGTCAAAGAATTTTGCATATTTCGATGAAGCAGTGGCTTTTGGTTCTTTCTGCCCGTCATGAAAATATATTTTCATGCCTTTTCTGAATTCAGTATAGGGACTCTCAAAATTACTCCACGATTCCATTACAGGAGCAGCCATTATCAGCTGTATTTTACCTGAATCGGTGAATACAGTATAAATATCATTCCCTGTCAGTGACGGAAGCGATAATATCTCAAATCCTTCCACTTTGGCAATTTTTGTTTCGCAGGAATATGAGATGAGAACTGCAAAAATAAAAACCGGCAAAATAACACAAATTCTATATGACCTTATTGCCTGGTTCAAAATGAATTGATAAAATGAAAATCAGTCGTATTTTCTCTTGAGGAACCAGAAATCATAAAAGTTAAGACTGGCGCCGATGGTAAAGATATTTTCCGTATGAAGCGCTGAACCTGAAGGTCCTGATCTTCTTGAGTAATCAAAGAAAAAATTGGCTTTCGACAGATTTCGGCTTGCAACAATTGATAAAGTCCGGGTCATCGGGACGCCTACGCCCAGGCTGAATCCGATCTCTTTAACCTGTTCGCCGCTGATCTGCAGGTAAGTATCTTCCAGGTGTCCTCCGGCACGGTATTCTATCCTTCTTGCAAGACTGTAATTGGAAAATTTATCCGGGATATATTCAACGCCGAACCTGTATGAACGTGTGTCGCCGAAGGATGCACCTGAACTTGAAATGACAGCCTGTGACCATTCTGAACCGCTATAGTCAAATCCCACGGTAAATTTGTTTTTCTTGCCGAAAGAGATGCCGGCTCGGATCGCTCCGGGTATTCGGGCTTTGGATGTATCAATATCGTGTGATAATGTATCCAGGGTATTGTAGGCTGAGAAAAGGTATGTCAGTTTTTCATACCTGTAGCTGTATTTTTTTGCTGAGGTGTAGGAGACTCCGGCATTGATGAAATAGTTGTTTTTAAGCGGTGCGATCAGCTGCACACCATAGTCAAGGTTTATCCCGGTAAGCTGTATTTTCTCAGTGGTGTTATTATGGTACATGTAGTAATAGTCGGTAAAGTCGATCTCATTTAATCTGTTTATCGACCCGAACAGGAATGACAGGTTGATGCCGGCAGAAAAATATTTTGATATGTTTGTTCCTGCACCGATAAAAAATTCAGAGAGGCTTCCTTCACCTGTATGCACCGAAAGGTAACCTCCTGTAACAGGATCATAACCAGGATCTTCTGATCCAACCGATTCTGAAATATGGTAATACCCGTTACTGAAAGGTACGAGTCCGGCAGCTATGCCCACGCCCTTTGCAACGGGGAACCCGATCATGATGTGATCAAAGTTCATGTCGTTTGTAGAATGGGTTGTTGTTCTATCCGACAGGTAATTAATACCGTAATCAAGGCCAAAATCAAAAATGAACGAATTGGTGTCAATGCTGCTGTACGATGCGGGATTCAGATAATATATGGCACTGTTATCCCTTATCCCGGCAGAAAGGCCTCCCATGGCAATGCTCCTGAAAGATCCTGCAGGTTCAAGCGCACCGAGGTTAAAGCGTGCATAGGGTGAGTTGACTGATTTTTGTCCGGAAACGGAATGAGAGAAAGATATTATTAAAATGCAGATTGCTACAGCCTGTTTATTTAGCATTGTACTCGAGAATGTAATTTAATCCATCAATCACAATATCAGGCATATAGGTGACTTTGTGTTTTATCCTGCTTTTAAGGTAACCTGAGTCTCCGCCGGTCAGGATCACTTCAATGCCGCTATGTTTTTCTTCAAACGTGCGAATATACTGATTTATTTCAAATATAACCCCGTTTATGACTCCGGCAGTTACAGCGCCTGTGGTATTCGTTCCCAGGCTTTTGAACTTTTCAGTCGTTGCAGCCAGCGGCAGCTTCCTTGTGAACCGGTGTAATGCCTTGAACCGCATGCTGAGTCCTGGTGATATATTCCCGCCTTTAAATGCTTTTCCTGCTATGTAATCGTAGGTAATGGCGCTTCCTGCATCAATTATCAGCACTTTTTTCCCGGGAAAATGAAAGCAGGCTCCGGCCGCCGCCGCGATCCTGTCAGTGCCCATGGTTTCGGGAGTCTCGTATTCGTTTTTGAACGGAAGTTTCGAGTTGTCCGAAAGCACATGCACATACGGTATCCCGTGTGTGGCAAGATCAATGATAAATTCCGGAGTGTTCCTGACTGTCGAAATGATCGCCTTGTCAATTTTTGCAAGATAAGGTGCAAATATCTTCTCAAGCTTATCGCAACTGAACTGTTTAGTCCTCAGGGTTCTGAGCTTCTTCTGCCCGTCAAAGACAGCCATTTTGGTCGAGGTGTTTCCAATGTCAAATATCAGGTTCATGGCAGTATGTAAAGTACAAAGGTATGAAAAAGAAGAAACATCGCTTTAAAAAATCACATGTACCCATCCCCCAACCCCCTTCCCTGGTAAACCAAGGAAGGGGGCTTATTATATTGTAAATCAGCACCTTCCCCCTCCTTGCGAAGCAGAGGGCCGAGCGTGAGGAGATTGCCCGGTGGGCTATCTTAGCGAGGAGCCAGACTGCAGGGGAGCGATTAAGGGGGTGGGTACGTGTGGTAAAGCAGGGGGTGAGTAGGTGTAATTTTCAAATTTCCGTTACCAGACTATCATCAATATTTTTAAGCATTTGTATAGCCGAACTCACCGACTTGATATCCGATATCGTCAGGCTAAGCCTTGACTCCTTCTGCTTGACGTTCATCCGTTTATGATGCCTGTTTACATGGTTCATGATTGAAACAAACAGCTGGCTCCTGTAGAAAAGCGAGTTCTGATCCGAGATAAAATTGGCGATCAGAAGGTCATTCCTGAGAAGGATCTTTTCAATTCCAAGCTTTACCGCGATCCATTTAATGTGCACGATGTCAAGAAGCGCCTCAGCAGTGGGCGGAAGAGGCCCGAACCTGTCGGTCAGCCTCTTTCTATATTCCTTCAGTGATTGCTCGTCCCCGATCTCATTCAGTTCCCTGTAAAGCCTTATCCTTTCGGAGATGTTCGAAATATATTCATCAGGGAACATTATCTCGAGGTCTGTATCAATTTGAAAGTCAGAAACATATTGTTTTGCTTTTTCTGAAACCACCTGTTTTTCTGTTCCTGGTTCCGTAGTTCCGGGTTCAATTATCTCAGTTTCTCTAAGCTCGGCCATGGCTTCGTTAAGTATCCTCTGGTATGTTTCAAATCCCACATCAGCAATGAATCCACTCTGTTCTCCGCCAAGGAGATTTCCTGATCCGCGGATATCCAGATCCTGCATTGCGATGTTGAATCCGCTTCCGAGCTCCGAAAACTCCTCAATTGCCTTCAGCCTTCTCCTGGCTTCGTGGGTTAGCGAATCAAAGGGAGGAGCAAGAAGATAGCAGAATGCCTTTTTGTTTGATCTGCCAACACGGCCCCTGAGCTGATGCAATTCCGACAATCCGAAATGATGCGCTTCATTTATAAAAATTGTGTTGGCATTGGGAATATCGAGTCCTGATTCTATAATGGTTGTAGCAATAAGTACATCGTAGTCACCCTGGATGAAATCGTACATAACATTTTCGATTTCAGTGCCGCTCATCTTACCATGTACAACTGCTGTTTTGACTTTCGGACAGATCCGTTGGATCTTCACCTGGACCTCCCTGATATTTTCTACCCGGTTGTGTATTATAAATACCTGGCCATTACGCGACACCTCGTATTCAATTCCCTCCCTGATAATATCCTCATTAAACCCGTGAAGCTCGGTAACGATGGGCATACGGTTCGGTGGCGGAGTGTTGATTATTGAAAGATCCCTTGCGCCCATCAAAGAAAACTGAAGGGTGCGGGGGATCGGAGTTGCCGTAAGGGTGAGGGTATCGACATTAGCCTTCAGCTTCTTGAGCTTCTCTTTCACGGAAACGCCGAAACGCTGCTCCTCATCAATGATCAGCAGACCGAGGTCCCTGAATTTAATTTCCTGCCCGGCCAGCTTATGGGTGCCAATTATGATATCTATCTTCCCATCAGCCAGCTGTTTGACAATCTTTTTTTGTTCCGCAGACTTCTTGTGTCGTGTCAGGTATTCAACAGTGCATGGAAAGCCTTTCAGCCTCGAGGAAAAAGTCTTGTAATGCTGAAGAGCCAGGATGGTGGTTGGCACAAGTATTGCAGTCTGCCGGCTGTCAGCAGCAGATTTAAATGCTGCCCTGACTGCCAATTCGGTCTTGCCGAATCCGACATCACCACATACCAGCCTGTCCATCGGATGCGGAGATTCCATATCCTCCTTTATCGCCATTGTCGCAGAAAGCTGGTCAGGAGTGTCCTCATATATAAAGGAAGCCTCAAGCTCCCGCTGCAGGTACGAATCAGGTGAAAATGAATATCCTCCCGATGCCATTCTTTTTGCATATAGCACTATCAGTTCACGCGCAATGTCCTTTACCCTGCTTTTTGTGTTCTGTTTCAGCTTCTGCCATGCACCTGAACCGAGCTTGTAAATTCTTGGCGGAGCATCATCCTTCCCCTTGTATTTTGAAATCCTGTGAAGTGAATGTATTCCCACAAAAAGAGTATCGTTGTCCCTGTAAACGAGCTTGATAGCTTCCTGCAGCTTTCCGTTCACTTCAATCTTCTCAAGCCCTCCGAATTTGCCGATACCATGATCGATGTGAACAACATAATCGCCCGGATTGAGTCCTGTTAATTCTTTAACAGAAATGCTTTCTTTTCTTGTGAAATAGCCCCTTATCCTGAACTTATGATACCTGTCAAATATCTGGTGGTCGGTAAATACTGAAATTTTAAGGTCGTGGTCAGTGAATCCGCCGTGAAGGTTAAGTAAAAGAGCAGTGAATTCAGCCTCAGGGTTGATCTCTGAAAAGATATCCTTCAGCCTGTCGATCTGCGACTGGCTCTCTGAGATCAGAAATGTAGTATAACCATTCAGCTTGTTGGTTACCAGCTTCTCCGACAAAAGGTCAAAATTCTTGTTGAACAGCAGCTGCGGTTCGGTCCGGAATTCAAATCTGATTGCGGTATTAAAAAAACCTGTTTTCCCGAACTCTGCTATCCTGAATTTTGCACATTCTTCAAAAAGCCGGCTGCCTGTCATTACCATGTCCTTTTTTCCGGGCATCTGTTCCGTCTCCTCCCGTCGGGCCACCTGATCATGAATGCTGTTCATCTTCTCCCTCATGTAAGCAGCATCCTCAAGCCAGAAAAAAGATGAAGGCGGCAGATAATCGGTAAACGAATCGCTCACTTGTTCGATCGAGATATCCTGGATGTTGGGAATTATTGAGACCTGCTTCTGAATACTCTTCGAAAGCTGGTCGTCGGTGTTGAATGTTCGAATTGAATCGACCTCTTCGCCGAAGAAATCTATTCTGAAGGGGAGATCAGCTGAATATGAAAAAACATCCGCAATACTTCCCCTGATAGCATAATGACCAGGTTCATACACGAAATCAACCCTTTCAAAATTATATTCATGAAGGACCTCTTCGAGAAATTCCAGGGAAAGCTTATCGCCTTTTGAAATATTAAGTGTGTTCTTTTTCAGGTTTTTCCGGCTGATCACCTTCTCCATCACCGACTCGGGATAGGTGACGATTATCCCTTTTCTCTTCCCCGAAGCCAGAAAATTGAGCACTTCGGTGCGCAGGACGATATTGGCTGGTTCGGTCTGTTCGTACTGAACAGATCTTTTATAGGTTGACGGGAAGAAAAAGATACTTTCATCACCTGAGAGAGAAACGAGATCATTATAAAAGTAGGCAGCATCCTCCTTTTCGGGGATTATAACAACATGTGTAAACTGGGTCTTTCCGAAAACCTCAGCGACTGTTATTGCTCTGGAAGATCCTGATAGTCCTGTAATGCTTATCCTGTTCTTCTCCGGATTGCCCATTGCTTCGATTAATCCTGAAAGGAGAGAGTGCGTACTGAAATGCGTTATTAATCCGGATTCTTTCATAGCTTAAATGTGGCGGCAAAATTAATATCTATTTCCCGGGAATGAATTCAGTCCTTAAAACTCATACAAAATATCGTTTCCTTATCAGGTTCCGACCTGACCTTCAGAGTACCGCTGTGTGTGGCCATAATTTGTTTCGAAATACTCAAACCGATACCTGATCCATTTTCGCGGGTGGTAAAAAACGGGACAAAAATTTCTTCGAGATTCTCTTTGCTGATCCCTGGTCCGTTATCGGATACACATATCTCTTTCTGACCGTTGAGATCAAACCCTGCAATGACTCTGATACTGGAATCAGGATTATTCTCATTTGCTTCAACGGCGTTCTTGATCAGGTTGATAAGCACAAGAGAGATAAGATTCTCATCAGCAAAGATCTGAAGATCAGGATCATTTATCGAGAAGTAAATTCCTGATTTACCATTGTTTTCAAAGGAGGGGGTAAGCACTTTCAACCTGGTAAAAAGATCCGTGACTTTAAAAAGTTTCATTTCGGGTTTTGGGATCCTTGTAAGCTTCCGGTATGATTCCACAAATTCCATAAGACCTTTACCCTGCTCTTTTATTACGTTTAATCCCTGGATTGTTCGAGCTATCGTTTTTTCATCAATCTCGTGTGGTGCAACCGGCTTGCCCCCGGGTTTATAAATATCTGAAAGCGATCCAGATAATGAAGTTATCGGTGTAATTGAATTCATTATTTCATGCATCAGTACCCTTATCAGCTTCATCCAGGAATCAACCTCCTTTTCGTCAAGCTCATGCTTGATATCCTGTATTGATAAAATTGTCAGTTCACTGTCAGGTGATCCGAATGCAGTTGATTTCAGCAACAGTTGTATTTCCCCCTGTTTTGTATTTACAGATGCAAGGTGTCTTTCTTGTGGTTTAAGGTTTTGAATAGTCCTCAGCAGATTATTGTCAACACGTTCAATTTGCTGGAGATGAGTAAGAACTTCAAGTGTCAGAAGTTCCTTTACCGCTGAGTTTGCATGATGAATAAATCCTTTATTATCAAAAGTAATTATACCCGTTGCCAGCAGCTCAAGTATTTTCTGAAAATACTGTTCCTGCTGTCTGTTCTCAATTTTCAGGCTTTGTATCTGCTGATTAACATTATTCATGCTCTGATGCAGTTCCTTCAGGTTACCGCTTTTATTGTCAACAGGGAAAGTCAGGTTAGAATCGTCATTTTTCACGGAATCAAAGAAGAATCTGATATTCCTGTTTGTCCTGTTCAGATATGTGATCAGGTTTACCGTCATAATTAAAATAGTCAGGGAGCATATGATTGAAAAGCGTATCGATTGTTCCTTAAAGACGAGCCAGCCAAGCAGCATAGTGAGGGCGACGATAAGAGAAACTCTTATTATAATATTGATATACAGCTTTTTACTAATCATCCTGTTTGTTTTTCTTTAGTCTGTTATATAAAGTCTGTCTGGTAATTCCAAGCTGTTCTGCAGCAGCAGTGAAGTTGCCGTTGTTTCTCTCAACAGCGAGGAGCATCATTCTCTCTTCCATTTCTTCAATAGTGGTAACAGGGTCGAGGTTTTTGATTTCTTTTACCGGCCTCAGATAAAGATCTTCAGGTTTGATGACGGCTGTTTCGCAGAGGATCACAGCCTTTTCAATTGTATTTTGCAGTTCCCTGATATTTCCGGGCCACGAATAATTCATCAGCTTGTCAAGTGCCTGATGGTTGATCTTTATCACTGGTTTGTTGTACTTCTTCGAAAATCTCCCCAGGAAGAACTCAGCAAGAGTAATTATATCATTTCCCCTTTCTCTGAGCGGTGGCATTTCAATATGGATTGTATTTATCCGGTACAGGAGGTCTTCCCTGAAGAGCCCCTCCCTTACCATACTATCCAGGTCCTTGTTGGTCGCAAAGATGAGCCTTATATTCACGGGAATGAGTTCGTTCGATCCGATCCTTGAGATCTGTCTGTTTTCTATTGCTGCAAGCAATTTTGCCTGCAGGTGAAATGACAGGTTTCCGATCTCATCAAGGAAAAGAGTCCCGTTATGGGCGATTTCAAATTTACCCTGGCGGTTTTCCCTGGCATCAGTAAGGGCGCCTTTGACATGACCAAACAGTTCACTCTCGAACAGTGATTCTGTTATGGCACCCATATCAACGCTTACCATTAATTCTTTCGATCGGCCCGAGAGCCTGTGAATTTCCTGTGCTATCAGTTCCTTCCCTGTGCCGTTTTCACCTGTTATCAGAACATTGGCATCAGTTTTTGCCACCTTTCTCGCCAGGTTCAGAACATTTGTGATTTGTAGTGATGATCCGATGATATTGCGTTGTTCCCGGTTTATTTCTTTCTTGAGTTCCGATTCCCTTTCCCTCAGATGCCTGATCTCTTTTTTCGAGAGATTAAGCTGGATGGCCAGTTTGAGAGTGGCAAGAAGCTTCTCATTATCAAACGGTTTGAGAACAAAATCCGAAGCGCCTGCCTTCAGGGCTCTTACAGCTGTATCAACACCACCATAGGCAGTGATCATGACAACTGACATTTCAGGATAAGCTTCCCGGATCTTTCCAAGCCAGTAGATTCCTTCATTACCGGTATTAGTGCCGGCAGCGAAATTCATATCCAGGATTACAAGGTTATAGTCATGTTTTCTCAACTCATGGAGGATCTGGTTTGGATTGGAAATGGCCGTGACTACCGGGAATTTTGGAGACAGAAGTATCTCAAGAGCACTGAGGATGCTTTTGTTATCATCAACAATTAATATATTTCCTTTTTGAACCGGCATTATTAAGATGGATAAAATAGTTGCGGTTTTTTTTACCACGGATGACACGGATTAACACGGATTTTAATCCGTGTCTTTTCTGTGTCAATCCGTGAAATCCGTGGTTAAGTTAAATCATCTAAATGAAAATGTCAAGCGGATGTAAAAAAAATATACGGAAATACGTAAAATATTTATACGTCTCACGAATGAGACATTTGTAAATATCTCAATATCAGGCATTATAGTTTATGGCATGATTATAGCACCATTTAAAGAAACTTCGAAAAATGTTCTGGTATTATTTTAAAACCGCTTTAAGAAATATTCTTACAAACAGAAAATTCTCTGTAATTAATATTCTTGGTTTTGCTTTTGCTATTTCAATTTGCCTCGCAATTTCACTTTATGTGATAAATGAGTATTCCTATGATCAGTACAATAAAAACACTGATCAGATTGTAAGGCTCATTGAAACCAGGCATAATTCAAGCCAGATCGATTATCGTGTAAAAGATATCCTGGTGAGGAATTTTCCTGAAATTCAAAACGGCTGCCTGGCTTTACGGTCCGGTTATCCGGTAGAGGTTGAATGTCAGGAGAAAGGTTATTACCTGGACGATATTATGTCTGTCGACAATAATTTTTTCGAAGTTTTTACAGTCTCTTTTGTCTCTCGACCTGAATCTCCAGTCTTTGCCGGCATTAATTCAGCAGTTATTACAGAATCAACAGCAAAAAAATTATTCGGGACAAAATCGCCTTTGGGTAAAGATATTCTGGTTTGGGGCACTGTGCCGGTAACCGTTTCAGCTATTATCAGGGATTTCCCGGATAATTCAAGCTTAAGTGCAGGACTGCTGGTTAATGCAGATAATATAAGATTCAAATTAAGCCAGTGGATCGGTGATTCAAGGGACTCAAGTACCTACCGGTGGCCATTTCAGATCTATCTTCAGCTTGAAAAGAACGTCATTCAACAACAATTCTCAGAAAAAATTAATGATAACATCAGCTTGCTGGAACCCTATATCGAACAGGCAGGATTTGTGAAGCTTAAAGATATTTATCTCCACGATCCTACTACAGGCAGTGATACAAAAAAGGGTAATGCCGGCTTATTGAATTTATTAACTCTGATTGCCACAATAGTCCTGACACTCGCATTAATAAATTATGTAAACCTGACTGTTGCACAGCAGGTAAAGCATAATAAAGTTACAGGCATTAAGAAAGTATTTGGTGCAAAACGGAATAATATAGTTTATCAATTCCTGACGGAATCTATAATAGTAATTTTTATAGCATTCATTTTCGGAATAACGTTGTTATGGTTCCTGATGCCGTTTTTCCAGACTCTTTTTAATAGCAATATCAGTATTAGTACATTATTCCGCATTCCTTACTTTATTATTCTGCTGGCTGCCGTACTTGCCATCGGTTTGATAAGCGGTACAGGCCCCTCAATAGTTCTGACCAGGATCTTGCCGGTGAAAATACTTACTGGTTCTGCTTTCTCTCCCGGTAAAAGAAATTTTTTACGTAATGCTCTTATTGTCTTTCAGTTCACTATTTCGATTATACTGATCTTTTGTGTAATTACAGTGCAGAGGCAGATCAGGTATGTAAAAAATAATAATCCCGGGTTTAATGAAGAGAAATTGCTCCGCCTCGATCTCCCTTTCATCCGCGAGAATGACATAAGTAAAGCTATGGTTCTGCTTGACGGGTTAAGGGAATTACCATATATAGAAAGTATGTCGGTTACATCAGGTGTTCCCGGTTCAATCAGGATGAGCATGGGTTCAAATATGGAAAACACAAGTACAAATATAAGTGTTCCCTGTCTCCTGGTTGATACAGCTTTTATCAGGACATTCGGGCTTAAAATTATCAGAGGGAGAGATCTCGGACCGGGAGATCTGGATAAGGTATGCATGATAAATGAGGCTGCCTACAGACATTTTGAGTTTGATAATCTTGAAAATAAGAGGTTTAATAATTTCGGAGGATTTGACATAATAGGTGTGGTAAATGATTTTCATTATAGTTCGCTTCATAAAACCATCGGGCCTCTTTGTATAATGTTTACATCTAAAAGCCAACCTTCATCAATAAATATCAGATTTGCCGGTAACAGTATCGGGCCAGGTATGGAAAACATTCAAAAACTATGGGAGGATATTCTGCCCTCATATCCTTTTAAATACCAGTTTTATGATGAGTGGTTTGACTCAATGTACCGGTCGGAGGAGTATTTTGCCCGGACAATAAGTCTGTTTGCTGTTCTGGCCATAATAATTGCAAGTATAGGGATGCTGGGGCTGGCTATTTTTTCATCGGAACGGCGAACTAAGGAGATAGGCATACGTAAAATTAATGGTGCAAAAGTCAACGAGATATTACTATTACTTAACAGGGAATTTATAAGTCTGGTTTTAATTGCTTATATAATTGCCATGCCTGTTGCATGTTATGCCATGCACAAATGGCTTGATAGTTTTGCATACAGAACAGATATTAACTGGTGGATATATTTGCTTGCCGGTTTAATTGCACTGGTCATTGCGCTGGCTACAGTGAGCTGGCAGAGCTGGAGGGCAGCAACAAAAAATCCGGTGGAGGCACTCAGGTATGAATGAAATGATTTCGGATTCCGGATTGTGGATTTCGGATTTGAAGAATGTTATGAAAAATATTTACTTCCGAAATCAAAAACCGAGCCGAAGGCAAGCTAGGCGAAACCAATCCGCAATCCGAAATTGAGAAAAGTTCCCCCTGGGGGTCCCGATAGCTATCGGGATGGGGGTGAAATAAACAGGTATGAAAATATAATATTTTTCGAATGATATCTATGAATTTAAAACTGGCATTCCGGAACCTGTTGAAGAATAAAGTCTATTCTTTTCTCATAATCGGTGGCTTCGCCATTGGTTTTGCAGCCTGCATCCTTATCGGGTTGTTTTACCGTACAGAAGTAACAGTTAATTACGATTTTGCAAACCATAAACAGATTTACAGGATTTATGATGTAAAAAAGAATCGCTGCAACATAAACTGGGATCTACACCCGGTACTCGTTTCAGACTATGCTGCAGTTGAAGATGCCTGTCCGCTCGATTATAATATAAGTGATGATCTTAAGATAAGAGATGAACAAACAAATAACACTGCAGGGTTCACACACCTGCTTACCACAACCGAAAACTTTTTTTCGATCTTCTCAGTCGATCTGGCTGAAAGCCTCTCCGGTAAGCCCTTCACTGGAAGAGAATCAATAGCTATTTCAACTACGCTTGCAAAATCATTATTCGGAATCCTGGATCCGCTTGGCAGACAGGTAAATATCGGTAATTACTTCTTCGGGACTGTCACTTCTGTATTCAGGGAATTACCGGTCAATTCAAGCTTCAGTGCCGATATTATTTTAAACAGTGAGAATGAAAAATTCCGGATTTCATCAACAACTGTCAATGGATTCAGATACAATCCTACAAATCATTTTGTAAAGTTGAGGGAAGGATTAAATGCTGGTGATTTGATTTATGAGCTGAATTCCACCGATAGAATAAAAGCACTGGATATCGACAGCCTTTCTTTGCAGGGCCTTGATGAAATTTACCTGTCTGATCTGACAATAAAAAGCAGGCACGCCAAAGGGAATCCGGTCCTGCTGAAGATCTTTCTTACGATTGCTTTATTGATCCTGATCCTGTCAAGTATTAATTACCTGAATTACTCCGTTTCGGTCCATTATGCCAAACTAAGGGTAACAGGCATAAAAAAGACCTTCGGGGCAGGGTGGAAAGAATTGGTGGACTATACACTTGTCGAAGTAACCCTCGGAATACTAATTTCATTGGTCCTTGCATTCGGGATTACCGACATTGCTCTGTCATATTCGGAAAGCCTGTTTGGAAAAGCAATGTATATTGACTGGGCCGACCTGCTTGCTGTTGCTCCAGTTTTTACCATAGTCGTGATTTTAGTGATACTGGTCAACAGCCTTGCTCCGATATATATCCTGTCGAAGTTCAATATTACCGAATCATTGTCCGGATTTAAGGGGACCAGGAACAAAAAGCAAATATGGAAACAGGCTTTACTTACTTTCCAGCTATTAGTTTCGATATCTCTGATTACAATTGTCCTGGTAATTTTCCGACAGCTCAATTTTGTGAAACATTCGGACCCTGGATTTAATCAGGAAATGCTTTTAAGGATAAACATCCCTTACAGGTACCAGCAAACCGATGCACTAAGGCAGGAACTTGATAATCTCTCCTTTGTGAAGAGCACAACAATTAGCAGTGGTTGTCCCGGAATGATCAATCACAAAATGGATAATGATTACGAAGGGAAAAGCATTGCGGTAAATTGTATTTATGTTGGTGATAATTACCTGAAAACAATGAATATAGGACTGATTGACGGGCGGGATTTCCTTGAGGGTGATATTAAAAGGGCCTGTTTGATAAATGAAGAGGTATTTAAACAGTACAGGTGGGAAAGTATTGAAGGAAAGATGTTTCGCTTTGCCAAAGAAGAGGAATATGAAGTAATTGGAATTATTAAAGACTTTAAGTTCGAGTCTTTTCATTACCCTGTAGAACCCTTAGCACTCTTGTATACCGGAGCTGACTTTGGTAATGTTCTGTCTGTCAGACTTACTCCGGGTAATACCGGACAGCAGATAGAGCAAATAAATAGTGTATGGGAAACATTTTCACCTTATGAACCGTTCAGCTTTATTTTCTATGATGATTTCTATCAGTCTTTCTATGAAAAGGAAGAGAAACTGGCCGGTTCAATCACCTTTTTTACCATAATTGCAATTGCCCTTACCTGTATGGGTATCCTGGGACAGATCTTTATGATCTGCCTGGGCAGGGTTAAGGAAATCGGCATCCGTAAAATTAATGGGGCAACTATCTCAGAGGTACTCCTGATGCTAAACCACGATTTCATTAAATGGTTTGTGCTGGCATTTATTCTTGCAACTCCGGTTTCGTGGTTTATCACCCATAAATGGCTCGAAAATTTTGCCTATAAGACCAGCCTGAGCTGGTGGATCTTTGCACTGGCAGGAGTGATAACATTATTAATAATATCAGTGACTGTCAGCTGGCAAAGCTGGAGAGCGGCAACGAGGAATCCGGTGGAAGCATTGAGGTATGAATAAGTAATCTGAAAATGTGGCAATTTGAAAATTTGAAAATGTTTAATTTATTGTTAAATATTTAACAATCATGTTATTAGAAGGAGTACTTAAAATTACTTTCAGGAGTTTTAAAAAGAACATTACACCAACACTGATAAAAATTACAGGACTCGCAGTAAGCATCTCTGCCGTCATTATTATATGGGCCTATGTAGTAAATGAGAATAAATATGATAAGGGTATTCCGGGCAGCGACAGGGTATACCGTCTTGAAACCAATTGGGCAAGCATGCCACCATTTCTGGGGCATGCTCTGAATCTGGAATCAACAAATCAAATTATTGCGACCAGGTTAAACTTCTGGAATGATGTCGGAGTCCAGATCGGTAATACACCTTTTAATCTTAAAGACCTCACATTTGCTGACAGTACTTTTTTTAAAGTTTTTCCTCTGAAGATTATTTCAGGTGATGTGGAAAAAGCCCTTATTCAGCCTTTTTCAATAGTGCTTTCCGAAACTATTGCAAAAAGGTTATTTGGAAGTACTGATGCTGTCGGACAAAGAGTACGATTTGAAAATCAGTACGATTTCACTGTCACCGCTGTTATCATGGATCAGCCTTATCTTCATTTCAAAGCAGAAGCTATTGCATCTATGGTAAGTCTGGAACAGATTCGTTATAAAGGTGTGTTAAAGGAATATGATGGATGGAGTTATCCGACCTTCCTGCTTTTTCCGGATGGTATCCACAGGGAGGAATCGGAGAAAACAGTCATGGAGCTGCTAAAGAAAGTTGGTTACAAAGAAACTTTCACAATAAGAGCTTTTAAGGATATCTATTATTTACATGAAGTTGAAAATGAAAGCAATACGAAACACGGTAATTTACTTTATAACAAAATACTTATTGCAGTTTCGGTATTTATCCTTTTACTGGCTGCAATAAATTTCATCAACCTCACCATCGCCAATGCTTTATCAAGATCGAAAGAAGTAAACCTGAAGAAGTTACAAGGCGCTTCCCGATTCCATCTCATCATTCAATTCCTGTTTGAAACAATTCTTTATATTCTTTTATCGGTTCTGCTGGCTTTCGTATGTCTATGGTTTATAAATCCTTTATTACACTCACTTACAGGATTTTCTGTTAGTGGCGCAGATTTTTATACCGATGGAAACCTCATGATTCTTTTCTCAGGGCTGTCGTTATTTATTTTAATATCAGGCCTCTACCCAAGCATCTACATCAGTTCATATAGTATAAACACGTACAAAATTATAGTTGCCGGCCATGCAAACCATCTCTGGATAAGAAACGGGTTAATTGTTTTCCAGAATTTTATTTCAATTACATTAATCTGCTGTACCCTGATAACTAACCAGCAATTCAGGTATATGAACAAAAAAGATCTCGGCTTCGAAAAAAACAATATAGTGAATTTAAAAATCAATTCTCAACTGACAGGACACCTCGATCTGTTTAAGGAAAAGCTTTTAAAATATCCCGAAATTACAAGTCTTTCATTCTCCAACCGTCTCCCTGGAAATTATTGGGGATCGTGGTGTTGTGTAGAAATCGAAGGGAATGAAAATAAGTACTTTAATAATTATGTTGACGCTGATTATTTGAAGACTATGGGTATCGGTCTAAAAGAGGGACGCAATTTTTCAGCCAGCAATGTAAGTGATTTAAAAGCATCCTATCTAATTAATGAGAGGGCAATACAACAATATGGTCTTAAGAATCCAATAGGACAGTTTATAACTCCCGGGAATGGGATCAAAGGTGAAATTATTGGCATATTTAAAGATTTCCATTACAGGGGTTTAAACTATGATCAGACACCTGTAATCCTGTTTTATAATCCTGAACGTGTGAATTATATCAATATTAAAATCAATGGAAAAAGCATTGCCGGTGCCCTGGAAAAGATCAAAGTGACATGGGATGAAATGTGTCCGGCGTTCGCATTTGAGTATTCATTTCTGGACGAAACCTACGATTTGCAGTACAAATCAGAAAGAAGATTTGAAAACCTCCTCTTCGCATTTGCATTGATGGCAGTTTTTATTGCCGGTATTGGTCTCTTTGGACTTTCCTTTTACAGCATAGAACGTAAGACCAAGGAAATTGGATTACGAAAAGTAAACGGTGCGAGAACTATTGAAATAATATTAATGCTGAACAGGGACTTCATAAAATGGGTTGTTGTTGCTTACCTGCTTGCCTGTCCGGTTGCATGGTATGCCATGAATAAATGGCTGCGAAACTTTGCATACAGAACTGAGCCTAGCTGGTTGTTATTTGCCATTGCAGCTCTGATTGCCCTTGGAATAGCCCTGCTGGCTGTCAGCTGGCAGAGCTGGCGGGCTGCAACAAGAAATCCGGTGGAGGCTCTCCGGTATGAATAATTACGTTAAGATGATTCTGATGAATTAATTTTATGAAAGCATGAAGAACATATTTAGAACAATAGTCAGGAATTTTATCCGGAAACCAGTTACCAATCTGATCAATCTGTTTGGTTTAGCAATAAGTATGGTACTGGTAATCATCATTTCCGTTTATTGTTACAGCGAGCTTACTACTGATGATTTTCACAAAAACGGAGACCGTGTTTATTTATACGGTTTATCCGGGGACCGGATCTATACTCCGGGAATTCTTAAAGAACATATCGACATGAAAATTCCCGGGGTGGAATCAACCGTGAGAATCAGCGGAACATGGGATGTCCCGGTATTCCAGGTTGAAAATAATGAGCCTTTCATGTCCGATCTGATGTATGTTGATGAAGATTTCTTTAAACTCTTTACCTATACTTTTATTGAAGGAACCCCTGAGACTGCATTGAATGAACCCATGACCGTTGTAATAACAGAAAGATTGTCGGATAAGCTTTTCGGGAAAGAAGAAGCTATGGGGAAAATGATTAAGCTGAACAACAATCAGAGCCTTACAGTGAATGGTGTGATTGAAGAACCGAAAGCCAACTCCTGTCTTTCGTTCAGCTCAATTACATCTATCGCTACGAGGAAAATCGTTCAGAATGAACCAGGAGAATATACAGAATGGGGTTGGCGTGATTTCCAGACGTTTGTCCTTTTAAAAGAAGGAACTGATCCTGATGAGACAGGGAGGAAGATCCTGTCTCTTTTCCCGGAAGATAACCAGGAGATTCTTGCTGATACAGGACTGACCCCATTGAGAAAAATCTACTTTTCGGATTTTACTCTCTACGGGAGCAATTATCTTGTATCCGGGGATAAAAGGAAAGTTCAGATACTGGTACTGGTAGCTGTACTGGTACTGATGATTGCCCTGGTCAATTTCATCAATATCTCATCCTCACAATGGCAGGAAAAGATAAAACAAACCGGGATCATGAAGGTCGTAGGAGCCAGACAGTTACAGATACTTCGTGATGTTCTCGCCGAATCTTTCATTTTTTTTCTGGCAGCCCTTATTATCGCAATCGAGATTGTCAACTCTATAAATCCCTTTATCCGTAGTTTTACCGGGATTCAATATAGTCAGAGATTAACTTATTCCGCTGGTTTTATAATAGTGTCCCTGGCAATAATCCTTTTATTAAGTATTATTTTCAGCATTATTCCTGCATTGAGGATCTCCAGGTCCAAAGTTTTGGACAATCTGAATAAAACAGTTAAATCCAACGAAATCAACTTTTCGTTTCGAAGTGTTTTTGTAACAATGCAGTTTATAATTGCCATTGTGCTTATTGCATTTACAGTGTTGATCCAGAAGCAGGTAAGATTCGGAAGCAATGATCTCGGTTTTAACAAGGATAATATCATAGGTATTAAGATGACAGAGCAACTTGCACAAAAGAAAGAAGTACTTACAAACCTTCTTGCCGGAATACCGGGAATAAATAAAGTTGCATTTACTCAGTATTATCCGGGTAAAGATATTTCACAGTGGGGAACTCAAAGTGACATTGATGGTGAAACAAAACAACTGAATTTCTATACGTTCAGTGCTGATGCAGCTGTATTTGAGATGATGGGATTACAATTAGTCAGTGGCCGTTTTTATTCTGAAGATCTTTCTTCTGATAAAGGGAAAGTAGTGGTGAATGAAACATTCCTGAGAGAACATGAACTTGATAATCCTGTTGGAAACAAGATCAGTATGGGAAACCGCAGCTGGGAGATAATCGGCATTGTAAAAGATTTTCATTTCAAGCCTGTAAACCAGCCAATTGCATCCCTGGTAATGAGAAATGATTTTTATACTTCTGTATGTCTGGTCAGTATTCAGGAGGGCGATTATAAAACATTGCATAATACACTGGATAAAATAAGAAATATAGTTTCGATGTTGTCGCCATCTTTCCCTGTTGAGGTGAGTTTCTTTGATCAGGCTATACAGAATATGTATCAATCTGAGCTCCGTTTCCGCCGGATATTCTCCCTGTTGGCAGGATGTGCTTTGGTAATTTGCAGTCTGGGTATCCTGGCAATGTCACTTTTTGCATGCCAGCGTCGTGTAAAGGAGGTAGGAATCCGTAAAGTAAACGGGGCAACGATCTCTGAAATACTGGCAATGCTGAATAAAGATTTTGTAAAATGGGTGCTGGTTGCTTTTGCAATTTCCACCCCTGTTGCTTGGTATATTATGCATAGATGGCTCGAGAGCTTTGCTTATAAAACAGGAATAAGCTGGTGGATCTTTGCACTTTCAGGATTGATTACACTTGGAATAGCACTTCTGACCGTCAGCTGGCAGAGCTGGAGAGCAGCAACAAGGAATCCGGTTGAGGCGCTGAGATATGAGTAGTTAACGTTGATCACAAAGAAATATAAATGAACATAAAACAAATTTTGAGAAGTCTTTTCAGGGACCGGTTAAATACCCTGGTAATTATTATCAGTATTACTATTGGTATTGCCTGTATCAACCTTATCTTTTTATTTCTCAGCAGGGAATTGCGAACTGATGGTTTCCATGAAAAGAAGGACCAGATATATGCATTAAAATGTGATGATCCATGGTTCCCGGGCACGAAAATGTATCATTGTAAGTTCGGATCTGCTGAGTATATGAAAAATAATTTTGCCAGGGTAGAAGACTTTTGCCGTATAAGCAATTCAGGCTCTCTGAAGATAATTGTCAATAATGAAGATTATTCTGATCAACCATCTATTATAAGAGCTTCAGAAAACTTTTTCACCTTTTTCTCATATAAGCTTATTTCTGATGATCCGGCAACAGTCCTGGAAGCGGCGAATAACCTGGTAATATCATCCGATTTGGCTGAAAAATATTTTGGTGCAGAGAATCCTGAGGGAAAGATTATTACGCTGGTCAATCGTGATAAAGAGGAACAGATGATAGTAACCGGGATATTTGAGAAACCTGTCGATAACACCCAGATAAACTTTGATATGGTTCGCCTGATTGGTGAAGCTGACAGCCGCTGTTATTTAAGCCTGACCAGAAACACCGATACGAAAGAAATGGAAAAACTCTTTTCAGAAAGAAAAGAATCCATCCCAATTATTCATACAGGAACGCCTGGTGCATATTATCTGGAACCTCTTCAAAAGGCATATTTTGATACAACCCGCGGATTAGTTATTGAAATCAGCCGTGATAAGAGAGATCTGTGGATTGCACTGATAATAGGACTGATGATAACAGGAATCGCTACCTTCAATTACCTGGGGGTCCTTACAAATAAGTTCCAGGGAAAGGTTAAAGAGTATTATCTGCGACGAATTAATGGCAGTACTTTACCGGATCTGATTACCCGTTTTATGCTGGAGAACTCAATCATTATAGCAATATCTTTCTTAATGGGATTGTTATTAATGACTGATGCATTGCCATTTTTCAACACTCTGACAGACAGCAATATCACGAAGACATTTATCTGGCAGCCCGAACAAATAATAATCCTGACCGGGATCCTGGTTTTTACATTGCTCGTAACATTAATTTATTCTTTCTATCTGATCCGTTCGAATCTTGATTTAAATCTTTTAAAAACAGATCAGAATCAAACGGTCAGGAGCGTTCAGATCCCTTTCTTTAATATTTTTCAGCTAGCCGGGTCAATTGCACTCATAATCTGCTCATTGGTTATTATAATACAGATAAACTATATCACCAGCAAGCCGATCGGTCTCGATAAACAGGTAATTGAAATAAAAATCCCGGTGCAGTATAAAGACAAAGCCGGAATCCTGAAAGAAGAATTATTGAAAAGCAGTTCTGTCAGCAATGTATCTGTAACCACAGCTTCACCGGTTCTCGAACATTTTCTGGTCGCTTTGAAATATCAGGAAAACGGAGTCGAAAAACAATATTCCCCGGCCGGTTTCAGTGGTGATGAAAATTTTCTTGATGTCCTTGGAATAAAGCTTGTTACAGGAGAGGATTTCTCTCATAACCTTTCTGCTAACGAAAATAAATGTCTGATAAACCAGTCATTTGTAAAACTATTTCCGGACCAGGATTTAATTGGCAGGGGAATACCAGGGATGGAAGATATGATAGTGACCGGTATTGTCAGAGACTTTAATTATTCAGATTTAAAAACAACAGTTGAACCGGCATTCATTTCATTCAGCCCCAGGGGCGGACATCTGCTGGTGAAACCTTCGGATAGACAAACCCGTGAAGCCAAAGACGCCATAACCATGATCTGGCAGAAGATGATCCCTGATTACCCGGTAAACATAGAATCAGTAGGCGACAGATATGAATGGTTCCATAGGAAGAACACTAATTTTAAAAGGTTAATAGGATCCTGTTCGATAATAAGTCTCTTACTGTCGATGATGGGCCTTTTTGCTGTCTCTTATCAAAAAACACGTTCCCGTACAAAAGAAATAGGTATTCGTAAAATAAATGGAGCAAATGTATTTGAGATACTGACTATGATAAACTCTGACTTTTTGAGATGGACAGTGATTGCCTTTATAATAGCTGCCCCCGCTGCCTGGTATGCTATGTACATCTGGCTTGAGAGCTATGCTTACAAGACGGATGTGAAATGGTGGATCTTTCTGCTTTCGGGAGTAATTGTCCTGGCAATATCGCTGCTGACTGTGAGCTGGCAGAGCCTGAGGGCAGCAACGAGAAATCCTGTCGAAGCGCTGAGATATGAATAAGAACGTACTCAAAGAATATAATAGAACTTAAAAAACAATACCGGATATATGACATCATTAAAGATAGCCTTCCGAAAAATGTTCCGTAAAGGGGAACATTCTTTAACCCGTATAATATCGCTGGCTACCGGGTTGGCTTTTGGATTACTTCTTTTATCTGAAGTATTTTACTATTACAGTTTTGATAGTTTCTATCCCGATGCCAATCGCATTTATGTGGTTTGCGAGAACTTTAAAACTGATAATTCCACCGACAGGATAAGTACTTACAACCAAGTCAGTGGCGCCGTTGCTCCCGGATTAAAATCAGAGGTCCCGGGTATCGAGGCTGCCTCAAGGCTCAATAGCATAGGGACCTCTGTGTTCTATACTGATGATAATAAAAGCTATAAAGGTGAATTCTCGTTTGCCGACGAGTATTTATTTGATGTACTTCCGAGGAAGATTATTTACGGAAATCCGGAGGAGATTCTTAAGAGTCAGATGAACTGCATGGTATCCGGCGAAATTGCGGAAATGATAGGTGGTAATGTTATTGGCAGGATGATTGAACTAAAAGAATACCCCGATAGAAAGTTGACAATTGCAGGCGTATTTGAAACATTACCCGAAAACACAAACTACAAGTATGATGTCCTTATTTCAATGGTTTCTACGTCCAGGTTTATGTGGGATGGAACCAATAACTGGCTTGGGAACGATCGTTATTATGTCTGTGTTAAGCTGGAACCCGGAGTCGATCCTGAAAGTCTTAGTCCTGCTGTTCGCAAGATGCAGGAAGTTCACCAGGATATTATACATCTGGAAGCAATACAGCAAGGGATGGTTTTAAAATACAGCTTTAAACCGATTAAAAAAGTCCATATTGAGGATGTTAAAGAAATGATAGTTATTCTCAGCGCTATTGCCTTTGCTGTGCTATTAGTTTCCCTGCTGAATTATATTTTGCTTACATTAAGTGCATTAGTAAGCAGGGCTAAAACCTCAGCTATTTATAAAACCTATGGCGCCCGGGCCGGTAATATGCAACTGATGATTTTTTCTGAAACTTCCATCATCTTTCTTTTTTCACTTTCAGTTGCTTTCATGATCATCACTATAGTACAACCTTTAGTTGAAGCCCAAATCGGACATCATCTATCTGCTGTACTGAACCCTTATGTTATATGGCCACTGTTGTTTTTTCTGGTTGTTTTACTCTTAATTATCAGCTACTTCCCGGGTCGTTATTTTGCAGGTATTCCGGTAGCTTCGGTTTTTCAAAATTATCCTCAGAAAGGTAACAAGTGGAAACTGGCACTTCTTTCTTTTCAGTTTGCAGCAGCTACATTCATTCTCACCATACTGGTTATCGTAATACTTCAATACAACAGGTTAAGGAATTCTGATCATGGTTATCGTTCAGACGGAGTATATTTTGGATCTACCAGCGGAATGCCAGGCAGCAAATTATCAACCGTATTAAATGAGCTCAGGGCTATTCCCCAGGTTGGGACTGTTGGTTTAGGGTCAGGTGTTCCAACCGAAGGTGCATCAGGTAATAATGTATCGTTACCGGATGAGGAAAAGGAACTATTTAACGTTGCAGATTATTATTGGATTGACGAAAACTATTTTTCCATACTTGACATTCCGGTGGTTAAGGGCAATAATTTTTCACCGGAATCCTGTGTCCCCAATGATTTCCTTATCAGCCAAAAAGGTTCCGATATGCTAATGATCAACAGTAGCTCGAAAGATGAGGTATTGGGAAAACAAATTACCCTGAGTGAACATGGAACACATACAATCCGCGGCATTTTCCCTGACTTTGTCATAAGTTCAATGGCATATCCCGATCAACGTCCGATTATGTTTTCTTTTTTACCTGATGATAAGTTCCAGGAAAGGATTGAAAAGAACTCCTCCTTCTCATGTTATATCCTGGTAAAAGCTTATAAAGGAGCGGAAACTGACATCATGAAAAAAATGACGGATGTATTAAACATTGCCCTGCCACATCAGGATGCGGTTGTAAAAAGCCTGGAAAATGAAAAGACAGATCTTTACTCATCAGAGAAAGGATTCCGGACTACTATGCTTGCAGGGAATATTATTATTTTTCTTATTACAATAATGGGCTTGCTGGGATACGCAATTACTGAGGCATCACGTCGCAGTAAAGAATTGGCTATTCGTAAAATCAGTGGTGCCGGGCTATCCGACATTATAAGAATTTTCATCAAAGACCTGATGTATATTGCCATCCCGGCAGCATTAGCCGGATCAGTGGGTGCATGGTTTACCGGCCACAAATGGATGGAGAACTTTGTATCTAAAACACCCCTTCACTGGAGTATTTTTGTCTCATGCAGTCTTTTTGTTTTATTAATGATTGCTCTGGTCTCTGTTTTAAATTATATTATTATTGCCAACAGAAACCCGGTAGACGCGCTGAGGTATGAATGAGCTGATTTCGGATTTATTACACTGGAAAATTATAATCCGCAATCCACAATCCGCAATCCGCAATTCAAATCCCCCCTGGGAGACTTAGGAGTAAGAAAGTAAGATATGATTTACAAAAACATAATACTGGCATTAAGGAACATTCTGAAGAACAAGGCTATAAACCTTATAAATATTTTTGGACTTGCCATTGGCATGGTGGCTATTTTGCTGATCTGGCAATACATCAGCTTTGAGAAAAGCTATGATAAGTACTTTGATAATGCAGACCGGATCCAAAGACTGGTCTTTTACAGGTATTACAAGACCGGGCTCGATAAAAGTGTCGGCAATAATTATTTTGTCGGGCAGATAGCATATGAAAAAATAGCTGAGATAGAAAACTTCTGCCGATGTAAAAGAGAAACCCGGTATGTTCTGGCACGAGACCAGATATTTAAGGAAGACAGGACGCTCTTTGCCGACAGCTCATTCTTTGACATTTTCTCATATACTGTTGAATCAGGTGATAAAAAAGAGTTCCTGAGAAGGCCGAATGTGGCGATAATAACCGAATCCCTGGCGAAGAAATATTTCGGCGACGAAGATCCTGTCGGTAAAATTATCTATGGAGTAAATCCGGGGAAGAACCCGGTTGAGATACAGGGCGTGGTAAAAGATGTCAGGACTGATTCACATTTAAAATTTGACCTGGTAATCTCACTATCTACTTTAACAAACAGTTCATATTGTTTCAGCTGCAATAATACTAATACATATTTTCTCATAAGGGAAGGTGCAGACCCGGTCAAGGTAGCTGGTGAAATTACTGTTCTCGCAAAGGAAAATCTTAAGTCAAGAAATGTTGAAATAGATTTCCCCATCGAATTTCAACTTCAGCCGGTAACAGACATTCATCTTAATTCCAATTACAGATTCGAACATGAACCAAACGGGAACAGCAAATACATTTCCATTTTGCTGGTTATTGCCATACTGATCCTTATCAGCGCCGGGCTCAATTACTTTAACCTGTACTCTTCTGTCACCGGAAGACGGATAAACGGAATCGGGGTCAGGATCGTAAACGGGGCATCAGGAAGAAATATAATTTCAGAATTTATAACTGAGTCAGTAATAACAGGAATATTAAGCCTTATCCTGGCATTTATATTATTGGATCTGCTATTCCCGTTCTTCAGGAGTTTTCTCAACTTCGACTTTACTCTGAACTCTCTGTTTAAGATACGTACATGGTTTATACCTGTCATAATCCTTGTTTTTCTCAGTGTGCTGACAGGCCTTGCATTGGGATTAAGAATATACAGAGTAGCGCCGGTTTCATTTATCCGGAAGGAGGTGCAGATCAGCAGCAGAAAGTTCACCAGGAAATTTTATACAATCGGGCAGTTTACTATTGCTATTATTCTCATTGCAGGAACAATATGTGCTCTCAGGCAAATAAGGTATATGCAGAAAGATGCTTTTACGATGAATATCGATCAGACGCTCGTGGTTAAGCGACCTGTTGCCGGGGAATTCAATACATCGCAGACGTCATTTCAGGAAGCGCTTCTTACTTTTCCGGAAGTTTCGGAAATCACTTTTTCAACAATTGCACCCGGGGAGAAGAACACCTGGGTGAAAGGAGGCATCTCCCTGAAAGGAAAGGAAAATCTGGGTTACCAGTTTTTTCAGTCTGATGTGGCCGCAAACTTTTTCAGCTTTTTTAATGTCAGGCTTCTTGCCGGCAGGTATTTTTCCCCCGATGAAACCAATTGGCTGGGAGGTCCGCGTCATGTTATTCTGAACAAGGAAGCTGCTTTGGCCTTAGGGGAGGATGATTATAAAAATGTTATCGGTAAAACGATGATTGATCTGGATTCAGACAATAAAAATGAACTTGGAGAGATTGTCGGTGTGATCGACGGGTATTTTCAAAATTCACTGGACCAGGTAATAAAACCTACTATTTTTAACTGTGACCAGGGGGGATATTTTATTTTCATCAGGATCCGGAATGCAAACATGCAAGAGGTTGTGAGTAAGGTAAAAAGCGAATTCCAGATATATTTCAAAGATCAGTATTTTGAATATTTCTTTCTTGATGAATATTTTAATACACAGTATAAATCTCATATCCAGCTATTCAGGTGCTTCATCCTGTTCTGCCTGATGGCAGTTATCATTACTGCGCTTTCGCTTTTCGGACTTGTCATGCTGGTATCTGTATCCCGGACCAAGGAGATCGGTATACGCAAGATTAACGGCGCCAGGGTATATGAGATTCTTTTAATGCTTAACAAGAACTTTGTTGTTCTGGTATCAATTGCCTGTCTGGCTGCCATACCCATCGCCTGGTATGCAATAAACAAATGGCTGCAGACTTTTGCTTACCGGACAGAACTGAGCTGGTGGATCTTTGGTCTGGCTGTTATTCTTGCTTTCGGGATCGCTCTGCTGACTGTCAGCTGGCAGAGCTGGAGAGCAGCAACAAGGAATCCGGTGGAGGCACTGCGTTATGAATGAGCTGATTTCGGATTCATTACATTGGAAAATTAAAATCCGCAATCCCCAATCCGAAATCCGCAATCCGGACAAGGCTCTCCGGTATGATTAGTTTAGAAGTACATTAACAAAGTAATTCTTATTTCCCCGGACAAGAAACAATTTCTTACATTTATGTCTTAAAAAATTCAAATGATAAGAAATTACCTTGCCCTTACACTAAGAAATTTTAAATCAAACAGGTGGTATTTAGTAATAAACCTTCTTGGATTAACCATCGGTATCACATCTTTTATTCTGATAACTCTATGGATCAGGGCGGAAACATCGTACGATAAATTCCATGAATATTCCAGGGACATTTACAGGGTTGACTATCTTCTCTATGAAGAAGGGATCCTTGAAAAGCATTCTGCATCAGGATCTTCCGCGATAGGGAAGGAGATGAAGAATATGTTCCCTGAAGTCGTTGATTACACAAGATTTTACCGCACTGAAAGCCTTGTAAAATACGGAGACCAGACTTTTAAGGAAAAAAATATCCTGTTTGCACAATCATCTTTTTTTAACCTCTTTTCATTTCCTTTTATAGAAGGCAGGCAGGACTCTGATCTGCTTGCAATAAATCATGCAGTTATCACTGAAGAGACAGCGCATAAATATTTTGGAAATGAAAATCCGGTCGGGAAGGTTTTAACCCTGGATGGAGGCACTGATTTTGAAGTGACAGGAATTGTTAAATCCATCCCCGGAAATTCCCACTTCAGGTTTGATATTCTGCTATCCTATGAAAACCTCATAAGAAGCTCCGCATCATGGGATAACAGCTGGGTGAGCGAAAGGGTATACACCTATGTGCTTCTTGCACCGGGAACGGACGCAAAAGCTTTGGAGGCTAAACTGCCGCAGATACCTGAAACCTTTATCGGGAAATTCATGCAGGATGCTTTTTTTCTGCTGGAATATAAGCTTGTAAAACTTACGGATATACACCTGCATTCTTCAATAAGCAACGAACTGGAGGTCAATGGCAATTACCGCAGCGTGATATCACTTGGCATTGTGGCATTGCTTGTACTCCTGATTGCATTCATAAATTATATCAACCTGGCAACCTCCCGTTCTATTGAGCGGGCCCACGAAGTAGGGATCAGGAAAGTGACGGGAGCAACAAAATATGACCTTGTAATCCAGTTTCTGACAGAATCAGCATTGTTAAACCTGCTTGCACTGATAGTCAGTATTAGTTTTGTCATACTGGCACTTCCCTTTTTCAGCCAGGCGATGGAGAGCCCCCTTCAGATTAATTATGCGGTGGTACTGATCCTCTTCTTAATATTGCTGGTATCAGGGTCATTATTTACCGGCCTTCTGCCCGCAATATATATCTCGCGCTTTGCTCCGGGACTCGTTCTTAAAGGTAAAAATCCAACCGGGTCCGGATGGATAAGCACGCTTAAGCATTCTCTTGTGGTTTTTCAATTCGCCGTATCCATAGTTTTGATTATCGGCACACTGATTATTTTCCGCCAGGTTCATTTTATCAGCAATCACGATACAGGATTTGACATGGACGGATTAGTTGTCCTTGATGGTCCGAGAATAATAAAGGCTGATACTTATGAATCGTATATGAACACCCTGGAATCATTTAAAAATGAAATGACAAGCCTGTCGGGAGTTATCAATATAACAGCGTCATCGAATGTTCCCGGTACGGAAATCAAAAACTCACGCGTTTTCGGGATTCCTGTTGAAGGACGTAATACTGAAAAGAGAATAGATGTTTATTATATTGATAATGAATACTTTGACACTTACGGAATAACCATGCTTGCCGGTGAGAATTTCAATCTGTCTTTTAATGAGGAAACAAATAAAGTAATATTGAATGAAACTGCGCTTACATATTATGGTTTTGAAGATCCGGTAAGCGCTGTCGGGAAAATCCTCCGGGGTGGCAGGCAGGAGGTAAAAATAAAAGCCGTTATAAAAGATTTCAATCAGCAGTCACTTAAGGAATTGCCGGAACCGATAGCATTTTTCAGTCAGCCGGCAAATGCCTGGTACACTGTTAAAGTTAATATGGCAGGAATAGACCGGCTTTTACCCCAACTGGAGAAATTATGGATTTCACACTATCCAGGGAATCCGTTTAACTACGTATTCCTCAAAGATCTGTACAGTGAACAATACAGTGAAGACAGGCGTTTCAGCGGATTATTCCTTGTAAGCTCCATACTTGCCATAATCATAGCATGCCTCGGGTTATCAGGATTATCAGCCTATGCAATAACCCGCCGTACAAAAGAGATCGGAATACGAAAGATAAACGGTGCCGGGATTCTGCAGGCAGTGATATTGCTGAATAAGGATTTTGTGAAATGGGTAGGGATCGCATTTCTGATCGCTGTACCTGTCGCCTGGTTTGTTATGGACAGATGGCTGGAGAACTACGCCTACAGGATAGGGCTTAGCTGGTGGATCTTTGCACTGGCAGGAGCTATTGCGGTATCAATTGCCCTGATCACTGTCAGCTTTCAGAGTTGGCATGCAGCAGCACGAAATCCTGTCGATGCTTTAAGATATGAATAGTATGAAATGAAGATATACAAATTCGGAGGTGCATCTGTAAAAGATGCAGCAGGTATAAGAAATCTCGCAAAGATCGTTTCGGAAGAAAAGGGAAATCTGATCGTTGTTGTTTCGGCATTCGGTAAAACAACCAATGCACTTGAAAAGGTTCTTAAACTGTGGCTTGAAGCCGATAATTCATATAAGGAACACCTAAATAATATTTTCAGCTATCACTCAGCGATCGCCTCGGATCTGTTCGGTTCAGACAATTCGGAACCAGGCAAAGTGGATACATCATTTGCCGATCTCAGGCAATACCTGATAAAAAAAGAAAAATCTGGAATTGATTTTGAGTACGACCAGGTAGTATCATACGGTGAAATATGGTCAACTACCATTGTGGCTGAATATCTTAAGAGTACAGGAATAAAAACAGAATGGGTTGATATACGCAGGATATTGCTGACAGATGAAAAGTACAGGGATGCAAATATCTTCTGGAATGAGAGTCTACCCGGTATAAGGGAAGCATTTGACTTCAGCAGATGCAATGTTTTTGTAACACAAGGATTTATCGGGGGCACCCGGTCATGGAACACTACTACGCTTGGCAGGGAAGGCTCAGATTATACGGCTGCAATCCTCGGGAACATGCTTGATGCTGAGAACGTTACTGTGTGGAAGGATGTCCCGGGGCTTCTTAATGCGGATCCGAAATGGCTCAGCGAAACAGAGAGACTGGAGGAAATGTCGTACAGGGAAGCAGTTGAAATGACATTTTCAGGTGCAAAGGTGATACATCCGAAAACGATCAAGCCGCTGCATAACAAGAATATCCCGCTTTGGGTAAAATCTTTTGTTTCTCCTGACGAACCGGGTACGCTAGTTACTGCAAATCCTGCACTGAAAAAAATTGTACCTGTCTTTATAAGGAAAGAAAACCAGATACTTATATCCTTCCTTCCACGTGATTTCTCCTTTGTGATGGGCGATAACCTGAGCTGGATATTCCATATTCTTATGGATCATGGTATAAAGGTCAATCTTGTTGAGGCGAGTGCAGTAAGTATCGATGTGTGTGTCGACGATGATAAGCTGAAACTCGATTCGCTTCTGATAAGCCTGAAAGATGAATTCTCGGCTGTTTATAATGAGGATGTGGAATTGCTTACTATCAGGCATTATACCCCGGGGGCAATAGTCCGGATCACTGCCGGAAGGGAAATACTTCTGGAGCAGAGGACAAGGAGTACTGTGAGGTATGTTGTAAGGGCGGAGATTGCTTCGTCCCACTGATGCGGGACTCGCAATGACAGAATACTAATGGGTATTGTTCATAGGAGTAGACTGAAATTAATAAGTATACAGTCATTGCGGGGAGTCCCGAGTCCTCGGGACGACGAAGCAATCCCCGCCAGTACCATCCGTTTACCGGTCAAACCTGAGTCTTTGGCCCCGGTAATCCTCATTGAATACACCTTTATTATATATAGGTGTGCCGTTGACTAATGTCATTACCACCTTTGAGCGGAATGTCGTTCCCTCAAAAGGTGACCAGCCGCATTTGTATAATATGTTATCCCGGGTAACCGTCCACGGGTCGTCAGGATTCACAAGGCAAATGTCAGCTTTATAGTTTTCCCTGATGAAGCCTCGTTCACGAATATTGAATAGTATTGCCGGATTATGACACATCTTCTCAATTATTTTCTCAATGCTGAATATCTTTCTGTGCCAGAGTTCCAGCATGGCTGGCAGCGAATGCTGAACAAGCGGACCTCCTGAGGGAGCCCTGAAATAACTGTTCGCTTTTTCTTCCCGGGTATGAGGTGCATGATCAGTGGCAACAATATCTATTAAGTTGTTATTCACAGCACCATTAAGAGAGTCCCGGTCATAAATGGTTTTTATTGCCGGGTTCCATTTGATCTTAGTTCCCAGTTCATCATAATAAGAATCATCGAACCAGAGATGATGAACGCATGCTTCTGCTGTTATTCTTTTTTCCTCAAGAGGAAGCTCATTGCTGAAAAGCTTCATCTCGTCAGCTGTTGAAAGATGAAGGATGTGAAGCCTTGCATCATACTCCCTGGCAAGCTCAACCGCACGTGACGATGAAAGATAGCAGGCTTCCCGGCTCCTGATCAGCGGATGCATTTTAACCGGGACATCATCGCCATACTTCTGCCTGTAATTCTCAGAATTCTTACTGATTGAGGTCTCTTCCTCACAATGGGCAGCAACAAGCATGCCTGCATTCCTGAAGAGCTCCCGGAGAGCATTTTCGTCATCAACCAGCATATTTCCGGTGGATGCTCCCATAAATAATTTAATGCCGCAAACTTCAGCCGGGTCAGCCTTCATGATCTCGTGGAGGTTATTATTTGTGGCTCCGATGTAGAATGAGAAATTAATCATGGAGTTTTGTGCTCCGATAAGGAATTTTTCATTCAGGGATTCAATAGTGATGGTTTGCGGTATGGTATTTGGCATATCCATGAATGAGGTAATACCTCCGGCCGCTGCGGCCCTGCTCTCACTCAGTATATCTGCCTTGTGGGTAAGCCCCGGTTCCCTGAAGTGGACATGCTCATCTATCACCCCCGGGATCAGGAGCAATCCCGATGCATCAATTGTCTGTGAGCCCGGAGAAGCTTTTATCTGGCCGGGCGATCCTATTGCCGAAATGATCTCATCCTTTATAAGCAGATCGCCCCTGAAGGATCTGCCTTCATTAATTATTGTGGCATTCCTTATTATGGTTCCGCTTTGCCCGCCCTCACGCCCTCTCGCCCTTACGCCCTCATTTCCCATTGCCATTCCGCCTGTACTTTATAAACCAGCTCCTGAACTTCATCCGTAAAACACCCCACAGGGCTTCGCCAAAAACCCCTCCTGACATTTTTGATGAACCGAGTTTCCTGTCGGTGAAAATGATAGGCACCTCGACGATCTTATAGCCGAGCTTCCAGGCAGTAAATTTCATTTCGATCTGAAATGCGTAGCCTACTGCCCTGATGTGAGCGGGTCGGATATTTTCAATTACTTCCCTTTTATAACATTTGAAGCCCGCAGTGGTATCCATTATCTTCATACCGGTAATGGTCCTTACATATATGGATGCAAAGTAGGAGAGAAGAACCCTTGAAAGAGGCCAGTTGATGACATTGACTCCGCTAATGTAGCGTGAACCGATCGCAACATCGGTACCCCCATTTCTGCATGCATCGTAAAGCTTTACGAGGTCGGCAGGATCATGGGAGAAGTCTGCATCCATCTCGAAGATGAAGTCATATTCTTTCTGGAGAGCCCATTTAAAGCCGGCAATATATGCAGTACCGAGCCCGAGTTTTCCTGACCGCTCTATCAAGTGGAGGTTTTTGAACGTGCCCTGCAGGTCCTTTACAATTCCTGCTGTATTGTCGGGTGAGTTGTCATCTACAATCAGAATATCGAATGGGATGCTCAGTGATGATATAGCCCTGACGAGAGCTTCAATATTCTCACTTTCCCTGTATGTCGGTATTATGACTATATTTGACATTGCATCGATATTATTGCGAAAATAAGGAAATTACGGCAATATATGCAAAAACCGCTGTTTCTGTTGATTTCATTCCTGCTGATAATGACAGAAGGTTTCTCACAGGATAAAACCTGGAATGTGGGGCTGTTTTCTTTTTTCGATAATGTTGAGTTCGGCGGTTCGGGCGTAAAGGTGCCGCAGACAATGTCGGGGGTCATGGTATCGCCTGAAGCCGGATTGAGGTGGGATACTGTGCACAGGATCAGCATCGGGATGAATCTGATGCATGAATTCGGAAGCCGGACGGCAATAGAGAAATTTTATCCTCTGGCTTACTATGAATTCTCCGGCGAATCGTTCACCTTTACAATGGGTGCATTCCCAAGAGAAAGGATTGCGGAAAATTACCCGCGGCTTTTTTTCCAGGATTCATTATATTATTACAGGCCCAATGTTGAAGGGGTATGTGCAGAGCTCACCAGGGAGTGGGGGCATGTTGGTCTATGGCTCGACTGGACCGGCAGGCAGTCAACTGAAGTCAATGAAGCTTTTTTTGCGGGAATAAGTGCAAAGTATAAGGAGAATCTCTTCTATTTAAGTCATTCAGGCTATATGTATCATTTTGCAGCAAAGAAGGATCCTGTGATTGAAGAGGCTCTTCATGATAATATGCTTTTCAGGACATCCATTGGCATGGATTTTTCGGGCAGGACCTTTCTTGACAGGCTCGATATAAGTGCAGGCTGGGTTACCGCGCTTGAAAGAGCCCGGGCAGATAACACGGGATGGATAAAACTGCATGGGATGTTATTGGAGGCCAGGGCCGAGTTCAGGGGGATAGGGTTGTTCAATACCTGGTACCATGGCGACAGGCTGATGCATTTCTATGGCGATCATGGCAATGACCTTTACTGGGGGGATGCGGCATACCGGTCAGGGAACTATAACCGGACGGATATCTATGTAAAGTTTTTCAGGAGCCGGACGATGGATATGGAGCTTACGTGGTCGCTTCATTTTCTTGAAAGCACGGTGTATCATGAGCAGATGCTGAAGGTGAAGGTTGATATAAATAATTTGTAGCGTCTGATCGCAAGTGTACTAAAAGCGCTATTTGCATTTTTTTTCATTTCTTTCTTGTAAGGAAAAAATCAATTTATATCTTTGCACCCGCTAAAGTTGAAAAATCAAATTCAGTTCTTTGAGTTAGCAGTTTAAAGTTCAAAGTTCAAGGTTCGCGGTTTAAGAGGAACCTGAACCGAGGCGAAGCCGAGTTCGCCAAAGGCAAAACCTGTAACCCGGAACTTGGAACCCGGAACCTGATTTAGTCCCGTAGCTCAGTTGGTTAGAGCGCTACACTGATAATGTAGAGGTCCCCGGTTCAACTCCGGGCGGGACTACTTGGGGAATTAGCTCAGTTGGCCAGAGCACCTGCCTTGCACGCAGGGGGTCAAGGGTTCGACTCCCTTATTCTCCACAAGGTGATTGCGGATTTCGGGTTGACGATTTCGGATTATAAGTCCGCAATCAACAACCGAGACGAAGGCGAGCTCGGCGAAGCCAATCCGCAATGCGAAATTCGTTACAGTAAAAGTTCTTTTATTCATTATTGGCAAACGGCTCATTTACAGAGCACAATGCAGATATGTAAAAAATATTTGCAAAATAAACAAGAAAACATTTGTCGAGTACAAAATCATTTCATACATTTGCACCCGCTTTTGAGCGAAGAAGTTGGTTGAAGGGTTAGAAAAGAGATAGAATTCCGGCTTGGGGAAGAGGAAGAAAGGAAGAGGAGAAAAAAGCCGGAAAAAATATCTCCGTTTTTTTGGAGGGATTGATAATAATTATTAACTTTATCGCCCCAAAAGTAAAAGGGAAAAAAATTGTTCTTTGAAACTATGAAGTAGCAACCAGGCGAGATAGACATCTCGTCTAAAAAACTTGTTAGTATTTTAGAATGAGACCAGGGATAGTCCTCGTAAAGAGATTTAAGATAAATTTTTACAACGAAGAGTTTGATCCTGGCTCAGGATGAACGCTAGCGGGAGGCTTAACACATGCAAGTCGAGGGGCAGCACGAGGTAGCAATACTTTGGTGGCGACCGGCGCACGGGTGAGTAACGCGTATGCAACCTACCCTGTACTGGGAGATAACCCGGAGAAATTCGGACTAATATCCCATAAAGATATTTGAAGGCATCTTTGAATATTTAAAGTTCCGACGGTACGGGATGGGCATGCGTAAGATTAGCTAGTTGGCAGGGTAACGGCCTACCAAGGCTCCGATCTTTAGGGGTCCTGAGAGGGTGATCCCCCACACTGGTACTGAGACACGGACCAGACTCCTACGGGAGGCAGCA
>JAZDMU010000011.1:0-168516 GCA_043800695.1 Bacteroidota bacterium
TGTGCCAGTGCCAAATGGGATAAGTCGTCCTTCATCAGTAGTAATATAGGAAACTTTACCCCCTTCATAAACAATATTTCCAATATAATGTGTGGTAGTTTCTATTCCATATCCTGGTGCCGGATCAAAGTGTTTCATAAGTTTTATACCACCGGTAGTGTAATGATAGAATAATTTATTATCCGTACTTGGATGTTCAATTTCTATAGGGAGGTTAAGAGTATTGATGTAGTAGATATTAAGATGCTTGGCTCCATCATATGTCATATTACCATTGGAATCATAGGTATAGGTCTGACTGGTTCCAGGATAATCATCAATTTCAGTTGTTGCTGATCCATAATCTGTTATAGTGCTGATCTTGTTTGATTTTGTCGGGTAAGTATAATTCAAACTATCAACCATAATGTTGCCGGCTTTCCGCCTCAACTTTTTAATATTGCCATTCTTATCATATTCGGCAATTCTCTCAGAATAATACCCTGGATTTGTGATGAGAGTGTTCCCCTCGGCATAGTTGCTATTAACCAACCTGTTGAGGTTGTCATAGGTAAACTTATAACCTCGCATAGTTGGATTATCCTTAGAACCTGTTAAATGCCAGGTTTTTCATTAACAGCGGTATGATTTTTAAAGTGCACCTGGATGCTTACCTGATACTTCAGTTCCTTCCCTTGCATGTTGTAAATAATAGTGGACAGATTCGGATAGCCAACCAAGTCCGAAAAGCCGAAAGGTTGGTATACTACAATCCCGGACATTGATATAGCCCTGGTTAGTCGAACCTGGATGCCTCCTCCAAGGTTTAAGCAAATTCCGTCAATTATTCCATTCCAGAGTGGCGTTAATTTAAAGAATTCTTTATTGTCCGGTCTTATCCACAAAAATCCCAAACCCGTAATCAGGTAGGGCCTGATCGGGGAATCCCCCGTTAGTGACAGACGTAGGTCAGTATTGAGCTGACTCCAATAGGCTATACCCTTATGTTCGGATGGATGGGATGAAGGATCTGTGAACGTGATATCAGATGCTGATCGCATATAACTAAGTTCCCCCCCGATCACCTTACCGCTTGCACCCAAAATAGCTCCAAATCCTATGTCCCCTGGATAAGAGACCTTACCACTTACTGTACTATTGTACTTGTCATAAGTCCCTGTGAACTTAGTGTATGGCATTACCAGACCAGCGTAACTTGTGTGCCATCTTTCTTTGTGAACTTTTTGGGTTTGGTGTGCATAACTTTTCATTACCCAAGATGGTGAACAACTTAAAATAAATATTGAAAGGAATGAACAATAAAATAGAATTTGTTTCATTTTCTTAAAATATTTGTTTTTATAAAGTTATACCTTGTATATATTGAAGTCAAATTTATTTTCAGCCCAAAACCCAAGCTATATGCAATATGCATTTGAATAACTTACTGTATCACCAAATAACTTCAACCAAATATCTTCACACGGCTCGCCGTCGCGAAGGGCTGAGCGTTAAGAATTTACCCGGTGGGTAAATTTAGTGAGGAGCCGGTTTGCAGGGGTGGCAATTTTCGGCAAATGTAGTGGGGGTATGCAAACCCACGATTTGCCGTATAAAATTGGCTGCAGCAGGCGAGCCTTTATCAATAGTGAGGGTTGCGATTTATGTTGTATACCTCCAGCCTATGCATTCAGTCATACAACATAAAGAGAGCAACCCGAACACCTAAAAACCGGCTAAAAAGAAATAAAAAATATGTTACGGGATTATCCTAACCATACATTCACTCCGGCGGAGCCAGAATTTCCAATAAGCTTCACTAAATCAATGAGGCTTACGATCAAAAAGTCTATCATGAACAACGATCTTAATTTTATGACAGCCCCATCTCTAGGATTTCAGGTTCACGGGGGAATTCGGAAGGATGGGCAAATTTCCCGGCCTGTCTGAAGGCATATCTGGAATCTGGCATAAACCTCCGCCGTGGTGCTTTTGATTTTATGGCTTCAGGAGATAAAAACACGGCTCAACAGAACAATTAACCGATCTGCGGAAACCGGGATTCAGACTTTCTGGCACAAAAGGACTATATCCGCTTCTTTATTGATGTGTCTACTGTAACTATACTGAAACAATTCTGGTGTTATAAGCTATTTATATGATATGTACCCGACTACCCGGGGTGTGAGATATGTGGGGATTTGGTGGTGTAACATTAGATGTTCTATATTGACACGAATGCAATAAAAATAAAAATCTTTTTCATTGTCCGTTGATTTATAATTGTGTCTACTTTTATCACAACTTAACTTCTCTTTTCCCTTTATGGTCCGGGTTAGATATATTACTATTAGTCTAATATACTATCCCGGCAACTACGATCAAAACCCAAATAATATCTACAACACCAATGACCAGACTGGCAATTGCGAATCCTAGTCCTCTAAATCTATCCGGGTATTTCAATATTTTTCCTAAACTTATTGCCCCAAAAACTATCGCAACTGTTCCAAAAATAAACGGAAAAACCAACAACCCTACAAGACTTGATATGAAACCTGCCAATCCAAGCGGTTCGATTTTTCTTGTCGTTGTTTGTTGTTGTAAATCAGCCTTGTAGGAGGCAGCATAAGATTTAATAAGTTTATTTGAATTTTTGTTAAAGGCAATGTTAGATTTTGAAATTGGATTTACTGGACTTTTTAGAACATTTGTCCTTGTAACATTGACTTCTTTCACACCAATTTCGGCCGATTCACCAAATGGAGAGGTTAGTTTTGAGTCTACACTTGTAATTGGTACAACTGAGTTATCTACTGAAGCAATAAGTGTATTGTTATATTCAATTTTGTCTGAAACACTTATTTCTGCAATAGGAGAAGCAGGAATATTATTTTTCTGGCTATTTATTTCTGCAGGAACACTATTTGCTAATTCACTTTTCTTTTTTATTAGTGAATTACGATTCATTACCTTATGTCGCTTCAAGTTTCCCTTATTAGAATACGCAAGGGTTTTGTTATGTTTTTTAAGGGTCGAAGCAGCCTTAATATTCGCATTGCTTCCAGGAAGCTCAGGACAATCCAGGGCAGTTTGTTTTACAGTACTGCATGATGAAGCAATAAAAAGAACAACTAAAAATGTACTGACTGTTTTTAAATAGTTTAAAGTCTTCATAGTAATAGTTTATTATTATCAATCAGGTTTAGAAATTTATTCAATTTTTCAAAAAACAATTTGACTTTACAATAAGAAATAAACTATGAATTCTAAATCGAAATATTGAAATTAAAATCAGTAGAACTTTGTCAGTTAATAATATTCATTACAAATGTATTAAACCTGAAATTGCAAGTCAAGTTTTTTTTGTATATAAAAACCCACCCCTCAAAGTTTGGACCCCAGGAGGGTGGAGTTAAGCACGGTTGATTTTCAGGGGTCTTGAGATTTAATAGTTGAGCGGAACCGTCTTAAAATAACTGAAAACAAAATGCAGCATAACTATAAAAGCCGGTCTGCCAGACTATTTTTCTCCGGTCAAATTAACGTTAATACAATGTTCCGCAGTTCATCAGATTAACCCCGTCGTTAAGTAGTCAATTTATCCCGGCGAAATTTGGTCAGTGATACCGGTTTTTGCACCCAAAGACTGATCCAGTTTTTGCCGTATATACTCAATAAAAAACAAGACTTTCTTTGTTTCAGCCTGGTCAAAAACAAGCTTTTCAAAATCACGGGACTTTTTCTGAAAATCTGTATCCTTGCAGGTTTTGAGAATCCTTTCATATAGCTGCATTTCATTTTTGATCCCGAATCTTGATTTCAGGTACCCGAAGTCAGGAGATGCAAGACCTGAGAGGAAAATGAAGTCATAGTAATCCCTGCCCTTCCCTCGTTCCAGAACTGCTCCGGTTTTCATTGAGAGAAGAATCTCCGGAGAAGGGGTGAATATCTGTGTAAAGACATTGAATTTCTGAATAATGGGCTTGTCTGGTTCGTAATTATAGTTATGCGGCTCACATTCGATCTTGATCAGAAGTTTTTTCTCCCGATGACCGGTTAATCCCAATTCAAAGAGCAATCCGGGAAATATGATATTCCGTCTGAAAGCAGTTAGTCTGAGATCCTTTCCCTTGTCTTCGGCTTCAACCTCAATTCCTTCCTGCCTGAGTCTGTCAATAAGCTTGTCCGTCAGTAAGATAAATTCTTCCCTGGACAGATTGAAACAGTCAAAATCAAGATCTTCGCTGAAACGCTGAATATGATGTAAAATCCTGAGGCTGGTCCCCCCGATAAAACTCAGCTTTGAAGCATGTTCTGAGGAGAAAATAATATCCAGCATCCTGTAATGGAAATACTCCTTCAGCATATATTCGAACCAGGAAGGATTCCTTCTGATACTATCTGCGAAGAAGGTTTTTATTTCATCGAAGCTGATCATAAGCCGTAAGTTTTTGTCATCAGCCGGATTTTACGTTCCAGTGCTTTATTCTGATATTTTTCCATATATTGGTAAAAATCATCATTAACGTACTTTGATAATTCGCTGTCATTTAACCTCAGGTCAATAAAGTCATGCTCTGAGTTGTAAAAGCTATTGATGTAGAAAAAGTCAAGTATTGCCTTCTGGGGTGTTGCAACCATAATCTTTCTGCTTTGTCCTTTTTCGGCTCTGCATGAATCCATATTTTCCAACTGGTAGCCGAAACCAAATAAATCAGGTTTGAAACTGTGATAATCGAAATTACCCAGAGGAGTTGAAAATTTGCTGGTTTTCAGTGTGGTAACAGATGTTGTGACGGCTATCATTTCCGGGATCAGATTATACCAGGAAAGCGCAGTGTGTAAACTGATATAAGAAGGTGCATATATGAGGTTGGCGGCTAGCCATTCAACATTCTCACGGCTTTCTGTATCGTTAAAAACATACCACCTGTTTCTCAGCCTTGAAATGTATCCTTTCTTCTGCCAGCGGACCAGGTTCATCAGGTTCATTGATGGAAATTGCTTTTCCACATCCAATATTGAAAACACCATGAAAGGCTTCATTTTTGTCTGGAACTCAATCCACATACGTTTCTTTTTATATACAAAAATATATATTTCCAGAAATAAAACAAAATATATTTTTCATAACCAGGGGGTAACTCAATCACAGCAGGAGTGAGAAAGAGCGCGAGGGGAGCTATGTTTCTCACTCCCACTCTGACACTCACTCCATACCTGTCAGGGAGCGAACACTTTCGCGATTTATACTCTGGCGCCTATAACCAGTATATCATCTCTCTGAGGATTTTCTCCCATCCAGTCTTTAAGTATCTGCTGTAAAACATCCTTTTGTTCAAACAGCGGCTTATCGTAGATCTCTAATAGCAGCTCTTTAAATTTTTTACTGCTGAATCTGGAATTATTGCTCCCTCCTGTCTGATCAATAAAACCATCCGTGGAAACATAAAAGGTATCGCCTATTTCAAGCTGAATTTGCTGATTGGTAAAGGATTTATCACCTGAAACATGCACACCAACCGGCATCATATCGGCCTCTATTACCTTCAGCACCGGATTACCATCATTATGGCTGACTATATAAAGCGGACTATAAGCACCTGAATATTGCATTATTCTGGTATTGGTATCTATCACGCATAATGCCATATCAATGCCGTCCCTTGATTCTTCTTTTTTCCCGGTTTGCCGCAGAGAGTGCTTGATTTCCCTTCTCAGTTCATTCAGGACCTGGTTCGCCTCGGTTATCTCTTTTCTTTGAACAATTTCATTTAAATAGCTTATTCCGAGCATGCTCATAAAAGCCCCCGGAACTCCATGACCGGTACAATCTGCAGATACCAGAATGATATATTGATTTATCTGTTTAATCCAGTAGAAATCACCGCTGACGATCTCTTTCGGCTTATAGAAGATGAAATGTTCATTAATCAACTCGGTTATGTAAGCCTCGGGCGGCAGGATTGCTTTCTGGATTCTTTCTGCATAGTTTATACTGCTGATTATTTCTTCCTTCTGAGCATTGGTGATCTCATACAATTGTTTCAGTTCTTCATTTGCCTTAATGATTGTGTCATTCTTTTCTTTCAGTTCCGAGCTCTGTTTTTCGAGCAGTACCCGGCGTTCATCAAGGGCTGCCATAAGCTTTTTCGAACGTCTCAGGCTTGAATAATAGAGCAAAATAATTCCTATGGCCAGCAGCAGAATAACTGCCAGTCCCAGAATAACTATGCGCTGAATTAACTTGTTTTTCTGTAATATTTCGACCTCTGTTTGTTTTTTAGCTACTTCAAATTCTGTGCGCAGATCAGCCATTTTCTGAATGGTCTCATTATTTTTGATACTGTCACTGGCATTTATATATAACGACAGGTAATGGAAAGCGCTGTCATTCCTGCCGGAACCATGATACAGCCAGGCAAGTGAACGGGCGGCATCGCGTTCATATTCTTTATAACCATTCTTTACAGCACAGCCAAATGCCCGGTTTGCACAGTTAACGGCTTTATTAATTTCTCCCTTATGCCGCAGGATATTTGCATATTCGATCATATACTCCGTAACTGCACGTTCGTCACCCAGTTTTGTTAGTATTTCTATTGCCCGGAGGAGATGGTCTTCCGCTTTGTCAAAATCAGACAGCTTTGAATACACCAGACCGGAATTTCCTGTACAATATGCAAATTCAAGCTGCATATCCAGTTTTTTGTATATATCAGTTATTCCGGAGAACAGGATCAATGCACTGTCGTATTGCCCCATGCTGTAATTTGCATATCCCAGATTGTGAAGAACAGAGGCCAGGTTTACTGAATCCTTTTCATTTTTATAGATTTCAATGGCATTCCGGAGATAATATTTTTCATTATTGGGATTCCCCTGCTTGTTGTACGCTTCAGCAATATAGGTATATGTTTTTGCCAGACCCCTGTTATCACCATGTTCCTTGTAATAGTTTGCTGCTTTAATAAACCATCTGAGTGCTGATGCCAGTTCTCCGGAATCCATATAACACTCACCTTTTAAAATATATGGATCAGGAAGCATAATATTCAGCTTTTCAGCAAGCTTTATGGCCTGATCGCAATACTTTAACTTGCTTTCCGCATCTGACGTGCCAGAGATGATCCTGCATAACAGATCGTATTTAGCTGAATCATCCTTAACCAGATCGTTGTTCAATAAATATATCAGGCTGTCGGTTGATTGCCCGAGAACCACCGATGGCGAATTAACTGCTGCAAAAAGAACAACAAAAAAAGCTGAAAGAAAATGATAATACATTAAACCATATTTATTAATCCTTTATCCTTATATAAGGATCGATTTTTACTTTTGAATTATCCTGATCGATATATTCAATAATATATTCTTCTTCTGTACCTTCATCAAGAGCATCGGGTACTTTAAGCTTAAATCCTTTGCCAAGAACTTGCTTTTTAGCATCTGTTATAAATATTTTCTTTCCCTGGGGGGAATATATTCTTTCTAATTTCTCTATTCCGCTAGCGTAATCTAATTCCCAAAAAACAATACCCCCTGCCTTCACAAATGTTCTGAGACTATCGGTGACCAAATTTCCATACGTATCGAACATTGAAAGGTGTTTTTCCCCATTAATTTCGATCGATCTTAAATAAATCGTTACTTTTTTCTGAACTATTGCTCTCTTTTGGGCATTTGCCCGGGTACATCCCCCTGCACTCAGAAATGTTAATAGAAACACAATTCCTGTTAAAAGTGTAATAATCTTTTTCATAGCATGATGGTTTTAAATTTCATGAAAGGACACATAACGAGATGATTAAAAAAATTATGAGAGAACTTTATAATAGTGAAATATTACAAAACTGATCCTTCTAAGAATTTAGTTTTCAGCTATTTTATGCAATCTCGTTATCAAAATTAGATAATGTTTAACCAAAAGTCAAGTTTATTTTAGGACCATCACTTTGAAAGCAAGATATTACTACCAGAATTTATTTCACTCTCCCGCTTTTCATGCCCCGGGATCGAACAGGAGCGCAGACGAACACTCGCTCTTTATGCAGTATCTGACCTGATAATCGACATATTTCCCTGATTTTATCCCACAGAAACGATATTACAAAATAAACATTCTGTAACAACCTGGTGTAAAGTAATACTGTATCTGCCGGTTTAATCCTGCCGTTCACCGAAATTCTGTTTCGGTAAATTATTTTGTATTATTATTTCGCAGGAAATACAATACATCATTTCTATGAATAAAAAAATTGTGATCATCGGAGGTGGCGTTGCAGGCTTGTCTGCAGGTATCTACGGCAGGCTTAACGGCTTTGAAACGGAAATTATCGAAATGCATTCTCTTACCGGAGGCCAGTGCACTGCCTGGGACAGAAAAGGCTACCGGTTCGACTATTGCCTTCACTGGCTGGTTGGTACGCGTAATGGCGCATTTAACGACATCTGGAGGGAGACAGGTGTGCTGAACGATGATGTGAAGATAGTTGATCATGATGTCCACACAAAACTATACGACAGGGAGGGCAGGGAGTTCATTATCTATACCGATCTGAACAGGTGGGAGGAGTACCTCTGCAGTTTTGCCCCGGAAGATACCGCAAAGATCACGAAGATGTGCAATGAGATGAGGAAATCAGCCTTCCTGCAGCCATATTCAGATCCCCCGGGACTAAGAAATCCTGTTAAGTCAGTCACTTCTCTCTTTAAAATGATGCCCATAATGGTGCTTTTCGCGAAATACGGGAAGATGGATTGCAATGCCTATTTCAGGAAGCTGGGCTTCACCAATAAAACACTCCTGAGCTTCTTTGACAGCATTTACGGATCACGCGACTTCTCAGCACTGGCATTCATTATGATGTTCGCCTGGTTTAACCAGAAGAATGCAGGGTACCTGGTAGGCGGATCGCGGCCTTTCGCTGAAAGGATGACAGAAAGATTTACAGGACTTGGCGGGAAGCTGACAACCAGGGCCAGGGTTAAGAAAATCATTGTGGAAAATGATACTGCTAAAGGGGTTATCCTTTCTGACGACACCCGGATCGATGCCGATTATGTCATAAGTGCTGCCGATGGACATTCAACCATTTATGACATGCTTGAAGGTAAATACCTGACAAAGAAAATTTCTCATGCTTACCGGAACTGGGAGCTTTTTGCACCGCTGGTCCAGGTTTCTTTCGGCATCGGAAATAAGATTGAATCGGAATATCCGGTTCAGACCTGGCTGGTAAAGGATCAGATGATCGGCCGCACGAAAACTATCAACGGTTATTCACTGATGAACTACTTTTACGATCCCACAATGGCGCCCGAAGGAAAATCTGTACTGGTGATGCGGTTTGATTCACCATGGGATGTATGGAAAGATCTTGATCCTTCTGATTATAAGAAGGAGAAGGAGCAGATTCAGAACGATGCCACTGCCATTATTGAGAAGCTTTACCCGGGGATCACTGCCGATATTGAAGTTGTTGATGTTGCCACTCCTCTTACTGATGTAAAATACACCGGTGTATGGAAAGGAGCCTATGAAGGTTTTTTACCTTCAAGTAAGAACATGATGAATAATATAGATCCATTCATACCCGGTCTGAAGAAATATTATATGGCCGGTCAATGGCTTTTCCCCGGTGGCGGTTTACCACCTGCCGGACAGTCAGGCAAATGGGCAATCCAGTATATCTGCAGGGATGAAGGGAAAAAATTCACAGGAATTATCAAAGCGGTTTGACAGGGACACATATATCTACAGTAATGTTCCCGTTTTTTGGTTCCTCCGGGTACATTTCAAAGCAGGGTTTGTCGTCAGGCTGGTGTCCGCTTTCCGGCAGCTACTTCCCGTAAACCCAGTCCCATGCATCCTGGAATTGATCGGCTCTGACAACAAACCTTGCGATCACATATTTTGCAGCTTCAAGTTCATCCAGGGTAAACTGGTTCCCTGAACCCTTTTACCGGACGATTTACGTCCCGGCATTCTTCCGGATTAATTTCAGCGCCTCTTTTTCGGGCTTGAACCGGCTTTTTTCCGTTCCTGTCATTTATTATTTCTTTTCAGGGGCCCGGGGACTGATCTTTGTGTAAACAATAAGAAAACCAGGATGTATTATACATTAATTCTCTCAATCCTGTTTTTTTTCATCCAGATTACTGTTTACAGTCAGAAGGTTGAAATTTCAGGAAAAATAACAGACCCCGGGGGAGAACCGGTTATGTATGCGAGTATTTCCCTTATGGGGACTCTGGATGGAACGACCTCCGACGAAAGAGGAAAATTTTCCTTTTTCACTGTGAAAAAAGGACAACAAACCATTACCGGATCATTCATCGGGTATGAGAGTACCTCGAAAACAATCTTTATTGAAGGAGATACAATTAATACTGATCTGGTCATAACTCCGAAAGTCACCCTGCTCCGTGAAGTAACTATCACAGCGGGTACTTTTGAGGCTGGTGATACAAAAAGAGCTGTTGTAATGCGTCCTGTCGACATAGGAACAACGGCCGGTGCTACCGGAGACATAACAAGGGCTATCGAAACCCTGCCCGGCGTTCAGAACGTAGGTGAATCATCGGGATTGTTTGTCAGGGGTGGTTCGGGTTCAGAGTGCAAAGTACTTATCGACGAAATGGTGGTTCAAAACCCCTATTACAGTCCTGTTCCCGACATAAAGCAGAGGGGAAGGTTTGATCCATTCATGTTTTCAGGAACAGTATTCAGCACTGGCGGATATTCGGCGCTTTACGGCCAGGCACTTTCATCCGTACTGGCACTGAAAACCAGCAGCCTGGCAGATTCAACCAATACGGGAGGAGGTCTCCATGCTTACGGCCTTAACCTCTTTCATACCCACCGATGGGAGAACACTTCATTTTACGCTAAAGGAGAATACAATAATCTGGGGCCCTATAATAATACTTTCAGGCAGTTGACCGACTGGAAGAAATCACCTGAAAACCTGGCAGCTACATTTAACTTCCGTCACAGATTCTCAAAGGATGACATGCTTAAGCTGTTCGCAACATGTTCCCGGACATCACTTTCAATCTATTATGACCATTCAGACAGTTCATATCAAAAGCAGTTGTTTAAACTAAATAATGACAACCTGTATATAAACTCCTCATACAAGAAATTTTTTAATGATGAGCGCTGGTCGCTGTTCACGGGACTATCATATTCGAAAGATATTGATGAGGCATTTATGGATACACTGAACATGTCGGAAAACGAAATGCTGACACAGGGGAAGCTTATCATTTCCAATAGTTCTGTTCCGGGAATAACTTTTTATGCCGGGGGCGAGTTTCAGCTGAGAAAGGTAACCGGGATCAACGGTAATCTTACAGGTACAATTGATGAGACATACCTTGCAGGCTATCTTGAAGGCAACTGGACCATCACACCCAGACTGGGAACCCGGGCGGGATTAAGATACGAATATTCAGGTTGTATTAATAACAAGACGCTGGCGCCCCGTTTATCACTGGCATACAAAACCGGCTCGTACAGCCAGGTATCTTTTGCATACGGCAGTTTCTATGAAATCCCTGAAAATGAATATCTCTACTATGAAAAGAATCTGAAATTTGAGAATGCCACGCATTACATTATTAACTACCAGGTAATGAAGGATAAGAGAATATTCAGGATCGAGTTTTACGATAAGGAATATAAAAAGCTGGTAAGATTTCTTCCGGATGAGGAAAATGGATTTGACAATCTCGGGTATGGTTACGCCAGGGGAATTGATCTGTTCTGGAGAGACGAGAAGACCATTCCCGGTGCCGATTACTGGATATCTTATTCATACATCGATTCCAGGAGGTTATATCATGATTACCCTGTTTTATCCACACCTGAGTTTGTTTCAAAACATAACCTGTCAGTTGTTTATAAACACTGGATAAAGAGAATCCAGACGATGGCCGGATTTACCTGGTCGTTTGCATCCGGCAGGCCTTATTATAACCCTCAAAGGCCGGATACCGAATTTCATAATGATCTGACTCCTCCATATAATAATCTGAGCATCAACATAAGCAAAATGCTCAGGATATTTGGCAGGAGTTCAGTTATCTATGCCTCGGCGGATAACCTGTTGGGGGAGAATCATATTTTCGGGTATCATTATCTGCCAGGCGGTCAGGACCGCATCCCGATAAGACCTTCAGGTATCAGGTCCTTTTTTATAGGATGCTTTATTTCAACTTATTAGCGTGTAAGGGTTAAAATACAAATATATAACCCTAAAAACCAAATTATTATGGCAGGAATAAGTATCTTTCACTTATTGATGGCGATATCAGCCGTACTTTATGCACAGGACCAGGATGAAAAATATCCGGAATTGATGAAGGAGACTATCATTATGATGGATACAGCCACGACAGTATACCATCTGCAAGGTGCGGCAAATCAGTTTGAGAGAATAGGAAATGCAATGCAGACACAATGGCTGCCCTTTTATTATACAGCTTATTGCTATGTACAGATAAGTCATAAGGTAAAATCAGATAATATGAGAGATCTGAATATTGAAAAGGCTGAAGAGTTGATCAGCAGGGCAGATCAATTATCACCGGAAAATTCTGAAATTTGGGTAATGAAAGGTTTCATTCTTCAGGCAAAAATGAGCGTTGATCCGATGACAAGGGGCTTTAAGTATAATAAAACATGCCTGGAAACGTTCCGGAAAGCCAGGGAACTTGATTCTGAGAACCCCAGGAGTTACCTCTGGGAAGGTGTTAATTTATTCAATACACCCTCATTTATGGGCGGTGGAAAAGAAAAAGCTTTGCCGCTGATTGAAAAATCAATTGAAAAATTTGAGACTTTTCATTTGCATGATTCAATCTCCCCTGACTGGGGTAAGCAATATGCCCTCATGATACTGGCAAAATGTAAAAACTGATATTCAGGTATGGATCACAGGAAAGATAAAAGATACGTCGTACACGATGTCTATATCAGGTTAACCGGCATTGTTGTGATCGGTGTCGTTATGCCGCTTATATTTTATACGAAATCCGATACTGGCGGATTATTGAAATGGATACTGATATCCACGCTTCTTACCCTGGTTGCCTGGGAAACCAGCAGGTATGTGGTCTCATTCCTGTGGAGGAGGTATCCCTGGGAAAAAAATCCCTTTCTTCACCTCCTGGTCATCAGCTTTTTTCTGCTTGTTCTGATTTTTGTACTTGGGCTGATCGTTTACTATATCAATTATTTTTTCCACGACGTTGATGGTAATTACTGGGTTGAGATGAAGAGCCTTCACCTGTCTATTTTACTGATCACTTTTTTTACCACTTCTGTCTACGAGGGATATTTTCTTTTCTATAAGTGGAAGGAGACCCTGATACTATCAGCGTCACTGGAAAAAGAAAATATAAAATCACAATATGAAACACTAAAGAACCAGGTTAATCCCCATTTCCTTTTCAACAACCTGAATGCATTATCAAGCCTGATCCCTGAAAACCCGCAGAAAGCTGTTGAATTTGTCAATGAATTCTCTTCTGTTTACCGTTATGTTCTTGATATAAAAGATCTTAATTCGGTTGAGCTGGAAGACGAGCTTTCATTTGTGAAATCGTACATATATCTTCAGAAGATCAGGTTTGGAGAAAACCTGGCAGCAGAGATAAACATTGATCAGGAAAAACTTCATCTGACTGTAATGCCATTATCTCTCCAGGTCCTTATTGAAAATGCAATAAAGCACAATGAGATATCTGACATGTTTCCCCTGAAAATAAATGTATGGATTGAAGAGGATTTTGTAGTTGTGAAGAACAATATTAACAGGAAGAATTACTCGTACGACTCGCCAAATACCGGGCTGAAGAATCTGACTGACAGATACAGGCTGGTATCAGAAAGGTTGCCTTATTTCAGACAGGACGAAAAAGAGTTCATTGCAGCGATCCCGCTTCTTACTGAAAACTGATAACTGTGAAATAAACTGTCATGAATGTATTAATTATTGAGGACGAGAAAATCGCATCAGGGAGACTGACGGAAATGCTTAAGCAGATCGATATATCAATTTCTGTGACAGCAGTGACAGGTACAGTCAGGGATTCAATAGCCTGGCTTAAAGAAAATAGTGCCGATCTGATCTTTTGTGATATCCAGTTATCGGATGGTTTAAGCTTTGATATTTTTGAAAAAACAGAAGTAAATACACCCATCATTTTTACAACTGCATATGATAAGTATGCGATTGATGCCTTCAGGGTGAATAGTATTGATTACTTGCTGAAACCTTTTGATATTGAGAAACTTAAACAAAGCCTCAGGAGATATGAGAACCTTGTTAAAACCAGGGAAATAAATATTGAATCGTTATTGAAGTCTTTTATTAAAAAGGAAGATAAGTACAGGAAACGGTTTGTAATTACAATAGGTCCTAAGGTTAAGATAATCAATACAGAGGATATTGCTTATTTTTTTGCCAGGGATAAAGGTATTTTCATTCAGACAACTTCCGGCAGATCGATGGCAGTGGATCATTCGCTGGATGCCCTTGAAAAGATGATGGATCCGGAACTATTTTTCAGGGTTAACCGCAAGTATTTAGTTCACATAAATGCCATTGATAACATTCATATTCTATCGAAGAGCAGGATCAGGATCATTTTAACCCCCCCTGCAGGTGAAGATATCATAATCAGCTTTGAGCGATCGAGGAATTTCAAGAACTGGTTGAACAGGTGAGAGGGGAGCTGGCTTACTCCTGCAGGTCAGTCGGAGAAGTGGGCCGTTCAGTATATCTGCAGGGACGAAGTTAAAAAATTCTGTGTAAATTAACCCTCTGTCAGGAGGTTAATGAACCGGACAATTCCTTTAAGGCTTCGGTTTCAATATCGCAGATTTTATTAAAATTGCTGCTTGCCTGACGAATCCTTTCTTTCAGATCACCTGCCTTTTCGGCATCAGTAAACATTTGTCCGGTTTCAGAGAATAATTCTCCTGATCTTCTGAATTTCTCTGAAGGTCCAAGAAGCTTCCTGTTTTTTGTGATCTTTGCCGATTCTTCCAGAAACCTTGAATACATATACCGGAAACAGCCTCCTCCGGTACCTCCAACCTCAATATAGATATAGAGACTGAAAAGGTTCATTCTCAGTTCATGATCATTGAATATCTCCGGCCATTTCAGCAGCTCCTTAGATGTGTGTTTAATTCCCTTTATACCAATATTCTTAATGGGCGGATTCATCTGTGAATCAATGGTCTGCTTTATTGCTGAATAAATATCTTCTTCCCCGGGCTGGTGAAAACCGCTGAAATCAAACTCTAACCAGCTGTTCTGCGGAGGGAATGGTTTGTACTTTGACCCCCTGGCCTTTCTCAATTGATCGAGGGTGACAGGATGATAAAATCCCTTTTTAAGGCCGGTGGCTTTCGGGTCCATGTCTGAGCACAGCACATTTTCCTTTCCATCAAATCCGCATGCAACAAAGGTATGCCCTCCGAAATGATACTCCTGCGGAAACTCGAACCATGGAAGAAAGCCCATGTCGCCGAAAAGCATCACGGGCTCTTCCTCTGAAAGTTTCTTAATAAGGTATCCTTCAGCTTTTTTTGCACTGCCGGTGGTGATGGTCTTTATTTTTACACCGGTTCTCATGCCAATATCGTCAAAGAAGCCTTTGTTATTGCCCCTGCCCCCGATAAAAACAAAATCTTCGCTACCCATTTTCATCTTCCAGTAGATGAATCCCATTCCTGAGCCAAGGCCCAGAAGCATATCCTCTGTTAAGGGGTGATCATGAAAGTGAAATATCTTTGCCAGCGAGCTGGTCTGGCAGTGATACCCATCGAGGGCAGGGTAGTTTGGAAATGGCTTTATCTCCATTTAATTACGTTTTTCGCGGGAATGACCGTTTTTCTTTTTTGTTTTAATGTCAATCAGTAACATATTTCCTTACATCAAGTCTGTAAGCAACCATCTCCTCGTGGTTCCTGACAACCAGTATGTTGCCGGCAAGTACGGGATGGCTCCATGTCCTGGCATTCAGGACCCGGATAGTTGCCAGTTCAGTGAATTTTTCAGGTACCGCCGAAACCAGCGTCACCTCCCCTTTTTCAGTTAGTATAAGAAGTAAGTCCTGGTCTGCAAGCAATATCTGGAAACCACGGTAGCGGGCTCCTCTCCACATCCGTTTTCCATCCTTCAGATTGAGACAGGTAAGATAAGGACCGTCAAACGCATAGGCATAACCCTTATGAATGATAAAATCGTTGAAATTGACTTTATAATCAGATGATTCCCATAATTTTTTAATCTTATAAACGTCAGCTTCCCTTTTTACAGATACCCGGCAGATGCTTATGTTTTCACCGCTAAGCAGAAGATCATTGCCTTCAATAGAGGATGGTTGAAGTATCCTGTCCGGTATTTCCCAGGTATATTCCCATTTCTTCCTGCCTGTCTCCGGTTCTACGCTCTGTGCTCCCTTTGAACTCATCAAAAGCACCTGCTCTTCTCCGTTCAGAAAAACCAACTGAGGCGAGCTGTAGCCTGAACCGCCATCAGGACCAAACCACACAGGATCCCCTGTTGTAATATCGTATGCGGCCATCTTTCCCGCAAGAGCGACAATCACTGTATTTCCTGTTATGAGCGGAGAAGAAGTAAACCCCCAGGCTGGGACTTTTACACCAGCATCTGAAGATGCATTGCGCGACCAGATAACAGATCCGTTAATAGCGTCAAGTACATTAAGGATACCGGTAGCGCCTAAAGTATAAACATCATTTCCAGCAATTGTGGGAGTTGACCGGGGACCTGGTCCCGCATGTGATTCCTCGAATCGTGCCTTATCCCCGTGCTTCCAGACCAGGTTACCGGTTAAAAGGCTGTAGCAGGAAACAGTCTCATTTTCTCCAAGCTGTTCCTGGGTGTAAATCCTGTCGCCTTTGACGGCAAAAGATGAGCATCCCGGTCCGACAGGCTTACGCCATATCTCTACCGGAGGTGAAGCGGACCAATCAGTATTGATCTTAATGCCTTTTACGATGCCGTCGCGGTTGGCTCCACGAAATCCCGTCCATTCTGAAATAGTATCAGCAGTAACTATACCTGACAAAGACAAAACTGCATCGTTTCCATCATGCGTCAGCAATATCTCTTCTTTGGTTTCTGCCCATCTCCAGCCAAGATAATGACGGCCGTCCCCTGTCATTCCATTTGTCCTTAGTAAGGTCCATATTCCTGATGCAACAACAATGAATACGACCATTGTAATTCTCCTTACTGCTGTTGACAGGTTCCTTGTTAAAACTGCCCAGATAACGAAGGAGAGGGATATCACAGGTATCGAAAAGATAATGAACATCAGTCCCATATTGGCTGTGGCAATCGATTTATCGAGAAGCAGAGATGTTCCATACATTACAATTATTATCAGAACGATAGCGCCCCATCTTTCTATTCTTGCGGCATGGCTGAAGAAAAGCCACCATACAACCAGAGCCAGGCCGCATGCAACCCCGCCTAAAAATCCGATTGCGGCAGCTTTAGGTATAAGAGCAGGGAGAAGGTATCTTAAAAGCCACTGCAGGATCACAATAATGATCCCGGGCAGTAAATTAAGTTTATTTGGTCTGGCCGATTCTTTTTTCATATCTGGTGTTTTACGTGAATTCATAATAGTCATCTAGTTATTTCCGGAAGTAAGGATCTTTAGAAACTTTTGAAAGTGTACTTCAATTTCACCCTTAAAGTTTTCATTATTCAGGTGTGTTTTCATAAAAGCATCTGTATCCTCTTTTTTGTCATCGGGCAGAACAAGAACAATCGGAAAAGCCTGGCACAGAATGCATTTACCATTTATCATCTTTTCCACCTCCCTGAAGACCAGCCCATGTCCGAATTTTTCATCTTTCTTCTCATATGTACTGCCGCAACAGGATACAAAAACCAGTTCATTGATTTTTTGAGTATATTTTTTGATAAAACTTCGCAGCGGAGGAATCAATCGGCCCATCCATATCGGACCGCATAATATAACCTTTTCATATTCCTCAATTCTTTTTTTCAGGGGCCATATACCCAGATGTATATTCATTAAGAACAACAAAAAGATATTCAGCCGGGGCCTTATCTCCTCAATATCGCAAGACAAACTACCGGCAATTCTCCCGGCGAGGTATTTGTTACTACCTTTTCTTGAATAAAATACGACAATTGTTTTCATCTTCAAATATATTTGTTTTAAAAGTCAAACAGCTTCCTCTGAAGGCCTTTAGAACACATCTTTGGGGAAATAACCGCATTCGAATAGTTCAGATTCTAAATTTATGATAAAATTCCCGGGTAAGAATGATATTTTTGTGCCCGGATACCAGGTAGTGGTCTTTGTTCAATGATTCTCCAAACTCACATAACCTTGATTATTATCCCTTTAATTACTTTTGTTACCATACTGGTCTGATGAATGCAGGTCATAAATAATTCAAGGATTTTCTTCTTCTTTGTCAATAAACCCGTATTTTCATTATTAACTAAATGGTTCAGAATGCCGGAATAAAGTATTTCATTTGCCCTCTTTTCATAATTGCTGAGATTATCACAGCAGGCAATTATCTCCCTTTTGTTATTGGCGGTATTACGAAAGTATCTGCAACAGACATATAACTCTTTTGCGGCTTGAGTTATAATACCGGCCAGTTCGTTATAAATGGAATATTGTTCCACAACCCTGCCTGAATACAGAATTCGGCCAATATTGTTAATTGATTCCATCAAATCATTAATCTGATTGACAAGCTCGTTTATGTCTTCCTTATCAAATGGAAGAATAAACAGGGACCTTAATATAGAATATGTATCATTTGCCAGAGAATCTGATATCTTCTGAAGTTCATTCAGCCTTAAAATGATATCTGCCGGTTTTTGCAGATCAGCGGTTCGTAATAAAATCTCAAGTTGTTCAGCAGCCAGTACCAGATTTTCAGCATTCTTTTCGATAGCAGGGAACAATGAATGGTACTTTGGTGCAAATACATCGAGCAAACGGGTTCTGGTCATACTATTATGATTTATTAAATTGCCACTTTTACTTCAGTGATAGCTTCATCTTTCAGAAAATAAAGCTAAATCATTTCAATGGAGTATCTACTGTGCTGATTGTGAAGATATTGTTACATTTCTGTTTCATTTCAACAGCAACAGGGATGGGTATTAAGAATATATTACTGAGTTTACTGATTTTCTTTTGCAAAGTGCAAACGTTTATCTTCAGGGTTGCTCAAATTATAAGGAAAAACGTGCTGTTGAGTTTCGATATCTATATCCGGCTTTTCCGGGAGAGTGTAGAAATTCAATTCTAATCCGTCAACACCTGCTTCCTCAATTCTTTTAAGATTGTCAATATTTGTCACATGGTTATTTGCTCCTGTTTATTACGGGATTCCTGAGCTCCAGTCCCCTAATCTTGTCTTCAAATCAGCCATGATAGTATGTGCTATTATTCGGTTAAAATATCAGATTCTTATTTTGTTCAACAAACCTTTCCGGATAAAGTCCTCACTGTAATTGTTTATTTCATTTCAGTAGCTATTTTTACATGTCAACAATATAGAAATCATGAAAATTATTTCCTGGAACGTAAATGGTATCCGCGCCATTACAAAAAAATCCTTTTTTGAAGAACTCAAAATCCTTGATCCTGATATGCTTTGTATGCAGGAAACCAAGGCACAGGATCATCAAGTTGCAGAAACCCTTCAATCCCTTAGTGAGTATTATCTATACTCTAATTCTGCTGAGAGACCCGGTTACTCGGGCACTGCAGTTATAACAAAAGTTAAACCGGTGAATGTTACGAAAGGTATCAATATAAAGGAGTACGATAACGAAGGACGGGTATTATGCCTTGATTATAACTCGTTTTTTCTGGTAAATGTTTATGTGCCGAATTCAGGTGCCGAGCTTCTGAGGCTGGGTTACAGAAAGGAATGGGACAGGGCATTTTTCAGTTACCTGAAGGATCTTGAAAAGACAAAACCGGTAATTGTATGTGGTGACTTAAACGTAGCGCACAAAGCTATTGATCTGGCACGGCCTAAAGAGAATTACAACAAAGCTGCCGGTTATATGCAGGAAGAGATTGATGGAATGAACAGGCTCACAGAAGGAAGACTGGCAGATACATTCCGCTATCTGCACCCCGGGGAAACAGGGAGATACAGCTGGTGGAGCTTCAGAGCGGGGGCAAGATCGAAGAACATAGGCTGGAGAATAGATTATTTCCTGGTGAGCGAATCATTGCTTGAATCAGTAAAAGAAGCCTTTATCCTTGAAGAAATAACAGGTTCCGATCATTGCCCCACAGGAATTGTTCTTGAGTAGAAAATCATAATCAATTGATTTTTTTTAATTTAAATGATATGTTATACTCTTGCTCCTGTAAAAATATTTTTGGTTTGTATTGTTTTTGTTTTTAGCCCCGGCTTAATCATCTGTAACATTAATAATTTTTCTTATTGTCATCAGAGAACCATCCTCACCAATACCTTCAATGTTCAAAACTAAGCTCCCCTCATGATCTGAACTCCAGAACTCAACCGAAATCCTGCCATCCGGACCCGGTTTCACAGAGGGATCCCAGAAAATTGTGTTCCGGCTGTCAGGGATTCGTTCCAATTCATTTTGATGACCTGAATAATCGGGTGAAACAAACCGGCCCGCCGGCTGAGTCACCATGAGCGGAATCCTTAAAGCATTTTCTGGAAGTGAAATATCACTCAGATCCCCATTCCTTGTTATAATATTTATTATTCCCTCGAAGAAATAATCACCGATATAATAGGCTTCATTTATTACATCTATTTTTTCAACCGCCTCAGGATCCATCGCCGCTATTAATGAAGGATCATTTATAAAAACACCATCAACAAATAGTCCCGGAGGGGTATTATATGGTTTGTCATCTAACGGGTCATTCATAATAATCTCATAATCCGACTTTCTCTTTTTCAGGGATACACCCTGTATCAGCTCAAAGAAAACCTCCTGCATCACAGGAAGCTTAATGTAGTCATCCATGATAAGTTCAATATCCGGTTTCCCGTAAAACCTTTTCGATGCCATTTCTGTATTTGCCTCTTCTTCAGGATATTCTGCCGTGATAATCTCATATATTTTCCCGACCTGGTAGTTTGAGCTCATCTCAAGAATATGATCCGGGGTATCTTTTTCAATCAGTGAAGGCCGTTCATCCTGAAACTGAGTCTCTGCAAATGGGGATCTCACCATTATCAGATCAACTTTCTCCGGTTTTGCGGGTTGTATTACCAGATCAAATGAAATGCCTGTGACGGGAATACAAAAAAGGAAATTACCCGATGAATCGGTGACTGCATATTGAAATGAAGGTGTTTTGGAGGGAGAGGAGAGAAAGAGAAACCTGTTCGGACCGCCTTTCATAGTTGTTCTGTTTACAAGCCGGCCGGTCAGATAGTGATACCGGGTTTCAAATCCGTAATTCAAAACAGGCAGCTTTTCGGATAATATTACAGACCAGTCAATCCAGTTACTCTTAAGGGTCAGAAGAAATTTATCAATTTCCCGGGGAGAGAATTCATTCAGCGGTCTGTTCCTGATGCTGTCAGGAAGGGGTCCGAATTCTGTCCCGAAAACCATATAATCGCTGATCCCCGGAAAAGAATTCCCCTTCACCGCAGGAGCTGCCGATATGCTGAGATCAGCCGTCATTGGTAATGAAAAATCACTACCAGAATGTTCTTCAATGAATACCCTCTCCCGCGAACTGCAGCTCTCCGGAATATTAAAAACGGGCATTTCCGCTGATCCTTCAGGTGCGTAAATATATCTTTCATAAATGGGGTCTCCGGAAGATGAGAAAAGAGTGATATGATTAATTCCGGCGGCCATATATTTCCGTGGAATATTAATACCGGTTGAATCTTCAGCTATCCTTATTTCAGCCGCATAACCTGTGTTGCCCCGGGACTCTGTTAATACAAAGAATATATTACCATACCGGGATCTGAATTTATTTGTTGTATGTATTGCCAGGTCCATGCTGCCATCAATGTTTCTCAGGGTCCTGAGCATAAACTCCTCCTCCCTGAAAAGAGAGTGAGTCCCTGCTTCTTTATCCCGGTCAGAAAGAACCGGTTTTTCTTTAAATACCTGGTCACGGATAGTGTTATATATTTTTATCTCTTTCAGGAAACAATTTCCGGGCAGGAAATTTTTCATCCGGTTGGTATATGCTTTAAAAGTATAGGTTCCCGAGCTTAATGAATCGGGCAGGATGAACTCTCCCGGGCCGGAGCCGTTATCAACCTTAATGCTTCTCCTGATAACAGGATTGCCATACATATTGATCAGCTCAACATATACTATCCTGCTGTTAAGTGATGGTTTTATACTTTGCCGGTCTATAACATATATTTTGAACCATATCTGCTCTCCGGCTATATATTCCTCCCTGTCGGTATGGACATATACTTCCTCCCAGGGAACGGATCCACAATAGGTGTTAAATTTATTTATAATGAATTCAAGGCTTATATTCCGGCTCTGTCCGTAAACAAAAGGAGCTCCCTGGATGAACATCATCAGTAATATTGCCGGCAGTAAGTATTTTTTCATTTTGGTTTCCATCCAGATCCTTACTGATTATCCTCTCTCCAGAATAAAGGTTCCACATTGGTCCCACTAATTGTACAGTCTGCACATCTTTCATAATTGGTGGTAACCTTAAAAGGGGGCCTGCTGAATGAACTGTTTATTATGATCCATGTTGTCTCTCCCAGTCCTGGAATTGCCTCGTCTCCGTAAATAGTGTCGGCCGGGCACTCGCCGTAAAGATGCGCCACGCCTTCAAAGCCGTCTTTGATAAAAAGCCTTTTTGAGCTCACTGCTGATACGCTGAAATATCCCAGGACCTGTTCATAAGGATCCTCATTACAGTAAATATTGCCTGGAATTGAAACCGGAGTAATATCATACAGTCCTCCTACATTTTCTGATACATTACGGAGTCTTTCCCAGTAATTAAATTCATCTTCGTTAAGTGAATACTGGTTTATATTTATGCTATATTTCTCCGACAACCTGTCAGTTTCCCCCGTAATATAATTTACGGGCATTTTCTCGATCCTGTTTTCAGACAGAACCGAGGTTGTTTTTATTAAGATTGACCTGGATGGTTTGGTTATCCAGCATATTTGATTCTGCACGTCATAAGGCAGCCTGAACATCCATGTTTCAGAAAAATCCCACCGGTAAAATTCGCACGATCCGCTTTTATCAAATGTATTCAGGTAGACCTGGCAGGCCTGTTTTAACACTTTTCCCTCATCGTCAGTCTCCGTATCAAGTTTTTTATAATAAATGGTGTCAATTACTGGCACCGGGTTCATTTCCATCGGAAGCGATTCATAGGTTTTATTTAAGAGTTCAGGACTATTTGTTTCAATTTGCAGCCTGTATATTCGTCCCGTTTGCCCCCTGAATTCATTTTCTCTTGTTGTATATACCCCGGGGCTCGTCTCAGCAAGCCGCACCTGGTTGTTCAGATTGTCCGATATTATGACAGTACACCCTGTGAGCATCTCTTTTGAAATATTTGCCGCCAGTGGCACTGACTTTGCCAGTTTTACTGTGTAAATGCCCGGCTGATCGGTTATCAGTCCCTCAACCACCAGTGAAGACTCCTGCTCATCGGTTTCGGGAATAAATTGTGTAACGCATCCGGTGATTATCAGGAAAAACATGGCGGTTATATATAAATAATTCATTTTCACAATCTTAAAAGTCAAAATTGAATGACAGCGAAGGTACGGCCCTGTCAAATATTGAGATTTTATAACCCTGTACCCTGTTATATTCATTTCTGAAAAATACTGAATACACGTTCTGGCGTCCCAGCAGGTTATATACAGAAAAGATCCAGTGCGGATGGGCAATTTTACGTGATCTCAGGTTTCCGTTCAATGTAGCTGCAATATCGAGCCTCATATAATCGGGAACTCTGTATTTGTTCCTTTCAGAGAATTGAATCAGCATAATATCGCCAGTATAGTAGGTTGATATCGGATAGGTAATGGGCCTGCCCGTGCTCCATGTATAATTGGCTGAAAAGCTGAGCCGCCGTGAAAAGATAAAACTCGTAGTAGCAACAAGGTCGTTTGGTTTATCAAAGTTTGCCGGAAACCATTTGCCTTTATTAATGATCTCATCGCTGAAACTACCTGTACTTTTAATAAGGATCCTTGAAAAGGTATATGCTAAGCTCCATCTGAGTCTTCCTTCCGGTTTCCTGATCATGAATTCAAGTCCGTAAGCCTTCCCCTTCACATTCACCAGGTCGGTCTCTGTCTCCATATTCATTACAAGGCTGGTTCCCCCCTTAAAATCGATCATATTTCTGATCTGCTTGTAATAAGCCTCAACAGATGTTTCTACTCTTGAATTGAAAAGCATCTTATAGAATCCTGCCGAATACTGATCACCTGTCTGGGGCCTGAAATAATAATCGCTCAGTTTCCATGTGTCTGTTGGCGATATGGAGGTGGTATTAGACATCAGATGAAGATATTGCCTTGTCCTGTTGTAATTGATTTTAAAGGAGCTTGAGGTGCCTGGCCTGAAATTGAGGGATATACGTAATTCGGGGCCGCCATAGGTGTTTACTGTTTGCCCGGAATTGAAAGACAGAGTATCAATGACTGTCAGGCTGCTGCGTGAATAGTCAGGGTCATAAATCAGGATATCTGCCGGCCCAAGAACAAAAAAAGAAGAAAATCTTATACCTGCGTTCAGGAAAATATTGTCAGTCAGCGTATATTTATCATCTATATAAACGGCCGTTTCAAGTCCTTGCTCATCCGGTATAATTGTTTCTGTTACAAGTGAAGAATTTCCAAAAGGCAGAAGTTTCCCGGGAGACACATTATATCCTGTAACATCCAGTCCGTAATTAATTTCATTCCGCCCCAGGTACATATTGAAATCGGCCTTAAATCCGGTGCTGTTAATTCTGTGCGACATTATGAATCCTTCAATAGGAATCTTATCGCCTGAAACATCATACCTGTAATTGCTGTTGTTAAGTGTGAAAATGCCAAAAAACCGCTGGTTGAAGAAATGGCGCCACTTTACTGCTATGATATTATTTTTATAGCCATAAGTGGTATCAGAATTGAACCGGAAAGAGTCATGGCTCAGATATGAGGCCAGCTCAATCCTGTTGTTCCTGTTGATATCAATTGTCATTTTGCCGTTCAGATCATAAAAGAAGGCGCTGCTACTGCTGAAAGCCGGATTGTCAATAAGCCTGAGGAGCCAGTTTGAATAGGTGGTCCTGCCTGTAAGAATAAGAGTGCATGTATCTTTAATGACAGGAGTTTCAATAGTAAGATGTGTTGTAACAGGACTTAATCCCGCATTCCCTTTAAATTCCTTCCAGTTCCCATCCCTGGTCCCTATATCGAGTACAGATGAGATCCTTCCGCCGTAACGGGTTGGAATCCCTCCTTTATATAAAGTAACGTCGTTAATGATATCAGCATTCACGGCAGAGAAAAAGCCAAAGAAATGTGAAGAGTTATATACTGGAGCTCCGTAAAGCAGTATCAGGTTCTGATCTGATGAACCGCCCCGCACGTTAAATCCTGCTGATCCTTCTCCGACCGACTTAATCCCGGGCATTAAAAGAACGTTCCTGATAATGTCAGATTCTCCCATCTGCGCCGGTAACAACCTGAAAGATGCCATATTGATCTTCTCAACCCCGGTTTCATATCTCTGCATGACCATGTTCTTCTTTGCCGATACAACGGTTTCCTGAAGGGGGATCAGGACGCTGTTCATTTCAACATCCAGTTCTCCGTCGTCGTAAAGGTTTACATTTAACCTTTTCTCTTTCATCCCCAGAAAAGAAAACTGAAGAAGATATGAGCCCCCCGGAAGGGAAATCTTATAATGTCCGAATTCATCGGTTACTGTTCCTGCAGATAATTCAGGAATGAATATGGTTGCTCCGGCAACAGGATCTTTTGTATCCCTGTCGGTAACATAGCCTGACAGAATTCTGATTCCGGGCCTGAATCCCCGGTAAGGATCCCCGATATCATAAAAGTTGCTCCTGTTTACCGTTTTCTCACTACCTGTTATCAGTTCAGTCGGTGCAATATAATTTTGTTCTTCTCCGGCAGATGGCTTACCGGTCCTTTTAACAGCATAACCTTTTGTGATTATTAAATCTCTTTTGTTTTTAATAAAATAGAACAGTGATTCGTCCCTGAACAGCGAATCAAGCAATTCAGTTAATGAAGTAATCTGAGGATGGTCTCCCGGCCGGAGATCCTTCACCCACTCATCCTTAAAAAAAAAGCGTATCTGATACTGATCTTCCGCTGCCCTGACAAATTCATTAAATGTAAGGCTGCTGTAATCCCAGGTAATCAGACACTCTTCCTGGGAACTCATCCTGAAGCTGATAAGCAATAATGAGAGCAATAAAATAAGCTTATGTCTCATCAGGAGCTGAGTTTAATTTATTATAAAACAAGATTACGGGAATAAAAGTGTCGGGACTATTTTTGGAGATTTCTGACTTATCTTTTCTCATAAAATCCCTTAAAACCTGTTTCTGATCATTCAACAGTCTGAGTATATCTCTTTTGGATTTAACCTGGTATGCCTTCTCTTCTTTTACCAGAAAAATTCTCTGGACCTGGTTGAATTTGTCAAGCCTGCCTTCGTGACCCAGCATTACTATTTCTTTCCTGTATTTAACCCATATCGAGACCTCTCCCCTGAGTAGTATGTTTACATACCCTGAGAGATTATTAATGCTGTCATTATCAAGTTTTATAAAATCAAACTGCCGGTTGTTAAAGCTCAGTGTGAAGTTATCAATCTTCTCCCTGTTGAGCAGAATGATCATATCCTTACGGTTCATTGCCAGCAGTTCATCCTGAAAAATATCATATCGGAGCATGACATTTTTAAACTGCATACCTTCAATGGTGACTGAACCCTCCAGCAATTCGCTGGTGAAAAGGAACTGGTCGCCTACCACCCGGTGGTATAAGTTGCGCCAGAGCCTGCCATTATAAAGGATCTGATTATCAATAGAATCACCTTTTATTAAAGTGCCGGAAACAACTTCCGGAAAAAGATGAAAAGCAATTAAGAATAAAATAAACAGCCTGGTCATCAGGGATACAACTCAAGAAAGATATTAAAGCATAAAAATAGCTTTTTTTTAAGAGACCATTTATATTATAGAAGTAACAACCAGTGTAACGTGTCTGGAGAAAACAATATTTTTATCATAAGGGCAACCGCTTTTTCACATATGTCCAACTGCAAATAAAAAAGAAAAATGTTTGCATAAACCTAATATATATATTTTACTTGATCCTGAACGGTTTCACTTTCCATATCTTTTCACAATAATCCTGAATTGACCTGTCTGATGAGAACCTGCCCATCCTGGCCACGTTCATAATTGCCATTTCGTTCCATTTACCGGGGTTTTTCCAGGTGTCGGCAACTAAGTCCTGGCAGGCAATATACAAAGGATAATCAGCCATAAGCATAAACGGATCATGCCATAACAGGTTGTCGGTGATGGGTTTAAACAGGTTGCAGTTGCCTTTGGAAAAACAGCCTGAATTGATCATGTTTATCACTTCGCGCAACTCATCGTTATGATCATAAATGAAGTGCGGGTTGTACCCGTTGCGTTTGGATTCTTCAACCTGTGGAGCCGTGAGGCCAAACAGGAAGAAATTATCGTCACCCACTTCTTCCCTGATCTCGACATTGGCCCCATCGAGCGTGCCGATGGTGAGGGCGCCGTTCATAGAAAATTTCATGTTGCCTGTGCCACTGGCTTCTTTGCCTGCTGTTGATATCTGCTCTGAAAGGTCAGCTGCCGGGTAAATATGCTGTGCGTTGGTTACATTGAAATCAGGAAAGAAAACCACTTTTAGCCTCCCTTTCACATCAGGGTCACTGTTTACAACATCACCCACCGAGTTGATCAGCTTGATCATAAGTTTAGCAATATGATATCCCGGCGCTGCCTTGCCGCCAAAAATAAATGTGCGGGGGAACAATATCAATGTTTGGGTCTTGTTTTATTCGCCTGTATAGTGTAATGATATTCAACACATTAAGGTGCTGCCGCTTGTACTCATGAATGCGTTTTACCTGTACGTCAAACATTGATGAAGGATCAACGGGAATGCCTGTCCTTTCTTTTATCAATGTTGCGAGCTTTTTCTTGTTTTCCAGTTTTACATTCCTGAACTGTTCCCTGAAAGCAGCATCGCCGGCAAAAGGTTCCAGCTTGCACAGTTCATCAAGCTTGCCGGGCCAGGTATCACCTATTGAATCTGTAATAAGCTTCGTTAATCCCGGATTACTTAATACAATAAAGCGCCGCGGTGTTACTCCGTTGGTAACATTATGGAAACGTTGCGGGAACATTTCTACCCAGTCGGGCAGAACCTGTTGCTTTAGAAGCTCTGTATGCAATGCAGCCACTCCGTTGATTGCGCAGCTGCCTGCACAGGCCAGGTTGGCCATGCGGATATATTTCCCTCCGGTTTCATCAATGATAGACATTCGCGATAATTTACCTTCATCGCCAGGAAATTGCCTGCTTACCTCTTTCAGAAAACGGAAATTAATTTCATAGATGATCTCCAGCACGCGTGGCACCAGGTATGCGAAGAGACCCACGGACCATTTTTCCAACGCTTCAGGAAGCAGGGTATGATTCGTATAGCTGAATGTTTTGCAGGTTGTATCCCATGCTGTGTCCCAATTAATTTTATATTCATCCACGAGTATGCGCATGAGTTCAGCCACTGACACTGAAGGATGCGTATCATTAAGCTGTATGGCCCATCTTTTATGAAATTCCTGTGGCTTGCCGTTAAATCTCAGATGAATATTCATCATATCCTGCAGAGAGCATGAAACAAAAAAGTACTGCTGTTTGAGACGCAGCTTTTTCCCTTCGAGCATCTCATCATTGGGATATAATACCTTGCTTATATTTTCGGACTTCACCTTATAATCCACGGCCTTATAATAATCGCCCTGATTGAATGATGAAAAGTCAAATGATTCCTCTGCTTCTGACTTCCACAGGCGAAGAAAATTGCATGAGTGTACATTGTATCCCATTACAGGAGAGTCGTAAGGTATTCCTGTCACCATATAGGCGGGTTTCCACCGGTAGCATATACGTCCCCCGGAATCAGTGTATGACTCAGTGTGGCCGCCGAAATTGACATTCACTGCAAGTTCGGGACGGGCACTCTCCCAGGGATTTCCCTTACGCAGCCATTTGTCAGTTTTTTCCACCTGCCAGCCATCACGGATCTCCTGATCGAAGATGCCAAACTCATAGCGTATTCCATAACCAATGGCAGGTATTTGCTGTGAGGCCAGCGAATCGATGTAACAGGCAGCAAGACGTCCCAGGCCTCCATTGCCAAGTCCGGGTTCCTCTTCCTGTGCCAGAATTTCGTTTATATTAAAACCAAGCTCTTCAACTGCCTGCTTCATTTCATTAAAAATATTCAGGTCAATCAGGTTTACACCCAGCTGCGGCCCCATGAGAAACTCGGCTGACAGGTAACTGACCAGCCGTACGTTCTTATCTTCAAACACTGCATTCATAGTCTTATGTTCATGCCGTATGAGCCTGTCGCGTACGGTATACGAAACAGCCATATACAAGTCATTAAGAGAAGTATTTACAATGTTTCTGCCCTGCTGGTAAAACAAATGTTCAGTAATAGCCTGTTTCAGGGATTCTACGTCCGTGCCGGTGCGCACATCGATGATTGCTGCCGGAGCGCTCTTACGCTTAGTGTCGTTTGTATCAGTCTCATCTGCCATATAAATTTCATTTTAAATGTTCCATTTGCTATTTTGAAAACCGGAAGGAAAAGGTACGAAAATAATTTCTTTTCATCGGTGAACGATTTCTGTTTTCGCCAATTAGCCTGTTTATTGCTACAGCAAGTTTAACTAACCTCATCCAGACAGGTATAGTTAATATGTTTCGGAAAAAAGTGGTCTGACTTCTGGATTTCCTTATTGTCTGTTTCTTCTAATGCTTTTACTTCCGTTCTTTACCGGATAATAAATATTTTCTTTACAATTATGGAATTGGATTCCGAATTTGTATATTTGTACAATGATAAAGCGAGAGGTTGAAACCGAACTTAAGAAACTTGCCAGACAGTTCAAGGCAGTTGCTGTTGTAGGACCCAGACAATCCGGAAAAACAACACTGACAAGATATGTCTTTAATCACCTGCCGTATGTGAATCTGGAAAATCCCGACAGCAGGCGGTTTGCTGTCAATGATCCGCGCGGATTCCTGTCACAATACAATTCAGGCGCAGTAATTGATGAGGCCCAGCGGGTTCCTGACCTGTTTTCCTTTCTTCAGCAGGTGCTTGATGAAAAAGACATTAAGGGGAGATTCATCCTTACAGGATCCAATAACTTTCTTCTTCAGGAAACAATTTCCCAAAGCCTTGCAGGAAGAATCGCCTACATATATCTTCTTCCGTTTACCTTTACCGAATTGTCAGTAAGCAGATCTTCTCCTGTTTCAACCCAGATTCTTACGGGATCTTACCCTCCTGTCTATGATCAGAATATAGATTACCACAGATGGTATCCAAACTATATTACAACATATATTGAAAGAGACGTCAGACAATTAAAGAATATTGCCGATCTTAACGTTTTTGAGAGATTTTTAAGATTGTGTGCAGGAAGAGCCGGACATATTCTGAATATGAGCAACCTGGCTCTTGAAACAGGTGTCGATAGCAAGACTATTGGTGCATGGTTATCAGTTCTTGAAAGCTCCTTTATCACTTTTCGCGTTTATCCGTATTACAGGAATTTTAACAAACGTATCGTAAAAATGCCAAAACTTTACTTCTATGATACGGGTATATTGTGTTCTCTTCTGGGGATAACCAAAGGTGATCAATTGAATCTGCATCCGTTATATGGAAGTATTTTTGAAAACCTGATCGTATCGGAATTAAGAAAACACTCTCTGAACAGGGCTAAAAATGATAATATTTTCTTCTGGCGTGATAATACCGGTCATGAGGTTGACATTTTAGTTGAGACCCCGGATGCCTTAAAACCGGTGGAGATAAAATCAGGAAAAACAATAACAAATGAATTCTTTAAGGGTATCAGTTATTGGCGAAAATTAAGTGGCACCGGATCCGGAATTGTTGTCTACGGCGGAGATCAGATACAAAAACACAGCAATAATAACAAAGCCATTCCCTGGCAAAACCTTCATTCTATCTTTGATTGAATCTACAATGAAATTTGTTAAAATTCCTGTCTGAATTCCTGTAGCCCGCGAAAATTGTAATTGATTATTAACCCTTTTTCAGGCAAGCGGCCAGAACATTTGTTCAGTTCGCTGGTTTTTCTTTTCAGGTAAGAGCAGGGACTTTCCAAGAAATCTATCTGCCCTTTGACCCGGAATGAAATAAATCATCGGTTATTGATGTCTGATATGAAAAGCACTCTATGAAAAAATTGATTACGATACCAGCCATATTGATTATTTTTCTGCTTTCATCATACGATACCGAATCGGAATTTGAGCTTGTAATTGAAATCGAACTGACCAGGTTTGAAGGCAGGGCGCTTCGCCCTTATGTTGCCGTCTGGGTGGAAAACGAGAAAGCAGAACCCATACGCACGCTGGCTCTCTGGTTCAATGATTACAGGTGGCTTCCCGATATCAGGAGGTGGTACAGCAAGAATTATGAAAAAACAGTGCAGGGCGACTATATCGATGCAATCACAGGTGCAACACGGCCAGCCGGAAAATACACATTCAGGTGGGACGGAAAAGATGACCAGGGGAAGATGCAGAAAAAGGGAAAATATATAGTATACATCGAAGTCATAAGGGAGCATGGTACCTATCAGCTTATCAGGCAGGAGGTTGAACTTAACAGCAGGCACCAGCGTTTTGAGCTTCCGGCAGGGACAGAGGTCTCCTCGGCAATCATTGAATACCGTAAAACCGAAAAAACAGTAAGCCCATCATAATTCCCATGCATAAAAAGAGTTTTAACGCGCTGGCCAGATGGTTGCATATTTATCTTTCAATGTTCGGTTTTGCAGCCCTTTTTTTCTTTGCATTCACCGGAATAACACTGAATCACCCTGAATGGATCATTGCGAAACAGAAGGTAAAAAGATTGACAGGAGGAATTGATCCTGTCTTCTTATCAGCAGGCGATTCAACAACTGCAACAAAGGATTATGTTGTAAAAATGATCAGAAGCAGCCACAATATAAAGGCCAGGCTTTCAGATTTCCGGATTGATGATTACGAATGCTCCGTCTCATTCTCCGGTCCGGGATACAGTGCAGACGGATTTATTGAACGGTCAACCGGTTCATATGAATTGACCGTAACAACTTCAGGCCTTATCGGGGTACTCAACGACATTCATAAAGGAAGCGATACCGGAGCTCACTGGCTCTGGATCATCGATTTTTCGGCTGTTGTGATGGTTGTTGTTTCACTTACCGGATTCATAATGATCTTCTTTTTAAGCAGAAGAAAGCTGCCGGGATTAGTTGCTGCATTGATCGGAGCGGTCATGTTTGTCTTTATGTGCCTCCTCTGTATCTAGAATCATGAGTCGTTTGATGCAGCAGACATGAAGGACTAAAGAAATGAAGAATTGGCTTATTCTTTATTATCGTATATTTAGCTGCCAGTTTGAAAATCAAACCTTAACCAATCTTATAACATGAAAAAGAAAGAATCCAAAGGACTGAACAGGCGCGACTTCCTGGGCCTTTCAGCCATAGGGCTTACCGGCCTTACCATTTTGCCAAGCTATGTAATTGACGGAATGCGGATTGCTCCAAGCGACCGTGTTCTGATGGGGGCCATCGGACTGGGCCGCCAGGCGCTCTCCGATTTCAGGGGATTCGCAGGAGTTGCCGGACTGCAGGTTGTTGCCTGTTGTGATGTTGACTCAATAAAACAGCTGCGCTACAAGAAAACCATTGAAGAGTGGCAGAAATCGAAAGGCCTCGCACCCCGCTGCGACACTTACGAGCAATATGAACAGCTGCTTGAACGCAAGGATATTGACATTGTCGAAGTTGTATCACCTGACCACTGGCATGCCCTTATGACAATTCATGCCTGCCAGGCAGGAAAAGATGTTTATGTACAGAAGCCTCTCTCTTATACAATTAAGGAGGCGTTGACAATGCTTGATGTTGCAGACCATACCGGCCGTGTTGTCCAGGTAGGAAGCCAGCAGCGCTCAAGCAAGGAGTTCCGGAAAGCAATTGAGCTCGTACAGTCTGGCGCAATCGGACATATCGAAAAGATATTTTCCAAAGTAGGCGATCCTCCAAAACCGCTCGATCTTCCCGCAATGCCTATACCCGCAAACCTGAACTGGAACCTATGGCTCGGTCCGCTTAACGACGACAAGATAATCTACAATTCAGATCTGGCACCTCAGATAACACTCGATCCTGTTCAGAATGAAACACTCTGGGGAGCATGGCGCTGGTATCTTGAAACAGGCAACGGATATACCGCTGACTGGGGAGCACATATGTTCGATATCGCCCAGGCTGCAATCGGAATGGATGGCTCCGCTCCTGTTGAGATAATCCCTAAAGGTTATAACGGAACAGAGTTTTTGACATTTAAATATGCCACCGGCGTGGTTATGACCGAACAGCCCTACCTTGAAGATAACCCCGGAGCACAGGGCATTAAATTCATCGGAACAAAAGGATGGATCGAAGTAGCACGCGGATATATTGCATGCTCCGACCAGTCACTTATTCCTGCAGAGATCGCCGGCAACCGTCCTCAGCCAAGAACTCCCGGACAGCAGAGACCGGCAGGTCAGCAGGGTCAGGGACAGCAAGGCAGGACTCAGACAGGTCAGGGACAGGCACAGAACCGCCCGGCTCCTTCACAGGCTGGTCTGCAATTCGAGATAAGCTCACCGCACATGCAGAACTTCGTTGATTGCGTCCGTTCACGCAAGAAACCGATCGCTTCGGTCGAAGTCGGTTGCAGTACAGCTATCACATGCTGCCTCGGCAATATTGCCAATGAGCTGAAGAGGCCGGTTAAATGGAATCCCGCAACTTATACTTTTGTTGATGATCCCGAAGCATGCGGCCACCGGCTCATGAATTACGAATACAGGAAACCGTATTCTCTTTAATAACAATATCATTTTCAAGCCCTTCTCTCTCCCGGGGGAAGGGCTTTTTTTTGTTATTTCAGAGTATTCACTAAATCCAGGTTATGCTTTTCAGCTGCCTTTGAATAGCTCTTTTATATTTGAATTTCGGATACCCTAAAATCATAGAAGCAACAACTATATTTTCTTCCGGTATTTTAAACAATTGTTTTAAAACCGGGGTTCGCTCAATGGCAGGAGGGATAAGATCAATTGCTGTTGCACCAATACCTAAAGAATGAGCTTTTAAAAGAGCGTATGCAAGAGCAATATAAATATCTGCAGCATAATTATCAGATTGCTTATTCGCATGAAATAATATCATTGCCTGAGCATTTCGGGTAATGGCGTCTTCCGAACCATTCTTCATGAACGGAAGCTTAATATTGAACATGGGAACAATATGGTTTTGAATTACACGCAACTTTTCCCGCCCGGTTTTTCTGCTAATGATATGCCTGGCAACAGGGTTCTTCAATCCTTGCATAAGTTTGTCATACAGATTAATCATATGCGGCAGGGATTCTTTAATTAGTTGCTTATCATGAATTACTGTGATTTCTGTTTTTATCGGAGGGAAAGAGGGTGGAGCATAAGTTATTGCATTGACAATTTGTTCTAATATATCTTTTGGTACCGGAATATTTTTAAAAGCACGGACAGATCTGCGACTCTGAATTAAAGAATTAAATGAATTTATAGCCTCAGGCAGATCAAAAAAGTCTTTCTTATAGTCCAGGCCTTCAACCTGAATTGCTTTTTCAGGACATGCAGCCATGCATTGTCCGCATAGTAAGCAGAGCATAATCCTTTCAGATCTGACTGATGTATGACCATTATCAGATTGAAAGATACCATTCGGACATATCTCTATACAGACTTTACAGTTCTTGCATAATGTGTCATTGATTGAGATTCCTTTTTCCATATTTAACCTATTAGTCAGGAGATTTAATTCATGTAATATCCGCTATTGTCTGGCCCCGATCCCGGTTAAGAATGAATTCCAGTCCCAGTAATCGCTGTTTCGTGTAATGAGTCCGTTTTCAATTACCATAACAGAAACACCTCTCAGCTCGAAATATTTGTTGGTCGCTGGAAGCCCCATGTCATCCCATCCTACTGAGTTTGTTCCTTTCCATATCCATTCAACTACAGCTAAGTTATTGGTTGCCAATATGTTTACTGTTTCAAATTTTGTATCAGGTATTCCTGAAATTGTTGATCCGATATAAACAGTAATATTCTGCCGGTTTGTGTAGCTTCTGCCGGATGCGACTTCTTCATAGACACCGTTTTCTGCAAACAGGGAGGTGAATTTGCCAACATCATGTGAATTCAGATATTCAATAAATGATTTTGCAATACTTTCATTTTTCTGGATGATACTCTTGGTGTTCTGCCCATTACAAAAAGCGCAAATCAGAATTATCCCGAGACTGACAAAAATAAGTTTTGCTTTCATGGTAGTAAATAAAAATCAATAAAGTTAAACTAAAGATTTATTCCGGTTATAGATAACGTTGTTCTTCTCAATAAATCATGAACATTTATATTTTGTTTTTTATCAATAATATAATAACACATTTTTCAAGTTAATGCATCATCCGTATTTTAAAATATTAAATTTAGTTCAGTTTCCGATTAAAATAAAAGGAGACCAGAATAATGGGTGTGCATATTTCCCATTACTTATCATATCTAACTTAGCATTTCGGAGTGACTCAGAGAATGATCGATGTCCTTTAACTGCGAGGGAGTTCTTATAAAAATTCACCATCAGGTCAGAAGTACTTTCATCAGCAACCTGCCAGAGTGATACAATGATATTCTTTGCTCCGGCATATAATAAAGCTCTTGTTAGACCAATTATACCTTCACCTTTCTGAATTTTGCCAAGCCCTGTTTCACAAGCTGAGAGAACAACCAGGTCAGAATTTAACTTCAGGTTATAGATTTCTCCTGAGTAAAGAATACCATCTTCACCACCTGTTGTATCTTGTTCAAGTAAAAGACCTGAAAGTTCTGGTCTCTCTGAATTGACAAAGCCATGTGTTGCAAAGTGAAGTACTTTGTAGTGTTCTAATTCACCTGATTTGATAAACTTTTCATTGGCATTATTATGTAATAAAACTTTGGCTTTAAGGTTGTTATCATCATAAAGTTTAAAAATGGATTCAGTCTCAGTTACTGTTGCAGGCAACGGAGTAATATAGCTTCTGTCAAACATAGATCGGTTTGTCATCAGTGAATCTGTATTAAGCCAGTTTATTTGACGTTGTAGCTCCCTGGTTGTCATTACCATGTTTTGTTCTCTGCTAATATCAAAAACCGGGGCAAATGCCAACCAGTCATCTAGTTTCTTTATTTCTATTGTCGAAGAGGCTTCATTAGAGAATGCCATGTAAAATAAATTTGCTGAATAGGAATAACTGATTTTATATTTTTTGATTAAGTAAGGGTAGTTATTATATGCATTAATATCTCCGGTATAATTGGCAGTTAATAAACTTTCAAAAGGTATTATCGCCAATTCGTCATCAGGAATTATAATGAGGTTTTCAATTTGTCTGGCAATCAAACCGCTCTGTGGAAAAAGCTGCTGATAAAGCTTATACCCTAACCGTCGGAAGTTTTCCTGCATCCGGGGACTGGTCTTTGTTAATCCGTAACGAAACCATACAATACTATCACTCAGGTTCTTAATCTTAGGAACTTTCTGCACACTCAATTTACTTTTTGTCAATGTGAAAATGGTAATTGAGCTATCTCCTACAGCGAATGATCTTAAAGCAGTTTTCTTGTCCAACAGTTTTTGAATATCCTTTACGGATATGGTTTTAGTATTATATTTCAAATTGTGATATTGGGGGAATTGCTTTTCGAAAACTACTATTAAGCTATCGTAACTTCGGTTACTGTGGAATAATCTGTCCTGAAATAGTAATGCCTGAGTACTATCCAGATTTTCAGGTTCAGCTAATTTTTTTTTATAGAAGGTAATATCGGTTTTCAGATTATGCTCCTTTTCCAACAGACTATCAGGAATCCCGGCATATTTCTGTGCTTCTTGTCCGGCTAGCGCTTCCAGGAGGACAGCAGATTTGTTCTTTTCCGAAAAATAAAAAGCCAGATCAGCATCCTTATCAGATATGCTTTTCATTCCCTCTGTATTGTCATTTGTCTGAAAAGGTATCAAGAAATCAATCGCTTTTTTATAGGCCTGATTTGCTAATAAGCCTAATGCCAGTTTATCTGACAGGGTGCTGATTTCCTTGCGGGTTATGTCAATTACTGTGTCGCAAGCCTGATAATGTCTAATTGCGATTTTATTCCTGTCACAATCTATAAACCCTTTAAGAATTTCGTTTTCATCAGAAATAATGTGTGTTTTTTCCTGTAGAGCTTTTAGTAAATAATTCCAATCTAAAATCTTCATATTAACAGGAACGGTATAAACATTTGCGGTTTCATAGAAATTTCCTAAACAACTTGCAACTTCTTTTTGATAATATTCCAAAGCTAAATCCTTCTCCCCTTTATCTTTATATAAACGGCCAATATGATCATAGCTGGAGGCTAAAGCTGTGTGTTTTTCACCCAGCAATTCTTTTCTTATCTGTAATGCTTTAAAATAATAATCCAAAGCCTGATCATATTCTCCTCTTTCGTGATATGCACTTCCAATATGTTCATAATTCCCGGCAGCTTCCAGATGTTTTTCCCCAAGGACCTCTTGTATTATTTGTAAAGCCTGTAAATAATATTCCAATGCCCTTTCGTATTCCCCTTTTTCAAAATATGTAATTCCAATATTATCATAAAGCAATGCCACTTCAGGATGTTTTTCTCCAAGTTTTTCTTTTCCTATTTCTAAAGCCAGATTGTAGTATTCCAATGCCAAATCTTTTTCATTCTTATCAGCATAAATATTTGCGATATTATTATAATTCGAAATTAGATCGGGATGTTTTTCGCCTAAGATTTCTTTTCTTAAATGTAGCGATTTAAGACCGTATTCCAACGCCAAATCATATTCTCTTTTAAAATAATAATTGTTCCCAATAGTATTATAAATATAGCCCATGGTAGGATGTTTTTCGCTGAGGATCTCCTTTCCTATTTGTAAAGCATTAAAAAGAAATTCCAAAGACTTGGTATATTCGCCTTTTTCTATGTAAGCCCATCCAATATTATAATAACTTTTAACAACTTCAGGGTGTTTTTCACCAAGGATTTCTCGTCTTATTTGTAAAGCCTTAAAATGATATTCCAGCGCGTTGTCGTATTGATTATTTGAAATATAAATATTTGCTATATTATTATATATCACAGATATGTCAGGATGTTTTTCGCCAAGGATTTCCTTTTTTATCTGTAGAGCCTGAAAATAATAATCTAAAGCCTTATCGTATTCTCCTTTAGCACCATAAGCAAGTCCAATATTAACATAACTCTTAGAGAAATCAGGATGTTTTTCGCTAAGGATTTCTTTTTTTATTTGTAAAGATTTAAAAAAATAATCCAAAGCCTTATTGTATTCTCCTGAATTAGAATAAACAAGTCCGATATTATCAAGACTCATAGCAACAGCTGGATGTTTTTCACCAAGGATTTCTTGTCTTATTTGTAAAGCCTTGGAATGATATTCCACAGCTTTGTAGTACTCCCCTTTAAGATTATAAATAATTCCGATATTATTAAATCTCACAGCTATGTCAGGATGTTTTTCGCCGAGAAGTTCTTTTTTTATTTGTAAAGACTTAAAATAATAATCTAAAGCCTTATCGTATTCTCCTTTGGTACCATAAACCGTCCCAAGCCCATTGAATAAATTTGCTGTTTCCAGGTTTTTTTCACGAAGATATTTTAAAGAATATATTAATGCAGTATCCAATAATTGTTGAGCCTCATCAAGCCTGTATTGTGATGTTAAATTATTAGATATTCTATTTAAACAATTTATAAATTTCCCCCAAACTCCGGGATCATTGTTCTTTAGCGCAATTGGTTTGTAGATATCAGCCGCATTCTGATAATAAATGCTAGAACTGTCTAAATTGCCTGAACTGTAGTATTTATCAGCAAGGACAAAATATTTCTTTGCCAAAATTGTGTCAGTAACCGAAGGCTGCGAAAATAGATTTAAAGAAAGTATTAATAAGCAAGTCATGAACAAGCTGACAACTGTTACTCGATTTTTCATGATTCCTTTTATAAAATTGATTGTGAAATTCTTATATCCGTAGTTTAATGTCAACTAAACAAGAATTAATAATTAATTATTGAATTTTGGTCGTAAGGTTAGTTACCTCAGGTTTTATGTGGAAATTAAGCAACAGAATAAAATATTGTATGTTGCACTCAAGTTACAAATTAATTTTATTATTTGAATATATGTTATTGGGGTATGTATGTAAAATGAAATTTGATCTATCAATTATGATAAGTCCATTTGACGTATGAAAATTATTCCTGTTTACTTGTCTTTAAAAGAAAAGGCAAAATATTCCTTCTCGCCAACCTTGACGGAGACCTCAGCTTAAACCTTAAATGCGATCCTGCACTGGCGCTGGAATTGACCATTCATACGATCTTGTTCTGAAAAACAAATGATCGAGGTATCAGGCTTACCGGCAGGTTATTTTTCTCCTGCAATATCAATGATCTTTATCTCCGTCGGCTGGCTTGTCATTTCAGCGATCTTGTCACCAAATTCCTTGAAATAAGATGCTGCAAAATGAAAGTCAATGGCAGCCTGGTCCCTGTACTTTTCAAAGAAGAAAAAATTACTCCGGTTATTCGGATCCTGATAAAGGGTATACTCAATACAGCCCCCCTCCTTATGGGTGTTATCAATTATCCATTGTGCCGAGGTTATAAATTCCTCCTCAAAGCCGGGCTTGATAAATACCCTGGCTGTTATCATTTTCTGATATGCCGGAGCGGCTGCCCGGGTTTCAGGAACTACTGCCTGGTCTGCTGGTTTTTGTTTGCAGGAGACAAATACTCCCAGTAATACAATGATTGAAATAATCAGTTTTGTTTTCATGTTTCTGAAGTTTTTATTTTGATGATATTAACCCTTGAATTTATATTTCCCCTTTTGCCTTTTTATCAATGCCATCTGCGATCTGCAACAATTTATGAGTATCGAAAATATTGATAATAAACAAGATTATTCCCAGAACTGTGGTTGAATACCCTAATGATCCGGGAATAATCACCTCAAGTATCATAATGGCCGAGATTAATATCCTTGCTTCAGTCGGGCTGAATTTACCTGCATCAATTGAATAATCCCCGGTTATCTTATACCTCATCACCACGATGATCATTTCCCAGCCGTACATCACTACAAAGATATACCCGAGCATTTCCCATATCCCTTCCGAATAAAGTATATATCCGCCTCCAATAACGATGATGCTTATCCAGTCGATGGTGATATCAAGAACAAAACCGTAATTTTTTCTTGGCTTTTTGCGGTAATAAGCGATGCGCCCGTCCAGTGAATCACCAAACCAGCTTATTGCAAAACCGGGGATACCAAGAAGAAGGTAGTAATTACTGAAATACGTGGCAAGAACGAATGCTGAAAATACAATGAAACTGCCTGTAAATCCAACAGCCGTAAGCATATTGGACGAGATCCATGAAGGAATCTTCTGAACTAACAATGCAATAGCCTTCTGTTCATATTTTTTGAGCAGGTTGGTCCTTGTTCTGTCGCGTGATATTGATTCCAGTATCTCGTTGAGAATTGTCGGAGAATTTTTTTTGTTATTCTTATCCATGAGGACTTATCTTAACTTGTTTTTAGGCAGGAATGATTTTGGTATAGGCATTTTGTATATAGCCTCGCGCAGGAAATCGCTAAAGGAGTTGATATCCCTGTATCTCTCCTGTTCGGCTACCGGAATAATATTGCCAATTCCGATACGCGGATTCTGTTTTCCTTTGTTAAAAACCTCTGAAGGCATCCTTAATGATCTGATTCTCCAGTTGATCAGTCCCAAAAAATAAAAGAAAGCGGAATTGCCATCAAAAAACCTTATTGGCAGTACTGGTACCTTTACTGATTTAATCACATGCAGAATACTTGACTGCCAGTTACGATCCCTGATGCGCATGTCTCTGAGCCTGAAGTCGGAGACTGCTCCTGAAGGGAAAAATCCCACAGGGTGTCCATCCTTCAGCCTGGTTAGTGTTTCGCGTACACCATGAATGCTTTCGGACGATATCCTGTTTTTTTTGTTAAGCGTCGGAGTGACCGAAATGAAGTTCTCATTCATCGTTTTTACCAGCGAGAGCATTTTGTTGACCATGAGCCTGTAGTCAGACCGGATTCCGGCCATAAGGTCAATAAGTATGATGCCGTCCAGCCCTCCGTAGGGATGGTTGGATATGGTTATAAACGCTCCTTCTGGCAAGAGCTTAAATCGTTCAGAATTTCCAATCAAATAATTAACTCCCAGATCATCAAGAAGATGTGAAGCAAATTCTGCTCCGGAATATGCACCGGAATTGCTATACACACGGTTTATTTTGTCTATGGCAAACAAACGCATGAAAAACTCCGCGCGCCGGTGTCCTTTTTCTCCTTTGAAAAAAGAAGAAAAGGATTCAAAATCCGTTTCATCAATTACTTTCATACCAGGTCACAGGCTTCCGGCGGCATCCAGTGAGCATCCTTTCCCTCCCATTTAATATTACAGCCGATAGGATTTGTTATCGGTACAGAAACTGTTCTTCCGGTTGTCAGCTCTTCAAGGGCCCGGCCAAGGTCGTTAACCGTCATTCTTGAAGTATCCCTCGGTGAATCAACGCCCCTTCCGGTGTAAACGAGTACCCTGTCTTCATTAAAGACATAATAGTGGGGTGTTCTGAGAGCTCCATAAGCTTTTGCTATGGTCTGATCCTTGTCGTAAAGGTAAACCCAGGGAAATTTGTATTTCTCCATCCGGGCAACCATGTTTGGAAAACTATCTTCTGCATAAGTGTGTTCGCTGTTGGAGTTTATACCGACAAATTTAACTCCTTTTTCGCTGAAATTATCGGCAGTTGTTCTTGTAACCTCATCGGAACCAATAACATACGGACAGTGATTACAAGTAAAGAAAATCACAAGATATTTGTATTTGTCAAAATCCGACAGGCTGTATTCTCTGCCTTCAGTTGAAGGAAGTTTGAAATCAATGGCTCTTTCTCCGGGTTGTAATGTAAATGACATAATTCTATGTGTTTATGTAAAATTAATAACAAAAATGCTGATGAGATGTTTTTGAAAGTTTAATTTTGATATTCCTAATAAATATGCAATGAAGCCCTTGTTTAAAAACTTGTCCGTTTTATTAATATTAATTATGGTCCCGACCTTTTTGTCCGGTATTGACAAGCCGCGAAAACCCGTTACACCAAAGGCATCGCCGGAAGCTGCTGCTCTGCTGGATCTGTTTTATAATATTTCCGGAAAATACCTGCTTACCGGCCAGCATAATTTCCCGAATATCAAAGACCGTAATACAAAGTTCGCAAAAGAATATACCGGTGAAACACCAGTGATATTCAGCACCGACTGGGGCTTTGCAAAGAAAGACGATAAGGATTCATATCTTGCCCGTCCTGAGATAGTCAAAGAAGCCATTCGCCAGTACAGGCTTGGTTCAATTATCACAATCTGCTGGCATGCTGTGCCTCCTACAGCTAAGGAACCCGTGACTTTTCAACCTGTTCGGGGGGCTGATCCTCAGAATCTGGCCAGCGTACAGGGCCAGCTCACCAATCAGCAATTCAGGGATATCCTGACCAAAGGAACGCCCCTGTACAAAACCTGGTGTGCCCAGGTTGATTCTGTTGCCATCTACCTCAAAAAGCTACAGGATGCGCACGTACCGGTTCTCTGGCGACCGTATCACGAAATGAACGGAGACTGGTTCTGGTGGGGAGGAAGAACCGGAAAATACAACACAAGGGAACTTTACCTGCAGATATACGACAGGCTGGTGAAGTATCATAAGCTCAATAACCTCATCTGGGTGTGGAGCATCGACAGGCCCAATAAGCCTGAAATGTATATTTCGCATTACTATCCCGGTGACAAATACCTCGATATCCTGGCACTCGATGTTTACGGAAGTGATTTCAAACAGGAATATTACGATAGTCTTGTATTCCTGTCAAATGGCAAACCTCTTGTCCTGGGCGAAGTGGGCAATCCGCCAACGCTTGATATACTTTCAAAACAGCCAAAATGGAGCTACTGGGTGATCTGGTCGGGCATGGTCAGGAATACCCTTAAAAAACAGCATTTTATATTGAATTCTGACCCCCGCATTTTAAGCCAGGAGGACGCTGCCTACAGGGACCTGGTTGCTCCTCTGCGTAAAGTATCAGGACTTGAGCCGCTGCCTGAAATAAAAATCAGTAACCCTCCTCTTAATCTGAGCGGCAGGTGGATATTCAACGAGGATAAAAGCACTCTCGATAATTCCGGCGCCGGAAATATCGCTGACAATATTTATATCGTGCACGATACAAATTCTGTTACCTTAAGAAAGACTTATCATCCGGAGGATTCTGAGGACAGAACAATGGAAGACATACTCCTCCCCGGCGAAGAGAACAAGTCGGGCTCTGAGAATTTTGTACAGACAATAATAATGAGAATGTCGGAGAACGGCGACACCCTGATTCTCGACACAAAATCGACTATGAAATCCGGAGAACAGGTCTTCAACCAGTCGGGGATTGAAAAATGGTACCTGCAGGACAGGGGCAGTGAACTTGTGATCCGGCAGATATCAAATTATTTCCGCGGTAAACGGAATCTGGTTCTGGTTTACGACAGGGAATAGAAATAAAGTTTTACCCTTTTATTTATTCGATTTTGGCCATTCTGAATGGGCGTATTTCTATTTTTTCCCAGACTTTATTATAGATATAGGGCTCGTTCCCGAGCCGTTCGTCAAGAGTGGCCCTGTCGGGCATCTCGTACAGTATCATTGATCCTATCATATTTCCGGAATCATCAAGTATTGCTCCGCCGCAAAGAAACTCTCCTTCTTTTTTCACAACGGCAATTTTCTCCAGGTGTTCCGGGCGGCTTTTCATTCTCCGGTCAATAGCCCCGGCATCTGTTCCGTCGTATGCTATAAGTAAGAATTGCATGATTATGAAATATTGGTTTTACCGCCCAAATTTATATAATTAAAGCAGTAGTATGACAGGTTTCATACGACATCCTGAGGTTCATTTATTAACTTTGCAGAAGTATTAGTAATACAGGATCATGGAAGAAAAACGCTACAGGACCGGCATTGTACTCAGCGGCGGAGGGGCAAGGGGATTTGCTCATCTTGGTGTTTTGCAGGCACTTAATGAGGCAGGTATTTTCCCGGATATTATATCCGGTACCAGCGCCGGAGCCCTGACAGGAGCACTTTATTGCGACGGATATTCGCCCGTAGAGATCCTCGGGATCATGAAGCTTCACAGCAAACTCGATTACATGCGTCCTATTCTTCCCCGTGACGGCCTTCTCCGGATTTCAGGTATTTTAAAAATACTTGAGACAAATCTCCGGGCAAAACGGTTTGAAGATCTTAAAATTCCTCTTATTGCAGCTGCTACGGATCTTAACAGAGGCAGGCCAATTTATTTCTCTGAGGGGGAGTTAATTACACCACTGATTGCTTCTTCAAGCATTCCTGTACTCTTCAAACCTGTTATAATTGACAGGATATATTATGTTGACGGCGGCGTCCTTGACAACCTTCCGGTAAAGCCTCTTGAAAATAAGTGCACCCTTCTTATCGGGTCGTTTGTCAACCCTGTCGGATATGAAGAAACAACTTCGGGCCTTATTACAATTGCAATGAGGACCTTCATGCTGAACCAGGCAAAAGAGGCTGTTGAAAAAAGAAAGAAATTCGATCTGCTGATTGCTCCCTCCCAGCTTACAAAATTCGGTTTCCTTGAAGTTGAAAAAGCTGATGCAATCTATGAAATGGGTTACAACAAAACCATTGAAAAGCTCAAAGATCCGGAAGTACAGAAGGTTATTATGGAGAAGCTGGGGCCCGGGAATTGATTCCGGTCTGGTGCATAAGACGAAGATTGCTTCGTCCTGCTTCTGCAGGACTCGCAATGACGGAATTCCAACACAAATCTGTATTAGAATTTAACCAGGCTTAATGAACATTAAAGTCATTGCGAGGAGCGAAGCGACGAACCAATCTTCCTTCCTGTCCGCTATTTTACCATAGAAAACTTCATCTATTCAATCCTTTTTAAATACTACACCATAAAAACCACTCATGTTGCTGAATATTAAAATGTTAAAAATTCTCCGTGGGTATGTAAGTGTAATCATTGGTTCAATATTATTATATCTTCCGATATATTATTATTTTTGCACACCGATAATCATTTTGAAAGCAATTGAATGACTGAAGAAAGCAATGCTGCTTCCGGGATACAGGGGAAAAAATCCGGTGCGCCCATAGGACTTATCGCCATTACAATAATAATGGCGGCAGCCCTTGTTTTCCTTGTTGTAATGTATTTCGACCAGAAAAACAAAATGACAGCCATGGAAACAGAGCTGACCCATGAAAAAGACTCCCTGGCAAATGAGCTTCGCATAATGATTCACAGTTTTGATACGCTCAAAACTGACAACGACAGCCTGAACGCACGGATGGAAAGGGAAAAGCAGAGAATAATAAAACTCCTGGAAGTGAATGCCTCCAACATACAGCTGATACGAAAGTACCGCAATGAGATATCCACCATGCGCGACATAATGAAAAGCTATATCGTCCAGATCGACTCGCTGAACACCAGGAACAAGATCCTGGTTGCCGAAAATGTGGAGATACGGCAGCAGTATAAAAGGGCGCAAGACTCAAATGTAGAGCTTGAAAAGGTGAAGGAGGAGCTTACCTCAAAAGTAACGATAGCGTCGGTGATCCAGGCCAAAGACATAAATGCTGCGGCTCTTAATAAAAAGAGGAAGGAGACAACGAAAATTAACCTTCTTGACAAACTCAGGATCTGTTTTACACTGCGTGAAAATCCCATTGCCGAAGCAGGACAGAAAGAGGTTTTCATGAGAGTGATCCGCCCCGACTCACTGGTCATAACCAGCAGCTCCGAAAATGTTTTTGCCTTCAACGGCAGAAAGTTGATCTATTCCGCAAACCGCATTGCCGATTATATGAACCAGGATATAGAGATGTGCATCTATCTTGACAACACCGGGGATTTCATTCCGGGCAACTACAATGTTGAGCTTTATCTTGAAGAGAATATGATCGGACAGACGAATTTCATGCTGACAAAAAGATGATCATTTGTCGCCGGGAAGCATAAATTCAGAAATTATATTATCAGATATCATTTTGCCCTGGTTCGTCAGGACCAGATTTTTTTTATCATGCTTCATCATGCCATAATTGATGAACTTCCCCGAGAGGTTGACCACATAATCATAGCTCTCTTTTTCAAAGGTTTTTTCAAGATATTCAAGGTCGATACCCCACATAGTCCTCAGGGAGGTCATTATATACTCGTTGAACCTTGTTTTAAGATCAAGTTCCTCTCTTTCAAAAAACGTCGTTCCGTCATTTACACGGCTTACATAATCCTTCAGGTCGGATACATTCCATTGCCTTGAATATCCGTTGAAGGAATGCGCTGAGGGCCCCAGTCCGATGTAAGGAACCTGCTTCCAGTAACTTGTATTGTGAAGGGAGAAATAACCGGGTTTTCCGAAGTTGGATATCTCGTAATGTATAAAACCGGCCGCTTCCGTTTTTTTCACGAGGCTGTTGAATTCCGAATTGCTTTTCCCCTCATCTATCTCCGTCAGCAGGTTCTTTTCCTTCATTTTTCCGAATACGGTCCCGGGTTCAATCGTAAGATGATATGCAGACAGGTGCTTTATATCAAATGCCAGCGACCGGTCAAGATTCGATTCCCAGGCCTTAAGGCTCATTCCGGGGATGCCATAAATCAGATCTATTGTCACATTCTCAAAGCCGGCCCTGAAGGTATCACCAAGGGCCTTCTCCGCCTGCGGCGAATCGTGTCTCCGGTTCAGCATTTTAAGGTCCTCATCGCGCCACGACTGAACACCAAGACTTATCCTGTTGAACCCGGTACACCGGAGACCTTTCATATACTCCGGTGTCACATCGTCAGGATTCAGTTCAATTGTGATTTCACATTCCGGCACAACTGTATACTTATTTCTGAGGCTCTCCAGAACAATTTCCAGATCATTAATGCTCAGGACCGATGGTGTGCCTCCCCCAACATAGATTGTTGAAACCGGGTCGTTTCCAGCATAATTCCGGCGTATTTCCGCCTCCTTTATGAGGGCGTCCAGAAAGGAAGAATGGTCTCCGGGCGAAATCACATGGTAAAAATCGCAGTAGTTGCACAGCTTCTTACAAAAAGGAATATGGATATATATGCCAGCCATTACAAATCTTGATGCACCTAAAATTAGAAATAAATTACGATTCTAATGCCTATATTTGGAGCAAACGACAAAGATGTTCCGCAGGAATACATTTTCAATACTTGTTGCCATCGCCATAGCATATCTGAGCCTTTCCGCATCAGATAATTTCAACAGGTTGTCTCTGCTCAATTTCAGGGGTGCCGACAAGGTGATGCATTTCCTGATGTATTCCGGATTTATGTCAGTAATCGTATTTGAAAACAGAAAAAATATAGGAAAGCTGAAAATATTATTTATCACAGGTTTGATTCCGTTTTTATACGGCCTGCTGATGGAATTTCTGCAGATGTGGCTCACTCAAACCAGGTCGGGATCTGCCACCGACTTGTTTTTCAACCTGGCAGGGATTCTGTTTTCTATAATTATATTTCTGATTATCAGGCCTCTGAGAAATCAGATCATCAGATAGAAATTTTCCTGGTGCTTCCGGCTTTTTTCACAAGATCGCTTACCATGGTAGTGCTGAAGATCTTTATGAGCTCTTCACGAAGACCGGCATAGCCATCATGAACCGGGCACGGGTCTTTGTCCCTGTCAACGCATCTGCATGTGGAATTGTGAATTATGCAGTTCGCAAAAAGGCCGTCCCCGTCAATCGTTTTGACTATATCAAGAAGCGATATTTTGGAGGGATCCTGCTGAAGCGAAAATCCCCCGTGAGGTCCCTTCATTGAAGTCAGTATCTTCTGGCGCACAAGCTGCTGAAGGATCTTGGCAAGAAAGGGTGTCGGCAGATCAAGATCACGTGATATCTGCTTTATGCCGGTTTTTCCCTTGTCGCCGGGCTGACTGGCAATGTAGATCAATGCTCTAATGCCGTATTTGCAGGAACTTGAAAGCATCCTAATACATTTTTAATGAGATCTTGTCAATTCTCGGCTTGTGCCTTCCTCCTTCAAATCCGGTTTCCAGGAAGGTCTTAACAATAAGATATGCTTCCGCTTCATTGATGAATCTTCCCGGTAGCGCACATATATTCGCATCATTGTGAGCCCTTGCAAGCCTGCTGATTTCCTCGTTCCAGCATAATGCGCTGCGTATCCCCTGATGTTTGTTCACTGTCATGTTCATCCCGTTTCCCGTCCCGCATATTGTGATTCCTGTTTCATATTCGCCCGCCGATATTGATTTTGCAAAAGGATGGCCGTAATCGGGATAGTCTACAGGTTCTTTGCCTGATGTGCCGAAATCCTTAATTTCATAGTCCATCTTTTTCAGGTATGGTATCAGCAGTTCCTTAAGATAAAAGCCTGCATGATCTGAAGTTATTGCTATCTTTTTCCTTTTCATGGCCGGAAGTAAAACTGTGTACCGCTAAAATAAGAAAAAAATATTCTTTTATCTTTTAAAATTTATATTTATTGCCTGTTGTTGATAAACCTGTTTATCTGGTATTGAAGATCCTGTTAATTTCTATTACATACAGAAAAGAAATCATTTTTTTATATACTACTGATGATTTTTTACCGGATTCTGTGATCATGTGAACATGAAGTAAACATTAAAAAAATTAAATTTGTGATGATATGGCTATCAACATTAGTGTCATAACAATTGTTAATAAGAATAGTAATTGCCTGATTTACAAAAAGGGTACATTTTTTGATATGTTAAAAAGATGTTTATCTGATGATGATTGTGAAAAAACAAACTATATCCTTTAAATTTTTCAAACACAATTAACAGGATAACATCATAAGCATAAAATTAAATTTTAAAATAGATATATATTTTAATGATGTTAATTAAACCGGAAACAAGGTGAAAAAACAAATAAAATATATTGATGAAATACACAGGTTAAGGAAGGAAAAGAATGCCATTATACTTGCACATTATTACCAGACCGCTGATATACAGGATATTGCTGATTTCATTGGAGACAGCCTTGCTCTTTCACAGAAAGCAGCAGAAAATGATGCGGATATTATATTGTTTGCAGGAGTAAAATTCATGGCCGAGACCGCAAAGATACTTGCACCGGATAAGAAAGTGCTTCTTCCCGACATGAACGCAGGATGCTCCCTCGCTGATTCTTGCAGGGCAGAAGATTTTGAAAAATTCATCCGGGTAAATCCTGGAAGAACAATTATCACGTATGTAAATACAACAGCTGAAATAAAAGCACTTTCTGATATATGCTGCACTTCATCAAACGCTGTGGAGATAGTTAATTCTCTTTCTCACGAAGAAAAAATAATATTTGCTCCTGACAGAAACCTTGGAAATTATGTTCAGAAGCTTACCGGAAGGGATATTGTGGTATGGAACGGGACATGCCACGTTCATGAAGAATTTTCAATTGAGTCAATTATAAAATTAAAGGCAGAACATCCTGAAGCAAAAGTAATAGTGCATCCGGAATGTGAATTGCCTGTAAGAATGATTGCTGATTTTATCGGATCTACATCGGCACTACTAAAATTTGTAACAAATGATAAATCAATGCGTTATATTGTGGCCACAGAATCCGGAATACTTTATCAGATGAAAAAGGCAGAACCGGAAAAATCATTTATTCCCGCACCGCCAAGAGATTCTACATGTGGTTGCAATGAATGCAATTTTATGAAGCTTATCACAGTGGAGAAGATATATAATTGCCTTCTCAACGAAAAACCTGAAATAATTCTTGATGCTGATATAATAAAGAAAGGATTGAAACCGATTAAAAGAATGCTGGATATTTCAGGAAAAAAGGGCAAATGAATATGAAAAAATTCATCGTTATATTTATCACTGTCCTGGTTTCGTCATATGCAGCTGGACAGATTGTTGATGAACTTAAGGACGGATATCAGGTATTCAAATACCCGAACGGGACGGTTTCGAGTAAAGGTTTTATCAGAAATGGCAAGCCTGACGGATTCTGGATCAGCTATTATGTCACAGGAGTAAGGAAATCAGAAGGGATGTACAGGAATTTCATGCTCGACAGCATCTGGGTCTTCTTTGATCAGACAGGCGATACAACTGACAGGATAAGTTACCTTTTTGGCAAGAAAAACGGCTATTATTTAAAGTATAAAAAGGATCCTTCAAAGGGTTTATATATCTGGTCAAAGGAACTTTACGCCGGAGACAGGAAAGAGGGTACGGCATATATTTATTTTCCTGACGTAAGGATACAGCAAACCATAACATATAACGGCGGAAAAAAAGAGGGTCTGTCAAAGGAATATGACAGGGAAGGCCGCGTAATAACCCTGCTGGAATACAATAATGATTTCCTGGTTTCCAGGGAGAAAATAAACCGTAGCGATAATGCCGGTCTGAAGCAGGGCGAGTGGAAAGAGTTTTATCCTTCCGGAAATATTAAGAACGAAATGACCTATAAGGACGATCAGCTTCACGGGTATTATAAGGAATATGATATGCGCGGAAACCTTATGGTTACAATGCTTTATGACAACGGTGCAATAGTCAAATCACTTGTTGAGGATCAACCCGACATTGAGATCGTGAACCGGTACGGAGAGGACGGAAAACTCATATACAGCGGGCCGTTCAGAAGTAATGTCCCGGTTGGAACCCACAGGGAATTCGGGAGTGACGGAAAAGTGGTCAATGCATTCATTTACAACGATAACGGATTATTATTATCCCAGGGTATCGTCGATGAGGCCGGAAACCTTAACGGCAGATGGAAGGACTTTTATACAGACGGAAAAATCAAAGCCGAAGGAGCATACACCGATAACAGAAGAACCGGATTATGGAAATTTTATAACACCGGATCAAAAGTAGAACAAACAGGTTCATTTAATAACGGGAGGCCTGACGGATTATGGACATGGTACTATGAAGACGGATCGGTTCTGAGGGAAGAAGATTATTTCCAGGGTCAACGCGATGGCCAGAACACCGAGTATTCACCCGCAGGAGAGATCATTACAACAGGTCAGTATTCTGACGGCGAGAAAAACGGTGAATGGAAGTTCAAGTCGGGCGACTTTACCGAAGAGGGCCGGTATATCATTGGTCTTAAGGACGGGCAGTGGAAATCATTCTACGAAAGCGGAAGACTTAAATTCAGGGGAAGCTATGTACAGGGCAACCCCGAAAAACAGCATCTCTATTACTATGAATCCGGAAAGGTTAAGGAAGAACAGTATTTCCAGATGGGAATAAGACAACGGACCTGGAAGAAATTTGATGAGGAAGGGGTTCCCATACTGGTAATTACATATAAGGATGATATTGAAACAAGCATAAACGGCGTTAAAATAAATCTTCCTGAAAGCGATACAAAGCTTATAAAATAGTTACTTTGCTTCATGGAAGAGAATTTCAATATCCGGAAGGAAAACATCTCTGCCGACAGGGAATTCGAAAAACAGCTGCGTCCTCTTTCTTTTGACGATTTCAAGGGACAAAAGCAGGTAATAGATAATCTCAGGGTATTTGTAACGGCCGCAAAGCAACGGGGTGAATCTCTCGATCACGTCCTGCTTCACAGCCCTCCCGGACTCGGAAAAACAACTCTTGCAAACATAATCTCAAACGAGCTCGGGGTTAACCTTCGGGTCACATCCGGACCGGTACTTGATAAGCCTGGTGACCTTGCCGGGCTTCTGACAAATCTCGAAAGCGGAGACGTTCTGTTTATTGATGAGATACATCGCCTAAGCCCGGTGGTAGAAGAATATCTCTATTCTGCGATGGAGGATTTCCAGATAGATATAATGATCGACAAGGGACCCAGCGCCAGATCAGTTCAGCTGACACTCAATAAATTCACACTGATCGGAGCCACGACACGATCGGGATTGCTTACCAGCCCTCTCAGGGCCAGGTTCGGGATTAAATTCCATCTTGAATATTATGACCACCTTATCCTTACAGGTATAGTTAAGAGATCAGCTTCGATACTTGACGTAAAGATTGACGATATTGCGGCCGTGGAGATTGCGAGAAGAAGCCGCGGAACTCCGAGGATAGCCAATGCCCTTCTGAGGAGGATAAGGGATTTTGCCCAGGTAATGGGATCGGGGAAAGTAGACCTGGAGATCACAAAATATGGCCTTAATGCACTTAATATAGATCAGTACGGGCTTGATGAAATGGATAACAGGATCCTTTCAGCAATTATAAATAAGTTCAGCGGAGGCCCCGTAGGACTTAATACCATTGCTACTGCCGTGAGTGAAGAGAGCGGTACTATCGAAGAGGTTTATGAGCCATTCCTGATAAAAGAGGGCTTTTTGAAAAGAACACCCAGAGGAAGGGAAGCCACGGAACTGGCCTATAAACACCTGGGTAAATTATTCAGGCCGGGAGAAAAAACACTGTTCTGAACCAGATCAGTTGAATACATTGCTGATCTTAACCAGTCCTTTTTTATTAAGGATCCTGATCTTTCTGCCATTCAGCTCAATCAGCCTGTCGGATTTGAATTCTGAAAGAAGCCTTATCACCGATTCCGTTGCAGTTCCGACAATATTTGCCAGCTCTTCGCGGGTAAGCGAGATCTGCAGATAATTCTGCTCGTCGAGGCCGAAATCATTAACCAGAAGAAGAATGATTTCTGCAAGCCTTTCGCGAACCGTTTTCTGAGCTATATCGGTAATGAATGCATTTGCTTCTCCAAGTTCATGGCAGGCAAGCTTAAGCAGCTCATGGGCAAAATTTGAGTTGGTCTTTACAAGCCTGATCAGTATTTCTGAAGGTATGAAACATGCCTGGCAATCCTCAATGACCTTTGCTGAGGTGCATGCCGGCTCATTGCTGAGAACACTGCGGTAGGCAATTATGTCGCCGGGCTTGGCAAAACGGATTATCTGCTCCTTTCCGTCAAAACCGGTCTTGAATACTTTTACGATTCCTTTGTGAATACAGTAAAATCCGCTGATCCTTCCGCCCTCATTGTAAAGTATCTCACCCCGTCTGAACTGGCGGAACTCCTTTTCGAAATTAACGGTATCAACTTCGTCTCGTGTGAGATGTTTGAAAATGGCGCCGGAATCCATTGCACACTTGTCACAGAAAGGAGCCGGTACCTCATGTTGTTTCATTTCGTGATTGTAATATTAAAAAGACTAACATTGAATAGATTATTATGTTCATTTAAAATGCCGACCTGAACTGCTCAAGAAATCTGATATCATTTTCGAAATATAGCCGCAGGTCATTAACCTGGTATTTAAGCATCGCTGGTCTTTCTATTCCCATTCCAAATGCAAAACCGGTGTATTTATTACTGTCAATGCCGCTGGCTTCAAGCACTGCGGGATGAACCATCCCGCATCCCAGTACCTCAAGCCACCCTGTATATTTGCATACATTGCACCCCTTGCCACCGCATATGCTGCAACTTATATCCATCTCTGCAGAGGGCTCTGTAAAAGGGAAATATGAGGGCCTCAGGCGTATTTTCGTATTCTTCCCGAACATTTCTCTGGCAAAGAAGAAAAGTGTTTGCCTGAGATCGGCAAAAGATACGTTCTCGTCAATATAGAGTCCCTCCACCTGGTGAAAGATACAATGAGCCCTCGCTGAAATCGCTTCATTACGGAATACCCTGCCGGGAGAAATGGTCCTGATCGGAGGTTTCTGGTTTTCCATAACGCGTACCTGCACTGACGAGGTATGCGTGCGAAGAACGACATCAGAAGGATTTGAGTCCTCTGGCGAAATACGGGAAATATAAAATGTGTCCTGCATATCCCTTGCAGGATGTTCGGGGGCAAAATTAAGCTTTGTGAACACATGGTTGTCGTCTTCTATTTCCGGTCCTTCGGATACAGTGAATCCTATCCTGGTGAAGATGTCAATTATCTCATTCCTGATGATGGATATCGGATGGCGCGAACCGGGAAGCCATGGATGGGAAGGCCTTGTAAGATCATTATCCTGAAGGGATTGTTCAATGGACTTAAGCCCTGATTTAAGGGTGTTGTATTTTTCCTGGGCGGTCTCTTTTAGTAAATTGAGCCTCTGCCCTGTCTCTTTTTTTTCTGATGCCGGAACATTCCTGAACTCCTCAAACAATTCCTGAATAAGCCCTTTTTTACTCAGGAACCTTAGCCTGAATGATTCGAGCTCTTCGTTGTTATTTGCAGAATAAGAAGAGATCTCAGAAAAGAGATTGTCTATTTTACTTATCATCAGAAAGGCTTTAAAGCAATTAGTTTTCGATTTTAATTTTAAGGATTTTAATATCACTCAGCGGCTTATCGGCCTGGTCGGTTTTTACGGCAGCTATCTTATCGACAACATCCAATCCTTCTATCACCTCTCCGAATACAGTATATGTCCCATCAAGACGGGGGACACCACCTATGGTTTTATAGTCAATTTGCTGGACCTCGGGTATTTTATAATTGCCCTGGGTTGTAAGGTAGTTGAACATCTTGTCGGCAGCAAGCTGCTGTACCTCGGCGTCAGAAAGAGGAGCGCCTGATTTTGCCGCGCTGTCTGAAATCTGATAAATGAACTTGCTGAACATGGCCCTCTTCAGGTTGTTGTTTATCATATCTTCTGCCTGGCTCAGCTGATCATCATTTAATCTGACACCCTGAACAATATAGAAATGCGTTCCGGAGGATCTCATTTCAGGGTTCACATCATTGCCTTCACGGGCCGCTGCCAGGGCGCCCTTCTTGTGAAACAGCTGACCGCTGAACTCTGACGGGATAGTATAAGTGTTAAGCGAATCAGAGCTTTTGTCGATTGGAATGGAACGGCTCGCCGGGTCACCTGCCTGTATCATGAAGCCATTGATGACACGGTGGAAGGATATGCCTTCATAGAAACCCGAATTCACCAGCTTGATGAAATTATCCCGGTGAAGAGGAGTCTCATTATAAAGCCTGAGCCTTATGTCGCCAAGAGAGGTCTTCATAAAAACAACGGTATTATCATCGTTACCGGGAATACTGCAGGATGTTGCCGGAAAAAGGGCAAACAGAATCAATATCCTGATTATTATTTTGTTCATGAATATTTACTTTTGGTTAATAATGTTGTGCAAATCTGAAGACAAAGATATTTAACTTTGACCGATCACGAAAGAAATGGTTTTCAAAATATGATTTATTTCATGTTTTGAGTTTATTTGCAATGACCACATTTTAGAGGCCATTTTTATTTTAAGGAAGCAACTTGAACGAGATCAGGACATTAGCTAAGCAAACTGCCATATACGGGTTCGGAACTATTGTACCCAGGTTCCTCAACTATGGCATCATGACCTTCTTTTATACCCGGTTCTTTGAAAAAGCTGAATACGGAGTTGTTACCGAGCTATATGCATGGATGGTCCTTCTTCTCATTATTCTGACATATGGGATGGAAACAGGATTCTTCAGGTTTGCCAGGAACAGAGAAGATTCTGAAAAAGTATACAGCACAACACTGATAAGTCTTTTTATCACTTCATCATTATTTTTGGTGCTTGCCAACATCTTCATTGCACCATTATCTTCACTGCTGAATTACAGCGGGAATCACGACTATATAAGGCTATTTGCAGCCATTGTTGCAATAGACGCATTTACTGCTATTCCATTTGCATGGCTGAGGAAGGAGAACAAGCCAGTAGTTTTCAGTATTATTAAGATCGTCAATGTAATAATTACAATATCTGCTGTACTGTTCCTGCTTCTGGCGGCACCGGTTATCTATGAGAAGAGCGATGGCTGGTTCAGGAGGATCTATGACCCGGGTTACAGGGTGGGATATGTGTTCGTTGCGAACCTTATTGGAAGCATTGCCACCCTGATAATGCTGATTCCGTTCATCGTGAGGATAAAACCGGTTCTGGACCGTACAGTATGGAAACGGATGATAAGCTATTCGTTCCCGCTTCTTATTGCCGGACTCAGCGGATCACTGAATGATACACTTGATAAGGTGATACTGAGGAGAATGGTAGGCGATGAAACAGGACTCGAAACCGTAGGGGAATATGGAGCAGGATACAAAATAGCAGTGCTTATGGCCCTGTTCATCCAGATGTTCAGGTTTGCCGCTGAACCATTCTTTTTTGAAAGGGCAAAGCATGAAAATGCCAGGCAGAGCTATGCATTCGTGATGAAGTATTTCGTTATTGTGATGCTGCTGATATACCTGGGCATAAACCTTTACATTTCAGGCTTTAAGTTCATAATAGGAGAATCATTCAGGGAAGCAATAATTGTTGTGCCGGTCGTAAGCATGGGATACCTGCTGTATGGAGTTTATATCAACCACAGCATCTGGTACAAGCTGAATGACCTTACACGATATGGCATTTATATTACACTGATCGGAACGTCAATAACTGTCCTGATAAACATAGTGCTCATACCTGTATATGGATACATGGCATCTGCATGGGCACATGTTGCATCGTATGGGGCAATGATTGTATTTTCATTCATTTTTGCTCAAATGCACTACAGGATTGATTACAACATGAAGCAATATATTCCGTATGGAGCCATTGCCATTGCAATGGTGATCTTCAGCAGAGTGTTCAGGTATCCTGGCATCGCTTCGGAAATTCTGATAAATACGGTTCTGCTGGCGCTGTTTATAACATATGCCCAGATGAAGGATAAATTATTAACGGTATTTTTCAAAAAGAACGGATAATGAAAATCAGGATTGTCAACAGATCAAAGCATGGGCTCCCCTCCTATTTAACCAAAGCATCATCCGGCATGGATTTAAGAGCCAATATTGAAAAAGATATTATCCTCAAACCGATGGAAAGAATACTGGTCCCGACAGGCATTTTCATTGAAATTCCTGAAGGTTATGAAGCCCAGATAAGGCCGAGAAGCGGATTGGCAATAAAAAAGGGAATAACAGGCCTTAATTCGCCAGGGACGATAGATGCTGATTACCGGGGAGAGATTTCTGTGATACTTGTAAACTTATCAGATGAAGATTTCGTTATCAGGGATGGAGAAAGAATCGGCCAGATGGTAATTGCCAGGCACGAAAAAGCAGAATGGATTGAAGTAAGCGAACTGAATGAAACAAAAAGGGGTTCGGGAGGATTTGATCACACGGGAACGAAATGAAGAAGAAAAGCTATTTATCAGAGATACTTTTAGTAATCTTTTTGATCCTCATATCCTGCGGCAATAAAACAACGCCTTCCGCTGTACAAATAATTAAAGACTATGATTCGGTCAAGTTTGATTACTTCTTTGTGGAGGCTGTGAAGCTGAAAGTACTGGGAAATGTTGGTGAAGCCCTGAAGTTCTTTGAGCAATGCCTGAAGATAAATCCTGAAAGCGGGGCTGCATATTATCAGATGGCCCAGATCGTTATGTCATCAGGAGATCTAAATAGCGGGAAAAAATACCTGAAACAGGCAATAAATAATGAACCTTTAAATATCTGGTATTTACTCATGCTGGCAGGGACCTATTATCAGGAGGCAAAGCTTGACAGTGCCATTTTGTATTATGAAAAAGCTGCTGCACACAATCCGGAGAAAGATGACATGCTTTTAACCCTGGCAAGGCTTTACTCAGAAAACCGGAAATTCGATAATGCGTTGCACATATATAATGAATTTGATAAAAAATATGGCATAAATCAATCATCAACGGCCGACGGAATTAAAAATCTCATGTGGTCAGGAAGATATGATGAAGCTCTGGAAAAAGCACATCTGCTACTCGAACAGTTTCCTGATGAAATAGTCTACAACGGCCTGCTGGCTGAGATATACAGGGGCAAGGGTGATCAGGAAAAAGCAATGGAGGTATATGATAAGCTGATGCAGAGAAATCCCGGTAATCCTGAAACTCAGCTATCGTTATGTGATTTCCTGCTGACAGAAAAGAAATACGATGATCTGTTTATGCTCGTGAATACTGTCATTCTTAATGATCTTGTGACAAGGGAAGATAAACTGTCGTTGCTTGCAAGTATGATTGAAACACAGGATATACTTAATGACAAAAGCGACGCTCTGAAACTTAGCCTGATGATTATGGAAGCTGAATACGAGAACGATCATATAGTGCAACTGCTGAGGCCTGAGCTATTGTCACAGGAGAAAAATTATCGAGAAGCATCTGCGAGGCTTGAGGAGGTTATAAGGGAGCAACCTGACAATTATTTTGCATGGGAGAAGCTTTTGCTTGTCTATCTCGACGCAGGTGAAACAAAAAAGCTTGAAGAAAAGGGAAGGGAGTGCGCCACAATGTTCAACAGGTCGTTTCTGGCAAAAATACTTTATGCCACAGGTGCAAGTGAAAACGAAAATTATGAGACTACGCTTGAAGAATTGCGAAAAGCTGATATACTTGCCGGAAATGATAAGAAAATGAAAATGCAGGTACTGTCAATAAAGGCAGATGTTCTCTACAAAATGAAGAATTATGACGAAGCATTCAGAACTTTTGAAGAAGCAATTAAGACTGACAGCGAAGACATAACAATACTGAATAACTATGCATATTACCTGGCTGAACTCGACCTCCGGCTGAAAGAAGCTGAGATAATGGCCAGAAAAGTGATTGCGCGGGAAAGAAATAATTATACATACCTTGACACATACGGATGGGTATTATATAAACGGGGAAAACTGAAGGAAGCCGAAAAGATATTCAGGGAAATACTGGAGAATAGCAGTGATACGGATGCTGAATATTTTGAGCATTATGGATACATTCTGCGAAAAAGAAATAATTGCAGTAAGGCAATATCAAACTGGAAACAAGCAATTAAAGCAGACAGCAGTAAGACTTACCTAAAAAAGGAAATAGAAAATTGCGAAAAAAAGCATTAATATTATTGATATTTATCATTCCGGGATGCTCAATCTTAAGGGAAACTACAAGTGAAAATGTTTCTAACGGGAAAGGAAAGACTTATAAAATTGAAGATTTAAGGACTTCTAACCTGACAGGAAGCGATTTTCAGATACAGAGAGCGTTGGTAGAGGTAACAAGGGAAGCCGGTGAGCAACGGCTGGCGGCTAATTTCAAATACAAGGAACCGGGAAATTATATGGTAAGCCTGCGAAGCCTGACCGGAATTGAAGCGGCAAGGCTTTATATTACAGATGACACGATTTTAATAAATGACCGTGTAAATAAAATAGTATACCACGGCTCAACAGAATACCTGAAACAAAAATATGGAATAAGTGTTAAATATCTTCCTCTGATTCTTGGTGATATTATCGTCGAAAATATTAATAATCAATATATTAACTGCAAGGGGAATGAATCAGAAATTATTGAAAAGAGCGAAAATGGTGATATAATATATACTCTTAATTGCAGTACAGGAAAGGTAAAATACGTTATAATTGAAAATCAGTTATCAGGTAATGATTTAAAAGTATACTTAGACAAGTTTAAAAAAGGAGATAATATAAATTATTACAGGAATATAAGAATTACGGACGAAAAAAAAGAAAATACAATTAATATAAAAATTGAAAGGATTTCAAGAGCAATAGTAAGTGATCTGAATTTTATTCCCGGGAAAAATTACGAGGTTATCATACTGAGATGAAAAGAGTTCTGTTACATACATTCATAATTCTGTTTTCAACAGGACACATCTTTGGACAGACAAAAAATGAGCTGGAATCGAAGAGGAATAAAACACTGGAAGAGATCTCATATGTGGACAATATGCTGAAGACCACAGCTAAACAAAAAGTTACGGGAATGAATGAATTGAAGATTTTAGGGAGAAAGGTTTTGCTGAGGGAAAATGTAATAAGAAGCATGAATGAAGAGATAGAGCTTCTCAATGAAAGGATAGAGCTGAATACGATTGCCATAGAGATGATGGAAGGCGACCTTATATCATTAAAGGCAGATTACTCAAAAGCAATAATTAATTCATACAAATCAAAAAAGAGCAATCCGGACCTAATTTACATACTATCGGCAAAGGATTTTAATCAGGGATATAAGAGACTGAAGTACCTGCAACAGGTTACAAAATACAGAAGGAATGAAGCAGAGTTGATAGCTGAGCTAAAGGAACATATAGAAGATACAAGGGAAAGACTGGAAGAGGACCTGTTGAAGATTTCAGATTTAAAACGAAAAGAAGAAGTGCAGAAGGACCTCCTTCAGGAAGAACAAACAAGAAAACAACGAGTGATAAAATCGCTTGGTACAAAGGAAAAACAGCTAAAAAAGGAATTGGAGGAAAAAAAGAAAATTGCAAAAAAGCTGGAAGCTGAAATTGCAAGGGTAATTGAAGAGGAAAGAAAGAAGGCCAAAGTATCTGACCTGACGCCTGAACAAAAGCTTATAGGAGATAGTTTCCTTGAAAACAAAGGACGACTACCCTGGCCTGTTGAAAGAGGAGTTATTACAAACCAATTCGGAGTTCACCAGCATCCTGTATTGAAATATGTTACAGAAAATAACTATGGAATTGAAATAACAAGCTCAGGCAGGACATCTGCGAGAAGTGTCTTCAAGGGAGAAGTTACAAGGATATTTGCTATATCAGGAGCAAATATGACAATCATAATACGGCACGGTAAATACCTTTCAGTTTACAATAATCTGATTAATGTCAGAGTAAAAACTGGAGACAATATCGATACGAAGCAGGAAATTGGTGAAGTATTCCGGGCACCGGGGGAAGAGGGCACCTGTACAATGAAATTCATGATTTTTGAGGAAAAATACCTTGATCCTGAAGACTGGATAACAAAAATATGATCAGGAATGAAACAAAATCCGGGTTTTTAAGTATAAGGAATTGATTTATGAATATTTATGGTTAAAAAGCTTCACATAGAGTCAAAGATCGCCAATATCAGGACTATTGAAAATGAAATAGACAATATTATAGAAGAGAACGGGATTAACCAGGAGAATTATGGAAAGATCCTTATAGCCACGCTGGAAGCTGTTAATAATGCTATAATCCACGGAAACAGGTCAGATGCTTCTAAATATGTTGATGTGGAAATAGTGATGAATAATGATACCATTATAATTACGGTAAGAGATGAAGGAAACGGATTCAGACCAAAAGAGGTGCCGGATCCTACACAACCGGAGAACCTTGAAGAAATAAACGGCCGCGGAGTATTTCTTATGCGTAAGCTGGCTGACCGGATAGAATTTAATAAAAAAGGGAATAGTGTAAAAATGACATTTAATAATATAAGAAATTGAGCATAAGGATATATTATGACAATGCCCGCTACAGGTTAAAGAATAGCAAGGAAATAATAAAGATCATAAAGAGGGTCATCAGGGAAGAAAAGAAAATACCGGGTGACCTTTCCTACATTATAACAACAGACAAAGAATTGAAGAAAATCAACAGGCAATTCCTTGGCAGGGATTATTATACTGATGTGATAGCTTTTGATTACGGGGAGAAGGAAATTGTAAACGGTGAAATTTATATAAGCAAGGAGACGGTAAAAAGAAACGCCAATAACTATAAAGTTAGTTTAAGAAACGAATTACTGCGTGTTATTTTTCACGGAACGCTTCATCTTTGCGGATTCAAAGACAAAAGCAAAGGACAGAAGGAGAGAATGAGAAGACAAGAAGAAAGGTGGCTGCAAGAGATTTATAGAAAAGGATAAATGGATTTCAATTATGATGTTATAGTGGTTGGTGGGGGTCATGCCGGATGCGAGGCTGCGCATGCTGCTGCGAAGATGGGTGCTGAGACGCTGCTGATAACAATGGATATGACAAAGCTTGCGCAGATGTCATGCAATCCGGCTATGGGAGGAATAGCAAAAGGCCAGATAGTAAGAGAAATTGATGCACTTGGAGGATTGAGCGGGATAATTACAGACAGAAGCATGATACAATTCAGGATGCTTAACCGATCCAAGGGACCTGCTATGTGGAGCCCCAGGGCACAATGTGACAGACAGAGATTCTCAATTGAATGGAGAAAGGAAATAGAAAGAACAAATAAACTGCACATATGGCAGGAAAATGCTGTTAAGCTGATTATAGAAAAGGGAAAAATTACAGGGGTTGAAACTTCATATGGAACCCGGCTCAATGGTAAATCCATTATTCTTACAAACGGAACATTCCTAAATGCGGTAATGCATGTAGGATTTAAAAACATAGTGGGAGGAAGATCGGGAGAACAGGCATCAACAGGATTAAGTGAACAGCTTGCTGAAATAGGATTTGAAGTGGAAAGACTGAAAACAGGTACAAGTGCAAGGATAGACGGAAGAACAGTGGATTTTAAACAGATGACAGAGCAGAAAGGAGACGATGAAGGAAGAACATTTTCTTATCTGAAGGCAGAAAAAAAATTGGAAGAACAGAAAAGCTGCTTCATAACTCACACAAACGAAGAAGCTCACGAAGAATTAAGAAAAGGATTAGAATTCAGTCCGCTTTTTAAAGGAAGAATAAAAGGAAGAGGTCCAAGGTATTGTCCAAGCATCGAAGATAAAATAGTAACATTTAAAGAGAAAAATGCACATCAGCTTTTTATAGAACCAGAAGGGACAGACACAATTGAATATTACATAAACGGCTTTGCGAGCAGTTTGCCTCTGGAAGCTCAGATAAATGCCCTGAGAAAAATTAAAGGATTGGAAAAAGTAGAAATCTTCAGACCGGGATATGCAATAGAATATGATTTCTTCCAACCGACACAGCTAAGGAATACTTTGGAAACAAAGAAAATAGAGAATTTGTATTTCGCAGGACAAATTAACGGGACAACAGGTTACGAGGAAGCAGCAGCGCAGGGACTAATGGCAGGGATAAACGCGGTGATGAAAATAAGAGATCAGAAAGAATTCGTTATGGGAAGAGATGAATCTTATATCGGAGTTCTTATAGACGACCTGGTTACCAAGGGCGTAGATGAACCATACAGAATGTTTACGTCAAGAGCTGAATACAGAATACTGCTGCGGCAGGACAATGCAGACGAAAGGCTGACAAGAAAGGGATATGAAATAGGACTGGCAGGAAAGGAAAGACTGGAAACCTTAGATGAAAAGGAAGAAAGCATTAATGAATTAATTGATCTTTTAAGTTCAACAAGTATTGAGCCTGATAAAGTAAATAGTTATCTCAGAGAAAAGGAAACAAGCCCGATCAGGCAAAACACAAAGGCTATAAACATCGCACTCAGGCCCCAGGTAAGTCTGAAAGAATTTGTAAAAAGAATACTGACTGTTGAGAGATTAAGCAAGAGCACTGTTGAAAAAATAGATGAAATTGTTGAATCAGCCGAAATAAGGTTAAAGTATGAAGGCTACATAGTAAGGGAAAAGCAGTTGGCACAAAAGATAATAAGACTGGAAAGCGTGAAAATACCAGATGATATAAGTTATAACGAACTATTGTCAATATCCACAGAGGGAAGACAAAAGCTGACAAGAATAAAGCCTGCAAATATCGGGCAGGCCAGCAGGATCAGTGGTGTTTCACCTTCTGATGTAAATATATTATTAATGTACCTGGGCCGCTGAAGGTGTTCCACGTGGAACAAAAAATATTATATAAAAATTATTTATTATGAAAGTTGAGGGTAGGCTTGTTGATATCCATAACAGAAGAATTTTTAATGCGGAAATTACAGTAAAAGGAGGCATTATCGGAGCAATAGAAAAAAGTGATATCAGGACAAATAAGATCATTTTACCGGGACTGATTGATTCGCATGTACATATAGAGAGCTCAATGCTGACACCCGGTAACTTTGCAATGGCATGTGTTCCACATGGAACAATAGGTGTCGTTTCAGATCCACATGAAATAGCAAATGTGATGGGAATAAAAGGGGTAGCTTACATGATAAAAGAGTCTGAAAGAGTTCCTGTGAAATTCTGGTTCGGTGCCCCATCATGTGTTCCTGCAACCCGGTTTGAGACAAATGGAGAGAAGATCGGACCTGAGGAAGTAAGGAAACTACTTAAAAAAATTAAAATTAAGTACCTGGCAGAAATGATGAACTTCCCCGGCGTGATAAATGGCGATAAAGAAATACTGGAAAAGATAAATGCAGCAAAAGAAGCTGGAAAAAAAATAGATGGTCATGCGCCTGGATTGTCTGGAGAGGGACTCCGGAAATATGCTGAAGCCGGGATAAGCACGGACCATGAATGCAGCACTATAGATGAAGCAAGGGAGAAGATATATTACGGTATGAAGATCCTGATAAGGGAGGGAAGCGCAGCCAGAAACATTGAAGCACTAGAGGATCTTTATAATACAGATCCTTCTGAATTAATGCTGTGCAGCGATGACCTGCACCCTGAGATGCTTCAGAAAGGACATATAAACAAACTGATAGCCAGATTGATCAATGAAGGATATGACCGTTATGATGTAATACGAAGCGCAACTCTCAATCCGGTTGAACATTACGGACTTGAAGCAGGCCTTATGAGAGTAGGCGATATCGCTGATTTTATCATTGTGGATTCGCTGGAAAAAATGAATGTTCTGGAAACATGGATAAGCGGCAAAAAGGTGTTCGGCAATGGAAGGGTATTATTTGGTTTTAACCCGGGAGATCCGGTAAATGTCTTTAACTGCAATCCGGTCTCAGTACAGGAGATTAAGATAAAAAATCTAAACGGAAAATTCAGAATAATACAGGCTTACGACGGCAAACTGCTTACGGTAGAAGAAACAGGTGGTCCGGTAAGTGGTGAAAATGTTGAACCAGTTCCAGGGGAAGATCTGCTTAAAATAGTCGTTAAAGACAGGTACCATGATGCGCCCCCGGCAGTGGCATTCATAAAGGGATTCAACCTGAAAGAGGGAGCATTTGCAAGCTCGGTTGCGCATGACAGCCATAATATAATAGCAATAGGCACAAACGATGATGATATAGTAACTGCAATAAATGAGATAGTTAAATTAAAAGGCGGACTGTCAGTATCAAATGCCTCAGCAACCGATTCCCTGAAGCTCGACGTTGCAGGCATAATGTCGTCAAAACCGTGCGGTGAAGTTGCCTCCAGGTACGAATTTCTTTCAAACAGGGTAAAAAGCTTTGGCTGCACGATGGCGGCCCCTTTCATGACACTCTCATTCATGGCCCTTCTGGTGATCCCGGAACTTAAGCTTAGTGACAGGGGGCTCTTTGATGGCAGGCAGTTTTGCCATGTGCCTTTGTTTGTTTGATTTGTAGTATTTAAGGAGGATTGCTTCGCCGGCCCTATGTTAACGGGCCTTCTCGCAATTACAGTATATAAAAAATACAGTCATTGCGAGGTGGGCAACACCGAAGCAATCCTTATACTAATTACTATATTTGCAGTATGTCTCTTAACCCAAATCTTATCCTGCCCCATATTCCTGATAAACCCGGTGTTTACCAGTTCATAGACTCTTCAGGAAGCCTTTTATACGTGGGAAAAGCAAAAAACCTTAAAAAAAGGATTACTTCATATTTTTCAGGAAACCAATCGGGAAAAACCATTGTGATGCTGAAAAAAGCATTAAGCTTACGGCATATAGTGGTAGATAATGAATCAGATGCACTTTTGCTTGAGAACAATTTAATTAAAAAGCATCAGCCCAGGTATAATATACTTCTCAAGGATGATAAAACATATCCCTGGATCTGTATAAAGAAAGAAAATTTTCCAAGAGTTTTCAGCACAAGGACGACAATCAGGGACGGTTCTGTTTATTACGGACCCTATACGTCAGGCCTGATGGTCAAGACACTTGTTGAACTGATAAGACAATTATATAAACCCCGGACATGCTTCCTGAATCTCCTTCCGGCATCGATAGCTGCAGGAAAGTTTAAGGTATGCCTGGAATACCATATTGGCAATTGCAAGGCTCCCTGCGCAGGGTTGCAGGCTGAAGATGATTATAACACAAACATACATCAGATCAAGGAGATACTTAAGGGAAACATCTCAACCGTAATCAATCATCTAAAGGAAAAGATGGCTTCATTTTCAAATGAAATGAGATTTGAAGAGGCACAAATAATGAAGGAAAAAATAGATCTGCTGTCGAAATTCAGGTCAAAATCCGCAATAGTAAGCAGCAAGATAAAAAACGCTGATGTATTTGCACTTACACAGGATAATGACAATACATATATAAATTACCTGAAGGTTATTAAAGGAGCTGTAGTACAGGCATTTACGCTTGATATGAAAAGCAGGATGGATGAGGATCAAAAATCGCTCCTGAGTTTTGCAATAACAGAGGTAAGACAAAGATTATCAAGCGATTCACCTGAAATTGTTACCCCGTTCAAGCCCGATCTTCTTATTGAAGGCATAAGATACATTATTCCATTGAGGGGAGATAAACTGAAGCTTCTGGAGCTAGCTCAGAGGAACGCGCTCTATTATAAACTGGAACAAAAGAAAAAACGGGAAACAGAGAACAGGAAAGACCACACTGGCCTTAAGCTTGAAAAGCTCAAATCGGACCTTCACATGGCAGATCTGCCTGTTCATATTGAATGCTTCGATAACTCAAATATCATGGGAGAAAACCCGGTAGCTGCTTGTGTGGTATTCAGAAACGGCAAGCCAAGTAAAAAAGAGTACAGGCATTTTAACATTAAAACCGTCACCGGACCTGATGATTTCTCATCAATGGAAGAGATCGTATTCAGGAGATATCGCAGGATGCTGGAGGAGAAGCAGGAGCTGCCGCAGCTTATAGTTATCGATGGAGGAAAGGGGCAACTGTCATCTGCCATAAAGAGCCTGGAGAAGCTTGGGCTTCAGGAAAAGATCGCTGTAATCGGAATTGCTAAAAAGCTGGAAGAAATATTTTTTCCGGGCGATCCGGTTCCACTTTTTATTGAGAAAAGCTCAGTTAGTCTTAAAATAATCCAGCAGTTAAGAAATGAAGCACACCGGTTTAGCATAAATTTCCACAGGGATAAGCGCTCATCCGGAATGACAAGGTCGGAAATGGATGAAATAAAAGGGATCGGTCCCAAAACAATCGAACAGCTTTTAAAAAAAATAGGATCACCTGAAAAAATTAAAAATGCCAGCATGGAAGATATCGAAAAACTCATCGGAAAGAAAAAAGCAGCAATTATTTCTGAAAATATGAAAAAACAGCTCCAGATTCCACGTGGAACAGAATAACCCCCCAAAAGTGTAAGTTACATAAAAAGAGGCTGATAATCAATTCCGGAACCTGCTTTAACTCCTTCAGACTTAAAAATTTTAGACTGTCTTACCGGGAGCAGGTGAATAAACTGCTCAAAAAGGGCAATATTTCGAATATATAAATAAATAATTCGAAATTTTTGGGATGATCCGAAAAAGAATAAGGGATCCGGAAATCTGAAATAACATGATTAAGACCCCGGGATAAATCCCGGGGCAATTGAATTTATTTTTTTTATCAGCTCCCCTGAAATATCTTTCGACCCGAATGTACAAAAGCCTCTCATCCCTGATGAAATTGCCGAGCTGACATTTGATTCGGTATCGTCGATGTAAAAACATTCTTCAGACGTGAGTTTAAATTTGTCGAAGAAAATCCTGAAGATCACAGGATCAGGCTTTGAACATTTAACATGTGCAGAAATTATACCCCCTTCAAAATGCCGGAAGAATCCGTAACCGTTTTTCACCTCATCAAATATATCTGCCGGGAAGTTGGATAGATAATATAGTCTGAATCCCTGTTTTTTTAATTCAGGAAGGATTTTCGCATTAAGGTCGAGGGAATGGAAGATCAGGATACGTTCGTTGAAAATTCGCTCTATTTCTGCCCTCTGGAGGGAAGATCTGCCGGCTATTGACTCAATGGCTTCTGGTGTTGTAATTTTACCCTCATCGAGCAGGAGCCATTCGCGGCTGCCGAAAATGTCGGACAGGATTGTTTTATGCTTTTCCGGAGGGAAGCTGCTTTTCTCAAGATATTCAGAAGGCCTGAAGCTGATAAGTACGTTTCCGAGGTCAAAAACTATGTTCCTGACCATATCAGGAATTTTTCATGCTTATGGGCTGACCGGTGGCTTCAAGTACGTTCCACCACAGCTCGCCTTCAACATCGATCTTCTTGCGCTTTGCAACAGCCATCGGAACAGGAAGAAGTGTAAATTCATTGTTCCAGTATCCCACAACGAAATCGGTTTTCCCTGCAAGTGCGGCATGAACCGCATTTTGTCCGAGCAGACTGCAGAACTTGCTGTCGTTGGGATTGGCAGGAGCGCTCCTTATGATGTAGCTGGGATCGATATATTTGATTGAATAGGGAAATCCTTTAGAGTCAAATTCTTCCTTGATTTTTTCTTTAAGGTATATGCCAATGTCCTGGTGCTTTGTATTTCCGGAAGCATCTTTTTCAAAATCCTTCGATTCAAAAAGATCCTGTCCTGCGCCTTCGGCTACTACAACTACCGCATGGTGCTTGGTTTCAAGCCGCTTGCGCAGAGTCTTAAGAAACCCGCGTGGTCCGTGAAGGTCGAAGCTGATCTCGGGGACAAGCACAAAATTCACCTCCTGGGTAGCAAGCGAAGCGCTGGCGGCGATGAATCCTGAATCACGTCCCATGAGCTTTACTATTGCTATGCCGTTATAAGCTCCCTGTGCCTCGTTATGGGCATTTCTTATGATATCATTAGCAATTGAGAAAGCTGTCTCAAAGCCAAACGATTTCTGTATCAGGTCAATGTCATTATCAATAGTTTTCGGAATACCCGCAACGGCCATTTTAAGGTTTCTGTTTCTGACCTCCTCATGAATTGCATGAGCTCCGCGCAGTGTCCCGTCACCCCCGATGCAGAAAAGTACGTTGATGTTCATGATCTCCATCGTATCGACGATCTTGCCTACATCCTGGTTCCCGCGTGAAGTGCCAAGTATGGTTCCTCCGGCAATATGGATGTCGCTTACCATTTCCGGTGTTAACTCAACTACTTCGTGGTTGAAGTCAGATATGAAGCCCTCAAAACCGTATTTGAAGCCAAGCACCCTGCTGATTCCGTAACGGTAAAACAGCTGGTTGACTATGCTGCGTATTACATTATTCAATCCAGGGCAGATGCCTCCGCATGTGACAATTCCAACCTTTGTTTTTGCCGGCTCGAAGAATATCTTCTCCTTGGGGCCTGCTTTTTCGAATGAAACCGGGGCCAGGCCGGTTTCCATGCACTTCTTGTAATATTCGTCTGAATTGTCGTAGATGATCCGTTCTTTGTCATCAACGAATTTATAGACGGGACTGTCTTCCCGCTGACCTGCCTTTAAGGGAGAAACTACATTCCCCCTTCCAAGTGTGGTAATAAGAAAATCCTCGTATTTCATTTTGGTAACTAATGATATTAGCGGATTGCAAATTTAGTTAATTTTTTGAATGATTGACACATATGAAGCAGCTATTAACTCAGGATATCAGTCCGGGACAATTGACTGCAGCAGGCTATACGATTTGCTTAATTCTCCCTATGAGGCCGCTTTCGAGCCTGACTTTTATGCCGTGAGGATGATTCGGCGATGTTGTAAGAATATCCTTTACTCTCCCCCCTGTAAGCTTTCCTGTCCGCTTGTGCTCTGCCAGCTCCACCATCACTTCTATTCCCGGCCTGATATCTGCTCTGTGTGTTCCGTCCATAATAAATTGAAATTTCCCTGATTTCAGATATGATAAAAAAGAATGCAAGTATAATAATTATTCGGGCAGGAATATCACCCCCTTGTACCCCTGACTTTCATTTTCATCCTGTAAAATCCCTTGCTTGCCGTGATATAAAGACTTTTAAGGTTTTTATCACCGAAACAGACATTGGCTGTCCAGTTTTCCGGAACCTCAATGGTGCCCAGCTTTTTCCCCGTCTTATCAAAGATTATGACTCCCTTGCCGGTAAGATAAATGTTCCACCGGGAATCTATGGTCATTCCGTCGGATCCAAGCTCACAGAAGAGCTTTTTGTCCGAAAGTGTGCCATCAGGATTGATTGTATATGACCATGTTTTGTTTCCCCTTATATCAGCTACAAAGAGTTTTTTGCCATCAGATGTGCCTACAATTCCGTTGGGCTGAAGAAGCTCTTCTTCAACAATGATAAGAGTCTTAAGGTCGGGTTTAAGGTAATAAACGCATTGTTTCTCCTGCGGCATTTCGGAATGGCTCCACCATGATCTTTTATAGTATGGGTCAGTGAAATAAATACCTCCTTCGGGGTTGATCCACAGGTCGTTGGGACCGTTGAAGAGTATGCCGTTCCAGGTATTGATTATCTTTTCGATCTTTTTATCAGGGGAGATCTTCCATAATTCGTTGTTTTCATCTGCGCATGACCAGAGGTTGCAGTTGCTGTCAAAGGCAAGCCCGTTTGACCGTCCCGAGGGTTCCATGAAGACCGACAGTCCGGTTTTATTGCTCCACATGAGGATTCGGTCGTTTGGCTGATCTGTGAAACAGACATCCCCATTTGGTGCCGCTGATGGTCCTTCGGTAAATTGAAAGTCACCGGCAAGTTTCTCCAGACCGGCGCCTTTGGCAATTATTCCTTCAGGGCCGGCATTTTGAGAATAGAGGAATCCGGACACCAGAGCAAATACTATTGTAATGGGAATTCTTATTTTCATTTAATGATTTTTTTAGCCACAAAGGGACACAAAGTTCGCACCAGGGAACACAAAGGACAATAGCGAGAGAATCAGGTTTTCAATGCATTAGTGACTCTCTCAATGTAATTATCGACCTGTTCGGGTTTTTCAAAACCGATAATGATCATATCGACAGTTTTAAGGCCCAGCACGAATTTCAATGACTGGTCAATCTTATCTGAATCGCTCCTGAAATTGCCTCCGCCGATAAGCTTCATTCCGATCACCCCCTTGCCTGAATTATGCATTTTCTCAATAACGGGCGTTACCTGGGCCGGATCCTTTGAATCCATTGCCGCACCAAAAGGGTTTATCCTTACATGAATAACATCTACCCAGGGGCTTGCAGCAGCAGCTTCAAGTGCCTCAAATGAGTGAATTGAAACTCCGTGAGCCCTGATAATGCCTTTTGACTTCAGGGTTTCAAGTATTTCCATCTGTTTGCTGAACTCTGTTGTCCAGCCGGCGCTTGTCATGCAGTGGATCTGAACGATGTCAATGTAGTCAGTATTGAGTTCTTTCAGAAAACGGGCCACCACTATGTCGGCATCAGGGCGTTCAGGTTCGGGAATTGTACCAGGTGTAACCCATATCTTGGTGCAGAGAGTATATTTTTCCCTGGGAATATCTTTCAGAGCTTTCGCCGTGAAAGGATGGGTGCCGTACGAATCAGCACAGTCGAAATACCTTATTCCCTTGTCCCATGCGTACCTGATCATTGATTCAGCATTGCCGGCACGGGTGATCGCCGAGGACCGGTTTCCTCCGTTAAATCCTGTTCCCATCCCGAGCAACGTGGTTTTTATCCCGGTTTTACCCAGGGTTACAAGCTGAAAAGGATCTGTTGATGATTTTGCATTGCATGCTGTTATTCCTGATGCAGAGGAACCCAGAAGAAGGGTTCCTGCTCCGGCGCTCATCGTTGCAATAAATTGCCTTCGTGTCAGACTCTTTTTACCCATAAGACATTATTTAATGATAGTTTATAATACAGCAAAGAAACTAAAAGATATGTTCTGGTTATTCATTGAGCACAAGAACCTTAAGATGTGAAGGATACTGGTTGTTGTGGTAAATCCTGTGCGTTGCTTTCTGAAAATCACTGTCTGAACATTCATAAATATTCACATATTTCTGCGGGTTCCTGTCAACGAGGGGGAACCATGAATTCTGAACCTGGATCATTATCCTGTGTCCTTTCCTGAAGGTATGCGCCACATCGGGGATCTCATATTGTACTTCAGTGATTTTACCCGGTTTGAAAGGCTCCGGTTTTTCGAAACTGTTGCGGTATTTTCCCCTGAAGACCTCACCTCTTACAAGCATCTGATATCCTCCCGGCGGCACATCAATATCTTCGTTTTCACCGGCTTTTTTATCAGGAGGAAACACGTCAATAAGCTTAACCACATAATCAGCATCTGTACCTGTTGTTGAAACGAAAAGATCTGCAGAGAGTGGTCCTGTCATTGTAATATCCTCAATCAGTATATCGGTCTGGTAAACCATGACATCAGGTCTGCGCGATGCAAAACGCTGATCATCAGTCATGTATTCTGCGGTCCGGGAATCATGCACATCTTCAGTGTAGGGTACTGGATTCATGGGATCTGAGATATACTCATCATAGCTTTTGCTGATCAGGGGAGCATCAAATGAAGCAATTTCGCCCGGGTGAAAAAACAGTTTCTTTTCAACTACATTCCGGGGTGGCCACGATTCAAAGCTGTTCCATTCATTGGATCCTGTGATGAATATTGTTGCTTCCGGCATCTCGAGGGCATTATTTTTCAGGTAGTGATTGAAAAATTCTCTTTCAAGGTTGATGAATTTTTCATTTGCATCGAATCCCCAGTAAATATTACCGAGATTATTTGCTTCTCCCACGGCCCACTGGCTGTGCGACCACGGTCCCATTACCAGGTAATTGTCAATTTCAGGCAGATTCTGGGTCTCAATGGCTTTGTAGGTATGAAGAGCGCCATAGAGGTCTTCGGCATCGAACCAGCCGCCAACTGTCATTACGGCGGGTTTTACGTTAAGCAGATGCTGCCGGGGATCCCTTGCTTTCCAGAAATCATCATAGTTGGGATGGGCAAACGCATCGTTCCAGAACTTTATGCTGTCGCCAAAATATTCCGGGGCAATATTCTTTATGGCACCCAGCGACATAAAAAATTCATAGTTATCGGGGACCGGCCATCTGAAACGCGGGCTTCCTGTTCTTGAGGGTTCCCTGCGCGGCTGGCCGAAGCTGTAATAAAAGGGAAAACAATCAAGAAGGAAAAAAGCGCCATTATGGTGGAAATCATCGCCGATAAACCAGGCAGTAACGGGAGCCTGCGGCGACACTGCCTTCACTGCCGGGTGGGCGTTTATAATACCCATGGTTGAATAGAAACCCGGATAAGAAATTCCAAAGATACCGACACTCCCATTATTATTCTCCACGTTTTTGACCAGCCACTCCACTGTATCCCAGGTATCGGTAGTTTCATCAGTATCTTCATCGGATCTCTTCTCCGGAATTACAGGTCTGATATCCTCATATACTCCTTCGCTCATGAATTTACCCCGGACATCCTGGAAAACCATGATATATTCTTCATCGACATACCGGGAATAACCCTGTATAAAGAAATTAAAATTGTCAGCGCCTCCGGGTTCAATATTATAGGGAGTCCTGTTCATGAGTATAGGATGTTTGACAGAAGTATTTTTAGGGGTGTAAATAGATGTAAATAATCTTATTCCGTCGCGCATTGAAATATAAACTTCCTTTTTATCATAAATCTTTTTCAGAGCCTCCTGGCTCCCCCGGGGAGGGGCAATGGGATTTCTGGCGAAAACAATTGCGGCTTTAACAGTACCCTGTTCAAGATTCCCTTTTATTTCTGTATATGAACTGTTTACCTGTCCTGTGTACTTAAATCCTGCTCCGGCATGTGAAAATGAAAAATCCGGATAATTGAAAATTGTAGTCGTGGACGGTATATTGAATGCCCCCTGATCGGGACTGTCCCATGTTGATGAAAGGACTCCGTCCCCGGATGTTATATGTAATGAGATTCGCAGCTGAATGCCCTGAATATCTGCTTTCCCATACCAGTCTCCCTCAATTGACTGGCCATAAGAAAAAGAAGCGGAGATCAGCAGGAAGAAGAGGAGAAGTCTTATTTTCGGTTTCATAATTCTTGAGTCGTTTTGATTATTAAACTAATAAATTCTTTAAAAGTAATCTGATTATTCCAGCCCTATTTTTGAAATTATATCTCCGGGCCTTGCCGGTTTGCCGTTTCTTGTTGCAACACCGGTTACTCTTGCATTTACGATAAGTTTTTCATCAGGAATCCTGAAGATGTCCTGAACAAAAACCAGCCTTATGTTTCCGTCGCGGAGAACGGAGCTCCTGACAATAAATTTATCGCGGCTGCGCAGAGGATATTTGTAATCAATTTCAACCCGGGTAACAATAAGATCAATTCCTTCATCGTGAAGCTGTGCAAAACTAATGCCTCTTGATATCAGTAATTCATGTCTTGCGTGCTCCAGGTAGTGCTGGTAATTGGCATTGTTCACAACACCCTGTATGTCACATTCATAATCCCTGACAGTAAATTCTGTGCTTAAGAAATCCAGGTTCTTTTTCATTTATAATTGAAATTTTCAATTTACAAAGATTCTCAAAATTCCGTTATTAAAGATCAATTCTGAAAAATTTTGATTCCAGTGGATTAATGACATTTTCAGGACGGTTGACTAACTGACCGGCAATATCTGCTTCTCTGACCGTAAGCTGCTTTCCGGTCAGGTTATTCAACAATTCCAATCTGGCACTCTTGCCTTCCGTTTCCCTGACGTGTGCAATAATTGATTTTCCGTCTGCATTCGGTACCGAGCTTATAACTATTATGTTATCGGGCCATCCGGAGATAAAAGATCCCTCATTTTTAATATCTCCGCAACCCTCCCCGGGCAATATTCTGGTCAGGAACGGGATACGGCATCCCCATCCGAACTTTGTTGAGAATGTGTTGGAGATATCGGCGGCGGATGTCATATAATATGACCATTCATGTCCTCCTCGCTGATCCGCATTGAAATTTGTTACCCAGTAATTATTCATTGGCCAGGAAAAAAGACAGGTACTCTGGGGAAATGCTCCGGCGTTGTAACGGCCTGTATTTATTGCACCAAACTGCATCAGGGGCATTTCGCCGCAACCAATAACAACCTGTGCTTTTGAATTCCTGATTGAAGTAAAATTCTGAACTGTATACCAGTCATTTGCCGATCCGGTTATCTGATCAACACCGGTCTCAATTACTCCACCCTGAAGTTCAGTATAGTGCTTGCCTTCTTCAAGGTTGAAGGGGAATGCTATATAGAAACTTTCAGGCTCGAAAATACTTTTTTTAATGATGGAACAATTTATATCTATACGCTTGATGGTATTATATAAACGAAACTCAATTGTAAATCCCCCCGGCTTCTCCGCTGTTTCCGTTTCGCCCCGGAATTTTATGCTGTTGAAAACATCGCCCCTTATCATGGAATCGAACCAGACAGTATCGAGGGGGAGTCTTGTGAAAGCATCAAGCCTTCTGCTTTCCATCTGACTCCTGTTAGCCAGCTTTTCAAGAATAAATTCTGCCAATCCATATTGTGAAGCAGGGTCTGCGAACTCCAGTGATAGTTCTTTGTCATAAAGCGATTTAATTGTTCCCCTGGAGCGATCCGGGACAATTTTATACCATTGGTTTTCAAGAATCAAGTCCGGATTTTCATTAATCTGGTAATTTTCTTCCTCAACGGGACGTAAATAAAATTTTTTATATCCGAATGCGGGGATATCCTGCAGCCAGACGAGCCAGTATGTTCCATCAGACCGTGAAGACAATGCCTGTGCAGGAGAACGGACTCCCTCTCTGTCAAATACCCCGGCGGTTTTATCTCTCGGCACTATCTGATGGTCGATATAAATTGTCACAGGGCCTGATCTTGTCCAGTTCAGAGTATTGAAAACAATAAGCGAGGGCTCTTTATCGCGTGAAAAATTACTCTGAAGCAATCCCATAACATCTTCACCAAGTGATGCAACACGGCGATTAGCCTCCCATGCATATGATTCTTTAAGCGCACGCTGTTCCATTGTCGGAAGGCTTAAAGGTTCTCTTACGCTTTCTGAATATCCGGCTGTGTGTTCAGTATAGAACAAAAGCGCTTCGTTGGCAAGAGAGATTTTGTTGATGGTTGCAGGCGGAATACTGATTCCGGCAGTTGCGGCCATGGCCAGGCCGCCCATGTTTGAAAGTAATGATGCTGCGGCTTCGCGTGTTGTTGAGGTTTCTCTTGCAGATGCACCAAAACCGTCTGTCCACCAGTCAGGCCAGGCCCCTCTTATGACAGGGAATTCAGGACCGTGCTCTTTTTCCATATTCCTGAAAAAGGCCTCTGCAGACGAGGTGGTAAGTTTGGGCCATTCAAAAATATCATTCCACTGCCTTATCAGGTCACTGGCTGTTATTGACGGGGGCGAATTATCTGTGAGGTAACCCGAATGCTGAATCGCAATTTCACTGAAGGGGTATTGTTTTGATTCAAGGTTCTTCAGATAGTTCAGAAGATTATTTCTGAATCTGACAATATCTCCTGACTGCAATTCAAAAACAGTATTTCCGGTCATATAATGCTCAGCTCTGAATGTAAGAACACGTTTTCCTGATGGTGATTCCCACCAGAACATGGTTGGCTTGTCAAAACATATAAGAGCCCGGTGTCCATGAGTACCCATATTCAGATATTTAATCCCGGTAAGGTTAAAATAATCATTCATGCACCAGCCGATTCCGTTAACATCATTCTGCATTGCAAGATTAACCTGTATTCCTTTGCTTTTAATCCTTTCAACAGCCTTTAATGATGCTGCGAGAATTTGTTCATCAGGCAATTCATCAAAATTGAAATACATGCCGGTAACCTCAATTCTGCCTTCCTTTATTCTCCTTAAAAGCCTTTCAACCTGACCGGCCGGCCTGCTTTTAAGATATTCATCAACAGGCCAGGATGCCTCGCAGGTCCATCTGAATTTCGCATTTTCAGGATAGTTATCTGTTGCATCACAGTAATCCAGAGCATAATCAATATATCTCAGATGCTCTGCAAGTATTTCGGTCTGTGATCGTGTATAGCCTATATCTGTGTGTGAATGTTGAATCAGGTCGACCTGCCATTTTTTAACAGGAAATAGAGTGACCTGGGTGGTATTTGAAAAATCACCGGCTACGATCTTAAGCTTTACAGGGGTTGGTGTGGAAACCCGGGGCAGTCCAAGATTCACTGAGTTATATCCAAATACAAGTGTTGTGCTGGCAATTAGTTTATTATCTGCATAGATTGAGGCGGCAGCTGAATCTCCAAAGTAGAAGAGAGCAGCTTCAACGAACTGGAGAAGCTGATCGTTCTGTTTTATCACAGCCGGGAACGAATTAAGCGTCACGCCTGTCTTTATTTGTTTCCTGTAAGTCATGTACCAGGATGTCAGATTTGCCGGACTGCCAGTCACCTTTATTCTGAGCGGTTTGCCGTTGCTCACTTTTGCCCGGGGAATTCTGAGGATCATATACCCATGGTTATCACCATGCTGGTCGGTCATTATTGAATGAAAACTCAGGGACGAACCTTCGTTTCCATCGACACTCCAGGATCTCTTTCCGTCAGTATAAAACACGAACTGATGATTTTCATCCGTGGTAAGGTCCATCCTTGCCATACCGGGGCTTGATCCGATTGCTGTTATCCAGATTACCGCAACGTAGGGTTTATTCGCATCAATAGTAAGCGGATCGGTTTCCCATTCAAGGTAGTCTTTTCCGGTTGTTGCCCTTATCAGCAGGCTTTCACGAAGACCCGGAATGCAGGAGTGGTAATCGAAATCGAGACCAGCCACCTTTTTTGAATAGCCATTGATAATATGATCGGTTTTCTTTATGAAGCTCTGTGCTTCCAGGTTAAGCACAGAAGTGATCAGGATGACGCACAGGACAAGAATTATTTTTTTCATTTCAGGATTATTTTATAAATGCTGATACCAGGATAGCTTCTTCTTTTGATTTATTATAAATTTTAATGCTTCCGGCTGCAGCAGGAATAATGAAAGTTTCAGCAAAATGGAACTCTTCTGTATTCCCGTTTGCTGATTCCACAAGTATGGTTTTACCTTCGGTCAGGCTCATTACAAGGCATTTATTGCCAGTCTGGATCTCAATATTTTCGCGGAAGTGATAGCGGAGAATACCGTATGAATGAGTTTCGTGGGTTGGGAGATTATATGCCTCCCAGCTGTCTCCGCTCTCTGTAAGTTCTGGTTTGCAAATCAGGTTTTCCCTGACATCCCTGCCTTTTCTGTCAAAAAAAAGATTATCCATTCCCCTTTTTATATTCAGGGTCCTTGGTTTACCGTTCAGATCGCTTCTCACCCAGTCATACATTTTAAAAGTAAAAATATACGGAGTGGTGCTTATTTCAAGAACAAGGTTATTACGTCCTGAGCCATGGATGGTTCCAAAAGGAATCAGGAACAGATCATGTTTCCCTGAAGGGTGCTTCAGAATAAATCTTTCCGGGTCAATTTCGGTCCCGGTGATTTGGCTTTTTTCCAGCTCCCGTTTGAACAGATCCGGATCGATATCATCCCTGAAACCAAGGTATACACTGGCATCGTCTTTGCTGTCAAGGATATAATATGATTCTTCCTGGGGAAATGGCTCACCAAAATTATCCCTGATATACTTCGGGCGGGGATGGCACTGAATGGAAAGATTTCCCCCGTCGAATGTATCCAGGAAATCAAATCTTATCGGGAAATCAGTTCCATATTTCGGGTAACAATCTCCAAGAACCTGTTCAGCTTCTGAATACATCAGGCAATCGAAAGAGACTTCAAGCATTATGGAAGAGCTTTCGATTATCAGTCCGTTTTCCGGGGAGATAAGTTCAAAAGACCAGGCATAATTAGGTATATTTTTACTCAGGCCGGGAATATTATTCATTATCCACTTTCCTCCCCAGGCCCCCGGTTCAAACCATGGCCTGGCCCTGATAGGTGAATGGCTCATAAGCGATAAAGCACCCCTTAGTATGTCTCCACATATGAACACCGGTATTTCAGGCCGCTGGCCATCGATATAAAAGTCAACCCCGGGAAGTATCTTTCTTTTATGCCTGTTGAGAACTACCCAGTCGACAAAATAAAAAGACTTATACATTATTGCAGGATCCCTGGCATGAGTCATTCCCAAATTAGTTACAGAGCCTGCCCGGGCCCTGAACTGGATCTCATTCTTCGGGATGTCAATATACATCAGAATGCCGGGCCATCCTGCGAGAGCAGCACCGGGACCTGCAATAATATTTATATCCGCTTCCGGATCGGGAGAAGCTGATTCAAGACTACCCGGCACAAAAAAATCTTCAAGGATGAGACTACTCCTGTAACCAAAGAGAGGGTCATGTCCACCCAAAAAAGGAGCTTTTAATTCAGCAATATCAACAGGAGGCTTAAGGAGACCGGCAGTACCGATTACTTTGACTGACAGATTTCTCTTATTAAGGAATACAGTGAGCCTGGAAACAAACAGATCAAAAAAAACGCCCGAATAGCCGTCAATGGTTACCGATCTATTATCCAGGATCTTTTCGGCGAGTGATTCAAAGCCGGTAAAAATCTGGTTATCAGCGATTTTAAATGACGGGTAAATGTCATAAACATTGTTTCCGGTCCGCCGCTTCAATACCGGCAGCAAATCCTGAGCAGTCTCCCTGTAGCTGCTATATTCACCCTTTTCAGACAATTTTTTTAAGTTACTGACAAATTAATAGCCGGTTAAGGAGGTGAAGACTATTTTGGATATCGTCCGAATAGCTTTAAGAGAGCCCTGTGGAATTTATGAATGCTGTGAGGTTTGTAGTACATAAGGATACACTCTCCGGTAATATAATTGATATCAGTTCCCTCAAGCTCCTTCATTGCCTCTTTGCTTTCCGATGACTGTTGTATCCAGATTTGTTTGAATCCTCTTGCTTTTGCTTCCTTTACCACACCGGCTGTCTGATCTTTTTTTGTCATTATAAGAAGACCTCTGACATCAGAAGGAAGTGTTTTAACATCCGGATATGCCTTTACCTGGTGAATCTCTGATGCATGAGGATTCACAGGAATTACGTTCAGTCCTTTTTCTTTCAGCTCCCTGAAAGCCATGAAACCGAATTTTTTGGGATTGCGTGAGGCGCCGACAATGGCAATTGGTTGAGATGCCAGGAAATCTTCAATTTGTTTAAGTTTTACCATCTTGAAATTATTTGGTTATGCAAACTAGGTATAAAGACTTAAAATTAAAACAAAAATCATCAATTGCCATATTTTTTATTTACTTGGTCATCAGGTCGTAAAAAGTAATCTATGAAAAGTGCCGAAGCTCCGAAAGGATATCTTTTTTCAAAAAGGTATTCATACTATGTTTTTGTCCTGTTGTTTCTGCTTTACATGTTCGACTATATCGACAGGATGGTTATTACTTCCATGTGGCCGTCAATCGGTAAGGATCTGGGGATCACGCATATGCAGGAGGGGATGCTGGTTTCGGCGGTATACTGGGCAATAGTGCTCCTTACATTTCCTGTTTCGCTTCTTGTTGACCGCTGGAGCCGAACAAAGACGATCGGGATTATGGCGATTATGTGGAGCCTTGCCACAGCCTTGTGCGCGTTGACGGGAAATTATGTTCAGCTGTTCATGGCGCGGGCGCTGATCGGGATCGGAGAAGCCGGATATGCCCCGGGAGGAGGTGCGGTAATATCGGGATTGTTCCCGTTTGAAAAAAGAGCAAGAATGATGGGTATCTGGAATGCTTCGATACCTCTTGGAACGGCCATCGGACATTTTCTGGGGGGGGTGATTGCGGTCAATCTAGGATGGAAGCATGCCTTTGGAATAGTGGCTTTGCCCGGACTGATAATAGCTTTGCTTTTCCTTTTCATAAAGGATTATAAGACGGTTGATCTCGCATTTGTAGACAAGACGGCAACCAGAATAAGGATGAAAAGGAAGGACATGGTAAGGGAGTTTACAAGCAGACCTTCTGTAATTTTTACATATTTCGGGTTTGCGGCGGTTGTATTTGTAACAACTGCACTCATAACATGGCTTTCGACATATTTTCAGAATGTCCAGGGCCTGCCGATGGATAAAGCCGGCGGAAAGGCGAGCATCGTAATGGTGCTCGCGCTGGTGGGAGCTCCGCTGGGAGGATTTATAACCGATGCCTGGCGGAAGCGGCAGCAGAATGCCAGATTGCTGTTCCCGGCGATAACGACTTTTCTAACGGCCTTCCTTATGTTCACTGCATTAAAAATGCAGCCCGGCACCCCGCAATACCTTTTGCTTCTGTTAATGGGCACTTCCATAACGTTATTCATTGCAGGAGCCATATCTGTTACACAGGACGTTATTCATCCGGGAATGAGGGCAATCTCATATTCGATGTGCGTAATAGTGCAAAACCTGCTTGGGTCAGCGATGGCGCCGATGGTCATCGGCAGGATCTATGATAAGTCAAATATTGAAACGGCCCTGTCGATCCTTCCGTTTATACTTGTCGTCGGCTCGATCCTGTTCTTTATCGGTTCATTCTTCTATACGAAAGATCTTGAAAAGGTTGCCAAGATTGAGCTTGAAGCCGCACGGTGATTTCAGGAAGGAATTATCTGTTTCTTGAAGTCGTATAGTTGACGAATTTCTTCAGCGACTCTTTTACATCCGAATCGGGATATGAATCAAGGATAGCCAGTGCCTTATCGCGGTACTGGTTCATCTTAAGCTCAGCATACTCCAGTCCGCCTGAAGTTGTCACGAACTCAATGACTTCATTTATCTCAGATTTGGTCTTCTTCCTGCTTCTGACAATTGAAAGTATGTGGCGTTTCTGAAAGGCCGTTGTAAGCTCAAGCGAATTGATGAGAGGAAGGGTTATCTTCCTTTCCTTTATGTCGTTGCCTATTGTCTTACCGGTAAATCCGTTAGGTTCATAATCAAGAATATCATCCCTTATCTGGAATGCTATTCCGATATTTTCACCGAAATCCTTCATCAGCTGGATCATATCAGGATCCTCTGTTACGGACCTGGCTCCGGTTGCAGTACATGCTGAAATAAGTGCAGCTGTTTTGCTGATTATGATCTTGTAGTAATCCTCTTCTCTGATATTCAGTTTCCTTGCCTTCTGAATCTGAAAAAGCTCTCCTTCAACCATCGATTTAACGGCTTCCGACACTAACTCAAGCATGTCGTAGCGTGCTTTTTCAACGCTTACCAGCAATCCTTTTGAAAGCAGGTAATCACCGACCAGGACTGCAATTCTCGAATTCCACAGTGCATTTACAGAGAAGGCTCCCCGTCTCTCATTGGCATCATCCACCACATCGTCGTGAACCAGCGAAGCCGTATGAAGAAGCTCGATCATGGTTGCCGCTACAAATGAAGCCTCTGTTATCTCTCCGTTGAGCCGGGCAGTCAGGAATACCAGCAACGGCCTCATCTGTTTGCCTTTCCGCCGAAGAATATAATTGAGTATTATTTTCAGCAGCGGGATATTGCTTTTCATCGTCCTGTTGAAGTACGACTCAAAGTCACTCATTTCCCTGGCTACGGGTTTCCTGATGTCGTCAAGTACTGACATGAAACAATATAAGATTCAAATATATATAAATTCCGGCAAGGGGCAATTAGTCAGATAACCGCGTATTTTTGTATATAAAACAATAGATTACCGGCAGATGTCAGAATGATCATTTAAGATCCCTGAACATCCTTTTCTGGAAAAGCAGTATTGAGATCACTCCGCAGGTTATTGCAGAGTCGGCAATATTGAATACCGGCCGGAAGAATATGAAAGATTCACCCGGACGGAAAGGCGACCAGCCGGGCCACTGCGTGTTTATCACAGGGAAATAGAACATATCAACAACCCTCCCGAGAAGGAAGGATGCATATCCGCCGCCTTCAGGAAACAGGATAGCAGGCTGATAATAGCTTTCGCTGAATATGATTCCGTAAAAGGCACTGTCGATTATGTTTCCGATGGCGCCGGCAAGAATTACGCTTGTAGCTATTATCAGGCCGGTGTTGACTTTTCTCCTGATGATGGAATTGAGGAACCATCCTATTCCGGTGATCGCAATGATTCTGAAGATGCTAAGGACCAGCTTCCCTTTTTTGCCCCCCATTTCCATTCCGAAGGCCATGCCGTTATTCTCAACAAAATGAAGCATCCCCCACTTGCCGAAGAGGGGAATTTCCTCGCCTGTCACCATATGCGTTTTAACCCAGAATTTCAGTATCTGATCAGCAACGAGGATCAGGACGATGATGAGTATAGCCTTCTTTCCTGCAGACATCAGTAATCAGTTCATTCAGTGACGCAAAATACAAAAATTCTATTTATGAAATAAAAAGAGGGTGTCTTATCCGGGCACCCTCCTGAGTATTTCATATATTTTTCAGGGGCATACGATATTGACCAGGTTGCTGTTCCAGCAGTGCCAGCTGCTGTCGCCAAACCATAGCGGGCACATCACTCTTCCGTTAAGCCCGGTTGAGCTCCATTCCACATCCATTTCGGAGAATGCCGAGCCATTATAGTAGTTGATGTTATAGTAGGAATCATATGTTCCTGTAGTTGTTCCGTATTCTATGTAGCTGTTTTTAAAGCTTCCTGTTTTCATGTATGTGTATTTGATGGTACCCACCGAGGTTCCGGTCTTTGTCCAGTCGACCTGAAGTATCGGTTGCTGCGTGGCAGCGCTTTCGTTCAGTGTCCATGAGCCGCCTGTGCCGTCAAGGTTGGAAGTACCCTCGAACCAAAGGAATTCTGCAAATCCTCCAGTTCCTTCTTTTGTGACATACATTTTCCACTGCACGTCAGATGTTCTGATAAATCCGACCAGCCGCGCCTTGTATGTTACTGAAGCCACTGTTACCGAGTAGCTCCACTGCCATGTTTTTTCTTCCAGCCATACCGGCACCTGATCAATCGCCAGATTGAATGCTGCAATAGGAATAACAAGTGTTGATGCTGTTAATATCCTGAAATAGCCGGTTACAAGAACTGCGAACTCCCAGTTGCTGTTTTCAACTCCTTTATTGTATGAGGAAAAGCCAGCTGATTTGGCTGCTTCAAAATTGCTGAAATCAATAACAAATGATTCTTCCGGCGGTAGTACGGGAGGATCCCCTTTCTTCTCCTTGCAGCCGGTAAGGAGGGTGGCCATAAAAACAGATAACAACAGTAACGTGAGTACCTTTTTCATATGTATACTGATTTAATTGATCATATAACGGCAAATTTAAGCTAAAAGTTGCATAATAAATAATATTTTTGACAGAACCAAACATTTTATAATCAGGAAACTGAACATTTTCCGCAATATGCTGTTTATGTTAAAAACAAAGCAATGACTAATAAAAACATTTTCAGAAACCTTGTTCCCGGGATCTCAATAGTTTTATTATCAGGAACATCCCTTACAGGACAGGTAATCGAATCAAACAACAGCAATATGAAAAAAATCGACACAAAAGAGTTTCCGGCATTGCCATATGCCTATGATGCACTTGAGCCCTATTTTGATGCAAGGACAATGGAAATCCATTATGACAAGCACCACCGGGCTTATTTCAATAATTTCGTTAATGCAGTTAAGGGAACAGAGCTTGAGAATACACCCATTGAAAAAATATTCTCTGAGATTTCAAAGGCAGGAGATGCAGTCAGGAATAACGGAGGCGGGTATTACAATCATGTCATTTTCTGGGAGAATCTGGGAAAAAACTCATCAGGCCCTTCTGCAGAGCTTTCAGCCGCGATAACGAAAACATTCAGCTCCTTTGACAAGTTCAGGGAAGCATTCAGCAATGCGGCAAAAACCCGTTTCGGAAGCGGCTGGGCATGGCTTTATGTGACACCCGATAAAAACCTTGCGGTAGGGAGCACTCCAAACCAGGATAATCCGCTGATGGATGTATCACCGGTTAAAGGCACTCCCCTCCTCACAATAGATGTATGGGAGCATGCATATTATCTGAAATACCAGAACAGGAGACCTGAATATATAGAGGCTTTCTGGAATGTTGTTAACTGGGATGTTGTAAACGAGAGATACAGGGAAGCATTAAAGTAAAATATACAACACGTACTCACCCCCAACCCCCTCTCTGCTAAAGCAAAGAGGGGGCTTTATTTAATTGTATATCAACAAGTTCCCCCTCTTTACGAAGTAGAGAGGGGGAATTTAAGGGGGTGAGTACATGTGACCTTTTATGAATACAAAAACCTCTTTATCTTAAGTGTCGCCGTTTTCTCAAACGGAATAGGCTGGAGAATGACTTTATTTATCTTGCTGAATTTATTTACGTGGGTATTTACATAATCCTTGAGTTCTGAAAGAATCTCCTGTTTCTTTTCTTCGTACTTCTCCTCCATATCTTGTTTCAGGTTCAGGTATTTCTTTTCCAGCTCCTCCATGTTAAGATGAACCAGTGCAACAAGCTTACCCTTTTGCTGGATTACCAGCGATTCGACAACAAAGCGGAAATTATTGATGACTGCCTCTATCTCTTCGGGATAAATGTTTTCGCCGCTGGCGCCCACAATCATGTTTTTCAAGCGGCCTTTTATGAATAGATTATTCCTGCTGTCCATTATGCCCAGATCACCGGTCTTAAACCATCCGTCGGGAGTAAGAACCCCTGCCGTTATTTCGGGTTCCTTGTAATAGCCTTTCATCACGTTTGGACCGCGCGCCCAGATCTCTCCCTCCCCGGTCTTTTTGTCAGGATTATTTATAATAAGCTCAATTCCCTGAATGGCCGGACCTGTTGATTCAAAAACAGTTTCAGAAGGATTCGCACCTGCCAGCAGAGGGGCTGTTTCAGTAAGTCCGTATCCGATCGCATATGGAAATTTTGCATCCCTTAGGAACCTTTCCACGCTCCTGTTGAGCTTTGAACCGCCGATGCCGAAAAATTTCAGGCGGCCACCGAATGTCTTATAAAGCTTTTTGCCGGCAACGGCATTTAGCTTCTTTCTGAAGAAGGGGATCATGTAAAGGAGTCTCAGCAGGAACTTGTCGCGGAATGCCGGCAGAATCTTATTGAAATAGACTTTCTCGATAATCAGGGGAACTGTCAGCATCATTGTAGGCCTGACGACCTCAAGGGCAGGCAGCAGAACAGGCGGGGTAGGCGGCTTCCTTAGATAGTAGACACATGATCCGCCCAGCATGGGCAGGATTAATCCAAGGGTATTTTCGTAAGTATGCGAAAGCGGAAGGACTGAAAGGAAACTATCATTTTCATCGATATCCTGGATCATTTTTCCCCTCAATGCATTGAAGCAGATATTTTTATGCGTAAGCATTACACCTTTTGACCTGCCGGTTGTCCCTGATGTATAGATCAATGATGCCAGATCATCTTCCTCAACTTCATAATTATTTGATGGAGAGGATCCTGCAGCATATTTTATTGTCTCATTTTCAGTTCCGATGATTGTAAAATCCTCGATCCTGATAAGATATTCAAGTGATTCAGGCTTTGAGTTTTCGATTCTGGGCAGGAGCCCTGATGATACAAACAGGGCCTTAGATTCAGAGTGCGCCAGAACATTGAATGCCTCGGTCGCTGAAAAGTCGGGCAGTACAGGAACTGCAACAGCACCCATAAATGTAATTGCAAAGTATGCGATCGGCCAGTTGGGCATGTTTGTGCTTAAGATAGCCACGCGGTCTCCCCGCCCGATACCAGCTTTCTCAAGAAAAGAAGAGAGGGCCTGGATCCTTTCGGCGGCTTCCGAGTAAGTTATTGTTTCTTCTCCTGCAAACGAATATGCGCCCGAAGTTCCGTGTTTCCTCACTGTTTCATGGAACAGCGACGGGAATGTGAGTTTGATTTTTTCTTCTGTCATCTGAAAAGGTGAATTAAATGGCAAGCTTCCAAAGGTACTCAAATATTGCTTAATTTTGACGATATTTCATTAAAAACGTATTATGGCTGATGTGATTAGAGTAACCAGGGAGTTTTCGTTTGAGATGGCCCACGCACTTAAAAACTATGACGGGCCATGCAGAAATGTTCACGGGCATTCGTACAGGCTTTTTGTGACCCTTGCCGGCACACCGGTTCAGGATGATAAAAATCCCAGGAACGGCATGGTGATTGATTTCACGGAACTCAGGGATATAGTCCTCAGGGAGATCATAAGCGTGTTTGATCATTCTGTGGCAATAAGTAATGACTATGACAGGGATAAGATGGAAATGATGAAAAAAACCTTCGGTAATACTGTAGTAGTAGGCTACCAGCCCACATGTGAAAACCTGGTCGCTGACTTCGCTGAACGCCTGAGAAATAAGCTGCCCGGTGGCGCTTCGCTGCACAGCCTGAGGCTTTATGAGACGGCAAAATCGTATGCCGAATGGTTTGCAGGCGATAACGGAATAGAAGTTAGGAGTGACTAGAGTTAGAAGTACTTAAAGTTAAAAAAACTCCCTAACTCTAAGTACTCTAAGTACTCCAGGCACTCCAGGCACTTCAGGCACTCCAGGCACTCTAGGCACTCCAAACTCACTATATTGTTATGAATCAATAAATATATGGAGAATTACCACAAGAAATTATTCCTGCTTGATGCTTATGCACTGATATTCAGAGCGTACTATGCATTTATCAAAAATCCGCGGATAACCTCAAAAGGGCTCAACACCTCTGCGATATTCGGTTTTCTGCTGACCCTTGAGGAGGTGCTTCAGAAACAGAAGCCTTCACATATCGCTGTTGTATTTGATACGCCGTCGCCTACATTCAGGCATGTGATGTTCCCGGAGTACAAAGCCAACCGCGACGAGACCCCGGAAGACATAAAGAAGGCAGTTCCGTACATTAAAAGACTTATTGAGGCATATAATATTCCTGTCATTGCTTTTCCTGGATATGAGGCTGACGACATCATAGGAACTCTCGCAAAAAAGGCTTCGGAAAAAGGATTTACGACCTATATGATGACACCCGACAAGGATTTCGCCCAGCTTGTCACCGGCAATACAGTGATGTTCAAGCCGTCAAGAAGCGGAAATGAATCGGTCCAGTGGGGCGTTGAGGACATTAAGCGTGAGTTTTCCGTTCAGAGGCCGGTGCAGGTGATAGACATCCTTGCCCTGATGGGCGATTCTTCGGATAATATACCCGGGGCTCCGGGCGTGGGTCCGAAAACTGCAATGAAGCTGATCGCGGAATATGGTTCAGTTGAAGAGCTGTTCAGGAATACGGAAAAGCTTAAGGGCCGGCTGAAAGAGATAATTGAAACAAACCGGGTTCAGATCGAATTGTCCAAAAAGCTGGCCACGATTGCCCTTGACGTGCCGGTTGAATTCAATGAAAAAGAGCTTGAAAAGGAGACGCCCGATCCGCAAAAATTAAAAGCACTTTTTGATGAACTTGAGTTCAGGACTGCCGGAACAAGGATATTATCAGAAATTGAGAAACAGGAAAAACCGGAATCAGAGATGCCGGAAATCCCTGCGGCTGAATTAACCCAGGGAACCCTGTTTTCTGAAGAAGCGGCAGCTGTTCCCACGGCTCCCACGGCACCCATGGCATCAATTGAAACAGTGAGTCATAATTATACCCTGGTATCAGGTGAAACTGAACTGAGGGCCCTGACAGAGAAGATGCTGAAGCTGAACGAATTTTGCTTTGATACCGAGACAACCAGTATTGATCCCCTTAACTCGGAAATTGTAGCCATTGCCTTTTCCTGGGAAAAAGGATTGGGATATCTTTTTCATTTTCCGGAATCTCGGGATGAGACTCTAAAGCTTCTTGATATCATACGTCCCCTTCTTGAAAACAAAGCCATCTTAAAGGTTGGCCAGAATATCAAATTTGACATTCAGGTCCTGGCAAATTACGGCATCAATGTCAGCGGTCCTTTTTTTGACACAATGATAGCACATTACCTTCTTGAACCTGATATGAGGCATAATATGAACCTTCTTTCGGAAACATATCTTTCATATTCGCCGGTACATATTGAATCGCTCATTGGAGAAAAGGGAAAGAACCAGAAGAATATGAGGACGGTGCCTGTTGAGCCGCTTAAGGAATATGCAGTTGAAGATGCTGACGTCACCTGTCAGCTGAAGAATGTTTTCGAACCAAGGTTAAAAGCAGAAGGCCTTTCGAACCTGGCCTGTGAAATTGAAATGCCCCTTATCAGTGTCCTGGCTGACGTTGAGAGAAACGGCGTCATTCTTGACAGGGAGGCCCTGAAATCAATAACAGCGAGCCTCAGGGATGACATTATTGTCCTTGAAAAAGAGATCTATTCTCTTGCCGGGATAGAGTTCAATATCTCTTCGCCGAAACAACTGGGAGATGTTTTGTTTGTACACCTGAAGCTGGACGACAACGCCAGGGTTACCAGGACGAAGCAGTTCAACACCAGCGAAGAGATACTTCAGCGAATAAAGCACAAACATCCGGTAATTGATAAAGTACTGGAATACAGGGGACTTAAGAAGCTGCTCTCAACCTATGTAGAAGCGCTGCCGGAGCTTATCGATAAAAAAACCGGAAGGATCCATACATCCTTTAATCAGGCGGTGGCTTCAACAGGGCGGCTCAGTTCCAACAATCCAAACCTGCAGAATATTCCCATAAGGGAGGAACGAGGCCGGGAGATAAGAAAAGCGTTTGTTCCGGCAGAGGGTCATATTTTCTTCTCTGCTGATTATTCGCAGATAGAATTACGACTCATGGCACATCTGAGCGGCGATAAAAGCATGATCTCCGATTTCCTTTCTGGGAATGATATTCATGCCGCCACAGCATCCAAGATATTTAGCGTTGATATAGGGGAAGTAACCCGTGAGATGAGAAGCAGGGCAAAGACAGCCAACTTTGGGATCATTTACGGGATCTCTTCATTCGGATTATCAGAAAGGCTTACAATTGGAAGGAAAGAAGCAAAGGAGCTGATCGACGGCTATTTCAGCTCATACCCGGGCGTTAAAGCATATATGGACGAAAGCATCCGGAGGGCAAGGGCAACAGGATACGTGACAACAATGTTCGGAAGGAGAAGATACCTGCGTGATATCAATTCACGAAACCAGGTGGTGAGGGGAAATGCCGAAAGGAACGCGATAAATGCCCCTATCCAGGGCACGGCAGCCGATATAATAAAGATAGCCATGGTGAGGATACATGACCGGCTGAAGTCAGGAAAATTCAGATCAAATATGATACTTCAGGTTCATGATGAATTGATATTTGAGGTATATAGTCCTGAGCTTGAGGAAATTAAGAATATTGTACTGCATGAAATGTCAAATGCGACAAAGCTGGAAGTGCCCCTGAAGGTTGACTGGGGAACAGGAAAGAACTGGATGGAGACGCATTAGCGGCGCAACGGCTTTTTTCACAGGGGGATGACAACATTGTTCCCGCCGGTTGGCTGGTCCTTGTTATTTGTGATCAGTGAAGGAAGCGGTTTCCCGCTCAGAAGGGAACTGTATTTTTCGCTGTTGTTCAGTATTTCAATAGCTTTAAAAATCTGTTCATCGCTTTTTATTCCCCATGAAATGGCGCCTTCTTCGTAAAAATACCTGCTTATAATCTCCTCTTCGATGAGTGAAGTGATTTCATCGCGGAACATCGTGAGATCATGGTCGAGGTTATGGGTAATCTCTTTTTCAAGCTTCTCAAAAAGATCCTTGTTCAGATCGTAATACTTTTCCTTTTTTGCGTTTGATATAAGAGTGCCAAGGGATGACTCAGTAAAGGTCGTATAGCTGAATTTGCGGTCAACCAGGTAGTTCCTGAAATCAGTATATTCTGCTTCTGTAAAGGAGAATTCCGGGATAGTATTAATATCCTGGTGCGACCAGTAATATTTTGTTGCGTAATCAAAGATATAGTATCGCAGGTAAAGTTCTGTTGCAACCTGACTGAGCTGTTCGGGGATGATCTCTATGTCAGGGGTGATCCCTCCACCGTCTTTTACTGTCCGGCCGTTTCTGGTTTTAAAATCCGAAATAAGAGAGTCGGGGATAAAACCTACGCTCCCGTCTTCATTGGGATGGGAGAAATCGATTGCCTGGATACAGCGGCCGCTGGGGATATAATATTTTGCAGTGGTGACTTTAAGCTGGGTATTGTAGCTGAGAGGCCTCGTCACCTGGACGAGCCCCTTGCCGTAGGAGCGCTGACCGACAATTACACCTCTGTCAAGGTCCTGAATGGCACCGGCAACGATTTCAGCGGCTGAGGCAGCCCCTCTGTTTATCAGAACTACAAGAGGTATTTTATCGTCAACAGCGGCTTTAGTTGTTTTGAAATCTTCATCAAACTGCTTCACTTTTCCCTTCGTTGAAACGACCTCATTGCCCGGCCCCACGAAGAGATTCACAATTCCCACAGCCTCTCCGAGCAAACCACCCGGGTTGCCTCTTAAATCGAGTATTATCTGCCGGGGGTTGTTTGTTTTAATCGCCACAAGGGCATTTTTAACCTCTTCAACACAATCCTGGGTAAAATTTCTAAAGCGGATATAACCTGTTTTATCATCTATCATACCGTAGTAAGGCACGGATGGTATTATTATCCTTTCACGCTTCATTTTGAAATCCGTTTCTGACCCGTTTCTCCCGACAGTAACGGTTATATCCGTTCCGGGATTTCCCTTGAGTTTTTCACTTACATTATCAGTTGAAAGGCCTTTGAGAGGAACTCCGTCAACTTTCTTAAGCACATCACCTGCCCTGATACCCGCAAGGTCGGCCGGAAATCCCTTATATACCTCGCTGATCACCACGTATTCGCCGCCGCTTCTTACCAGCGATCCGATTCCTCCGTATTTACCTGTGGTCATGAATGTAAACTCATCTGCATCCGATTCGGGATAATAAACCGTGTAAGGATCAAGCGACTTAAGCATGTTATCAATGCCGGTATGTATTATTTTTTCAGGATCGATCTCATCAACATAGAAGGCGTTAAGTTCCCTGAAAAGAGAGAAGAATATGTCGAGGTTTTTGGCGATCCTGAAGTCGCGTGATTCCTGTATCATCAGGAAGCCGGTGCTTACGCCGGCGAACAGCAGAAGGCTGAATATTATGACCAGTCTGGTTTTTCTTTTCATTTATGGTTCTTCTTGATTAAAACAATAAGCTTTTGAATCATTTCTTTCATTGAGACCTCAATTTCCCTGTATTCCGAAACTGCAGCCTCCCTGTAGATAACGGCAAATATAATACCAGTGTTTTCGCCGTTGAGAAATTTATAGAGTGGTTCTTTATTCTTCCTGTATGCTTCCCTCATTCTTCTTTTAAGAAGATTACGTGTTACAGCAAGGCGGAAATTCTTTTTTGAAACGCTGAATACGACCCTGGCAGCAAAAGGCCCGGGCTGCGGGTCGGATTGCCAGACAATCCTGAAAAGGCTGGTATAGAAAACATTGCCTTCTTCAAACAGCGATGTGATCGTTTTATAGCTGCAGAGCCTTTCAGATTTCTGAAATGTTTCTCTTGCGGTATTCATAAAAGGAAAAATCTCCCTGTTTTTTCAACCGGGGTTTCCGGAGAGGATCTAAGGTGAAATACACTATTTCTGGTTTCTGTTATGCTCCTTGAGGAAATTGTCAAGGGCCATCGTCATTGAAGGAGCCTTGGGATTGGGGGCATTTATATCGAGCCTCAGTCCTTCGTGCTCCACGGCGCATGCCGTAGTGGGGCCGAAAGCTGCGATCTTGATCTCGCCCTGAACAAAGCCGGGGAAGTTCTCTTTAAGAGACTTGATCCCTGAAGGGCTGTAGAACACAAGGATGTCGTAATCGAAATCCCTGAGGTTTGAAAAATGGCTGCTGATTGTTTTGTACAGGGTCCCGATTGTGTACTTAATATTGTTTTTATCAAGCAGTTCCGGTATTTCGGCATTATGGGGCTCTGACAGGGGAACAAAGAAATTGTCTTCACGATGCTTTATGATCACGTCAATCAGATCCTGGAACTTTGCCTTTCCGTGGAAGATCTTGCGTTTCCTGTATACAATATATTTCTGCAGGTAAAACGCCACATTCTCGGTTATGCAGAAATATTTCATCGTATCGGGCACGATGACCCTCATTTCATTGCATATCCTGAAAAAATGATCAATGCCGGTCTTGCTTGTAAAAATAACGGCAGTGAAGTCGAGAAGGTTGATTTTCTGAGCCCGGAAGTCCTTTATCGAAACTCCCTCAACCTGAACGAAAGGTTTAAAATCTATTTTAAGGTTGTATTTTTTTGCCAGATCAGAGTATGGAGATTTAGTCTCCGAAGGTTCTGGCTGTGACACTAAAATCTTCCTGATTTTCAACGCCTTACAGTTTTAGTTCTACTTTCAAGTGATCACTCGCTGCTCTAAAACAGGCCTGCAAAATATTTCAACAATACCACAACAGGCAAAAATTCCAGCGCACAAAGGTATAAAATCAAATAGAAAATAGAAATACTCTTCCTGATAAATATCATAAAGAGCCTGGCGACACGGATCAGGTATACTGCTCCTGTGATCAGCGATCCGGCCATGACTAATGTTTCGGTTTTGAAGATACCGGTATAGAGAATCATGATCGATATAAGAAATAGCAGGACCGCGCCGTAACGGTATGAAAGGTATATTGTTATTATGTATTCGCTGAACGCGTCGGGCTGGTCGCTTATATTCCCGGTCACACGGCAGACCATATGCCTCACGGTGACGGTTACTATCACAAGGAGAGTGCATATGAGCCAGAAAATGAATCCGGGTATAATGTCCGGGATGAATTCAAAGTAATCGGCGGCACAGTATGCAAAGAGCGCCACATTCAGGAATGATACCAGATTTATGATTGTTGACTGCCAGTTGAACAGGACCTGCATATCCCTTGATGCCGGGTCTCCCACGCCCCTGAAAAGAAAGAACCTTTTCATATCCTGGAAGAATCTCCTTGAAATGACGCTTATCAGTGAATAGAGGAATATTGAGGCCATCACGGCAAACACGGGCCAGTCGCCGCTGAAAGGCTGTGCAGGGATCCTGTCCCCCTCCCTCAGATTCCGGATCAGCATTTCTTTTGCCATCGATTCTCGCCTTGCGCCGGCTTCAATCAGGGCAAACGGGAAACCGTCGGGGGGCGGAGATTTAATAGTGAAGATTAAGCTTGTTGAATCGTAAAAAGTGACGTCCGAAATAGGGTTTCTCGTGCAGACAAAAGCAGTATCGGGCTCAAAAATGATCATGTCGCTCCCCTGCAATTTCTGAGAGAATATTGTTTGCCAGACGGCTTGCTCCGATCCTTAAAAGAGAATTATTGAGCCACTCTTCGCCGAGGCAATGGCTGACGATATGGTAATACAACAAGGCATCTGCGGCAGTCACAATTCCACCTGCAGGCTTAAACCCAACTCTTATGCCTGTCTCAGAATAGAAATCGGATATGGCGCGGCACATCACAAATGCTGTTTCCGGCGTAGCTGAAATATTTATTTTTCCCGTGGACGTTTTGATGAAATCGGCCCCTGCATCCATAGCAATCAGCGAGGCCCTGAAGATATGCTCATAATCACCCAGCAGGCCCGACTCAATAATGACTTTCAGATGCTTCTCCCCGATAGCGCTTTTTATCTCCCTTATCTCATTAGCTACTGTTTCATAGTCTTTCGCCAGAAAGGCTCCCACACCCATGACAATATCGATTTCATCAGCCCCTGCCTCAATGGCCATCTTGCATTCAGATATTTTAATGCCTCTGAAAGTCTGGGAGGTCGGGAATGAACCGGCCACTGCTGCTATTTTCACGTTTTTCACGGCAAGCTTCTCCTTCACAACCGGTACAAAATTCGGGAATACGCATATCGCTGCAACATTGGGGATGTTGCTGAACCTTCCCTGGAAACTGTTCACTTTTCCGGTCATGTGTATAATACTGCTCTTACTGTCAGTGGTATTAAGGCTGGTGAGATCAATCATGTTCAGGATCTTCATCAGCAGCCGTTTCCCCGGAACAGCCGGTATCTTCTCCGTGACCTCTTTCAGTCCCTTCCGGATGTCATTATCTGAAGGACATGATTTGATTGGCTTTTCGTAAAGTTTCGTCATAATGGGCAAATAGATGCGGTCAATTTATAACTTTTTTTTTATTTCTTGCAAGGGAAGCAAAAATACCCGCAACACAAAGCACAGAAAAAATAACAAATCCGCTGCGCATGGCGTCAAACAATCCGGGATAAGTTGCGGGTTTAATTGCCTCCTGCCCGATGTAAAGCGAAAGCAGCATCATTGCGATTCCCATGCTGAGCATCTGTCCAACCATGCGCATGGTACCAACCACCCCCGATGCGACGCCAAGATGTTTCTTCTCCACCGAACTCATTATTGCATTCGAATTGGGAGAGGAGAATAGAGCAAACCCGACCCCCATTATAACAAGAAGGCTGACGATCAGATATATAGGGCTCTCTGTTCTTACAAAGCAAAGCATGATAAGGCCGGTTGCGGTAAGGCCCATGCCGTATGAAGCAATTACCCCGGGGTTATATTTGTCGGACAATCTCCCCGCAAACGGTGAGAGGAGAGCCATCATAACAGGCTGGGAGATCATGATCAGTCCGGCACTCCTGGCATCCAACCCCTTAAGGTACTGCAGGTAAAGGCTAATGAAGAATCCGGTTGCAGAAGTTGCCGAATAATGTATCAGTGCAGCAATGCCTGAAAAAGCAAATACCCTGTTGTGCAGTATCAGCCTGATGTCAAAGACAGGATTCTCCATTCCTTTTTCGAAAAAGGCAAACAGGATTCCAAGGATGAGCGCCAGTCCGATGAATATCCATCCCGCCGCAGCAGGTAGAATTGAAAAACCATACATGAAGGATGCTATCGAGATACCATAAATGACAGATCCCTTCCAGTCGAATTTTTCACCCTCTGCCTCAGCCCATTCCGTCCGGATCTTTGTCAGTATAAGGTACAGCGAGGCTATTCCGACGGGAACCAGAAATACAAAAATGCTCCGCCAGCCGAAATACTGGGTCAGCAGTCCGCCAATCACCGGGCCGCCCGATAACCCGGCATAAACTGCTGTAATGTTTATTCCCATAGCTCTGCCGCGCTCACCCGGGCCAAAAACCGACGTAAGAATTGCAAGACTGGTGCCGAAGATCATTGCCCCGGCGATACCCTGCAAAATACGGAAGGCTATCAGGGACTCAATATTCCATGAAAAGATAATCAGGAAGGTTGACAGTGTGAATAACGCTATGCCCCATGTAAAGATCTTCTTTCTGCCCGCTATGTCGGCCAGCCTTCCGAAGGGAAGAAGAAAGATTGCCGAAGAGAGAATAAAGCTGCCGGCGATCCATCCCAGCTGAACGGCCGTGGCATCGAACTCTCTGCCTATTGCAGGCAGGGCGAGGTTGACAGCCGACCCCAGGAAAGGTGTCAGGAAGGCGGCAAATGCCGAAACCAGCAAGACGGACCTCTTAAGTGTTTTCTCCTCTCCGGGTTGGGTTAGTTCCTGCATCAGCCCTCTTTGTTTTTAGTGTCAATAATGATCGTTACCGGACCGTCATTCACAAGGCTGATATCCATCATGGCCCCGAATTCCCCGGTTGCAATATTCCTGCCCGAAAGCACAGAAAGTGTTTCGATGAATTTGTTATAAAGAGGAATTGCCGTTTCAGGACGCGCAGCCTTTATATACGAAGGCCTGTTACCCTTTTTTGTCTTTGCATGAAGGGTAAACTGGCTGATCACCAGTATCTCACCGCCGGTTTCCATGACCGAAAGATTCATTACGCCGCTGCTGTCGTTGAATATCCTCAGCTGGACTATCTTACTGCCGAGCCATTCAATGTCGGTATCGTTGTCTGTTTCCTCAATTCCGACCAGGACAAGCAAACCCTTTCCTATCATGGACCGGACATCACCTCCGATGGTAACGGATGCGTTTTTCACACGCTGGATGACTGCTCTCATATTATTGCCTGAGTGCTCAAATATATGCAAACGTATTCAATTCGCTGAATCACTATTTTATATTTTTATATTTACCGTTTATTGACATGCCCCATGGATTTTCTGACCATTATAGCTGTTGCACTTGGCCTCTCATTTGACACTTTTGCAGTATCCCTTTCATACGGAGCAGTGCAGAACAGGATACTTTTCCTGCAAGCCGGACGGATTGCAATAGTGCTGGCAGTTTTCCAGGCAGGGCTCCTTGTTGCCGGATACTTCCTGGGCTCTTTCGTAAGCGGATTCATGCAGGCGGCAGATCACTGGGTTGCCCTTGCCCTGCTTCTTTTTCTTGGCATCAGGATGATGGTTGAGGGTATCAGAAGGAAAAAGGAAGAGAAGCCAAGGGACTATACAAAGCCGCTTGAACTGATCACTGTTGCGGTTGGAACAAGCATAGACGCCTTTGCCGTAGGCATTAGCTTCGCGATTCTTGACTTGCAGATATGGCTCTCCGGGATAATTATAGGGACAGTCACATTCCTGGCTTCCATGACAGCGATAAGGATAGGTAAATCAGCGGGAAAGAAGCTTGGCCAGAGGGTTGAAATTGCGGGCGGGCTGATTCTTATTGCAATCGGAATAAAGATCTTTCTTGAGCATATGCTCGAAGCCTAATCTTTTACACATCGTACTGAAAATCCGTTGACATTCGGATTGCTGACCCGTGTGAGACTGGTGGAGCTGTTGTACAGAACTGCGGAATATGATGTAGTGGGAAGCACGGGAGAGGAACTCCAGAAATGGCCTGACACTCCGCTGTTCGCAAATGCCCCGTCATCTCCCCTGCTGCCACCCGGCAGTGCCGTGAATCCTGTTTCGTCTGTACCCGTGTTGAGGTCGCCCCAGTGTGTGCTTCCGGATTCTTTAAGCTTGCTGCCTGCGGTAATTTCACCGCCCAGGTAATTGGTAAGGGTTATCCATTCACTGTTGGTTGGAACATGCCACCCGGCAGGACATAGCTTGCCGGAGCTAACCGCAAACCAGTTGTACAGGGCTCCATAAAGAGCCTTGTATCTGGTTTCTTCATTGCTGTACCAGCAATAGCCTGAAGAGTTCAGATTCTTCCAGGCTGTATTATCGGTTACCTGAGATATGACAGAACCATCCCGGAGGTGAGTAGTTTTAAGATTCTCCTGCATCCAGGTTTGAGTGCCGATCGTAACTGAATAGTAATAATTGTTGTCAGCATCGGCCACAACATATGTTTTGAGAGTCTGATCACCGGAATAAGATGTCCCGAGCTCATTTGTTGCACAGATCCTGTAATGATAAATTGTTCCGGGTGTCAATCCTGAAAGGTCTGCATTTACAACCAGCGAAGTACTGCCAGTGAGTGTTCCCTGGGCTGCGCCGGTATTGCTGCCATAAGCAGTTGAGGTTCCCCATTCAAAGAAGACTGTTGTGGAAAGATGGTTGGGATTTATATATCCGTTAAGCGTGACCGTGCCGATTTTTAAGTTTGTAACATCATCATTTTCAACAGACGGAACCTGGCCTGATGTCGTGAATGTCACATCACTGCTGTAAATCGTTCCGAGGGAATTTTCAGCTTTTATCCTGAAATGATATGTTGTTCCGGGGTTTAATCCTGTAAGCTGAGCCGAAACACTTGTTTCTGAATCGCCTGAAACCGGACTCTGTGATGTAGTTATTATGCTTCCGTAGGATGTCGTCGTGCCATACTCAAATGAAACGGAAGTCGAAAGAAGGTTGGGATTCACCGTTCCGTTAAGTGTGGCCGAACTGGTAAGGATGTCAGAAGCCTCAGGCAGGGCAATCGACGGCTGTTCTCCGGTAGTTGTGAAAGTTTCCATGTTCCCGTAACCTGTTCCTGCTATGCTTGTTGCATAGGCTTTAACATAGTATTTTGTTTTCGGAGAGAGACCTGTTATCTGGCTGGTGAATGAGAGCGATTCGGTAGTATCGATTGTCATATTGCTGCCGATCTTCGGTCGTCCTATAGTATCCCAGCATACTCCTTTTTCAAGGATTTTGCCGCCTCCGTCGTCGGTGATAACACCTCCGGAGAGTGCTGTCACAGGTGATATTTCAGTAACGGCATTAGTGGTAACAACCGGAATTTTTGCTTCGTTGCATGCGGTAAACAGATATAGTGCCATTGCCAACGCTAAAACTCGTAACAGATTTTTCATAATGGTAATCACTTAACCTCAAAGATACTGAGAATTTGCTGATATTGTCTCATGTTGCTCCTGAATGGATAAAGCCACGATTATTAGAAAAATGCCAGTCATTTTTGTGCATTATACTAGTTATGTTTCCAACACTGATGCATTTGCTCACCGCCTGACCATGTACGCATGTAAAAGCAAAAGAGCTAAAAGCCCTCGCACCGTAATATGATTTTTACTCATCAACATAAACAAATAGCAAATAAGACCTTTACCTGATTCCCTGAGATTTTATAAATTTGTTTTATGGAGTTGACAGGTTATTTAAAGGACAATGAAAAATATTCTGATTCTTTCAAGGGAGACCTGGAGAACTTTTTTACCTTGAAAAGATATTCCAAAGGTGATTACCTGTTCAGACAGGGAGATGTTTGCAGGCACCTTTTTTACATAAATAAGGGATTGGTCAGAATTTACTACTATTCGAGCAAAGGCAAGGAAATCACGCTATGGTTTTCATCTGAAGATACCCTTATTACTGCCATTGACAGTTTTTACAATCACAAACCTACCCGGGATAATTGTGAAGCACTTGAAGATTTAGTGGTTTATTCAATTTCACATTCCCAGCTGGAGGCTCTTCTAACGGATAAAAAAGGCGCACAGACAGCATTTTATATAATGTATGAAGTTACCAGAAAAATGGCGGATCTTATCGATAGTATCAGATTCCAGTCAGCAGAAGAGAGGTACATATCGTTGCTGAACTATTATCCGGCAATTCTTCAGCGAGTATCACTTGGTCAGATAGCCTCCTTCCTAGGTATTACTCAAGAAACCCTCAGCAGGATAAGGGGGAAAATATAATTCCATCCCGAAATATCATTTTTTGATCTAAATCAAAAGCTTACATTTTTAGTTGGCTCAAATTTGCATCATAAAATTTTGATGACATGTTTGAGGAAACCAATATTAGAAAGAGTAAGAAATACAAATTTCACCTTGTCCTGATTAGTGATGAAACCGGAATCTTTGATGCTTTCAAAATTATAAAGGAGCATCTTGGAAGGAGGGATGAGAAATTTCTCTCTTTAATATATTCTGTACCAGAAAATTATCTTAATCCTTTGTTTGAAAGGGAGATAGCAATTCTGGAGAAAAGATTCTCCCACAATCTTTATACATATACTTTGAAAGTTGAACCAGGGAAGTATGGTATCATTCAGGAATCAATAGAACCCATTATTAACAGCAACCCTAACTTAAAGATGCAATTCCTGGTATTTGGTAATGAGGAGTTTGTAGATTATGTTTCCGGAATCCTGGGGTACCTGAATGTTGATACATTTTCAATAGAACCAAATATTATACTAAATCACTAATAGCAAACCAGATGGAAGAAAGAAAGAAACCTACAAAATCAGTCATATACTATTATATAACTGTGTTAATCAGCATGATCCTTCTTAATGCTCTGTTTTTCCCGTTAATCAGCAAAAAACAGATAATAAAAGTTGACTACGGGACTTTTATTATGAAAGTTGATAGTGGATTGGTAAAAAATGTCAGCATTCATGAAGATGAGATACTTTTTACATTGCAGAAAAATAATGAAGATACAGTTAACTCAACTATACCAAAAGATCAGATACTCTTCATGCTGAAGGGGAAAAATGACGAAGAGACAGTCTACTCAACTGTGCCAATGGATGATCCGGCGCTTGTGGAACGTCTCATGAAGGCTTCTAGTCCTAATGAAAACGGGAAGATTGCTTTTACCAGAGTGCTTCCTAAAAAGAATTCACCTCTTCTCAGCTTCCTGCTTACCTGGATACTCCCTCTTATTCTGTTTTATGGGATTGGCGAGGTCTTTACAAAAAAGATGCAGCAATCAGGGATGGGCGGAAGCAATTTTATGACCTTTGGAAAGAGCAATGCAAAAATATATGTTCAGGCGGAGACCGGTAAAACATTTGCTGATGTGGCAGGACAGGAGGAAGCCAAGGAGTCACTGGTAGAGGTAATTGACTTTCTCAATAATCCGTCAAAGTATACAGAAATTGGGGCATCCCTGCCAAAAGGTGCACTGCTTGTAGGTCCTCCCGGAACCGGAAAGACACTTCTTGCAAAAGCAGTAGCCGGGGAAGCAAAAGTGCCATTCTTTTCAATAACAGGCTCAGAATTTGTTGAAATGTTCGTGGGAATGGGAGCGGCAAAGGTCAGGGATCTTTTTAAACAGGCCAAAGAAAAAGCACCATGTATTATATTCATTGATGAAATAGACACTATAGGCAAGAAACGTGACAGCGGCATGGTGGGTGGAAACGACGAAAGAGAACAAACATTGAACCAGCTTTTGTCTGAAATGGATGGATTTGATGGAACTAAGGCTATTGTGATTCTTGCAGCCACAAACAGACCCGAGATACTGGATAAAGCACTACTTAGGCCTGGACGCTTCGACCGCAGAATCCCTGTTGAACTGCCAGACCTGAAAGGACGGGAAGCCATATTGAAAGTTCATTCAAAAAATAAAAAGCTCAGAAACGATATTGATTTCAATTTAGTGGCAAGAGCCACTGCCGGAGCATCAGGAGCAGATCTTGCCAATATGGTCAATGAGGCAGCCTTACGGGCAGTGCGCCTGGGAAGAAAAGAAATAAACCAGAGCGACCTTGAAGAAAGCGTTGAGGTTGTCATTGCCGGCTTCCAGCGAAAGGAAAAAGCAATTTCCCAGAAAGAAAAAGAGGTAGTTGCTTATCATGAAATCGGACATGCTCTGGTGGCAGCCAAACAATCAGATTCCGCACCTGTGCATAAAATTACCATTATACCGAGAACATCAGGTGCACTGGGTTATACAATGCAGGTGGATTCTGATGAACATTACCTGATGAGTAAAGAGGAAATATTCAATAAGATTACAACCATAACAGGCGGTCGTGCCGCTGAAGAGATTGTTTTTGGCCAGATTACAACAGGTGCTTCCAATGACATTGAGCAGGCCACAAGACTTGCACGTGCAATGGTGACACGTTTTGGAATGAATAGCAACTATGATATGATGGCGCTGGAAACGGTTACCAACCAGTACCTGGGAGGAGATGCTTCTTTAATCTGTTCTGCTGAAACTGCAGCCAGGATCGATAATGAAGTACTTTCCATTATAAAGGATGCTCATGGTAAAGCGACTAAAATCCTTAAAGAAAACAGAAAATTGCTGGATGATCTTTCAAAGTATCTTTTGGATAAAGAAACAATTACAGGTGAAGAATTTAAAAAGATAATGAACAATGAAGGCTAGTATCAATATCTGCACGTACAATGAATAGAAAACCATTAAGCTGATTAATATGAAAAAGAATGTAACACTTGTTTTGTCAGGAGGAGGTGCAAGAGGATTTGCCCATATCGGGGCAATAGAGGAAATAGAAAGGCGGGGATACTCAATAACCTCAATTGCAGGTACATCAATGGGCGCACTGGTTGGAGGAGTTTATGCTATAGGGAAAATGGATGAATTCAAAAAATGGGCCTACAACCTGGATAAAAAGGAAATCCTGAAACTTCTTGATTTTTCGTTCAGTAAACAGGGTCTTATCAAAGGAGACAGGGTATTGAATGTAATGAAAGAATTTATACCTGACACGAATATTGAAGATTTAAAAATAAAATATACTGCAACTGCCTTTGATTTAGCCAATAATAAAGAAGTTGTTTTTAACAAAGGCAGCCTCTATGATGCAATAAGGGCATCTATTTCCATCCCCACGGTTTTTACTCCGGTGATTTCAGGGAATTCTCTGCTTGTGGATGGCGGAGTTGTAAACAATATACCAATGGGCAATGCAATCCGGTCTGAAAATGACACTCTCATTGCAGTTTACGTTAATGCAGATATTCCATTATCCGAACATTATCTCAACAGACCAGAAAATAGTAAAAGAGATGGTTTACGTGTTAAAACCATTTCTGAAATTAAAATGAATCTATTTAAAACAGATACGGGGGCAGGAAGAAAAGGGTACAATTATTTCAATCTTATTAACAGTACCATTGCTTCGGCTACAAATTTCCTTGCAAACATGATCATTAAGAATAGTCCTCCCGATATCCTGATCGAAGTATCTAAAAAATCATGCGGAACTTTTGATTTTTTTAGAGCTGAAGAACTTACAGAGATTGGAAGAGATGCTGCAAAGAAAAAACTGGATTCACTGATGTTATTTTAAACTTATAAGCTATGAAACCATTTTTAAACGTCCCACCGGAATATGATACAATAAGTGATGGTTTATGGGACCTGGATGTGAAGAACAAAAAGATCTGCTTGAGTCCCAGTGCCTCTAAATTGCTGGGCCATGAGCATCCACATGTTTGTACACGGGAAGATGTACTAAACGTGTATGTTCATAATGATTATAAAAACCTGCTGAATGGTGAAATCGAGAAATTGTTAAAAAACCGAAGTGATATTATTGATACTGAAATCAAATTAAAACCAAAATCAAAAGAATGCCGATGGATACATGTGAAAGGGGTGCCTGTTTCCAGGAATCCGGAGGGGATTCCGGATCGGCTTCTGGGAAGCATTACTGATATTACCAGTCTTAAGAAAGCGGAGAAAGAAATAGATAGAGAAAGGAAAGTTTTAAGAACAATTATCGATAACCTTCCGGTTACAATATATATACTCGACAATCAGGGACGGAAAATTTTATCAAACAAAGCCGATTGTGGATTTATAGGTGCTTTAGATGAATCAGAAGTGTTTGGGAAGAACGACCTTGAGCTTTACCCTGGAGCTGTTGGGGAGAGGGGACATAAAGACAACATGGATGTGATCAACAGCAAAACTGCTGTTTTAAACAGGGAAGAAGATTTTCCCGATAAAAATGGAAACCAGAAATGGCTGTTAACAAGTAAGATACCTCTTCTTGATCAGGATAATCAGATAACCGGACTTGTAGGTATAGGAGTGGACATTACTGAGCAGAAAAGTCTTCAGAAAAAGATATCTGAATCTGAAACCTTTTACCGGACACTTATAAATATATCTCCTTTCGGAGTTGTTGTTGCAGATCTGGAAGGTAAAGTAACCTTCGTTTCAAAAAGAGCATATCAGATCTTTAATGTACCTGAAGAAGAAGATCATACCGGGGAAAACATATTGAACTGGGTGGCTCCTGAAAGTTTTATATCTGCAAAAACAAATTTCAAGGATGTGATTTCTGGGAGCAGGCCTCCTCATACTCTTGAATATAAAGCGATTAAGAATGATGGAAGTGAATTCTGGACTGAATTATCATCCTCTCTGGTTTTTGACTTTTCCGGAAGACCAGCCGGACTGATGATAGTATGCCGCGATATTACTTATCGCAAGAAGATAGAAGAAGATCTGATATCTGCTAAAAACAAAGCAGAAGAGAATGATAAGCTGAAGACAGCTTTTTTGCATAACATATCACATGAAATACGCACCCCATTGAATGCGATTGTGGGATTTTCTTCTTTACTGGATGAACAGGATTTCAGTAAGGATGAACAACGATCATACATTGAAATCATAATGAAAAGCAGTGATCATTTGCTGGCAATAATAAACGATATAATTGAAATATCGAATATAGAAGCCGGTATCGTCACTTTAATTGAAAATGAATTTAATTTGAATGACCTTATAAAGGATTTGTATAATCAGTTTAATCTAACTGCTGAAAAAAAGAACATTCAATTAAAATGTTTCTATGGCATTTGGGATGAAACCGTAACTATAAGATCCGATAAGACAAAACTTGTTCAGATTATATCTAATCTATTGTCTAATTCCCTGAAATTCACAGACACAGGGATAATTAATTTTGGTTATAAACTGGAAGAAGAAAACATTCTCTTTTATATTTCAGATACCGGGAAAGGGATACCGCAGAATAAATTCCGAAAAATCTTTGACCGGTTCTACCAGGTAGAACACTCTGAAAACAGGCTCTATGAAGGAACAGGATTGGGTTTGTCTATTTCCAGGGCTTATGTCGGATTATTAGGTGGGCACATCTGGTTAAATTCCAGAGTTGGAGAAGGAACAACATTCTATTTTACAATACCTCTTAACAAGCTTAAAATATCATCTGTGAACCAGGAGACCTTATATACTAAAGACCAAACCATCCCAGTCAAAGAAAAAACGATTCTGGTAGCAGAAGATGATGATAATAGTTACAGATTATTATGTGAGATTCTTCAACCTCTGGGGCATATAATAATTCGCTCAAATGATGGTATTGAAGCAATAGAAATAGTCAGATCCCACCCAGAAATTGACCTGATTCTGATGGATATTAAAATGCCCAATATGGATGGTCTTGATGCCACAAGGCAAATAAAAGTCATCCTTCCTGATCTCCCGGTTATAGCTTTAACTGCTTACAATTCAGAATCTGATAAAGTAACTGTTTCTAATATTGGTTTTTCGGATTTCATTACGAAACCATTTTCGCCTGAAGTTCTCATTGATTCTATAAACAGGGTTATAAAATAGATCGAAGTTGTTATGATACAAACAAAAATGTAAAAAACTCATTAAAAAATAAGCTATGGAAAATATTGACATAACAGATTTCATTTTGATTTTTGTTCTCCCGGCATGTTTCTTATTATTTCATATTCTCGCATTCATTGGCATTTTCAGAAATAAGTTTACAAGGTATTGATTAAAATTGTCCTTACCCCGAAAACAGGTCCTGCCGTATTTCCGGGCTGAGCCTTAAACGTAACGTTGATTTTTGATCTTCCTTTGAGAAGCTCTTCCGGGATGTCATACTGAACAGTGATGAACTGCCCATCTTTCCTGTTCGAAATATTTTCAGTGGCAATTATTTTATCATTGACCAGTATATCGAATGTTTTTGCACCCGGGCACCTCGCTCCGCTCAGGGCAGGCTTTCGCATCTGCTCAAATTAAAATCCTGCACCTTAACAGCTTCCCGGGTATATTTAGCACCATGCCCCCGATAAGAAACCCCATAATTCTTATCATTTCAAAACTAATATGTATAGATTATTTGATTTTCTTTACAAAAGAAGGATGATTTTAATATAAATCGTGCCGCGAAGTGGCACAATCTGAATAACCGTGGGTGCAACCCACGGTAAAGACAAGAAAACCCTCTGGCAACCCCGGAGGGGTTGAATAATGAACTCAATATACTAGTCTAATATTCAGCCCCTTCAGGGCTGCGACATTCAGTTTATAGTGACCGTGGGTTGCGCCCACGGTTATTCAAATTAAACCCCTTCGGGGTTAACACATCACTTCAAATTAAAAAATCAATGAACATTTATGTTTTGTTTATTATAAACAATCTTTAGTGTCCGACTAGAACATTTTGAATGTGAGCTAATCTATTGATCTTTAAGGCATTCATATACAGATCGCCCCTACGGGGCTCATTTACCTGTTTATGATTAATTTCTATAAACAGTCCGGCCCTGACGGGACTTTATTAAGCCAAACTCCAGAGGAGTGAACTGTTTGAAGAAATCAGGGCCACAATATTTTTAGCTCCATAGGAGCGATCTGTAGTTAATCGGACATCAGAGATAATTTTAGTGTGATTTAGACAGAATACAAGAACTTGATTTAACCTGGTGTTCCCTGGTGCCTTTGTGCACTGGTGCTAAAATGTTTTAACCACCGGGACTCCGATTTCCGGTATTCATTTTAAAATTGTCCTGACCCCGAATACCGGCCCTGCAGTATTTCCCGGCTGAGCCTTAAACGTAACGTTGATTTTTGATCTTCCTTTGAGAAGCTCTTCCGGGATGTCATACTGAACAGTGATGAACTGCCCATCTTTCCTGTTTGAAATATTTTCTGTGGCAATTATTTTATCATTGACCAGAATGTCGAATAATTTTGCGCCGGGGAACCCACCCCAGTAATCAACTGCCAGGGCCATTGATTTTTCTCCTCCGGTTTTCAGGTCGAATGAGAACCAGCCTCCCCGTGATTCCCTGCAGGGTCTTTCGTTGAAACGGTATGGTGTTGTCCTTACGCCCCTGAAATTATGATTGCGTTCGGGCTGCATCTCTCCCGGCTGAACGAAGTCTATTGTTGCCTCCTTTATCCTTTTCTGCTCAGCAAGTTCAGCAATGTAATCTTCCTGCCTCTTCTGCCATCCCTCTTCGGTGAAAAGGTCCCAGTAAACGGAATATCTCCTGTCATAGAAAGTATAGAAGGGCCTGAATTCAACATCACGCGGTCTTCCCGTATTATAAGTCGTAAATGTATTGATTTTACCATCAACAGGCTTTATCCATGCTGCCGGATCCCTGTTTTCCGTCATCATTACGGGAACATACATAATATCGCGCGGAACAGTATCTTTTACCGCACCAAGATCTCCTGCCATCACAAGCGGTCCGTACATTAAGGCAACGCGCGCACTGTCATCCGGCATTGATTCAAGCCTGAGCGAAAAAGGAATGCTTATCTCCATACGGTCCCCGGTTTCCCATGTCCTGGTGACCGGGATGAAAGACCCCGGAACACCACTGACCCGTTTTTTCTTTCCGTTGATCTTTATTTCAATGCCGTTTTCAGCCCAGTACGGGTACCTGATCTGCAGGGTGAGCTTCAGGGGATTTTCGCATCTGAATTCAAGGGATGTCCCCTGTTCTTCAGGGTAGCCGGTATTCTGGATCAGGGTAAGACCTTTCTCCGGCCATCTCAGTTCAGATGCGATATACTGGAATACAAACAGCTCGTTATCATTATGATAATAGATGTTCCGGCCGTATTTTGAGTGATTTTCCATCCCGGTTCCGATACAGCAGGTAAACCATTCCGGATCCTGGAAATCCTTGAATCCACCCATATCGAGTGAGAGATTGTAAACAACATGTCCGTCTTCAGGATTCTGTGTGGAAAGAATATGGTTGAAGAGCGCCCTCTCATAAAAATCAGCTGAATTTGCCGAAGCCTCCCATTCAAAGAGATGTTCCGTAAGCTTCAGCATGTTATATACGTTGCACGATTCAGTGGTTCCTTCACCAAGCCTGTTTCTGAGCTTCCCTGCAGGGCCGAAATATTCATCATTCCCGTTGCCTCCTGTTACGTAGGAATGATATTCCGTTACAGTATCCCAGAAAAACTCCGCGGTTTTTCTGTCCGACGTATCGCCGGTCAGCTCATAAAGTCGCGCCTGGGCTATAAGTTTCGGGATAATTGTATTTGCATGTTTCCCCGGCAGGATGTCCTCTCCGTTCTTCAGAGGATCAAGGATCGCCTTATGGTAAAAAAGGCGTGAAAGCTGAAGGTATTTCTCATCATTTGTGTCTGCGTAAAGGTCAGCCAGTGTCTCGCCTATCCCCCCGAACTCGCAATGAAGCATTTTTTGAAGCTGTTCATCATTAAGCGGAGTAACGATCGTATTTATCCAGTCTGCAAAACGCTTTTCAACCTCAAGGGCTGTACCGTTCCCGCAAAGGTGGTATGCATCCCTGAGCCCTGCCAGCACCTTGTGGTGAGTGTAAAAGGGCGACCAGATCCCGTTCAGGTCAAAGCCCGTCGACCGGATGTTCCCTTTTGCCACCTCTTCCCCGAAAACTTTTTTACCATTAGGGAAGGCTCCGAGGTAACCTCCTCCGTTCGCTTCCTGCACCAGCCGGAGCTCATCAACAATATAGTTTACTCTTTCCATAAACCGCTGGTCACCGGTGGTCTGGTACATCATCGAGCAGCCGCTCAGGTAATGCCCGAGGCTGTGTCCTGCCAGCGACTCATTTTCCCATCCTTCGTAGTTTCCGGCTCTGGGTTCCAGGCCGGCTTCGGACCTGAATTTTGCCAGTAGTCTGTCGGGTTCATAATTCAGGAGTATTTTTGAATTAAGCTCTGTGGCATGCAGGAACGGACCATCGAGGAGACTTATATCTGTTAAGCCGAAGGGGAGAACCCTGAATGTAATAACTTCGGGCCCCCCTGATTTTATTGTGATTTCCTCTTTTGCCGTGCATCCTGAAAGCGCCAGTAAAATAAGAATGTAATAAACCAGGGAAAAAAGATTCTTTTTCATTGTGGGCAGGATATTAAGATTAAGTGTAAAATTAACACTTATTAATCATTTCAATTGTGACATGCTTCTCTTCCGGCCCTCAAAGAGCGCCATTTCAGTGAAACCTTCCGCTATGAGCAGACCGTAAGCCTCATCGAAATATTGTCCAACGCGCGATGGCATATGAGCATCGGAGTTGACGCAAACCGGCACATTTTCTTCCCTGAATACTTTCAGGAACCTTCTGTCGGGGTAAAAATCTGCAATCGGCCTGTTTCTTCCGTTTGTGTTCAGCTCAAAAGCGACATTGCTTTCCTTCATGGCTTTCGCAAGCTTCCTGTAGAGCGGTTCCGGATCTGACGAAGGCTTGTAACCGTATATTCTTATCAGGTCGCAATGTCCGATTATATCAAACAATCCTGACCTGGCGGCTCTGATCACAAGCTCAAAGTATGACTCAAAAAGGCTGTCAATGTTTTTTCCCTCATAGAATTCCGGACCGAGGTCAACCGTTTTTTCGCCCATATAATGAACCGAACCTATCCTGTAGTCAAGATCATACCCGGCAAGAAAAGATTCAATCTCATTTTCTTTTCCCGGAAAATAGTCGACCTCCAGGCCTGTCCTTACGATGATGTGGTCTGAATTCTTTTTCAGATTTGCGATGTTGTCGACATAAACAGACACGTTGTCGGGATTCATAACCCACTCCTGGTTCTCCCTGAAGAGTGAAAGATGTTCAGAGAATCCGAGCTCTGAGATTCCTGCCGATGCGGCAGCAGCCAGGTATTCCTCCGGCGCCGACCTGCCGTCACTGAAAATTGTATGTATATGGTAATCTGTACTATATGGCATCGCTTAATGATTTCCTGTTATTGTGCGATCATTCTTCAAAATAGCCTGAAATTTGCCAATAAAACAAATCAGGGGTAATTTTGATAAGGAAAAATGTAATTTTGTACAAAGACGGCAATTATGAAAGAGGGAACCTCAAAATGTATCTGTGAGAATTGCGAATTCAGAAATGTTGTCTTTGCATTTCTTGATGACAGTGCGATACGGGAACTTTGTGATAACAAAATTGAGCGTTCTTACAGGAAAGGTGAGATGATACACGGGGAAGGTGAAAAGATCACTGAATTCAAATACCTTAAAAGCGGGCTGGTAAAACTGTACAGGAGCACTCTGGCGGGAGGAGCCCAGATTCTTACCATTATGCGGCCGTTCGAATTCGTGAGCAACATGAGCATTTTTGCAGGAGAGAACTATATCTATTCGGTTTCCGCTGTTGAGGATTCGGTGGTGTGTGTCATTAAGCTCGGTTTTATAAGGGATATGTTCCTTAAGAACGGAGCGTTTGCAATGGGGCTTCTTACAAGGATTTCAAGAATAAATGACAAAATAATTCAGCAGACTCTCGATTTACGCCAAAAAAACCTTGTAGGCAGGGTGGCATTTGTACTTCTCTATTTTGCAAAGGAAATATACAGCACCAGGATCTTTGAGTTGCCGGTATCTAGAAAAGAGATTGCCGAATATATTGGTATGAGCACTGCGAATGTAATAAGAACACTCTCTGATTTCAACAAGGACGGCATTATAAGAGTATCCGGGAAAACCATTGAAATAGTAAATATTGATAAACTTGAGATATTGTCAAAAAGAGGATAGAATTTAATAAATCATATTATGAAGATAAAAGAATTTAGCGTCAGGGACATTCCCAGGAGAAAATTCCTGGAACTGAGCATGAAGGGCGGGTTGCTTATCGCAGCTACTCCTGCATTGCTTACCCGGCTTACTTCGTGCCAGAGAGGTGACAAAGGCACGCTCATTCAGGACACAGATAAGGAGATGCTTGGCAGGATCATAGCAAAGGCCCTTGAGAAGGGAGGCGATTTTGCAGATGTATATCTTGAAAACCGTATTTCGCGCCAGATCGTAATGGAGGAATCAAAATTCAAGAGCGGATTATACGGTATAAGCCAGGGAGCCGGTGTCAGGGTCATCTCGGGCAATAAAACAGGATATGCCTGGACCGATGAAATAACGGAGGAAAAGCTGATGAGGGCTGCAGAAGTCGCCTCATACGTTGCCCGGAACAGCACTACGGTGTCACCGGTGAATATTTCAGAGGCAACCCGGCCCTCTTTTGTTACGGTGCTTCAACCGCTTGGCGAGATAGCTGATGAAAAGAGAATAGAGATTATAAAACGAGCCGACCAGACCGCCAGGGACTATGATCCGAGGATAAAAATGGCGATGGTCGATTATTATGATGAAGTAAGGAGCAGGGTAATTGCCAACAGCGAAGGAGTCTACCTCAGCGACGAGCTGCCTCTTCTGTTCTTCATTGTGCAGGCGATGAGCGATGACGGCAATGCAAGGCATATGGCCCGGGAAAGGCTGAGCAATCATTCAGGATTTGAAATGTTTGAAAATGTAACTCCCGAAACGGTAGCCAGGAATGCTGCCAGGGAAGCAATAGCAATGCTTGCCGCAGAAGAAGCCCCCGCAGGGATGATGGACGTAGTTATGCAGAACGGATGGGGAGGAGTTCTTGCACATGAAGCCGTCGGCCATCCGCTTGAAGCCGACAACATTGCAAAAGGTATAGGAGCATTTACCGGTAAAATGGGACTGAAGGTAGCAAGCGAATGCTTCACCATGATAGATGACGGATCACTTCCCAATTTCAGGGGAACAATAAACTTTGACGATGAAGGGACAGAGGTAAAGAGAAATGTCCTGATAGAGAATGGAGTACTGAAAGGATTCATGACAGATATACTGAGCGCAAAGCAGCTCAATATGGCACGTACAGGAAACGGCAGGAGAGAGTCATTCAGATTTATGCCGATCCCGCGAATGACAAATACTTTCATAGAAACCGGCAAAGACAATCCTGCGGATATTCTTGCATCTACAAAGAAAGGGATATATGTCCAGAGCCTCAGCGGGGGAAGTGTAAATCCCATAACCGGTGTGTTCAATTTCACATGCAGAGAGTCATATCTGATTGAGAACGGCAAAAAGACAAAGCCCGTGAAAGGCGCAACGCTCATCGGGTCGTGTATGGATGTGATCTCCAATATTGATGCCGTCGGAAACGACCTTGCTTTCGGACCCGGCATCTGCGGCAAGGGACAATCTGCAGAAGTAACTGCGGGTCAGCCCACTGTAAGGATCAGGGGAATAAATGTAGGAGGTAGCAGAGCATAATTTTAACTTCAACAGGGAATAAAATGAAAAACATAGATTTAACCGAAAAACTTGTCAAAAAATGCCTGAGCCTCGGGGCTGATGCAGCAGAGGTCTTCCTTGAAACCAACAGGAGCCTTTCTGTCAATGTACTTAAATCCGAGATAGAGACAATAGAGGAAGCGGCCTCGCAGGGCGTGGGATTCAGGGTTTTTGTTGAAGGGAAATTAGGATTCAGCCACTGTAACGATCTGAGCAGTAAATCGCTTGAAGATACCATATCGAGGGCAATAGCATTTGCCAGGCTATCGACGCCTGATGAGAACAATGTTCTAACCGATGACATGGGAATTACGTCAATAGCCGACCTTTATGATCCCGGGATCGCTTCAGAGTCGATGGATAAAAAGATAAAAATGGCTCTTGACCTTGAAAAGCTGGCAATGCAGGATCCCCGCGTAACAAAAAGCGCAGGAGCCGGCTATGGAGAAAGTGAATCTGAGGTCTTCATCGGGAACTCGAACGGGATACTGAAGACATACAAATCATCCGGCTGCTCTGCCGGAGTCTCAGTAGTGGCAGAAAAGGGAGACCAGAAGAATACAGGCGGAGAATACTGCTCACGGGTTTTTTTCAGTGATCTGGTGCCGCTTGAAGAGATTGCCGCAGTTGCTTCCAGGAAAGCTATAGAGCTCCTCGATCCGGTGATGATAAAGACACAGAGGGCTGCGATTGTATTTGATCCGGATGTTGCAAGAGCCCTTCTCGGAGGCATCATCCCGGCCATAAACGGTGAACGCGTGCTGCAGGGGGCAAGCTTTCTGAAAGATTACCTGAATAAGCAGTTTGCATCTTCACTGCTGACAATCACCGACGACGGGATAAGACCGAAATCCCTCGGCAGCTCACCGTTTGACGGGGAGGGCGTTCCCACAACAAAGAACATCCTTGTTGAAAACGGTGTCCTTAAAAGGTTCATTTACAACACGAAGGCAGCGAAAAGGGCTGGAGTAAAGAGCACAGGGAATGCATCCCGCGGAGGCTTCAGTTCACTGCCGGGAATCGGAACGCATAATGTTTATGTTTCAACAGGGAATCATACAAGAAATGAGATCATAGCTGCAACGAAAAAGGGATTGCTTCTCCTGGAAGTGACCGGTTATGGAATAGATCCGATAAGCGGCAATTTCAGCGGAGGAGCAAGCGGGCTCTGGATAGAAAACGGTGAATTTGTGCATCCCGTAAAGGGAGTGACAATTGCCGGCAGGGCATTCGATATCCTCAATGCAATTGATATGATGGGAAACGATCTGGACATGAACAGGACCAACGCCGCCCCTACTTTCAGGGTGGCCGAAATGCAGATCGGAGGCAAATAAAAGGGAATTATTCCTTAAGGAGATCATTTAAAGCATCTTGCAGGTTATCAAATTTAGACCGGTAACCTGCTTTTATTATTTTTTCAGGAGACACGCGGCTTCCTTCCAGGACCATCCCTGCCATGCTTCCCAGTGCAGCTTTAAGTAAAAGTGATGGTACAGGCAGAAATAATCCTTTTTTATTCATCGCCCGGGCAAGAATCCTCACGAACTCAGATTGTGTCACATGCCCAGGGGATGAGGCATTGTAAGCTCCGTTCATGCTGTCGTCCTGAAGGGCTTTGAGATAGATATTGCAAAGGTCGGAGATGTGTATCCACGGCATATATTGCCGACCACCTCCCAGCCTGGGAATAATCCCAAACCTCGCCGGATCTGCGAACCGGGCCAGTATCTCCGAATCCTTTTCCAGGACAACGGTTGTTCTTATCCTGACAGTGCGTATCCCTGAATTTGAAAAGCTGCAGGCTGCCTCTTCCCATTGTCTGCAGGTATCGGCAAGAAAATCATTCCCGGGGAGATCATCTTCAGTTAAAATTTTTTCGGAGGTGAATGCACCATAATACCCTGTTCCAGATGCTGAAATGAAAGCCTTCAGGGGAATCTTGTTCTCTGTGACAACTTTATGAAGGAGGAGCAGTGGATCAACCCGGCTTTTCACTATCTCTTCCTTTCTTTTTCGCGTCCATCTCTTCTCACCAATATTTGCTCCTGCCAGGTGAATAATGTAATCAACACCACTCAGGACAACAGGATCAAGAATACCCTTCTCCGGATCCCACCTGTGGACCCTCACTCTTCCAAACTGATCCTGTTTCCTGGAGAGATGTGACACTTTATAACCGTTCTCCAGTAAAAGCGATGTGAGATACCTTCCGATAACACCACTTCCTCCTGTTATTAAAACATGGAACCCGGGTTTTGAAAATAAACTACTCATTCACAGGAATTATTCTCAAATTTACTTAAAATTGAATTACCGTGTACCATGCACCGTGTACCATGCACCGTACACCATGCACCGTGCACCCCGCAACACGGAACCAGTACCTTCCCACCCACACCCCTGACCCCCAGGGGGGCTCACCCCGCATCCGGATATTGCCTGGGAATTTGTAATGATTTTAAAAAACTTTACTTTAGTGGTCTCAAATTTAAAAGGTATATGGCAACAACTAAAAAACAGATAAACGTGGTAAATCAGAAAAAGACAAAAGGGATAATTGCTATTCTTACCGGGGGCGGCGATGTTCCCGGGCTGAATCCTGCAATACGCGCCGTTACAATACGGGCAAACAGGGAGGGATACAAGGTCATTGGTCTGCGAAGGGGCTGGGCGGGAATAACTGAACTGATCAGGGATCCGAAGTTCGATAACAGCAATAACTTCATACCGCTTACAGACGATATAGTAAACAGGGCCGGAAGGACAGGCGGTACTTTTCTTCATACATCCAGGACCAGGCCGAGCCATATGTCAAAGTCAAGTGTTCCGGATCACCTGAAGTCAACATATAATGATGAATATAATGATCTGACTCCTGAGGTTATAAAAAATCTTGGATGGCTGAATGTTGACTATCTTATTCCTATAGGCGGAGATGATACTCTCAGCTATGGCGTACATCTTTACAAGAAGGGAGTGAATGTGGTTGCCATACCGAAAACTATGGATAACGACGTTCCCGGAACTGACTATTGCATCGGATTCAGCACATGTGTTTCACGAACGATCCAGATGACAAACACTTTGAGGACATCTGCCGGATCGCACGAAAGAATAATGGTACTTGAGGTATTTGGCAGGTATGCAGGGTTCACAGCCATGCTTCCTACAATGGCAGGATCAGCAAACAGGTGCGTAATACCTGAATATAAATTTGATATCGACCGGCTTACACAATTGCTTGTTGAGGACAGGAACCATAACCCCAGCAAATATTCAATAGTTCTTGTCTCTGAAGGGGCTATGTTCAAGGGAGGAGAAATGATCTTCTCCGACGGTGAAAAAGACGCTTACGGTCATGCAAAATTAGGTGGAATAGGTGATGTTGTTTCGCAAAGGATCAAAGAACTTTCAGGAAAACACAACGGAGGGAAAACAATTAATATCATTAACCAGAAGCTTGGATACCTGGTCCGCGGCGGAGACCCCGATTCTCTTGACTCAATTGTGCCGATGGCTTACGGCAACCTTGCCCTTGACCTTATTCTGAAAGGAGTGCACGGAAGAATTGTTGTACTGAAGAACGGAAGGTATGATAATGTTCCGATAGATGTTATAACTGCATCGAAGAAAGTTGTCAAGCTGTCAGATTATAATACCGAACGACTGAGGCCGGTCTATCACAGCTTCGAAATGAAGCCATTCCTGCTGATGGCTTCCGATAACTGATTTGGAACAGGGCTTAGTCATAAAATCCACCGGTAGCAGGTACAGGGTTCTGTGCCGCGATGGAGAAATAATTGAATGTACCATTAAAGGCAGGTTCAGGGTTAAGGATATAAGGACCACTAACCCTGTTGCTGTAGGTGATAATGTCCTTTTTGAAAAAGAAAAAGGCGGGAATTCGGGGATCATAACTGACGTTCTGGAACGCAGGAACTATATCCTCAGGAGATCTTCAAACCTTTCAAAGGAATCGCAGATAATTGCCGCCAACATCGATCAGGCATTCCTGATGATAACAATAATTCTTCCTGAAACACCGGTTGAATTTATTGACAGGTTCCTGATAACAGCAGAGGCCTACAGGATTCCGGCATGTTTAATTATCAACAAAACAGATCTTTACGGACCTACGGAACTGGAGAGGATGGAGTACCTGATATCCATGTATGAAAAGATCGGGCATAGCTGTTACAGGCTATCGGTTACCAGTGGTTTGGGCACTGATATTATCCGGGATAATCTGAAGGACAAGGTAAGCCTGATAGCCGGCAATTCGGGAGTGGGTAAAAGCTCACTGCTTAACAGGCTTAATCCCTCACTTAACCTGAAAACAGAGGAAGTGTCAGGCTACCATAAGCAGGGCAAGCATATCACAACATTCCCGGAGATGCACAGAATGCCGTTCGGCGGATTCGTTATCGATTCACCGGGGATACGAGGATTCGGAGTGGTCGATATGGAAAGGGAAGAGATTTATCACTTCTTTCCTGAGATCTTCAGGATATCAAAAGAATGCCGGTTTTATAACTGCCTTCATCTTGATGAACCAGGATGCGCTGTACGGGAGGCTGTGGAAAACGGGGAGATTGACCCGCTCAGGTACAGGAGCTATACCAGCATCCTGGAAGACGACAACAGTAAATACAGGTGAACAAGCAACGAGCAACGAGCAACCAGCAACCAGCAACAGGTTTTTTTACTACCTTTATCCGGACAGGCAGCATAGGATGAAAAAGATTCTGATATTGGTTTATTCAGCATTCATTATTATAATGTTTGCCAATTATTTGTATTACAAGAACCTGTACCAGAAGCAGATCGATTACATTATACGGCTCCTCGACCGCCAGGTGCAGATTGTGGGTCTTTCGGTAGATAATACAAATAATAATTTTTCCAGCGATCTTAACGAGATCAGCTATTCGGAGGATCTTGCAAAATTTTTCGCGAATCCTGATAATCAGGAGAGAGCGATCGATAAGATGAAGCTGTTCTATTCGAAATATGAGAATTTTGTTACGGGTATAAAGCTGTTCGATAATAACAGGAATGAGTTTACGCTGAAATTTGACAAGGAGGGTAAACTCTGGCTCGACCAGAAATATGTACTGCATGTGCAGGGGGAGATCTTCGAAATAGAAAGGATGCTCATAGAAGATAACGGATATGAGTACTATCTTCCGGTATTTGATAACAGCAGTGTGGTGGGCAATATTGCTGTATCAGTTGATTATCAGAATTATTTTGACGAGATTTTCAACGTTTTCAACCTTAAGGATTATCAGTGGCAATGGGTCATAGATAATGCAGGGGAGATAGTATACGATAACGAAGGCAGTAAAGTCAGTTATTCTTCACTGAATGAAATAACTACAGCTCTTGAAGAGGGATCTATAGCAAATCTTGTCCACAGGGCGACAATTGAAAATGGAACCCCCCGGGAAATATTATCATCCTATTATTCAACACAACTTCTTGGCAGGGACCTTGGTATTGTTTTTTCAGCACCGACAGAATATTTCCAAAAGTATATCATCAGAAATTCGATATTTATTGTTATTGGAACACTTCTCCTCATACAGGGCATCATTTTTATTTTCTGGAGAAGGATAAGATCGCAGAAAGCCGAAACAAAGAGACTCGATGAATCTGAGAAAATGCTCTTCAAGCTTATTGAGGAGATGCCGGTAGGCGTGATAATCCATAATACTGACAGGGAGATCATCAAGGCGAACAAGGTTGCCGCAACCCAATACTCCTATACAAGTGAAGAGGACATGAAGGGGAAAATATTCCCCGAATCTTCGGTGAGCGATGTAAGCGATTACTTTGCCAAGAACCTGGGAAGCTCATTCAATCCCGATCAGTTTGTTATCATCAAGAAAGAGATAGGCGAGATCGTGCTGTACAGGAATAGTATACCAGTTGTTTTCATGGGCGAAAAAGCTAACATGGAGATACTGATTGATGTTACAATGCTCGAATCTGCCCGGAAGCAGGAAGCAAAAGCCAACGTTGCCAAATCAGAATTCCTTGCCAGGATGAGCTATGAGATCCGGACACCTCTGAATGGCATTATCGGAATGACGGATGTTATCAATAAATATGAACTGTCAGTAGAGGTGAAAGAAATCGTATCAATTCTTCGGAGATCCACCGAGGTGCTGCTCAATATAATCAACGACATCCTCGATTTTTCAAAGATAGAGACAGGGAAAATGATCCTTGATGAGATGCCGTTTGACCTCAGGGAAGAGGTCAATTATTGTGCCGACCTTGCAAAAACCTACATTTCTGAAAAAGATGTTGTCTTCTCGTATACCGTGGATGAAAAAGTTCCTGAGAGCATTATAGCGGATCCTTACAGGCTGAGACAGGTTCTGACAAACCTTATTTATCATTCAGCAAGAAATACCGACAGGGGTGAGGTAAGGCTGGCATGCCGCATGCAGGGCAACAAGAGCGGCATCGTGACCCTTGGTTTCGAACTGTCGGACACCGGAGCAGGTTTTGATAAGGCTGCCCTTAAGAAAATATTCGGCGATTACGTTAATATAGAATCAAAATCTTCAAAAAGCGGTGATGAGTCGGGATTCGGTACAATACTTGCCCGCCAGCTGGTTGAGATGATGGGAGGCGAGCTGACTGCTGAAAGCCCTTCCGGTCTTTCCGGCAACCTGGGAACCAGGATCCGGTTTACAGTGACAGCATATTCGAACGACCGCATTGTGAAAAACCTGAACCAGGAAAACATCAAATCGTTCAGCGGGGTCAGGGCCCTTGTAATCACCGGCTCGCAAAACAGGGACGAAGAGATACTCGGGTCCCTCCACAAGCTCAGACTGAAAATCAGCGTCACTACTTTCCAGAAACTGACTGTAAACCAGATAAAGGCAAACCTCTCTTCCCGGAGCGACAGTTACAGCCTCGTCACCATCGTTGACGAACCCGATTTCAACGGATTTGAAGTTGCCCGGGCCATTTGGGAAAACAATCTCTCGGGAAGCCTGAGCCTCATTATGATAAGCTCAAATGACATGAAGGGCAATTATATGAAATGCATCACGATGGGAATTGACCACTATCTGGTGAAGCCATATAACATAACCGAACTGGCTGAAATGATCCGGGACAGCTTTCCCTATATCGAGACCAGCTCAGCCTCTATGGATATCAGCGACATTAAAAGCGACATCAGAATCCTTGTTGTGGAGGACAACAAGATGAACCAGAAGGTCATAAGCACCATGCTTAAGATCCTGGGCTATTCATGCGATATGGCTGATGACGGGAACGAAGGCTACGTGAAAGCGAAAAACACACACTATGATCTTATTTTCATGGACCTTATAATGCCTGAAATGAACGGATACGATTCAGCGCGCAAAATACTCGCTTCCGATAAAACAACCCTTATAGTTGCCTTTACTGCCGATAATATGCCTGATGCAAAAAGAAAAGCCGAATTGTCCGGAATAAAGGAATTCATTGCCAAGCCCGTCAGGGTGGATGAGCTGAAAAAGCTCTTTGCTAAGCACTTCAAGAAGAACTGAAGCAAAACAAATCCCTCCCATGATATTTCCGTCACTGAAAAAGACTGACATTTCAGAATTCCTGGCGCTGGCTGAAAATATTCCAGTTGTTGATGTAAGATCCCCTTCAGAATTCAGCACAGGACATATCCCCGGAGCTTATAACATACCCTTGTTTGATGATAAAGAACGAGAAGCTATCGGCATCAAATACAAAAAAGAGGGACGCAGCGAAGCCATAATGAAAGGGGTGGAGCTTACGGGCCCCACAATGCACCTTAAGCTTAAGGAGGCTCTCGGGACCGCCGGAAACGAAAAACTGCTGGTGTACTGCTGGAGGGGGGGAATGAGATCTGAAGCCATGGCATGGCTCTTTTCGCTTGGCGGGATTGAGATCAAGGTGCTTGAGAAAGGATATAAGGCGTACCGTAATCATATCCTCGCATCACTGTCGGAGAAACGCAGGGCAGTCATACTTGGAGGCATGACCGGGAGCAGCAAAACACATATCCTGAGGCATCTGAAAGAGAGAGGCCAGCAGGCCATCGACCTTGAGGGTATAGCCAGCCACAAAGGGTCAGCCTTCGGAGCTCTCGGTCAGCAACCGCAGCCATCGTCAGAGCATTTCGCAAACCTTCTTTTTGAAGAGTGGAAAAGACTGAACACTGATCTGCCCGTGTGGATGGAGGACGAAAGCCAGAATATCGGCACTGTATTTATGCCTGCCGGATTTTATAGTAATATGCAGGATTATCCGGCAATAATTCTGCTGATGAGCGTAGAAAAACGGCTGCCAAGACTTATAGTGGAATATTCAGCATATCCTGCTGAAATGCTCAGGGAATCAGTGCAGCGAATAAGCAGACGTTTAGGAGGAGATAATACACGGGATGCAATAAATGCTATTGAAACCAGCGATTTTGCAAAGGCAATTGAGATCACGCTGAAGTATTACGACAAGGCTTATATGTACGGCATCAGGAAAAAACAGGCAGGTAATCTTGTTTATATTGAAACCAATACGGACGATATCGAAACAAATGCCGCTACAGTGCTTGAAGCATCAAAGAAGATAAGGTGGTAAGAAATGCTTATTTATTGTTTTTTAAGGTCTTCAGAATTAGCCCATTTGTATACTTTGTCAGATCTTCTCAGGTAATCCGGCGCCGGTATTGAGCAGTACTCTCCCCTGCTTGCAGAATCAGCCTCTTTCAGGTCCACCCTTATTTCACCAACAGAATATTCAATCACGCCGGTTGAGGGCCCGGTTATAAGAACAGTGTCGCCTTTATTCAGGTCACCGTTTTCGATCTTTATTTCGGCAACCTTCAGCTTTGTAAAATAATTGGTCACCCTGCCCAGGTAAACCTTTCTCTTAGTGGCGGCAGATCCGTAACCTGTGTTCCATTCCCCAAGCTTCTGTCCAAGGTAATAGCCGTCCCAGAATCCCCGGTTGAACACTGTTGAAAGCCTTGCTTTCCATGCAACGATCTTTTCGGGAGAGTAAGTCCTGTCAATTATGGCATTTACAGCTTCGTTATAGCAGGCCGAGACAACCTTCACATATTCAGCGGAACGCGCCCTTCCTTCGATCTTGAATACGGTAACGCCGGCATTGATCATCTTATCAATGAATCCGATGGTGCAAAGATCCTTTGGCGACATTATGTGCTCATTATCGATCTCAAGCTGGTATCCTGACTCCTTTTCAGTGACCAGGTATGATTTGCGGCATGTCTGGTAACAGTTGCCGCGGTTCGCTGAAGTGTTGTTCTCGTGGAGGCTTAGGTAGCATTTCCCCGAAATTGCCATGCAGAGCGCGCCATGAGCGAACATTTCTATTTTTACAGGGTTCCCCTTAGGCCCTCTGATGTCCTGCTCCCTGATAGCTGCTGATATTTTATTTATCTGGTTGATGTTCAGCTCCCTGGCAAGCACCGCAACATCAGCCCATTTTGAGTAGAAACGGAGGGCTTCTGTGTTTGAAATGTTGACCTGGGTGGAAACATGAACCTCGATTCCTTTTCTGAATGCATAATCAATCACCGAAATATCAGATGCGATTATTGCAGAAATGCCGTTTGACACGACAGCATCAACTATCTGATGCATCTGTTCTGTTTCATTGTCATATACAACCACATTAACGGTCAGGTAGCTTTTCAGCCCGTTCTTTTTGCATATCCCTGAAATCTTTTTCAGGTCGTCAAGGGTGAAGTTATTTGCTGATCCAGCCCGCATATTGAGCTGTTCGACGCCGAAATAGACTGAATCCGCGCCACCCTGTATGGCAGCAGCCAATGATTCATATGAACCGGCAGGCGCCGTTATCTCTATATCCCTGCGTGTCATTTGCCAGCCTCTTTGTTCATCATGATCCTTATGCAGGAGCCTTTTGCTTCCTCAGAATACCTTACGTAAATTCGGCCCTGATGGAATTCCTCAACAATCCTTTTTGCCAGGGAGAGCCCCAGCCCCCAACCCCTTTTTTTGGTTGTATATCCGGGAGAGAAGATCTTCTTGAAAGCACTTTTCGGGATACCCCTGCCGGTATCATGGATATCTATCAACACATATTTTTCCGTTTCTGAAACATTGATTTTTATTTCACCAATGCCTTCCATTGCATCAATGGCATTCTTGCAGACATTTTCAATTACCCACTCAAACAGGGCGGCATTTACCGGGATGACAACCTGGCCCTTTTCGTCATAGCGTGTCATGAACCTGACCTTTGAGGAGGTTCTGGATTTTAAATAATCGACAGTGTGTGAAATGATTGCAATTATATTTCCCTCGTTGAGAATCGGTTTTGATCCGATTCTCGAAAACCTTTCGGTTATTTTTTCCAGCCTTTCAACGTCGAGAGCAATCTCCTTTGAAAGGGATAATTCCGGATACTTGTTCTGCAGTATCTCCACCCAGCCGGCAAGAGATGATGTGGGTGTACCGAGCTGGTGTGCCGTTTCCCTCGACATGCTCAGCCAGACCTGATTGTTTTCGGCTTTGCGCGAAGAGCTGAAGGCAAGAAAAGCCACAAGGATGAAAAGAATGATTATTCCGAGCTGGATGTACGGATAATAGTTCAGCTGATTTAGGATAATGCTGTCTTTATAATATATCAGGTTGGCATGGTTGCTGCCGAGGTCAATTAAAATTGGTCTGTTTTTCTTTTTAATCTTTTCGAGCTGAGACCTGAGGTACAGAGGATCCTTCATCCTGGTTTCGTCGAAGTTTCCCGAGCTTATTATGCTGTCAGTCTCATTTGTAAGCATTACCGGGATTGTGGTGTTCGTCTCAATTATGGAATAGAGAAACTCAATATTCTGGCTTGAATCAGCTTCTGTCAGAAGTCTTGTTGCCTCAGCCCATTGCTCAACCTTCTTTCTCTCTTCAGTTTTGAGAATTCCCACCAGGTAGCGGGTATAAATAAGGGATCCGAGACCTGTAAAAATTGCAAACAGGAACAGGACAAGCATCCAGGAGGTTCTGCTTCGGTAGCCGTTCATTGTCAGTTCTTTTTCTTCCTGAAAAGGTTTTTTAAAGGATTTTCGATGGGTTCTTCAGGCTCTTCTTCAACTTCAACACTGACAGTATCATTTTCTTCCCATGCTATCCTGAATCTGGGTGTTGCCGCAGCCGGTTTTTCCTGTGCAACAGTATCTTCCTTAAACCAACCATACTCTTCATTAAGGATCGTTTTAAGGGTTTTTCTTTCGGCTTTAATATCATTCCTGATTTCATTCCCCGCGGCCTTCATGTCATAGCTTACCCTTACATCTTCACCCTTGTCCTCAATTTTAAGCAGTATTGAGGTGCGCCCCAGTCCGTCGTCCTGGACTGCCCCGAATTCAGTAGCGGTCGGTTTCGGCTTCCTGAATTTCCTGCTTAATATTTCGGACAGGAGCGCTTTCACGTGATATTCATAATCATTGTCAAAGCTGTGTTTCCCGCTTACAGACAGGTCTGCTGCCGATGATCTGACCTCCATCTGCGGGATATAAAGAAAATTGTTTCGTATGAAAAAATCGTTTTCAAGTTCTTCAAACCTGATATTCTCCAGCTCCGATATTTCAATAAATGAGCTGAGCTGTTTAACCGGTTCAAAATCGATCAGGGCTCCGTCAGCAATTGTATATTTGCCTTCTGCGCTTATTGATTTAATGTCTATCTTCCATAGTGAATCGGCCGGCAGTAGTATTGAAAGTGAACCTGAAAGTATTCCGCTTATGTTTTCAGCCTTAAGGAAATCCTGTCCGAAATTTCTGAATGATCTGAATGCCGAATTTATTTTAACCTCCTGCATGTCAAAACTGCCCCGTGAACTGAATGATTTATCAGGCTTCTGAAGAATAAAGCCGGTGCCCGAAATAGTTCCGCCAAGTGAATTGAGCCTGATGGTTTTGAAGTTCACCAGCCCCGGCTTGTAACTGAGGGTTCCGCTTATTTTTTCAGCTTTGAACTGCCTGATCCTTAATGTGTCAATAGCATAGTTCAGATCAAGTATTATATCATCCGGAAATGAAAGAGCTTTTCCTGATTTCCGGGCCGGAGAGTTACCGGTCTGTGATGAGAGCAGTATCTCAGGCACCAGCCTGTCGCTGCTCAGGTTTCCGGTTACTACAAGCATAACAGGCATGCCTGCCAGCCATTCAGGAAGCTTCCTGAAGATGCCATTGACAGCAATTTTATGATCGCGGTAGCCAAATCTAAGGTTGTCGGCTGTTAATGAATCCGATAAAATAAGATTCCCACTAACCCTTTCAATCAGGAAATGGTCATTTTTCAGGCCCAGGGTGAAATTGTTGAAAACTGCATGAGCTTCCGGACTGAGGTCAACGGCATCCCGGAATTTGAATTTCTCATTTCCGGGAAGAACCCCATTTATTTTTAGGTCAATATCAATCGACCCATTTGAAGAGGAGATCGCGTTTATGTTGAAAAACTCCTTCAGTTCAGAAGGAATGATCTTTCCTTTTAACTGAAGAGAACCATGGAGAGAATCAAAATTAAAGAGAGAAAGGGAGCCTGTATAAGATGCCGAACCAAGATTAGCCCGGAAATCGCTGATTGTCAGAACTGTGGTTGAAAGTGAATGCTCTGGGCCGTTAGAAAAATGTCCGCTTAGAGCGACACCATTAAGATTCAGGGGATTCTCCGACAGTGAGACAGATCCGTCCTTCAAAGTAAACCCGACATTGATCTCAGGGTATGAGGTGCGGGTCATCAGGCCCTTGATACTGCTGCTTACCTGCATCAGGCCTGAAGGATCATATCCGGATATCCTGTCATTCAGCTGCTTTGGAAGATATTTCTTTATTCCCTCTATGTCAAGGTTTTCGCCTGTGAGCGAGAGATCAATCATGTCATTGGAGTAAACAGATCCCTCAAGGGAGAACCTGTAGTCATCAAATTCAAGATATCCCTTCCTGAAGGTCGTCAGGCTGTCGGAACCCGAAAGGCTGATATCAATCTCAGCGAAGATACTGTTTGCAATTTTTGCATTGTAGAGCTGAAAGCCGGTTATCTGCATCACAGATACCGCTGAAAAGTCAATGTTATTGCCGGAAATCCTGCTTTTCAGGTTTCCGTTTTCAATGATCCCCTCAATAAGAAGCTCTATTGCAAGGTTGTTATAGCAGGCTTCAAGGTTTTCAACGGATATTTTCTTAAGATCAAGTGTGAAATTGCTGTCGCTCTCTTCGTCCGACTCAACCGTGATATCGTAGTTTACCATTCCGGAAGTATCCGAAAACAGTCTGAGCAGACCATCCCTGATGCCGATCCTTTCAATGTCGTAGATCCCGTGGTAAATGTCTGATATTTCAAACTCAGCAAATACCGATCTGGCGGCAAGCAGGGTATCGGTATCGATGCCTTTGAAAGCATCTTTATTGAATCCGGGAGATGAATGTACCAGGACATTCTTCAGATCCAGCGTAGCTTTCGGAAATTTCCTGAGGAAAGAGAGCCTTACAGATTCAAATTCAAATTTTGTTGAAATGCTCTTATTCAGCGATTTAAGGATGATATCAGCAACCCTGTCCTGCATTATCAGTGCGGCTGAAAAAAGCACTAAAGTGACTGAAATGAACAGTACTGCAAGTACTTTAATTATTTTAAGTACAATTCTCATTCTTCCTGCTGATACCGTGTAACCTGCCCGATATCAGTGGACAAAGGTAATTCATTTGGATGAATGTGATGTTCTGCATCAGAGCAGGAACGAGAAATCGCCGTCCGGTCCGATTTCTTCAGGTAGCGAACCTTTTTTGAAAATCCTTGCCTTTCGCGGTCCGATAAGCTTCATTTTGCCGTTCTCGACGAGCAGCATTGTCCCCTCCCTTAAACCGAGCACAAAAATGTCAGCATTGATCTCGATAAATTCTTCGATTCTCTGCTCCCTCGTTTCGCCTGCATGTCCTTCAGGGTTGGTATCCAGGTAATGAGGGTTTATCTGGAACGGAACAAGATTGAAAGAATCAAATGAATCAGGCTGTATAACGGGCATATCATTGGTGGTCCGGATTGTTGGGCATGCTACATTCGAACCTGCGCTCCAGCCTATGTAAGGAGTTCCCCCGAGCACTTTTTCCCTGACCGGACCGATCAGCCCGTTGTCCCTGATGCTCTTCAGTAGCTTCCAGGTGTTGCCTCCTCCGACAGCTATGGCTGAAGCTCTTCTGACAGCGGCCACCGGATCACTGAAGCGGTGTATCGATTCAATCTCATGTCCCAATTCACGAAACCGTTCTGAGACCTTTTGCTCATACGCATCGTAGCTGAATGTAACTGCGGCATAAGGGATAAACAGTACACGAACCGGCTTTTTACCGAGGAAGTCACGGATATTGTTCTTCGGGTAATCGAGGTAAGGCTCGCCAGGATTTGTAGAGTTGCTTATAAGGAGTAGTTTCATAGTAAGAAGTAAAAAGGATCAGGTTGAAAGCGGCATTTCAGGAAATGTGTTGATATTATGATTTGCCGGAATGATATTAATTTACAAATATACTCCCTATAAAGCATGATACAAAAACAAAAAAAGAGCGCCATCATTTCTGATGACGCTGCTTCAGGAATGAAAACGATTAATTAACAGTAAAGGCAAGTCCTATTTCAAACGGATAAAGATCGACTCCGGCGGGGCTCTTCCCCTGCTTGAAGAGAGGGGTCATATAATAAGTTCCGTATATGTGGAAGTTCTCAAATCCGAAGCGTGCAGTTGCTCCATACCTGAAAATATTCAGGCTGAGGTCGCCGTCAGAGCTGATCTTGTCGCCGTTATCGAAAATCATTTTTGAATTGGAGTAGAGTTTGACAGCCCCTACCGGGCCGAAAGCGAGGTTAAGAGTATGATAATCAGCCGGTATCTGTATCTCAATAAGGAATGGAAGATTCAGGTATACGGTCGAAAACTTGGATTTTTTCAGCATTTCACCCGGATCATATATTTCAATGATGCCGCCGTCGCCTTTCAGAATATTGTTGTTGCCATCAAACATGTAATTGTTCCAGTTGAATCCGAGCCCGGTAACAATTCCGAAATGCCTGGTGAATCCCACGCTAACCTGTGAAAAGTTTAAATTGAAATTCCATGATTTTGATGAATGAAGGGTCATATAGTCGATTTCATCAGGTAATACAAGGCTGTTATCTGAGGTGAGGTAGTTGTTTATACCTGCTTCAAAAGAGGCCCAGTGGCCCTTGAACTGACTTCTTCTGCGTGCCCTGTCCTTTTCGTCGTCCTCCTGATCGCCTCTGTAATACTCAAAGAATGAATCCTCGTCAGCATCTTCATATTTTTCAAAATGGATCTTTGAGTCACCCTGCTCAAGCGACTCAAGGATAACGATCCCCCTGTTGCCAACTCTCACCCTGACCGCCTCTGCGTCGTCTTCCACGACTACCAGGTCGTTGCCTACGATGATCTTTGTTACTTCATTTGTGTCCGCAGGTGTCTCCTGCCTCACCGGTTCCTTCTTTTCAGCCGATGTTTCCTGGCTGAAACCCTGTGTAAGTATTGCTGTGAGCAATAAAGTAATTCCTATCTTTTTCATGACTGTCCGTATAAATGTTTCTGTTGCAGGGACGCAGAACACAGGTGAAAAGTTACATTGAAGGGTCGGGTTTCTTAACCGGGGCATTGAATTTCAATACCCGTGAACTGAAATATAGCGACTGCAATTCCCCCTCATCGTCGCTTGTTTTTACCAGGGCCATTTCCCATCCGAGGAGGTTATTCAACCCCTCGATCCCTGCTTCGGCAATTTCGTAAGTATGAAGGGGAGCATCATTGTACATTTTGTTCTTAAGAATTTTTGTCCTGAAATTGCTTGCAATGAATCTCTTGATCCGGCCTCTGTCAGGATCATAGTATGCTGGCTCCCTGGTGTCAATGTTCAATGAAACAAGTGAATTTATTGTTCTTTCAGAGGTGAAGCCAGGATAGGTCAGTACCGGAATTGCTGTAATGAACATATCCGGATTTATATCCGGAAATGAAATAGTGTCATCTGCCGCTGACACAGGAATTTGTTCATCAGCAATGGTTGCTTCCGGCAGTGTTTCATCAGCTCTGATCTGGTTCACGGGTAAGACATTAAATGCAAGCTCTTCTTTAATTATAATTGCTTGTCCCGGATTAATATAGAAAGTATCTGTCCGGCTGACTGCAATGATCTCACTACCTGTTTCCTGCCGCCGCGCTAGTGAAAAGAATGTGACCATCAGAATTGTGACTGCAGCAGCTGCGCTTAAACTTCTGACAACCAGCCTGGACATTTTTTGAGCCCGGGTTTCCCTGAGCAGTCCTTTCTTATTTTCAAAGCTGTAATCTTTTGGCTGAAGCTTTGTTTTTTGTATTGCATCAAACAGTTTCCTGTTCCCGGAATTTAAGGAAATACTTTCTTTAAGCTCGCCCGCCTGTGCTGCGGAAAGATCATTTTCAAGAAATGCTATGGAGAGATATTCAACCTGTGAAACGGGCAGATCTGCCGGATTCCTTTTTAGGCCCGATTTCATCACTGAAATGTTCATGTCCGGATCAAGCTTCGCAAGTGATAATGAATCAGCCTCTTCTTTCAGATCGGGATTCTCCTCCAGGAATAACATAAGCTGTTCGGTGCGGGCCTCGTCCAGATTTCCGTCGAGCCAGTCAATGAGCCATATTTCATAATTTGACCTGTCGGGTTTCATTGCTAAAGAACAGTTTCAATTTTCCCTATATAGTTCCTGAGGGCAACCCTGCCCCTGTAGATCGATATTTTTACCTGCGCTTCGGTCATTCCGGTTATGTCTCCGATCTCCCGATAGCTGTAACCTTCATAATCGCGGAGAAGCAAAGATGTTCTCTGTTGTTCCGGGAGTCTTTCAAGGGCCGCATGCAATATCTCGTTAAGGTCGGGAGATTGTGATTCAAAGGCCGTTTCAAACTCATTGTAATCCTCAAGAACGGTCATTCTTTTTTCTTTCCTTATAATGTCAATCATGGCATGGTATGCGGTTGAAAAGAGCCACGATTTAGCTACCGGGAACTCTAATTCAGTCACATGCCTCCATAGCTTTTCATAGCTGTCCTGCACGATATCATGGGCCCTTTCATCATCCTTAAGATCAACCCGGATAAATCGGTACACTGAATCGGCATACTCTTTAACAGACCTGTTATATTCCTCTACTGTCATAAACCGCTCTACGAGTTAAAGACGGATAAAGATCAGAAAAGTTACAGGAAGATTATCCACCCTGAGAGACCGACCCCCCAACCCCACCCTGAAGGGGGGCTTTAAGCCAATGCTTATGTTACTTATAATAAGGGTTTTAAACCCCCTTTAGAGCTTGCACTGAACGAAGTGAAGTGGGAGCTGGGGGGGTAGGGTGTGTGTTATTTCTTCGGCTGGTACACCCTTACCCAGTCGATCTCCATTGCAGTCATTCCGCTGATTGGTTTATCAAGGCCTCCGGAAAAGTTAATGTACATCGGTTCCTGCGGGACATCAGATGTCTGAATAAAAGCCACAGTATCATTCACTTTCCAGACAAGCTTATCGGGGGTCCATTCGAGAGTGAAAATGAAAAAATCATTTGCATATTTTGAGCCGACAGATCCTTTAGCTTTTTTATCAGGTGTGGCAAAATAGTCGAAAAGAATTTTACCCTTTGCTGTACGGCAGACATCAATATGAGGGGTTATTTTGTTGGAAAGCATCCAGAATGCGCTCTTTGCAGATGGATCTCCAAGCTTAACCTTAGCTGAAAAGATACCGTATTTCTGCCTGAAGCTGTTACCGGTGTTTATTATCCCGGAGGTATAGGCAAACTCCTTTGTTTTGAAGCCGTCGGGGCTCCAGACCTTTCCCTCTTTCTTCTGGGCTTTGGTTATGATCTTCAAAACACTGTTCCTGATTTCAAAGTTCTCTTTTTCAGTAAATGCCTGGAGATCATTACCTACTGTATAGTTATCCTTGAGCAGCTTGTCGCCCCAGTAGTAATTCGTAAGCCATTTTTTGGTATCAAGACTTTCGCTGTCAAATTCATCACTGAAAATAAGTTCCCTGTATTTCAGAATATCAAATTTGTTTGAATCCTTAACCTTGAAGTACCATAGGATATCCTCATTTTTAGCAAGTTTATCATACTCCTGGAGCTGTTTGAACATATCCGATTTCTCAAATCTTTTTTTGTCGAGAAGGTAGTTTTTCTTCTCTTTGAATTCATTGGATGCGGTATATTCCTTCAGCTCATTGTACCTTGCAAGCCTTGCTGAGCCGTCGGTATTGAGGAAGTTGGCATACTCTTTTGATTTTTTGAAAGTGTAGAAATCCTTAATATCGGTGCTTGATTTCAGCCTGTTGAACTCCTGGAGCTTTTTGTCATTTTCAGATCCTTTGAATTCCTTTAATTTCATCTTTTCCCTTAATTCCAGCGATTGGACAAGTTTTTCAAGCGATTCATACCCGGATATCTTTTCGGAACCATCCAGTTCCCTGAATTTTTTCAGAGCCGATCCTCCGATAGTCCTGAAATAAAGAACTATATCTTTGGCTTTTTGCAGCGAGAGGAATTCTTTTTCTTTTGCGCATTCTTCAGAGCCCTTAAAGCTTAATGACTCTATTTCTTTCTTTTTCTGAATGAAATCTGACGATGTAACCAGTTCTTTCAGTCCGGTGTATTTTTTCAGGGTATCTGACTCTGCAAAGGCTTTGAGCTTGTCGAATTCTGCTATCAGTGCTTTTTCGGCCTGTTCAATTTTAGCAGTCGTGGGGATCATTCCCAGGAGAAATTTGAGGCTTGCCATTGAAGTTTTATTTTAGGTACAACTGATAAAGATAGAAAATCTTTTCTGAATTATTAAAACGAGATTTCAAATTGTAGGCCGGAAACCGTAATTCGTAAAATGAATTTGCGAAAAGTGTAAAAAAATTTGGAAGATAAAATTATTTGATTTAATTTTGACTGAACGTTCAGTCATAAATAGATGTCACCGCGTACTCCACAGCAGTTCAAAGAGATAAGGGAAGAGAAAAAATCCCTGATAATGGATGCAGCTATCATCCTCTTTGCCAGAGACGGCTATCATGCAACTTCAATCAGCAATATCGCCCGCCATGCCGGAATCGCAAAAGGGTTAATGTATATTTACTTCCAAAGCAAGGAAGAGCTCCTGTCTTCAATAATTGAGAAAACCGTTTCGGAAATAAACCAGTACTTCGACATTAACAAAGACGGATATCTTTCAGAAGACGAATTTGATTTCTTCATCAGGCAAATAGCCAGGGTACTTAATGAAAAACAGACATTCTTCCGGCTCTTCTTCCAGGTGCTGATGCAAAATGAGGTAAGGACGCACTTCCTGAATTCATTCCTGGGAACCGAATCCCTGTTCAAATCCGCAAAGGACCTTAAAGAGGGATCCTTCATATCAGGCATAATGAATATGCTGACTGATTATTTTACAAGGAAGAAAACAAGATCAGCCCCGGAGTATGACCCTTATCTCGATCTGAATTTATTCATAATAACCCTCAAGGGTTTCGCTATAACATATATCTATATGGAAGAAGAAAATGACGGATATTTTAATAAGACAATTGATCACATTATTGCACAATTTAAATAAAGAGTAAATGAAAAAGATCTGCATCACGGGAATTTTACTATTGATTTCACTGATAAGCATACCCGCACTCTGGTCCCAGCAACCCTCAGCTACTGAAATTGTAAGGAAATCAGATGAAAAATTCAGGGGTGAGCAGTCGGGTTACAGCGTAATGACAATGACCATCGTCAGGCCGTCATGGCAGAGGAGCGTGGAATTCAAATCATGGGCAAAGGAAGATGATTATGCACTTACACTGATCACCGCCCCTGCCCGCGAAAAGGGACAATCGTTCCTTAAAAGAAAAAATGAGATGTGGAGCTGGAACCCGGCAATAAACAGGCTTATAAAACTGCCTCCGTCAATGATGTCGCAGGGATGGATGGGATCAGATTATACAAACGATGATATTCTCAGGGAATCATCGGTTGTGGAAGACTACACCCACATCCTCGAGGGTGAAGAGACAATTAACGGATATCCATGTTATAAGATCAGGATGACCGCCAAAGAGGATGCCGCTATCTTATGGGGTTCACAGGTGTGGTGGATCGATAAGAAGGAATTCATCGGTCTTAAAGCCGAACTCTATGACGAAGACGGATATCTCGTAAGGACCGAAACAGCATCTGACCTTAAAATCATGGATGGCAGACTCCTGCCAACACTGCTTGAAATTGTCCCGGCTGAGTCAGAAGGCCAGAAAACAATAGTTAAGATCGTTGAAATGAAATTCAATATCAGTATCGAAGAGAACTTCTTTTCACAGCAGAATATGAAGACAATAAGATGATTTCCGTTACTGGTTTCTGGTTGCTGGTTGCTGGTTCCTGGTTGTTCAGGCAGCAACTAACGAGCAACAAGCAACGAGCAACTTGAAAGTTTAACACTATCTCAAAATGAAAGACTACCAGCTTGCATGGAAAAACCTCTGGCGGAACAGGAGAAGGACGCTGATCACGGCAGCATCTGTTTTCTTCGCCGTATTTTTTGCCCTGGTCATGCGGTCATTCCAACTCGGGGCATACGACAGGATGTTCAAGAATGTGATTGAATCATACACCGGATATCTTCAGCTGCAGCATGAGGATTATTTTGATGATCCCAATATCGATAACAGTTTTGAAATAGATCAATCACTTATCGATCATCTGAATGAAGATCCGAAAGTAACTGAAGTAACACCCCGGCTAGAGTCATTTGCCCTTGCCGCATCGGGCAATTATACCCAGGGGGTTATTGTTATGGGTATCGATCCGGAAGGTGAGAATAAGATACTCAATATCAGGAACAGGCTGGTTAAATTCAAGCTCAGTGGAGAAGCGGTCGATGCACTGAAAAACACAGGCATTCCGGAACAGACTAAAAAGCTCCTGGATCTCTTTCAGAACGAGGCTTTCAACAGCGATTCCCGGATTATGGCTGATCTTAGTTTAAGCGGGGAAGATACAGTCACGGTTTTTCCGGAACTTCGAAGATATGCTTCACTGAAGAATGCTTTTCTGACCAGCGGGGACATGGAGGGTGTTGTGATCGGGGACGGACTTGCTGATTACCTGAGAACAGGTATTGGCGATACTGTCGTGCTTATCGGACAGGGATATCACGGGACATCAGCCGCCGGCAGTTTCATTGTCAGGGGAATTATTAAGCTCCCGACTCCCGATATTGACAATGTGATCGTATACATGCCGATTGAAGCGGCAAGGGAGTTATATTCAGCTCCCGGGATGTCTACCTCAGCTGTTATAAGCCTTAAAAACGATAAAGATGATATCATAAATCAGACAGGGTCACGCCTGAAGGGACTGGTCTCCGCTCCGCTGACAATCAAGACCTGGCAGGAACTCAATGCATTGCTGGTTAACCAGATGGAAGCCGACAATAAGAGCGGAATGATAATGATTGGGGTTCTATACCTGGTGATCGCTTTCGGGGTCTTCGGAACAGTTCTGATGATGATGGCTGAAAGAAAAAGAGAATTCGGGATGCTCGTATCTGTCGGAATGCAGAAGAAAAAACTGGCCGGGATCGTTTCGCTTGAAATGCTTTTCATAGGCTTTCTGGGAGTTGCCGCAGGAGTCCTGGCCTCTCTTCCGGTGGTGATATACGGCCATCTTCATCCTCTCCGGTTTACCGGAGAGTTTGCAAGGATGTATGAAGACTATGGGATGGAACCTGTAATGCCGACGATGCTTCCAGACACTTTTTACCTGTCACAGGTGCTTGTGGTACTGGTAATTCTTCTGGTAACCATCATCTACAGCGCCCGTAAAATATTTAAAATGAATGTTATAAATGCTTTAAGAGCTTAAAACGTAAAATTATGATAACAGCAATAGCCTGGAAGAATGTCTGGAGGAACAAGACAAGAAGCCTGACTGTAATTTCTGCAGTGACGGTAGGTGTCTTTGCAGGCATTTTCTCAATGGCTGCAATAAACAGCTCAGTTGTACAGCGGCTTGATGCAGCCGTAAACGAGGAACTGTCGCATATACAGGTAAACAATAAAGATTTCCGAAGCAGCTCGGATATCCAGAATGTGATACCGGATTACCCTCATGTTCTGTCAGTACTGCAGAGCACCCCCGGAGTAACAAATGTAACCGGAAGAGTAATTGTACGAGGCATCGCATCAACGGCAACCAAAAGCACCGGTGTCGAAATTACCGGAATTGACCTGGAGAAAGAGAAGGAAATTTTTACTCTGTCCGGCAGGCTTATTCCCGGAACGGGGAGCTTCTTTGAGCAGGAGACAAAATTCAATACTGTTTTTATTGGTGAAAAGCTTGCAAAGGAACTTAATATCATCAGGTATTCTGTAACCCCTGAAACATTGAAATCGCTTGAAGAATCGGGCATTCCCGAACCTGTAATTTCAAAGATCATCTCGCTGGAAGGACAGAGATTTATAACGGAAAAAAAATTCATCAAAGCCTGTGAAAAAATCCTTAAACCTTCAGAAAACAGGAAATACGGGTGGAAGATAAAAGAAGCTGCCTGGTCGTACCGGGAAGGTTCAAGGCTTATTCTTACATTCCTGGATATGGATAATAATCAAACGGGCGCAGCATTCAGGATCAGCGGGATTTACAGGACGAACAACGACATGTTCGAGGGGATGGCACTTTTCGTACCTATAGATGAAATAAGGAACCTGGCTGGAATGGAAGAGGGTACTTTTCACAGGGCTGTTGCCAGGCTGGAAAATAATGATCTTACAGAAAAGGCAACAGCAGGCATAAGAGAAAGCCTGACAGGATATGAGGTAATGAACTGGAAGGAAATATCACCCGACCTGGCTATGATGGCTGATTTCATGGGACAGATATATGCTGTTTTCATGGTGATAATACTTGCCGCCCTGGCATTCGGCATAGTCAATACAATGCTGATGGCAGTGCTTGAAAGGACAAGAGAACTCGGTATGCTGATGGCTGTGGGGATGAACAGGAAGAAGATCTTTGTAATGATAATGCTCGAGTCAATATTCCTGTCACTCGTTGGAGGTTTTGCAGGAATGGCCGTCAGCGAAATTATTATTGAATTAACGGCCAGAAAAGGCATAAACCTGGTTAAATATTCTGAAGGAATGGAAGCTATGGGGTATTCAGCCCACCTCTTCCCGACAGTTGATGCACAGTTCTTCTTTACGACAACAATACTTATTGTACTGACAGGAATAATTGCATCAATTTATCCTGCAAGGAAAGCACTTAAGCTGAACCCCATTGAAGCGATAAGAACAGAGTAATAATATCTAAAACACATAATCATGAAAGTCATAGAAATCAAAGACCTGTACAAAATATATAACTCTTCGGAGGTGAAGGTGCACGCGGTTAACGGCGTGACACTTGATTTTGAAGCAGCTGAGTTTGCCGCAATAGTTGGTCCGTCAGGATCGGGGAAAACAACCCTGCTGAACCTGCTGGGCGGGCTTGATCTGCCCACCTCGGGGCAGATACTGATCGATGGGGCAGACCTTTCGAAGTTGAAATCATCTGAACTCATTGACTTCAGGATGAGGAATATAGGATTTGTGTTCCAGTCATATAACCTGATCCCTGTGCTTACGGCAAAGGAGAATGTTGAATTCATTATGTCGCTTCAGAAGATTGCATCGAAGCAGAGAGAGGAGCGTACATTTGAGCTGCTGAAGACAGTCGGGCTTGCCGACAGGGCCGGAAGCCGGCCATCCAAACTGTCGGGAGGACAGCAGCAGAGAGTGGCAGTTGCAAGAGCGCTTGCATCCAAGCCTAAATTTGTGCTTGCTGATGAACCCACTGCCAACCTTGATTCAAAATCAGCTACAACCCTTCTTGAAATAATGCATGAGCTTAATCACGAAGAAAAAATAACATTTATTTTTTCCACACACGACCCAAGAGTCGTGAAAATGGCTCACAGAGTCATTACACTTGAAGATGGGAAAGTAGTATCAGATGAAACCAGGGAATTCTAATTGCTGTGAAGATTATCATGAAGAAAATACTGATCATTATACTATTCATTTTATCCTTTAATCCGGTTCTTTTATCACAGGATGAAAAACAAAAATATATTGAGCTTAACGGATACCTTACAACACTCCAAAGCGCCATGTTCGATACTCTTTCAGGGCCATTCTTCTATGAAAACCTCCTTCACAACAGGCTCAATTTCAAAGGCTATTTAAATGAGAACATAACACTGGCAGTTGAACTGAGGAACCGGCTTTTTACCGGCGATATGGTCAGGTTATATTACGGTTATTCAGATATGATTGCAACTGATAACGGCTGGGCTGACATGTCGTGGAACATTATTGATAAAAACTCATTTTTCCTAAATACCACAATTGACAGAATATGGATCGATCTTAATTATAATAAATTCCAGGCGCGCATAGGAAGGCAGAGGATCAATTGGGGACAGACATTCGTATGGAACCCAAATGATATTTTCAATGCATATTCATTTTTTGATTTTGACTATGTGGAAAGGCCGGGAAGCGATGCCGTTAGGCTTCAGTACTATCCGTCATTTTCTTCAGCTATTGAACTTGCAGGTAAAGTTGACAGCGAGGATGATCTTACTGTGGCAGGATTATTCCGGTTCAGCAAATGGGGGTATGATATGCAACTCCTTGCAGGTTATTCCAATGGTTCAGATATTGTCGCCGGGGCAGGATGGTCAGGATCAATAGGATCTGTGTCGTTCAGGGGGGAAGGATCGTGGTTCCGGCCCCTGGAGAACTTCAATGATACGACCGGAATTGCGATAATAACAACAGGTTTTGACAAGGTATTTGAAAATAACTCCATGGTGCAGATCCAGTTGATGTACTGCAACAATCCTCTCAAAATTAACAATATAACCGGTTTCTATATGAGCAACCTCTCAGCAAAAGATCTTGCCTTTTCCGAATTCTCAGTATTCGGACAGTTCACCTGGGCGGCAACTCCGCTGATGAATATAGGCATATCAGCCATGTGGTTCCCTGACCTGGAAGGGTATTTTGCCGGCCCCTCGTTTGATTATTCACTTGCCGAAAATGTTGATTTTTCATTGCTGTGGCAGCATTTCAATGCTGAGCTGGGAGGAGCAAAAACCAGGATGAATCTCGGGTTCCTGAGGGTCAAATACAGTTTCTAGAATTTTCCTACTTTTGCCGCAGTACTCTCAGATATAACTGTTATGGCACTGGTGCACGAATTCGAAAACAGCGGCAACTGGCTCTTTAAAAGAAGGGGCTGGCTTCCTGTTTTTCTTGTTGCTGCAGGAATATTGATGATGTACCTCGGTAACAGGCAGGCATTGATATTTGACCTGCGCGACGAAATGTTATTTCTTTCGGTAAGCATGCTGGGCGAGATCATCAGAATTGTCACAGTGGGATTTGCAGCCAGGAACACATCAGGAAGAAATACTGCGGCAGGGCAGATTGCTGATGACCTTAATACCACCGGTCTCTATTCAGTCGTAAGACATCCTCTTTATGTTGGCAATTTCCTTATGTGGCTCGGTCCTGTGCTTTTGCTGAGATCAGCCTGGTTTGCAGTGGTTTTCATCCTTATTTACTGGCTATACTATGAGAGGATCATGTTTGCCGAAGAGCAGTACATGAGAAAGAAATTCGGTGAAGAATATGACAAGTACTCGGAGAAGGTAAGTTCTTTTATTCCTTTTACTTTCAACTTCATAAAACCTGCTCTCTCTTTTTCAGCAAAGAGTGTCCTGAGCAGAGAATACAACAGCTTTTTCAATATTTTCGTGATTTTCGCGTTGCTCGATCTCTGCAGAAACTATTTCCTGACAGGGAAGATCTTTTTCACCAGGATATGGATCTTTATGCTTGCAGGGGCTGCAGTGATATGGCTCATTGTCAGGTCAATCCATAAGTATACAAGGTGGCTGGAGGCGGGGAGATGACCCCCCATCCCCCTTGCCGCCAAGACATAGGTGGATGCGGCTCTTTTAATTGATATCTTAACCTTATGATCGGACTTGTAAGCAGAATATTTTTATTTCTCCTTTCTCTTCCCGTATGGCTCTACAGGTACGCGATATCTCCTTTCCTGAGGCCTTCATGCAGGCATGTTCCTTCCTGTTCGCAATACATGCTGGATGCACTTAATATCCACGGGCCTTTTTACGGCTTTTTCATGGGATTGAACCGCATACTGCGCTGCCGTCCCGGCGGAACTCACGGCTATGATCCGGTGCCACTGATCAGGTTTAAAAAATTCAAAATTATGTCGACCCTTTTTAGGAAATTCCCAAGAGAAAACCGCCTTAAGCAATAAATTTCCTTTGTGCTCTTCGTGATTTTCCTTTGTGTCCTTTGTGGTTAATTTACTTTTTTTAACCACAAAGAGCACAAAGTACGCACAAAGGACACAAAGGGAAAAATTGTTTAGGTGCTAAACAATTTTAAAAATTAAGCTCCTCTTTCAGGTGTTTGTATCCGGCACGGCTTACCGGAAGCTTCTCTCCGGTTTTAAGGACCGCCACATGGTTGTCCTTTTCGTATGGTTCAATACGGTTGATCTCCTGGACCCTTACGATGAATGAGCGGTGTATCCTGACGAAATCCTTTGACGGAAGGTTTTCCTCATAAAACTTCATTGTCTGTTGCTTCAGGGCTTTGCCGGAAGCATGATGTATCATGACATAATCATCCTGTGCCTCGACAAATTTTACCTGGTCGATAGGAATAAGGTTAATGGCGCTCCCCTTACGCACAACTATCCTGTTGACTGGTTCTGAAGGATCCGGCTTTTTTTCAAGGATCTGCGCCGGTTCTTTTATCTCGGAGCCTGAGCGTATCTTTTCCATGGCTTTGTTTACCGCATCCAGGAACCTTCTCTTAGGGAAAGGCTTTAACAGGTAGTCCACTGCATTAAGCTCGAATGCCTTAAGTGCAAACTGATCAAATGCCGTGGAAAAGATTATAACAGGTTTTTCTGTCATCACCTCCAGCATTTCAATTCCGGTGAGCCTTGGCATCTGGATATCAAGGAACACAAGGTCAGGCTTCATTGCCGAGATGGTTTTCAGTCCCGAAAAACCGTCGGAACACTCCGATATGATCTCTATATCCTCGATCTCCCCGAGGTAATGCTTAATGATCTCCCTGGCCGGAGCCTCATCATCAACTATTATGGTTCTGATCTTTGCCATGTTTCGATTCTTCCTGCAGTTTTATTAACAGGAATAAAAATAAACAAAAAATTTCAAATGGCAATCAATTGCAATTTGCAGGGATATAAAGACTTACAGTAAAAATGCCGTTTTCCCGCGAGGTTTTCAGTGTAGCTTTGTTACCGTAGAATAACTCCAGCCTTCTGATAACATTCACGAGGCCGGTGCCTGTTCCTTTTCTTGATTCGGTGACTGTATCGTAATTGTTGCTAATGGTTATTTGCATAAAGCTGTCAACCAGCATGACGATTGTGGCGATCCTGACGCTTTCGGTACTTTCGTAAACGCCATGTTTGATCGCATTTTCGTACAGCGGCTGAAGAATCATCACGGGCATTTTGACTTCAAGGCACTTTTCTTCAATCTGCTCGTCAGTTGTCAGCCTGTCGCCGAATCTGACTTTCTCGATTTCAAGATATAGTCGCAGGTTCTCCAGCTCGCTTCTTAGAGTCACAGGCTGCTCGTCTTTCTTGGAAAGGGCATATCTCATGAATTCCGATAGTTTGATAACCATATCCCTTGCTTTATCGGGATCGGTTATTGTAAGGGAGCTGACTGAATTAAGGCTGTTGAAGAGAAAATGAGGATTGATCTGCGAGCGCAGCATCTTAAGCTCCGTCTCTTTGACCAGGCTCTCAAGTATTGCCTCTTTGGATTTCTTCTCCGAAAGATTTGTGAGGCTGACGAAAAGATAATAGGTCAGTATCATAAGGCTGTAAATAAATACCCCTGTTCCTATCCGGTAAGGGAATGTTGCTGACCAGTACTCATTAAAGTTTTCCTGTCCCGGGAGTATCAGCGGGATAAGCAGTTTTGTTATCAGGACCCAGAATGTGACAGAGATTGCACCGGTAATTACAAGATTGCTTATAAGGGTCAGCGGTTTTGATTCTCCTTTGTTGAATATAGCAAAGGGGTACCATAATGATAATCCAAGTGCTGAATAAATAAGAAGTGAAAGTAAAGTATCAATTATGCTGATGCTGACAAAGCTCCCGTAGGCAAAATAATATAAAAGTGTCTGGCCTGCTGCAAGGAAGAGCCAGACCAGCCACCAGACTACAAATCGTATCCTGTTTTCAAGGACGGGATGTTTCATTTTACCTGCGGGTTATTTATGGCTTTTTACTTCACCTCCGCCGAAAACCACGGCTCCCTTTATTACAAGCTGGCTGGTACGGTCAAAATTCATTCCGGGATAGAGTTTCCTTGAATCGCTGAATCCGCCCAGAATTGGTGTGACTTCTATAGTTACAAACCAGTCATCAGGGACAATTATTCCGACTCCGCCGAAGACTGCAGCAACTTCAAGCACATTCCTGCCCGGAGCCAGCCTGGCCTTTGTAAGATCGAGGTCGATGCCGCCGAAAACAGATGACATTTTACCTCCCTTGAAGTTCTGTGAAATTATCTGCCGCTCGGATCCGCTGAATATCGTGACATAATCCACAAAATCATCACTCTCCATGCCCTTTGATGAAATTGAACCCCATCCCCTGCGCCTGGTGACAATAAAGATGATGCCGATGATAATAAAGATCGATGGCCAGAACATGTTATACATGTGAAAGGGCTCTCTGAAGATCAGGGGTATCATGAAGAATCCCCCAACCGCCATTACAATTATACCCCCGGTCTTTTCGCTTGATCCAAGGGTCATTACTGTGCCTATTGCCACCAGGAGCATCGGCCAGCTGAAGATGACATGATCAATAAAATCAGGAAAAATGCCTGTATTCCTTATCACCAGAGCTAATCCGGCGAGAACCAGTACCACCCCTATGATCACCCTGTTGCTTGTGATATGATGACGGTCGCCTCCCGAAGACTGCTTGTTGTCATCCCTGAAATCGTTTATTGTTTCCATATCTGTAAATTTATTTGTTTTTAATTAATTCCGGTTATCTGTTTCTTCTTATGAAAGATGAAATGATAAACGATAAACCGATAATCACGATAACTGCCGGCCAGTAAACAGTTTTAATAAATGCCGGTATCTCACCATAAAAATTATCAATAAGGAACCAGGCCCCGCCTGCCATAAGCAGCAATCCCGGGACAAAATGAAGATTAAGCAACAGCAGGACGCCAACAAATATCATGGCTGACTCCCAGGTGAAATACTCCTTTATGTCTCCAAGGTGAAGCCAGTCGTTTGTAGCAACCAGCAGGGCAAGCCCCAGGACAATAAAGAAAAGGCCGACGCCGATCTGTGGATGATGTTCCCTGTGTCTTTCCAAATTGTATTCTCTGTTTTTCATGACGGTTGATTTTATATACCGGATCAAAAATAAGGTGCGTGAACCCTTCCTGACAGGGAAAATCGGTGAATTGCAGGTTTTTAACGGTAACCTGATGTTTACAGGGAAGATGTTACTTTTTTGTTTATAATTTTTTTAATTGAATAAGCTTTCATATTTTTGCAAACCAAAAAATTTAATGATGTCCGGTTTGTTTACCATACCGATTGGTGGTTTGAAAGAGGGGCAGCATTATTTTGAATACACGATTGACAAAGCGTTTTTTGATCAATTTGAGGATCCGGAGATGCTGAAAAGACTGAAGGAGCATGCTATCGGGGATGATAATGAATCCGATCCGCGCTGGGATGAATTGAAGAAATTGATGAACAATAACTTAAAGAGAGAAGCAAATGCCAAATCCAAAACGTAAACACTCGAAAACCAGGAGGGATAAGCGCAGAACGCATTATAAGGCTGTTGCGCCTACAGTATCGGTCTGCTCCAACTGCGGGGCTTCGGTACAGTACCACAGGGTTTGTCCTGAATGCGGATTTTACAGGGGGAAACCGGCAATTGAGAAGAAAACTACGGCCTGACCTTTATAACCAATCATAAAGACTATGAAAATTGGTCTTGATGTAATGGGCGGTGATTACGCGCCTGAAGCTATCATTGAAGGCGCTGTGGATTCCCTTGCTCATTTATCTCCAAATGACCGGCTGGTGATGATCGGAGACAGAGAGGCCATTCTCAGGAAGATGGCAGGGATGGGAGCCGATCCTTCACTGGTGGATATTCTCAATACAACGCAGGTGATAGAGATGGGTGATGTTCCCTCAAAAGCCTATTCCCAGAAGCAGGATTCAAGCATAGCTGTCGGCTACAGGATGCTTAAAGACAATGAGATAGACGGATTTTGCAGTGCAGGAAATACGGGCGCCATGATGGTGGGAGCAACATATACGGTCAATGTAACACCGGGAGTCATAAGACCGGCGCTGGCGCTGATAGTCCCTTCAATTGACAACCGCCACTCTGTCCTTCTTGATGTTGGCCTGAATCCTGATACCAAACCCGATGTGCTGTGTCAGTACGGAATCCTTGGAAGCATATTTGCCAAATATGTGCTGGAGATTAAAAATCCGGTTGTAAAGCTGCTTAATATCGGAGAGGAGGAGTCAAAGGGCACTCCTTCATTAAAATCGGCATTTGAACTTTTAAGGGAGTGCAGCCAGATCAATTTCGGGGGAAATGTTGAGGCAAATCACCTCTTCAGAGAAACAATGCCGGATGTTATAGTATGCGACGGGTTTGTTGGGAATGTTATAGTAAAACAGACCGAAGCCCTGCATCATATCTTCGTTTCCAGGAATTATAAGGATCCCTATTTTGACAGCCTTGATCCTGAAAACATAGGAGGCACACCAATTGTCGGAATCAACGCCAACGTAGTTGTCGGACATGGAGTTTCAAAGCGCAAGGCTGTCATGAACATGATACTTCAGACATGGGCTGTCGTGCATGCTGATCTGGCCCGCAAGATAAAAGAAGATATCTGATATGGAAAAGATTCGTGCGGCCATTACCGGAATTCATGCCTGGGTTCCAGAGTACAGGCTTACAAACCACGAACTGTCAAAAATGGTTGATACTTCCGACGAATGGATCATGCAGCGGGTCGGGATCAGGGAGAGGCGTATATTGAAAGGAGAGGGACTGGGAACCTCGGATCTCGGCGAACAGGCTGTCAGAGGCCTTCTTGAAAAGACACATACCTCCCCTGATGAGATAGAACTGCTGATCTGTGCCACAATTACTCCCGACATGTTTTTCCCTGCAACAGCTAATATAATATCAGATAAAGTCGGAATAAAGAATGCATTCAGCTTCGATCTCGGTGCAGCCTGCTCGGGTTTTCTTTTTGCACTTCAGACAGGGGCTTCATATATTGAGTCAGGCAGATATAAGAAAGTAATTGTCGTGGGCGCCGATAAAATGTCGTCAATTACCGATTATACCGACCGCACAACATGCCCTCTCTTCGGTGATGCAGCAGGCGCCGTTCTCCTCGAGCCTACAACTGAAGAATTTGGAATCATGGATTTTATTTTCCACACCGACGGCTCAGGAAAGAAATTCCTCCATTTAAAGGCAGGAGGATCGGCCAGGCCCGCTTCATACGAGACAATTGAGGCAAAGGAGCATTTTATTTACCAGGAAGGCCAGAGCGTATTTAAGTTTGCCGTAGTAAATATGGCAGATGTAGCAGTCGAAATAATGCAACGGAACAATCTTAAACCCGACGATATTGCATGGCTTGTACCCCACCAGGCAAACCTGCGGATAATTGATGCAACAGGCAGAAGGATGGGACTTCCGCCTGAAAAGGTGATGATAAATATTGAGAATTACGGAAACACCACAGCTGCCACCATTCCACTCTGTATGTGGGAATATGAAAAGAAGCTTAAGAAAGGAGATATACTGATACTCGCAGCTTTTGGCGGAGGATTCACCTGGGGATCGATATACCTTAAGTGGGCGTATGATCCGGTTTAGTTATTATTTTTGTAAGTTTACAGGCTTGTTCTAAAAATTATAACGCGATGGCAAAAAACAACGAGATTGAACCTGCTGCAATAAACCTGATAAGCAACGGCACCGATATTACGGGCGATATCAAATCGACCGGTGATATACGTATCGATGGCACCCTTACCGGAAACCTTACCACCAAGGGAAAGGTTGTCATCGGGGTCACGGGAAGGGTTAACGGCGAGGTGATATGCAGGAATTCCGAAGTGTCGGGCAGTATCGAAGGCAAGATCAGCGTCAGCCAGCTACTGATTCTGAAAGCTTCTTCAAAAATACTTGGCGATATAGCCACTTCAAAATTATCCATTGAGCCTGGTGCAAAATTCACAGGAAACTGTAAAATGAGCGATAACGATGACAACGGAGGAGCAACAAGACCAAAAGAACCAGGAGGAGCCGGAAAATAAAAATTATTCTGCCTACTCAAAATACTCCGCGATAGTCATCCAGATGGGTGTCATTATCTTCCTTACAACCTGGGGAGGAATTAAGCTTGATAAGGTTACAGGTAATGAAAAACCGGTATTTGCAATCATTCTTTCCCTGCTTGGTGTTTTTTCAGCTATCTGGGTTGCCGTCAAAGATCTTATCAAAAAATAATATTCCTCTTGAAACCTCTTGCCAGAACGATTTTCCTGCTTGCAATACTTGAAATGACAGTTCTGGTTGTCGGATACATAATTATTTCCGGTATTGAATCAGGATTGGAATATAACGAAATCATTCTGTCCTCAGCCGGATTCACCCTCATTACTTTTTTGGCACTCATAATATTTTTCAGGGGCCGGGATAAAGAGTTGGGTAGCCAAACCATGCATACTCTGCTTGCCATAAGCCTTAAATTCCTTACTGAACTCATATTTGCATTCCTGTGGTTCTTCTTAGGTAAAAAAACAGGAATATCATCCGTTATATTATTTTTTGTTTTATATTTAACATTCACTTTGTTTTCGGTAATTGTAATATTGAAAACACTGAAAAGCAAGTCTTTAGAGTAATATCGGATTTAAAGATGCGATTAACGACAAGCCTGTACCTGATTTTGTTTCTCCTTGCATTTTCCTTCCCGGCTGCCGGGCAGCAAGAACACGGGTCTCCTGAAGCGACAACAGCAGGACATTCTAAAGAACCATTTAATGCAAGCGAGTATATTATTGAGCATGTCAGCAACTCCCATGACTGGCATCTCATGACAATTGCAAAGAGGGACGGAACTGAAAAACATATTTCAATACCACTTCCCGTAATACTTTATTATAAACCAACCGGACTTCATTTCTTTTTCTCAAACAAGCTTGCCCACGGACATGAGTACAAAAGCTTCAAGATGGGAGAAGGGGAAAATGAGGGAAAGATAGTAGCAGTAAATGCGGCCGGTGAAACCGATACCGAAAATCTTCTGCTCGACTTTTCCATGACCAAAATGGTAGTAGGCATGCTTGCTGCTGCAATTATCGGATTATGGCTTTTCCTAGCGCTTTCGCGTTCATATAAAAAAACCGGCATAAGCTACCCTAAAGGCATTCAGAGTTTTCTGGAACCGGTTATTCTCTTTATTCGCGACGAAGTTGTCATACCAAATATCGGACATAAACATTATGAACGGTTTATGCCCTATCTTTTATCGGTGTTTTTCTTTATACTGATAAACAACCTGATGGGCCTTATCCCGTTCCCGCCTCCATTCGGGGCCAATGTAACCGGGAACCTTGCCCTGACCATGACACTTGCATTTTTCACATTTCTTATCGTACAGATCAACGGAACAAAGGGCTACTGGCAACATATTTTTGCAACGCCCGGAGTTCCAGTGTGGCTTCTTCCGCTTATGGTCCCGGTTGAAGTTGTCGGTATCTTTTCAAAACCAATTGCCCTGATGATCCGTTTGTTCGCAAATATTACAGCCGGTCATATTATAGTGGTGAGCCTCATGGCGCTGATCTTTATTTCTGATTCAATATGGGTTTCACCTGCCTCCATCTTTTTCGTGATTTTCATGGATTGCCTCGAACTTCTTGTGGCATTTCTTCAGGCATATGTTTTTACATTTTTATCATCATTATTTATAAGTATGGCATTAGTTGAAGAGCATCATTAATTAATATTGTTTATTTTAAATCTATTCATTATGGAAGAAGCACAGGCAGCAATATCGCTGGCATCAATCGGAGCAGGACTTGCAGTTATCGGGGCAGGACTCGGAATCGGACGTATCGGTGGCTCGGCAATGGACGCCATTGCAAGGCAGCCGGAAGCAGCAGGCAAGATTCAGACTGCAATGCTTATAGCCTCCGTCCTTATTGAAGGGGCCGCCCTGTTCGCAGTTGTTGTGGCACTTATTGCTTAACGAAAAAAGATCCTGCAATGGTTGATTGCAGGATCTTTTAAACGAAAATTCTTAATCATAGAGCTATGATATTATTAGCAGGAAACAGTCTGACCGCAGTTGGAATAGGAACCATCTTCTGGTCAGTCCTTATCTTTTCCCTATTCTTCTTCATCCTGGCAAAATTTGCATGGAAACCCATACTTTCCATGATAAAACAGAGAGAAGAAATGATCAAGGGATCCCTTGAATCTGCCGAAAGCGCACGCAAAGAGATGCAACGGCTCCAGGCCGACAATGAGGCTATCCTGAAAAAGGCAAGGGAGGAACGTGAAGTTATCCTCAAGGAGGCAAGGGATGTGCGCGATAAACTTATTGCGGAAGCCAAAGGAAAAGCAACCGAAGAGGCAGAAAAGATAGTTGAGAAAGCCATGACAGGCATCGAAAGGGAAAAGGACAAGGCACTCTCTGAAATACACGAGCAGGTGGCAACCCTCTCTGTTGAAATAGCTTCAAAGCTTCTTGGTGAGAAACTCAGCAAGAGTGAAGAACAGGACAAACTGATAAACAAATATCTGAAGGAAATTAACCTGAAGAAGAATTAAACTCTTCCCAGCTGATGAACGACAGCAAAATATCTGTAAGATACTCGCGCGCATTGTTCCGTTCAGCCCTTGAAAAGAAAATGCTTGAAAGGGTTTATCAGGACATGGACTATATAGGGCAGGTATGTACTCTTCCGGGAGTCAGGGAGCTCCTTGGCAGTCCTGTAATCCGACCTTCGAAAAAGACAGTAATACTTCATGCTGTGTTCGGCAAGGATGTCAGCAACCTTACATTTTCGCTTATTGACCTGGTAATAAAAAATGGCAGGGAAAGCTATATTCCTGCTATTGCCAGGGTGTTTATAAGCGAAACCATGAAATACAACGGTATTACTGAAACGATACTTACAACTGCAGTCAGGGTTGATGAAAAAGTTAAAAAACAGGTATCGGATCTGGTCTCTTCAGCATTCAAAACAAAAGTTGAACTTAAAGAGGTCATTGATAAAGACATAATAGGCGGATTCATCCTGAGGATCGATGACAAGTTCATTGATGCCAGCGTCAGGAACAAGCTCCGCCGCATTGAAAAAGAGCTGAAAGGCACAACGCTGACAGCCTGAAAAATAAATTTGTATCACAAGAAAAAAAGATATGGCAAGCATTAAACCCGCAGAGGTCTCAAAGATCCTCCAGCAGCAACTCGAGGGGATCCAGACAGGAACAGAGCTGGAAGAGGTAGGAACTGTCCTTCAGGTCGGTGACGGTATAGCCCGCATTTACGGACTTACAAATGCACAATCGAACGAGCTCATTGAATTTGAGAACGGTATTGAGGCAATTGTGCTCAACCTTGAGGAGGATAATATCGGAGCCGTGCTGCTTGGTCCTACCGAGGAGATCAAAGAAGGCGACATTGTAAAACGAACAGGGAAAATCGCTTCCATCAATGTAGGAGAAGGGTTGCTCGGCAGGGTTATCACCCCGACTGGCCAGCCGCTTGACGGCAAGGGTCCGATAACAGGCAAACTTTATACTATGCCGTTCGAAAGAAAAGCCCCGGGAGTAATTTTCAGACAGCCGGTGAAGCAGCCTCTTCAGACAGGAATAAAGGCTATTGACGCCATGATCCCTATCGGCCGCGGACAGAGAGAACTTATTATCGGAGACAGGCAGACTGGCAAAACAGCTATTGCAATTGACACAATAATAAATCAACGCAGCAACTTTGAAAAAGGAAAACCGGTATACTGCATTTATGTAGCTGTAGGGCAAAAGGGTTCCACAGTTGCCAATATTGCCAAGACACTTGAAGAGTTCGGTGCCCTGGAATATTCGGTAATTGTTCTGGCAACTGCATCCGACCCTGCCGCCTCACAATTCTATGCTCCTTTCGCAGGAGCCGCAATAGGCGAGTTTTTCCGTGACACCGGACGGGATGCCCTTATTATTTACGACGACCTTTCAAAACAGGCTGTATCATACAGGGAGGTCTCACTGCTTCTCCGCCGCCCGCCGGGACGTGAAGCTTACCCGGGTGATGTGTTCTACCTGCATTCGCGGCTTCTTGAAAGAGCGGCCAAGATCATAGAATCAGATGAGGTGGCAAAACAGATGAACGACCTTCCTGAATCAATAAGACCGCTGGTAAAAGGAGGCGGTTCGCTTACCGCGCTTCCGATAATTGAAACACAGGCAGGTGACGTTTCGGCATATATTCCAACCAACGTTATTTCGATCACCGACGGGCAAATATTCCTGGAGTCAAACCTCTTTAACTCAGGGGTCCGGCCTGCTATCAACGTAGGTATATCGGTTTCAAGGGTGGGTGGAAATGCCCAGATCAAAGCAATGAAAAAAATTGCGGGAACACTGAAGGTCGATCAGGCACAGTACCGTGAGCTTGAGGCATTCTCAAAATTCGGATCCGACCTCGATGCTTCAACCCTTGCAATACTAAACAAGGGATCAAAGAACGTTGAAATATTGAAACAGGGGCAATATAAGCCCATTCCTGTTGAAAAACAGATCGCGATCATCTATTGCGGAACAATGGGGCTCCTGAAGGATGTCCCGGTTAATAAGGTGAAAAGCTTTGAAAATGAATATATTGAATATCTCGATCTGAACCACCGGGATGTTCTTGATAATCTCCGCGACGGGATCCTGAACAATGATATTACAAAAGTCCTGGAAAAAGTTGCGGCTGAATTGACAGCTAAATACAAATCATAGACGGTTGCAGGTCAGTGAATAATTAAAGTTCAGATGGCGAATCTAAAAGCGATAAGGGTAAGGATCAGTTCGGTAAAATCGACAAGGCAGATCACTTCGGCAATGAAGATGGTTTCCGCTGCCAAGCTGAGGAAAGCCCAGGATAAGATCGTGCGTCTCCGTCCCTATGTGAACAAGCTTCAGGAGATTCTTGCCGGCCTTACACAAAGCCTCGCCGAAAGGGAAGTAGAGAATGTTTACGCCAGGATTTCTCATCCCGAAAAGATTCTTATTATTGTAATAACCTCAAACAGGGGACTATGCGGAGCCTTTAATGCAAATATAATAAAGGAAGCAAGGAAAGTCGTTGCTGAAATGTATATGGACCAGTTCAATAAAGGGAATGTTGTATTCCTGACAATTGGAAGGAAAGGCTGGGACTATATGCGCAAACAGAAGCTGAACATGCTTCCCGAACGGAATGCACTGCTTAATGAACTTACATTCGATAATGTTTCAGTGGTTGCAGGGGAGATAATGGAAAACTTTATTAAGGGTGAATATGACAGGGTTGAGATCATATATAACCATTTCAAAAATGCTGCTGTTCAGATAATTACCGACGAACAGTTCCTGCCTCTTGAATCGATACCGGCCGGAAAAACGAAAAGTGCCCCGGTCGATTATATTTACGAACCCTCTGAAGAGGAAATAGTAAGGGAACTGATTCCCAAATCACTGAAAATACAGTTTTACAAAGCAGTACTGGATTCATTTGTGGCAGAGCACGGGGCCAGGATGACGGCAATGCATAAGGCTACCGACAACGCCACCCAGATGATAAAAGATCTTACGCTTCAGTACAATAAAGCAAGGCAGGCTGCCATTACAAACCAGATACTTGAAGTGGTAAGCGGCGCTGAAGCCCTGAAAGGCTGATCCATATTATGTACAATAATTCCGAGCTAAAGGACATAGTCGATAAAGCTCTGCTGAATTTATCATGCAGTATTGAAGCAGAAAAGCTTTTCACCCCCGTCAGGTATATACTGTCCGTGGGCGGTAAACGGCTGCGTCCGGTCATGACGCTTATGGCCTGTAATCTGTTCAGCGACAAGATAGATAATGCTGTGATGCCGGCAGCGGGGATCGAGATTTTCCACAATTTCACCCTTGTCCATGATGATATAATGGACAATGCCCCGGTAAGGCGCAGTTTCCCAACAGTACATTCAAAATGGGATCTGAACCAGGCTATTCTTTCGGGCGATGTAATGGCTTTCATTGCCAACGACTGCTTTCTGCAGGCACCTTCAGCAAGCCTCCTGAAGGTCTTCAGGGTTTTCAATAAAGCAGCCATCGAGGTGTGCACGGGACAGCAGCTGGATATGGATTATGAAAAGGCCGCAATCGTCTCTCATGATGAATATCTCAGAATGATTGAGCTGAAGACTGCAGTTTTGGTAGCCGCTTCGCTGAAGATAGGAGCAATTATCGGAGGGGCAGATGACCGGGATTCGGATTTGCTTTATGATTTTGGAAGAAACCTTGGCCTTGCTTTCCAGATACAGGACGATATTCTTGACATATGGGGCAATAGCGCAGTTTTTGGGAAAAACAGGGGCGGAGACATCGTGACCAACAAAAAGACATTTCCCCTGATAATAGCATTTGAACTGGCAGAAGGAGCAACGCTGAAACAGCTTCAGGTCGAGATGGCTGCAAGAGATTTTGATCCTGATAAAAAAGTAAATACTGTGATCGGAATTTACGACCAGCTGAAGGTCAGGGAGAAAACAGAAATACTGGCAAACAGCTATATGGACCAGGCTTTCAGCCTGCTAGGCAAAGTGAGTGGTGATGAGAAAAGAAAGCGGGAAATGGAAACCCTTGCCGCTTCACTTATAGGCCGGGAAAAGTAGATCAGAGGCCCCCGGTATCTTCGTGCTTCTTCAGCCAGTCAATATTGACCAGCACTCCCGCATTCAGCATGAACTGACCATATTTACTAAGGATATATTTTGCTTCAACACTCACATCAAACTGATCGGTAACCTTGATATATGTACCTGCTCCAAGGTTCAGCCCGAGTGCATTATCATTTTCCTTAAAAACCTCATTTGTTCCTGTGCCTGTATATTTTACTCTTTTCCAGGCGAGCATAAAATCAAGCCCGGCAAGCCCGTAGAATTCAAACCTGTCGAGTGAATTGAAAACGTAATGGCCGTTCACATCAAGCATAAGGGTATTAACTGTTGTCTTCCAGTCAAATTCCTTGTATACATGAGGCATAAAGAATGTGACTGACGGGGAGACATGGATCGGAACGGATATTTCATAAATACCCTTCAGAAAAGCAAAGAAATGACCGCTTTTATTGTAATCGTAATCCATTTCATGGAAAAGATAGCCGCTTGTAAAACCGGGACCTCCGCCGACCTTTGTGAACTGTGCATTTATTGCGGGAACCGAAAATGTAATTATCATTAACGCGAGTAAATTTTTTTTCATAGTATTCTTTTTTAGTAATAACATTACAATAACAGATTAAAGATATATGATAAAAAAATACAAGTCAATAATAATCTTAATAATTGCCCATCTAAACCTATCTTTTGCAAATTTTATTAAATTTGTATATTCTGAATGACAAATAAATAATTAACTGATATGGCACAGAATACCGGCAAGATCAGCCAGATCATAGGACCTGTGGTTGACGTGACATTTGACAGGCAGGGTACCGAAATGCCCGACATTTACGATGCCCTTGAGATAAAAAGGGACGATGGTTCGGTTCTGGTTGTCGAATGTGAGCAGCACATCGGTGAAAACACTGTACGGACTATCGCGATGGACTCCACTGACGGGCTCCGGAGAGGCATGGATGTCGTCGCTACAGGATTGCCTATCACTATGCCCATTGGCGAACAGATCAAGGGAAGGCTCATGAACGTTACCGGAATGGCAATTGACGGGATAGGGCCCCTTGATAAAAAAGGTGGATATCCCATCCACAGAAAGCCTCCGAAATACGATGATCTTTCAACCGAGAAGGAAGTCCTTTTTACCGGCATTAAGGTTATCGACCTGATTGAACCATATTCAAAAGGAGGTAAAATCGGACTGTTTGGCGGTGCCGGCGTTGGGAAAACTGTCGTTATTCTTGAGCTGATAAACAATATAGCCAAAGCCTATTCAGGCTTATCGGTATTTGCAGGAGTTGGTGAAAGAACAAGGGAAGGCAACGACCTTCTGCGCGAGATGCTTGAAGCAGGAGTTATCACCTACGGAAGCGAATTCCTTGAAAGCATGAAATCGGGAGGATGGGATCTGTCAAAAGTTGATCATAATGCTCTGAAAGAATCAAAGCTTGCACTTGTATTTGGTCAGATGAATGAGCCCCCCGGAGCAAGAGCAAGGGTTGCTCTTTCTGGCCTTTCCGTTGCTGAACATTTCAGGGATGGCGACGGCAAGAGCGGTGGCAGAGATATCCTCTTCTTCATGGATAACGTGTTCCGTTTTACCCAGGCAGGATCTGAAGTATCGGCACTTCTCGGAAGAATGCCTTCGGCAGTGGGATACCAGCCTACCCTGGCAACTGAAATGGGCATTATGCAGGAACGCATCACCTCAACAAGGCATGGTTCGATCACATCCGTCCAGGCAGTTTATGTGCCTGCCGACGACCTTACCGATCCGGCCCCTGCAACCACCTTCGCACACCTTGACGCAACAACGGTTCTCAGCCGTAAGATATCAGAGCTTGGTATTTACCCGGCTGTTGACCCGCTCGATTCAACATCAAGAATCCTTACGCCCGATATAGTCGGCGAAGCACATTACAGATGCGCCCAGAGGGTTAAGGAGCTTCTCCAGAGATATAATGAACTGCAGGATATCATAGCGATCCTCGGAATGGACGAGCTTTCGGAAGAAGATAAGCTGGTGGTGCATAGGGCAAGAAGGGTACAGAGATTCCTCTCACAGCCGTTCCATGTGGCTGAACAGTTTTCAGGGGTAAAAGGTACACTCGTATCTATAGAAGACACCATTAAAGGATTTAACATGATAATGGAAGGTAAGGTAGATCAATATCCTGAAGCTGCATTCATGTTTGTCGGAACCATTGAAGATGCAATAGAAAAAGGCGAGAAGATTCTTGCCCAGACCAAGTAACCAGGCAACTGATGAAGATAGAGATCATCACTCCCGACAGAAAAGTGTATGAAGGGGATATCAAATCAATAAGGGTCCCCGGCAAAAAAGGCTCTTTTCAGGTATTGAAAGACCACGCCCCGATCATTTCAACGCTGGAAAACGGTACCGTGATAATGATCGATCAGAATGATGAGGAAAAGAGATATCAGATCGACGGAGGGGTGATCGAAGTAAAGGTGAACAAGATCATCCTGCTTGCAGAATCGGTAAAATAATCCTCCCAGGATGACCCCCGATGAATTCCGGAAACATGCCCATGAGCTGGTCGAATGGATGGCCCGCTATATGGAGAATGTTGAGAATTACCCGGTAAAATCGACCGTGAAACCCGGGAAGATCTTCAGGCAGATCCCGGATTCACCGCCTTCTGATCCCCAGCCATTCAGTGAACTGATGAACGATTTCGAGGAGATCATTATGCCCGGAATCTCTCACTGGCAGAGCCCTAATTTCTTTGCTTATTTCCCGGCTAATACAAGCCCGCCGTCAATACTTGCCGAGATGCTTACATCAACACTGGCCGCCCAGTGCATGATGTGGGAGACATCTCCTGCAGCAGCGGAACTGGAAGAAAAAATGATGATATGGCTCAGGGATTTGATTGGTCTGCCACCTGAATTTGAGGGAGTTATACAGGATTCTGCATCAACTGCCACCCTCGCTGCCATCATTACTGCCAGGGAAAAATGTACGGAGTTTTCAATAAATGAGGAAGGATTTCATCATAAACCTTTCCTGAAGGTCTATTGCTCTCAGCAGACTCATTCATCAGTTGAAAAGGCTGTAAAGATAGCAGGCATCGGCAGAATGAACCTTGTAAAAATCCCTGTCAGGCCTCATTTCTCGATGGATGCCGGAAAACTCAGGGATGCTTTGACTGAAGATAAAAAGAACGGGCACATTCCCTGCTGTGTCATTGCTACTCTGGGGACAACCGGCACTGCCTCTGTCGACCCTTTGCGTGAGATTGGAGAGATCTGCAGGGAAAACGGCACCTGGCTCCATGTGGATGCCGCAATGGGCGGCACGGCCCTTATCCTGCCCGAATTTCAGTGGATGCTTGAGGGGAAGGAATACATCGACAGCTTTGTCTTCAATCCGCATAAATGGATGTTTACCAATTTCGATTGCTCCGCATTCTTTACCAGGGATAAGGGCTCGCTTATAAGAACCTTCGAAATATTGCCTGAATACCTCAAAACAAAGACCAGAGGACTGGTGAACGACTACCGCGACTGGGGCATTCCACTGGGGCGCAGGTTCAGAGCCCTGAAACTCTGGAGCGTGATAAGGTCATACGGGATAAAAGGGCTTCAGGAAAAGATCAGGTATCATATCAGCCTGGCTATGCGGCTTAAAGAGATGATAACTACGGAACCTGATTTTGAACTGCTTGCCCCGGTATCGCTTAATGTGGTCTGCTTCAGGTATTCTCCTTCAGGTGCTCCTGAGGAAAATCTTGACAGGATCAATGAAACGCTCAATCACAGCCTCAATGATTCCGGAAAACTCTACCTGTCGCACACGACACTTAACGGCAAGTATACCCTGAGAATGGTGACCGGACAGACCAATGTAACCCTTGAGCATGTGGAAAAAGCATGGGACCTGATCAGGAGCAAGGCAAGGGAGATCATTATCTGATCAGCGCTTCATCTTACCTATATTCATCCCGTAGATATCAATATTGAAAAGGAACTCAAATGAAGGAGATTCACTGAAGTTCTTCCAGACAGTTTCAATGCCAGCTGAAACAGGATATGGTATCCGTAAGATATAAAAATCAGAAAGCAGACTTATACCAAATGACCTGAATGATTCTGTTCCTTCGTAAACACTATCAAGAACAAGCCTTCCATCATCGCTCAGGTGAAGGTAATGATTGTCGGTTCCCCGTGCATAATCAAAAAACAGCCCTGTTCGAATCCTTGTCAGATAAAATAATGATCCTATATTGAAATCAGGGTATGCAACAGGAGCGACATAATCTACCGAAAGGAAATCCAGTTCTCTTGATCTTATTAAATTATAACCGCGAGGGTAATGGATCATGTTTTGATAAGGGAAAAGTATATACTTTTGATTTTCAGCCTCATATCTTATCCTGATTCCATGATTCCTCACAAACCCCGGGAAATAAAATGTTGTCTTCAGATAGATATCCGATCCATAAACCTGTCTGTCAAATGGAGCATAATTATATGTTGCATCAATTATTTGTCCTACTCTTGGATATATATCCCGGAATGATGACTTTTGATAATTTGCGAAATAAATACGTCCTGTAAAATAAGTTTGCCCATAATCATAATTACCGATTTCCTTAATATATACGTAATCATTCTGATAATCAACAGTTAAGAAGGGATATAAATATTGATAAAACTTATTGGTATTGAAAGTCCATGGAATATAAATACTATTAATAAACCTTACTCCGGTTTTAACCGTCGATGGTATCCATCCGGGGGTCCCACCGAAGGGATCGATCATCGGTTCATTTCCGTAATCAAGCCGCGATTCAATAACAGGATACCATCCCTCCCATAGGATGCGTGAATGGAATTTGTGTCTTTTATCGGCTGAATACTCATAACCTGCTGAAGCGGTCAGTGTGCTGAGCTGATTTTGAGAAAGGATGGTGAAGCCGGGTCTGATAGAGGAAGGATCAGATTGTACTGCTTCAATATCTGCATAAAGAGGCATCCAGCTGTGAATTCCAAAGAGGTGCTGCCATTTTCTGTATGGTTCAGGAGCATACTTAAGACCTGATTTGGTTTCTTCTGCTTCTTTGCTTCCAAACCTGTTAATTAACAATGATGAATCTGCCTTCCTGCCTGCTTCATATTCTAAAGCTTCAGAAATAGGCACTGCACTTATATTATTCCCTGCTGAACTGTAATTACTGAAATATGCATTATACCCTGAAACACTCACATCAGTTACCCCGAATTTTGAATTTGTGAGCATCAGGTTTCTGCCGTCCGGAGTAAGAATGTAAATATTGTCGGTTCCTGATATGGAGCTGACATAGAATAAAGTGTCGTTTCTTAAAAAAGATGCCTGCAGGTCGTCGCGCCCCTCTTCGATCAGGGTTGTCCAGCTGTTTTCAGAACGGCAAAAGCGGAGTATTCCCTCTCCTTCATCTGTTAAGAAAATAACAGTAATATTATTCCCATCAGCTGACCATTGCGGGCGTTGCAGGTAAGCATTCCCCGGTGCGGGGAATATTCCTTCAATGCTCCCGTTTTCAGAACTGAGAAGCACCAGGCTGTTTACGTTGTTCTCTTTGTTTTCCGATGCGGCTATCAGTTTTCCTTCCGGTGATACCGACGCCGAAAGATACCTCGACCTGAAAGTCAGCTGCCTTGCTGTAGAAGTTTTCAGATCAAAGAGTTTTATTACAGAATAACTGCGGTTCTCCCATCGCGGGTCAGGCTGCGATTCAACCCAGACGACCTTTCCGGCAGCATATGATATGATATATGGGTAGATATTCCCGGGGACGAAAAGCTTCTTTTCCGATTTTTCGGACGGCCATATAAGAACGAACCGGACAGGATTTGCAATCGATGTTTTGACCGCGATAACAGAATCTTTTCCGGCGCTTACAGCGGAATGATAGCTTTCGTAGCTGATCTTTTTAACCGGATTTATTGAATGGTAATCGATTGCACCGCTTCTTTCAATATCACTCTTCCAGAGGTTTGTAAGTGTGTCAAATGTCTGATAGTAGAGTTGCTTTTTTGTCAATCCTGCATTTCGCCTGAGACTTATATTTACCGGATTCAGCGTAAAGGGCTGATTTGCAGTAAAACCAACCACCTTGTTCCATAACGACAGGTCATTATTCAGCACCGACCACGCAACCATCTGGTAACCATATTGATAATAGTCAGGAGTGAAATCCCTGTAGGATCCGTTAAGCAGTTTGTCATATTTATACAATTCTCCTTTTTCGATAGCAAGCGCCTTAAGTGAATTCTGAAATGAAGGGCTCCTTCCCCTGCCTGAACCTGATAATAATGACTCGGCCAAAACGGCTTCGCCTTCCATATACCACATGGGTAAAAGGGCGGCCATTGCACCGGGGATCTGTTGTCCGGCAATATATGACATCACTTTTGAGAAACCGGTATTAAGCGATTCCATCTGCATCACATGTACCATTTCATGAAGGGCAAGCTGCCGTTTATGATCCAGGGGAATAGTATTCTGATCGGGTGTAGGATAGATTTCCATGCGTTTGGGAGCCCATGCTACGTACCCGTTTGATTCGGTTGTGTGATTATGAATTATTACCGGTATCCTGAATTTCTTTTCAGAGTATAATACTGAAAGGTCCGAATAAGCCTTTTCAAGAGCCTGCGCGAATTCAACTCCTGCCCGGCCGTAATCTTCCGGGTAAATAACATTGAATCTTCCGGTCTTTACCTGCATCCATTTCAGTGAAGCAGGGTCCTGCCCCGTATTATAGTACTGGGCATTAATCGAAATCGAGAACAGAATAAAAGCAGTTAAGGCAATTAAAGGCTTTATTACTAACCCTTTGATCATGGCTCAAAAATAACAAATTATGTGAGTCACAAAAAAATAAGTACTTTCGCCGGTGACCTGTTGCTGCAGGTCGCATAATAAAAGCACAAATGAAAAAGTTCAGGTTGATAAACAACATTTCGGGATGGGTTGTATTCACAGTTGCAGCAATTACCTATCTCCTTACCATTGAACCTACAGCCAGTCTCTGGGATTGCGGTGAATTCATTGCATCCGCGTATAAAATGGAAATCGGACATCCTCCGGGAAGCCAGGTATTCATGATTCTTGCAAGGATATTTACTCTTTTTGCCGGGGATGATGTTTCAAAAGTGTCGGCAATGGTCAACTCGATGTCGGCGCTGATGAGTGCATTCACTGTACTTTTTCTTTTCTGGACCATCACTCACCTCGCAAGAAAGATCATTGCCAGGGAAGAGAGCATGTTCACCGCTGCAAGGCTTATCGCTGTCATGGCAGCCGGAGCAACGGGGGCACTTGCTTTTACATTTTCCGATTCATTCTGGTTTTCTGCTGTGGAGGGAGAAGTATATGCTACATCATCTCTCTTTACTGCCGCGGTGTTCTGGGCTATCCTCAAATGGGAGGACGTTGCCGATGAAGAACAAGCCGACAGGTGGATCATTCTTATTGCATTCCTGATGGGTCTCTCGATAGGCATACATCTTCTTAATCTTCTCACCCTGCCGGCAATCATGCTTGTATATTATTTCAGGAAGTTTGAGTTTTCATGGAAAGGAGTGATAATTGCGGTAATATCCTCATTCCTTGTACTCGCACTTATTATATGGGGAATAATGCCGGGCATTGTAACCATATCATCGAGGCTTGATCTTTTCTTTGTCAATTCTCTCGGACTGCCGGCAAACAGCGGAATGGTGTTTCACTGGATAATACTGGCCGCGGTCTTTATTCTTGCAATAAGGTTTACCAGGAATTCCGTCAACAGTATCAGGAAAGGGGTATTTGCTATACTGGCACTTTTTCTTACGGGTGTATGGATCGTTTCTGGTTCGGCTTTTCTCAACATACTGGTCCTTACCGCAATAGCCGGGACAACCTGGTACTTCACCGGCGGGAACAGGGTTGCAATGAACACCCTGCTCACATCACTGATGGTCATACTGATCGGGTATTCCACGATGGCTATAATTATGATCAGGGCATCTGCAAACACCCCCCTGAATGAAAACAATCCAGGTAACCCTTTCAACCTGCTGTACTACCTGAACAGGGAACAATACGGTTCCCGTCCGCTTATCCGGGGCGCATATTATAATGCACCGGTACTCGAATACAAGGACGGCAAGCCGGTTTATATGCTGGAAGACGGAAAATATATGGTTACTCACCGCGATATTGAAAGGATATATGATGAAAGATTCATCACTCTCTTCCCGAGAATGTGGAGCGATCAGACAGAGGATCATGCGGAGGTTTACAGGGAATGGGGCGGAAACAAGGGTATCCCGGTACAGGTTACAGACCAGTCGGGAGAGCGGACAACGATAAGAAAGCCGAGATTCAGTGAGAATTTGAAGTTCATGTTCACCTACCAGTTCGGGTATATGTATTTCAGGTACTTCATGTGGAACTTCTCGGGAAAGCAGAATGATACACAGGGCTCGGGAGGCGCGGTCAACGGGAACTGGATAACCGGGATAAAATTCCTTGATGAGCCCAGGACCGGTACGGATGACCTTCCTGCCGGACTGAGGGATGACACGTCGAGGAACAAATATTATCTTATTCCGTTTCTCCTGGGGCTGGCGGGGCTCTTTTACCAGCTAAACCGCGACAACAGGAACTGGTGGGTTGTCCTGCTGCTTTTTGTCATGACGGGACTGGCGATTGTCTTCTGGCTTAACCAGTATCCGAATCAGCCGAGGGAGAGGGATTACGCGTACGTTGGCTCATTTTATTTCTACGCAGTGTGGATTGGTCTTGGCATGCTTGCACTGTTTGACGGTCTTTCAAAGCTTACCGGTGAAAAAGCAGCGGCCCCGGCTGCCGGGATTATATGCCTGCTTTCGGTGCCGGGTCTAATGGCTTCGGAAAACTGGGATGATCATGACCGGTCGCACAGGTACCTGGCACGTGATGTTGCTTTCAACTACCTGAATTCCTGCGCCCCCGGGGCTATACTCTTTACCAACGGCGACAATGACACTTTCCCCCTGTGGTATGCACAGGAGGTGGAAGGCATGAGGACAGACATCAGGGTCAGCAACCTGATGCTGCTCAATACCGACTGGTATATAGAGCAGATGAAGTGGAAAACGTACGAATCTGATCCGCTCCCGGTTACATTGCCAATTCAGAAATATTACGACGGAATAAACAACCAGGTTTTCATAATTGAAAAGACAAAGGATCCGGTTGACATATCGACGATAATCGATTGGGTTAACAGCGACAACAAAGCTACTAAGGTTCAGGTGTCTACGACAGAGATTCTTGACATTATTCCCTCGAAGACCATTCGGATACCTGTCGATGTTAAAAAAGTACTTGAATCCGGGACGGTCGCACCTGAAGATTCAGCTAAGATAGTTCCATACATTGATATCAAGCTCAGGGGTAATTCAATTCTGAAGAGTCAGCTGATCGTTCTTGACATCCTTGCGCACAATAACTGGGAGCGCCCGATATACTTTGTAACAGGATATCACAATGATGCACTCGGGCTTGAGGAGTATTTCCAGCTCGAAGGGCTTGTCTACAGGCTTGTTCCGATTAAATCCGAAAACAGGAACTGGCTCGATTACGGCCGTATCGAAACAGACATCCTGTATGATAACATGATGAACAAATTCGTATGGGGCGGGGCCAATGATGAAAAGGCCAATATTGACTATCATCACCGCCGGACACTGATAGTGATCAGGGCAAGGCTGAACTATGCAAGGCTGGCAAAAGCCCTGGCCGCTGAAGGCAAAAATGAGCTTGCGGTAAAAGTGCTGGATCATTGCATGGATGTTCTGCCCCTTGACAGGATACCGTATGATCCTTATGTGTCCGACCTCATCGAGGCTTACTTTGATGCAGGTGCAGGGGAGAAAGCTGTGGAGATGACAAAGGACCTGTCAGATTATTATTTCAACCAGCTTGATTATTACTTCAAACAAACCCCCTACGTCATCAGCTCGGCAGAATATGAGATCCAGTCAGCGATACAGTATACATTCAGAAGCGCCGGCGCATGCGAGGATAACGGAATGAAGGAAATTGCTGACGAAATCAATGCCAGGGTTGAAGATTATTATGGCCGCTATATACAGATGCATGGTCCGGCCGCGCAGTAGAAGCTTGAGGATCAGGTGATATAGGAAGGCGTTACTTCGTGCTTAAGGTATTTTTCGATCAGGAAAAATACCTTCTCCGGATAGATTGGCTTGAGAACATATTCGTTGCATCCGGCCAGGTAAGCTTCCGTCTTGCACTGCTCTGAAGAATATGCTGTAAGCATTAGAACAGGCACGTGTTTCCAATCTTTCCTGAATATCCTGATACACTCGATTCCGTTTATCAGGGGAATGAGGAAGTCCATGAAAACAAGATCGATCCTGCCGGTCTCCTGGCTTAAATAATCAACGAACTCTTTGCCGTTATGTAATATTTTCAGTTCTGCCCCCGAGTTTTTCAGCAGCGTTTCGTAGTACCTGATTGAAGGCTGGTCATCCTCAACAATTATTATCTTTTTATCGGTAAGTTGTAAGTCGTTGATATTCAGGGCCATAATGAGGTTTTAGAAAACTTGATTAAAATTACAATAAGATGTGAAGGTATAGTCCTGACAATTGCGCAGTTATTAACATTTTTTCAACAGGTTATTAAACGCATGCTGACAGCGGATTTGGTATAGTGAAGAAAAATATGCAATTTCGTATTGACAAACAGCCTCAGAATATGATTAAGAAGACCTTTTTTTACCGACCGCTTCTGCTGATGACCTTTGTGTTTTTCTCTTTCATTGCAGGCGGACAGGGAGGATTTGACAACCCGACCAGGGCACTATACATCTTTGACCTGGCAAAGTACATCGATTATGGTCCGGGATTCGCCGATTCGTCTAACTTCAAGATAGGAGTGATGCTTGGTGACTACGATCTGATTTATGAGCTGGGAAACCTTGCAAAAACCCGTACAACAATCCAGGACAAGCCGGTAACGATCGTTGGATTCAGGAATATTGAGAGCATTACCCACACCCAGGTCCTCTATCTCAGCAAAACTGCAGAATTCAATCTCGATAAAGTCAAATCCAGAATTGAGGGGCATCAGACCATGCTCATTACCGAAGGGTATGAATTCAAGGAATCAATGCTGAACTTCATTGTAGTCAATGGCAGGCCCCGGTATGATATCAATGAAGAGATGGTAAGAGCCGCAGGCATGACAATACCCCAGGAGGTTCTCTTCATGGCTGTAAAGACAAAGGAGGACTGGCAGAATCTTTATGATATAGCCAGCCAGGAAATTGAAGTGCAGAAAGAGACCATCCGTCAGCAGCTGGAGACGATTGATGTTCAGAGGCAGGAGATACTGAAACAGAAGGCGCTACTTGACAGCCTCGACAGGGAGATAACCGAAAAGGAAAAAGCCCTGAGTGAAAAACAAAAGGTGCTTAATACCCAGATGAGGCAGATAAGCCGTCAGCAGGGAGAGATAAACACCCAGAAAGAGACCATCCTGGTGCAGCAGAAGGAGGTGCAGGTGCAAAAAGACACCCTTGCCAGCCAGAAGGAAGAGATCAATTCGCAGATTGCGATGATAGACGTACAACTTGCGAAGATAGGAGACCAGGAAGATAAGATTAAAGTCCAACTTGCTACGCTTGAGAAGCAGAAGCTGATACTTTATTTCGTTCTCTTTGCACTTGCCCTGGTAGGCTTTCTGGCTTACTACATCTATAGGGGATATAAGATAAAGAAAGAGGCCAATATAAAGCTTGAGGAGAAAAACAGGACGATCTCTCTTCAGAAGGATGAAATAGAGCGGCAAAGGGATCTGGCTGCTGCACAGCGCGACCAGATCGCTTATCAGAAAAAGCATATCACCGACAGTATAATGTATGCCAAGAGGATACAGACCGCCCTCATTCCGTCGCTGGAGCTCTTCAGCGACAAGCTTGAGCATTTTGTGCTTTACAAGCCACTGGCAATCGTAAGCGGTGACTTTTACTGGGTTAACAATGTTGACAACAAACAGATTATAATCTGTGCTGACTGCACCGGGCATGGAGTTCCCGGAGCATTCATGAGCATGCTGGGAGTAACCATGCTCAATGAAATAGTAAATAACAAGCATATCATTATGCCTGACCAGATCCTTGAGAATCTCCGCCAGGGAATCATAAAGTCATTGAACCAGAATATTAATGAGGATACTGTAAAGGACGGAATGGACATGGCCGTCTGCTGTGTGGACTTTGAAAATAACACACTCTGGTATTCAGGAGCAAACAACCCTCTATACCTGATAAGGAACCACGAACTTGTTCATTACAGGGGCGATAAGATGCCGGTGGCGATCCATTACAGGATGCAGCCGTTCACCCTTCACAAGATCGATATTACAAAGGGCGATGAGTTTTATATCTTTTCCGACGGGTTTGTCGATCAGTTCGGAGGCCCGAAACAGAAGAAGTTCATGTCGAACCAGTTCAAGGAGAAGCTTATTGAACTTGATGTTGTGCCTATGCTTAAGCAAGCGGAACGGTTAAATGAGATATTCGAGGCGTGGCGCGGTGAATCACCCCAGGTTGATGATGTGACACTGATAGGTGTCAGGTATTAACGACATTCTACTGTTGTTGTCAGAGCCCCTACGGTAACAGGCGGGGTTGCTTCTTTTGCTAAAAGATCTGCACCACAATATTCAGTTTCATTCCCATAGGTTACCTCACTGGTTGTATTATCTGTCATTACATATCGACAAAATTTACAATCTGACAAAGCTTCACACGATTGTGCAGCCCAGGCAAGTAAAAGAAATGCTGCTGCATAAAGGATTTTCTTTTTCATATGGATCATATTTCGGACCAAAATTAAGAAACTCTTTGTTATTAGAACATAAATGACGGGAAAAGGTTGCTTTATAGCATTTTTTTGGATCAGCAATGCATCAATTCATTAAATTGCAAGTCATTTGATCAGGAATGAAACAAGTAATAACTGAATAAATGAAAACACCATGGAAGAAGTAATTGTCACACCCGAATCAAAAATGAAGAAGCATATCACAATTGTCGGAGTAATCCATATTGCATTCGGAGTTCTCGGATTAATTGGCGCACTGGCGGCATTCTTTGTATTTAATTTTGCAAGGGGATTTGTAAGCAATGAAGAGATCCCGACAATGGTACTCTCAGTTCTTGGCATCAGTATCCCTCTGCTTATTGGCTTTATGTCGACGCTCGGATTAGTTGGCGGAATCGGGCTGATGGCATATAAGAACTGGGCAAGGTATATCGTTATCATCGTTGCAGCTCTTGGCTGCTTTAACATCCCCATAGGGACCCTGAAAGGAGTCTATTCCCTCTGGGTTCTCCTGCAGGATGAGACCATAAAGCTGTTTGAGAGTAAGTAATCTGTTTATTCAGCTCCTTCAGAGCTGTAAAATCATATTTATTGTTTCAAGCCCCCGGTTATCACCGGGGGTTATTCATATTCAGTTCTTTCAGAGCTAAGATTCTGTAAGTCAGAAACATCACTAACCCCGGGCTTCAGCCCGGGGTTTGCAGCATCTAATAGTTATGAAGCCCTGAAGGGGCTTAATAAAAATCTTTTATATTTTTATGAAAAACTCATTAACAATGGCTGACGACAACAAGATCATATTCTCGATGCACCGTCTGGGCAAGACATTTCCGCCTCACCGCCAGGTACTCAAGGATATTTCACTATCATTCTTCCTGGGCGCAAAAATAGGCATCATCGGACTGAACGGTTCGGGGAAATCAACACTTCTGAAGATTATCGCAGGACTGGAAAAGGAGTACCAGGGAGAGGTCACGTTCCTTCCGGGCTATTCGGTGAGCCATCTTGCGCAGGACCCGCTGCTTGATGACAGCCGTACAGTAAGAGAGATCGTAGAGGAGGGTGTGAAGGAGATCACAGACCTGATTAAAGAATATGAAAAGATTAACAACAGTTTCGGAGAACCTGAAGTATATGAAAATCCCGACAAGATGCAGCAGCTGATGGACAAGCAGTCACTGCTTCAGGAAAAGATAGAGCATGCTGACGGATGGAACGTTGAGCACAGGATCGAAAGGGCCATGGATGCCCTCAGATGCCCCGAACCGGATGCAAAGGTCAATATCCTGTCAGGCGGCGAGAGGAGAAGGGTTGCACTTTGTCGTCTTCTGTTGCAGCAGCCTGATGTGCTGCTTCTTGATGAACCGACAAACCATCTTGATGCTGAGTCGGTAAACTGGCTTGAAACAACACTTAAACAGTACCACGGGACAGTAATATGTATTACTCACGACAGGTATTTTCTGGATAATGTTGCCGGATGGATACTTGAGCTCGACAGGGGAGAGGGAATACCGTGGAAAGGAAATTATTCATCCTGGCTGGAGCAGAAGGCAAAACGCCTTGAAGTAGAAGAAAAGGGGAACGTTAAGAGACGGAAAATACTTGAGCGTGAGCTCGAATGGGTACGAATGTCGCCAAAAGCACGCCATGCAAAATCAAAAGCCAGGCTCGGTGCATATGAGAACCTCTTTAACCAGGATGTGAAACAGAAAGAAGAAAAGCTTGAGATATTCATACCCAACGGTCCACGGCTTGGCGATAAGGTTATTAAAGCTGCTCATGTGGCAAAATCGTTCGGGGATAAACTGCTGTTTGAAGATCTTGATTTTGACCTTCCTCCTAACGGGATAGTCGGTGTTATTGGTGCAAACGGCGCCGGTAAGACAACCTTGTTCAGGATGGTTATGGGACAGGAAGCTCCGACAATGGGGAAATTTGAAACAGGAGAAACCGTTTCGCTGGGGTATGTTGACCAGTCTCATTCGGCAATAGATCCCTCAAAAACCGTTTATGAAGTGATATCCGGGGGACAGAATGATATCATGGTAGGGAACAGGCTGATCAATGCCAGGGCTTATGTGGCCAGGTTCAACTTCACCGGGGCCGACCAGGAGAAGAAGTGCGGAGTACTCTCGGGAGGTGAAAGAAACCGCCTCCACCTGGCGCTTACACTTAAATCAGGAGCCAATGTCCTGCTTCTTGATGAACCTACCAATGACATAGATGTGAATACTCTCAGGGCTCTTGAAGAGGGACTGGAGAACTTTGCAGGATGCGCTGTGATTATCTCACACGACAGGTGGTTCCTCGACAGGGTGGCTACTCATATGCTCGCTTTTGAGGGCAACTCAAAGGTGGTATGGTTCGAAGGAACCTATTCCGATTATGAGGAGAGCTATAAGAAACGCGTTACTGATACAACTCCTAAACGAATTAAGTACAAGAAGCTGGTGTAAAACGGCGCAACAGCGCAACTGCCCCAGGCTCCCCTCCCTGTGTAATACTTCACAATAAAGGTAACAGTTTATAAATTTACATTATAAACTTTTACCATGACAAAAACAGAAAAGCAATTAATGACAAATAAATGGTTATTAGTTGTTGGACACTATGAGAAGATTAGGCAAAAGAATGATCCAAACTTCAAAACCGTTCAGGAGTTGTGTGATGCATTCAAGGTAAGTAGAAAGGATATAAGTAAGTATTATGAAAGGTGGGCTAAAACAGGTAAAGATCCAGAAGCTCTGTTACCAAGGAAACGTGGGCCCAAGCCTGGACAACTTAAAATACTAAGCAAAGAGGAGGAAAGAATTATTGTTAAGATCCATCGAAGACTAAATGCAAATGAATTTGAGATATATAATTTAATAGAGGGGTATTTTAAAGTACATCCATCTGTATCAACTATTTATCGTACATTAAAACTATATCCCTTAAATGAAAAAAGAAAAAAAGCGATTAAGAGATATGAAAAGAGATACCCGGGGGAACTTCTGCATGCTGATACATATTCTTTGGGCAAAACTCTGATAGAGAATAGAAAACAGCTATATTTATTAGGACTTATAGATGATTGTACACGATTATGTCATGTTGAATTGGTTGAAAGAACGGCAGCAGCTGAAGTATCGATGGCGACTTCAAGATCACTTAAATGGTTTACTGTTCATGGAATACTTCCGGAGGCTATAATGACTGATAACGGACCTGAGTTTACAGCATATACATCACGAAAAGCAAAGGAAACACACTTCTTTGAAACAATCCTTAATATGTTCAATATAAAACATTTATATACAAAACCTTACAGACCACAAACAAATGGTAAAATCGAAAGATTTTGGAGAATCTTAAATGAAGAATGCATCCTTTGTCAACATAAAACATTGACAAAGGATGACTTCCAGGCCGAATTAGATGGATTTATGTACAGATATAACTATCAAAGAAGACACTCAGCATTGAAATATATTACCCCTCTGGATAAACTTAAAAACATAGTAAATTTGTTACCGAAATTATGAAGTATTACAC
>JAZDMU010000030.1:0-2386 GCA_043800695.1 Bacteroidota bacterium
GGATCGCTACCAACGGCGATCTGCGGCTTAACGAGACACCGGGCCAATGGCAGCCCATACCGAAGCAGAAAAAACGATCTGTTGATCCTGAGGGGAATATCATCACCACATACCTTACTTATCCCGATTCAGCGATCAACCGTAAAGGATTTAATCCCATAATATATCCCGACCTCTATTTCAATTACACTGTTAAAATCCGTGCTGAAGGCGGTTCTATTATTGTGACTGTTGACCTCGACAGGCCTGTACCGGCTGATTTTATTGGCAAAGCAGGATTTAATATGGAACTCTTCCCGGGGATCCTGTTTGGCAAAACATGGATCATGGACAGTCATTCAGGAATATTTCCGAGGCAGGCCAATGGACCGGGAATGTTTGATGAAGCAGGAATACTGGTTGCGGCAGAACCTATGACAGAAGGCAAACAGCTTGTAGTCGCTCCGGAAAATGATCTCCTGAGACTAACAATCCGTTCGGCTAAAAATAACCTGCAGCTCATTGACGGACGTTATCTGCATAATAACGGCTGGTTTGTCGTAAGATCACTTGTGACTGCAGGGGCAACGAAAAATGCTGTTGAGTGGATCATTACACCAAATGTAATCGGCGGATGGATAGCTGATCCGGTCATTCATGTTTCCCAGATCGGGTATAAACCTTCACAGCAGAAATTTGCGCTTATCGAGCTGGATAAGAACGATGCTGCAAGGGAAAATGTTGAACTGGTCAGAATTGATGAGAATGGCAAACAGCAGACTGTTCTTTCCCGGAAAGCTCACGAATGGGGTAAATTCCTGAGATACAATTATCTGAAGTTCGACTTTTCATCCATTGAAGATGAGGGGATCTACCTGGTGAGGTACGGAAAGAAAAAATCGCAGACTTTCCGCATTGCAAAAGACGTTTTTGACCGGCATGTATGGCAGCCGACTCTTGAATATTTTCTCCCTGTGCAGATGTGCCACATGCGTATCAATGAAAAGTACCGTGTATGGCACGGACTCTGCCACATGGATGATGCCCGCATGGCGCCTGTTGACACGAATCATTTTGACGGCTATATGCAGGGCAGTTCCACATTGACCGAATTTAAGCCCGGAGAACATGTCCCGGGATTGAATATCGGAGGGTGGCACGATGCGGGAGACTATGACCTTAGAGTTGAATCGCAAAGCGGCGAGGTTTATATTCTTACCCAGGCATATGAGGCTTTCAATATTAAATATGATGAGACATCTGTTGACCAGCATTCCCGGATTGTCGAGATACACCAGCCCGACGGCAAGCCTGACATCCTTCAGCAGATTGAACACGGGGCGCTTTCAGTTGTGGGAGGATACCGGAACCTGGGAAGACTTTACAGGGGGATCATCTGTCCAACGCTGAGACAGTATGTTCTGCTTGGGGATGGCATCAATATGACTGACGGATTGATCTGTAATGCTGAACTGAAAACTTCCCCGGATGATGACAGATGGGTTTTCACGGAAAATAATCCGGGCAGGGAGCTGACCACTGCCGCGCACCTGGCAGCAGCTTCAAGAGCGCTGAAAGGTTTTAATGATACCCTCAGCAGTCAGTGTCTTGAGATAGCTGAAACCATTTTTAATCTTGACCGTACCCTTACCGGCCGTACCGTCTCATTAAAAGTACATGCTGCAACTGAGCTTTTCCTGACTACAGGTGAACAGGTTTATAAAGATTTTGTTCTTGAACATGAATCATTGATAGTCAAGGATATACGGAATCTCGGATGGCTGATCGTACCTGCCCTTCCCAAGATCAATAATCCGTCATTCACACAATCCATGAGAGAGGCTGCAAAAAGTTTCTCTTCAGAAATAATAAAGCAGGGAGAAGAGACTCCCTACGGAGTTCCTTATCGTCCCCATATCTGGGGAGCAGGCTGGGATATTCAGAGCTTTGGTGTGAGGCAGTATTTTCTGCACCGGGCTTTCCCTGATATCTTCCCGTCAGAATATGTTTTCAACGCTCTTAATTTTATCCTGGGAGTTCATCCCGGGACGAATACATCCTCGTTTGCATCAGGAGTAGGGGCGAGGTCGACCACCGTTGCCTATGGTGTTAACCGGGCTGACTGGTCATATATACCCGGGGGCGTTTCTTCAGGGACAGCGTTGATACGTCCTGATTTTCCCGAACTGCTTGAATGGCCTTATCTGTGGCAGCAACAGGAATATGTGATGGGAGGAGGAGCAACCAATTTCATGTTCCTTGTCCTGGCGGCAGACAAGCTCCTTGCGGAATAAAATAGATATCTTTGAAGCAGCATGGAAAAAACTCTGAGAATCGGCATACTGCGCGAAACCAGGAATCCTCCTGACAGGAGGGTTCCCCTGACGCCACCACAGATAATTGCTCT
>JAZDMU010000052.1:0-73653 GCA_043800695.1 Bacteroidota bacterium
AGTGAGAACTCTCTCCTGTGATTTCTTGTACACCTGTTTCTTCATACTCCAGGGACCGGCATAAGTCTGGTCACGAACCCAGTCTGAACCGGTTACGATACCCCAGTCGAAGTATGGGATACCCCTGCGCCCTACTGACCAGTCGAGTCTTGGATCCAGTGGTCCTGCATCTTCAATAAATGCATCTGTTGGTTTCAAGCCCTGGTCGCTTACAACCGGACTGGAGTTATAGCTGTAGTCAAGAAGAGGCAATCCGCCGGATGTTCTGAATGAATTCACATATTCCTGGGTTGGCTGGAAGAATCCGCAGCATCCGCCCGGTGAGCCGCCGCTCTTATACGGGAAGTTCAATACTTCACCTGTTCCGCCGTTTATTCCGCCTGATCCGTCATTAACTGAATACTGTACTGTATAAACAGCTTCAGATTTGTTCCTGTTCTCGATCATAAAGATCTCACCGTATTTTGGCCAGAGTGCGAGAGCCTCTCCCTTTGGATTTGTTCCGCTGGTTTTAACTTCCTGCAGAATTGGGAGAGCCCCTGCATAGTCATGGTTCATCTGCATCATTGCTTTTGCAAGCTGAACCTGGGATACAGTTTTGTTCCATCTTCCGATCTGTGTCATATTCAAAGGAAGCTTTGTCCCTTCTTCAAGGTCGGCAATGATCTTTGATCTGATATCTTCTGTATTGGTTACGGTAGCCGGGTCTGTTTCTTCATCAACATACGGGATATCCGCCCAGAGTCTCCATGCTTCGAAATGGTACCATCCGCGAAGCGCCCTTGCCTGCTGGATGAACACGTCTGCTTTTGCCTGTGTAAGGTTACCGGCAGCAACAGTAGAATTAGCAACATTAATAACGTTGTTACATCTGGCTATTGACTCATAGAGGGCCCTCCACCTTACATTAAGGTAAGGATTGGTGGCCTCCTCTGAGAAGCTCTGGATCGGGTTGATATCGGGCTGGTCGCCTGAGTCAGTTCCCTTGTTAGCTATCATTCCCCTGATATCACCCCATACCCAGTTCGATGCAGCCGATTCCCATCCGTAAGAAGCGGAGGTACCGTCGAGCATTGAATAGGCTCCGATCAGAAGGCCGTTCACACCGGTTTCGTTACCGAGCACCGATGCATCGAGAGCCCCGTTCGGAGTGATATTAAGGAAGTCTTCTTTGCATGCACCCACTATTCCGAGTACAGCAACTGTTATGATTATTAAAATATGACTCTTTTTCATATTCATAAGATATTATTTATTATTAATTAGAGGACCAGATTGACTCCGAATATTACCTGCTTGACGTTCGGATAGCTACCTGTGTCAGCGCCGTATGCACGGTCATCACCTCCGAGTTCAGGATCCATTCCCGAGTACTTGGTAAGTGTGAAGAGGTTAACTGTCTGAACATATACCCTGAGAGATTTGATGCTGGCTTTGCTCAGCAGGCTCTGCGGTATGTTATAACCAAGCTGCAGGTTCTTCATCCTGAGGAACGAACCTTTCTCCATGTAATAGCTGACAACCTGAGTGTTGGTTGAGAAGTTCGAGGTATTGGAAGCCTTCGGTACATCAGTATCGGTTCTTGTAGGGGTCCAGCTCTCATAGAGCAGTTTTTTGCCCTTCTGTCCCTGGAATGACGGCCAGAAATCGATCCACCACCTGTTCCAGTTGAAGATGTCGTTTCCGTATTGACCATAAAGGTATGCATTCAGGTCCAGACCCTTGAATGTGAATGTCAAGTTAACTCCGGTTGAAAATGTCGGGTGCGGATCGCCGAGGAACACTCTGTCAGTGGTTGTTATTGCACCGTCGCCATCAGTATCCTGGTACCTGAAGAAGCCGGGAGCTGCACCGCTCTGTGTTGGAGCTTCAGCTATCTCAGTTGCATCCTGGAAGAGGCCGATAACCTTGTAACCATAGAATGATGACATTGGATGTCCCACCATGTTCCTGTGGGCTGCACCGATCCTTGTTGTACCGCCGCCGTAATCAAAATATGTGACATTCTCGGCAATACTGACTATCTCATTATTATATGTTGTCAACTCAAGGTTTCCGTTGAAGCCGAGGTCGCCGAAATTATCCCTGTAACCAAGTTCAAGGTCAAAACCGGAGTTCTTCATCTCTGCTATATTAACATAAGGTACAGAAGCTCCGCCTGCTGTTCCCGGAAGTTCAAGAGCAAACAGAAGGTCCTTGGTCTGATTGAGATACCAGTCAAATACAAAGGTCAGCTTGTCGTCCAGCGCAGTTGCTTCAAAACCGATATCTGTTCCAATTTTGGTTTCCCATTTTGCATCAGCATTACCGATTCGTGTCGGGCGGAATCCCTGTAATGATGAGGTCATTGCTCCGTTGAGGTCATAGAATGACTGGTTCTGGGAACCTCCGTATAGATAGAACTGGTTCTGTGTTGAAAGAGCCCGCTGGTTGCCCATCATACCCCACGATCCTCTTATTTTCAGGTCGGAGAGCCATGTGAGGCCTTCAAGGAACGGCTCGTCGCTGATCCTCCATGCTGCTGAAAAAGCAGGGAAGATACCGTAGCGGGAGTTGGGGCCGAATTTTGAAGAACCATCACGGCGGATAGTTGCGCTGACCAGGTATTTATTTCTGAAGCCATAGTCAACTTTCCCGATTATTGAGACTAGTGCAACCGGAGTATAGAAACTGGATGTTGCAGCGTTGATGGTGGCTCCGTTTGTAAGAGTACGATAGCTTACATCATCTGAATAATAGCCGCCTCTTGTTGCTGATAATTCACGTCCGATATCAGTTTTAACTGCTTCATAGCCTGCAAGAGCGGTTATCTTATGATCTCCGAATGTCTTATCATAGGTCAGCTGGTTTGTCCAGATCCAGTTTGCATTCCAACTTGCATTTTCATTAAAGCTCGGGGTAGCAGTATTCTCCGCATTTTCATAAGTGGCAAATGTATATCCGATGCCATATCCCGACCAGAATCCGCCTCCGAAGCTTGACCTGAAGTTCAGTCCGTTAAGGATCTTTATATCAAGGTACATATTACCAAGCACGTTAATGCCCTGGCCCCAGTTATCCTTGCCTCTTGTAAGACTGGCAACCGTGTTACCGCTGTTTCCGAGCCTTGAAGCAATACCTGTGCCTCCCCAGTCGCCTGCTGTAAATGTGTGTGAAAGGCCTACAAAGTCAGCGCCCGTCCATTTAACAGGTATAATTGACTGTAACCTGTAAGTGGTTGAGTTGATAGGACTGCCCTCACCAAGTTGTCCTACACCCTGGCCCCTCTGGAACTGCAGGGTGAGGTTCTCTCCGACTTTAACCCTGTCGTTCAGGATCGTGAATTCCGAATTGAATCTTCCCCTTGCTCTTTTTGAATAGTTAGTCATAATAATACCATTTTCATCAAGGTAGCCGAACCCTGCAAAAAACCTTGAGTTTTCGCTCCCTCCTGAAAATGTAAGGTCATGATTTGTCTTCATGGCGTTATTGGTCACTTCATCCCACCAGTCAGTATTTGCGGCCCACGAAGGCATTGTAGGATTGGCATTGGTTGAAAGACCATAAACAGGGTGAGTTTCCACAGTACCGTCGTTTTCATAAACCAGCCATTGCAGCTGAGCATATTCATCAGCTGTTAGGACGTCTGCTGTTGCACCAGCACCCGGCAGTGCCCAGCCGGTATACATGTCGTAGGTAACCTTAACACCCCTGGCTCCTCTCTTTGTATTTACAACGATTACACCGTTTGATGCCCGTGATCCGTAAACCGAAGCGGCACCGGCGTCTTTCAGCACAACCATTGTTTCAACATCGTTCGGGTTCAGGAATCCGATGTCTGTTGTTGGAACACCGTCTACAATGTAGAGCGGGCTGTTTTCTTCAAATGATGATAATCCCCTGATCCTTACTTTTGCAGCCTGTCCGGGTCTTGCATCCTGGATTACCGTTACACCGGATGCACGTCCCTGCAACTGGCTTGTCAACTGGCCCGTTGGCACAGCGGTAAGCTCAGCTGTTTCAACAACAGCTACTGCTCCTGTGAGGTCCCTTCTCCTCTGTGTGGTATAACCCGTAACCACAACTTCAGAAAGAGCCTGCACATCGGAAACCAGCACCACATCAACTACGCTCTGCGAGCCGACTGTAACCGGCTGCGTAACATAACCGATGGATGAAAAAACAAGCACAGATGTCGTGCCGGGTACTCTGATTGAGTAGCCGCCGTTTACGTCAGTGATTGCTCCAATCGTGGTTCCCTGGACTGTAACGTTTACGCCCGGCAGAGGTCCTTCTTCAGCAGAAACTCTCCCGGTTATGGTCCTTTCCTGGCCAAACAGAAGGCCAACAGAAAGAACCATGCTGAATACAAACAGCGCAATGCGCCGCACATTGGTAGAAATTTGCATAGTCAAATTTTTTAAGGTTAGTTAGGTTCTATTTATTTTAACGAATATCGCTAAAATCTATCAAAGATATAAAATTTTAATTCTTACAAACAAGAAGAAAATGAATTTTTTTACATTAAATTTTTTAGTTTATGAGGCATGTTGCTACAAACTATTGCAGCTAAACAGCTTATGTTGTTTATAATCCACTTAAAAACTTTCCGCAAACGATGGAATTATTCCTGCCTGTTGCATTGATGGTGCAATTATGATGAAATAAAAATCCATCGATATCTGGTGAATAACCTGCTGGCGGAAATTTTATTTTATTATTTTTGAAAATTATGAGGATACTTATTGTTGAAGACGAACCCAAGGTAGCAGCGTTTATCAAAAAGGGATTCGAGGAAACCCATTTTGATGCAGATGTAGCTTATGACGGACTATCAGCTGAAAAGCTTGCATTGCAGAACAGATACGACCTCTATCTGCTTGATATCATAATCCCTGTAATGAACGGCCTTGACCTGTGCAGAAAGCTCAAGACGATAAATCCCAACATCCCCGTAATGATGCTTACTGCGCTGGGCACCACCGAAGACAAGCTCTCGGGGTTTGATGCTGGGGCCGATGATTACCTTGTCAAACCATTTGAATTCAGGGAACTGCTTGCAAGAGTAAAAGTGCTTTTAAAGAAGACAGGACAATCCCCTGATACATCCAATAAACTTGTTGCAGGCGACCTTGAGCTCGATCTCGACAAAAAAGTAGCTCACAGGGGGGATACCCTCATTGAACTTACTGCAAAAGAGTTCGCCCTCCTTGAATACTTTATGAGGAACAGCGGCAGGGTGCTTTCCCGCAACGATATCGCTGAAAAAGTGTGGGATATGAATTTTGACTTCGGGACAAATGTTGTAGATGTATATGTCAACTTCCTCCGAAAAAAAATCGATAAAGACTTTGATAAAAAGCTGATCCGCACAAAAGTCGGATTTGGTTATATATTCGGAGATATGTAATTGCGGATTGCCGATTGCGTCCTGATTTTATCGGAACGAAATCCCAAATCCGAAATCCGAAATTCGTTTCAGATGCAGATACGTACCAGATTAACACTACGGTTCCTCCTGCTGGGAGGATTAATAATGATAATCGTTTGTGCTGCAATCTATTATTCATCAGCCACTTACCGTAAACAAAACTTTTATTATCGTCTTACCGGTAAAGCATGGAGCATATCCAAACTCCTCTTCGATACTTACGGTTATGATGCCGAAAGGGTAAGAAGGATGGAAAGGAACAATCCTGATAAAATGCAGAACGAAAAAATCATCATTCTCGATTTTAAAAATGACACTCTTTATACATCTGATGAGACCGGAGAGATTGAAATCAGAAATAATGTTATCGAGCGTGTAAGAACAGGTGAAAGAATCAGGTACAGGCAGGGCAGCTATGATGTTCTGGCTGTTTTATATATGACGGCAAATAACCGTTATGTTGTTCTTGCTGCAGCAACCGATACTGAAGGATCATCATATCTTAAAATCCTGCGGCTGATAATGGTTATCGTTCTGCTGATCAGCCTTGTCCTGTTTTTTATTGCGGGATGGTACTATGCCGGACGTGCACTCAAACCAATTTCCGACATGGTCAGGGAGGTCGAGGAGATTTCAATTACCAGCCTTAATCTCAGAGTTCCTGAAGGGAACGGGATAGATGAAATAGGCCGCCTCGCAAAGACCTTTAACAGGATGCTTGAACGGCTTGAATCTTCATTCGCCATGCAGAAAAATTTCATTGCAAATGCTTCACATGAGCTGAGAACACCGCTAACAGCCATAAACGGTCAGATTGAGGTGCTGATGATGAAGGACCGTACAACCGGGGAATACAGGCGTGAGCTGATTTCCGTTCAGGATGATATCAGATCGCTGATCTATCTCGCAAACAGACTTCTACTGATAGCCCGTACAAGCGCCGAAGGACCTGCAACCCTCATCAAAAATATCCAGGTTGACGAAATACTCTGGCAGTCGCGCGATGAGATGACCAGGTTCAATAACAAATACAAAATCAATGTCTCTGTTGATGAATCGCTTACAGATTCCGGGCAGCTGATTGTGAAAGGTGATGAGTTCCTGATAAAAACTGCACTGTCAAACATTATGGACAATGCCTGCAAATACTCAGAGGATCATACTGTCAACGTAATAATAAAATCATCCGGAAGGTGGATCGAGCTTAAGTTCAAAGATCATGGAATCGGCATCCCGGAAGAAGAGATAGAAAAGGTCTTTGAGCCGTTCTACCGCGCATCAAACGCTCTGACCGTCAGCGGCAGCGGTATAGGCCTTCAGCTGGTGAGCCAGATAATCCGCAACCATAACGGTGAAATAGAGATATCGTCGGCTGTCAATAAGGGAACGACAGTAACCATTAAATTGCCGGTGGCAGGATAGCTGTTCGATGGTCTACAACCATCTCAGACAAAATATGAATGCCCTTTTCTACAATAATTCGATGATCTACGATCATCCCGCACCTTTTCGGTAAATTTTCACCAGGCCTGATCCTCGGAGAGGATCGAACTATTGTAGAACACAGATATCCCTCTATATCAGGACCCTCGTAGAGGGTCGAATTATTATGTCCTACTCCCTATTTTCTATTCTTTTTTAATCCCTTTTTAACCTTCCTTTAATTTTTAATACCGAAACATAAAATTTAATTGCTTTTTAATACCTTTTTAACTTCTACTTAATAAAAGCAGGGTATTATTGCACCGGTTAGTTTGCATAGTCAATTTTTCAGGTTACCCGGATTCTACGGAATAGTGCAGGATTGCATAGCAACCGCTACTGTAACGTCATTACCGGGATTTTTAATTTAAATGTTAAACGGGAAAATTAAATTTGAACTACCTGTAGATTGACCACCATGAAAAAAAACATCCTGCTATTCTGTGCTGTCTCCTTCTTACTCTTTACCAGTTGTAACACCGATAAGAAAAGATCCGGGTTTCAGGCTCCCCCTCCCAACGATGATTTCTATCAGGAAATCGCCCTTGATATCGGCCTTGATTTTATGCATTCCATAGGCGACATCGAGCTTGACAATATTGTTGAGTCCAGTGGCGGCGGCTCAGCTTTTCTTGATTACGATCAGGACGGATTCACCGACCTGTACCTCACCAGCGGAAGCTGGAAAGAGGGCCTCAGCAAACAGGAAAAGCCGGACAGAGTGACCGAAAACCGCCTCTACAGGAATCGCGGCGACGGCACCTTTGAGAATGTAACAAAAAAAGCCGAGGTGGGAGGACCATGGTACAGCATGGGTGTAACGGTGGGAGACTTCAATAATGACGGCTACCCTGATATTTATGTCAGTAATCACGGTCCCAATGCGCTTCTCAGAAATAACGGCAACGGGACATTTACAGATATCTCGGAACGGGCAGGGATCCAGGGAGGAAACGAGCTAAGCGTTGGCGCCGTATGGCTCGATTATGATAATGACAGCTTCCTCGATCTTTATGTTGGTAACTACCTGAATTTCGACCCGGACTATAAATACTTCTATGCTCCTGACGGATTCCCGGGCCCTATGGCTTATGATGCACTTAAGGATGTACTCTATCATAACAACGGCGACGGAACCTTCGAGAATGTAACCGAAGCGATGGGAATAGTTGATATGGACGGCAGAGCTATGGGTGTCGGAGCGGCTGACTATGATGAAGACGGATGGACAGATATTTATGTAGCCAACGACCATACACTTAACTATCTCTTCTACAATGACGGCGGCAAAGGATTCACCGACAGAGGCATCATGACAGGTACCGCTTTCAGCCAGGGAGGCGAAGCAACCGTAAGCATGTCGGTCGATTTTGCCGACTATAATAACGACGGTCTTCTTGATATGTTTGCATCCGACGATACGTACTGTTCACTCTATAAAAATGAAGGCGGCGGAGTATTCAGCGACAAATCCTTCGCATCAGGGCTCTCTCCCCTGTGTGCACAGTTCGTCGGCTGGTCATCAACATTCGTTGATTATGACAACGACGGGGATGTCGATATTTTCAAGACCAACGGAGCCCTTAAGCATCTTTACGGTCATGAAGACCAGCTCCTTGAAAACCTGGGAAATGAAAAATTCGCCGATGTATCTCTTGACCGCGGGGAATACTTCCACATGGAATATGTAGGCCGCGGAACCTCTATCGGTGATTATGACAACGACGGCGACCTTGATGCACTCATCTCCAACCTGAACGATCAGTGCAGGTTCCTCCGGAATAACAAAGGAAACCGGAATAACTGGCTGATAATCCGCCTAGTTGGTACTACAAGCAACAGGGATGGTGTCGGCGCCCGGTTGAAAATCACTCATGGTGGTAAAATCCAGATCGCCCAGAAAAAAAGCACAACCGGATACCTTTCCCAGAATGACCCGAGAATCCATTTCGGCCTTGGCAAAGATGAAATGATCGACAGGCTTGAAATAAATTGGCCATCCGGAAAAGAACAATTAATGGAGAATGTAAAAGCAAATCAAATACTGGAGATAAGAGAACCGTAATAAAATTATATGAAGATTAAATATATACCATTATATATAAGTATTATCTGCATGGGACTTATCTCATGCAGATACAACTCTAAAGAGGGACTCTTAATACTCACAAGAGTGCCGGCAGGAAGCTACAACCCCGGGCCCGGCAACTCCGGATCATGGAGGCATATCCCCGGTACACAGATAATAGCATTAGATCCTGGTAAACCGGGAACAGCAGAGATCCTTACCAGGGATTTCCACTCTGCATGCTACCCGGAGATATCTTATGACGGCAGATATATGATATTTTCCGCAAAGGAAAAAGAGAGCGATCTCTGGCAGCTTTTTGAGATGGAGATAAAAAATGGCAAATCAAGAAAGATAACCTCTTCCAGGTCAGACTGTCTTGATCCCGTATATCTCCCCGCCGGCAGAATGGCCTTCAGCAGATACACCGTCAATGATACTGTCAAATCAGCTTATTGCCTGTATACCGGGAACCTTGACGGTTCGAACATAAGGCAGGTCACCTTTAGCCCGTATGAAGACCTTGCAACTACAGTTCTGAAAGATGGACGGTTCCTGGCTGTACACAGTAACTCATTATCCGGAACCGGTAATCAGGTGTTGACTGTGATGAGGCCGGACGGCACCAAAGCCGACATGTTCTATGAAAGCGTAAAAGGCAGCAAAATGATCAGCCGCCCCCGGCAAACCGGCGATGGTAAAATATTGTTCATTGAGACTGTCAGTGAAAGCCCTTCCGAAAATGATCTCGTTTCTATTACATATAACCGGCCTCTCCATTCAAGAGAAAATCTTACATCTGAAATCGAAGGAAACTTCAGTTCAGTATTGCCGCTGCAATCAGGGAAAATGCTTGTTTCATATTGTGAGCCAGGCTCAGATCACTACGTCCTTCACGAGTTCGATCCTCAAACCAGAACACTGGGTAGACTGATTTATGAGGAGAGGAATTTCAGTGTTACGGAGGTTGCCCTTGCCATACAATATGAAAGGCCGAAGAAACTCCCGAGTGAGGTTGACCCGGGAGTAAAAACGGGTCTGCTTCTTTGCCAGGATATAAATTTCAAAGGATATCAGGCTTCGGGAGAAGCATCCGGCGCTCACATGGCTTCAATGGTTGAAATCCTTGGAATTGATTCGACTTACGGAGTCGTTCCTGTTGAGAAAGACGGCTCATTCTACCTGAAGATCCTTGCCGACACTCCTTTTCAGATCAGAACGCTCGATGAAAAGGGCAATGTTATCAGCGGACCATGTAACTGGTTATGGCTCCGTCCCAATGAACGCCGCGGCTGCGTGGGATGCCATGAGGATCCGGAAACAGTACCCCACAACAGGATACCCGATGCTGTAAAAAAAGATCCTTATATAATACCGGTCCATTTAACCAGGATCAGGGAAAAAACAGTCGAACTGGAATGATACAATTATGAAAAGACGATTAATCACTCTGGCAGTTTTTTCAGGGATAATTCTCCTGGCAGGATTATTTATCTATCCTCCGGCACACCGCTGGGCAAGGGGACATGTAAACTATATCACAGCTGTGGAAGACCACCCTCTGAACTGCCTCTCATGCCACCTTTCCACTCAAAAGGAGGGATTGCTGGCAAAGATAATTAATGCCGGTTACCACTCACCTTTCAATATGGCACTGTCAAACGACGGCAGAAGGTTATACATAGTTGCAGAGGAGAGCGAAAAGCTCCTGATTGTTGACACTGAAAAAAGAAAAGTAACCGGTGAAATTGAGACTGGACGCCAGCCCCACAGCGTTATTCTGAATAACGACAACACCATCGCATACGTTAGCAACCAGTGGGCCGACAATGTATCTGTAATCGATCTTTCAAAATTAATTGTAATAAATACACTTAAAACAGGAAATGGCCCTGCTGGTCTTGCCCTGAGCGCGGATGAGAAATCACTTTACGTTGTAAATTCCTATACATCAGATATCTCAGTAATTGACATAGCCACCGGCAAAGAAAAAAAGAGACTTGCCGCCGGGAATAATCCTACCGGTATCCGGATGTCGCCCGATAAAAGTAAGCTATATATAACCAGCAGGCGCTCGCTTCTGGTTCCATATGGAGATCCGGTCGTTTGCGAACTCACTGTCATAGATGACAATACACAGAGAATAGCTGATCGTAAAGATGTGGAATCGGCCTATATGATGGAAAATGTCGCCTTTACTCCTGACGGTAAACTGGCAATGATACCACTGATAAGGCCAAAGAATCTCGTTCCTTCGATACAGGTGGAGCGGGGCTTCATGATGACCAACGGCTTCGGGGTTATTGAACAGAAGCCAGACGGCAGGATCATACAGCTTCTCCTTGATGAACCAAATGAGTATTTTGCAGATCCGTTCGACATTGCCATCACTCCCGACGGGAAAAGATCTTTTATTTCACATGCAGGCGTAAACAGGATCTCGGTTGTTGATCTGGATTCACTGCGCACCCTTATCAGTGAAACCCCGTCTGACAAACTTGATTACTATTCAAATCATCTTGGAATCAGCAGCCGCTACGTGGTTAAGAGAATTCCCACGGGGTCAAATCCGAAAGGTATTGTGCTGTCGCCTGATGGCAAGCTCCTGTATGTGGCAGAGCATCTGGAAGACCGGATAGCTGTGATCAACACTGAAACTCTTGAAACAGTCAATACAATCGACCTGGGCGGACCTAAAAGGATAACCGTGGCCCGGCTCGGAAGAAGAGTACTGAACAATGCCGGCAGAACATTCCAAAACCAGTATGCATGTTACACCTGCCATCCCGATGCACATGAAGACGGACTTGTATATAACATGGCATCAAAGGACATGGGGCGCAATCTTGCAAATACCCAGTCGCTGCGCGATATAGGCGACACACCTCCGTTCAAATGGAACGGTAAGAACCAGACCATCTATAAGCAGGACGGTATGAGGTTTTCGACGGTACTTACACGTAATGAACCGTTCTCATACGAGGAGCTTGATGCACTTGTTGCATATATCATTACCGGGATAAAATACCCTCCAAACATGCTTTATAATCCTACCGGGGAGCTGACACCCAGGCAGTTGAGAGGGAAAGCCCTGTTTGAGCGCACATATGATAACTATGGCAGGGAAATTCCTGTTGAGAACCGTTGTATTACCTGCCATACACCTCCCTATTTCACGAATCTTCAGATGGCTGATGTCGGTACTCTTCAGGCCAGCGACGATTCAATGCTCTTTGATACACCACACCTTAATAATATATATGCTTCACCGCCGTACCTGCATCATGGCCTCGCCAATTCACTTGAGGAGATATGGACAATCTACAGTCATGATGACAATCACGGCGTGGTCAATGATTTTACAAAGATTCAGCTGAATGAACTGATCGAGTACCTCAGATCTTTAAGGGGTCCTGAATATTACATGGAGGATAATAAAACCCTCCAGGCTGAAATTAATAAGCACTAAATCTGAAAATCATGAATAAAGTTTTTAAAAACAAACCTGTTATGTATAGCGTTATTCTGGCAGTTATCATTATTGCCGGGATAAGTATTATGGGACTTACAAAGAATGAACAGCCGGCTAAAAGCCATTCAGGGCATGAAATAGATATTGATCCTGCCGACTACCCGACACTGGAATCAATGGAAAAGCTTGAAAGAGGAGCCAGCCTGAAAGAATATGCTGATTCAATGCCTTTGTTCGGCAACTGGCGGACTTTTACCACGGAAGACGGATTACCTGATGATAAATGTTATACTGTAAGAATTGACGGAGACCGTGTGATGGTCGGGACTCATCACGGACTGGGTGTATATGAGAAAGGTAAATGGGAAACTTACACTACTGAAGATGGCCTGGCCCATAACGGGATTGTCTCAATTGATGTCAGTGCAATAACCGGAGATGTATGGATTGGAACACTGGGCGGTCTTAACCGGTGGTCGGGAGGAAAATTTGAAACTTTCAACCAGTTCAACAGCGGGATGCCGAATGACCTTGTTTATAATGTATATTGTTACGGCAAAGATATCTGGGTGGCTACCGGTGGCGGAGCCGGCAGTTATGATACACAAACCAAAGAATGGCAAATATTCACTGAACAAAATGCCCCGATGCATGAACCCTGGACATACGCACTTTCAGCCGGAGAAGGAAAGGTCTGGATCGCTGCCTGGGGAGGCGGGGTTATTGAATATAATATGAGTACCCGCCACTTCAGGGATTACGTTGACCCTGACGGTTTTATGGAAATCGATCTTCTTCCCAATGACGGCGTTATTCATGATATCACAACAGCTACATCCTATGCCGACAGTATCCTCTGGGTATCAACCTATTTCGGCATGAGCCGCTATGACGGGAAGAACTGGAACGGCTATTTTGACCATGACAGCGGACTGGCAAGTAACTTTATCAACTTTCTCCGGGCCGAAGGTCCGGTAGTATTTATCTGCAGTGATAACGGACTGAGCAGCTTTAACGGCAAGACATGGATCACCTATAAGAAATTTGATAACAGTGTGAACGGAGTGGCCAAAGTCATGAAAGGGACCTATCTGCTGAAAGAAATACCTTTGAACCCCTCAATCTCGCACAATTTCATTATTGGCGTTGATGCCGAAGATGATGTTCTCTGGGTGGCAACATCAAAAGGCGTTTGCCGGGGAGAACGCATTAACTGATAAGTCTTAATCAATTAGTAAAATATTAAATTCAAAAAAATGAAACCTGTAATAAAATTTCTGATAACCATTGTTCTGTTCTCAGTTTATTCCCTGAATCTGGCCATTGGCCAGGAACAGCCAAAGAATTACGGCAACATACCTGATGAACTGGTTGCTTATGATAAGTTCCAGAAAGCCTATAAATACCATTTTCTTACGCCAACCTGGTTCTATGGGGCAGGCCGTGAAATCCCTGCTCCTACAGATCTGAAGGAGGTCAGGCTGGGGTTCCTTGGTCCCCTGGAAGGTTCAGTAATAATGCCGCTGGGTGTTCAGATGATGCAGGGTGCTGTGCTTGCAATTGAAGAAGCCAATAAGAAGGGAGGTTATCGTGGCATCCCGTTTAAATTGATGATACACAATGACTTCGGTTTATGGGGCGCTGCAGCCAACGAGGTGGTCAAAATGGATGATGAGGGTGTTTGGGCATGGGTTGGTACGATTGATGATATAAACTCCCATGTTGCCATAAGGGCCTCATTGAAACTCGAGATCCCTGTCATCAATCCCGGTGACCCTGATCCTACCTATACCGAAACTAACATTCCATGGGTCCTTCGCAATATTCCCGATGACAGGCAGAGCAGCTATGCTCTGGTTAACCAGATTTATAAACTTGAAAAGTATACCCGTGTTGCCCTGATGAGAGCAAATAACCGGTATGGACGTGTAGGAACAGTCCATTTCAACCGTTCAGCAACACGGATAGGATACCCCCCGATTATTGAAGAACGTTTCAACGATCTCGAAACGGACTTCACGGCCCAGCTCGAAAGAATTAAGAAGATCAACCCTGATGCCATACTTATATGGGGTAATGCAAAAGAATCGGGACTGATAGTAAAACAGATACGCGAACTTGGAATGACACAGCCGCTATACGGTTCCGACAGAATGGTTAATCCCGAGTTTTTCGAGTATGCAGGCAAATATGCCGAAAATGTGATAACAACCTGTCAGTATAACCCTGCAGCTAACGATCCCAAACTAAAAGCATTCCAGGCAAATTATTACAAAAGGTTCGAAATGGAACCGAATGTTTTTGCCGCACACTCCTACGATGCTATTAATATGATTATCGAAGCTATCAATAAAGTAGGATTGAACCGTGCCCTGATCAGGGACATACTCACAGATCTGAAGACATTCCAGGGATACCAGGGAGTAACCGGTGTTGTAATTTTCGATGGAGCATTCAATAACCTCAGGCCTATCTTTATGGCCAGGGTGAATGATGGTAAATTTGAATTCTCTCCTGCTCCTCCCTATAAACAGGAGGATTATATTTATAAAAAGGTCCAAATGGGATATTAATCTTAAGAAAGCCAGATCATGGATACAAATTCATGCACAAAGCCATTAAATGTAAACTTTTCGGTCCCGGCAAGGGTCGATATTAATTCAAAACCTGAAAAGTCTGTTGTAAATGTTGGTGAAGCAGCATTTGGTGGAAATGAGGTTGTCATCATAGCCGGACCATGTGCCGTTGAAAACAGTGAACAGCTGCACGAAACAGCCATGGCCGCAAAAAAAGGAGGCGCAAAGGTTATCAGGGGCGGTGCTTTCAAACCCCGTACATCACCATACAAATTCCAGGGGCTGGGAATCGAAGGGCTTAAAATGCTGCGTGAGATAAGCAGGGAAACAGGATTGCCCGTGGTAACTGAAGTAATGGATACCAGACAGGTGGACCTTGTTGCCGGATATGCCGACATGCTCCAGGTGGGATCGAGGAATATGCATAACTATGCCCTCCTCAAAGAGGTCGGAATGGTCGGGAAACCAGTACTTCTGAAACGCGGTATGATGGCAACCATCGAAGAGTTTCTGCTGGCGGCAGAATATATTCTGAACCAGGGAAATACCGATGTAGTTCTTTGTGAACGGGGAATCCGCACATTTGAAACCAGCACCAGGAATACCCTTGACCTCAGTGCAGTGCCAATGCTCAAGCACCTCTCAAACCTGCCGGTAATTGTCGACCCGAGTCATGGAACAGGCGTTAGATGGATGGTGCCCTCAATGGCAAAGGCTGCAATTGCTGCAGGCGCCGATGGCCTTATAATGGAGATCCACTATAAGCCTGATGTGGCATTATGCGACGGGCAGCAGTCACTATACCCTTCCGACTTTTTCTGCCTGATGAAAGAGCTTAAAAAGATAGCTGGTGCAATTGGCAGAACCCTGGTGCTGCCCTCAGGGAAATGAATTTATTTTCCAGCCACCGGATGAAATATCCGATAACAGTATTCCATGTGATCCTCATGGCTGGGGTTTCACTGGTTTTTTCCGTCAGTGCCGGGGCAGGCTCATTATCAGACGATCCTGACAAAACGGTTAAGATAGGATTACTTATACAGGATAATAAGTCTGTTGCAGCAAAACAGGGTGCTGAAATTGCTGTCAGGAGGGCAAATCAGAACAGCGGACCTGACGGATTATCCTTCGAGCTTGTCGTGAGGTCAATGGAAGGCCCCTGGGGAACAGGATCAAAGCAGGCAGTCGACCTTATCTTCAATGAAAAGGTGTGGGCCCTGGTCGGTTCGCATGACGGCCGAAATGCCCACCTGGTCGAACAGGCAGCCACCAAAGCAATCGTTCCTTTCGTTTCGGCATGGTCAGGTGACCCCGGCCTGTCGCAGGCATTCGTGCCCTGGTTCTTCAACTGCATCCCCAACGATTTCCAGCAGGCTGAAGCAATTTTCAATGAGATTTTTATAAATAGGAAACTGACCGGTGTGGCAATAATCTTCGGAAATGAATACGATCCGAATATGGCCCTCAGCAATTTCCTGAAGAAGATCAGGCTGGAACAGAAAAAGGATCCTGTACAGTTCCGGCTCAGGGATTATGCAGGCAAAATACCTGAACTGGCAAGCCTGATCGCCAGGTCAGATGCAGAATGCATAGTGTTGTTTTGTAATCCCGCAGATGCATTAAAGGTCCTGGAACAGATCCGACAATTGAAAAAAAGAGTCCCCCTCTTCAGCTCACATTATATTCTTAATGAAAACGAATTTACTGACCAGGAACTGCGAATGTTGGAAGATAATATCCTTTTTGCCCTTCCTGAATGGTCAGATGTAATTTACAGGCCTTTCGCAAATGAATACAAGGATACTTACGGAAGGAGCCCCGGTATGGCCGCAACCTATGCTTTTGACAGCATGTGCCTTGTCATTGAGGCAATAAGGAATGCAGGCACTGCCGACAGGGAACAGATCCAGAAATCGCTTGAGAAGATCGTATACAAAGGTGTTACAGGAACCATCAGTTTTGACGAAATGGGTAACCGCGAAGGACCATATATAATAAGTATATTGCAGAACGGCATCCCGGCTCTTGCAGATAAATAGTATATTTAAACCTGTTGTTTAAACACTTTTCTAAATGAAAACAGGGAATATTTCCTTTTTAATCCTGCTCTCTGTCATTCTTATCGCCTGCAAGGGCGGGCCTGAGAGGAACGAACAAAAGGCAACGGAGCTGGTGACGGTCCGGACCCTCGGACTCGCATATCTCGAGGAGTTCAAGCTGGCGGAGGCCGAAAAGGAGTTTCTGAAATTCATCAGGCTGGCGCCTGAACAGAAATTCGGGCATGCAAACCTCGGACTTACTTATCTGAGAATGGGAAAATACCCTGATGCTGAAAAACAGCTGATGAAAGCCATTAAAGCCGATCCTGCCGATGCCGACATCAGGCTGATACTGGCCACCGTATACCAGATGAACGATCAGAAAGAGCCTGCAGTTTCGGAACTTGAGAAGGCGCTTGAATTTGCTCCGCAGCATGTCAAGGTACTTTATCATCTTTCTGAACTCTTCACAACAGAGTCGGATCCCGGGACTCTTGAAAAGCGTGAGACTTACCTTAATAAACTCATTGAGGCAGCCCCCGGCAACCTGGTCCCCCGACTAAACATAACCGATATTTATGTCAGGAATGGTGAAAGTGACAAAGCGCTTGAACAGATGGAGATAATTAGAAAGCAGTTTCCGGAATTCCCTAAAGAAGCTGTTGAATACTATGACAAAACCTTCAGATCGCTGAAAAGCGGCGACAGGGAGAATGCGGTTACCGGTTTTGTGATCTTTCATAATTACCTTAAGGTGACGCCTCCATACCAGGCAGGAATGATGGAGCTCAAAGGCCCGGGCGGGTCGCTCATAGGATTCCCCATAATTACACTGGACCAGATGACGTCATCAGGGACCAGCGGGGATGAATCGCTGCTGGATGTTATTAAATTCTCCGATGCAACTGCTTCTGCAGGATTGAATATTATGCAGGGATTCACTGCGGAGGGATCCTCTGAATTCAGCAGTTTTACCTGTGTGGCTTCAGCCGATTGCAATGGCGACGGCGATATTGATCTATATGCTTCAGCCTATGATCAGGCGGCTTCAGCATACAGAAGCTATCTCTTCAGAAACGACATGGGCAAACTGATGGAAGTTGCTGAAGAGTCAGGAATCAAACATACCGGAAAAGAATTCGCGTCAACCTTTGTCGATTACAACAACGACGGATTCCTTGATCTGTACATCTCCAGGGAGGGAGGAGATATCCTGTATATCAACAGCGGAAACGGATACTTCAGCGATATAACGGAGAAGGCTGGAATAAAAAGTGACAAAGGCAGCAATAAAGCCATCTTCTTTGATCTTGACCATGACGGAGATCTTGACCTCTACAGGATGACATCTGATAAAAATATCCAGCTGAGGAACAATGCAGACGGAACATTCACAGAGCAATCGGAAAAAATGGGTGAATATAAGTCCGGTACAATTAGCCGTGATGCAGCCTTCGGCGACTTTGATGAAGATGAAGATATCGATCTGGTTGTGGTAAACGAAAACTCTTCTGACATTTTCTATTCAAATCAAAGGCTTGGTGTATTCAGGGACTATACACAGGAGGCAGAATTGAAAAGTGACGGCAGTTCAACATCTGTTGCTGCAGGGGATTATAATAACGATGGTTTTCTCGACCTCTTCATTACATCGCTCAATGCAGGCGGGCATAAATTGCTCAGGAATAACGGAACTGGTGTTTTTGAGCCTGAAGCCGGTACAGTCGGAATGTTCAGCTCGCTAATGAATGTAAAGGCATATGATGCTTCGTTCATCGATTTCAACAACGATGGATTCCTCGATCTGCTGGTTGCCGGGGAATCCACAGAGCAGAACGGCCGCGGCCTCTTCCTCTATTATAACGACGGAAAAGGAACATTCACTGATGTTTCCGGGATCCTCCCTGCAGAACCCGCACAGGGAAGGCAGATCACGACTTTTGATTATAACAGCGACGGAGATATTGATATAGTAATTGCAGGGATAGACGGTAAAGCATATCTTCTCCGCAACGACGGCGGGAACAACAATCATTATGTAGGAATAAAACTTATGGGTCTTAAGGCAGGGAGCGCAAAAAATAATCATTTCGGGATCGGCGCAAAAGTCGAGATCAGGGCAGGGGAACTTTACCAGACTCTTGTGGTCACCGACCCGAATGTACATTTCGGTATAGGCCGGCGCCCCCTGGCAGATGTAATAAGGATCACCTGGACAAACGGCGTTCCCCAGAATATCTTCTACCCGGTGACCGACCTCGCGGCAATTGAAGCACAAACGCTGAAAGGCTCCTGCCCTTTCCTCTATGCATGGAACGGTGAAGAGTATATTTTTATCAAGGATATTCTCTGGCGTAGCGCGCTTGGGATGCCGCTCGGCATAATGGGAGGAACAACTGCCTACGGTTTTGCTGAAGCATCCGACGATTATATCAAAATCCCGGGCGAATTCATGAAGCCAAGGAAAGGAACCTATTCTTTAAAGCTTACCGATGAGCTGTGGGAAGTTATCTACACCGACAAACTGGAGCTTATCGCCGTTGACCACCCGGAGGACGTGGAAATATACATCGATGAGAAATTCTCCGGCCCACCGTTCCCGGAATTAAAAGTGTATAAAGTACACTTTAAAAAATACCCTGTTTCAGCAGTTGACGGTGAGGGAAACGACCTCCTCTCAAGGATCACGAAAAAAGACGATGTTTACATTTCAGGATTCCTGCCCGGCACTTATCAGGGCATCACTGAAATGCAGGATCTGATCCTCGACCCGGGCGAAATAAATGAATCAAAAAACATATTCCTGTTCCTGCAGGGATGGATATTCCCTACAGATGCAAGCATAAATTACGCCCTCTCCCAAACCGGTGAACTCATTGTGGTACCTCCGTTCGTACAGGTAAAAAATAAAAAAGATGAATGGGAAACAGTTATCGGCAACCTGGGATTCCCGATGGGTAAAGACAAGACCGTGATCACTGATCTGACAGGCAAATTCCTGACTGACGATCACAGGATAAGGATACAGACAAACATGGAAATCTACTGGGATGAAATTTTCCTGGCAGAAAATATCGAAGATACACCGGTAATAAGCACACGCCTGGATCCTGCTTCTGCAGGCCTCAACTACCGGGGATTCTCCCGAACCTACAGGAAGGGCGGCAGATACGGGCCCCACTGGTTCGATTATTCAACGGTTGAAAAGGATCCGAAATGGAGGGATCAGACCGGTAATTATACGCGGTACGGCGATATCCTGCAGCTGATCTCAGAGAGCGATAACAAATATGTGATCTCAAATGCCGGTGACGAAATAAGTATTGAATTCGATGCTTCATCACTGCCTCAGCTCAGGGAAGGCTGGAAAAGAGATTTCCTGATCAGGAGCGTGGGATGGGTAAAGGATGCTGATATGAATACGGCCTTTGGGACTACAGTCGAGCCTCTCCCCTTCCATGGAATGAAAAACTATACTCCTTCAAAAGTCGATCCTTACCCTGAAGATCCTGATTTACAGAAATATAACAGAGAGTATAACACAAGAGTTGTAACAAGAGATACATACCTGAATGCGATTAAAGAAACTGAAAATAAATAGTTTTTTACCTTTTCTTCTGATTTCAATAACCATTCATCTGACAGCTCAGAAACCAGATGTGGTTTTCAAAGATGTCACAAAGAAAACCGGGATCGATTTCAGATACACCTTCGGCGATTATAATTACGAGAACATTGTTGAAAGCAGCGGCTCAGGCGTAACTGTTTTCGATTATAACAACGACGGCCTGATGGATCTGTACATGATGAACGGAACCTACCTGTACGGTGTTTCAGATGATGGCGGCCTGGGATTCAGAGAAACAAATGACAAACTATATAAGAACAATGGGAATGGTACCTTTACCGATGTTTCGGCATCTGCCGGAGTTAACGACACTACCTGGAGCATGGCAGCCGGTGCTATCGATTACGATAATGATGGTGATGAGGATCTCTACCTTCTCAATTATGGCCCCAATATTTTTTACAGGAACAATGGCAACGGCACCTTTGCTGATATAACCGACAGACTTGGACTGCGGGGACCTGATAAGCTGAGCGGTTTCTTAAAATGGAGCATCGGGGTCTCATTCTGGGATCATAATCTCGATGGCAGGCTGGATGCAATGGTTGGTAATTTCCTGGCTTTCGACCCCGCATACGTATCTCCTGTCACTCCCGGACTGATGCCTCATCCCTCAGAATACAAAGGGCAGGCTTCAATGCTTTACGAGCAGCAGCCTGACGGTACATTCATAGATGTAACTGAAAAAAAGAATCTTCTTTATCCCGATTCAAAATGCATGGGGCTTACCATTTTTGATTACGATTATGATGGTGACATTGATATCTTCCAGGCTAATGATCACCAGTTGAATTTCATGTTCAGGAATGACAAAGGCATCTACAAAGAGGTTGGCGTTCAGATCGGCGTTGCCGCAAATAATAATGGAAAAGGAACCGGTTCAATGCATGGGACCATTGGAGACGTTGATGGAGATGGACTTATTGATATCCTGGTGGTTGACCTTGAACATGGTGCGCTTTACAGGAACCTGGGAAACGGCCTTTTTGAGGATATTACCCAGTCAAGCGGTGTGCAGGGGCCTCTTGCGGGAAAAGGATCATGGGCATCTGCCCTGTTCGATTATGATAATGATGGCGACCTCGATATCGTTTCAGCAAACGGCATTGCTGAAGAGCTCATCCTCTCATACCCGCTGCTTCTTGAAAATGATGGCAAGGGACATTTCAAAGACACAGGAAAGGAACATGGAACATATTTCAGGGTTAAGCGCTCCGGACGTGGGATGGCAGTATGGGATTATGACAACGACGGTGATATGGATATCATAATTTCACACGTTGACCTTAAGGCAACTGCTGCACTCCTGAGAAACGACGGAGGAAATTCAAACCACTGGCTCGGCCTGACACTGAAAGGGCAAAACGGCCCAGTCCCTGCAATAAGCGCAAGGGTTGAAGTAACTGCCGGAGGAAAGAGACATGTGCATATTAACCAATGGGCAACCGGGTATCTTTCAAACAATGATCCCCGCTTGCATATCGGTCTTGGCCAGGCTACCAGGGTAGATCAGCTTGAGATATTCTGGTCCGACGGAAAGAAAGAGACTTATCGCGATATTGCTGCAGACAGGTATATTATAATGACACAGGGAAAAGGAATTACCACGAAATAATAATCAATACCACCATGAACAACTCTTATGTAAACAAAGTCATCGATCTCTCCCATCCTGAAAAAAACGTAATTTATAACATGTCGCATGAAGAAGCAGTAAATCTTCTGCGTTCAGGTGATGCGGAGGCGGTCCGCAAAATTGACGGCCAGTTCTCGCTGGTTTCCGTTGACGGGAAAACCATAAGGATGGCGCGCTCAATTGGCAGACCGATACGGTATTTCATCGCCAAGAGACCTGAAGGACCAAACCTAATCATTGCAGAGCGCATTGATGAGATTTTCGAATATCTTAAGAAGGAGGGACTTGACAATCAGTTTCATCCCTCTTATACCAGGATGGCGCCTGCCCATTATATAACGAAGATTGAACTACTTGGATGTCCTGATCCTAATCCTGTATACCAACGTTTTTTTAAACCCGGGAGAAATAAATTTTCGCCGGACAATCCCGCAGCGATAGGAGAAGAGTATATTAATATATTATACGAAGAAATCAGGAAATGGTTGCAAAAAAGGGTAAAAAACGGTCCTGTGGGAGTCGCTTTTTCTGCAGGAACTGACAGCGGGGCAGTCTTTCTCCTCACCTATCATGCTCTCAGGGAGCTTGGCGAAAGTCCCTCACGGCTCAAGGCATTTACCCTCTCGGTCGACGGAGGCGGTGCAGACCTTATCCAGGCAAGGCTGTTCCTTGAAAAGCTGAACCTTGAGATGTTCCTTGAACCGGTTGAACTTGATTATGCTTCACTTGACTGGAAGCAGGCTGTGAGAATGGTGGAAGATTATAAACCGCTCGATATCGAATCAGCAACAATGAATCTGGCGCTTCTGCAGGGGATACGGTCACGATACACGGAATGGAGGCATATTTTCAGCGGCGAAGGCGGCGACGAGAACCTTAAAGATTACCCTATTGAAGAAAACCCTGAGCTTACAATAAAAAGCGTCCTTAACAACCTGATGCTTTATCATGAGGGCTGGGGTGTCGATTCAATTAAGCATTCACTCACATACACGGGTGGATTGAGCAGGGGCTATATGCGCACATGGGCAACAGGCGATCCTCTCGGTTTTGAAGTATTCAGCCCGTACACTCTGCCTAATGTTATCGAGATTTCGGAGGGGATACCTTATATAGAAATGACAGGTTGGGATCACCAGAGGCTGTACGACCTCAAAGGGCAAATCGTTTCTTCCGGTATAAAGGCAGTTACCGGAATGGAAATGCCTGTTTACCCGAAACGCCGTTTCCAGCATGGGGCAGCAGCATCAGATATCTTCAGGAAACACTTCCCGGAAAAAGAAGCGGCATACAGGAAAGAGTTTCTCTCGCTCTATGAGTGAATTTTCGGATTTCAGGATAACAGACCGCTGGATAATAAGCCGGCGAGGAAAGAAAAACAAAGTTGACCCGCACCGCCCTTATGCATGGCTGGTGGAAAAAGAGTTTTCCGCATCAGGAGTGGTTGAGGATACCGGAGTGATCTTTCTTACGAACCGGGAGTGCCCTTTTCACTGCCTTATGTGCGATCTGTGGAAAAACACCACGGATGAAACTGTTCCCCCGTGGGCAATTTCTGAACAAATAGAATGGGCGCTTGAAAGGATGCCCGGCATTAAGCAGATAAAGCTATATAACAGCGGAAGCTTTTTTGATCCGCAGGCAGTAAGAGAGAATGAATATGGAAGAATAGCTTCGCTGCTTGATGGCATGAAAAGAGTGATAGTTGAGAGCCATCCTGCTTTCATAAACCACAGATGCCTGGCTTTCAGGGGAATGCTGAAGCCAGATCTGGAGGTCGCCATAGGCCTTGAAACTGTAAACAGAGATATTCTGAACAAACTGAATAAAAGAATGTCTGCTGAAGATTTTAGAAATTCTGCAGAGTATCTTAAAAAGAATGGTATTAATACAAGGGCATTCATTCTCCTCAGCCCACCATTTATGAATGAATCCGAAGGCGTAATCTGGGCAAAGAAATCAGTAGAATTTGCTTTCAGTGCCGGGTGCGAGTGCTGTATTGTAATCCCTGTAAGGAGAGGTAACAGAGCTATTGATATACTTGAAGAAAAAGGACTCTTCTCCCCTCCCCGTATCAGGTCACTTGAGGAGGTACTTGAGCATGGCATAAACCTTAATGCCGGACGGGTGTTTGCTGATACATGGGACCTTGACCGTTTCACGGAATGCAATAAATGTGATATGATGAGAATTAAGCGCCTTGAGGAAATGAACCTTACCCGGAAGATACCTGCCCCTGTTATCTGCTCCTGCAACTGATCATAGGCTCTTCTTCCATTCTTTAAGTCCGACGAACGACATTGTAAAATAAACTATGTAGAGTACAACAGTAGGGTAAAGGCCTCTTGTATAAAATAGAATTACAGATGCAGTGTTTACCACAATCCACAGGTACCAGTGCTCGTAGATCTTCCTCGCAAGCATCCATGTGGCGATTATTGAGAGGGAGGTAATGAACGCATCCCATCCTGGCACCGGTGAATCAGTGAGCCTGTCAAGCACCAGGTACATGACACCGGTTAAAACGATAAATACAGCGGCAAGAATAAGTGTAGTTTTTACATTTATTCTGGTCACTTTTAGTCTTTTATGCACCCCATTACCCACCCCCAGCCTCCTGCTATCGCGGGACAGGCTCTCCAGGGAGGGGAGCCGTTCGGTTTCATCCTTCTGCCTTTCGCTCTGCGCTCTGAGCCCTGAGCCTTTTTTCCGGTCGCCTGTCGCCTGTTGCCTGCCGCCTCTTATCCACCAGTACCACCCCAACACGCTGATCACCAGGTAATACTCCTGCAGGCTCATGTCAGCATAAAACTTGCTCGTGAAGAATATCCAGATGTAAACTGCTGATGTTACAATTCCTACCGGCCACAACCAGATATTCTGCCTGATTTCCAGAAATATATAAAGTATCCCGGTTACCGCGCCGAAAATCTCAATGTAATTATCTGATATCCAATTAGTAATTTGCATGTTACTGGTTACTGGTTACTGGTTCCTGGTTGCTGGTTCCTGGTTGCTGGTTACTGGTTTTTTAACCAGCAACAAGCAATTAGCAACAAGTAACTACTAAAATGTTAAACCTATTCTCACCATAAAATTTAATCCGGCTTGCGGAAAATAATATGCCCATGTTTGTTCTGTACCATTTTCGTACCAGTTACCGCCGTAAGCGTTGCTTTCGTACATACTGTTTAAAATGTTATTAATCAGAACCTGAAACTGGGCACTCTTTATTTTTGGAACATCCGGCTCAAAATCAATACGAAGGTTATTTACAAAATATGGTTCTAGCATCCTTTCACTGCTCATGGTATTATCGAAATACTGTTTGCCTACAAATTTGCTGATGAAATGCATCTCAAGATTTTTCAGTATCTTAACATTCATATCACTTGATCCTGTGACGGAAGGGGAGTATGCAATATCGGTATTCCCCAGGCTTTTGCTTTTATATTCTTCCGACCAGTCAGCAGTGTTGTAATCTATGTAATGCTCAATGAAATCCACAATCGTATTTCTGCTTAAAGTCATGCTAAAGTTCCATTCAAGGAATTTTACAGGTTTCAGTCCGGCACTAAGCTCAGCTCCTATCCTGTAGCTGTTTTCAACGTTTGTCATTATTGAATACCCCGTATTGCTGAGTTCTCCGGTAGGCACAAGCTGATCTTTATAAAACATGCCGTAAAGGTTAACCCCGGCAGTGTATTTTTGGGATCTTATTGTGTAGCCCGCCTCAGCATCGTATAAAGTTTCACTCGCCGGAGTCGCACCGGGATCTCCTGATGCCTCCTTGAAATCTGTCCGCGTCGGTTCACGGTTTGCGATCGAGAGCGAGATAAAAGCATCCTGGTTCGGGTTGAGTGAAAAAAAGAGGCCTGCTTTCGGATTGAAGAAGTGAAAAATATGCTGCTGTGAGATATCCTTCAGATCATCATCACTACCTGACATTTCATATCTGATATACCTGTAATGAATATCTGTAAATAATGATGTTATTGGAGACAATGAGTAATTAACCTTCCCATAGATACTGGCTTCCCCTTTGTTTCCCTGATTAAAGTACCACTGATAATCCTTTGACGTATTACCCGCATACTGCATCCAGATTATTCTTCCGAAATGATCGCCATTGTAAAGGTTCATACCCCCTCCAACAGTTGCTTCGATCTTCTGCTTCCTGTAATTCAGCGACCATACGAGGCCGTAGAAATCATTCACCATCCATTTTCTTCTGATAAGGTCAGATTCCGTGATCTCTGTTCCTCCGATTGTAACAGGCTGAAGACCATATTCTTCCATATCCCTGTCCTCCTTGTACTCTTCATAATATCCTTTGCCTGCTGTATAATGAAAAGCTGAATTGAGATTGAGGTAGTTGTTGATTCTCAGGCTGTGTATCAGCTGGTAATGGGTCTGAACGTAGTTGTCACTCTCATTGTCATAGAATTCAAAAGAACCGGGTGTTGTTTCGTACATTCCTGCCGGATTAAATGTCCTGTTAATTTCATAATCGCTATCCAGCATATCCCCCGGCACGCCCCACCATCCTATGCCTGTGTGCTCTTTGCCATAAATAATATTTGCCTTCAGCAGCGACCGGGCTGTCCGGAATACGCCGCTGAAATATGCTGACTGGTGCTCAGATCCTGTACGGTCGATATAACCTTTGCTTCTTATATCAGAGTAACGCATCTGGAATGCGAACCTCTCAGCAAGCAGACCGGTTCCTGCAGCAAGACTATTTTTAAAAGTTATAAAGGATCCGGCAGATGAATTTATTTCGGCAAAGGGTTCGTTATGAACTACTTTGGTCTGAATATTAACAGATGCGCCAAAGGCACCGGCTCCGTTTGAAGAAGTGCCCACACCTCTCTGAACCTGTATATTGTCAATCGATGAGGCCAGGTCGGGCAGGTCAACCCAGAATACCTGCTGTGATTCAGGATCATTAAGAGGGATCCCATCGATGGTTACGTTTATCCTGCTGGCATCGGAGCCCCTGATCCTGAGATTCGTATAACCGATGCCATTACCGGCCTCAGATGTTTCCACAAGCGAAGGTGTAAGGCTCAGCAGGAAAGGCAGGTCCTGCCCGGAGTTCTTCTTGCTAATGACTGACGCGTCAATATCTGAGAAGGCCATCGGGGTATTGGTTCCTGCCCTTGTTGATTCTATTACGACCTCTTCGGTCATCAGAGCTTTCTCCTCAAGGACGATATCCAGCACCATTTCTCCTTTCAGGTCAATATGGTGAACCTGGCTTTCAAAGCCTGTAAAAGAGAAACGGAGTGAGTATTGTCCATCGGCAAGGTTTGAAAACCGGAAGGCTCCATCGGCTGAAGAATAGGTTCCGAAAAAGGTCCCGCTTATGATAACAGTGGTGCCTGCCAGCGGATTTCCATCTCTACCGGTTATCCTGCCCCTTATCACTGAACTGCCATCAGGGGAAATTGCAGAGAGTGAAAAAAATCCGGGTAATAGAATCAGAAAAAGTAATTTTCTCATTTCAGCAGAAATAAATTTAATCATCTGAAAAATGAGGCTGCCATTTAATGCTGATCATACGGTTTTATTTTTCCTACGCCGGCATTATCCGGATCAGGTACAAAGGGTTTGATCTCAGCCCGTAATATTAAGGCACCCCATTTTCCGAGAATACAAAGGTATGATCTTTTATCCGGTTTGTCAATTTTTTATTAAATTAGCTTTTTTATACTCCTCATCAGGATGAAAGAACTGCTTGATAAGCTGAACTACAAGGATTACGTGAGAATTGCGGTAATAAACCCGGAACCCAGGTTCCTTCGTGAAATTTCCAGGGAGCTTATCGGGGTTATCATTGATAATGAGATAGATCAGCGCTGCCCTTATGAATTCATGATAGTTTTTGTAAAGTCGGTTTCCGAAGTAGACAATATTGCTCCCCTGGCATTGCATAACCTCACTGCCGACGGGGTACTTTGGTTCTGCTATCCAAAGAAAAGTTCTAAACTTCATGTAAACGGACTTGAGCGCGACCACGGTTGGCACATTCTGAACGATCTTGGCTTTCACGGAATAAGAATGGTTGCGATGAATGAAGACTGGGCAGCTCTGCGCTTCCGGAATATAAAATACATTAAATCAACATCTTCCAGATTTTCCAAAAAAACCTGATACTATTCAGACCGCATGAATGCATGACTGCATGACTGCACGACCGCATGACATTATGATAAAAACCACCACAATCGGAACTCCCCTGGGCGATATGATTGCAGCGGCATCATCAGCCGGGATATGCCTTCTTGAATTTGCAGAAGGCAAGGTTGCTTCTGACGACTTCAAAGAGATTTCGGAGCTTTGCGATGAACCATTTAAGAGCGGACTGAACTGGCAACTGTGGAAGCTCAGAAGACAGATGAAGGAATATTTCAACGGAAAGAGAAAGGATTTCTCCCTTCCCCTTGTTATAAAAGGCACTGATTTCCAGGAGGAGTGCTGGCACATACTCAGAAAAATCCCTTACGGATCAACTATATCCTACCAGAAACAGGCAGATTCGCTCAATAATCCGGAAGCAGTCAGGGCTGTCGCGCAGGCTAATGGCTCAAACAGAATCGCAATTATCATCCCCTGCCACAGGGTAATCGGTTCTGACGGCTCTCTTGTCGGGTACAGCGGAGGACTTAAAAGAAAAAAATGGCTTATCAATCACGAAAGGAAATATTCGGGTCAGGCTATTGACCAGGATCTGTTCTGATGCTTTATCAAGATTTTAAACCAATACCTTAACAATGAAAACTTTTGTAAATCAGAAAAATCTTCTGTTGATATCCTTTTTACTTATCGTTGTGTTTCTTTCAGGATGCGCCAATAGCGAGGTTATTGACCAGTGCCTGAGCGGACATGAATACGGATTCTTCGGAGGTTTGTGGCACGGATTTATTGCTCCTTTCGACTTTATCGGTATGCTCTTCAATGACGAAATAGCCATGTTTGCCCCGAATAATAATGGCGGCTTGTATGCCCTGGGGTTCCTCCTGGGAAGCGGCGGATGGGGATTCTTCGGCGGCAGAACCGTAAAAAGGATCCAGCATACAAGAGTAAATTACAACTCACAGAAATTTGATAATGCTGAGATAGTTGAATAACCTCACATCAAACCACTCTGCCTGGCAAAACCTCACCCCAAACCCCTCTCCCGGGGGAGAGGGGCTTAGCCTCCCCCTCGCCCTCCGGGAGAGGGGGAATGAGGGGGTGAGGTCAGGAGACCAGAGGGGGAACGAGGGGGTGAGGTTGATGACCACCGGGGTACGGGAGGAGGTGAGGCCGGAAGACCAGAAACGGGAATGAGGAGTAAGGACAATAAACCAAATAGAAATAACAACCCATGCTATCAAAATTATTACCATGAAACAATTGCTTATTACTGTTCTGTTTTTGCTTTCAGCCAGCTGCCTGGCACAGAAGAAAGATGTTATTTATTTATGGCCCGGAAAGGTGCCAGGGGAACAAAAGGAAAAACAGCCTGCAGTTGCCAATACTGAGAACAAAGACGATGTTTTCCGATACGATGAAGTTACGAATCCTTTACTGGAAGTGTGGCCGGCTGATCCGAAAGTCAGTAATGGCGCCGGCGTAATTGTCTGTCCCGGAGGAGGATACAGGATCCTGGCATGGGATAAAGAGGGCACCGAAATAGCTGCCTGGCTGAATTCCATCGGATATTCTGCTTTCGTCCTTCAGTATCGTATACCAGATAAAAAAGAAGGAGCCCTTCAGGATGCACAACGGGCATTGAGAGTAGTCAGACAAAGCGCCGCAAAGTGGAATATCGATCCTGAAAAACTCGGAATTATGGGATTCTCCGCAGGAGGAAGCCTCAGCGCCAGGACAAGCACCCTGTTTCACAAACCAGCATACTCACCAGTTGATGCAGCAGACAGCCTCTCATGCCGACCCTCTTTTGCCATACTCATTTATCCCGCATATCTTGACCAGGGCGATAACAGGTCGCTCACTCCTGAGCTGATACTTACTCCTGAAACACCGCCAATGTTCATTTTTCAGACAGCTGACGACTCGTATGGCAACAGTGCTCTGGTAATGACCACTGCTCTCAGGGATGCAAAGCTACCTGTTGAGCTTCATTACTTGCCGGCGGGAGGTCACGGATACGGACTCAGGAATGTGGGGCTGGCAGCAATTACATGGCCCGTGCTGGCTGAAAAGTGGCTTACCAGCACTCTTAATATAAATAATCAGTAAATTTACATAAACCCATTCAACCACTAAACCAATAAACTATTTAACCTTTTACTTATGTCATCACCTGCCAGAAAAAGAATGAGATGGATCATTGCAACCGCATTTGTGATCGCTGCGGCAGCGTTGCTGCTTGTTAACTGCTCAGGGCCGTCATCCATTGCCGGCGCATTTCAGAATTTACAGTCACGTGAAGGATTTTCTTTGACCGGTGGTGCAGAAGCCCCGCTTCCTGAATTCTATGCCGATGCTGCTGTTTCGTTTCTAACAGTTAACCGGGATATAAAGATATGAGGAAGAAATACCTGCCTGCCATATTGATTGCCTTTGCAATTTCGGTTCAGACGAATTCGCAGGATTCCGTTAAGGTTAAATCGGAATTTGTTCCTGACCTTGATGGCATCCTGAAAACCAAGGTGGAATATGACCTTGACAATTCATTGGTTCGTTTTGAGGTTAGAAATGCCCGTTTCGGGGCTAAAGGGATGATCAACGATTATATGTCGTACAGGGTGGAGATTGACCTTTCAGACGAGGGAAAGATGAAAATGCTCGATGCCTATGTTCGTTTTACACCGGTCAGATCTCTTGATTTTTATATGGGGCAGAGAAAGATACCCTTCTCTACCGACTATATGAGGAATCCTGCAGATAATATTTTTGCCAACCGCTCATTCCTGGCCAAATACATAAATGACGGGCTCCGCGACATTGGTTTTTATGCTGATTATAAGGGGAATACAAACTTCCCTGTCAACATTCTTCTTGGGGCGGTCAACGGGACGGGTAACAATAATCCCCAATGGATCAATCGTCCCAATCTGGTTGGGAGAATCGTTACAGGACCTTTATCAGGATTTCGCGCAGCTGGAAGCGCCTATTTTGGTCAGGCAAAATACAGGGAAAATCTTGCAATGTTCGGAGGAGAATTGCGCTATTCAAATAATTCATTTTTTATTGAATCTGAATATATTAGGCGCAACTGGACTGATACATTGTCATCCCGTATACATGATGACGGAATATACCTTCACTCATACTACAATTTTACCAGGCAAAATAAAGTAATATGCCTGATTACGCCCACAGCCAGAGTTGATCTTATGGGAACTTCAGTTTTTGGGAACGATGTTGACGCAAGCCGGCTTACTCTCGGGATCAATTTCGGCTTTGACCCAAGACAGTTTTATGCAGAGATCAGGATCAATTATGAAGATTATTTTAAAAGTAGCCTCCCGATACATACAGATAAAATGACAATCGAATTTATAGGAAGATTCTGATAGTAAAAAGAAATACAAATATGTACAACAAGCTTACTGTTAGTAAATTAACAATATTTCTGTCAGCTATCATTTTTCTGGCCGCCGGCCAGATTCATGCCCAGGGGGAATCAATAGCTTTTTCTGTTTCGATGGAAAATCCCAACAATCATTATTACCATGTTGATATGGTATATAGTGGTTTCACCGGAACTGCCGTCAATTTTAAACTGCCATCATGGGCGCCCGGATATTATCTGATACTCGATTATGCCAAAAATATTAGAGGCTTTAAGGCTGAGACTGAAGCCGGCGATCCCCTGAAATGGAAAAAGATATCCAAAAACAGCTGGCAGGTAGAGACGGGAGGATCAAAATCGATACATATCAGCTATGATGTTTTTGCATTCAGGGTCTCGGTTGCTGAACCTTTCCTTGACGACGGACGTGCATTTATTGCGAATAATGGAATATTTATGTATGTAGAAGGGAAGCTGAGCCTGCCCTGTACATTAACCGTTAATCCATATAAAAACTTCAGAACCATTTCCACAGGACTTGATCCGGTTGAAGATGAAATCAATACTTTTTATGCTGCCGACTTTGATATCCTTTATGACTGCCCTATACTTGCCGGTAATCAGGAACTCCTGACATTTGATGTTCATGGCATTAAGCATACAATCGCAATTGAGAATCCCGGTCAGTTTGACAGGGAGAAGGTCGTAAGTGACCATAAGAAAATGGTTGAATCGGCTGTTTCGTTCATCGGCGAGATCCCCTATAAGCATTACACATTCATCATAATGAACCGGGGTGGCGGCGGACTTGAGCATCTGAATTCAATGGCCGTCTTCACCAACACCGAAACCTTTGGCCAGGAACAGGGGTATGACCGCTGGCTAAGCTTTGTCGCTCATGAATTCTTTCATCTTTACAATGTGAAAAGAATCAGACCAGTCGAACTCGGGCCGTTTGACTATGACAGGGAAAATTATACAACGATGCTATGGGTTTCGGAGGGATTCACTGTTTATTACGAATACCTTGTTCTGAACAGGGCAGGACTTATGAGCAGGGAACAGGTTTTCAGGGAATTGAGTTCGGTAATAAGAAGCTACGAGAATGTTCCCGGTCATCTATTTCAGTCTGCCGCAGAATCAAGCTTTGATACCTGGATCCAGTTCTTCAACAGATCAGAAAATGCCTCAAACACAACAATATCGTATTATGATAAAGGATGTGCGATCGGATTGCTGCTGGACCTGGCAATAAGGTATGAATCAAAAAACCAGAAATCACTTGAGGATGTGATGAAATATCTTTACAAGGCATATTATAAAGAAAAGAAAAGAGGATTCACAGAAAATGAATTCAGAGAAGCGTGCGAAAAGGCAGCAGGGAAACCTCTTGATGATATATTCAATGTATATGTTTCGACGGTCAGGGAGGTTGATTACCAGAAGTACCTTTCGTATGCCGGACTACAGATAGATACAGAACCCTTTGAGTCTTCAGGCGCATGGCTCGGAATAAATACACGCATTGAAGGTAATAATCTGGTCATTGCCAGGTCGGAATGGAATTCTCCGGCATATAAGGCAGGGCTAAGCGCACAGGATATCATAAATGAGGTCAATGGTGAAAAAGCTTCTCCGGAGCTGCTCAGTAAAATAACTGAATCGGGCAGGCCGGGTGACAAAGTATCAATTACGGTAACTCACCGGAGTATAACAAACAAGGTGGAGGTGACACTTGAAAAGAAGATTATCAGGACGTTTGAGATCAGGCTGGCCCCGGAAATCACAACTGCACAAAAGGAGATCCTTGACAGATGGTTGAAGTAATTATGTATGGTCAGGATTTCTTGTTCTTCCTCTTCTGAATCCAGAATTTAATAACCAGATAAAGTATAAACCCGGTTCCCAGAACTATCATTATATCGTCAAGATATGGGATGATCTTGTCTTTTAACTCATAGGCATAATAACCGATCACTGCAAGAATTATGTTCCAGATTCCTGCACCTACGAAAGTGTAAAGCATAAAATCTCGCAGATTCATCTTTGAGAGCCCTGCTGGTATTGAAATCAGATGCCGTACTCCCGGAACAAGACGTCCGATAAATGTTGAAGTTTTACCATTTCGTATGAAGTATTCCTCAGCGTGAACCACTTTCTCTTTTGTTAACAGGAATACTCTTCCGATTTTTGACCCGGCAAATCTGTATACCAGCGGACGTCCAAGATAATACGCAAGAATATAATTGGTTAGTGATCCGCAGAGGGCGCCTATAGTACCGAAAAGAATAACAAGGAAAACATTCAGCTCACCCTGGGCAGCTTTAAATGCTGCAAACGGCACAACCAGCTCCGATGGCAGGGGAAGGAAAGTACTCTCGATCATCATAAGGAGGGCAACCGTAAAATAATTCAGGTTGGCCATGTACCAGTCAAGCAGCGTTTGAAAAAGCTCCATTATCTCAGAATTTTCTTTGAGCCGTCAAAGATAACCAACAATTTTAAATAGACCCAAGACCAAAGACACAAGATCAAAGACACAAGACCCAAGATAAAAGACCAAAGACCAAAGACGGACTAGTTCACTAAAGCTACACAGGCTGAAAGAAGATGGGGGCAGAAAGACGGATTTGTGTTTTATGTCTTGCTACTTGTTACTTGTTTCTTTTGTCTTTTGTCTTTTGTCTTCTACCTGAATATGATTCCCCCGGCTGCCTCATACATCTTCCGTGCAGCCTCTTTAAGTTTGTTTTCTGGTACTTTGACTACCTTCCTGTCATAGGTCAGCAGTCCGTTGCACTCGATCTCCACATCAGTGGTCTGCGTATAAATAGCAGCTGACAATCCTCGTTTTATAAACGGGACAATCTGTTCAAGGTAGCCGGCATAAGTTTTAAAAAGAGTATCGGCATTTTCAAAACTTCGATAGCCCCAGTTATTCTTATCGAGCCATGTATGTCCTTCGAGCGGAAGTCCCAGTCCGCCAAATTCGCCAAGCACCAGTGCCTGGCCGGAGCCGAACACTTCTGGTTTGGCCATCACCGGGTTCGGGTAGTTGTGCAGATCAAGAATATGCCCCACCTCATGGAAATTGCCTCCGCTGGCGCTGTTCACCAGTCGTGAAAGATCCTTTTCCATGGTCCATTTTGTGATTTCAGCCGTTTTAAACTGACCCCATGACTCATTGAAGGGCACCCACACTATAATGCAGGGGAAATTGTGAAGGCAATCCATAATTGCATTCCACTCAGAACGATAGATATTCTCCGACTCTTCCGTGCGCACCTTGTCCAATCCACCTTCCATTCCGGGTCTGGTGTTCCAACGCCCTCCCCCCAGGTCGCCGCTGGGCATATCCTGCCACACAAGTATCCCTGTCCGGTCGCAGTGATAATACCAGCGTGCAGGTTCAACCTTTACATGTTTACGTATCATGTTGAATCCCATCTCTTTCGTCTTTATAAGATCAAACAGCAGGGCTTCATCAGTTGGTGCAGTATATAATCCGTCAGGCCACCATCCCTGGTCAAGCGGTCCGTACTGGAACATAAACCGGTTATTGAGCATCATCCTGAGAACACCGTTTTCATCTGCCATCAGCGAGCTCTTGCGCATTGCAAAATAACTTTTAACCTCATCAATATTTTTCCCTTTCCGGACAATTAAAATCTTCAGATCATAGAGAAAAGGCTCATCTGTCGACCACAGTTTCGGATCACGTATTTCCAGAACTATATCCTTGCCTGATGTTGATTCCTTTTCCGACACCAATTCTGAACCGGCCCATGCAGATACCTTAATGACATCTTCGGGCTGAAGGTTCTTTATATCTATACTCAGTGAAAGGACCTGCTTATCGATATCCGGTACCTGTTTTGTTGATACAATCCATGTTGACGGAACCGCTTCGAGCCAGACGGTTTGCCATATTCCCGTCACTGAAGTGTACCATATTCCCTCGGGATTGAGTACCTGTTTCCCCCGCGGCTGAGGACCTTTATCGACAGGGTCGGTCACACGGAGTTCAAGAATCTGGGGGCCGCTGCCCTTTATATAATCTGTGATATCGAAAGAGAAGGGATCATATCCGCCCTGGTGTGTTCCTGCCTTTGTGCCGTTAATGTATATCTCTGACAGCCAGTCTACTGCACCGAAATGAAGCAGAATATTCTTCTTTTTAAAGGTTGAGGGTATGGTGAATCTGGTCCTGTACCATAATGCATTATCTGGTCCCACATTTTTATTCACGCCTGACAGGGCCGATTCAACTGCAAACGGGACAAGAATCTTACCCTGGAATGTCTGGGGCATTTTTTCGGATTTTGGTGTTATTGCATATTCCCATAATCCGTTCAGGTTTTTCCAGTCGTTTCTTACCATCTGAGGTCTCGGGTATTCAGGTAGCGGGTTCAGCGGGTCAACCTTATCGGCCCACGTAGTTTTGATCTTGTCGCCTGCAGCTTTCCAAACGGTATTCTGCGATATAACAGTTCCCGCTATTGACATAAGGAACAAGGAGAGTACGAATGCTTTTTTCATGATATTATTGATTTTGTATTAACAGGTTTTACCTTTTATAGTAAGACCTCCGTAAAAGTGATGACAATATACATAAACAACAAAATTAGCATTTCCCTTCGCCCGTGCAATCGCGGTAAGGCAAAATGGAAAGAGAATGCCGGATCATTATTAAGTCTTTATACTTAATCAGGATATAGTTTTGTTGCCTATTTTTATATTGGGTTTTCCATACTCAACGGATCAGATCATTTTATAAACAGTAATATCATGAAAACAGAACGGACTTTTGATTTGCTGGAAAGATATTCCGCGCTTTTCGGGGACAAGAAAGATGCCCTCTGTGGGAAAGTAAATGGCGAATGGGTAAAGTACACCTCCCTTGATTATGTCGATAATTCATACAATTTCAGCTACGGCCTCCTCGAAATGGGACTTAAGAAGGGCGATAAAATAATCACCCTGACCAATAACCGTCCTGAATGGAACATCGCTGACATGGGAATGGCCATGACAGGAGTCATCCATGTGCCGGTATTCACTTCACTCAGCACCGACGACTACCTGTACATAATCACGCATTGCGAAGCGAAGATCATCCTGGTTTCCGACAAAAAACTGCTTAAGGTGGTATTCCCTGCTGTCGAATCATCGGGAAGCGCTGTCAGCATCTTCTCATTCGATCAAATCGATGGCGTGAAGAACTGGATGGAGATTGTTGACCTGGGAAAAATCAATGCTGACAAGCATAAAGATAATGCAAGGGTGATACGGGATTCCATTCTTCCTGATGATTTCGCATCTCTTATCTATACCTCCGGAACTACCGGAAGATCAAAGGGAGTGATGCTCACTCACAGGAACATGGTAAGCAATTTCCTGTCGGCAGCTGATGTTTTCAAGTTAGGTCCTGATAATAAATACCTGAGTATCCTGCCCCTCTGCCATGTGGGAGGAAGGCTTGGCAACTACCAGACACAGTACGGCGGAACAAGTATCTATTATGCGGAGAATATGGGAACAATAGCGGCAAACCTCTCGGAGATCAAAGCCGACGGGTTTGATGCCGTGCCCAGGGTACTCGAAAAATTCTACAGCGTGATCATCTCCAAAGGGAACAAAGTGACAGGGATGAAGCACAATATCTTTTTCTGGGCTGTCGCCCTGGGACTTAAATATCAGCCTTTCGGACAAAACGGCTGGTTCTATGAGATGAAGCTGAAGATCGCCGACAAGCTGGTATTCAGCAAGTGGCGTGACGCGCTGGGCGGGAATGTGAGAATAGTAGGCTGCGGGGGAGCAAGCCTTCAGCCAAGGCTTGAAAGGATATTCTGGGCGGCAGGGATCAAGATCATCAACATGTACGGACTCACTGAAACATCTCCGATAATAACTATAAACAGGATCGAAAAGGGAAAAGTAAAGCTTGGTTCTGTGGGAATGACAATAGAAGGAGTCGAAGTGAAGATAGCTGATGATGGCGAGATACTTTGCAAAGGACCAAATGTATCACCCGGATATTATAAGGATCCTGAACTGACAAAATCTGCCTTCGATGAGGAAGGGTGGTTCCACACGGGCGATATCGGGCATATCGAGGATGGGAAATTCCTGATGGTAACTGACAGGAAAAAAGAGATTTTCAAGCTCTCAAACGGGAAATTCATTGCCCCCCAGGTAATTGAAAACATTTTCAAGGAATCGGCAATGATCGATCAGATTATGGTGCTGGGCGAGCATGAGAAATTTGCAAGCGCCCTTATATCTCCGAACTTCAGGTTCTTTGATGACTGGAAAGCCCTGAACAAGGTTTCTATATCCAGCAATGAGGAACTGATAAAGCATCTTGAAGTACAGTCATTCTTTTCCTCTGAGATTGAAAAGCTCAATAAAAGACTGAGCCAGTTCGAAAAAATATCCCGGTTCAGGCTCGTTGAGGATGAATGGACCCCGGCCACCGGTGAATTGTCTCCCACATTGAAGCTGAAGCGTCTGTTTATCCTCGAAAAATACAGGACTCTTGTCGATCAGATCTATATGAAATAACCTAATGATCAGATCCTTATGAATTTAATCAGGGTCACCAACCGGCTTACCGAAAAAATGTTCCTTGACACAGCAAGGATCATTTATAAAAATGATAAGACATGGGTGTGCCCGCTCGACAATGACATAAAAGCTGTGTTTGATCCCGCAAGGAACCCTTATCATAAGCACGGTGTGGTTGAACGGTGGGTGCTTACTGATGATAAAAAGAAGCTGATAGGAAGAGTGGCAGCTTTTGTTGATTTCAAACTTGCAAACACATACGATCAGCCAACCGGAGGTATGGGTTTCTTTGAGTGCATCAATGACAGGGAAGCGGCTTTTCTCCTGTTCGACACCGCCAGAAACTGGCTGAAGGAAAAAGGGATGGAAGCAATGGACGGGCCGATAAATTTCGGCGAAACCGATAAATACTGGGGATTGCTGGTAAACGGATTTACACATCCTTCGTTTGATGTTGTGTACAACCACCCATACTACCAGAACCTGTTCGAATCATACGGCTTCCAGGTGTTTTACAAAATGGAGGGTTTTCATCTCGATATCACCAAACCGCTTCCCGAAAGAATTGCAAAAATAGCGGAGTGGATCTATAACAAACCCGGCTATGAATTCAGGCACTTTACCTGGAAGGAGGAAAAGAAGGTGACACTCGATTTTGCGGAAGTGTTCAACCAGGCCTGGGCATCATTCAAGGTAAATTTTGAACCGCTTGAAACAGAGTACATCAGGCAAACCCTGAAAAAAGCCAAACCGATCCTCGACGGAGAGATGATCTGGCTGGCATATTTTGAGGGAAAGCCAATCGCGATATACCTGATGTTCCCTGACCTGAACCAGATCGCAAAGCATCTCAACGGAAAGCTCCATCTGTTCAACATGCTCAAATTCCTCTGGCTAAAACAAAGGAAGACAATGACCCGCGCAAGAGGCATGCTGATGGGAGTAATTCCCCAGTACCAGAAACATGGAATAGAATCGGCATTCATCCTTAATCTGCAGAAAATATTTAAAAATAAGCCGCATTATACAGAAATTGAGTTCTCCTGGGTTGGCGACTTCAATCCCAAGATGAGAAAGATATTTATCTCTGTCGGAAGCATCCCGGTGAAAAACTATATCACATACAGGTATTTGTTCGACAGGACAAAAGAATTCAAGAGGTATCCCATTCCAACGAATTTGAAGTGACATATGAAATATGATATCGTAATCATCGGCGGCGGGCTCGGAGGCCTGACTGCGGGTGCCAAGCTTGCAAAAGAAGGAAAAAAGGTTCTTCTTGTTGAACAGCACAGCCAGCCCGGTGGGTGCGCTACAACATTTAAACGGGGTGATTTCATTCTTGAGGTCGGACTGCATGAAATGGATGGTCCTTCACCGCGTGACATGAAGACAAGGATCTTTAATGACCTTGACGTGTTCAAAAATGTTGAATTTATAAGGGTGCCCGAGTTTTACAGGTTCATCAACGACAGGTACAGCGTTACAGTTCCTCATGAACCTGAGAAAGCATTTGAAACACTGTCGGGATTATTCCCCGGGGAAGCCACGGGCATCAAAGCTTATTTCGACCAGCTTCTCGGACCGAAGAAAAAACCGGCAGAAGGTGCGACACCAGATAAGAGTGTTGGTGAATTCCTCGATTCGATAATCCGCAATGATGACCTGAAACTCATTTTACTCGGCAATCTCGGCTATTTCCACGATGATCCTTATTCACTGTCTCTGGCATATTACACGGCAGCACAGGCAGCCTACTATTCCGGTGGGGCAAGCTATATTAAGGGAGGCTCACAGAAACTGTCTGATTACCTGGCAGCATACCTTAAGAACCATGGCGGAGAAGTCCTTTTTAATCATATTGTTACAGGAATCTCAGCCGCCGGCAGCCGAGCGACGGGTGTGACTTACCGGAAAAAAAGCGAACCTGATTCACTGGTGATGACAGTTGAAGCAAATGAGGTTATTGCCAACAATTCGGTTATGTCATCAGCCGGGATGCTGCCTGAAGAATATGCTACGGAACTTATCAGGGAAACAGCCAGCCTGAAGCCGGGAGCCTCCCTTCTGACAATTTACCTGGGATTCAGCAGATCACTGAAAGAGCTGGGGAATGAGTATTATTCAACAGCCCTGTTTGACAGTTCAATAAAAACAATTGCCGACATTCATGGGAACAACACCAGCGATATTTCCCGACGCAGTTTTATTTTCGTTGATTACGGGCAGATCGATTCAGGGCTGGCTCCTGCCGGAAAAAGCGTTGGGGCTATTTGCTGTGTAGATTATCTGAAAGACTGGGACTCCCTTGAGCGCAGTGAATACAGGGCAAAAAAAGAAAGGACAATTGCCGGATTCATTGAAAGGCTTGAAAAGCTGATTCCGGGGATAACAAAAGCTATAGAGTATTCTGATGCCGGAACTTCGGCAACGGTGAAAAGATATACCCTTAACCCGGAAGGAGCAGTATATGGTTTTGCCCAGACTCCTTCAAGAATGTTGTTTGACTCTTTCAAACCAATTGACAATCTTCACTTTGCATCAGCATGGGGAAAGACAGGCGGTGGTTTTTCAGGTGCAATTATCGGAGGTTACCTTACTGCCTGGAGCATTCTCAGAAGAAGCCAGGTCAGATCCTCCTGATCCTTTTTGCCACAGGCTGGTCAATTAGTATCGGAACCTGTTCCTCCACCGTATTCGTCGGGTCAAGATTCAGTGAATTTATATCTGACTCTGCCAGCCTTCTTACTATATTGTGCAGCGACAGTATGAAGTTATCCCACGTTGAGAGCGATATATCCTTCGACATTATCCTGTCAATGAGTACGAACCTGAAATCGCTTCCGATGTTATGCTTCTTCAATGAGCTGTAACTGCTGTTAAGATTTATCTCGCCCGATTTGACAAGGTCTTCCAGAACCTCCCTGAAATAAAGGTTGATCCGTGGTGAAACCTTGAAACCGATATAAAAATCGATCCTGATAAGCGTTCCCGGGATTATATGTGTGACCTCGTAATTGAACCTGTTTGGTTCGTTAACCCTGTCAACATGCAGGAACCAGTAGGTATCAGCCCTTTTAGGCTGCTTATTGAATATTGAATAGATCACTTTTGATTCAACCTGATCGTGCCTGTTGGCCCTGATAATGTACACCAGGTTGGTTGCACATCTTGGTACAGTCTCATCCCTGCTCAGATCCCTGAACATGTCAAGATACTTGTCAAGGTCTGCGAATGAAATATACCTGTTCTTTAGCTTCCGTCCGAAATACCAGCCGAACATCACAAGGAAGAAGAAAGAGGCGAGCAGTATTGTAAACCATCCACCGGTTGCGAATTTATGGAGGTTGGCCGCCAGAAAGCATCCTTCAATAAAAATATAAATAAGGAAGAATATGAGAACTATCCTGTGATTAAGCCCTTTCTGCAGCAGATAGTATGAAAGGAGCAGGGTGGTCATAATTTCGGTGATGTTTATGGCAAGCCCGTAAGCTGCACCCATGTTCAGAGACTCCCTGAAAATGACCACGGTAACGCTGCATGCTGCCCACATGAACCAGTTAATCACCGGCAGATAGACCTGCTGGCTGGCCCAGTTGGGATGAAGCACCTTTATCTTCGGCCAGTAGTTCAGCGACATGGCTTCAGAGATAAGGGTAAATGAACCGCTTATGATCGCCTGGCTGGCAATAACCGCTGCGGTTACTGCCATGATAATGCCGGGCACAAGGAACCACCGGGGTATTATTGAAAAGAACGGATTCACATCTGCACCTGAGTCAAGATTCCCAAGAAGCCATGCTCCCTGGCCGAAATAATTAAGCAGTAGGGCAAGCTTTGCAAATGTCCATGAGAGCCTTATATTGCCTTTCCCGCACTGTCCCAGGTTTGCATAAAGGGCTTCCGCCCCGGTGGTACACAGGAAAACCGCTCCGAGCAAGACGAATCCTCCCGGGTATTCAGTCACGAACCTGAATGCATAAACAGGATTCAGCGCTCTCAGGATATCAGGATTGGAGATCAGCTGTGAGATACCCAGTGTCCCCAGCATGGTAAACCAGATAAGCATTACAGGCCCCAGATACTTCTCAGCATAATTTGTTCCCAGTTGCTGAACAAAGAACATTACGGCCAGGATTACCAGCACGATGGGGATTACGGGAAAGTCAGGTCTGAGGAGCTTTACTCCCTCAATTGAGGATGTCACCGATATGGCGGGTGTTAGCACCCCGTCGGCCAGCAGTGCTGCCCCTCCCGCCATTGTTAATATAGCCGCCCATATCGGCTTTTCCTTAAAAAGCGCTATAAGGGCAAATATTCCTCCTTCACCATTATTGTCAAACCTGAGTGTTATCAGGATATATTTTATTGTTGTTGTAAGCGTCAGGGTCCAGAAGATACTGGAAAGACCTCCGTAGATGAGCAGCTCGCTGAAGCCTTCAGCCCCACCGGTAATAATTGCCCTCATGGTATAGAGAGGGCTTGTGCCAAGATCACCGAATACTATTCCGAGAGTTATTATGACTCCGGCCAGAGAGAGCCTTCTGATATTCTGATTAAATTCAGTCTTTCCCATTTTCTTACCTGCAGTATTACATGGTGCAGGCGTGCAAAGATGACAAAGTTATAAATAATTTATCTTTGTGACCGGAGCAACCATGATAAAAGGCGGGAGAAATGCGTAGAATTTCCATTATAATATTGGTTCTCAGCTGTTTGCAGATAACTCTAAACGGCCAGTCATCTGCAGTCAGAGAGCCGGCTCTTTCGCTTCTGTTCATTGGAGATATAATGGGTCACGACTCCCAGATATGGTCAGCGGAGAACCTGAAAACCGGCACCTACGATTACAATGATGTCTTCATGTACATCAAACCTGTAATCTCTGACGCCGATGTGGCAATAGCCAATTTTGAGGTCACACTGGCAGGCCCCCCATATAAAGGATATCCTCAGTTCAGCTCCCCTGCCGCACTGGCCGATGCATGCCGCAATGCGGGAATAGACTATTTTGCCACTGCAAATAATCATGCGGCTGACCGCGGCAGAACAGGATTGACAGGCACTATCAACAGACTCGACAGCATGGGTATCCCTCACACCGGGACTTTCCTCACCAAGGCTGCAAGGGACAGCCTTAATCCGCTGATGATCAATAAACCGGGTTTTTCTATTGCCTTACTCAATTATACTTATGGAACGAACGGACTGAAAGTTCCCGATCCGCTGATAGTCAATATGCTCGACAAAACGGTTATGGCAGCAGATCTCGAAAAGGCAAAGTCGCTTGATCCGGATGCCATTGTTCTTTTCCTTCACTGGGGAAATGAATATGATACTGTTCCCTCAAAAACACAAACCGAACTGGCTGACTACCTTTTCTCAAAAGGAGCTGATCTCATCATCGGATCTCATCCACATGTGATACAGAAAATGATCTGGATTAAAGGAGATTCTCTTCATGATGAAAGAGTTGCCGTTTATTCGCTCGGAAATTTCGTATCGAATCAGCGAAAACCCAAAACTGACGGTGGTGCCATGTTCAGGGTCAACCTGCAGAGATCAGGAAGTGAAGTAAAAGTTACAGGTGCAGGTTATTATCTCACATGGGTTTATGCTCCGATAATAAATTATGATAAGAAATTTTATATCCTGCCGTGTTCGGAATTTGAAAAGAAGCCTGATTTTTTCCCTGCCGGAACTGATTACATCCAGATGATGAAATTCATAAAAGACTCAAGATCTTTGCTTTACATACATAATTTAAATATTCACGAGTATCTTTTTAAAAACGGAAGCTGGATACTTGATAAATAATGGCATTTCTCCCACTCTCCCACTCATTCTTTTCTGCCGTTATGCCGTTGCACCGTTGCGCCGTTACGCCGTTACACCGTTACGCCGTTGCACCGTTGTGCCTTAACATCTTTTTATTGCATTTATATAACTAATTCAGATTTAATCAATATAATTGCATATCCTGGATATGACCGATGAATGATTCAATAGCATTATTGTCCGCCACAGCAGTATCGATCGGGTTTGCGCATACGATCCTCGGGCCGGATCATTATTTGCCGTTCATCGTTCTCAGCGAGGCCAAAAAGTGGACGCTGAAAAAGACAATGTTCATTACATTCCTATGCGGGCTCGGTCATGTTCTCAGTTCAGTAGTCCTGGGCTTGGTTGGCATTGCCGTCGGAATCTCACTGAACAGGCTTGTTGATATTGAGTCGTCCAGGGGCAGCATAGCGGCATGGCTCTTTATTGCATTCGGACTGGTATATATGATTATCAGCATAAGGAACCTTATCAAAAAAAGGAAACACAGTCACGCTCATCATCATATTGGAGGGGAGAACCATTTGCATGAACACGATCATCACATGGAACATACACACGTTCATGAAACCGATGTGGTCAGGACAACTCCCTGGATCCTTTTCCTGATCTTCCTCTTCGGGCCATGCGAGCCTCTTATTCCTATTCTTATGTATCCTGCTGCAGAAAACAATGTTTCCGGTGCCGTGCTGGTTTCGGTCCTTTTTTCCGCAGTCACAATAGCGACAATGATGGGAATCGTGCTTGCATTCAGACTCGGATTCAGCAGGATCAACCTTAAACCTGTTGAGAAGTACAGCCATCTCTTTGCCGGTTCAATGATCTTTTTCTCAGGAATTGCTATACAATTTCTCGGTCTCTGAATGGTTTGATTAATGTATCATTATAAATATAGAAAATGACTGGAATCTTAGAACTGGATGCCTTACTGTTTGGCATAATCAGCGCTGTCTCACTTCCTCTTGGTGCAGTCCTCGCCTTTTTATGGACACCAAAACCAAAAGTCCTTGCATCGATGATGGCTATCGGGGCAGGAGCTTTGCTGGCAGCATTAACTATTGATCTTGTATCTGTTTCTGTCGAAAAAGGTCACTTTTATCCCCTGGCAGCAGGCATGATATCCGGTGGAGTTTTCTTCGTAATACTCAATGCGCTGGTGAACAGCAGGGGAGGTTTTCTAAGAAAAACAGCCACCACCATTACTCATATTGTTAAAAGGCAGAACAAGCGTCAGAAACTGATATTCAACCAGCTCAGCAAGGTCAGGTTCTTTCATCATCTGTCGCCATCCGAAGCACAGATTCTGATCCCATACCTTCACAGGTATCATTACCGGGAGGGAAAACTCATGGTTCACGAAGGAGATCCCGGTGATCTGTTTTTCATAATTGAAAATGGTCAGGCCATTGTTATGGACGACAGTATAAATGATGTGGCAGGTATACTTAAACCAAACGATACTTATGGAATAGTTGAATTAATGACAGGGACTACTCATAAGTATACCGTTTTGGTAAAGAGCGACATGCATGTATGGGTAATAAACAAGGAATCCCTTGACCGGGTAATAACCCTGAACCCGGACCTTGCAAAGGAAATAAGAACTTTGATTACAGAAAAGCTGCATCTTCTTACACTTACAACAGAAATACCTGCAGAGGTATCTCAAAAGTGGTACGATGAGGCTCTGGAACACTTCGAAGTCAGGAAACCGGGTATAACACAAACAGATGTCAATGAAGAAGTTAAAGAACACGGAAACCCATCTCTCGGAATATGGCTCGGCATTATGCTTGATGGTATCCCGGAATCCATAGTGATCGGATCAAGCCTGCTCATTCATCCAAGCATAAGCTTATCACTTCTGGCCGGACTTTTTCTTTCCAACTTCCCTGAAGCTCTTTCCAGCTCAGTAGGAATGAAAAAACAAAAAATGTCAAATACAAAAATATTTCTGATGTGGACATCAATTATGCTGATTACCGGCATAGGGGCTTTTTTCGGTAATGTCTTCTTTGAAAGTGTTTCTCCTGCTGTTTTTGCCCTGGTCGACGGAATGGCTGCCGGTGCAATGCTGACCATGATCGCTGAGACAATGCTTCCTGAAGCATTTCATATAGGAGGCTCAGTTACAGGCCTCTCAGCCCTTGGAGGCTTTCTTACAACCCTCCTTTTCAAGGTACTCGGAGGTCAATGATAAATTGCGGTTTAATTATTAGCTTTGCAAAAAAGAGGTTATGAGTTACGATTACAATACCCAGCGAAAGAGAATGTCGCTGCCTGAATATGGCAGGAATGTGCAGAAGATGGTCGATCATATGAAGATCATTGAAGACAGGGTTGAAAGGAACCGGGCCGCCAGGACAATCATCTCGGTCATGGGGAATCTCAATCCCCACCTTCGCGATGAGGGCGATTTCAAGCACAAGCTGTGGGACCATCTTGCACTTATTGCCGATTTCGAACTGGATATTGATTCTCCTTACCTGATTCCAGAACCTGAGAAATTTGTTGAGAAACCCAAACAGATCCCCTACCAGCAGGGGAACATAAGATTTCTTCATTACGGGCGGATAATTGAAATTATGATCGATGCCGCAAGCGAAATGAAAGATGGCGAGGAAAAGGAATACCTCACCTCCCTGATCCTGAACCAGATGAAGAAATCCTACGTCACTTGGAACCGTAGTCAGGTTCCCGATGAGGTGATCATCGGCGACATGAAATTGCTTTCAAGGGGAAAGCTTAAAATAACTGAGGGAGTTAAGATACTTGAAGTCAGGGAGCTGTTGCCTCCGTCACCCAGGAAGAAGCCGCAGCAGGGAAAACCTCACGGAAAGCAGCAGAATAAGCAATTCAACAAGAAAAAAGGATATAGCCGGCATTAATGGGTACTTTCATTGTTCAGGGCGGGAAACCGCTTAAAGGTGAATTATTCCCGCAGGGTGCTAAAAATGAAGCATTACAGGTAATCTGTGCTGTACTCCTCACGTCCGAAACTGTCACAATCAGAAACATACCCTCTATCAGCGACGTAAACAGGCTGATCGAACTTGTTGAATCCCTTGGGGTAACGGTAAACCGGGAATCAAAATCAACAATCTCTTTTCAGGCCGGAAAGATCGATCTTGATTATCTTCTGACAAATGAATACCGGTCGCAAAGCAACAGCTTGAGGGGATCGATAATGGTAGTGGGGCCTCTTCTTGCAAGGTTTGGAAAAGCCTGTGTGCCGAGGCCGGGGGGCGACAAGATAGGCAGACGCAGAGTAGATACTCACCTGACCGGTTTTCAGAAGCTCGGGGCGAAGTTTGAATTTGATGCCGATGACCCTTTTTTCAGAATCGAAGCAGATTCACTTAACGGAACATATATACACCTTGATGAAGCATCAGTAACAGGCACAGCAAACATAATTATGGCAGCCGTGCTTGCACGGGGGCGCACAACGATCTATAATGCAGCATGTGAGCCATACGTCCAGCAGCTTTGCAGAATGCTGGTATCGATGGGAGCAAGAATCGAAGGCATTGGTTCTAATCTTCTTTGTATCGATGGAGTGAACGAGCTTAAAGGCTGTGATCACACTGTCCTTCCCGATATGATCGAGATAGGATCATTCATTGGACTGGCAGCAATGTCGGAATCGGAAATAACTATAAAAAACGTCTCTTACGAAAACCTTGGAATAATTCCGGATTCATTCCGGCGTCTGGGCATCAGGATTGAAAGAAGCGGTGATGATATCTTCATACCCCGGCAGGAACATTATGAAATTGAGACATTCATCGACGGATCGATAATGACCATCGCCGATGCTATCTGGCCCGGACTCACTCCTGACCTTCTGAGCATATTCCTCGTGACGGCAACCCAGGCCAAAGGAGCCGTTCTTATACATCAGAAAATGTTTGAGAGCCGGCTCTTCTTTGTCGATAAGCTCATCGACATGGGTGCGCAGATAATCCTATGTGATCCCCACCGTGCTACGGTCATAGGCCATGACAGGAAAATAAAGCTTCGCGGAACAGTAATGTCTTCTCCTGATATAAGGGCAGGTGTGGCTCTTCTGATCGCAGCCCTTTCTGCAGAAGGGGAAAGCATTATTCACAATATTGAACAGATCGATCGCGGATACCAGGATATAGATCTGAGGCTCAACGCCATCGGGGCAGACATTAAAAGGCAATAGGGCTTTAGGGCTTTAGGGCTTTAGGGCCATAATGCCGTAACGCCTTAACGCCTTAATGCCCTAACGCCGTAACGCCTTAATGCCCTAACGCCTTAACGCCTTTACACCTTCCCTGCTTCTGTCAAATTGTCAATTTTCCGGCCATGGCAAGCATTTTGCTTGATTATGTTATACTAAATCGAAATTAAACAGGTAATGGTAAAGAAGAAAACATCTGATCAGCACGAATCCGGACCAAAAGATCATGACGAAAAGGCTGACAATCAGGAAGATAATGAAGCCAAAGAGGCCGTTGACCCTCAATCGGGAGAGGAGAGTCAGCCCGAGGCAGAAATAGAATCCGGACAGCCTTCTTCTGAAAAACCAGCTCCGGAAGAGAAATCCACGGAGGAAAAACTGGCAGAAATGCAGGACAGGTACCTGAGGGTTTCCGCTGAATTCGACAATTACCGCAGAAGGACCCTACGCGAAAAAATGGAACTTTCGAAATACGCGGCTGAGAACCTGCTTCTGAGTATTTTACCTCTTATGGATGATTTTGAGAGAGCTCTTTCACATATGGGCGATGGTTCAGAGTGCACGGCCATAAAGGAAGGTATCGACCTTATCTATGGCAAGTTCGTTGAATTCCTGAAACAGAACGGAATAAAAGAAATTGAATCCCTGAATTGTCCCTTCAATGTGGACCTCCACGATGCTGTTGCAAAAGTTAAGGTGGAAGAAGAGGATAAAAAAGGCAGGATTATAGACGTTATTCAAAAAGGATATTATCTCCAGGATAAAATTTTAAGACATTCTAAAGTAGTTGTAGGCGAATAGTGCCCGTACAAAAAAACAGTCTGATGGGGAAAAGAGATTATTATGAGATTCTTGATGTATCAAAAAATGCCACGAAGGAAGAGATCAAGAAAGCCTACCGCAAGCAGGCGCTGAAACACCATCCCGATAAAAATCCGGGTGATAAAAAGGCTGAAGAACTCTTCAAGGAGGCAGCAGAAGCCTATGAAGTCCTGAGCAATGATGAGAAGAAAGCCAGGTATGACAGGTATGGTCATGCGGGCATGAGCGGTTCAGCAGGCGGATTCCAGGGAGGGGGCATGACAATGGAGGATATCTTCTCATCATTCGGGGATATCTTCGGCGATGCATTCGGTGGCTTTGGAGGTTTTGGCAGCAGCAGGCGGGGAGGCAGAAGAGTCAATAAGGGAACCAATCTCAGGGTCAAGGTCAAACTGTCGCTCCAGGAAATAGCTAACGGAGCCGAGAAGAAGATAAAAGTATCGCGGTACGAGACCTGTTCAACATGCGGAGGATCAGGTGCTGCCGACTCAAACAGCCTGTCAACATGTACCACATGCCGCGGATCGGGACATGTTACAAGAGTTACCAATACGATGCTTGGACAGATGCAGACCACTTCTGTTTGTCCTGCATGTGGAGGCGAGGGGAAGACCATCACCAAAAAATGCCCCGCATGCTACGGTGAGGGAATAATCCAGAAGGAAGATGTCATCAAGATCAATATACCTGCAGGGGTCGGCAAGGGAATGCAGATGACGGTTTCAGGAAAAGGCAATGCAGCCCGGAGAGGCGGTGTTTACGGTGACCTGCTGGTGGTGATTGACGAAGAAGCGCATCCTGATCTTATAAGGGAAGGCAACGACCTGATATATAACCTGTTCATAAGCTTCCCCGATGCTGTTCTCGGTGCACACGTTGAAGTGCCAACGATAGAAAATAATGTCAAGATCAAAATAGAACCGGGAACCCAGCCCGGGAAAATACTCCGTCTGAGGGGAAAAGGACTGCCGGAAGTAAACGGCTATGGAAGAGGCGACCTGCTTGTCAACTTGAACGTGTGGATACCGAAAAGCCTTACGCGCGACGAAGCACGGATAATCGAGAAATTCAAAGAGTCAGGCACATTTACGCCAAACCCCGACAAGGACGACAAAGGCTTTTTCGAAAGGATGAAAGGGTATTTTGAATAGGAGAAACAACCTGTACTCACCCCCAACCCCCTCTCTGCTAAAGCAAAGAGGGGGCTTAATACAATGAATACCAATGCCTTCCCCCTCTTTACTTTAGTAGAGAGGGGGAAAAGAAGGGGGTGAGTACGTGTGATAAATAAGAGTTTTCATATATTTGGCTTTCATTTAATAATCTAATAAAATCCTCTATGTCTCTGTTTGAAGCAAAAAACATCACCAAACAGTTCGGCAGTTTCACGGCACTCGATAATGTTAGCATATCGGTGCCTGAGCAATGCATTTACGGACTGCTTGGTCCAAACGGCGCCGGCAAGACGACGCTCATCAGGATCATCAACCAGATCACTGGTCCTGATACCGGGGAACTATTCATGAACGGCCGCAAGCTCCTTCCTGAAGATGTCCAGTATATTGGATACCTTCCTGAGGAACGCGGGCTTTACAAGAAAATGAAAGTGGGCGAACAGGCTGTCTATTTGCCCAGCTGAAAGGACTGACAAAGGCTGAAGCCGTGAAAAAGCTTAAATACTGGTTTAAGAAACTGGATATTGTCGATTGGTGGGGGAAGAAAGTCGAGGAGCTTTCCAAAGGCATGCAACAGAAATTACAATTCATTACGACAGTACTGCATGAACCGAAGCTCATAATCTTCGATGAGCCTTTTACAGGCTTTGATCCTGTAAATGCCAATATCATCAAAAATGAGATCCTCTTCCTGAGGGAAAAAGGTGCTACCATAATTTTCTCAACCCATAACATGGCCTCAGTAGAGGAGCTGTGCGATAATATCACCCTTATCAACAAAGCTAAGACCATCCTTGAGGGAAGCGTGGATGAGATCAGGAATAAATGGGCAGCCAGCGAATATGAGCTGGTTTTTGACGGTGAAGTCAGATTCGAAGGAAACGGACAATTTAAGGTAATTAACACACTGTTCGAAAACAACAGGAGTACAATAAGGATCAAAGCTGAGGGCAATCATACAACAAATGATATCATGGGCACTGTAATGAAATCTGGAAAGATCATCTCGTTCAATCCTGCCCTTCCCTCAATGAATGAAATATTCATACGGGTTGTAGAATCACGTAATTAATTCCAGAAAATTCTCATTATGAATAAGATATCCGTTATTATAAACAGGGAATACATGACCAGGGTGAGGAAGAAGTCATTTATAATTATGACTATCCTGGCTCCGCTCCTGATGGCGGCAATTATAATTGTCCCAACAATCCTCATGGCTACCGGCGACAGGGAATTCAAGAAGATAGCCGTAGTTGAAGACGGCACAGACCTCCTTGTGAATGTCATACCTGATACAAAAGACGCTGATTTTGTGTATCTGCCGGGTGTTGATTTGAATATTCTTAAACAAACCTTTGATACAGCAGGCTATTATGGAATCCTGTGGATATCTCCGGAGGTAATCAATACTCCCAATGCCATTAAGTTCATATCAAAAAAACAACCGGATCTGACTCTGCTTGAACATATTTCCAGATCGCTTGAGAAGGAGATTGAAAAACAAAAGCTTCTTGCCTACAATATTCAGGATCTTGACAACATTCTCAAGAGTGTAAAAACAAATGTCTCAATTCAAACAATCAGACTTGATGATTCTGGTAATCAGAAGGAGACAAGCACTGGTATTGCAATGGCTCTGGCATATATCGGCGGATTCCTCATGTACATGCTCGTGTTCATGTTCGGTTCCATGGTGATGAGAGGCGTGATCGAAGAGAAGACAAGCAGGGTTGTTGAGGTTATAGTATCATCGGTGAAACCTGTTCAGCTTATGATGGGCAAGATCATCGGGATAGCACTTGTAGGGCTTACACAATTCCTGATCTGGGTCGTTTTAACCATTGGTATTGTAGCGATAGTCCAGAGTACTGTGCTTAAAGGGAAAGACGTTACTGAAATTGCACAGTCATTACCCCAGAATGTTATGCAGGAAAATATGCCGGCACCAGCTTCAACCGTACAGGTTGAGGAGATGTCAGCAGAACTTCAGGAATTTTCGAAGCTGTTTGACAACGCGATGAACCAGGACTGGCTGCTGATAATCCTGTCGTTCATATTTTACTTCATAACAGGTTATCTGCTTTATGCTTCCATATTTGCCGCTATAGGATCGGCTGTTGATAATGAAACCGAGACCCAGCAGTTCATGCTTCCTGTAACAATTCCTATCATCCTTGGCCTGATCGTGGCAATGGGAACAATGCAGAACCCTGAAAGCTCAATTGCCTTCTGGTTCTCAATAATACCTTTTACCTCTCCCATCGTAATGATGGCAAGGATACCGTTCGGAGTACCGGCCTGGCAGCTGGCTCTTTCAATGTTCCTGATGGTGATAACATTTATTGCCGGGGTATGGATGGCTGCAAAGATATATCGCACAGGCATCCTTATGTATGGCAAGAAAACTTCGTACAAGGAGATGTGGAAATGGCTTAGGTACTCAGGATAGGCGAAATGGCTCAGGGCTCAGGGCGCAGAGCTCAGGGCTCAGGGCTCAGGGCGCAGAGCTCAGGGCGCAGAGCTCAGGGCGCAGAGCTCAGGGCGCAGGGTAAGAAGTTATTACAAAAGAAATCCCCTCCTTGGAGGGGTTTGGGGTGGGTTGATTTAATAGAAACATTTATGTCAAAGATTCTTGTTATTGACGATGAGAAAGCGATCCGGAACACCCTGAAGGAGGTTCTGGAATACGAGAAGCATGAGGTTGATCTTGCTGAGGACGGACCAACAGGGATCGATCTTTTCTCAAACAACACATACGATATAGTCCTGTGCGACATCAAGATGCAGAAGATGGACGGGATAGAGGTCCTGGAAAAACTGATGAATATTTCCAATGTTACTCCCGTTGTAATGATATCTGGCCATGGCAATATCGATACTGCGGTTGAGGCTATCAAGAAGGGTGCATACGATTTCCTTGAGAAGCCGCTTGACCTCAACAGGCTGCTGATCACGATCCGCAATGCCATGGATAAGTCGACACTCATCACCCAGACGCAGGTATTGAAGAACAAGGTCACCAAAATGTATGAGATCGTTGGTGAGTCGCCGGCTATAGTGAAGGTTAAGGAGATGATCGACAGGGTTGCTCCTACCGAAGCAAGAATTCTCATAACCGGAGCAAACGGAACAGGCAAGGAGCTTGTTGCCCGCCAGATACATGAGAAGAGCAGCAGGGCAAAGGGCCCTTTCGTGGAAGTGAACTGCGCCGCGATCCCATCAGAACTCATTGAAAGCGAGCTGTTCGGACATGAGAAAGGCTCCTTTACCTCGGCAATAAAACAGCGTATCGGGAAGTTTGAGCAGGCAAACGGCGGAACGCTCTTTCTTGATGAGATAGGTGATATGAGCCTCTCTGCACAGGCCAAGGTGCTCAGGGCGCTCCAGGAGAACAAGATAACAAGGGTCGGCTCGGACAAGGATATCCATGTCAATGTGAGAATTGTGACTGCAACAAACAAGAATATAAAAAATGAGATAGAGAAGAACGGCTTCAGGGAAGACCTGTACCACCGGCTGAGCGTGATCCTCATACATGTGCCTGCACTTAATGAGCGATCCGAGGATATACCGCTTCTGGCGGACCATTTCAACTCCATGATCTGCAAGGAATACGGCATGAGCAAAAAGATAATAAAGCCTGATGCAATAAAGGAGCTTCAGAAGATCACCTGGACCGGCAATATCAGGGAGTTCAGGAATGTGCTTGAAAGGCTGATTATTCTTTGCAGGGATGAAATCACCGGAGCTGATGTGGTGGCTTATGCACGGCCGGTTTCGGGGAGTAATGCCTGACAAGAAAATCTCTGTGGAACTCTGTGCTTCTCTGTGAAACTCAGTGTAAGTTCTTATCTTTATATTAGTTACACAGAGTAAATCCGGAGGACCACAGAGTGACACAGAGGAAAAAACCACTGATGAACAGAATTGAAAAAGACACTCTTGGCGAAAAGCATATCCCTGCTGATGCACTTTACGGGATCCATGCGCTGAGGGCGAAAGAGAATTTCCCTGATACCTCGCCCTTCCCCATCGAGTGGTACAAGTCTGTGGGCATAACCAAACTTGCATGCTATAATACGTACAGGAAATTCCGGGACGCTGCAATTAAGAAAATCGGGAAAAATCCAGCTTTAAGAATTATTGATGACGTCATACTTGATGCCCTGATATCTGCAGCAGGAGAGGTTTCAGACGGGAATCATTTTGACCAGTTTATCGTTCCGGCTGTCCAGGGAGGAGCCGGGACAAGCATCAACATGAATATCAATGAAATAATAACCAACCTGGCCCTGATCAGAACCGGGAATAAGTGTGGAAATTACACTTATATTGATCCGGTTGAACATGCGAACATATACCAGTCGACCAATGATGTAATTCCTACTGCCCTTACTGTTGCAACGATGAGACTCCTCCAGTCTCTTGAGAATTCAATCAATGAACTCAGGCAGAAGATTGAAATGCTTGAAAGGGAAAACAGGGAGAAGCTTCGTCCGGGTTACACACAGCTTCAGGAAGCAGTGCCATCTTCGTTCGGTTTGCTCTTCAGTACCTACAATGATGCCCTCTCCCGCGACTGGTGGAGAGTCTCAAAATGCTTTGAACGGATCAAGCAGGTGAACCTCGGCGGAGGGGCAACCGGAACCGGCGTGGCTATTCCCCGCTTTTTAATTATGGAGGTGATTCCGGAGCTGAGGGCGCTCACAGGACTGCAATTATCTCATGGTGAAAACCTGGCTGATACAACTGCCAACCTCGATAAATGGGTTGAAATACATTCAACACTTAAGGCACACGCAGTCAACCTTGAGAAAATCTCTTCCGACCTCCGTCTTCTGGCTTCAGACATTTCAGGGCACAGGACTATAACGATACCTGAGAAACAGGTTGGAAGCTCGATCATGCCCGGGAAAATAAACCCGGTAATACCTGAATTTGTGATCTCTGCAGCTCACAAAGTATACTCAAACGATCTCCTCATAACCTCATTATGCGGGCAGGGAGCGCTGGAGCTTAATGCATACCTTCCTGTTATCGGAGCCTCTGTTATTGAGAGCCTGAAACTGCTTACAGCGTGCGATAAAACCCTGCTGACCAACCTGCTTGATGGTCTGAAAGTTAATGAATCAGCAGGCTATGAAGCACTTATGCATAGTCCTTCCGTAACAACAGCACTCACTCCTCACATCGGGTATCACAAAGCTGCTGAGCTGGCAAAGTTGATGAAAGAAAAGAAGATTGATATTTTTGAGGCAAACAGTATCCTCAAAACAATCGATCCCTCAAAACTGAAGACCATTCTTCAACCGGGCAACCTGCTGAAGCTGGGATTCTCGCTTGATGATCTTGAAGGAAAATAATATGTCGAAAGGCAGAGACGCTAAACCCCATATCGGCATCTATGGCCGGCGCAATAACGGTAAAAGCAGCCTTATCAACTGTCTTGCCGGACAGGATATTGCAATAGTCTCCGGCCATGCCGGAACTACGACTGATCCCGTTAAGAAGTCATTCGAAATAACCGGGTTCGGTCCCGTAATTCTTGTTGATACAGGAGGAATTGACGATTCGGGGGAGCTTGGCGGGAAGAGAGTTGACAGGACTCTCAGAACCCTCGACATTATAGATCTTGCGATTCTTGTCGTTGCCGGAAATACCTGGGACAAGAATGAAGACGATCTTTTTGAGAAGTTTGACAGGCAGGATATCCCTTATATCATTATCCACAATAAATCAGATATTGACCGGCCAACAGCAATATTTAGAGAAGAGGTTAAAAGCAAAACCGGAATGGAGCTTCTGGAATTCTCTGCAGTAGACAAGCGCAATTACGAGGAGCTTATAAACCTCATTAAATCAACTATTCCGGAACATTCCTTCAAAACACCAACCCTCCTGGGCGATCTTATAAAATACGGCGATATAGTTATTCTCATCACTCCCATTGATGTTGAAGCACCAGCGGGAAGACTGATCCTGCCGCAAGTTCAGGCAATAAGGGATATACTTGATAATGATGCTGTTGCAATAGTTCTGAAAGAGAGAGAAGTCGATGCATTCCTGAAAAAGACAGGAATAAAACCGGCCCTGGCAATTACCGATTCCCAGGTTTTCAAAAAAGCCGATGCATCAATACCAAAAGATATTCCGCTCACCAGCTTCAGCATTATGCTTGCCCGCTTCAAGGGCGACTTCGACAATTACCTGAAAGGCACCCCGAAAATTTCAGAATTAAAAGATGGCGACAGGATTCTGATCCTTGAATCCTGCACTCACCACGTAGCCTGTGATGATATCGGCAGGACAAAAATCCCGCGATGGGTTTCTAACTTCACGGGTAAAAAACTTGAATATGATGTAGTTGCCGGACTTGACATTCTTCCGCGCCCGATAACAAACTATGCTATGGTGATCCAGTGCGGTGGCTGCATGATAACCCGAAGGCAGCTGCACAACAGGTTACAACCTGCAATAAAAGCAGGTATCCCGATTACTAACTATGGTATGGCAATCGCCTATGTGCAGGGTATATATAAAAGAGCAATAGCACCTTTTGTGAAAGAAGACAATTCTGAGACATATCTGTAGGATATGTACTCACACCCGAGCCCCCGCTCCGGATCACATGTGCCGATCTCAGAACCTGAAATAAATAAACGGCATCACCTCTGTTGTCCTCATGCTGTAGAGCAAAATCGCGACCAACATTATGACCATCAGTTGGAGCACAACCGGCATCTTTATGAAAAGCCCCCTGTAAGATTCCTTCACTTTCTCAGGAAGAAAATGAATGGTGTAACCTGTGATAATCAGAAGAAATACAGTAGCATAGGCCGGCAGGACGGTCAGGTATGATCCGGGTGAAAAATTTTCGGTGATCTGCGTCAGCATCAGCCTTACTGCATTCATATCCCCTGCCCGGAAGAAGATCCAGCAGAAGCTCACAAAATTGAAAGTAATAAAAACCGCCAGAGCCCTTCTAAACCTGCTTTGCTTCATCCTCCCTCCTCTTATTGAGCTCCATATCCTGTTGACCACAAGTCCGATGCCATGAAGTCCGCCCCAGATCACAAACCTGAGACTGGCACCGTGCCATAAACCACCCAGCAGCATCGTGATCATCAGGTTTATGCCGGTCCTGATCTTCCCTTTCCGGTTACCTCCAAGAGGTATATACAGGTAATCCTTCAGCCATCTCGAAAGCGAAATGTGCCAACGCTTCCAGAAATCACTGATATCTGCAGCTTTATATGGAGAGTTGAAGTTGACGGGAAGCCTGAATCCCAGGATAAGCGCCAACCCGATCGCTATATCGGTATAACCTGAAAAATCGCAGTAGATCTGAAGCCCGTATCCATAAATTGCCATCAGGTTCTCAAAGCCGGAATAGAGTGAAGGCAGGTCAAAAACCCTGTCAATAAAGTTTGTCGCGATGAAATCTGAAATGATCATCTTCTTAATAAGCCCCTTTAAGACAAGGAACAGAGCATGGCTGAATTCCCTTTTTGACAAACTGAAATCGCGGTATAGCTGCGGTATGAATTCAGACGCCCTGACAATGGGTCCTGCAACAAGCTGTGGAAAAAACGAAACGTAAAACCCGAAATCAGCAATGTTCCTTACAGGCTCAAGCCTGCCCCTGAAGACATCGATCGTATAGCTGAGCGATTGAAAAGTAAAAAAAGATATGCCGACCGGAAGGATAATATTACTTATATCAAATGATGTTCCCAGAAATGAATTCGAGAAGGATGCAAGAAAATCATATACCTGGAAGTCAGTTCCGAAGACCTGGTTAACCGAATCGACAACGAATCCGGTGTACTTAAAATATGCAAGAATTCCCAAATTGGATAAAATGCTGATAAGTATAAAAAACTTTTTAGAGAGTTTCTTCCCTGACCTGAATATCAGAATACCGCATGTGTAATCAATTATTGTGACAAGCACCAGCAGGAACAGGAACAATCCTCCCGATTTGTAGTAAAAGAAGAGGCTTACAAGAAGCAGGTAAAAGTGCCTGAGGAACAGCTTTTTATATATCAGCGAATATCCCGCAAGTACCAGCAGGAAGAATATCCAGAAGGCTGGTGCAGTGAAAATAAATGGCCGATCCTCATCATACCTGAAGATCTGTCTGAATAGAGCCGATGCCGGGTTCTTTTCTCCTGGTTCTTCAGTAAGTAAAACTCCCTGAATGACTTCATCGGCCATCAGAGTATCAGCCTCATGTTCAAGTGTCAGAGTATCTGCCTCTACTGATCTGAATATTGCATCAGCAAGCATCTGTGACAATGTATCAGCCCCCGGATATGTGAAGTGTACATAATCAGTCTGTGCAAGGGGAGGTCTTTTACCTGCCCAGGCGACAATTGAAGAGGCTCCCCCCATTGCGTCATAAGGGCTCCAGAACAAAGCACCGGCATCAGAAGCCGCGTTTTTCTGGGCATTGATTATTGCCGGAATATTACTGTACGATACTATGCTGTCACCATCAACAGCTGCCATATCAGTTACCCCGACCACCATCACGGGGGTGCCGGGGGCAATTTCTTTAAGAAGGTTTAGCTGCCTGGTGAGTCCCTGTCTGTAATAGTTGTACTCCTTCCTGACATTCCTTACAATGTTCAATCCATAATGCAATACTATCAGATCGGGTGAGAGCAGGTTTAATGTTTGCCTAAGGTTCTCCCTGTCAACCAGTGTGAATTCCAGTCCGGCGCTTCCCCTCCTGGGAATATTATCCACGATTATGCCTGTTTTGCTTTCAATGCTTATTCCCAGTATATCAGGGCTTGCCGTTCCCTCAAATTCGAGAAGTATGTCATCGGACTCATAAAGATCCGTTGTTATTTCCTTCACATCCGCTCCCCGTTCAAGATAACCCGTATAAACCTGATAATCATTTGCTTTAATGGTCAGTTTCACTTTATCCTCAGCATTGCTGTAGAAGAGTCTGAGCTTCTCAAATCCTGCAACGGAAGAGTCCGCGAAAACCGAAGGTCGTATCCTTGCATAAGCATGCACAGGTTCAGTAGATTTTTCACTTTCGGGCAGATACCGGCAGATGGTCATGAAGGGTCCCAGCCTGTTATGGCTCAGTACACCGTCCCTGTATGAAACCGAATTATACCGCACCCAGTTATCGGATGATTTCAGCCAGAGAGATTTTGTGTACATGACCGGCATTGAAGGGAGAAATAATCCCGGACCGGTACCTTCCCTGCCGTTGCGAAGAAGCTGTCGGAGGTAGAAAGTTATCCTGTCGCCCTCGATCTGTGAATCGCCGTAGTACATAACTCTCACCTGGCCTTTTGATGCTTTCAATGAATCGAGGAAAGGAGCCAGCTGGTCGGGAGGCTCCTCATTTGACAGGGTATCAGAATGCAGTGTGTTTCCGGACTGAACTGGTTCAGGAAGAGTGTCATTAAAAGCTTTACCCCCGGCTTTTCCGGTACCTGGTTTCAGATCAGAAAGAGCTACGGGCAGATACTCCTCCGGATCCGGGAACAGCCTGCTTTCAGGGAAAATAAAAAAGAGGCCTGTAAGACAGGCCACGATAATGAGAAGCAATAAAAACGACCTGAAAGGGCGCATATATCAGTCAGGGATCAGCTCTTCTTCTTGATCTTTAGTCTCTGGCCAACCTGTATCTTATCAGGGTTGCTGATATTGTTAAGGGCAAGCACATCGCCTGTCGTCACATTGTCAAACAGTTTCACTATATCCCAGATTGTGTCTCCTGAACGTACTGTGTATGTTATATATTCTCCGTCGGTTTCTGCTGTTAAATTATTTGATGCTGTGACTGTATTCGCCGGCACCGTTTTTCCGATCATTGCCTGCTTATCGGCAAACGACATTGAATTCACTTTCGAGAAGTATTCCGATCTTGAAGGATCGACATAAATGACTATTTTCTGCCCTATGTAGATGGTGTTGCGGTAAAGGTTGTTCCAGTATTTCAGTTCCGATAATCCGACACGGTACCATTCGGAAATATATCCGAGATTATCTCCGTCCTTTACCGTATATGTTAGCCTGGTCTTTCCCTTGATGTCAGCTGGAACGTATGTTGATCTTGAGGGATCTACAATTCTGGTAGTGCTGTTGAGATAGACATCGGGTTTATAGTTTCTAATTGTGTCATTCAGATCTATAAAATCTCCCAGATGGTTCATAGGCAGCGTAAGTGAAAGGGGTTTGGCAGAGCCGGGAACCAGGCCGGTCCTGTATTGGGGATTCAAAGCGCGAAGCTCTCCGTAAGGAATTTTCATTACCTCCGAGATCTGTGCGAGATGAATATCCTTACTGACCATAATGGTATCTGTTGAAACCGGGATATTGAGAGGCAGCGGCCTGATATTATGTTCAGCATAATAGTTAATCCCGTAAGCTGCAGCAACATACTGCGGTATATAGCCCCTGGTTTCACGTGGGAGCCTGTAGAATATCTCCCAGTAATCTTTCTTGTTCCCTGATCGCCGGATCGCCTTGTTTACGTTTCCCGGCCCGCAGTTGTAAGCAGCGATCACCAGTATCCAGTCGTTGTAAATTGCATAAAGGTCCTTGATGTATTTTGCAGCGGCGTGTGTTGATTTTACGGGATCCCTTCGTTCATCGACTATTGAATTTATCGTGAGGCCGTAAAACCTGCCAGTGCTGTACATGAACTGCCAGAGGCCGGTGGCTCCTGCCCTTGAGACTGCATTAGGATTGAGAGCCGATTCAATAACGGCCATATACTTGAGCTCTGCAGGCAGTCCGTAAGAATCGAAAATATCCTCGATCATCGGGAAATAATAATCCTTCATTCCGAGCACTGCGCTGAACTTATCTCTCTGCTTTATTGTATAAACATGGATATGGTTCCTGATAATACTGTTGTACGGGAGCCTGATAATCGACTTAATCCTGTCGAGCCTCCCTCTGTATATTGAATCAGGATACTGAACACCTGCAGTATCATCAGAGAACGTGTCAGGATTGTTAAGCATTGCCATCCTGACATACCAGCTGTTTACCAGGCTGTCGAGGTCGGCGGCAATTTTTTCCGAATTGGGATCCGACCTTATAATTATGGTGTCGGAAGAGGGAAAAGCCTTTATGTTTACAGATGCAACTAACAGAAAAGCAGCAAAGATCTTAAAATTCATCATCCATTCTTTCATTAGAAATTAACCAGCATGCTAATATTTACTCCCAATCCTGTTGCTGATGAGGGTATCTGAACCGGTGCAACAATAATAGCGAGATTGTCACTAATATCATAATTGAACAGGCTCGCGTCGACATTTGCATCCAGCACTGTGACCATGTACCACAGGGCTATGCCAATATAGGAAAGATCCCGGTATTTTCTGTAGCTGTCAATCCCTCTTAGTAATCCTTCTTTATAATGGGTGTAATACGAAGATTTATAGTCTATAGGATACAGGACAGGATCATAATCCTTCGGATCTGCAGGATAAAGCACCTCCAGGTAAGAATCGGTTTCAGGTATGATATCTGTAAGATCCTGGTAAGCTTTCATCCATTTTATATAGAGAGATGAATTATACCCTATTGCATAAACCAGGCCGCCGAAGCCTGCGTAAACGATTGGAACTTTCCAGTATTTCCGGTTATATATTTGTCCCAGGCCCGGCAATGTAAGTGCCAGCATAGTTGCTCTCTGCGGATCGGCTATGAATTCAGTCTTTTCTTTCTTCATATCTGATTTTACAGACAATGAATCCTGCGCGATGTTGTTTTGCCGGGAGAAAAGCAACATCCCCATCAGAAGAATAAATATTTTAAGACACGCCTTCAAGACAGATTATAAACGGCGCGACAAAGATAATTATTTTCAGGAGTTAAGGCGGTCAAAGATCCCCAAAATACGCTCCATCTCCTCAGGGTTCTCAAACGGGATGACTATTTTCCCTTTGCCCAGTTCATTGATCCTGAAGTTCACTCTGGCAGCAAATATGTTCGATAGATGGTCGGACAGCTTCGAGAAATCCTCGTTAAGCTTTTGTTTCCTTTCAACCCTGGCAGGGTCCTTGCCTTTCTCCGACTGCAACTGGCGAACCAGCTCTTCTGCCTGACGCACGGAGAGTTCCCCGTCGACTATCTTATAATAGATACTGATTTGTTTTTTAGGATCTTCAATGCTTATAAGGGTTCTTGCATGACCCATCATCAGCTGCTTGTTGCGAATGCCAAGCTGTATCTCAGCGGGCAGTTTTAAAAGTCTGAGGTAGTTGGCTACCGTAGATCTCTGTTTCCCCACTCTGTCACTCAGCTCTTCCTGCGTCAGTCTGCACTCTTCAATCAGGCGCTGGAAGCTGATAGCAACCTCAACAGCATCAAGGTCTTCGCGCTGGATATTCTCAACCAGGGCAAGTTCGAGCATTGCCTGGTCATCAGCTGTACGAATGTAAGCAGGAACATGTGAAAGTCCCGCTCTTTTAGCCGCCCTGAGGCGTCTTTCGCCGGCAATAAGCTGGAAGCGTCCGCCTCCTGTCTCCCTCACTGTAAGAGGCTGGACAATTCCAAGTTTTTTTATTGATGCTGCAAGCTCGTCAAGAGACTGCTCATCAAAGCTCGTTCTTGGCTGGAACGGATTGCTGTCAATGGCATCTACCGAAATATCCTGGTTCACTTCAACTTTTTTTTCAAGAACCTCTTTTTCAACCCCGTCTATCAGGGCTCCAAGGCCCCTTCCCAATGCATTCTTTTTTGTCATGTCAGTTGCTTATTCTAGGCTGTTTTCAGTCTGGCATCCTCTTTTTCTATCAGTTCTTTTGCAAGACTCAGATAGTTCACCGTACCTCGTGAATCGGCGTCATAAAGTATAGCCGGTTGTCCGAAGCTCGGGGCTTCCGACAGCTTTACGTTCCTCTGGATAACCGTTCTGAAGACCATCTGCTGGAAATGCTTGTTCACCTCCTCGGCCACCTGGTTTGATAACCTCAGCCTGGCATCGTACATAGTAAGGAGAAAACCTTCGATCTCGAGTTCGGGATTGAGGTTATTCTGGATTATCTTAATAGTATTCAGCAATTTACCAAGGCCTTCAAGAGCAAAGTACTCACATTGCACGGGTATAATGACCGAATTGGCTGCAGTAAGGGCATTTACAGTAAGAAGTCCCAGGGATGGTGAACAATCGATCAGCAGGTAATCATAATTGTTCCTGATCTTTTCAAGAACGGTTTTAAGTATCTTTTCCCTGGAAGGCCTGTCGAGCATTTCTATTTCAGCGCCAACAAGGTCGATATTTGAGGGCATCAGTGAAAGATTTTCCACCTCGCATCCCATTATTGTATCTTCCGGTTCCTTCCCATCAATAAGACAATCATATATGGTGCCGGTTACTTTCCGGTTATCCACGCCTATTCCCGAAGTTGCATTTGCCTGGGGATCAGCATCAACGATAAGTACTTTCTTCTCAAGAGCTGCAAGACTGGCAGCCAGGTTTATTGCAGTTGTCGTCTTTCCCACTCCGCCCTTCTGATTCGCTATCGCTATTATCCTTCCCATCTGGTTCCTTCTGTTTTTTGGTTTTGTTTTGAGCCTCAAATTTACTATTAATAGCTCCACTGCCTCCGGAAGGCAAAGACGTAATTGTAAACAATTTTTTTGGGGTTTTCAACATCTTATTAACACAGCTGTATGGGTTTTATTTACATATTTGCAGTACTTAAAACCTGATCGCACATGTCTGATAATCCCGTATTGAAAGAATGGTATGCCATAGTAAATCCAAATGCCGGCAACGGCAAAGGCAAGAGAGACTGGGACAGAATTTCCGGACTATTTGAAAGAGAGAACCTGCCTGTATATGCGCAATTCACCCAGAAAAAAGGCCATGCTATTGATTCTGCCAGAAAAGCCATTAACACAGGCTTCAGAAAAATAATTTCCGTAGGTGGTGACGGGACGCTCAATGAAGTTGTCAATGGGATCTTTACTCAGGATTTTTGCTCATCAAAGGATATAACCATCGGCATGATACCTGTGGGTACAGGCAATGACTGGGGAAGGATGTTCGGGATACCCCTGGTGTATGAAGGTTCAGTGAATGTGATCAAAGAAAACAAGACTTTGCTTCATGATATCGGAAAAGTAAAATATCATATTGAAAATGAAGCACATACAAGATATTTTATCAATATAGCAGGACTCGGTTTTGAATCGATAGTAGTAAAAAAAACCAACAGGCAGAAAGATAAGGGCAGAAGCAGCCAGGCTATTTATTTCTATAATCTGCTGTCAAGCCTGATATCGTACAGTAATGTTAAAACTGATATAATAATTGATGGCATAAAGAAAACAAGCAATGTTTTCTCAATTAACGTGGGAAACGGCAGGTATTGCGGCGGAGGTATGAGACAAACCCCTGAAGCAGTGCCTGATGACGGATTGCTGGATGTGACCGTAATAAAAGAGATGGGAAGGATAGAGATCGTAAAAAGCCTGAAGCTGCTGTATGATGGCACAATTCTCAGCCACCCGAAAATAGACGGGTACCGTACAAAGAATCTTCGGGTTGAATCTGAGTCTCCGCTTTATCTTGAAGCCGACGGCGAATCGCTGGGCCACACTCCCGCTGAATTCAGCATCATCCCGGCTGCCGTGAATGTGATATACGGTACAAGGATCATTCAGTGATCTTTATCTCAAACAATTCCGGCCAGTTTTTTCCGGTGACAAAGATCCTGTTACCTTCCCTGTCATAAGCTATACCATTCAGAACATCCGCGCTGGTGTCAGTTTCTGAGTCTTTCAGTATCCCTTTAAGGTCGAGATATCCGAGCACTTTTCCCGAAACCGGATCTATCCTCGCTATCAGGTCGGTCATCCACATATTTGCCCATATCTCCCCATTGATGTACTCAAGCTCGTTAAGCTGGTCGGCCTTCTTCTCGTTATCATATACTTCAAGCCTCGAAACAACGGTAAACATCTCCGGGTCCATAAACCAGAGGACATTCGTGCCGTCACTCATCACGATCCTGTCGTTCAAAGTTGTAAGTCCCCAGCCTTCAGACTGGTAGTAAATTCTGTTTATCAGGCTGAAAGTGGCTTTGTCATAAACGAATCCGACTTTTGATCTCCATGTTACCTGGTATATCCGGTCACCGAACAGGGTTATGCCCTCGCCAAAGAGAGGAGGTTCAAGGTTCAGCTGCCTGAGCACCTTTCCGGTTGTCAGTTCTACCTCCCGGAGACTTGAGCCAGTCTCCTGGCCTGTGCCTTCATACAACACCCCACTGTCATAGAAGAGCCCCTGTGTAAACGCATCCCTGTCATGCGGAAAAGTGTTTATGACCCTGAATTTATTTCTCACAGGTATTTTGTCAGAAAGAACGATCATGAACCTCGTGATAGTGGTCCTTGCTTTTCCCTTTTTCCAGGCGGTGACCTTCAGCGGCTTTCTTCCCGTGGTTGCAGTAAAGGAAGAAGGAATTGAATATTCCCACAGGCCAGGACCAAGAGTTGTTACAGCTTTTCCGTCAAACCAGATCACTATAGAGTCGGGCGGCTCCCCCTTGCTGTCCTGAGCCATAACCACTTTCACCATATCTCCCAGCTTAAAGCGGGTGTTCTCGGCAGGAAGGTTCATGGTTATGAGATTGGCCAGTGACTCTTTGCCTACAGTAATTGCAGGTCCTTCAGCTTCCTGGGATCTGCCCGGTTTACCTGAGCAGGAAATTATCCAGGTTAAGGCCAATACTGATATGAGAGAAATTATGTATTTCATGTTACCAGTTGCTTGTTACTTGTTGCATGTTGCAAGTTGCATGTTGCTCGTCGATTTAACCAGCAACCAGGAACCAGAAACAAGCAACACTATCTAATTTTTCTCTGACTGCTTTTTCCGTCTGAATAAACGGCTGAAAATATTTTTTCCTGCTGACGCTATCCGTTTTTCAGCCTCTTTCTGCTCTATCTCAAAAGGAAAGATCATCTGCCAGGTTTCGCTCCAGCCGGGAAATCCTCCGAGGTTCTTGTCATCAATATAGATATCGGCATCTATCTTCCTGCTGACATTTTCGTCGGGTACTTCCTCAGGATAATTCTTGTTGACAGCGTAAAACTCCACTCCGTTCTGTCTGCAGTATTCAACTGCATTTTCAAGCTCCTTTCCGGTTCTGAATGTCCACAGTATGATCCTTCCCCCCTTTTTTTCAAGCTCTTTCAGTGTCCGGAAAGCAAACAGCTTCTCCTTGCCTATTTCAGGGTACTGGTGTTCAACTATTGTGCCGTCAAAATCGACAGCAATCTTTATGCCGTTGATATCGATCATACCTGAATTAATAATCATAAAAGTAAATAATTTTATATCATCCGGCTAAGGCTTGTAAAGTACCCTGCAAATAAAGTCAAAAAGTTTCATTGTAAAATCTGTTCTCATAAATTGATACAGTTACAAAGCCTTTTCTGAACGTCCTGATCTCTGTCCATTTTCCTTTATTGTATAATTCATTAATAAAGGTATCATCAATGTTAGATATGTTTGAATAAATAAAATACTTATTATCTGCCCGTTCTGAAATATAAAGATCCCTGTCCTTAAGATCAAAATATCGCTGATTCCCTTTGAAGCAGAAGCCGCCGGAAACCTGAGCCAGATCATAATTGTTTTTCGCCATGTAACCGAGGCATTCCTCCCTTAGCTCATAATAAGGCAAATGTGCCAAAGTAGCATCCCATGCTTTGGAAATCTTGTCCGGATAAGTCCATAGGTTCCCTGTTATAAGAAAAACCAGGGCAATAACTGAAATAATCCTGATGGATTTTATTGATAATAATTCAGGCATCATTCTGTATAACAATATATTAATTACAAAAAACATGCCCATGTAATAGCGGGATGTGATAACAGCCGTGGTCGTAACAGCAAAATATAAGAAGAAGAAAAAAAACAATAAGTAAATCAAACCGAGGGATAAGTTAAGTCCTCTGAATACTGATCTAAGTCTGTTTCTCCTGCAAAGCCGGATCAGTAATATTATACTAACCATGTAAATGAAAAACCTTCCGTTTTCAGCAAGCCTGATGCAGAAGGCGCCCAGGTTTTTAAATACCTGGGACAATCCCTCAGGCCTTGCCCCTGAGACTGCCCATGGTGAATCCGGATTTATAAAAAACCATCCGAAATTAACAATATACGCCAGGTAATAAATACTCACTAAAAAATAAGCAGGCAGGAAAGGAATAAGGCTCTTGAAAAACAATCCCGGGGTCAAATTCTTCTTATCAGAAGCTATCTGATGAAATACATAGAATATAAAAAGAATTATGCCTGTTACAGCTCCCCTGCCATTTATCAGAACCAGGAATATCAATGCGAAAGTAAGGAGCCACATCCTTCTTTCAGTTACAGCAAGGAGGGTTGTGACAAATGATGCCAGCAGTACAATATCAGGAGATGCAATAAATAACTGGGACAGGATAGTAGAATCGAGCAACAATACAGGTAAAAGAAAGCCTGCAATAACCTCAGGGACTAAAGATCTCAGCAATCTCCACGTACTGAATATTAGAACAGCTGCCCATAAAGCAATTAAAAGATGAGATACCCAAAGATGTTTTCCGAAGATATTCCATAGAGAAGCAGTCATAATGCCTATCAGTGGAGGATGGCAACCTGTGCCAAAAATTTCTGAACCTTCTGAGAAACCCGGAAGCAGCAGCGATGAGAAATTGCTGTTATAGTACCAGTGAGCTTCTTTTGAGGTAAACTGGACATTATCCCAGAAATAACTGGAATTAAGGCTCTTAATGATTATTAAAGCATAAATTACAACAACCAGAAACAGAGATATAATTTCTGCTGTGAGTTTTCCATTAATTATCCCGGGCTTGCTGTTTTCCATGCAACTCAAAGATATTAATTCTTTCCCTGACGACCTTTCCTGAAAAATATCTTATTTTTGTCCTCCGTAAAAGATAACTGCCTTTCAGGATGAAGCACATCCCAAATTTCATTACCTCCCTCAACCTTGCATCAGGCTTTATGTCAATTCTTTATGCGCTGAACGGAAATCAGGCAGTTTCTTCATGGCTTATACTGGCTGCCATGGCATTTGATTTTCTTGATGGTTTTTCCGCAAGAATGCTGAAGGCATATTCTCCGATGGGAAAAGAGCTTGACTCACTTGCCGATATCGTAAGCTTCGGCGTCGCTCCTGCAATTCTGATCTATAACCTTATGGCAGCATCTCTTTCTCTGCCGGCCGATGCATTTAGAAATGCTGAAGGATCCCTGACAATTCTGATACTCCTTTCTCCCGTATTAATGCCTGTGTGCGCAGGACTACGGCTGGCAAAATTCAATATTGACGAAACCCAGGTCTCCTCGTTCAAGGGCTTGCCGACTCCGGCGAATGCCCTGGCAGTAATTGGTTTGGTGATTGGAGCACAGTATTCAGATTCAGTCCTGATAAACAGCATAACTGGTTCGGCATTTGCCCTGGCGATAATTACAATAGTACTTTCACTGCTGATGGTAAGCCGTATACCAATGTTCTCTCTCAAGTTCTCTCACCTCAGGCTTATTGGAAACGAGGAGAGATATATCCTGGCACTGATTTCAATTGCAGCTCTGGTTATTTTTGGCCTTGCCGGTGTAGCACTTATAATCCCGCTGTTTATAGTTGTATCGCTGGGTTCTCTTCTTCTCAGATAAGAATCTGATTGTCTTGCAGTCGCGCGGTCATGCAGTCATCAATTTACTACAATCTCTTTGAATCTTGAATCTTTTATCTTTTATCTTTTATCTTTTATCTTAATATATATGCCCTTCTCCTTTCATCTCTTCTTCCGTAATTCTCTTTCTGTTTATCGATTTCCAGGCATACCAGATATATGCAATTACAAACGGTATAATGAAAGAGACATACATCATTGTCCTGAGCGTGAACTCGCTTGAAGATGAATTATGTATGGTAAGCGAGCTTGCCAGGTCAAGGGATGACGGATAGAACGATGTACCGTTAAATCCTGCAACAAGGAATAGTGCAAAAACCGCTAGCACCGTTCCCGATCCTGTGAACCAGATACCTTTACGACTTCCATTGAAAATTGCGATACCAATACCGTAAAGTACGGCAATAACCCCGATAATTAAAATGATCATTACAACCAGCATCTGAAGAAGATTATGCAGATACTTGAATTTCTCCATAAATATCTGACCTGTTACTCCGTCAGCTCCATATCCCTCAGATAGAAGCAGTGTACCGAGAAAGAACAGGAAGAAAACAAGGAATGATGTTGAATTGACTATCAATTTCTTAAATGATCTTTTTATAAGCTCCCCATCATCAACTGAATTGATGATATACAACAAGCCATTAACTCTTGTAAGGAACAATACTGCGAGTCCGAGAGCGAGGTTTTTTCCGTTGATGAGAGCTTCCAGTCCGTGCCAGCCGTTAGCCCACTGTACATTATTCAGGCTGTTCAGGCTGAACTGCGATCCGGTAAAGAATGTTCCGACTGCAGTTCCGATAAGGAACGGTCCGAGGGTTCCGTTCAGGAATAGAAAGACATCAAAGGTTTTCTTTCCAAGGACATTGGCCGGTTTTGATCTGTATTCATAAGCGATGGCCTGTATGATAAAGCTGAAAAGGATAGCTAACCAAACCCAGTAGGCGCCTCCGAAGCTTGTTGCATAAAACAGGGGGAATGCTGCAAAAAATGCACCTCCGAAAGTAACCAGTGTGGTAAAGGTAAATTCCCATTTTCTTCCCAGTGCATTGATGATCATTGTTTTATGGGTATCATTGTCAGGCAGCGAGAAGATCATTGACTGACCTCCCTGAACGAACATCAGGAATACCAGCAGGCTGCCCAGCAGTGAAATTATTATCCACCAGTAAGACTGCAGAAAAACGTAAGATATCATTGTTGTCATAATTATCCTCCTAATGTTTTGGTCCGGTTTTGATTTGTCTAATCATAATCGAAACCTCTGCTATAAGCAGGGCCGTGAAAAGCACAGCGAAGAGGATGAATGTTGTCATGACCGCTCCTGCACTTATCTGTGATACTGCTGCAGATACCGGCATCAGGTCCTGGATTATCCATGGCTGGCGTCCCATTTCGGCAACCACCCACCCCGATTCGCTTGCGATATAAGCCAGCGGAACTGAGAAAAGAGCAATCCACAGGAACCACCTGTTCTTTGAAATTGTGCCCCTGAGCACCAGGAACAGGGCAATGCAGCAGATCAGGACGAAAAGAAATCCGAGCATTACCATCAGGTGAAAGGTATAGAATGCAACCGGAACATTCGGAACGACATCTTCAGGTTTATCAAGAAAAGCATAGCCGAAATACCTGAAATACTCATCAACAAAATCTTTCTGCTGAAAGGTTCTTCCTATTTCTTCAGCCCTGATATCGTCTTTCTCCTTTCTTGCTGTTTTATAATCATTCAGCAGGTTCAATGCGGCCTTACCCCTTTTCATCTTTTCTGCGACAGCCATCATTGTACTGTCAGGAAGTCCGTATACCAGGTCGTTTATCCCTGGCACAAATGTTTCCTTTTTGCCTCCCTTCATAATGGAAAGAAAGCCTGGTATTTCAATTTTGAATGCAAACTCCTTTGAATCAGGCAGTTTTGTTTCTTCTTCTGAATCCTTCAATACTCCAATAGCGACCAGCCCGGTATTTGTTTTTCCCTCATATAGTGCTTCGAATGCAGCAAACTTCACCGGCTGAACTTCAGATATTGTTCTTGCCGAAGTATCTCCAGTATAAACAACCAGCAACGATGACAGCAGTCCGAAGAGCCCGGCAATGAGAATGCTTCTTTTTGCCAGAAGTTCCTCCCTCTTTTTCAGAAGGAACCACGAACTCACTCCCAGCACGAACAGCGATGCCAGGAGGAATCCTGATGAAACAGTGTGCAGGAATTTATCAACCGCAACCGGATTAAAGAGCACTGCCCGGAAGTTAGTCATTTCGTTACGGGCTGTTTCGGGATTGAACACCATGCCTACTGGATTCTGCATCCAGGCATTTGCCACAAGTATCCAGAGGGCTGAGAGGTTGGCGCCTATCGCCACCAGCCATGAAGATGCAAGGTGAAATTTCTTGCCCACCTTGTTCCAGCCAAAGAACATAACAGCGATAAATGTCGATTCAAGAAAAAATGCCAGGATACCTTCTATTGCCAGGGGGGCACCGAATATATCCCCGACAAACCAGGAATAGTTCGACCAGTTGGTGCCAAATTCAAATTCAAGGATTATCCCTGTGGCGACCCCGATGGCAAAATTTATCCCGAACAGTGTCATCCAGAACCTGGTGATCCGTTTCCATTCTTCATTGCCGGTACGGACATATATCGTTTCCATAATTGCAATGATGAACGACAACCCAAGGGTCAGGGGAACAAAGATCCAGTGGTAAATAGCTGTCAGCGCAAATTGGGCCCTGGACCAGTCCACAAGGGCAACATCAACATTTTCAATCATTTGCTTCAGACGTTTTGGTTAATTGATCAAGAACATATTCGCTTCGCTGCTCATCGGTATCAAATCCCTTCTTCAGAATGTCAGGGAAAAAGAATACTTTCAGTATAACGAACATAATGAAGAGTTTAACAAGGATTATTATCCATACTTTTTTCCCCCACAACGACATGTTTCTGAATCCGTCACGGTAGAATCGAAACACTTTTGATACGGGGTCAATCATGGATATTTTCATTCTATATCCGGAGTTTTTTGTTCTATCACTTCTTCTTTATCCTTTAAGATATTTTCGAACGGGCGGTGATGCTTTGCGATGTTCTCGGGTGAGAGGCCGGAGGTAATCTTCTGAACTGCCTTGAAGTTATAGAAGAACTCCCTGGCGAATACCCGGAGAACCGTGTATGTCGGAATTCCAAGGATCATGCCCGGGATCCCGGCCGCAAATCCTGCTGCCAGTACCACAATGAAAATTTCGAGCGGGTGCGCTTTGACGCTGTTTGAAAATATAAGCGGCTGATTGATGGCGTTATCGATGACATGAACGATCACTTCAACTAGAAACATACCGTAAACCAGCGGCATCACCACTGTCTGAAAATCCTGATCGATATGCGACGCCACTCCCATGATAATTGCAATGAAGAGGCCGATCCACGGGCCGACATAGGGTATTATGTTCAATACTCCCAGGATAAGCCCCATTACCAGCGCCTGCTGAAAATCGATCCCTACGATAGTCATCCCGATATCGATCATGATCATTATCCCTGTGCACTGAATCAAAACTCCAATGAAATAGCGGGTCAGAAGTCTTTTAATTGAATAAAGAGCCCTGGTGAAATTTTCAGTGTACTTGTCAGGAACCCACATGAGTATGGATTCAAAGAACAGATGCTGGTCCTTGAGGAAGAAGAAGGTGATGAATGAAATGGCGAAAACAGCAATTATCAGGTTACCCAGCATACTTATGAGGGAACCGATAAAATTTTGTATCATCCTGATATTCAGTACTTCTGATACTTTACTTTCAAAATATTCCTTTAAAGAAAGTTCTTCTGTAATCTTTGGATTGAATGACTTAAGAACATTCTCGGCTTTGCTTATCGGTGTCTCTATAAGCTGAACAATCTTTTCACTGTCAATTGTTGAAAAGTAGTTAATCTGCTTCGTTACCAGGGGTACAAAAATAATGAAGAAGAGTACTATGACTCCCCATATCAGCAAAAGGGTCATTAGCGCACCCAGTACCCTCGGGAAATGCCATTTCCGGATCCGGATCCTGCAAAAAAGGTCGACGAGCGGGCGCCCGATGATTGACAGGACACCTGAAATGAGAATGTAGGCGACAATGTTCCTGAAGAACCATGCACCTGCAACAAGGATCAGGATCGCCAGAAATATCAGGATGTTTCTCAGAGTGGTTTTCATGTTACGGACATTCCAGATACAAACCTAATTTAAAAATATGTAATTACCTAACTGCCATAATGTCTGGCGTTTGTTCATGAAAAGTGCCATAATGGCATGTATTTTGATTTGGAACAAAACTTGAAAGTATGGATTCAGAAAACGAAAAAGTAAAATATGTTTAACTTAAAATTAATGGAGGACAAAGCTATGTTACCGACAATTACCAGAAGAACATTCAGCCCATTTCTGTCAAATATTTTTGACGATGATTTCTTCCCTGTAGTGAATAACAGGACCATCTCA